>NZ_JAAGPR010000011.1 GCF_017104965.1 Paraburkholderia sp. Ac-20340
AGCGCCGGCTCGAACGCGGCGGCGTCGCGCAGTTCGCGCAGGCCACGCAAGGCCGCGCGGCGCGCGAACGGTTCGGGCCGCGCGGCCCAGCGCCGCAACACTTTCGCCGACGCCGCGTCCTTGAGTTCCGAAAGCGCTTGCTGGGCCGCTTCGCGCACGCTTGCGTCGGTGTCGAGCAAGGCGGCGCACAGCGCTTCCACCACGTCTTCCTGCTCCCACGCCGCGAGCACATTCGCCGCTTCGCGCCGCACTTCGGGCGAGGTGTCGCCGCGCAGCGTCGCCACCAGCGTGGGCACGAGCGCTTCGTCTTCGAGATCGGCGAGGTCGAGCACGGCGATGCGGCGCACGGCAGCATCGGCATCCGCGAGGCGCGCGAGTGCGCGGTTTTCGAAAAGATCAGTCATGGTGAAAATCTATCTGGAATCCGAATGATTGTGCTTCGATAGCCTGAGCGCCTAGCGCAGCAGATACGGAATGTCGACCTTGACGGCGCCGGTCGGGCAATCGCGCTCGCAGGGCATGCAGTACCAGCACTCGTCGAATTGCATATAGGCCTTGCCTTTGGACGTATCGATCGCGAGCAGGTCGAGCGGGCAGACATCGACGCAAACCGTGCAGCCTTTATCGGCAATGCAGAGATTTTCGTCGATGGTGACGGGCGCGCTGCTGCGCTGGAAGATATCGTGGGGTGTAAAGGACATGATGTTTTTCTCCAGCGGTTTTTCAGTGCGCTTCGGCCAGTGTCTGGGTGGGCTTGATCCGCATGCGGTCATAAGCGCCTTGCTCCGCCGCGCCAATCGGCACGACGTAAGGTGCGACGGCGCGCTTTTCGCAGATCATGCGACCGTTCTCGTCTTTGCGCAGATCGGAATGGCAGAACCAGTTGGCGTCGTCGCGCTGCGGAAAATCGACGCGATGGTGATACAGTCCCCAGCGGCTTTCGGTGCGAAACAGCGAAGCGCGCGCGGCCATTTCGGCGCAATCGCGGATCGCTCGGACTTCGGCTGCACGCATCAGTTCATGCGCGTTGTTCGCCTTGATCGATTCGATATCCTCAGCAATGGCATCAAAACGTTGCAGGCCAATCTCCATCTTGCGCGTGACCTTGGGCGGCTGGAGATAATCGTTGACCATACGGCGCAACTTGTATTCGACCTGCGAAGGCGAGAGTCCTTCCTTGCGTTCGAGCGGCGCGTAAATGCGGGCGCGTTCGGCATCGATCTGGGCCTGATCGAGTGGCGCGTGTTCGCGGCCTGCCACGTAATCGGCTGCGTCGTGGCCCGCGAACCAGCCGTAGGTAAACGCGCCCAGCATGTAGTTGTGCGGCACGGCGGCCATGTCTCCGGCAGCGTAAAGTCCCGGCACGGTAGTACGCGCACGCGAATCGACATAGACGCCCGACGCGCTATGCCCGCTACACAAGCCAATCTCCGAGATATGCATTTCCACCATCTGATCGCGGTAGTCGGTGCCGCGTCCGGCGTGAAAACGTCCGCGGCTCGGGCGCTCGTTGGTGTGCAGAATCTGCTCGATGGTCTGAATGGTTTCTTCGGCAAGATGATCGAGTTTGAGGAACACGGGGCCATTGCCGCTCTGCAGTTCCTGATAAAACTCCCACATCATCTGGCCGCTCCAGTAATCGCACTCGATAAAGCGTTCGCCCTTGCCATTCGCCGTAAAGCCGCCGAGCGGGCCGGTCACGTAGGCACACGCTGGCCCGTTATAGTCCTTGATCAGCGGATTGATCTGGAAGCATTCGAGGTTGGTGAGCGCCGCGCCTGCGTGATAGGCCATGGCGTAACCGTCGCCCGCATTGGTGGGGTTTTCGTATGTGCCCATCAAATAGCCGGAGGCGGGCAGACCGAGTCGCCCGGCCGCGCCACAGCACAGAATCACTGCTTTGGCGCGCACCACCACGCTATGCGCAGTACGGCAATCGAAGCCGATCACGCCGCAAACGGCGCCTTGCGCATCGGTGAGCAAACGCGTGGTGACGACACGATTGGTGATGTCTATGCGCGCGCGTTTAAGCTGGCGGTACAGCACTTTCTTGATATCGTGGCCTTCGGGCATGGGCAACACATAGGCGCCCATGTGATGGACTTTCTTCACGGCGTAATCGCCATTGCCGTCCTTTTCGAACTTCACGCCCCAGCGATCCAGTTGCTCGATGGTGGTGAAGCTATGCTTCGCATAAGCATAGACGGCGTCCTGATCGACAATGCCGTCATTCGCGATGGTGATCTCGCGCGTATATTGCTCAGGCGTGGCGTGCCCCGGAATGATCGCGTTGTTCAGCCCGTCCATGCCCATGGAAATCGCGCCGCTGCGTTTGACGTGGGCTTTCTCCAGCACCAGCACGCGCAGTGCGGGATTGCGTTCTTTGGCCTTGATCGCCGCCATCGGGCCGGCTGTGCCGCCGCCAACCACCACAATGTCGTAGTCTAGTACTTCGGTGGGGATCGTTTGTGTCGTCATTACGTCATCCTTATTGATGGGTGGCGTGCGATGCGCTCTTCTCGCGATCCACACGCAGGCGATACTGGAAGGCGTCGCCGCGAAAATACAGATATTCGTAATCGATGGGCGTTCCGCTGGCGTCGTGGGTGGTGCGCTCGATGCGCAGCACCGGGCTGCCGTCCTCAACGCGCAGGGCATCGACGATATCGTCGCTCGCCAGCATGGCGTCGATCGATACATCGGCGTGACCGAGCGGCACGCCACAATCGTTTTCCAGAATCAGAAAGATGTCGCGCGCGGTAAGGTCGGCATTGGCGAGGCGTTTGCCCAGCGCTTCGGGCAGCCAGGTAAGTTCGAGCGAAACCGGCTCGCGGTTGAGCAGGCGCACGCGATGAATCTCCACCACGTTGTCCCCTTCGGCCAGGTGCAGTTTTTGCGCGACATGTCGGCTGGCTTTGACGACGCGAAACGCGCGCAACTGGTTGACGATCTCATAGCCCATCGACGTCATCGCTTCGGCAAAGCCTTGCAGCGAGGTCACGTTCTGGAAGGCCTTCGGCTTCGATACAAACGTGCCTTTGCCGTGCAGGCGAAACACGAGGCCTTCCTTCTGCAGATCGCCTAGCGCCTGGCGCACGGTGATGCGGCTGACGCCAAAGAGCGCGCAAAGCTCGTGTTCGGACGGCATCTGGCTATGCGGCGCGTAGCTGCCATCCAGGATACGCGCACGCAACGTGTCCTTGATCTTTGCGTAAAGCGGTTGCGGCGGCAGCGCGGCGAGCGTGTTTTGGGGCATGGCGAACTTGTTATGACAAGATGGAACGCAGTGTAGTGAGCGTGCAGCGCACGGCCAACGAAGCATTTCTGCTATGGATGTTCCGTAGCGCGCTTAATCAGGCGACGAAGCCAGCGGGCGCGGCTTGCATATTCATTCGCTTAAAGCTTGGTAGGCGCGCTCGCCTGCATCGACCAGAATGAACCGGTTTATCTATCGATTGCGTACAGAAGAAGGAGCAGCATGGTCAATCCCATCCGCAGTGAAATCGATTTCGACGCAACCGGCCGTCACACCGGTTATTTGCGCTTGCCGCATTCGGTGCATCGTTCCGCATATGGCTGGATTCCCATTCCGGTGGCGTCGATCCGCAACGGCACGGGACCGACCGTGCTGCTGATGGGCGGCAATCACGGCGACGAATACGAAGGACAGATTCTCGTCTCGCAACTGCTGCGCGAAATCGAACCGGCCTGGGTGCAAGGTCAGTTGATCTTTCTGCCAATGGCGAATTTCCCCGCCGCCGAGGCGGGCCTGCGTGTTTCGCCGCTCGACGGCGGCAACCTGAATCGCAGCTTTCCTGGTGATCCGCACGGCGAACCCACTGCCGTTATCGCGGACTATATCGAGCACACGCTACTGGCGCGTTCGCAATATCTACTCGATTTCCATTCGGGCGGCAGTTCGCTGATTTATCACGGTGCGAATATGCTGGCGATCGAACCGCGCGACGCCGATGAAAACGCGCGTCTGCGTGCGGCGCTTTCGGCGTTCGGCATGCCGCGTGCGTTTTTGCATCCGCTCAATCCTGTGCATTCGGCCAGCGCGGCGCGTCGTCAGGGGGCGCTTTCGATCGTCACCGAACTCGGGGGCGCGGGTATCGTGCAGCCACCTTTGCTGCGCGAGGCGCGCGAAGGCGTGCTGCATCTGCTAGGCAAGATCGGTTTACTGGAGGGGCCGCTGGTGCCTGCGAAAGCGCCCGGCGAAACCCGCTTTTATCGCGTGGCTGGCGCGTCGCATTACGTCTATGCGTATGAGCGCGGTGTGTACGAGCCGCTCGTGCAACTCGGGCAGAGCGTGAGCACAGGGCAGCCTGCGGCGCGCATTCACTTTCCCGACACGCCATTGCGTGAACCCGTGACGGTCAATTTCGAAGCCGATGGCGAAGTCGTCTGCCAGCGCGCGATGGCGGCCGTGCAGCGCGGCGATTGTCTGTTTCATCTGGCGCAGCCGGTATAAGGATCAACGCAACGTCATGTTCCGCCAATCGGATGACAAAAATCGCGCGGCACCAGAGGGTAATAAAGCGTAATTCAATGCGGTTTCAATCCATTAAGACAAGTCGATAAACATATTAGAAATGCTTGGTTAATCTGCATTCGTCGAAAGGCTAATCTTGTCGCAACCCCAACAGTCGTTGAATAAGTATGGCGACGTTGCGATCACAGAAAAAATACGGTGGCACCGGATAAAACCTCCGGTACGCCGCCGCATATTGGCCCATTACGAATGCAACGACCATGAGCTTCCGCATTATCGACACCTCGCCGCTCGATCCCGCCGCGCAGCCTTTGATCGACGCGCTCACACGCGAATATGCCGCGCGCTACCGCGCCTTTCGTCCCGATAGCGAAGCGTCCGCTGCAGCAGAACTCGCGCGTTATTCCGCCGAATTATTCACGCCGCCCGAAGGCGCTTTCATCATTGTCGAGCGTGACGGAGAAACCGTGGGCGGCGGCGCGTTCAAGCGCTATGACGCGCAGACCGCCGAACTCAAGCGCATCTGGACGCGCGAAGATCAGCGCCGCCAGGGACTCGCGCGGCAAGTCGTGGCAGCACTCGAAGCGCGTGCGTTGCGTCAGGGGTATCGGCGCGTCTATCTCACCACCGGTTTCAAGCAGCCGGAAGCGTGGGGCCTTTATATCGATTCGGGCTATACGCCGCTGTTCGATCGCGCTATTGCGCCGGAAGTGCACGTGCATTTGCCCTTTGCCAAAGACCTGATCAATCCGCGTGCGATCGATTCGCTCCACGATCTGCGCCCGCGCGAACCGTTGGGCGCGCAGCACTGAGATTCATTTCTTTATCGACCCGTCTGCTTGAAATCGCCATGAAACTCAAACATTCTCTCGCTGTTTTCGCGGGCGCGCTGGCGCTCGGCGCTGCCGGCCTCGCATTGGCCGCCACGTCTTTCGATCTGAGCCCGGAACAGCATGGCCGCGTGCGCGCCAGTGCGGAGCCCGCAATCATCAAAACCATTCCGGCGAGCTTCAATTTCGTCGATAAAGATGCGCTCACCATCGGCATCGTGCCGGCGTTGCCGCCGATCAGCACCTATGCCACGGATGCGAAAACCGTCGTGGGTTTCGATGTCGATCTCTCGCAGGTGGTGGCCGATAGTCTGGGCCGCAAGCTCAAACTCGTCGTGCTCGCCTGGCCGGACTGGCCACTCGCGCTGCAGTCGGGCAAGGTCGATGCCGTGGTGTCCAACGTGACCGTGACGGAAGAACGCAAGGCGAAGTTCGATTTTTCGACCTATCGGCGCGATGAGGTGGGTTTTTACGTGCGCAAGGATAGCCCGATCAAATCGATTCGCGAACCCAAGGATGTGGCGGGCCTGCGCATCATCACCGATGCAGGCACCAATCAGGAAAAAGTGCTGCTCGAATGGGACAAGGAAAACGTGGCGCATGGCCTGAAGCCAGTGAGCGTGCAGTACTACGACGACGATGCGGTGCGCACGCTCGCGCTGCAATCGGGCCGCGCCGATGCGATTTTCAGCGTGAACGCCGTGCTCGCCTGGCAAGCGGCGACGCAGGGCAAGACGCGTCTGGTGGGCACCGTGAGCGGCGGCTGGCCGCGTACCGCCGAAGTGGCGATCACCACGCGCAAAGGTAGTGGTCTGGCCGATCCGATCACCCTGGTGCTCAACGATCTGATCCGCGATGGCAAGTATCGCCAGGTGCTCGACCGCTGGAGTCTGGATTCGGAAGCGATCCAGCGTGCCACCACCAATCCGCCGGGCCTGCCGAAGACCTGATGCAGCGCGCGCCGCGTGAAATTCGCGGCGCCACGGTTTACAAACAGTTTGTAGTGCAAAGGAAAGGAAGGAGCGCTTCATGTCGGACTCAGTGGTGGTGGCGGGGAAGTGGGCAGCGCGCCCGCGCCAGTACGGGGCGCGCAGACCGGGATCGGTGCGCCGCTATGCGGGCATCGCGGCCGTGCTGCTGTTGCACATCGTCTTTATCTGGGCTTTGCTCAACGGCCTCGCGAGCAAGGTGGTGCAGGTGATCCAGAAACCCGTGGAAGTGCGCATTCTGGAGACCGTGAAGCCGGCGCCTGCGCCGCCCATCCCCACCGTCAAGCTGCCGCCGCCGAAGCCGGTGGCGCCGCCCAAACGCGTCGTGCCTTACGTGCCGAAGCCCGAAGTGCCGGTCGTAGCGCCTCCCGCGCCGACGATCGCGCATCAGTCCGAGCAGCCTGCGCCGCCGGCGCCGCCCGCACCCGTTGCGCCACCGGCCCCGCCTGCGCCCGCGAAGCCCGTGAGTCACGAGGCCGGCGTGGTCTGCCCGAACTCCGACAAGGTACGCGCTGCAATGGTGTATCCGGAAGAAGCGCAGGACAACAACATCACCGGCGATGTGCTGATCTCGTTCGTGGTGGATCCGCAGGGTCACGTGACGGAAGAGAAGGTCGAGAAGTCCGCCGATCCCTTGCTCGATCGCGCCGCCTTTAACGCGGTGAAGAAGTTCAACTGCATTTCGCAGGGCCAGCCCGTGCGCGTGCAGGTGCCGTTTTCATTCAACCTGAATTGAGCATCACTCTGGAGCAAACATGAAGAAGTCAATCCTTGCTGCGCGTTCCGCGCGCCTCATTCCTGCGGCGGCTGGCGCCGTCGCGCTGCTCGCCTCGCCGCTCGTATGGGCGCAAAGCGCCGGCAATTCAACCGATGCGAATCCGTACGGGCTCGGCGCACTGTGGGCCAATGGCGATTTTGTCGCGCGCTTCGTGCTGCTGGTACTCGTCGTGATGTCGATGGGGAGCTGGTACATCATGATCACCAAGTTCGTCGAGCAGGCACGAGCAGCGCGCCGCGCGAAATCGGCCGATGCGCAACTCTGGAGCGCGCCGTCGCTGGCCGTGGGCGTGGCCGATCTCGACGACAACTCGCCGTTCCGCTTTATCGCCGAGACGGGCCTCGAAGCCGCCGAGCATCACGACGAAGCGCTGCTCGAAGAAGTCGATCGCAATACGTGGATTCAGGTGTCGATCGATCGAGCCAGCAACAACGTGTCGAATCGCCTGCAGGACGGCCTTGCGTTCCTCGCCACGGTGGGTTCGACGGCGCCGTTCGTCGGCCTGTTCGGCACGGTCTGGGGCATCTATCACGCGCTCACGGCGATCGGCATTGCAGGCCAGGCGTCGATCGACAAAGTAGCGGGACCGGTGGGCGAAGCGCTCATCATGACGGCGGTGGGTCTGGCCGTGGCCGTGCCCGCCGTGCTCGGCTACAACTTCCTCGTGCGTCGCAACAAGTCGCTGATGGAGCGCGTGCGCGGCTTTGCAGCGCAACTGCATACGGTGCTGCTCGCCGGGGGCCGCAAGCGCCCGGTCCGCGCGGTCGTCAACGCCCACTGAGTCCGATTCGCCATGGCCATGAACGTAGCGCAGGACGGCGGCGAAGACGAAGTCATCGCCTCCATCAACACGACACCGCTCGTGGACGTGATGCTGGTTTTGCTGATCATTTTCCTCATCACGATTCCGGTGGTTACGCATACGGTGCCGGTGCAGTTGCCGAAGGAAACGGTGAATCCGCTGCAGACCAAACCGGACAGCATCGAGATTGCCGTCGATAAAGAGGGCGATCTGTTCTGGAACGAGAAGCGCGTGGATGCCACAACGTTGCTCGCGCAACTGAAAGGCATTTCGCAGCGCGACCCGCAGCCCGAGGTTCATGTGCGCGGCGATCAGGCCACGCGCTACGAATACATTGCGCGCGTGGTGAGCACCTGCGAACGTGCGGGCATTGCCAAGGTCTCGTTCATCACCCAGCCGCCTGCACGCGGCGGCTAACCCGAACCGAAAAGGAGTCTAGACGATGGCGATGAATGTCCCATCGGGCAGCGAGGAACCGGACGTGCTGGTGGACATCAACACGACGCCGCTGATCGACGTGATGCTGGTGCTGCTGATCATGCTCATCATCACGATCCCGATCCAGATGCACGCGGTCAAGATGAATCTGCCGGTGGATAGCCCGCCGCCGCCCGCCACGCCGCCGCCGGTCGTGCAGATCGATATCGGCCCGACAGGCGCGCTGCAATGGAATGGCGCGCCGCTCGCGGCCGGCGCGGATCTCGAGCATCACATGGCCGATGTCGCCGCTCAGGCGGATCAGCCCGAGATCCATCTCTCGCCGGACAAGCTCGCGCCTTACAGCGCGGTCGCGCAGGTGATGGCGGCAGCGCAGCGCGAAGGTGCAACGAAGATCGGCCTGGTCGGCAACGAACCTTGACGGTGTCTCCGGGAACGGGCGCCGACGTTCCCGGAAAACAACTGCTTCGCAATGAAGGCAGGGGAAGTCGACGCGTGACAATAAAGTAGTCATTAAATTAATAAGTTGTTCGAATGAAAACGAAAAACAATATTCATGCTTCGGGTTTTGGAACTGCGAGAACAATACCAGGCGAGCGCCAGGCGCCGCGTTTGCGCATGAAGGTGCTTTCGGCGGCGGCTTTCGCGCTGGCGTGCAATGGGGCAGTGTGGGCGCAAACGGTGGCGGCTCCCGCCGCTGCGGCAAGCGATGCAGCAGTTGGCAGCACGGTTGGCAATGCTGTCGGCAACACCGTGCAACAGGACACCGTCGTGGTCACCGGCAGCCGCACGGAAACCAAGGCGAGCAAGAGTCTTACGCCCGTGGATGTGATCAGCGGCCAGCAATTGCGTTCGACCGGCCAGACCAATCTGCGCGACGCGCTGGTGCAACTCTCGCCTTCGATCGGCCACGAAACCTACGCTGGCGACGCGGCGATGCTTACCAACACGCTTTCACTACATGGCCTGAGTCCCGACCATGTCCTCGTGCTGGTGAACGGCAAACGCCGCCACACTACGGCAAATATCTCTCTGGACGGTGGCCTGAATCAGGGCGCGACGGGCGTGGACGTCGACACGATCCCGATTGCACTGATCGATCACATCGAAATTCTGCGCGACGGCGCAGCGGCGCAGTATGGATCGGATGCGATTGCGGGCGTCATCAACATCATTCTGAAGCGCGCTTCGCATGGCGGTGAAGTGACGTCGACCACCGGTCAGACGTATGCAGGCGATGGCCTGAAGAATGCCGAATCGGCGAATATCGGCTTCAATCTCGGCGATAAGGGCTTTCTCGATCTGAGCGCCGAATACGCGCGCCAGAATCATACGGTCCGCACGGGCCCTGACGACTACTTCGGCAGTTTTCCGGCGGGTCAGGGCTATTACAACCGTATGCTGGGCGATCCTTCGGCCACGCGCGAATCGGTGGGCTTTAACGCTGGCTATTACCTGGGCGACGATGTCGAACTCTATGGCTTCGGCACCTATGCACACCGCAATGCCAGCGCGTATCAGAACTATCGGCCGCCATCAGTGCTACCGTCGATTTATCCGAATGGTTTTACGCCGCAGGAAACGGTCAACGAGAATGACTATTCGATCACGGCGGGCGTGAAGGGCCAGAATCTGTTCGGCTGGTCGTGGGACTTGAGCACGACCTATGGCGGCGACCACGACAGCATGGGCATGGTCGATTCCGCCAATACCGGGCTCTACGACGCGCAAGGTTTTACGCCCACCAGTTTCCATCTGGCGACGGTGAGCAACACGCAACTCACCAATAACCTGGACTTCTCGCGCGCGTTCCAGTTGCCGCTGCTGGCGGGGCCGCTGCATGTTTCATTGGGTGTGGAAGAGCGCCGCGAAACCTATACCGTGGGCGCGGGCGATCTGTATTCGTATCTCGACGGCGGCGCGCAGGCGTTGCCGGGTCTTGCACCGGTTAGCGCAAGCGATAATTCGCGCAACGTATTCGGCACCTATATCGATCTGGCGACGAAGATCACCCAGAAGTGGCAAGTCGATCTCTCCGGTCGCTACGAACACTACAACGATGTGGGCGATACCACCAACGGCAAGATCTCGACACGCTACGACTTTACGCCGCGCTTTGCGATTCGCGGCAGCGTGAGTACGGGATTCCGCGCGCCGTCGCTGGCCGAGGAGTATTACACCAACATCAATGTATCGCCGGCATCGGCTTCAGGTTTGCTGGCGGCGAATTCGGCGGCTGCGAAACTGATCGGCGCGCAATCGCTCAAGCCGGAAGAATCGACCAACTATAACGTTGGCTTCGTGCTGCAACCGGTCGATAACCTGCACCTCACGCTCGACGCGTATCAGATCGATATCCGCAATCGCATTGTTCTGGGCGGTACGGCAGCGGGCGCGGATGCCATCGCAGCCATGCAGGCGGCAGGGCTTTCGGTGCCCAGTTCGATTCCGGCTTCGGCGGTATCGGCGAGCTATTTCACCAATGGCGCGAGCACGCGCACGCGCGGTATCGACCTGACCGGCACCTATCACACGGGCTTTGGCCGCTACGGTCAGGTGGATTGGGATCTGGGCGTGAACCTGAATACGACTTCGGTGCGTAGTGTGGCGAAGAATGCCAATGGCACGGCGGCGCTCAACGCGCAACAGATCGGCTGGCTGACGACATCGACGCCTAAAAACAAGATCATTATTGGCGGCACCTGGCATCGCGACAAATGGGCAGTGGGTCTGCATGAAACGCGCTATGGATCGACGTCCAGCGAGATGACTTATATCGTCGGGCCGAATGCGTTTTCCACTACGCAATTCCAGCACGTGGAGAATGCTGCGCGTTACGTGACCGATGTGGAAGTGCGCTACGACGTCACGAAGAAATTCCAGATTGCCGTGGGTGCGAACAATCTGTTCGATGTGTATCCGTCGAAGATTCCTTATGTGAATCAACTGGAAGGCGTGCAGTACGACACCTATGCGTCGAATGTGGGTGTGAACGGCGGCTTCTATTACCTGCGTGCGCGTTATCAGTTCTAAAGCGTCTTACGCCCACGCTCATATGCATAGCAGAAATCGCTCGTACGCTCCGGCGCATTGCGTCGACATAATGACTGGAGCGTATTCGAGCGACCGCTATTTACCTTAAATCGCAATCGCTTAACACCGTTCGACCCATGCGCAATACGCATGGGGAAGGAGTGACATGGCCTGGTCTCTTTCCATTCTCGACAAAAGCCCGATCGCCGAAGGCGCAAGCGCACACGATGCGTTGCGCTTCACGATACGTCTCGCACAACGCGCGGAAGCGCTTGGCTACCAGCGTTTCTGGATCGCCGAGCATCATGGCGCGCCGGGGCTCGCGAGTTCGGCGCCTGAAATCGTCGTCTCGCATTTGCTGGCGCATACCTCGCGCATTCGCGTGGGTTCGGGCGGCGTGATGTTGCAACACTACAGCCCGTTCAAGGTAGCGGAATCGTTTCGCGTGCTGGCTTCGCTCGCGCCGGGTCGGGTCGATCTGGGAGTGGGCAAGGCGCCCGGCGGGCTGCCGCTGACCACGCGCGCGCTGCAGTGGTTTCATGACAAGGCGAAGAAGCCGGACTTCGCGGGACAACTCGCGGAGCTGGACGCTTTCCTCAAATGGGGCGTGCCGGAAGATCACGCGCTGGCTGGCGCATTGGCATTGCCGGTTCCGCCCGAGGCACCTCAGCGCGTGCTGCTGGGTGGCAGTCCCGAAAGCGCGCGTCTTGCCGCAAAGCATGATTGGGCCTTTTGCTACGCCGGGCATTTCAATGGCGATGAGGCCCATATCGCCCGCTCTATCGACGCTTATCGCGAGGCCACGGGCCGCGCGCCGTTGCTCGCGCTTTATGCGTTCGCGGCCGCTACGCGTGAAGCCGCGCGTGCACAGGTTGGCGCGCTGCGTCTATTCAAACTGCAACTCGCGACGGGACAAAGCGTGAACTTGCCGAGCCCCGAAGCGGCAGCGGAATTCGCACGGCAGACCGGTGTGTCCGATTACCGCCTCGACGAACTGCATCCGCATGTGATCGCGGGCACAGCGCAAGACGTGCGCGCCGAACTGGACGCGCTGCATACGCGCTTCGGCATTGAAGAATTCGTGATCGATACGCCGGTTGCGGATTACGCGTTGCGACTCGATTCGGTCGAGCGCCTCGCGCCGCTCACCTCGCACGCGCACGCCTGATCGGCGCACCCCTATTATTCAAGGAATCCGAAATGACCGACACGAATAAACGAAATCTGACTTTCGGCATCATGCTGCATGGCGCGGGCGGCCATATGAATGCGTGGAAGCATCCGGGTGGCCCGGCCGATGCCAGCGTCAACATCGACTTTTATACCGGCATTGCCCAGAAAGCCGAGGCCAACGGCGTGGCCTTTGCCTTCGTGGCGGACGGTCTGTATATCAACGAAAAATCGATTCCGCATTTCCTGAATCGATTCGAGCCAATTTCGATTCTCTCGGCATTGGCCACCGCCACGACAAAGATCGGCCTGGCCGGCACGCTTTCCACTTCTTATAGCCATCCGTTTACGGTGGCGCGCCAGTTCGCTTCGCTCGATCTGATCAGCGGCGGACGCGCGGGCTGGAATGTGGTGACATCGCCGCTCGAAGGCTCGGCAAAAAACTATGGCGGCGAGCATCCGAACCACGAATTGCGCTACGAAATCGCCGATGAATACCTCGACGTAGTACAAGGCCTCTGGGATAGCTGGGACGACGACGCCTTCCTGCGCGACCGTGAAAGCGGCCGTTTCTTCGCGCGCGACAAGCTGCATACGCTCGATCACAAGGGCAAGTTCTTCGAAGTGGCGGGGCCGCTCAATATCCAGCGTTCGCCGCAAGGCCAGCCGGTGATTTTCCAGGCGGGTTCGTCCGATTCGGGCATCGATCTCGCAGGCAAGTACGCCGATGCCGTGTTCACGCATTCGCCTTCGCTGGAGGAAACGCGTGAATTTGCCGAGCGTGTGCGTCAAAGCGCGGTGGAGCACGGGCGTGCCGCCTCGGACGTGAAAATCTTCCCCGGTATTGGGCCGATTGTCGGCAAGACAAAGGAAGAGGCCGAGGCAAAGTACCGGGCGATTCGCGATCTGCTGAGTATTGAAGACGCGCTCGCGTATCTCGGCCGCTTCTTCGAGCATCACGATTTTTCGCAGTATCCGCTCGACGAGCCGTTTCCTGAACTGGGCGAACTCGGCACCAATAGTTTCCGTTCGACCACGGACCGCATCAAGAGCGAAGCACGCCGCAGCGGCGCGACGCTGCGCGAAGTGGCGCTCGAAGTCGCTACGCCGAAGTCGCAGTTTCTTGGCACTGGCGAGCAGATTGCCGACGAATTGATCCGTTGGCTCGATGCCGGCGCGGCCGATGGCTTCATCCTCGGCTTCCCGGTGCAGGCCGAAGGGCTCGACGATTTCGTCAAGCACGTGATTCCGGTGCTCGAAGCGCGCGGGCGTTACAGCCGTCGCCTGACTGGCGACACGCTGCGCGACCATCTGGGACTGCCGCGACGCGAGAGCCGCTACGCACTCGCGAAAGCCCAGTGATGCATTGACCGCAGAATCGAGCAGGAACATCGAACCATGAGCGACACCCCTCACATCGCCGTCCCTTCGTCCGCGCGCGGCCATGCCGCGCTGGAGGCCTCCGACTACGCGCATTTTCGCGTCGTGCCCGCCCGCCATCGCGCACGCACGGCAGGCACCGTGCTCGCCGTCGTCCTGATAGCGTTGGTACTGCATTCCGTGCTGGGCAATCCGCGCTGGGAATGGAGCGTTTTCGCGCAATGGTTCTTCGCCGAACCCATTCTCGAAGGGCTGTCGCGTACCTTGCTGCTCACGCTGCTGGGTTCGCTGATTGGCTTTGCGCTAGCGGTGCCGATCGCGCTGGCGCGTCTTTCGCGTTCGCCTTTGCTGGCGGCGTGCGCGTGGGCCTTCGTCTGGTTGTTCCGCTCGATTCCGCCGATTGTGCTGTTGCTGCTGCTGAACAATCTCGGCTATCTCTACGAGACCGTGTGGATTGGCGTGCCATTCACGCATCTGACGTTCTACGACGGCCCGACCACCGATTTGATCAGCCCATTATTCGCGGCCGTGGTGGGACTGTCGCTCAATCATGCGGCCTTTGCCGCCGAGGCATTTCGCGGCGGCATGCTCTCGGTCGATCAGGGCCAGCGCGAAGCGGCCGCCGCGCTGGGTTTGCCACACGCGCGTCAGGCCTGGCGCATTGTGCTGCCGCAGGCCATGCGCGCGGTGTTGCCTACCGCGTTCAACGATGTGATCGGGCTCGCGAAGGGGACTTCGGTGGTGTATATCCTCGCGATGCCGGACCTGTTCTATACCGTGCAGATTGTTTATCACCGCAATCTGGAAGTCATTCCCCTGCTGATGGTGGCGACGATCTGGTATCTGCTGATACTCACGGTGCTCTCCGCGATCCAGGTGCATATCGAGCGCCATTACGCGCGCGGCGCGACACGCACGCAGCCGCCGCGCTCCGCGCTGCTGGCATTGCTGCGTAAATCGTTTTCGGACACGGCATCGAACAAGACTGAGCAAAGCGACGATGCAGCACTCATCGCCGATTCTGGCTGGGCTCAACGCCGCATCGGTGGTCGCATAGGAATCCATAATGTGTCGAAGAGCTTCGGCACGCTCAAGGTGCTCGACAACGTATCGCTGACGGTGCCGTCGGGTAGCGTCACGGTGATCCTCGGGCAATCCGGATCGGGGAAATCCACGCTGCTGCGTTCGATCAATCACCTCGAGAGTGTCGACGATGGCTTTATCGATATCGACGGCGAACTTGTGGGTTATCGGCGCGAAGGGCGCACGCTTTATGAATTGAAGGAGAAGGACATTCTGCGTCATCGTGCGGAAGTGGGCATGGTGTTCCAGAATTTCAATCTGTTTCCGCATCTGAGCGTGCTCGACAACATCACCGAAGCGCCGCTTGCCGCTGGCGTGCCGCGCGCTCAGGCGCAAGCCGAAGCGCGCGCATTGCTGGCACGCGTAGGTCTCGCAGGCAAGGCCGATGCCTGGCCGCGCCAGCTTTCGGGCGGTCAGCAGCAGCGCGTAGCGATTGCGCGCGCGCTCGCGCTCAAACCCAAGGTGCTGCTATTCGATGAACCGACTTCGGCTCTCGATCCGGAACTTGTCGGCGAAGTGCTCGACGTGATCCGGCAACTGGCGCGCTCGGGCACCACGCTGGTGATCGTGACGCATGAAATTGGCTTTGCGCGCGAAGTCGCGGACACCATCGTGTTCATGGACGGCGGCCGCGTGGTGGAGGCGGGGCCGCCCGCTCAGGTGCTCGGCAATCCGTCGCATTCCCGCACCCGAGAATTCCTCTCCAGGGTTCTTTGACATGAAGCGAAATTCACTGCTTGCGAACGCACGCATTGAACCAAAGCGCCGATCGCAGCGTAATTAAATCCAGAAAATATTATCAGTGGTACTGATTAAAAAGGAATCGATCACCATGAGCCAGGATTTGCTGTTGTTGCTGGAACCCGCCTTTACCGACCCCAAACATCCCGGTGAGCATTTCGTCTGCCCACATGGGCTTTCCATCGAAGGTCTGCTCGCGAGCGATCCGGCGCGCGCCGCACAACTGGGCGTAAAGCGCGTGGCGTTCGCCCGCCCGCGTCCGGCCGTGATCGACGTCCTCGACGAAGCGCACCAGGGGCTGCCCGCGCTCGTATTAGGCAACGAGCATCCGGTGCCGGAGGACGCCTTGACGCTGGGCGAAACGCGCTACGTTACCGACCCGAAGCGCATTCTCGCGCTGCTGGCCGAACGTCACGGCTTCCCCAGGGTGCATTGATGGCGCACGAGGCGTTTGTCTACGTTCAGGTGCGAGACCCGCGTGCGCAGCCTCTGCTGGCAGAACTGGCCGATGAATATCGCAGCCGCTATGCGGATGTCATCGCCGCCGAAGATCTCGAACGCGAAATGACGCGTTACCCGGAGGAGGATTTCACGCAGCCGCGGGGTGCATTCGTGCTTTTGCTGCGCGATGGCGTTGCGGTGGCGGGCGGCGCATTCATGCCACATGCCGATGAAGGCACGGCGGAATTCAAGCGCATCTGGGCGAGCCGTCGCGAGCGCCGCAAGGGACTCGCGCGCCGTGTGCTGGTGGAACTGGAGGCGCAGGCGGCACGCCAGGGTTATACGCGTGTGTTTCTGGGCACTGGACCGCGTCAGCCCGAGGCGGTCGGGCTCTATACGTCGAGTGGCTACACCTTGCTTTCGGCGCACGACTTCGGCGAGGTGCAGCCGCCCGGTTATCACTTCGAAAAGCGGCTGCCTGTCCTGCAGGAAGTTCAGGTATAAGCGCGTCACGCGCGCCGCTTCAGGCGGCGCGCTTCTCGAATACGTCCTTGAAAACCGGCATCGCCGAAAACGCCATCGGCCAGCCCGCATAGAACGCGAGTTGCGTGAGGACTTCGCCGGCTTCGGGTTGCGTGAGGCCGTTGTCCATCGCGCGATTGAGGTGATAAGGAATCTGCGCGGACTGCCCGTTGGCAACCAGTGCGCTTACCGTGACCAGACTGCGGTCACGCGGCGCGAGGCCGGGGCGCAGCCAGAGATCGAGAAAAAGTGCTTCGGTGGTGTAGTGCACTACGCCGGGCGCGGTTGTGCCAAAATTCTGTTCGACGGTTTGCGCGCGTTGTGCTTCGGCGGCTTCGTTCAGCGGCAGCGGATCGACGTGAGCGCCCGGCAATTGATTCACGCCGATATCGCGCTCGCGGAACGCGTCGCCGACAATCGCCGTGGCAGCCGTTGCCGTGCCCCAGCCCGCGTAGAACGCGAGATGCGTGACGATCTCCGAAAGCTCGGCGGGCGTGACGCCGTGATCGAGCGCGAGACGAACCTGGAACGGCAGTTCGGCGGTGTGATGACGCGCGATGAGCGCCGCAACGGTCACGATGCTGCGATCGCGCAGGGAAAGCGGCGTGCGTTTCCATACGCCGTCGAGCAAGGTGTCCGATGTGTAGCGGGCGAGCGCGGGCGAAACCGCTTGCGTGGCGTTGAACGTGGTCATCGACATGATTCGGAATCCTTTCTTTATGCGGGGCGTGTGGCAGTGGACAGCGGCGTGACGGTGCCTGTGCACGCGTCTGACTGCTACGCCGATACCACCCGTGACTCTAGCATTGCCGCCGCCGAAGAATAAGGCGCTGCGCTTGCATGCACTTATCGATGGGATTCATGAATCGGCGCTGGACCGTGCGGGCTCCAGCGCCAGAATACGGCATTAATACCGCATCAATACCGCATCAATACCGCATCAATACCGCATTATTGCTGCGTCAAACCTTGGCTTCGGTGGGCAGGGATTCGTATTCCGCATGGCGCTCGCGTTCGTCGAGATACGGCGTGCGATAGCCCGAGCTGACGCCCCAGTAATAAAAGCCCAGCGAGATGATCGCGACCACCAGCATGTCCCAGCCGTAGGGAATCACATCGTGACCGCCAAACTCCTTGCTGCCGATCAGCGAGAGCACGGCCATCACCGGCAAATAGGCGCACAGCCACCATGCGGCCTTCAGGTCGCGGCCCCAGCCGGCCCAACCTTCCTTGCCCTGAAAGTAGAAGTACACGGGCAGCGCAACAACCATCAGCAGAATGATTTCGCCGGTCAGCGGCCATTTGGCCCAGTACAGGATCATCGATGCGCAGACGAAGGCGAACGGCGCGATCACTTTCATGAGCGGCACGGTCAGCGGGCGTTCGATGTCGGTGGCGGCGCGCTTGAGCGCCATCAGGCTGATCGGGCCGGTGAGATACGAGATCACGGTCGCCACCGAAATCACGGCCGCGAGCGAACTCCATCCACGGAAGAAGAACATGAAGATGAACGACACGGCCAGGTTGAACCACATCGCCTGACGCGGCACGCCATAGAACGGATGCACATTGCCGAACATCGCCGGCATGGTGTTGTTGCGCTCCATCGCGTAGATCATGCGCGAGGTGGTCGCCATATAGGTCGTGCCGGTGCCGCTCGGGCTCACGAATGCATCCACATACAGCAGGATCGCGAGCCAGTTCAGGTTCAGCGCAATCGCGAGTTCCGCGAACGGCGACTTGAAATTGAAGGTATTCCAGCCTTTCATCACATCAGACGGGTCGACCGCGCCGATATACGCCACCTGCAACAGCACGTAAATCACCAGCGCGCAAACAATTGAGCCGATCACCGCAAACGGCACGCTCTTTGAAGGATTACGCGCTTCGCCCGCGAGATTGATCGGGCTCTGGAAGCCATTGAATGCGAACACAATGCCGCTGGTCGCGACTGCCGTGAACACGGCCGACCAGCCATACGGCGCAAACGTGCTGGCTTCGCCGAAGTTTTCGTGGTGGAAACCCGTCGCCATAAGACCGGCGATCGTCAGACCCGGAATGATGAACTTGAAGATCGTAATGGCGCTATTGGCGCGCGCAAAAACCTTTACGCCCCAGTAATTGAGCATGAAATAGACAATCACGAGCAGGGCCGAAAGCAGCAAGCCTGAATGCGTGAGTTCGCCATTCACGAATAACGCATGCGCCCATGGATAAGGCCAGGTGCTCATGTATTGAATGGACGCTTCGGCTTCGATGGGAATCACCGAAACAATGGCGATCCAGTTCGCCCATGCGCTGATAAAGCCCACCAGCGCGCCGTGCGAATAGCGCGCGTAACGCACCATGCCGCCCGATTCCGGGAACATCGCGCCGAGTTCGGCGTAAGTGAGTGCAATGGCCAGTATCACCACCGCGCCGATGATCCACGCGCAGACCGCAGCGGGACCGGCGATCTTGGCGGCTTTCCAGGCACCGAACAACCAGCCGGAACCGATGATCGATCCAAGGCCGGTAAACATCAGTGCAAACGGGCCAATATGTCGTTTTACAGAACTGCTCACGTCGTCTCCTCATGTCCAGATCGAGGGAGATCGCGGCGGGTTGCGCAGCGATTCCCGTCGTCGTTTCAGGCATTCGCGCCGCCTTTTGCGAGGCTTGCGTGCGGGTTATGCGCGATGCGTGGTCACCTGCGGATAGCGGTGACAAGGCTGGCTTGAATGCCGAACGCGGATACTCGGGCGACGCAAAGCCAGCGTCCAATGCTGAATACACATAGCGTCATGCGCAATTTGCATGAGGGGAGAAAACATGCAGACAGGTCAGCAGATTCTTGCGCGCGATGCGCATTCATCGAGTGCGTGAATGCATCGCGATGGGATCGGCATTCCGCCATAAATTCGCCCATAAGTGATCCGCGAGCGATCCATAAGTCATTCATTCCAGATTTTCAGGCAGGAAAACCGGATTTTTCGGCATGGCCGATTCGACCCCTCGCGACTAGACTCGCAAGGTCGTGCGCGGGCGAGCGTGCGAGCGTGCTATTGCGGCTCGCCCCGGTTTTCCCCAGCGCCAACCCATTCCAGCCACATCCGCCGATCCGCGCGAACGCGCCGGATACGGCCACCCCACAAGGAAGGTCCGAGATCATGGTTCAGATAGTGATTAATGGTCAGCCACATCAATTCGATGGCGATCCCGAGATGCCGCTGCTCTGGTATCTGCGCGACGAACTCGGCATGACCGGCACCAAGTTCGGTTGCGGCATGGCGCTGTGCGGCGCCTGCACCGTGCATCTGGACGGCCAGCCCGCGCGCGCCTGCGTGACGCCCATCGGCGCGATCGAAGGCCGCAAGGTCACGACGATCGAAGCCGTGCACGAGCAGAAGGTGGGCGCTGCCGTGCAGGCCGCGTGGATCGAAAAGCAGGCGCCACAGTGCGGCTACTGTCAATCGGGGCAGGTGATGTCGGCGGTGGCGCTGCTCACCACCCAACCCAATCCCACCGACGCCGATATCGACGACGCCATGAGCGGCAACATCTGCCGCTGTGCGACCTATCAGCGGATTCGCGCCGCGATCCACGAAGCTGCGGAGGCGCTCAAACATGCGTGATCCGAAACTCAACGAAGGCGCAGCGGCGGGCGCCTCGCTATCGCGCCGCCAGTTTCTCGCGGGCATGTCGGCGCTCACGCTGGCGGTGGGATTTCGCGGCGGCCTGGCCGTCGCGGCGTCGCTCGATCCTGCTGCGCAATCCAGCGCTGCATTCACGTTCGAACCGA
Source organism: Paraburkholderia sp. Ac-20340 (assembly GCF_017104965.1). Taxonomy (GTDB): domain Bacteria; phylum Pseudomonadota; class Gammaproteobacteria; order Burkholderiales; family Burkholderiaceae; genus Paraburkholderia. The sequence goes on from NZ_JAAGPR010000011.1 coordinate 20,484, forward strand.
ACGCGTTTATCCGCGTGAATGCGGATGGCTCGGTCACGGTTATCGCCGAATATCTGGAGATGGGTCAGGGCACCTTCACGGGGCTCGCGACGCTGGCCGCCGATGAACTCGACGTGCCACTCGACCGCATTACCGTCGAAGCCGCGCCCGCCGATGTCAAGAAATACGCGAACCCGATGTTCGCTTCGTTTGGCTGGACGCTGCAGGCCACCGGCGGCAGCACGGCGATGGCCGGCGCGTGGAAGCAGATGCGCGAAGCCGCCGCCGCCGCCCGCATGATGCTGGTCGGCGCGGCCGCGAAGCAGTGGAAAGTGGACCCGGCCACGCTAAAAGTGGAAGACGGCGTGATCGTCCACGCGGCGTCGAATCGTCGCGCGAGCTATGGCCAGTTCGTGGCCGCCGCCGCGCGCGAACCCTTGCCCGCGAAGGTCGTCGTCAAGCAGCCCGCCGATTTCAAACTGATCGGCAAACGCGATTCGAAGCGCGTGGATATTCCCGCGAAGGTGAACGGCTCGGCCATCTACACGCAGGACATCAAGGTGCCCGGCATGCTGGTGGCGGTGATCGCGCATCCGCCGCGGCTGGGCGGCAAGGTGCGCCACATCGACGCGAGCAAGGCGAAGGCGATTCGCGGCGTGGTGGCGGTCGTGCAGATTCCCGGCGACGACGAAGTGCAGGGCGGCGTGGCCGTGCTCGCCCACAACACGTGGATCGCTCGCCAGGGCCGCGACGCGCTCAACATCACGTGGGACGACAGCCACGCGTTCGCGCTCAGTTCGACCGATATCTTCAGCCAGTTCCGCGCGCTCGCCGATCAGGCGGGCAACGTGGCGGAGCAGCGCGGCAAGGTGCTCACGAGCGCGCCCGAGGGCGGCCACTATATCGAGGCGGTCTACGAGCAACCGTATCTCGCGCATGCGCCGATGGAGCCGATGAACTGCCTGATCAGCCTCAAAGGCGATCAATGCGAGATCTGGAACGGCGAGCAATGGCACACGGCCGATCAGGCGATGGCGGCGAAGGAACTCGGCATCACGCCCGCGCAGGTGACGATTCATCAGCTCTATGCGGGCGGCAGTTTCGGCCGCCGCGCGAATCCGCATTCGGACTTCGTGCGCGAAGCGGCGCGCGTGGTGAAAGCGGCGCACGCGCAGGGCGTGGATGCGCCCATCAAACTCGTGTGGATGCGCGAGGACGACATGCGCGCGGGCTATTACCGTCCGCTGACGGTGCACAAGGTTCGCGTGGCCGTCGATAAGGCGGGCCAGCTGGTTTCTTGGAATCACGATGTCGTGGGCCAGAGCTTCATGCAGTTGCCGAAGCCCGATTCGATCGATCCGGTGCTGGTCGAAGGCGCGGCGGACATGCCGTATGCGATTCCGAATTTCCGCGTCGCGCAGCACAAGCCGAAGCTGCCCGTGCAGACGCAATGGATGCGCTCGGTCGGCCACACGCATTCGGCTTTTGTCGGCGAAACCATGATGGATCAGGCCGCGCGCGCGGCGGGCAAGGACCCGTATGCGTTCCGTCACGCGTTGCTCGCGAGCCAGCCGCGTCATCGCGGCGTACTCGAACTCGTGGCGCAGAAGGCGGGCTGGTCCACGCCGCTCAAGCCAGGACCGCAGGGCACCAAGCGCGGGCGCGGCATCGCGTTGCAGCTTGCGTTCGGCACCTACGTGGCGCAGGTGGCCGAGGTGACCGTGCAGCCCGACGGTTCGTTCACGGTGGATCGCGTGGTGTGCGCGGTCGATTGCGGCATGGTGGTGAACCCGGACATCGTCACGACCCAGGTGGAAGGCGGGATCGGCTTCGGTCTCACGTTCCTGCGCACGGCGATCACGTTCGATAAAGGCCACGTCAGGCAGGGCAATTTCAACGATTACCCGGTGCTGCGCATGAGCGGCATGCCGGTGGTCGAGGTGCATATCGTGCCGTCGAAAGAAGCGCCCACGGGCATCGGCGAACCTGGCGTGCCGCCTGCGGCGCCGGCGGTGGCCAATGCGCTCACCGCCGCCACGGGCGTGAGCATCCGCTCGCTGCCGCTGGGCGATTCGCTGCGTCCGGCGTAATGCGCTTTGAGCACTTTGAGCGCTCTGAGCCTTCTGAGCGCCTCCTGTCGAAACGAACAACACTCCAATCATCGTGAACATTCGCAGAATCATCGGCTATACGGCGCTGGCGGCTGCCGTGGCCGCCGCCGTCCTGTGCGGCCGCGCCTGGCTTTTGCCCGCGGGCGCCGAACCGCAAGCGCCTGTCGCGGGCACGCCCGCCGATCTGGCCTCCAGCGTCGCGCGCGGCGAATACCTCGCCAAAGCCGCCGATTGCGTGGCCTGCCATACCGCGCAAGGCGGCACGCCTTACGCGGGCGGGCGCGCCTTCAAGCTGCCGTTCGGCACCATTTACGCCACCAATCTCACGCCCGACAAGGACACGGGCATCGGCAACTGGAGCGACGACGCGTTCGTGGAAGCCGTGCGCGCGGGCGTGGGCTCGCACGGCAATCTCTATCCGGCGATGCCCTACACCTCGTACACGCAACTCAGCCGCGACGACGTGCTGGCGATCAAGCAGTATCTGCTGACGCTGCCGGCCGTGCATCAGGCGCCGCCTGCGAACGATCTGTCGTTTCCGTATAACCAGCGCTGGGGCATGGCCGCCTGGAACGTGCTGTTTTTCCGCGAGCAGCGTTTCGTGACCGATCCGGCGAAGAGCGTCGAGTGGAATCGCGGCGCGTACCTGGCCACGGCGCTCGGCCATTGCGGCGAATGCCATACGCCGCGTAACGCGGGCTTCGCGATGAAGTCGCGCGATTATCTGTCGGGCGCGGAAATCGAAGGCTGGAAGGCCTACAACACGACCTCGGACCAGAGCTACGGCATCGGCGCGTGGAGCGATCAGCAGGTCGCGCAGTATCTGTCGCGCGGCCATGCGCCGGGGCGCAGTTCGGCGGCGGGTCCGATGGCCGATGTGGTCGAGCACAGCCTGCAATATCTGACGCCCGGCGATATCTCGGCGCTGGTCACGTATCTGCGCAGTGTCGCGCCAGCGACGGGCGGGCAGACCGGCCAGGCGGCGACGATTGCGCTCGATCCGTCCGCCGCGCGCGCGTCGAACGCGGTGCTGCCGGGCGCGGCCGCCGCGACGCCCGCGCTCGAACGCGGCCAGCGTCTGTTCGCGGGCGATTGCGCGGGCTGTCACCAGTGGAACGGCGCAGGCCGTCAGAGCGACTACGCCTCGCTGGTCGGCAGCCATGCGGCGAACGATCCGTCGGGGGCGGCGCTCGTCCAGGTGCTGCTCAACGGCACGTCGCTGACCGTCAATGGGCGCTTGCAGCAGATGCCGGGTTTCGGCGGCGCTTATACCGATTCCGATGTCGCGGCCGTCGCCAATTTCGTGCTGAATCACTTCGGCGCGAAAGCGGGCACCGTGACCGCGCAGCAGGTTGGCAAGCTGCGCGCGGCGCAGTAATGCTTTAGCGTCGTTGGCCACGATGTCGCCTTGAATGGCGGCGTCGTGGCCGCATACGGCGCTCTTTTTTATCGGTTGTATTGCAACTAACAGCCAAGTTTTTGCGCGACCCCAACAGCGTTGCCACCTTCGGCTCGCCGCATCGAATCGCACTTTCCACGGCGTCTTCCCGCTCGAATTCCTACAGCATTCAGGTCAATGCCCTACCGATCATGGGTGGGTGCGGCGGGTGTGCCGGTCGCTACAGTCCGCTCATGCAAGCACTCTTGAGGGGCACACAGATGGGCGTACTAAGCGGCATCCGCGTACTGGAATTCGAAGCAATCGGCCCGGGCCCGTTCGGCGCGATGCTGCTGGCCGATATGGGCGCGGACGTGCTGCGCATCGACCGTCCCGCCGAACCCGACGATCTCGGCCCGAAGCGCGCGGGCGAGCGCATCGACATCATCGGGCGCGGTCGCCGCTCGATCACGCTCGACCTGAAGCAGCCCGAAGCGGCCGCCGCCGCGCTCGATCTGATCGTCCACGCCGATGTGCTGATCGAAGGCTTCCGGCCCGGCACGATGGAGCGTCTCGGGCTTGGACCGCAGGCGGCGCTGGCGCGCAATCCGCGGCTGGTCTACGGACGCATGACGGGTTGGGGGCAGTCGGGGCCGCTCGCGCCGCGCGCCGGGCACGACCTGAATTACATCGCACTGTCGGGCGTGCTTTCCGGGATCGGACGCGCGGGCGAGGCGCCGGTGCCGCCGCTGAATCTCGTCGGCGATTATGGCGGCGGCGGGATGCTGCTGGCGCTCGGCGTGGTGGCGGCGCTGGTGAATGTGCAGCGCGGCGGCGCGGGGCAGGTGGTCGATGCCGCAATGATCGAAGGCGCCGCGCAACTGGGATCGGTGGTCTGGGGCGCGCTGGCGGCGGGCCACTGGCGCGAACAGCGCGAAAGCAATCTGCTCGATGGCGGCACGCCCTGGTACGACAGCTATCGCACGCGCGACGGCGGCTATATGGCGGTGGGCGCGGTGGAAGCGCGCTTCTACGCGCAGTTGCTCGACAAGCTCGGTCTTGCCGATGCCGGTTTGCCGCAGCAGCACGATCGCAGCGGCTGGCCGATATTGCGCGAGCGCTTTGCGGCGGCGTTTCTCACCCGCACGCGCGACGAATGGAGCGCGATCTTCGACGGCAGCGATGCCTGTGTCGCGCCCGTGCTGAGTTTTTCCGAAGCGCCGACGCATCCGCATCACGTGGCGCGCGGCAGCTTTGTGGAGCGGCAAGGCGTCGTTCATCCGGCGCCCGCGCCGCGCTTTTCGGCGACGCCGTCGCAGGCAGGGCGCGCAGCGCCCGCGCGCGGCGAGCACGGACGGGCGGCGCTGCTCGATTGGGGCTTCGATGAAGCGGCTATCGCGCGCCTGTGCGACCGGGGTTTGGGGTATCGGGCGTGAGCCGCAGCGTTTAAAGCATCCGCTTGAGCACGCCGTTGCGCGCGATCCATCGATGCTTGGCAACCGCGAGCAGATGCAGCACGACGAGACCGGCCAGCACGGCGCAACTCGCACGATGAATCGCGAACAGCCGTGCGGTGAGTGCGCCTTGCTCGAACGGCGTCGGAATCTCGATCAGGCCGAAAAACGCATAACCGTGCGGCACCATCAGATAGCCGCTCGCGAGCACGGCAAAGATCGCGACATAAAGCAGCCGATGCGCGCCATGCGCGAGCGCGCGTTGCGCAGCGGAAAGCCCAGGCAGATCGCGCGGCCCGGCCCGCACCGACGCCCAGCACACGCGCAGCGGAAACAGCACGATCAGCACGGTGGCGATCGACATATTCAGGCGCGAAAGGTCATCGCGCAGCGCGCCTTCGGGCAACTGTGCGAGCGAATAGCCCGCGACGGTCGCGTAAAGAATCGCCGCGGCGAAAATCCAGTGCAGCAGACGCGAGAGCGCGTCGTAGCGATCCGACGATTGAGGTTCTGTTATCGCGACGCGTCCGCTGGGCGGCGCGCCAATATCGATTGTTTCCATCCGCGCTTCCATCCGCTCCATGCCGATCAAAAAGCGCAAATGATAATCAACCGCATTGACAATTTGATTACGTCCCCGATTTCGCTCGTGAGACGCGGCACGTCGCGTGCTGCAGTGTCGTCGCTGTGAGTTAGCGCCAGTCCATCGACATCAGGAGGGCACTGCGATGAGCGAAATCACTGACATCCCCAGCAAATTCCCCACCCCCGACGACGAGCCGCCGATCCTGCCTTCGGAGCAATCGCGGCCATTCGGCGACGCCGTGCCGGCGCCCACCGAACCGGGGCTCGACCAGCCATTGCCGCCCAAGCAGCCTCAGACCGAACCCGATCCCGCGCCGCAGCCGCCGCAGGCACAGCCGGACACGGACGATAGCGATCCGGTGCCCGAGGAGTTGTCGGTTCCGATCGGCGATGCGGTGCCGACGCCGGTCGAACCGGGGCTCGATCGACCGCTGCCGCCCAAGCAGCGGGAAGCGCAATAGCGCAAGCGGCCCCCGTCAGCCGCCGCAAAGCCGCAGCCCCGCCGCACCCCCGCGCAACGTTTTCCCTCACTGCGTTACCCTGCTAGCGCGTCACTTTCCGGCGGCGTCGAGCCACGCCGCGCGCTTCCCCCTTCAAGGAGCAGACGATGCCAACGATGCAGGCAGTGCAGGTAGCGAAAGCAGGCGGACCACTCGAAGTCGTCGAGCGTGAGATCCCGGAACCGGGCGCGGGCCATGTGCTGATCAAGGTGCAGGCGTGCGGTATCTGTCACAGCGATTCGCTGACCAAGGAAGGCCAGTGGCCCGGCCTGCAGTTTCCGCGCGTGCCCGGTCACGAGATCGCGGGGGTGATCGAGCGCACCGGCGCGGACGTCGAAGGCTGGAGTGTCGGCCAGCGCGTCGGCGTGGGCTGGCACGGCGGCCATTGCGGCCACTGCGATCGTTGCCGTCACGGCGACTTCGTGCTGTGCCAGAGCGCACTCGTGCCCGGCATCAGCTACGACGGTGGGTACGCGGAATACATGGTCGCGCCGCAGGAAGCGCTCGCGCGCATGCCCGACGATCTCTCCGATGTCGACGCCGCGCCGCTGCTTTGCGCGGGCATCACCACCTTCAACGCGCTGCGCCATAGCGGCGCGCGGGCGGGCGATGTGGTGGCGATCCTCGGCATCGGCGGGCTGGGGCATCTGGGCGTGCAGTTCGCGCGCAAGATGGGCTATGTGACGGTGGCGATCGCGCGCGGCCAGGACAAGGCACCGCTCGCGAAGGAGCTGGGCGCGCATCACTACATCGACAGTTCCGCGCAGAACGTCGGCGAAAGCCTGCAGGCGCTGGGCGGCGCGCGCGTGATTCTGGCGACCGTCACCAACGGCCAGGCGATGAGCGCGGCGATTGCGGGCCTCGGCGTGAACGGCAAGCTGATCATGGTGGGCGTGGCGCAGGAGCCCGTCGAAGTACCGGTGACGCAGTTCATCATGGGGCGTCAGTCGGTGCAGGGCTGGCCCTCGGGCACGGCCGCGGATTCGCAGGAAACGCTGGCTTTCAGCGCGATTTCCGGCGTGAAGCCGATGATCGAGGAATATCCGCTTGCGCGCGCCGCCGAAGCCTACGACCGCATGATGAGCGGCAAGGCGCGCTTTCGCGTGGTGCTCAAGCCGGGCGGCTGAGCGCTTGAAGGCGAGGTAAAGGCGTGATTCAGACGAGCCGGGAAAGCCCCTACGCCAAAACGTAGCGGCAAGCGGATGCAGCGCTAAAGCGCGAGGCCATGCGCGCCGATATAGAGCTGTTTAGCGCTGCCCGCTTTTCCCCGTTCCCGCCTGATTCCGCCCGACACCCGCATGAACAAGCTGATCACCTCACGACGCCCGACACGTCTGCATCGCTGGATCGCGTTGAGCATCGCCTTGGGTATCGGCTTGCTGGTGGCGGCGATCTATCCCTACGCGAGCCAGCCGCTGCCCGCGTGCGCGCCGTTCGTGCCGATCTTCTGCACGGCCGTCGTCGTCACCGAGGCGATTACCTCGCTGCTCATGTGGGTGCGTTTTCGCATGGGCAAGTCGCCGATCGATGCCGCGCTCGCCGCCGCTTACGCTTTCAGCAGCCTGACATGCGCGGTGCAGTTGCTGATCTTCCCAGGCGTCTTCGCGCCCACCGGTCTGCTCGGCGCGAGCAAGCAGACGGCCGTGTGGATCTGGGTGCTCTGGCACGGCGGTTTCCCCACGATCGTGCTGCTGGGTTTCGCCGCGCAACACCTTGCCTCGCAACGTTTCCTGTTTCGCCTCAAGCATGCGCGCCTGCTGTTGCTGGTGGCGCTCGCGGGCAGTGTGGCCGGTTGCGTGATGGCCGTGCGCTTCAGCGACTGGCTGCCCATGCTGATCAAGGACGGCTCCTACAGCCTGCTGCGCCACAGCTATTTCGCGCTCTACGTGGTGGTCGCCTGCGTGACGGCGCTGGCCGCGCAACTGGCCATCAGCGGCCGGATGCGCTCGGTGCTCGACCTCTGGCTGTCGATCGCGCTACTCGCTTTTCTCGCCGATGTGACGCTCACGCTGGCGGGATCGGCGCGCTTTACGCTGGGCTGGTATGGGGCGCGCGTGGCGTCGGTGATTGCGTCGTCGGCGTTGCTGGCGGCGCTGCTGGTCGAAATCTCGATGCTCTATTCGCGGCTGGCGCGCATCAACGAGGATCTGGAAGAGAAAGCCAATCGCGATGCGCTCACCGGCCTCTACAACCGCGGCTGGTTCGACGCGGCCTACACGCGCGAATGCCTCGTGGCGCGGCATCAGGAGCGGCCGTTATCGGTGCTGATGGTGGATGTCGATCACTTCAAGCTGTTCAACGACGCCTACGGGCACGCGGCGGGCGACGATTGTCTGCGCCTCGTGGCGAGCGCGCTGACGGGTTGTCTACGGCGTCAGGGCGACGCCGTGAGCCGTTATGGCGGCGAGGAATTCGTCGTCTTGCTGCCGGGCTGCGCGACGGCCACAGCCGTCTCGATCGCCGAAGCGATGCGCAGCGCCGTGCGCAAGCTCGACATTCCCGCGAGAAGCCCGGCCGGGCGCGTGACGATTTCGCTCGGCGTGTTCACCTGCGATGCGGGCAAAGCGAAATCCGCCGATCCGCTGCAAGGCGCCGATGAAAACCTGTATCGCGCGAAGGAAGCCGGCCGCGACCGCGTGGTGGCGGGCACGCGCAAGACATCGGCGCGTGGCTTGCGGGCTCGTGCGGTTTAGGGCGGGGCATCACGACATCACGCGACGAACCCAATGAAAAACGCGGCCCTCGGGCCGCGTTTTCACTTGAAGCGATACCGAAAGCCGCTTAGCGCTTTTCCGGCAGGAACCAGTTCATCAGCAGCGCGCAGAGGCCGCCGGTGGCCACGCCCGATTCCAGCACGTTCTTCAGCGCGTGAGGCAGGCTGGTCAGAATCTCGGGCACCTGCGAGACGCCCAGACCCAGCGCCAGCGACACCGCGATGATCAGCAGCGCGCGGCGATCGAGCTGGATGCCCGCGAGAATATTGATCCCCGAAGCGGCCACGGCGCCGAACATCACCATTGCCGCGCCGCCCAGCACGGGCTCCGGCACGGCCTGCAGCACGCCCGCGACGGGCGGGAACAGGCCCAGCACGACGAGCATGCCCGCAATCCACACGCCGACGTGACGGCTGGCGATGCCGGTCAACTGGATCACGCCGTTGTTCTGTGCGAACACGGAGCTCGGGAAGGTGTTGAACACGCCGGCCAGCAGCGAATTCGCGCCGTTGACGAGCACGCCGCCCTTGATCCGCTGCATCCACAGCGGGCCTTCCACGGGCTGGCGCGAGATCTTGCTGGTGGCCGTGACGTCGCCGATCGCTTCGAGCGAGGTGACGAGGTAGATGATCAGCATCGGCACGAACAGCGACCACGAGAAGCCGATACCGAAGTGCAGCGGCGTCGGGATCTGGAACAGCGCGGCTTCGCGCGCGCCCGTGAAGTCGAGGCGACCCAGCACGCCCGCCACGATATAGCCGACCACCAGTGCGATCACCAGCGCTGTGCTACGCACCCAGACGATGGGCACGCGATTGAGCACGATGATGGTGCCGAGCACGACGCCCGACAGCGTGAGGTTCTCGACGCTCGCGAAGTTGCCCTTGGCGATCGCGCCATAGCCGCCGCCCATGCTGATGAGGCCCACCTTGATCAGCGTGAGGCCGATCAGCAGCACCACGATGCCGGTGACGAGCGGCGTGATCAGGCGCTTGACGAAGGGCAGGATGCGCGAAACGGCCATTTCGACGAACGAACCGGCGATCACCACGCCGAAGATCGCGGCCATCACCGTTTCGACCGGCGTGCCCTGCTTGACCATCAGGCTGCCGCCGGCGATCAGCGGGCCGACGAAGTTGAAGCTGGTGCCCTGTACGATCAGCAGGCCCGCGCCCAGCGGACCGAAGCGGCGGCACTGCAGGAAAGTGGCGATGCCCGAAATCACCAGCGACATCGACACGATCAGCGTGGTGTCGCGGCTGGACACGCCCAGCGACTGGCAGATCAGCAGGCCGGGCGTGACGATCGGCACGAGAATGGCCAGCAGATGCTGGAGCGCGGCCACGAAGGCGATGGCGGGCGCGGGGCGGTCGTCGGGACCGTAGACGAGGTCGCGGGCGGGTGCGTCGTCGTGGGCGTGAGTGGGGTGGGAGGCGGGTGTGGCGGACTGCGGGGGCGAAGCGGGTTGCATCGGGAAAGGCCGGTTGGAATGAAAGACCGGGATTTTAACGGTTAGGATTGAGGGCACAATCGAAATCGCAAGGCGATCGCCATCGGGGCGATGGCCAGGAGACCCGCCGATGAGCCAAAACCACGCAATCGCACGCGCCGCGCTGGCGTCACCGCCGCCCGAAAGACCGCCGACTTGATGTCCGCCATGGCAGTTTGAATAAGGGCTTCGACCGTATTAAACGATCTGGATTGCTAATTAATTGCCGTGCGATAAAACGTTTTCAGCAAAAAGACGGTGTAAGGCAACCTGCATTCATAGTACAAATAGGCGAAAACAATCGGGTCCCGATTTCGTTAAACTTTGCCCGCCTGCTGCCGTTAAGAGGGCATCGCACTCAATTGAAGCTCTCGTGTCCTCGCTCCTCGGCTCCGATCGTCCGGCCTCGCGCCCGCAGCTTGCCCTGACCGGCTTCCATCCGACCCATGCGGAACCGTCGGTCGTCGAATGGCTTCTGCATGACGATCAGGTCATGCGCGAATGCTTCGGCCACGCCACTGGCATCCTCAAGTTCGTCACGGGCGCGGCCTATACGGCGGTCACGCTGCTCGACGCATCGCATCAGCACTTTTGCGGCGATCTGGGCGCGCTGGTGACGAACACGCCGCGCGAAAGCTCGTTGAGCGAACACGCGTTGCGCACCGGCAGTGTCTTTGTGGTCGAAGACACGCTCGAACGCGATGACGTGCAGCGCTGCGCGCTCGTGCAATATCCGCCGCATGTGCGCTTTTTCGCCGCTGTGCCGATCCGTCTGCCCGATGGCGAGCCGATCGGCGCGCTGTGCGCAATGGACCCGCAGCCGCGCCGCATGGACGACAACGCGCGCGGCGTGCTGCGTCATCTCGGCGAGATGATCGAGAACGATCTGCGTCTGCGCATGGCGTCCGCAGTCGATCCTCTGACGCAACTGTTCAACCGCCGCAGCACTTTCGAAAGCGTCCACCGGCGCTGGCAGGGCGCGCGCGACGGCGAGGGCGTGGGATCGGTGATGGTCGATATCGACTGGTTCAAGCAGTACAACGACAACTACGGCCATCCGGCCGGCGATGTGTGTCTGCGCGCGGTGGCCCAGGTGCTGCGCGATGCCGCCGACGAACACAATATGATTGCGGGCCGTGTGGGCGGCGAAGAATTCGCACTGTTTTTCACGGGCATCGAGCGCGCCGAAATGGGTCTTGCGCTGGAGCGCGTTCGCGCGGGTGTCGAGCGGCTTGCCATCGAGCACCGTGGCTCGCCGCTGGGCGTGGTGACCTTGAGCCTGGGCGCGACGCATGCCTGGCGCAATGGATCGGGCGATAACGGTTATCGCGAGGCATTCAGCGCCGCCGATCACGCGCTTTACGAGGCGAAGGATCGCGGGCGCAATCGCATCGAAATGGCGTGACGCTGCCGCGCGCATCACGCACTCCTCCAGTTAATTCGGATCGCTAACCGATCTTTGCCGGTAGATCGCCCGGGCTCGTTTCGAACTGCAGCGCCGCAAGCTGCGCGTAAAGCGGCGAGCTTTGCAGCAGTTCGGCATGACGTCCCTGCGCGACGATGCGGCCATGTTCCAGCACGACGATACGATCGGCCTGTTGCACGGTCGCCAGCCGATGCGCGATCACCAGCGTCGTGCGGTTCTGCGCGGCGTTATCGAGGGCGGTCTGCACGAGGCGCTCGCTGGCGGCATCGAGCGCGCTGGTGGCTTCGTCGAGCAGCAGAACGGGCGGGTTCTTGAGGATCGCCCGCGCGATCGCCAGGCGTTGCCGCTGACCGCCCGACAGACGCACGCCACGCTCGCCCAGAAACGTATCGTAGCCCTGCGGCAATGCGTCGATAAAGCCTGCGGCGGCGGCCATTTCAGCGGCGCGTTGCACTTGCGCGAGGCTCGCGTCGGGCATGCCGTAGCGAATATTGTCGAGCACGCTGCCCGAGAAAATCACCGACTCCTGCAACACCACGCCAATCGACTGGCGCAGCGCGTTGAGCGAGACCTGTTGCGTGGGCACGCCGTTGATCGAAATCTGGCCGGACTGCGGATCGTAGAAACGCAGCAGCAACTGGAACAGCGTGGTTTTGCCCGCACCCGAAGGCCCGACCAGCGCCACATGTTCGCCGGGACGCACATCGAGCGTAAAGCCGTCGAGTGCAGCCACGCCTGCGCGCGACGGATACGAAAAGCTCACATTCTCCAAGCGGATGCCTTCGCCTTGTGCCGGCAGCGGCACGGTCGCGGCGGCTTCCACAACCGGCGAACGCGCGGCCAGCAGTTGCAGCAGACGCTCGGTGGCACCGGCGGCGCGTTGCAGATCGCCCCAGACTTCGGCGACCGCGCCCACCGCGCCCGCCGTGAATACCGCGTAAAGAATGAACTGGGACAACTGGCCCGCCGTCATGCGCCCGGCCAGCACCGCTTGCGCGCCCAGCCACAGCACGAACACAATCGCCGCGAATACGAAAACGATCACCACGGCGGTCAGCCCCGCACGTGCGCGAATGCGCGTGAGTGCTGTTTCAAAGGCCATTTCCACTGCGCCGCCAAAGCGCCGCGCTTCGTAAGCTTCCTGCGTGTATGACTGCACGGTGGGCATGGCGTTAAGCACTTCGCCAGCCAGTGCGCTTGCATTGGCCACCTTGTCCTGACTCGCGCGCGACAGACGCCGCACGCGGCGCCCGAAAATAACGATGGGCGCGACCACCACGATCAGCGTCGCGATGATATAGGCGGATAGCACCGGACTCGTCGTCACCAGCATCGTCACGCCGCCGATCGTCAGCAGCGCGTTGCGCAAACCAAGCGACAGACTCGTGCCGACTACGGCCTGAATCAAGGTCGTATCCGTGGTTAGCCGCGAGAGTACTTCGCCGGTTTGCGTGGTCTCGAAGAATTCCGGGCTCATGCGCATGACGTGGTCGTAGACCGCGCGGCGCAAATCGGCCGTGACCCGCTCGCCAAGCCACGAAACCCAATAGAAGCGCAAGGCCGTCGCCGCCGCGAGTATCAGCGAGACGATAAAGAGCGCGATGAAATAGCGGTCGATATGCGTGCGCTCGCCGCTCGCGAAGCCGCGGTCGATCAGATATTTGAACGCCACGGGCAGCGCGAGCGTGGCGCCCGCCGATGTCAGCAGCGCGAGAAACGCCAGCGCCCAGCGTCCCGCATAAGGCCGCAGGAAAGGCAAGAGGGCGAACAACGGGGTGATGCGGGCGGAGCGGGGAGCGGCGTCTGGCATGGATTTCCTCGCCCTCGCGAGAGGGCATCGATGGGCGTTGAAACGCGATTATCGTTCAATGGACTCCAGGCCGTGCGCGGACATCGCATCGTCGCGCACCGTCACGTATTTGACACGAAGCTTTATCGACACCGATAATTGCGCCGACTCTTTCGTGGGAGAGAGAGGCCATCTGTGCCTCCGCCGAAGGCGCAAGCTCCCGGAATCGCTCAGGCACATGTACCACGAGAGAATTTCGCCGACTGGAGAGAGGCTGCGATTCACGCGATCGATGCGCGTGCAAGGATCGCAGTCCACCGAAGGGGCAGGCTCGTAACGAGCCCAAACTCTCAGGTAAAAGGACAGAGGGAGAGGCTTTCAAGGTGTGCATCGCGCACCCTGTTCTTTTCCAGGTTCTTATGCTTTTTCTGCTGTCGTTGTTCCTGCTGCCGCTCGTTTTGCCGAGGTGCGCAGCATGCTGAATTGCATCTATCTCCTTGCCATTACCGCCGAAGCCATGACCGGCGCGCTAGCCGCTGGCCGCCGCAAGTTCGATATGTTTGGCGTTCTGGTGATTGCGTTCGTTACCGCACTGGGCGGCGGCACCGTTCGCGATATCTTTCTCGGCCATTTTCCGGTCGCGTGGACCCAGCATCCCGCATATCTGTATCTCGTGCTGTGCGCGGGTTTGCTGACGATGCTGATCGCGCCATATCTTCGACATCTGCAAACGATATTTCTCGTACTCGATGCAATGGGTCTGATGGCGTTCACCTTGATCGGCTGCAATGTCGCTTTGACGATGGAATATCGCGTGCCGGTCGTGATGATGGCGGGTCTCGCGACGGGCATCGTCGGCGGCATATTGCGCGATGTGCTGTGCAATCGCGTGCCCATCGTGTTTCGCCACGAGATGTATGCGAGCGTTTCGCTGCTGACGGCGGGGCTTTTTCTGCTGTTGCGCAGCGCTGGCGTCGATACCGATCTGAATACCGCCATGAGTTTTATGGCCGGTTTATCCTTGCGCCTGACCGCGATCTGGCGCGGTTGGCGTTTGCCGGTTTTTGCACTGGCTCAACGCAGCAATGCAGGAGGAAAGCGTGGCGCGTTGCACGATTGATTCCATTGCAGTGAGCGTCGGGAAATTCGCCGCCGCGACCGGTTGCATGGGTTTGCTGTTTTACGCGGCTGCGGCCCACGCCGTGCAGTGGCGCGTGCTCTCACACGATTCCGGCGCGACGATCTATTACGACGCTTCCTCGATTGCCGCCGAAGCAGGCATCGTCAAGGTGTGGACGCGCACAGAGTTCGACCCGCCCAATCTGATTGGCGCGAAGCAGGAAACCCACGATCGCGCCTTATTTGCGTTTCGCTGCACGGCGCGCGAAGTTGGCCTGGCGAGCCTGCTGGCCTACGATGCGAACGGCGATGAAATCGCGCGGGCGGTCGAACCGAAGATTCGTTTCGAGCAGGTCGACCCCGTGGGGCCGGCCCGCACGTTGATGAAAATCGCCTGCGCTTCGCGTGGATGAAGCCTGCGTTTCGCTTCACTTGCCGCAAAGCAGCAGCAGGCGCTCCTGATCCGAACACGGCCGGCCGTTGACCACCTGCGCGGGGGCGCGTGGTTGCGCGCCCGCACCGGCGGCCGCCTGCGTCGCGGCGCGATGCGCGAAGCACGCCTTCAGGCGCCGCTCGACCGGTTGGTAGTATTGCCATCCCTTACCGAGTCCAGGCAGTTCCAGCTTGACCTGTTTCCATTTCGGATGGCCGTGCTCCTGCAGATTGTCGAAGTTCACGCAGAGCGAATCGGCGAAACGCCGCAGATTGCCGACCGTATCGCGCAGGTTGTAATCGTAGGTGACGAGAAAGGCTTTGACCGTCCACGTCGGCACATCTTCCTTGAGCCAGTTCGGGTAGCTGGAGGTGTGAATCGTCGCGGGGAAATAGGTTTGTTTCGCGCGCGCGGTTTCCGGCGCGGCCGGATCGACGTGCAGGAAACGGATCTGCTGCAGCAGATTCGGATTCATGTCGGTAAAGAGTTTCGCGGGCTGACCGGCGACGATAATCGCCACGTCGATCTTCTTGACGATCAGCGCGGCCAGCGCATCTTCGTTGCTCAGATGCTGCGCGTTCTGATCGGGAATTGGCTGGCCGAACATCAGGCGATACAGTGTGGTGGCCGATTGCGCCGTGCCGCTGCCGATCAGCCCGACGCTCATGACCTTATCCTTGATCTCGTTGATGCTCTTCATCGGCGAATCATTGCGGACGACGAAATAAATCTCTTCGTCGTAAAGCGGCATGATCAGACGCAATGGGCGAATCGTCGTCCCGGCGTCCTGATTGCCGGAATTCGCCATATCGACATAAGCCTGATAGACATCGGACTGCACGAGCGCGAGTTTCACGCCAGGTTCGAAACGCATGCGCTGCACGTTTTCCGCCGAGCCTTTCGAGGGCAGCACTTCCAGATCGATGCCTGCGGGCTGCGCGACCCATTTGGCGAGATCCTGGCCGATCTGGATATACGTGCCGCGTTCCGGCCCGGTCGTGATCTTGTAGTGCGCGTCAGCCGCAGCGGCTATGGCGAACGCCGAAAAGAGCAGGGCGATCAACCCCGCCAGTGCCGCTAGAGTCGTCTTCAGCATGGTCACTCTCCCGCATTGGATGTGATGGACGGCAGATTACGATCGGGTTGGGGCGCGAGGTCATTGGGTATTGCCGGGCTGTGCAGGAGACTTCCAGCCGTTTTGCAGAATGGCGCGCTCGCGGGCATCCGCGCCGCTGTCGTTCGCGGCGGGGGGCGTATGTGTCGGGGTGGGCGCGCTGGCCGCAGGAGCCGCAGCGCCCGATGCAGCCGGTGCCCAGGCGGTCGACAGAATCGCGCGCTCCATCAACGACTGCGCCTGCTGGCTGCTCGAATCGATGGCGAGCGCTTCGGAGGCCTGTTGCTGCACGCAGCCCCAGTCGCGCTGGTTCACGCAGCGGTCGGCGTTTTGCAGCGCGCTGTCGCGCCGTTGCTCGCGCGCGGCGATGTCGCGCTGGATGGCCAGCGCATCGCTGTTTTGCGCGTCGTGTGCGAGTGCGGCTTCGTCGGCGGCTTTTGCGTCAGACAAATCGTTGGTCGCGAGACTGGCGTGCGCCGCGCGCAGGCTATCGGGCACGTCCTTGAATTGCGGCACGGCGACGGGCTTGGGAACGTCGGCGGGTGGGGTATCGGCGCTCGAGTTGGTGTTGGGCGGACTCGAACGGCTGCGTGGCAGGTAGGGCAAAATTTTTCCGACCAGCGAATGAATGCCCTGGCCTTCGCCAGCATCGCCCGCGTCACCTGGCTTGCGCGCGCCGCCAAGCATCAGGTACGCCGCATACGCAAGCGCCAGAAACAGCAAAACGAGCAACAGGACTTTAGGGAAGGCGCGCCGCTGGATTTGCCCGGGTGCGTGTTCGAGCGCGGCGTGGTGCTGGTAGTCGGCCTTGATGGTGGGATGATCCGCGGGCGTCACCGCGTTCTGCGCAGGCGGCGCACCGGCGCTGCTGCCGGACGTCGCGACAGCTTCGGAGCGCGAGCGCACGCGCAGCGCGGCGCGTTCGAGCGGACGGCTCGCCCCGCAGTACGGGCAGCGATCGACGTACTCCTTGAGCACGCCGCCGCAATGCCTGCACGCGGCGGGCAGACGCTGGGCACGGGTAATGTCAGCTGACATGCAGTAGCCCCACCGTGATGACGATGCTGCTTAGGCACGGTCAAGTCGGCATGCTCTGAATCGTCGTTGATGCGATCGCCGGGCAATCGCGAAACTCACGATCTACATGCGCAGGAAAGCGGAGGGGCCGGACCGCGCGCCACCGCCTGTAAGAAAATATGGGTGGTTTCCCACATTGAGTCAATCGCCGTTGTTACCTACCGCACATAAGTATCGATAAGGCGGGAGCGGCGGCGCGCGCACGGCATTTGTTCATAGGAATGACGCGTTGCTTGCGTAATCGCGAATCAGATAGATTTCTTCAGAATTCATCTGCAAACGTTTGCAATGAATCGATGCAAACAATCTCGTGGCTCATCGCGGGAAATTCATCAAGCCGTTGCATGATGGTGTTACGTAAAATCCGGGAAGTTTTTCGAATTTTTAAATTGGCCGAAGATGGTAAGCAGTCCGTTGCATGATAGTATTTTCATCGACTGCAAATTCATGCGGCACCGGTTGTTCAAAGGCCAGGCGCAATCGAAATGCGAATATTCAGGCTGCCGCTTCGTTCGAGACGGCGGCTTTTTTGTGCACGCATCGGCGCGGGGAAGTTTGTCGATGTGTGTTCGGTCCAGATGATCAGACTGGCAATCTGGACGCCGGCTTATAAAAGATAATCCAGTTTGACCTCATGCCTCGCACGCATGCCGGGTCACAATAAAAAATGAAAACGACCGAATTCATGTTTCGTATTCCGGGGCACGGGAACGAAGCATTGCGCTACAGCGTGATTGTCGTATCCGGTATCAGTGTTGGATTCATTCGAATCGGCTCTGCAGAAAAGCCTTTTTCGCTCTTGGTGCCGCGCGTGCATGACGAAACGTTTGCGCATGTTCCCGCCGAACATCTCGCGCGACTGGCCATTGCCCAGGCGATCTATACGGAACTGTTCGACGCGCATCCGCCAGGCGCCATCGATCTGGACGTGCACGGGCCGCTCTGGGACGGCGATCTGGAAAGCGGGCAATGGCGGCATGACAGCGCGCAGGAGGCGGCTGCACCTGTTGCGCCGCTTGACTACGAGCAGTCAGAACCGGCGCAGAAAACCGTATTCGTCGCGCCGCGCGAGCCGCTTCTGGACCCGGATGTGGCGATGGCAAGCGGCTCGTAACCGAACACGCTGCGTGATTTGCAGGACTCGTCTGATGAATATCACTGTGCGCCTGGACACTTATATCCTCAGACATTGCCCCTTTTTCATCCGCAAACGTTTTACCGATTATTTTGTCGCGTCGACGTAACAAATCGGGCGCTGTTGCGAGATTAAAAAAATAAACATCGAGAGAATAATCAGTATAATCCGCCCCGCGCGCGTGTTTGAATCGACGTCCTTGCCGGATCATCTCAAGGTACATCGCGCGTATCGTCGGTCACGGCCCGAATGGTGCTCAGGGCCGTTTCTATCAGTTCCGCTTTGCAATGTGCGCCTGCCTGCAAGGCGCACGGATATGTCATGAATTCCATGCCTGCACCGCAATGGCGACCGTTCCTGTCGCTCTTTACGCAAGAGTTGACGCAAAACCTGACGCCCCGGCTCCTGACCCAGCTCATGCGTAGCGCGGGCGAACAATTCGGCCGTCAATATGCGCTTGCGCCGTCCGGCACGGTGGCCGAGATGCAGGCGGCGATGAATCGGGTCTGGAGCGAGTTGGACTGGGGTACGGTCGAAATTCGCGAGGCGCAGGACTGGCTGGTGCTCACGCATTACCACGCGCCGCTCAAGGCGGCGTTTGGCCCGGAGAATCTTCCCTGGGCCGGGGCGTTTCTGGAAGGCGCCTACGAAGCATGGATGCATCAGCTGGGCGCCGATCCGCAATTGCGGATCACCACGGCCGGACCGGCGGATGCATCGGGGACGATGGTTTTTCTATTCGGCAAGTAAAGAACAGCAAGTTGTGCGGGAGGCGCGTGGCGCCGGTCGGTGGATCGCACAACGAATACGACGGGGTCGGCGCATGAGCGGTGCATCGGACATTGCGAATCTCTTCGAGGTAGCGGGCGGAAATCCGGCGCAGTACCAGGAAGTGGAAAGAACGGAGCAGATGCAAGGCTCGCGTGGCCCGTGGTCCGCGTCGGATACGACCGATGCCGATGCCGCCGCGCAGCCACTGTTCGCGTGGACGCTGCCCGATGCCGCGTCCGAACCGCCGCCGGTCGTGCCGGAGGCGGGTGACGCGCCGGTGGTGCAGGCGCAGGTCCAAGCTCAAGCGTTGCCCGAACCTGTTGCGATCGAGCCGCAGCTTGCCAGCGCTGCGCAGCCGGAAATCGCGCCGCAACCGGCCATCGTTCAGGCTGAATCCGCCATCGTCGAGACTGAAGCTGTAGCGGCCGCGCCGCTGTCCGCTGTCGAAGCGCCCGCAGTGGCGCCCCAGCCGGCCACACCTCAGCCGGCCGCATCTCAGCCGGCCGCACCTCAGCCGGCCACACCTCAGCCGGCCGCACCCGCCCCCAGTCAACCGGCGCCGCTCGGCAGCGTGTTCGCACGCCTGCTCGCGCGCAGCGAGCCGCGTTCCGATGCCTCACCACGCGGGACGCCATGATCGTAGTCGCAGTCGTTTCCGCAAAAGGCGGTGTAGGCAAGAGCACGATCGCGGCCAACCTGGCTGTCGAATTGACCCGTCGCGCCCGCACGGTGCTGGCGCTCGATCTCGATCCGCAAAACGCGCTGCATCTGCATCTGGGCGGCAAGCCGGAGGCTTACTTCGGCCTGTCGCGCGCGAGCGTGGGCGACACGAGCTGGCGCGAGGTCTGCGAACGCACGACATCGGGCGTGAGCGTGTTGCCTTTCGGTCAGCTAAATGAAAGCGATATGCAGGCACTCGAGCGCCGTATCGCCGACGATCCGCACTGGCTCTCGCGCCACCTGCAGAGCCTGAAGCTGCCCGACGACGCGCTGGTGTTGCTGGACACGCCGCCCGGTGTATCGAATTTTTCGCGTCAGGCGCTGGGCGTGGCCGATCTGGTGATTTCCGTCGTGCTCGCCGATGCCGCGTCCTACGCAACGCTGCCGCAGATCGAAAACCTGATCCGCCGTCACCACGGCAAGCGCGAAGCCGTCTGTCTGATCAATCAGGCCGACGATACGCGTGCGCTGTCGCGCGAAGCGGCGCAACTGATCCAGCGTGCGCTGGGCGAGCGCGTGCTTGCGCGCGTGCGCGCCGACCGCGCGGTGAGCGAGGCGCTGGCGCAGGGCAGAACCGTCGTCGAATCGTCGCAGGAAAGCGTGGGGCGCACGGATCTGATCGCGTGCGCCGATCGCGTGCTCGAACTGTTGCCGACACTGCGCGTGCCCACCGCGGCGATCGACATTGCCACGCAGGCACGCGCACAACAGAGCGAACAATCGACCGAACAACTTCAGCCGACGAACGCCAACGGCGATAGCGACCGCGAACCCGCCGTCAGCATGAGACTGGCCGACGACGACCGGCGCGCCGCGGCACCCGTCGCATCGGCGCGAAAAACGGGCGTGATCCGCGTGATGGCCGTGTTGTCGGGCGTGGTGCTGGTGCTGCTGATCGCGCTTTGGATCAGGGCCCGCCAGGGATAATTGCTATGGCACAGATCGAACACAAGCCGCTGCCGCGCAGGCAGCAACCCGCCGGTTCGGGGCAGAGCGACGACGCCGGCGACTGGGACGACAAGCTCCTCGCCACCGGCACCTCGCTGCTTTCGTCGGGCTGGGCGCGCGTGGTCGTGATGCTGGCCGCCGTGGGGCTGTTCACGTCCGCGATGACGGTCCATCTGGCTTTGTCGAAGCAATGGATCTTCGCGATCATGTGTATGGTCGTCGCGTGGTTCCTGAGCCGCATTCGCGGCCGCGTGCTGACCGTGTCGCTGGTCGCGCTGTCGGTGTTCATGTCCATGCGCTACCTCTACTGGCGCATGACGCAGACGCTCTCGTTCACGAGCCCGCTCGACATGACCTTCGGCTATCTGCTGCTGGCCGCCGAATGCTATGCCGTGCTGATGCTGCTGTGCAGCTACTTCCAGACGCTCTGGCCGCTGCATCGCCGCCCCGTGCCGCTGCCCGCCGATACCTCGCTCTGGCCCACGGTGGACGTGTTCATCCCCACCTATAACGAGCCGCTCGAAGTGGTGCGGCAGTCGGTGCTGGCGGCGACGCTGCTCGACTGGCCGGCCGACAAAATGCGCGTCTATCTGCTCGACGACGGCCGCCGCGAAGCATTCCGCGCATTCTGCGCCGAGGCCGGCGTGGGCTATCTGACCCGCCCCGACAACCAGCACGCGAAGGCCGGCAACCTCAACGCCGCGCTCGCGAAAACCGACGGCGAATTCGTCGCCGTGTTCGACTGCGACCACGTGACCACGCGCTCGTTCCTGCAGGTCTGCATGGGCTGGTTCCTGAAAGACCCGAAGATGGCGATGGTGCAGACGCCCCACGTGTTCTATTCGCCGGACCCGTTCGAACGCAACCTGGAAACCTTCCGCAAGGTGCCCAACGAAGGCGACCTGTTTTACGGCGTGCTGCAAAACGGCAACGATCTCTGGAACGCCGCGTTCTTCTGCGGATCGTGTGCGGTGCTGCGCCGTTCGGCGCTCGACGAAGTGGGCGGCGTGGCGACCGAAAGCGTCACCGAAGATGCGCTGACCGCGCTCAAGATGAGCATGAAGGGCTACAACACGGGCTATCTGCCGATTCCGCAAGCCGCCGGTCTCGCCACGGAAAGCCTCGGCCGTCACGTTGGGCAGCGCATTCGCTGGGCGCGCGGCATGGCGGAAATCTTCCGCCAGTTCAATCCGCTATTGATTTCGGGCCTGACGCTGCCGCAGCGGCTCTGTTATCTCAGCGCGATGATGCACTTCTTCTTCGGCCTGCCGCGCATTGTGTTCCTGCTGACGCCGATGGCCTTCCTGTTCTTCGGCGCGCACGTGTTCCATGCATCGGCGCTGATGGTGCTCGCCTATGCGGTGCCGCATCTGGTGATTTCGAGCATCGGCGCGTCGCGGATTCAAGGTCGTTTCCGGCATTCGTTCTGGAGCGAAGTCTACGAAACCGTGCTGGCGTGGTACGTGATCCTGCCCGCGCTGCAAGCGGTGCTGTTCCCCGGCAGCAAGGGCTTCAACGTGACGTCGAAGGGCGGCGTGATCCGCCAGTCCTTCCTCGACTGGGCGATGGCGCGGCCGTACATCGTGCTGCTGCTGATCAATCTCGCCGGTTTCGGCGTGGGCGTGGTCGGCCTGATTCGCAGCCCGGGCTGGCCCGAGGCGATGAGTATCGTCTTCAACCTGGTCTGGGTGATCTACAACGTGATGAACCTGAGCGCCGCCGCCGGTGTGGCGACGGAATCGCGCCAGTTGCGCCTCACGCCGCGCGTGCAGATCGAACTGCCCGCCGCCGTGCAACTGGCCGATGGGCGCCGCATCGCCTGCCAGACCAGCGACTATTCGCAGGGCGGTCTCGGCCTCGTGCTGCCCGAAGATGCGCCGATGCCGCAACGCGGCGAGCGCATTCTCGTTTCGGTGTTCCGCGACGACTACGAAGGCAAGTTCCCGGCCGAAGTGCAGGTGTGCCGTGGCCGCACCGTGGGCGTGAGCTTCCCGGCGCTGACCATCGATCAGGAGCGCGACCTGATGCGCGTGACCTTCTCGCGCGCCGATAGCTGGATTGCCTCGTGGGGCCGTTATCGCCCGGACCGGCCGCTGCGCAGCCTGTTCGAAGTGCTGGGCGTAGGCGTGCGCGGTTTGATCGACCTGTTCCGCCATCTGCTGATGGGCGGGCGCGAGCGGCTGGGCCGCTCGACCGAAACGCCGGCGAGCGAGTTGGGATCGAAACAATCGTGAGTGCCGGCAACCTGACGTCTACGCGCACCTTGACGTGCACGCTGCTGCGCACGCGCCGCCTGGCGGCGCGCTTCGGTGCGGGCCTCGCGGCCATCGCCGCGCTCTCGCTGAATGTGGCGATGGCGCAGGGCGCGCCCGCGATTGCAGCTGCATCGGCTGCGCCTATGCCGGCCTCGGCCACGCAGGCCGCGCCGTCCAACGCCGCCCCGCAAGCCAGCGCCGAAAGCAACACCTACACCTACCGCATTCCGCTGCTGCGCGATAACGCCGCGGCAGGCCTGTCCCTGCTCGGCGAGGACGCCTATGGCGGCATGGACTTCGGCCTGCGCCGCGACGAACGCGTGGTCAGCGCGAAGCTCGTGCTCGACTTCCGCTATTCGCCGACGCTGCTGCCCGCGCTCTCGCACCTCAACGTGCTGCTCAACAGCGTGGTGGGCGCGACGATCCCGCTGCCCGAACCGGCACCGGCCGCATCCACGAACACCACGATCGACCTGCCGGTTTCGCTGCTCACCGAGTTCAATCATCTGAACCTGGAACTGATCGCCCATAGCAAGGCGAGCGACCAGGGCAACAATCCGCTCAGCGCCGATCTGTGGCTCAAGGCCGGCCCGGATAGCGCACTCGAATTGACGGTGGTGCCCGCAGCCGCGGCCAGCGATCTGTCGCAACTGCCCGCGCCGTTCTTCGACGCGCGCGACGTGCGCCGCGTGAATCTGCCCGTGGTGCTGCCGCGCGCGCCGGGCGGCACGCGTCTGGAATCGGCGGGCATCGTGACGTCGTGGCTGGGCGCGCAGGCGGGCTATCGCGGCTCGCATTTTTCCGCGAGCCTCGGCGCGTTGCCCGCGCACGGTCACGCCGTCGTGCTGGCCTCGCGCGACGAACTCGCAGGGCTCGGCCTGAGCGCGCTCACCGTCGATGGCCCGACGCTCGCGATCGTGCCCAATCCGAACGACCCGGCTGGCCGTTTGCTGCTCGTCACGGGCAGCGACGAAGAGCAGTTGCACACGGCGGCAACGGCACTGGCGCTGGGCGCGCGGACGTTTTCGGGCTCGCAGGTGCGTATCGACGGCCCGGTTTCCGGCGCGCCGCGCAAGCCCTTCGACGCCCCGAACTGGCTGCCCAGCGACCGTCCGGTCGAACTCGGCGAACTCCAGCCGGTGGATCGCTTCACGGTGCAGGGCCTGCGTCCCGGCGCGATCGACGTGGATCTGCATCTGCCGCCCGGACTGTTCGGCTTCGATAACAGCGGCGCGGTGCTGAATCTGCATTACCGCTACACGGCGCGGCCCGAGTCGGCGCGTTCGTCGCTGCATGTGCTGGCGGGCAATACGCCGATCCAGACACTCGCGCTGCCCGGCGACGCGTCGGACGGCCACGCCACGATGCGCATCCCGACCTATCTGCTGCCGCCGCTCACGACGCTGCAATTCGACTATCGCTACGAAGACGTCGCGAGCAAGGACAACTGGCAGGACGTGCCGAGCGGCCCGCTGCTCAGCGCCATCGATCCGACTTCGACCATCGATATCTCGCACTTGCCGCGTTACACGGCAATGCCGGATCTGCGTCTGTTCGGCGATGCGGGCTTTCCGTTCACGCGGCTGGCCGATCTGTCCGAAAGCGCGGTGATCCTGCCCGCGCAACCGGTCGCCGACGATTATTCGGCGTATCTGACGCTGATGGGCAGCATGGGCCAGGCCACCGGCTATCCGGTGCTGGGCGTGCGCGTGAGCAGTCCCGCGCAGGTGCTCAAGGACGACGCGCTGCGCGACAAGGATCTGCTCGTGCTGGCTTCGGGCGATAACCAGCCGGTGCTGAAGGCCTGGCACGACATGCTGCCGCGCGGCTTCTTCGGCCCGGTCAGCGCGCGCGCTCACACGCTGTCGACGTGGTGGGACAAGCTCACCGGCAGTCACGCCCAGGCGCAGCGCGACGCCGATATCGCGGCGCTCTATCGCAGCGACGACCACGACGGCATGGTGGCCGGGCTCGAATCGCCGCTCGCGGGCGGCCGCAGCGTGGTGGTCATCTCGGCCAATTCGCCGGCTGGGCTCGACGCGGTCGTGAGCGTGCTGCAGGCGCGCCGCTATCGCGCCAACGACTCGCTCAGCGGCAGCCTCGTGGTGGTGCACGACGGTCTGCTGACCACGCTGAATACGGATCAAAGCTATTTCATCGGCTCCCTGCCGCTGCGGCTGGGCATCGAGTGGTTCTTCGCGAGCCATATCGTGCTGCTGCTGTTCGCGACGCTCGGCAGCGTCGTGCTGATCGGCCTGCTGGGCGGCGTGCTGCTGCACCGGCGCGCGCTGAACCGGCTGGACCTGGCCATTCCCCAGACATCGCAACGTGAAGAAGGACGACGAGGTTCTCATGTTTAAAAGACGGCCTGACCTTTCCCGGGCACGCCTTGCGCGTCGCATGACCGTGCAGCCGGCGCTGCTGCTGGGCTGTGCCTGCCTCTGGGCATCGGTGACGCTGGCGGCACAGCCGGTCGCGGCAGGGAACGCCGATGCCGCGAAGAGCGCCGCGCCGCAGCCCGCTGCAGGCGCGAACGCACCGACCGTGGCGCCGGCAGCGGCAGGACCGACTTCGACCGTCACCTACACCTTGCGCCAGTTGGGCGCGCAATACGCGCTGAATCTGCGTGGCGTCGATGGCAGCAACACGCTGCCGGTCGGCGTGCGCGACGACCAGGTCGTGAGCGGCGCGCGTCTGAATCTGCGCTACGCCTATTCGCCGGCGCTGTTGCCCGATCTCTCGCACATCAACGTGCTGGTCAACGATCAGGTGGCGGCGTCGATCGCGGTGCCCAAAGACACGGCCGGCGCGAGCCTGCAACGCACCATCGCGCTGCCGCCGTATCTGTTCACCTCGAACAGCAAGTTGCGTCTGCAACTGATCGGCCACTACACCACGCAGTGCGAAGACCCGCTGCATTCGAGCCTGTGGGCCAACATCAGCAACGACAGCACGCTGAGCATCGATACCCAGCCGCTGCCGCAGGCCAACGATCTCGCGCGCCTGCCGATGCCGTTCTTCGACACGCACGACATCCGCCGCCTGAGCCTGCCGTTCGTGTTCGCGGGCAATCCCGATGCCGCTGCGCTGGAAGCCGCGGGTTCGGTGTCGTCGTGGTTCGGCGCGCTGGCGAACTATCGCGGCGCGGATTTCCCGGTCTCGCTGTCGACGGTGCCGCAGCAGGGCAACGCGATCGTGATCGTCGAAGGCGCGGATCAGGCCACGCTCGCGGGCGCGCCGCTGCAAGGTCCGACGCTCGCCATCGTCGCCAATCCGAACGATCCCAACGGCAAGCTGCTGCTCGTCATGGGCCGCGACGGCAAGGAACTCAAGCAGGCCGCCGACGCGCTCGTCACCGGCAGCCAGACGCTTTCCGGCCCGAGCGCGCTCATCACGCATTTCGCCGAAATCACGCCGCGCAAGCCTTACGACGCGCCACGCTGGCTACGTACCGACCGGCCGGTGTCGTTCGGTGAACTGATCGATGCGAAGCAGTTGAGCGTATCGGGCTATAGCCCCGACCTCATCCGCATCAATACGCGCGTGCCGCCGGACCTGTTCGGCTGGCATGCGCCGAATGTGCCGATCGACCTGCATTACCGCTACACGCCGCAGCCGTACATGGTGAATTCGTCGCTGCTCTTTAGCGTGAGCGACCAGTTCATGAAGTCGATTCCGCTGTTGCCGCTCGAACGCCTCGAAGGCGGCGCGAAGCTGCGCGCCGAAGTGCTGCCCGACAGCAGCCTGCCGCGCCAGGCGAAGCTGGAAGTGCCGCTGGAAACGCTGCTGCAGCCGAACACGCAGCTGCAGTTCCGCTACATGTACGACTACATCAAGCAGGGCGAATGCCGCGACATCATCATCGATAACGTGCGCGGCGCGATCGATCCGGAATCGACGATCGATCTGTCGAAGTATCCGCACTACATCGCCATGCCTAACCTGGCGGCGTTCGCGCAGGCGGGTTTCCCGTTCACGCGCATGGCCGATCTCTCCGATACCGATGTCGTGCTCGGCGAGAACGCGGGCGTGCAGGAATACAGCGCGTATCTGTCCGTGATGGGCCGCATGGGCGATTCGACCGGCTATGCGGCGCGCGGTGTGACCGTGCTGCGCGGCCAGCGCATCGACGCGATGCCCGCGTCGAAGGACCTGCTGGTGATCGCCTCGGGCGCGGATCAGGCCTGGCTCAAGGACTGGGCGCAATACATGCCCGCCGCGTACGACCATGGCGCGCAGTTCTCGCTGTCCGATCTGCCGGGCCGCGTGCGCGGCTGGTTCCATTCGAATCCGCGTCTCGATGCCGCGCCGGGCAGCCTGCAGCTTTCGTGGACCGGGCCGGGCGTGAGCGCCGTGCTGGCCGGTTTCGAATCGCCGAAGGAGAAGGGCCGCAGCGTCGTCATGATGGTCAGCAATCAGCCTGAAGGCCTGAAGGATGCGGTTTCCGCGCTGCTGGGCGTGCCGAACTACGACAAGCAGCCGATCCAGGGCAGCCTCGTGTCGATTCGCGGCCAGGAAGTGGATTCGCTCGTGAGCGAGCACAGCTACTACGTGGGCCATCTGGGCATCTGGCGCGGCCTCGACTGGTGGCTCGCGTCGTTCGGGCTGTCGCTCGGCTGGCTGGCGAAGGTGCTGGGCATCGTCGCGCTGGTTGCGTTTGCGGCAGGGCTGTTCGGCTTCCTGCGCCGTCGTCAGGCGCGCCGCGACGCGCAGGCGCAGGCACGCCTGCAGGCCGCGCAGCGGGCGCAGCGCCAGATCGAACACGACGCGCAGCGCGAGCAACATTAATCAGGACAGGAAACGTTCATGCTAGTCAGCCGCAGCCAGGCCTGCATTCTGGGTTTGTTGCTCACCTCGGCCAGCCACCCCGCGTGGGCGCAGGACGCCACCTCCAGAATGCTGCTGGAGCAGGGCCGCTATTGGCAGGCGCACGACAAGCCCGAGCTGGCCGCGCAATCCTGGCAGAAGCTGCTTTCGACCGATCCGAAGCAGCCCGAAGGTCTTTACGGCATGGGTTTGATCGCGGTCGGCAAGCGGCAGTTTGCGGCTGCGGGCGATTACCTCGCGAAGCTGCGTGCGTCGGCGCCGGATAGCCGCTTCGTGCCGCTGCTCGAACAGGATATTCGTCTCGGGCAGGAGCCCGGCAAGTCGACGCTCGCCAAGGCGCGGCAGATGGCGCAGGACGCCGTCAACCAGAACGACCCGAAGGGGCTCGCCGCCGCCATCGCGCAATACAACAAGGCGCTGGGCGGCAAGCCGCCGCAAGGCACGGTGGCGCGCGAGTACTACACCTATCTGGGCTATACCGAAGGCGGTACGGATCAGGGCATTCAGGGCCTCGAGCGCCTGAACACCGAAACGCCCAACGACCCGTACACCATGCTGGCGCTGGCCCAGCATCAGGTGCGCGACGAGCGCGATCGCGCGGCGGGCGTGGCCTTGCTGGAAAAGCTGGCGGCGCGCCCGGACATCGGCGGTGCGGCCACGGAAGCGTGGCGATCGGTGCTCACGTGGGTCGCGCCCACGGCAAAAAATCGTTCGTGGTTCGAGGACTATCTCAAGCTGCACCCGGACGACGACGAAATCCGTCATCAGATGACCTCGCCGCGCGCGGCCGGCACGCCGGGTTCGGCGCCGCCCGTGCCGGTCATGGACCCGCGTCTGCCGCGCGGTTTCGCGGCCTTCAAGGCGGGCGACATCACCACGGCCGAGCGCTCCTTCAGCGACGTGCTCGCCGATAAACCCAACGACACCGACGCGCTGGGCGGCCTCGGCCTCGTGCGTATGCAACAGGGCGACCTGGCGCAGGCGCAGACGCTGCTTTCGCGCGCCGCCTCGCGGCCGGGCGCGGGCGCGAACTGGAGCCGGGCGCTGGCTTCCGCGCGTTACTGGCTGCTGGTGAACCAGGCCGAAGGCGCGCAGAGCGTGGGCGACTACGCCACCGCGCGCCGCGATCTCGATCAGGCGCTGCGCATGGACCCGGCCGAGCCGGGCGGGCGCAACGCCTCGGCACGTCTTTACGCCACCCAGGGCGATCTGCCGCGCGCGGAAAAACTCTACCGCGACGTGCTCGCCACGAGCCCGAACAACCGCGAGGCCGTGAGCGGTCTCGTCGATATCCTCGCCGAGACCGGGCGCGCCGAAGAAGCGCAGAAGTGGATAGACGGCATGACGCCCGAGCAGCAGGCGGGCATCGGCGGGCTCGATCGTCTGCGTGCGGCCGTGGCCTCGGGGCGTGCCGACGCCGCCGAACAGCGCGGCGATCTCGACGCGGCGCGCCGCATCCTCGAAGACGCGCAGCACACCGACCCGGACAATCCGTGGATTCGTCTGGAGCTGGCGCGTTTCGAACTCAAGCAAGGTCACGCCGATCAGGCGCGCGAACTGGTCGACGGCCTGCTGGCCTCGAACCCGGACAACCCCGACGCCCTCTACGCCAGCGCTCTGCTCGCGATGCAGATGGGCGACTGGTCGCGCGCGCAGGACACGATGGCGCGCATCCCGGCGAGCGCGCGCACGCCGAATATGGTCGCCACCGCGCAGCAGATCGACTTTCAGGCGGTCGCGGCGCAAGCCTCGCAACTGGCGCACGACGGTAACCTCGACGACGCGCGCAATATGCTCGCGCGCCTGGAAACGTCGGCGGGCAAAGACCCGGCGCGCGTGAGCGCGCTGGCGCAGGCTTATGTCGATGCCGGCAACCTGCCGCGCGCGATGAGTCTGATGCACGGCCTGATGCCCAACGGCGTGAAGGGCAGCGGCCCGGACGTGCAACTGGCCTACGCGAGCCTGCTGCTCAAGACCGGGCAGAACGTGCAGGCGCGCGACGTGATGCGCGGCCTCGAATCGCAGACGCTGACCGCCGATCAACGCCGTCAGCTCGACGATCTCGATTACCTCTACGCCGTGCGGCTGGCCGAACAGCAGCGCCAGCAAGGCGATCTGGCGACGGCTTACGACACGCTCGCGCCGGTGCTCGCGAAGCGTCCGAACGACAGCCTCGCCAATGCCGCACTCGCGCGCATGTATGCCGCCGACGGCCAGTACGATCACGCGCTCGCGCTGTATCAGAAGGCGCTGTCGAACGACCCGGACAACCCTGGCTTGCAGCTTGGCGTGGCGATGGCGGCGGTCCAGGCCGGCAAGGGCGGCGTGGCCGATGCGGCTTTGAAGCAGGCGGTCGCCAAGGCGCCGAACGACCCGGACGTGCTGGCGGGCGCGGCGCGCATCTACGTGATGCAGGGCAAGATCCGCGAGGCCCAGGCGCTGCTCGAAACGGCGATCGCGGCGAAGGAAAAGCGCATGGGCGTGAATGCGCAGAGCGTTCACGTGGCAGGCAATCCGTTCGTTCACGACGACGCGGATACCCGTCTCGCGGCGCGCGACAAGCGCCGTGCCGCTGCGGCGGCGCTGGCGCTTCAGGATCAGGCGGGCGTGACGACGGATACGGCGGCCGCGCCTGCGACGGCCTCCGGCTCCGCTTCTGCTTCGGCATTGAACACGCCAGTGGCCGGCACTACGACGGCTTCGCGCGAACGCGCTCCGGCGCGCACCGCCGCGCTGCCCTCGGTCGCAGGCACGCCGATCGGCGCGCAGGCGCTCGCCGATACCGTCACGGCAACCGAGCCCTCGGACGGCACGATTTCGCTCGACGACATGCGCGACGAACTCGACGACATCCGCTCGCAGCGCTCGCCGCAAGTGCGTGGCGGCCTGATCGTCTCGACGAATAACAGCGCGGGCGGCCTGTCGCAACTGACCGACGTGCAGCAGCCGATGGAAGTGCTGATTCCCGCCGGCAACGGCAAGCTCTCGCTGCGCGTGACGCCGGTGGAACTGAACAGCGGCACGCTCGGCACCGATGCCTACAGCAGCAGCCAGTTCGGCGGCGGCCCGGCAGCGGCGCTGGCGCAGCAAAACAGCGAGGTTCCGGCGCCAGCTTCGCAGAACGCACGCGGCGTGGGCCTGGGCGTGGGCTATGAAATCCACAACTGGAGCGTCGATGTCGGCACCACGCCGTTGGGCTTCCAGTACACCGACATCGTCGGCGGCGTGACCTACAAGAGCGCCATCAACGCGGCGCAGGGCAGCTGGTTCAACGCGGGCGTGTCGCGCCGCGCCGTGACCGACAGCATCACCTCGTTCGCCGGGACCAGCGACGCGCGCACCGGCGTGAGCTGGGGCGGCGTCACCTCCAACGGCGTGCATGGCGCGATTGGCGTCGACACCCAGCAATTCGGCTATTACGGCTACGGCTCCGTGAAGTATCTGGACGGCCACAACGTCCAGTCGAACGAAGGCGCCGAAGTGGGCGGCGGCACCTACTGGTATCTGCATCGCAGCGCCAACAGCATGCTGACCGCGGGCCTGAATCTGAGCGGCGAGTTCTATCGTCACAACGAGAACAACTTCACCTACGGCAACGGCGGCTATTTCAGCCCGCAGCGTTACTACGCTTTCACCGTGCCGGTCACGTGGGCGCAGCGTTCGGATCGCTGGACCTACAAGCTGCAAGG
This sequence comes from Paraburkholderia sp. Ac-20340, assembly GCF_017104965.1. Classification (GTDB taxonomy): domain Bacteria; phylum Pseudomonadota; class Gammaproteobacteria; order Burkholderiales; family Burkholderiaceae; genus Paraburkholderia. The sequence continues at coordinate 51,997 of NZ_JAAGPR010000011.1, forward strand.
GTCCGCCGGTCTGCAGTATTTCCATCAATCGGCCGCGCCGTATTTCCCGACCAATGCCGCGTTGCAGTCGGCGGCGGTCACGGCGGCGTCGTCGCTGGGCTTGAGCGATGGCGCGATCCACCCGGCGCAGTCGTCGACGGGCATCGGCTATAACCTGCTCGCCACCGCCGAGTACCGCTTCAGCAACCATCTGACGGGCGGGGCATCGGTGGGCGCGAACAATTCGTCGAGCTATCGCCAGTGGGTGGCGGGCCTGTATCTGCGCTTCAGCTTCGCGCCGCAGACGCGGTCGCTCGATATGCCGGTCATGCCTTATCAATCGCATTACAGCGATCAGTGACGCCATCGCGCTCACCGGTCGTTTTTCAGGAGTAGAAGAGTCATGCTTGCTTCCGTACTCGCGGGTATCAGCATTCTCATGATCGGCGATAGCCATCTGAGCGAGCCGGGTTACCTCATCGACACCTTGCAGGACCAGCTGGTCGCGGTCGGCGCGCACGTGCACACCTATGGCGTGTGCGGCAGCACGCCGGGCGACTGGGTGAAGTCGGTGGCGGGCACGTGCGGCGGCGCGCAGCGCACCGACAAGGCGCCGCTCGTCGTCGATCACAGCGCGAAGACGCAGCCGATCGATCAGTTGATCGCCGCGAACAAGGCGAATCTCGTGATCATCGTCGAAGGCGACACCATCGGCGGATACGGCAAGGACGACTTCCCGAAGGCCTGGGCCTGGCAGCAGGTCACGGCGCTCACGCAGAGCCTCGCGGCGAACAAGACGGCCTGCGTGTGGGTCGGCCCGGTGTGGGGCACCGAAGGCGGCAAGTATCAGAAGACCTTCACGCGCGTGAAGCAGCTTTCGTCGTTCCTCGCGAACAATGTGGCGCCGTGCCAGTACATCGATTCGCTGACGTTTTCGAAGCCGGGCGAATGGGCGACCGTCGACGGCCAGCATTTGACGACCAACGGCTACAAGCTGTGGGGCACGGACATCATGAAAGCGCTGGTCAAACTGCCGAACGTGCCGAAAAAGTAAGCGCGCCGTTGCTGTGCGCGTGAGGGAACGCCGTTCCCGATCTTTCAAAATCGATGTCCGGCCAGGCCGGACCAGGAGTGTCGTGTGGCTGCTGCTGCATCCGTTTTGCTGGGCCTTTCCGTGCTCGTCATCGGCGAAAGCCATCTGACCTTGAACAACCACCTGCGCGAGCCGCTCGTGCAGAGCCTGCAGGCGCAAGGCGCCGCGCACGTGCATGTGGTGGGCGTATGCGGCGCAAGCCCGGGGCGCTGGCTCAAGAGCACGCCCGGCGATTGCGGCGCGGATCAGGTCGATCAACGCCCGGCCACCGTGCTCGGCAAGGAAGCGCACACGACGCCCATCGCCGATCTGATTCACGCCGATAAACCCAATCTCGTGGTGGTCATCGAAGGCGACACCATGGGTTCGTACGACAAGCCGGCGTTTCCGAAAGCCTGGGCATGGCAGGAAGTCACCGGCCTGACCAAAGCCATCGCCGATACGCACACGGCCTGCGTCTGGGTCGGGCCGGGCTGGGGCAGCAATAGCGGCCAGTTCGCCAAGAGCGATGACCGCGTGCGCGAACTGTCGGCGTTTCTCGCCAACAATGTCGCGCCTTGCTCGTATATTGATTCGACCACCTTCGCCAAACCGGGCCAGTGGCAGACGCTCGACGGCGAACACTACACGCAGATGGGTTACGTGGCCTGGAGCAAGGCGATCGCCAATGCCATGCAGCACGCGCCCGCCGTTCAGGGATTGAAAAAGCCATGAAAAACCTTCTCTCGCGCTTTGGGTTGAGCGCGTTTGCGCTTGCGTTGCCGTTTGCCGCAACCTCCGCATTCGCCGCCGATATCCCGCTGTATCCGACCGGTCCCGCCGAGGATTCGTCCTTCGTGCGTTTCGTCGATGGCGGTACGCAAGCGGTTGCCGTGACCGCGACGGGCTCGAAAGCGCGCGTGGCGCTCGACGCCGCCAACCCGGCCAGCCACTTTTTCCCGATCGCGGCGGGCAAGCCGGTTTCCGGCACGCTGACGAGCGGCGCTGCGCATCAGGACGTCTCTGCCACGGTGCAGCCCGGCGAGTTCGTCAGCATTGTCGCGCTCGACGGCACGCATGCCGTGACCGTGCGCGAGAAGCCGGACGATTTCAACGCGCTCAAGGCGTCGGTTGCGCTCTACAACCTCGACGCGCGCTGCGCCGCACCCGCGCTGAAAGTGCCGGGCCGCGACGTCACGCTGCTCGACGGCGTGGCCGTGGGGCAGGGCAAGCGCCGCCAGGTGAATCCGGTGGCCTTGTCGGTGCAACTGCAGTGCGGCGGCAAGGCCGTGGGCCAGCCGCTGAGCCTGGGCACGCTGGTGGCGGGCCAGCGCTATACGGTGTTTCTCGTGCCGGCCGGCGCGCAATCGCGCATCTTCTTCGCCAACGACGCGGTGAGTCACTGAGCGCAATCGTTTCGTATTGCTGACGATGGCGTGTTGCGCAAAAGCGCATCACGCCCGCGGCTTTTTTCAACCGAGCTTGAACTGAGCTTCGACTGAGACCGATGCATGGTTTTTGCGTCCCTCGAATTCCTGACGCTGTTTCTACCGGCCTTTCTCGCGATTTACGTCGCGTCGCCCGCGCGCTGGCGCAACGGCGTGCTGCTGTTTTGCAGCTGGTTTTTCTATGGCTGGTGGAGCCCGGTTTTCCTGCTGCTGTTTATCGCGCTGACGTTCTGGGGCTGGCTGGGCGGCGTCGTCATCGACCGCGCGCAGAGCCCGCGTGCGCGCGGGCGCTGGCTGGCGCTGTTCATCGTCGTGAACGTGCTGGTGCTGTGCTGGTACAAGTACGCGAATATCGTCGTCGATAGCCTCGACAACGTGCTGGCGCTCGGCCACGCCGGGCCGATTCCCTGGCAGCATGTCGTGTTGCCGATCGGGCTGTCGTTTATCGTGCTGCAGTCGATTTCGTATCTGATCGACGTGCAGCGCGGCACCGTGCCCGCCGATCACAGCATGATCCGCTACGGCGCCTATCAGGGAATGTTCGTACACCTGATTGCCGGGCCGATCATTCGCTACGCCTGGGTCAAGCGCGAACTGGTTTCGCGCACGGTGGACTGGGACGGCTTCAGCGCAGGCGCGCGCCGTCTGATGATCGGCATGAGCATGAAGGTGCTGGTGGCCGATACGCTGTCGCCCATCGTCGATGCCGCTTTCTCGCTGCACGCGCCCACGCTCGCCGACGCCTGGCTCGGCTGCGGGTTCTACACGCTGCAGCTGTTCTTCGATTTCGCGGGCTATAGCGCGATGGCGATCGGCCTCGGCCAGATGCTGGGCTTTCGCTTTCCCGAGAACTTCAATCATCCGTATCTGGCGAACAGCATTCAGGACTTCTGGCGGCGCTGGCATCTGTCGCTGTCGAGCTGGATTCGCGATTACCTGTATATCCCGCTGGGCGGCAATCGCAAAGGCGAGTGGCGCACCTGCTGCAACCTGCTGCTGACGATGGCGATTGCGGGCCTCTGGCACGGCGGCGATAGCTGGAACTTCCTGCTGTGGGGCACCGCGCATGGCGTGGCGCTGATGGTGGCGCGTCTGTGGCGGCGCTTCGGCCTGCCTGCGGTGCCGCTCGCGCTATCGCATGTGTTGACGCTGGTTTTCGTGATGCTTGCGTGGACGCTGTTTCGCGCGCAGGGCTTTCATGCGGCGATGGCGATGTATCGCGGACAGTTCGGCTTGAACGGCATCGGCTTGAGCGACGCCATGATCGTGCTGTTGCGGCCGGTGCATGCGCTGGCGGCGGCGTTGGGTATCGTCTGCGTGCTGCTGCCGATCGGGCAGGCGTGGTGGGACCGGCTGCCGGGCACGACGGCGCTGCGCTGGTGGCAGGCGCTCTGGCCGCTCGCGGGCTTTCTGCTGTCGTTTGGCCTGATCGTCGCGCGCGGCGCGGTGCCGTTCCTTTACTTCCAGTTCTGACGCCATGGAAGATCCCAAGCCACTGCCCCAAATGCCGGCCACGCGCGCGGGCAAGATCGTTGCCGTCACGTTGATGGTGCTGTTGTTCGTCGGCCTGTTCTGCAATCTGCGCTTCGCGGCGACGGCGGAATCGCTGTTGCCGCATGCGGTGACGCGCGCTGGCCTGCTCGACGGCACGGTATCGAAAGCGCTTGCAAGCCGCATGGCCGATACGCCCATCGCCGCCGATGCCGCGCGTGTGCAGCGCGCGCTGGGCTGGCTGACGCTCGGCGATCTGGGGCCGCGTGTGCGGCAAGGTTGCCCGGGCTGGCTGTTTCTGCGCGATGAACTGAACGTGTACGCCGATGGCGAAAACCATCTCGCCACGCGCGCTGCGACGGTTGCCGCTGTGCAGCGGGAACTGGCGAGCCACGGGATCGCGCTGCTGGTTGCCGTGGTGCCCGACAAGTCGCGTATCGAGCCGCAGCATCTGTGCAGTCTTTATCGGCCGGTTTCCTTGAATGGGCGGCTGGCGGATTGGGTGTCGCGGCTGGAGGCGCAGCGCGTGCCGGTGGTTGATCTGGGTAATGCGTTGCGTAGCGTGCAAGGCGATACGTTTTTCCGCACCGATACGCACTGGACCCAGGACGGCGCGGGTGCCGCCGCGCAGGCCGTGGCGCAGCGTATTCGCGCGTTGGGCGTGACGCTGGGGGCGAGCAAGCCGGGGTATCGGGTCGAGCAGAAGCCGGCTGCGCTTCGACCTGGCGATCTGGTGCGGCTGGCGGGGCTGGAGGAATTGCCGACGTCGTGGCAGCCGCGTGCGGAAGTCGTGGCGAGCCGCGCCTATGTTCACGAGGCGCAAGCCGCTTCATCCGCCGACGATCTGTTCGGTGACGCCGATCTGCCGAATATCGCGGTGATCGGCACGTCGTATTCGACGACTTCAGATTTCGTGCCGCAATTGGCTTTGGCGCTGGGCACGGGGGTGGGGAATTTTGCGCGCGAAGGGGCGAAGTTTGGCGGCTCCGCGCGGGCGTATTTCGCGAGCGCGGCTTATAAGCAGACGCCGCCGAAACTGATTGTCTGGGAACTCGATGAGCGCGATCTGCAGGCACCGATCGAGGCGGAGGATGGGGTGGTGGTGGGGCGGTGAGGGGATAGAGCGCGGGCGATCGTGCGATAGTTGGCGCGCTTTGATAGTGCGATCGTTGACGCGCTTTGCAAGAAGTAGAAGTCCTGCGATGAAGTTTGTGATCTCGGCTGCTGCTCTCACTCACTTTTGCTAGATACACCGTGTGAGCGCTTGTTTAGCTCGTCCTGCGTGAGATAGTGCCGGCCGAACCCCATGCTCCGCAGATTGTCCGCGCGGATAATGTTCGTCGCATCCCACGGTCCGCGTTCGCTTTTTATTTCCATCAAGTAGTCAAAAGTGGCGCAGAGGTCGTAAGGGGAATTTTCTGGAATTCTCTTGCGATAGGAGAGAACGCCATAGCTTGGTGGATAAGCGCTCGACATCGAAATCACCCCGAGGGGCCAGTAAAAATCTGATTGTTCGGTTCTCGCTCCGTCAATTTTTTCACCGCTCACGACGCGTTCGAGGCCGAGTTGTTCGATTTGTTGATATGGAAAATTGATGGTGACATTATCGTCTATCAAAATTCTGAAACCACTTATCCGTGGTTCATCGCCATTGGATTTTGATCTTCTATATATTATGGAGAGCGCCATCATCTTGTCAGGGAACCACATGTACTCGATTTCGCTACCGATTTCATTTTTGTAAACCGGATTTCCAAAGTTTTTCACAACATCGGGGAATGATAGATCTCCCGAAGCCCATTGCAGTCCCACTTTAATGCGCTGAATCAGGTTGGCTTGTTGCTCAGGTGACATCACTTTGTTCGAGGGAACTTCCACCTTGCTGACCTCCGGCTGTGCTGCCTGAATTCCGCTGCAAAGCCAGAATGCGCTGGCGAGCAATATTGTCAGCAGCGCACGCACGCGGATTGGCAACCATTGCATCGACGTCAATTGGAGTTCCTCCCAAACCGACATGTTGTAAAAAATCTGCGGCGATGAAACGTACGCGCTGATACTCTTCATTGAACGACGCGGAATCCGGCAGCCAGGTAGGGCGAAAATCTGGTCTTCGCCAAAAATTCAGAAGATACCAATACGATTCAACTGTTAATCCAGGAGATGGTTGTTGAGCAAACTTGATCGCCCTCGTTTTAAAATTCGCTTTGGTTGCGTGTTTTTAAATCTTCCGGCGTAAGATAACTTCGACCGATCCTCATTCGACGAAGATTGTCGGCGCGGATAATGTTCGTCACGTCCCATGGTCCACGTTCGCTCTTCAATTCCATCAAGTAGTCAAAAGTGACGTACAGGTCATACGGGGAATCTTCTGGAAGTCTCTTGCGGTACGAGAGAGTGCCATAGTTCGGTGGAAAAGCACTGGACATGGAGATCACACCAACGGGCCAGTAAAAATCCCCTTGTTCAGTTCTGAATCCATCAATTTTTTCGCCGTGCACGATTCGGTCGAGGCCGAGTTGTTCGATTTGTTGATATGGATAATTGGTGATGACCGCATCGTCAAGCATGATTTCGAAGCTGTTTATCCGTGGTGTTTCGTCACCGGCTTGGTGTTTCGTCACCGGCTTGGTGTTTCCTGTAGGCGAAGGAAATAGTCATTAAATTATAAGGAAACCACTTGTATTCAATGTCATTGTTGAATTCAGTTCGACGTTTTGGGCTTCCAAGGCGCTTCATAACGTCGTCCAATGAAATATCTCCAGATGCCCACTCAAGTCCTGTTCTCATATATTGAAGCAGATCGGCTTGTTGCTCAGGTGACATCACGGCTTTTGCTGGAACTTCCACCTTACTGACCTCCGGTTGTGCTGCCTGAATCGCGTTGCAAACCCAGACTGCGCTGGTGAGCAATATAGTCAGCCTCATAATCCTTGCTGCACTGATCTGCTGGATTCGTATAGAGAAGCAAGCCCATTGCTTCTTTCCAGTACGCTTCCGCAGTGTTGCCGCAAACAAACGCGTCGTTTTCCCACGGCCGACCGGTATAGTCAGCAGCGCACGCACGTGGCTCGGCAACCATTGCATCGACGTCAATTGGAGTTCCTCCCAAACCAACATGTTGTAAAAGATCCGCGGCGACGAGACGTACGCGCTGATACTCTTCATTGAGCGACGCGGAATCCGGCAGCCAGGAAGTGCGGTGATCTGCACTTCGCCACAGATTGAGGGTGTACAGATAGGAGCCAACCGCCAATCTTTTCAAACTAATGAGGGCGGCCGTGTCGGCTGGGATGGGGGCGCGGGTGGCAAGATCGATGGCCTTGAAAGCTTGCGTACTTTTGTCGGTGTAGATCGATGCCATTGCCGCCGGCCATTTCAATATATTGGGTATCTCCTCAAAATTATCGGGATGTTGAAGAATCAATGCATAAGTCCAGAACGCCTGCTGGCAATGCCGGGCTTCGTGATAGATTGTGTTCGAAAAGACACCAAGCTGCTTTGCTTTGGCGTGTGTATCCACCTTGTCATAAAAAACATCGCTGAGTGCAGCGAGATTTAGACTCATCACCCAATAATTCACAGTGAATGAGCCTTGCTCTCCCCGCGCAGTTGGGTTGTAAGGAACGATCAACGGCATGGCGTCAACTGGCAGTCCAAAGCCGGCAGTTGGACTCGTCAAGGCTTCGCTCAGGACCGGCATGAGCAGTTCGACAAAGTCCGAAAACTGCGTGTGATCGATTGGCCAATCCAGTTTCAGTTTGGGTTCATCTTTCGACGACCCGAGAAAAGTATTTCCCCATTGAATTTCGTTCATCAGCATTGATTTCATTTTCCAGCCGAAACTCTTTGCTACCGGATAAGCGAGTTGTCCTTTCCTGTCCGGATCAAGGTCGGAGTAACGCAGGCCCCAACGGTCTGGGGTGCAGACGGCATAGGTTGGCGCAATGCCAGCGGAGGTCGGCCCTGGCGTGACTTTCTTGAGCGTAAGATGGCCAACTTTCTGGATTCCCTCATTTTTCTTGCTCATGTTTCGCTGCTCCCAGGCGAGATGAACGCGGTATCCGTGGTTCTGGTGAGGATCGGCCGATACAGCGCCATGACTGAACCGTCCACTCGTAAAAGTTGAACTTCCGCGATCTGCATGCTTTCGCTCATCACCAGCGAAGTTTCACCGTGCGCGGTGGACGTGCCTTCTATTAGCGTTCCGTCGTTGAGTTTGATTCGATAAGCCTGCTCGGCAGTCGACAGTCCGCAGCCGCCGTCTGGCAGCAAAAAGTGTTCGACAACCTTGGCATCCGCAATATCGGTGATGGGCGTTTTGAACGGGACGTTTTGCGGAGCATCTGTCGCATGAGACGCTGCGCGGACAAGAAAGGCACCGCGGGTCCGGGAAAATAAGCCCGTTTCATCGATAGCGACCTCGGACCCGCCACCATTCAGCACGATTCGCTTGGCCGTCAGCCTGATTTCGTCCTGCTCGCTCAGAAGATGGAGAACCCTGCTGGCAATGATGTCGATATTGCCGTCTTGAGACTGAAAACGCATTGGGCCGCGCGTAATCACCGTGACCGCCTTTCGTGCGTAAAGCACAATCTTCCCGAGAGCAGAAGCCAACAGAAATTGGCCAGTGGCGATCGATGTATGCCCGCCCGTCGTCAACGCCGTATGGTTCTCACTGGCAATATGCGTGCTACCCGCCGCACTGAAATGCAGGTTATCGGCGCTCGCTATTGCAATGTCAGGACTTTCGAACTCCGGGAACGCATCGCGCTGATTCGTGGACTGACCTTTCAACCTGGCGTTGGCGCTCTTGATTGCCGCCGTCACTTCCGCCTGATCGGAGAGGGCGTCTTGCGCACCATGCCGTTGCGCCTCCCGCGCAGCGCTTTCATGAATATCGCGCGCCGCAGTCAGCTTGCCGATGGTCTCACCCATCTCCGCAACCTTGCCCGATGCCCGAGTGCGTCCCCACGTCGTCAGCAAAAGCCCAAGCGCAGCACGAATCGCTCCGTGTTTATCCGTGCGCAGTTCAAAACCTTCCCCGCGCGCATCCTGCCGACCCGCGTTTCCATCGATACGCGTGATATAGCCCAGACTCAAACTCGATTTGGCGTGATCGCTTGCGAGTTGCGCCTGCATGCGGTCCTGCGTGTCGTCGAGCGCGAGATGATTGGTCTGCGCACCCAGCCCCAGGCTCTTGCTCACGATGCCCGTGAGCGCGTGATTCACGGGCATTTTCCAGGGCACCGGATTACATTCGTCGACCATGAAAGCGGCGACAACAGGACGATCGGGATCACCATTGACGTAGCTGATCAATACCTGCTGACCGCACCGGGCATGTGCCACCGTGCCCATCCCATTCCCATGCCATGAGGTCGCGAGCCGCACCCAGATACACGATCTGCCATCAAATTTTCCATCGCGATCCCAATCGAACTGCACCAGCGCGCGATTCATTTCATCGACGAAAATCTCGGCGTTGTCAGGGCCGACAATGACCGCGTATTCATATCCGCCCATCACCGGCCGGGGCGTGATTTGCGGCATACGATACGGCTCATCCAGCGGCTGAAGATCGAACGAATTCGTAATGACATACTCGCGCGCGGTGCTGGAAGTCGTTCCGGTCGCGCAAATGTCCAATTCGCAACCCGTAACCAGATACTCGCGATTCGCCGCGGCATACGGATAGTGCGTCAGCGTGAGTGTCTTGCCAGCTTCGATCCCACGCAACGCACCACGCGCTTCTGCACGCAAACCCGTCGCGCGCAACGCTTCCAGCTTTACGCGCGCGAGATACCGCGCATCGTCACGCCAACCGGTTTCGTCATAGTGCGCACTACGCCGGTTATTCGGCTGCGCGAATTCGGCGCGCGTGAAGATTTCCTGAGCGGCATTCGCCGTATTACGCGGCTGCGCATAGGTTTCGCGAAACGCAATGGCATTCGGGCTCAGACGCGGCGTCTTATAGCTATGGTCCTGCACCGTGATCTTGCCCGCAGTAACCGTGCTGGAAAGCGTGAACGCATCGATATGTTCTTCGTCGATATGCCCACCGCCCGCGTGATAGCGCAGCGAAGCATACGCACGCTCGTGCCTGCGATACGCGCCAACGTGATCGGCGATAACCAGCACATGCGTTTTGTCGCGATGCTCGAACCAGACGACAAAGCCCCATTCTTCGCAGAGCCGCAAAAAGAAAACCCAATCGCTTTCCCACGCCTGGCGGATCGTGTCGCGCTGCGGATGATGGAGTTCGCCGATACGCCATTCGATCAGCCCATACGGGCTGATGACGTCGTGAAGAATATCGATGATCGAGCCACTGAAAGCGCGCGAATTCACTTTCAGCGAAGCGAGCCAGAATACGGGCCGCACGACGAACTCATAGATGTTGTCGTCGCCTTGCCGGCCCAGCACGCGTGCAGACGCCACGATGCCGTTAATCTCGCGCACACCCGCGCCGCTGCTCGATGTAACGATGCGCGTGGGGTCGCGCGAATCCTCAACGCGCTCGAGATCGATCGTCAGCCAGATCGGCGTTCCGGCAATCCGATCGAGGTCGATCCGCGTGCGCTCGTCCTCGTCGAAAATCATCGGCAGGAAACTCGCGCGAGCCGTTGCCTCCACGCGATATTCAAACAGCTTGCCGATGCCTTCGCGCCCGACAATCCTTCGCGGAATCAGGACGCTTTCATCATGCGGCCGCCCACGCGAATTGACGGTTGGGCGTTCCGGCAGGGCGGGGCCGCGCATGCTCAGCATTTGCCATTGCAGCGTGGTCATGCGCGAGCGCCAATGATTGTCGCGCCGCACGCGGTTTTATCGCCGATAAAAGCGACCGGCACGCCGCCATGCGTGCGTTTTCCGCTTGCCTGAATGGGAAAGTTGCCGCCACATTTCGGACACCTGACGAGATGTCCGTCCAACGCCACGCGCCGGCCCATGTGTGCGAGATCGTGGGCGGCTTCGATAATCTCGCCGCCATGATCGGTTGTATCGCCTATACGGGCAACTTCGCGCCCGGTCGTCGCATCACGCATTGCTCACCCTAACGAATCGGGGCAGCAGGATTTGCCGCCCTAAAACGTTAAAGTGATCTCATAAGAGATAAAGTGGTATCCGAAAACTCTTAAATTGCGCGGCGAGCGTCACCGCGTCAAGTTCGAGTCTGCGATGTCAGGCCGAAAACACCGCCACCGCGCCTTGCAGTCGCATCGCTTGTTCGTCGAGTGCGTGCGCGGCCGCGGCGGCTTCTTCCACGAGCGCGGCGTTCTGCTGCGTGACCTGATCCATTTGCGCGATCGCCTGATTGACCTGTTCGAGGCCACGGCTTTGTTCCGTCGATGCCTGCGCGATCGACTCGAACACGTCTTTCGCCGAGGCAATGTCGGCGCGCAGTCGTGTCATGGTCGCGCCGACGTCATGCGCGCGCGTCGCGCCGCCCGAGATCGAGGTGGTCGACTGTTCGATCAGTTCCTTGATCTCCTTCGCGGCCGTCGACGATCGTTGCGCGAGCGAGCGCACTTCCGATGCCACCACCGCGAAGCCGCGCCCCTCGGTGCCCGCGCGCGCCGCTTCGACCGCCGCGTTGAGCGCGAGGATATTGGTCTGGAAAGCGATGCCTTCGATGATCGAGGTAATCGACGCGATCTTTTCCGCGCTGCCCGACGCCTCGTTCATGGTTTCGATCATCTGTGCGGACATGGTGTTGCCCGCGTTGACGGCGTCCATCGCGCGCACGATCACGTCGCAGGCGTGGCGCGCGTTGTCGGCGTTCTGACGCACGGCTTCGGTCAATTCGTGCGTGGTCGCGGAGGTTTCTTCGAGCGCGGCGGCCTGTTGTTCGGTGCGCGACGACAGATCGGTATTGCCCGCCGCGATCTGCGAGGCGCCCACCTTGACGGCTTCCACGCCCTGCGTGACCGAGCCGACGATGGTCTGCAGCGAGGTCTGCATATCGTCCATGGCGCAGAGCAGGCGGCCGGTTTCGTCGCTGTGGGTGCGGTCGATGCGGCTGTCGAGGCGGCCGGCGGCGATCGCCTGCGCGGTTTCGACGGCGCGCGTGAGCGGGTCGCGGATCGCGGTCACGAGCCAGCGCCCGGCCAGCGCCGCGCACAGGACGGCCAGCGCGGCCGCCAGCGCCACGCTCGTGTAGATCGTGTGCCGCAGCGAGTCCAGTTCGGCGGTGCGCGTGTCGATGCGCTGGCGCTCGCTTTTGTCGAGTGCGTCGACGGCGGCGATCATGTCGCCCGTGCCCAGATAGCTGCCGAATCCTTCGGTCAGCGCGCTCAATTGCGCGAGCGTGGCGCTGCCGTCGTTGACCTGCGTGCGCATCGCGAGCATCGGATCGACGACCTTGGCTTCCCAGGCGTCGTACTGCGCGACGGCGGTATCGACCTGCTGGTTGCGCGCCGCATCGGCGGGATCGAGCGCCTTGATGGCCGCCATGCGCTGCCGGAAGTCGCTGATGTGATCGACTTTCCACTTCTTGTGGCCGGGCTGGCCGTCGAGGTTGTAGGCGAGCAGCGCCCAGATGATGTTCAGGTAGTCGGCGCCCGCATCCTTGACGAGCAATTGCGCCTGCACGGAAACGGCGTTCTGTTTCTGCTTCTGATCGATGGCGTTGAGGCCGTACCAGCACACGGCCGAACTGACGAGAAACACTGCAATGACGACGCAGAACGCCGTGGTCAACTTCTTGCCGATCGAAAGGTTCTGCATCTTCATGTTCACGGGAAAGCGGGGAAAAACCGCGAGCATCGGCTCGTCTGGATTCAGTCTGGATTAATACGGTAATACGGTATACCAACACAAATAGTCAGACAAGCGCTTTCAGAATATGGATTACCACTATGGCGATCGAGGCGGGTTTAGGGCGCGCCATTCGATGCGATAAGCATCGTTTTGAACGCGGATGAGGGGAAAAGGCGGGGCGAACGCCAACGCGCCGCGACCTTGCGGTGGCGGCGCGGCGGACATCAGCGTGATGAATTACGCGTGCGCGGGCTTTTTCGCGACGCTTTGCGGGGCGGCGGGCGCGGCCGACGCTCCGGTTTCCGCGCGCGCGACGTTCAGCGCGTCGCCGAGCGAGTTGGGCATGGCGCGCAGGCCCAGATCGGCGGCGCTGATCACCGGGTTTTCGGCCATCACGAGGGTGCGGCGGATGCAGTTGAACAACTCGCGCACGTTGCCGGGCCAGTCGTATTGGCGCAACGCCGTGAGCGCGTCGGCGGAAAAGCCGCGAATCTTGACCTGCGACTCTTTCTTGTAGAGCGCCAGCGCGTGCTGGGCGAGCAGGTCGATATCCGCTTCGCGCTCGCGCAGCGGCGGCGTGGTGACCTTCAGCACGCAAAGCCGGTGATAGAGGTCGGCGCGGAATTTTCCTTCCGCCACGGCCGCTTCCAGATCGACGTGCGTCGCGGAAATGATCCGCACGTCGACCTTGATCGGCGTGTTGCTGCCCAGCCGCTCGAACGTGCCTTCCTGTAGAAAACGCAGCAGCACGGCCTGGCATGCGTAAGGCATATCGCCGATTTCGTCGAGAAACAGCGTGCCGCGCGACGCCGATTCGATCCGGCCGATCTTCTGCTGCAGCGCGCCCGTAAAGGCGCCGCGCTCATGGCCGAAGAGTTCGGCCTGCAGCAGCGTGGCGGGAATGGCCGCGCAATTGATGGCGACGTAAGGCTGGCGCGAGCGCGCCGAGCGATTGTGGATGGCGAGCGCAGCGAGTTCCTTGCCGGTGCCCGATTCGCCGCTGATAAAGACCGGTGCGGGCGTGTGCGCGCAGCGCTGGATGCCGCGGTAAAGCTCTTCCATGGCGTCGCATTCGCCGATCATGTCGAACTGGCCGTGGCTACGCCGCGAAGTGACGCGCTTGGGCGCTTCCAGCGCCGTGGCGGCGGCATTCGCGGCGCTCGGCACATTCGGCGTCCTGGACGCGTCGCGCAGCGTCGCCAGACCGTAAGCATGGCCGATGGCGAACAGCAGACTGCGGTCAGGGTAGGGCGACGTGATGAAGTCGTAGCAATGATCGAGGATGAACTGGCGCGTGCCGGTGTCTTCGGACTGGCCGGGCTGCACGAGCGCGATCCACGTGACTTTCACCTGTTGCGCGTAGGTCTGCAGCGCGCCCAATTGTTCCTGCGTGACGTTGGGCGGCAGCTCGATCAGCCCGACGCGCGAAGCGGCTGGCGCCGTCGCCTCCGTACCGGTTGCGAGCGCAACCTGCCAGTTGGCCGATGTCAGCAATTCGACGATGCGGGTGTCCGGGCTGGCCGAGACATACAGTACCGAACGCTCCGCTGCCATTGAAGTCGAGATGGTATTCATGATTCCCCCGAAACGAATCCACCGGGCGAATCGATCGTGTTTTTGCCGATCGTATTCGCGAATGCGCGTGGTCTGGGTGCGCACAGAATGACCTTAATTCAACGTCGTGCAGGTTGCAATCAGATTAAAACCGCATCGTTCTTTGCTTAACGCGATTTAGTCAGATGATTATCCAGGTGGTACTCAACAGGTATTTTTATTAATCGCGATAAATAGTTCAGACGTTCGTTTTATTTGTCTGCTTGATTAAGTACGCTATCAACGCGTTGCCGTGCGCACGCGCGCGACGGTACGGCGGCGCGTGGGGTCGAGCCGCACGATCTGCGCGGTGCGCGCGACATTGCGCCCGGCGCGCTGGGTGCGCTGCGTATGTTCAATGGGCAGCGTGCTGACCTTGTTCTTGGTCTGATAACGACGGCGCACGAGATAAACCGGGCGGCCCTTGGATTCGTGATAGATGCGCCCGACGTATTCGCCCACCACACCGATGCCGATCAATTCGATCCCGCCCATGAACAGCAGCACGGTCAGCAAGGAGGCGTAGCCCGGCACGGGATTGCCGAACAGCACCGTGCGCCCGACGATAAAGCCGCCATACAGGAACGCGGCTGCCGCAATGGCAAGGCCGATATAGGTCCAGCTACGCAGCGGCACCGTGCTGAAACTGGTGATGCCTTCGAGCGCGAAATTCCACAGCCGCCAGCCGGAGAATTTCGAGTGCCCGGCACTGCGCGCCTCGCGCACGTAATCGACGATCACGGTCCGGTAGCCCACCCACGCGAACAGCCCCTTCATGAAGCGCCGCGATTCGGGCAGGCGCCGCAGCGCGTTGACGACTTCGCGATCCATCAGGCGGAAGTCGCCGACATTCTCGGGCAGTTTCACATCCGACAGCACGTTATGCACGCGGTAGTAGAGCCCTGCGGCGGTGCGCTTGGCCCAGGTGTCGCTGGCGCGGTTGGTGCGCCGCGCGGCTACCACATCGGCGCCGTCGCGCCAATGCTCGATCATCACCGGAATCAGGCTCGGCGGGTCCTGCAGATCGGCGTCGATGGGAATCACGGCGTCGCCGAAGGCCTCGTCGATACCCGCGGTCAGCGCGGCTTCCTTGCCGAAGTTGCGCGTGAGGTCGATCACGCGAATACGGCGGTCCTTGCTGCTCGCGTCGATCAGTCGGGCGAGCGTCGCATCGCTGCTGCCGTCGTTGATGCAGACGATCTCGAAGCGGATCGAAGCGATGGCTTCCAGCACCGGAACGAGTCCGGCAAAGAACGCGTCGATCGCTTCTTCCTCGTTGTAGAACGGCACCACCATCGAAACAAGCGGCTTGCTGGTACGTGTATTCATGATTCCCCCGTCTCTCCTGCTGCGTGGCGTGGTGCCACGTCTGCTTTCTTTGACTGCGGGCGCTTGCGGCGCCAGCGCAGCATCAATCGTCCCGGTTGCCTGCCAGCACAACGGGCGCGCGCTGCGCCTCGCGCGTGCGTTGAACCAGCATCCACAGCGTCATTGCGCTGATGATCGGCAAAAACTGCACATGCACGCGCGCGACCACCAGCATGCCGAGCACCGGCGCGAGCCAGAGCAGGCAGAGCCATTCGCGTTCGCCGCGGCGCCATCCGTGCGAGAAACCATAGCGGCAGCACCAGGCGATCACGACGCCATACCAGGCCAGGTCGTAGTCGTGCAGATACGGGCTGACCAGCAGGCTTGCGCACATCAGCGTGGCGGCGCGCAGCGCGAGCGGAGCCTCGCGGCGCCACGTTTCGAAGACGGCCCAGCACGCGGCCAGGATCGAGATGCCTTGTACGGCGTAGGCGAGCGGCACAGGCGCCTGCAGCATGCGCATCAGCGCGAAGAAGGTGGGGATGCGTTCGAGGCAGCCCTTGCCGGCTTCGACGTAACCGGTTGCGAAGGTCGTTGCGTGCACAAAGGCATCGAAGGTATTCGCGCCGAAGGCGAGCAATGCGAGCACGAGCGTCGCCGCCACGGTCAGGCAAGTCGATGCGAGCGCGCGCCACGAGCGCGAGCAGAGCAGCGCAAACGGAAACAGCGGCGCTAGATGCGGCTTCATGAAGAGGAGCCCGAAGCAAATGCCGCTTGCCACCGGATGCCGGCGCAGCCAGTGCAATCCCAGCCCGGCCAGCGCGGCGGTCAGCAACGCGTTTTGTCCCATCACCACGACGAGCGCAGCGCCCGGGAACGCCAGCGCCATCCAGCCCGCTTCGGCATGGCGCACGATCGCGCGCACCGTCACGGCGAAGAGCGC
This sequence comes from Paraburkholderia sp. Ac-20340, assembly GCF_017104965.1. Taxonomy (GTDB): domain Bacteria; phylum Pseudomonadota; class Gammaproteobacteria; order Burkholderiales; family Burkholderiaceae; genus Paraburkholderia. The sequence goes on from NZ_JAAGPR010000011.1 coordinate 68,591, forward strand.
GCATGAACCCAGCACGAACAGCACGACCGCTGCGGGATACGGCAACAGCGCGAGCGGCAGGACGGCGAGCAGGGCAGTCGGCGGATACAGCCACGGCAGCACATAACCGCCGGCTTCGACGGGCGCGGGCGAAATCGCCAGTTCGATCGCCTTGATCGCCTGCATGTTGTAGGCGTCGATGGCGTGGCCCTTCAGCGCAAGAAACGAGGCGCTCCAGAACGGCAGCATGTCAGTGGCGGGTTGCCGGAAACCGGCGTGATGCGACGCCAGGTGATAGAGATAGCCCAACCCGACGATCAGATAGCACATCAACGCCACGAACGACCAGTTGCGCAGCCGGGCAGGATTGAGCCAATGTCCGGCGCGCATCGGCGCGCGGCGAGCGGCGGCAAGGTGCGCGTTCATCGTGCTTCTTCTTCGCGCGTGCGGCGCAGGACGATCAGCAGCACGAGCAGCAGAACGATCGAGCCGATCTGCGGCAACTCCAGGCAGCGATTGAACAGTTCGAAAACGGGCAGCAACCACGCCAGCACGATGATGGTCTGCTCGCCGCGTTGCCAGCCGGTGCGCAGGCCGGTGGCGAGCAGCCACGCCAGCGTGAGGCCGAGCCAGGCGAGTTCGTAATGCCAGACATACGGATTGGCGATCAGCGTGGCGACGGCAAGGATGGCGATTCGCGTGCCCGGATCGCGCGTTTTGCGCCAGATATGACATGCCGCCGCGATCGCGAGCGCGGCAATGGCGCCCTGGATTACGTAGGCGAGTTGCAGCGGCACGCCGCCCAGACGCAGTGCGGCGAACGCCGTCGGCGAGGCGAGCCAGAACAGCCGGCCCTGTTCGAGAATCACGCTACGGGCGAGATCCGCGGCCAGAAAAGAGAGCTTGAGCGTGGGCGTGCCCAACACGGCGATGCTCACCGCGGCAAACGCCGTGGCGGTGACCGCGGCGCTGGCGAAGGCGCGCCAGGAGCGCGTGGCGATCAGCAGAAACGGAAACAGCATGGCCATTTGCGGCTTGATGGCCAGCAGTCCGATGCAGATGCCGGCGCGCACGGGAAAGCGGTCGATCCAGCGCACGGCGAACAGCGCAAGCGCGGCCGTCAGCAGCGAATTCTGTCCAAACAGGGCTGCCACGAACACGCAAGGCAAACTCGCGATCAACAAAATAGCGACGCGAATATTGCCGGTCCAGCGTGCGAGTTCCGAAACCGCCAGCGCGCCCTTGACGTAGATAAACAGGCTAGTCGCGACAAACAGCGCGTAAGACAGCAAGAAGGGCAGCAACGCGAAAGGCGTGACGAACAGCAGGAAGGTGGGCGGATAGAGCCACGGCAGAAACGAGTCTTTAGGGCTCGGACCGAACAGTTGCGCGGCCGCGGCGGAGAACGACGTGAAGTTGTACACCTGGGCCGCCGTGCCGTGCAGCATCACATGCGAGGCGCTCCAGAACACCGCGAAATCGCCAGCCGGCCGGGCGGTGCCGGTTGCCAGAAAACCGTGCGTGATACGCGCCCACATCGCGAGGAAGGCGATATAGAGAATGCACATCGTCAGGCAGTAGACGACAAACCGCTCTTTCGTCATCCAGCCTCGTGTGTGACGCCCGGCGCCGCGCGCCGATCCCAGTGGAATATCCATTGTCCCGCCCCCGAATGGTCTGCCGATCCGGAACGGATGTCCTCGGTCGTGCGACTTGTTTCACTGCTTCTTTTGCGTTTCTTCCCTGATCGCTGCCTGTTGCCTGATTGCCTTTTTGCAGCACTTTTCTTCATCTGCTCGTGCAATCCAATTCGTCTGCATTAATAACCGACGATTGATTATGTGTAGAAACGGCAAGGCGTTTCAAGCCCACGTATTCCATGGGCGCCGTCGCTGCCGCGCGCACAGCGGTTTTTGAAGCGTTTTGCGCCGATTTGTCGGTTCAAAACAGGCCCATGTTTCAGCCTTGTATCAACTGCGGACAGCTTTGCTGCAGCGCTAAAAAAAAGGGTGCGCGGCGCGACATGCCGCAGTCCCAGGGAAAGTCCTGGGAAAAGAGGCTGCAAGCCTTTATCCATAAGGCAGACGCGCCGTGCAGCGCAGTCCGTCCCCAAAAAACCGATGTATCAATCCAGTAACAATTTCTAACACGGGGTTGTCGTGGGCAATTCTTGCCGAAATACGCCCGATCCAATGCTGGCGGGCTTTTCGCGGAGCTGGCCCGGACTTTGCCTAGGACTGGTCACGCAGGTCGGCGGTGTCGGGAACGAAACAGCCACCGCAGACCTGACGCACAGCACCGGCATAGACCGGATGCAAATAGAAACGAGGTTGAATCGGGGCATAAAAATGATCTACGGGGCTATCGCGCAGTTCGCATCTTGTGTACGACGCACCTTTTCCAGCCGTAGCGCGCCAGCAAGCGGGACGCTGGCCGCACGGCGGACTCTACACCTTGACACACGCAGCGGCGGCCAGCTTCGGCTGAAGCCGATTGCTGCGATGTGCGCGAGTCCGGCCATCCGCATGCAGCCGATGTTGCAGCAGGCCTGATCGCCAGCTTCTCTTTTCACTCGCTTTTCAGTCGCTTTCGAGTCGTTCATCCCCAACGCCATTCCGGCAATGGGATTTATGTAGTCATCCTAATGGAGTTAATCATGAAGAACATCATCGCTAACGCAAGCCGCTTCATCCGTGACGAAGAAGGCATCTCGGCTATCGAATACGCGCTGCTCGGCTCGCTGATCGCGCTGGCCATCATCGCCGCTGTCTCGGGCCTTGCTACCAAGATCAGCACTGCTTTCGACACGATCGGCGATTCGATCTGAGTCGCGAGGCGGCGGACGAATCGCTGGCGGCGATTCGTCCGCTCTGCCCGCATACGCAGTCTCACCAACCAATACCAACCCATAAAAACAACACGAAACGAGGGGCGCCATGTTTGTCGAGCATCTTCCGCCGCAACCCATTCCGCTGTGCGTGGTGTGTCTGGCCATCGTGACGGCCAGCACGGATCTCGTCGCGCGGCGCATCCCCAATCGCATCGTGCTGGGCGGTCTGATCGTCGCTCTGCTCGCCCAGGTTTGTCTGCTCGGCGCCTTGCGCGGCGGCGTCGTCTGGATCGAAGGCGCGCTGGCGGGTTTCGCATTGCTGCTGCCGTTTTATCTGGTACGCGGGATGGCCGCAGGCGACGTCAAACTCATGATGACGATCGGCGCCTGGGTCGGCCCTGCGTTTGCCTTGCATATCGTGCTGGTGGCGCTGTTGATCGGCGGAGTGTGGTCGATCGCGGTGATCGTGAAGCACGGCAAGTTGAGAGATTTGATGCTGCTGCTCCTGCGTGGCTGCGCGCGCTGGCTTCCGGGTGTTGCCGGGATAAGCGCCGCGTCTCATGCACAACCGGCCTCGCTGGGCACGCTGCCTTACGGCGTGGCGATTGCCAGCGCAACGATAGGGGTTTTGTTCGCCTCCGCCTGACCGCGAACGTCGCCATCAACGAAGGAGTTTTGCCATGAAGAACAGTCGCGCGTTGATCATGTTTGTCGTCGCCCTCGCGGCGGGTCTCGCGGCCGCACTTTCGGCGTCCCGCTGGCTCGTGCAGACCTCGTCGAGCGGCATCACGTCGGTTGCGGTCGCCAATCAGGACATCAGTCTGGGCGAGCCGATCGAAGCGAATATGGTGCATACGGTCAGCTGGCCGGCCGACAGCCTGCCGCCCGGCGTATTCAAGGATGCCAAGTCGCTCGAAGGCCGCGTCGTGCGTTCGAGCGTCACGAAGGGCGAGCCGGTGATCGAAGCGAAGCTCGCGCCGGTCGGCACCAAGGGTGGTTTGTCGGCGGTCATTGCGTCGGGCAAGCGGGCCATTACCGTGCGCGTCAACGATGTAGTCGGCGTGGCGGGGTTCGCACTGCCAGGTAATTACGTCGATGTGATCGTGAATACCCAGGAGCCGGGTCATACCGATCAACTGAGCATTTCCAAAACGGTGCTGGAAAAGATTCTGGTGCTGGCGGTTGCGCAGCAGGTGAGCCGCGAAGACACGGCACCGAAGGTGGTGGATGCCGTCACGCTGGAAGTCACGCCGGAACAGGCTGAAAAACTCGATCTCGCACGCAGCGTGGGCACCTTGTCGCTGGTGTTGCGCAATCAGGTCGACGAAAACAACCTCGCCACGAGCGGCGTGACCAAAGACTCGCTGCTCGGCAAAGTCGAACCGGTGGCCGCGCCGGCGCCGGTGAAGCCCACGCGGATTCGCTACGCGGAACACAAGGCGCCGAAGCGCGACTGCATCGGCGTGATCTCGGGTGTCACCAGCACGCAGGAATGTTTCTGAAAGCGATCGCGCGCGACCGGGCGCGAGCATAGACAAGCGCAGCGAAGCGCGGCATCGAGTTTGATCACAAGTACAAGCAACACAGTACAAACAGACATGTAACGGGGGCAATCCGTCATGAATACAGCACTGCAAAACCCATCGCGGCGCCTGGACCTGCGCCGCAAACCGCTCGCTGCGGCCGTGACAGCCTGGCTCAGCGCCGGCTTGCTGATTGCGCAACCCGTGCATGCCACCGACGGCGACGAAAATGCACCCGCCGCGAAAACCGCGGCTGCTCCGGCTTCGATGGGGCGCGGCCCGATGCAGATGACCATCAGCATGACGCCGGTGCCGGCTGCGCCTTCGGCACCCACGGCCGTAGCGGCGGGACCGCTGCGCGGCCCGAACTGCACGGGCACGATTCGCGGCGAAACCACGGTCGTGGTGCCGCTGGGCAAATCGGTGCTGGTGCCGCTCGACGAACCGGTGCTCAACCGCACGCTCGGCAATCCAGTGGTTGCGCAGGCAACCATGTTGTCGCCGCGCACGCTGTATCTGGTGGGCCAGTCGGTGGGCACGACCAATATGATCGTGCAGGGGCGGGGCGGCTCGTGCCAGATTATCGACGTGGTGGTCAACGTCGATTCGGGCGGCCTGATGGCCTCGCTCTCGCAACTGCTGCCGGGCGAACACGATATTCATGTGTCGACGGCGGCGGACAATCTCGTGCTGACCGGCCACGTGTCGACGGCCCAGGCCGCGCAGCAGATCGTCGAAATCGCCAGGGTCTATAGCGCGCGCGCCGTTGGCGGCGACGGCAAGGGCGGTGGCGTGATCAATATGTTGAGCGTGGATTCGCCGCAACAGGTCATGCTCGAAGTGAAGGTCGCGGAAGTCGACAAGACGTTGATGGATCAACTGGGCGCGTCGGTCAACATCCAGGGCGGCTTCGGTTCGTGGACCGGCGCGCTGGTGAGCAACCTGCTGGCGGGCGTATCGAGCGCGATCGGCTTCAGCAAGGCGAACAACAAGCCCTTGTCCGTGGCCATCGACGCGCAGAAGACCGACAGCCTCGTGAAGATTCTCGCCGAGCCGAATCTGGTCACCATCAGCGGTCAGGAGGCGACCTTCCTCGCAGGCGGCGAAGTGTTCATTCCGGTGCCGCAAAGCAGCGGCGGAACCGCGAGCACCATCGTGCTGCAGCAGGAAGAGTTCGGCGTGGGCCTGAAGTTCACGCCGACGGTGCTGGGCAATGGGCGCATCAACCTGCGCGTCGCGCCCGAAGTGTCGGAGTTGTCCTCCACCGGCGTGACGCTGAGCGCGACCAATGTCAGCGGATCGTCGATCCTGCCGCTCATCACGACGCGCCGCGCTTCGACCACCGTGCAGATGAACGACGGCGAATCGTTTGCGATCGGCGGGCTCATCAAGAACAACGTGACGGGTTCGCTGAAGGCGGTGCCGGGACTTGGCGAAGTGCCGATCCTGGGCGCGCTGCTGCGCAGCACGTCGTTCCAGCAGGACCGCACCGAACTCGTGTTCATCATCACGCCGCATCTGGTCAAGCCGTTGCCGATGTCGAATCCGCCGCTGCCAACGGATAGCTTCACGCAGCCCAATGAAGCCGACGTCTACGTGACCGGCAACATGGAAGGGCGCGGCGCAGCACGTGCCGAAGCCGCGAAGAACAGCGCGCCCGCTGCACCGGCACCTGTTGCCGCGCCGGCTGCGGCCCCCGTGCCCGCTGTACAGCCCGCCGCCGATGTCCCGAAGGCGCCGCAAGCCGATGCCGTGCCGACGCCGGTTTCGCAGGCCAGGCCGCTGCCGGAACCCGCACAGCTTGCTCAAACGAGCGCCCTGAAGCAGTGATGAAAAAGGAGAACGCCATGAAACCCGCCTATCTTCACATCGCTCGCTCGCTGGTGCCCGTGACGGCAGCCTGCCTGGCCCTGAGCGGTTGCATGACCAGCACGCCGATCTGGGACAAACACTTCGGCGAAGCCACGCGCGCCGTCATGCAGGCGCAGATCATCGACCCGCAGGCCGCCGAACATCATCCATCGACGCCGGGTGTCGACGGCGAATCGGCGGTCTCGGCGATGACCCAGTACGACAAGTCGTTTGCGCATCCGCCGACCTCGACGAATCCGTACACGATCGGCGTGAGCGCCGGCACGACAGCAGGCAGTCAGTAATCCTGATCGACGCGCCGTTTCTACAGCGCCAAACGAGGTACACGCCATGATCGACATCCTCACCCTCTCGAAAGACGCCGCCAGGCTCGCGCAGATCATGAATCTGATCGGCGAATGCGGCAACTACCGCACGACGCGCGTGGTGGGTGACGCCGCCACGCTGATCGAACGCGGCGACAGCCTGGATCTGTTCGATATGCTGATCGTCGATGCGTCTTCGCTCGACGATGGCGCGCTGTCGTCCACCGCGCGTCTGTGCCGCGAACACAAGCATCTGACCTGCATCCTGATTGCCGCCGACGCCTCGCAGGACACGCTGATCGCCGCGATGCGCGCGGGCTTTCGCGACGTGCTGAGCTGGCCGCTTGAACGCCGCTCGCTCGAAGAGTCGCTGTCGCATGCGCAGGCACAGCACAGCCAGCGCAATGCGCGCGAGACCCAGGTGGTGTCGTTCATCGCCTGCAAGGGCGGCGTGGGTACGAGTTTTATCGCCAGCAATGTGGCGCATGCGCTGTCGAGCCAGCGCGGCAAGCGCGTGCTGCTCGTCGATCTGTGCCAGTTGTTCGGCGACGCCGCCTTTCTCGTGACCGACGAAACGCCGCCTTCCACGCTGCCGCAGATGTGCATGGAAGTCGAGCGCATGGACGGCGCGTTCTTCGGCGCGAGCGTGGTGCACGTGAGCGACAGTTTCGACATTCTCGCGGGCGCTGGCGATCCGGTCAAAGCCGCGGATATCAAGGCAGAACGGCTCGAATGGATTCTCGGCCTGGCGGTGCCGCGCTACGACTTCGTGATCGTCGATGTCGGGCAGACGGTCAATCCCTTGTCGGTGCTCGCGCTCGATCGCAGCACGCAGATCCAGATGGTGCTGCAGGCCACCATGCCGGGCGTGCGCGCCGCGCGGCGGCTGCAGGAAATACTGATGTCGCTGGGCTATGCGCCCAGCCAGTTGCGCCTGCTGCTGAACCGTTACACGCGTCATGACGAACGCACGCGCGCGGCGCTCGAAGAAGTGCTCGGCATGCGAGCGGCCCACGTCGTACCCGAAGACGCGCGCGCCGTGATGGCCGCCGTCAATCAGGGCGTGCCGATTGCAAAGAGCGGGAATTCGGCGGTCGCGCGCAGCGTGCAGGACATCGCGGCGCAGATTGCGGGCAATGCGGGCGCTGGCGCAAGCGAGTCGTCGAAATCGAAGTCGTGGCTGGCGCGCCTGCGCCGTGACAGCAGTGATAACCGTGGTGCAATCCAGGCGGAGGCCCGTCATGTCGCTTCGTGACCAGATCAGCGCGCAGCGCGCGCCGAACGGCCCGCGCGCCGATTCCTTGAACGGCTCGGCGGGCTTGCTGCGCGCCGCCTACCAGAAGCTCAAGCGCGAAATCCATCAGGCCGTGCTCGATCGTGTCGAACTGGAGCGTCTCGCGCGGCTGCCGTCCGAACAGGTGCGCCAGGAAATCGCCACGCTGATCGCGCGCATTCTCGAAGACCAGAAAGCGCCTGCCAACGACATCGAACGGCGCCAGCTGGTGATCGACGTCTACGACGAAATGTTCGGTTTCGGGCCGCTCGAAGTGCTGCTGCGCGACCCCGGCATTTCGGACATTCTCGTCAACACGTTCAGTCAGGTGTATATCGAGCGCAAAGGGCGGCTCGAACTCAGCGACGTGACGTTCTACGACGACGCGCATCTGATGAAAGTGATCGAAAAGATCGTGTCGCGCGTGGGCCGCCGTATCGACGAATCGAGCCCGATGGTCGATGCGCGTCTGCCCGATGGCTCGCGTCTGAATGCCATCATTCCGCCCGCTGCGGTGGATGGGCCGCTGGTGTCGATCCGGCGTTTTTCGGCCACGCCGCTGCAGGTGGCCGATCTGGTCGCGCTGCAGACGCTCACGCCGCCGATGGCCGATGTGCTGGATGCGCTGGCGCGCGCGAAGATCAATATCCTCGTTTCGGGCGGCACGGGCAGCGGCAAGACCACCTTGCTGAATCTGCTCTCGGGTTTCATTCCCGCCGACGAACGCATCGTGACGATCGAAGACGCGGCCGAACTGCAATTGCGCCAGCCGCACGTGCTGCGGCTCGAAACGCGCCCCGAGAATATCGAAGGGCGCGGCGAGATCACCCAGCGCACGCTCGTGAAAAACGCGCTGCGGATGCGGCCCGACCGCATCATCCTCGGCGAGGTGCGCGGCGCCGAAGCGCTCGACATGCTCAACGCCATGAACACCGGCCACGAAGGGTCGCTCGCGACGATCCACGCGAATACGCCGCGCGATGCGCTCACGCGCCTCGAAAACATGATCGGCATGGGCGGGATGGCCTTGCCGCCCAAGACCATGCGCCAGCAGATTTCCTCGGCGATTACGGTGGTGGTGCAGGTCGCGCGTCTGACCGACGGCCGCCGCAAGATCATCAGCCTTTCCGAATTGACCGGCATGGAAGGCGACATCATCAATATGCAGGAGATCTTCACCTTCAGGCGCAATGGCGTCGACGCGCAGGGCAATGTGCGCGGCGCGTTCAGCGCGACCGGCGTGCGCCCCAAATTCTCCGAGCGGCTGGAGGCTTTCGGCATCCATCTTGCCGATGCCACCTACGATCCGGCGCGGCGTTTCGAAGCGGCATGAACCCAACCTCGCCTTGTGACTGGAGACCGGCATGAGCCCGATCTTTTATGCGGCCGTGATTCTGTTGTTCGTCGCCGTGGTGCTGTCGATGGAAGGCGCCTACATCTGGTGGAACAGCCGCCATGGCCCTGTCGCGCGTCGCGTCGAATCGCGCATCCGTGCGATTTCCGCAGGCGCGCAGGTGAATGGCGAACGCCTGTCGATTCTCAAGGAGCGCCTGCTCAACGATGCGTCGCCGCTCGAACGTGCGCTGATGCTGCTGCCGCGCGCCCATGTGATCGACCGCTTCATGCAGCAGGCCGGCATCCAGTGGTCGGTGACGCGGCTGGCGACGACGTGCGCCGTGTGCCCGCCCGTGGTTTTCCTGATCTCGATGTTCACGCCCGCGCCGCTGCCCGCGATCGTGCCGCTCGCCTTGCTGTCGGCCTTGTTGCCGGTGCTTTACGTGCGGCGGCTGCGCGCAAAGCGTCTGCATCAACTGGAGCGGCAATTGCCCGAAGCGTGCGACATGCTGGCGCGTGCGCTGCGCTCCGGTCACGCCTTCAGCCTCGCTATCGATATGGTCGGCACCGAATTCGCCGAGCCGATGGGCGGCGAATTTCGCACCACCTTCGACGAGATCAACTACGGCGTGTCCCTGAACGAGGCGCTGGCGAATCTGGCCACGCGCGTGCCGATCCGCGATCTGCGCTATTTCGTGATCGCCGTGCTGATCCAGCGCGAAACCGGCGGCAACCTGGCGGAGGTGCTCGACGGTATCACCGTGCTGATCCGCGAACGTTTCAAGCTGTTCGACAAGGTGCGCGTGCTGTCGGCGGAAGGGCGCCTGTCTGCATGGGTGCTCGGGCTGATGCCGTTTGTCGTCGGAACGCTGATGCTGTTCTTGAACCCCACGTTCATGCAGGTGCTCTGGCAGGACCCGATGGGCCTGAAAGTCGTGTGTGCGGCGCTGGCGAGCATGGCGGTCGGCGTCTTGTGGATGTCGCGCGTGGTGGCGCTGCGCGTATGAATGCGCGGACGCATGTGCGGACGATTTCGCGTAGCACCGTGGCTGGCACGGTACGCAAGGAGGCAATATGCAAGCGCTGAACCTGACCCAGATCGCGACGCTGACCGGCATATTCGCGGCCGTGTTTCTCGTCGTGCTCGCGCTGATGCAGGCGTTCTCGTCGAAGAATCCGCGACGTCGTATCGAACAGGCGGGCGCCGGACGTTCAGGCCTGGCCGGCACGACGGCCGACGGCGCGCAGCCCGCCGAAGCGGGCAGCAAGTGGCTGGAAACGATCGCCGATATTTCGCAGCCCATTTCGAAGCTGTCGATTCCGAAGGAAGGCTGGGAAGGCTCCGTCGCGCGTCTGAAGCTGGTCAATGCGGGATGGCGCACGCCCAATGCCGTGGCGATCTTCTTCGCGGCCAAGACGGTGCTCGCGCTGGTTTTGCCGCTTGTCGCGCTGGTCTTTCTGGTCGGCACCAAAATCGAAACGAGCGCGGTGACGTTCTGGCTGATTCTGGTTGCGCTCGCATCGTTCGGTTTCTATCTGCCGAATATGGTACTGTCGCGCAAGGTCAAGAATCGCCAGCGCGCAATCTTCGAAGACTTTCCCGATGCGCTCGATCTGCTGACCGTGTGCGTCGAAGCCGGTCTGGGTCTCGACGCCGCGCTGATGCGCGTGGCGGCGGAAATCAAGCTGGGCAGCCCGGTCGTGGCCGCCGAACTGGATCTGCTGTTGCTGGAATTGCGCTCGGGTTTCGCGAAGGCGAGAGCCTTGCGCAACTTCTCACTGCGTACAGGTGTTGAGGATATCGAATCATTCAGCACTCTGCTGATTCAGGCTGATCGTTTTGGCACGGGCATCGGTGCATCGCTGCGCGTGCTCTCGGACACGCTGCGCACGCGCCGCCGCATGCGCGCCGAAGAACAGGCCGCGAAGATCTCGCTCAAGCTGCTGATGCCGCTGCTGTTCTGCATCTTCCCTGCGCTGCTGGTCGTGCTGGCGGGACCGGCCTTCATCAACATCTACCGGACCCTGCTGCCCAGCCTGCCGGGCTCGGGCGGTTAAGGCCGGGGAGCGCGAACATGCGAACGCATTGCACGCAGGCCAGACGTCAACGGGGAACGGCGGCCGTGGAGTTTGCACTGGGCTTGCCCGTGCTGCTCTTCATGATGTTTTCGATCGTCCAGGCAGGATGGTGGATGAGCAACTATGTGGTGATCACCAACGCGGCTTCGACCGGTGCGCGTCTGCTGGCATCCGAGCGCGGTTTTGCGTCGCCTTATACCGATACCGCCAGTGCGATTTCCTCTGCAACCGGCAGTCTTTCGGGCACGCAGACCGTGACGATCGCGGTGGCCGGTTCGGGCGTGAGCGCCACCTGTTCGGGCGCAACGGCCAATGCCACCTGTGCGACGGCGCTGGGCACGCTCAGCCAGCCGCCCGCAGCGGGCACCATGGCGAACGTGTCGATCAGCTATCAGTTCGCCGGGCCGTTCAGCGGTTCGCTGTTCGGGCTCGGCTCGATCATGCCTTCGAGCATGAGCGCGAATGCTTCGGTGGTGGTGCAATGAACGGCCAGCCGCGCGGTCAACGGGAGAGCGCCATGCGCAGACAACATCAGAAAGGCGTGGTGGCGGTCGAACTGGCGCTTGCTGCTCCGGTGCTGATTGTCATCGTGCTGGGGATTGCCCAGTTTGGCTGGCTGCTCGCGAATTCCGTGATGGTGGCGAGCGCGGCGTCGGCGGCGGCGCAGAACTTTGCGTTCCAGCGCGGCACGACCACGCCGTATAGCTCGACGCAAACGCAGATGACGTCGTCATCGACGTTCCTCAAATCGGCGAATCTGGCGCTCACCACGACGGTCAACGGTTCGCAGTGCACCAGCGACACGAACTGCTCGACCGCATTGACCAATGGCACCGGTCAGGCCGCAGCCGTGACGGTCGCGTACACCTTTACGCCCTTGCTGCGCGGCTCGGTGTTTGGCCTCGCCGCCATGCCGGCCACCTTGAGCACGACGGTCGTGACACGCGTGCAATAAAAAACAGACGCTATTTCGGGGGACATCATGAAAAGACATTACGTGCGACGTGGGGGACGCAAGGCGCAGCGCGGCGCGGTTTCCGTGATGGTCGCGTTGTCGTTGATCGTGTTGCTGGGCTTTGCCGCGTTGTCGATCGATCTCGGCTACATCGCGTTCAGCCAGCGGCGTCTGCAGGCGGGCACCGATGCGGCCGCGATGGCCGGTGCGATGGATCTGTGGAAGAGCGCATCGTCGACCGCATTCGCGGACGCGCGCGCCTACGCGGCCGGGCAGGGCAACAACACGATGCCGCCTGGCGTAACGGTCACGAGCACGACGGTTCAGGGCCTGACGCTGAGCGCGAGCAGCGTGCCGCTGCCGGCATCGCAAGCCGCATCGACGTATAACGGCATTCAGGTCACGCAGCAGGCAAGCGTGCCGCTATTCTTCGCGCGCATTTTCGGCGTCAATACGAAGACGATCTCCGCCACGTCGAAAGCGGGCGCGGGTTTTGGCGCGGCGCCGTACAACGTCATGATTATTCTGGACACCACGCGCTCGATGGCGACGACCACCGACAGCAACTGCAAGAATTCGAGCGGCGTGGCGCTCACGCGCCTCGCCTGCGCCCAGGCCGGCGCGCTGCAATTGCTGACCGGCTTGACGCTGGCGGGCGACAACGTCGGCTTGATGGTGTTTCCGCCAATCAGCCCCAGTTCGTCGAGCTATAGCTTCTCGTGTTCGTCGACGGAACCGGGCGTGGTGTCGACCGGCCAGAACGGTTATTCGGCGGTGGGCGTATCCGGCTCGAACGCCACGTACCAGATCTCGCCGCTGGGCGGCGGCTATCTCAGCAGCGGGACGCTCAGCACGAGTTCGGGCATCGTGCAGGCGCTGGGCGGCGCAACCAGCAAATGCAGCGGCATTAGCGCGCCGGGCGGCCTCGGCACTTTCTACGCACAGGCGATTGCCTCGGCGAATGCCGCGCTAACGAGCTTTTCGCAGAACCAGAACCCGGCGGGCAAAAACGCCATCGTGCTGCTGAGCGACGGCATTGCGACGGCTAGCACGACGCAGCTTGGCAATGTGCTCGGCAAGACCGGCGGATCGAGCTACGTCTACGGCACCGAATGCCAGGCCGCGATCAACACAGCGACGACGGCGAAGAACAGCGGCACGACTATCTATACCGTGGCGTATCTGGGCGGCGAGGGCGCTTCCGCACCTTCATGCGCCGACGGCGCAGACGCGCTCACGGCCTGCGGCACGATGCAGTCGATCGCCACCAGTCAGTCCAACTTCTACTCGGATACCTGCACGAACGCGAGCAGCACGCAAAGCCTGAATCAGATTTTCTCCAGCATTGCGTACAGCCTCACCAAGGCGCGGCTGATTCCGCCGAGCGCGACGTAATGGCAGGATTGGCCATGCGTTTCAGTCTGCGTTTCCTTTGAAACGCATGGCCGGATCGAGTAATGGGCGACGCGCTTCAGGTTCCCGATTTCAGTTGCGCCCACAAGCGATTCTGCAGGCGCATGATCGCAGGCGGTTGTGGGCGCATGACCGTCATCTTGTCGAGCACTTCGTCGGACGGGAACGTGATGGGGTCTTTGGCGATTGTCGCTTGCACGAAGGTCATCGAAGCGCGATTGGCGGTTGGATAAAACACCTCATTGGTAATGTCGGCGCTCGTTTTGGGGTCTTCGATGTAATTGATCCATTTGAGCGCCGCTTCGGGGTGCGGCGCGTCCTTCGGAATCGCCATCATGTCGAACCAGACCAGACCGCCTTCCTGCGGATTCACGAACTGGATCTGATAACTGCGTTTGGCTTCCACAGCCCGGCGCCGCGCAATGCCGGCGTCGCCTGAATACGCCACGGCAACGCACATATCGTTATTGGCCAGATCGTTGATATAGCCCGACGAATTGAACTGCGTGATATAGGGCCGAACTTTCTTCAGCGTTTCATACGCGGCCATATAGTCGGCGGGATTCGTGCTATTCGGATTCTTGTGCAGATACTGCAACACGGCCGGAAAAACGTCGGATGCGGAATCGAGAAACGATACGCCGCAACTCTTGAGTTTCGCCAGATTGTCCGGATCGAAAACCAGCGCCCACGAATCGGCCGGCAATGCGCCGCCGAACGCTTTCTTCACTTCCTGCGTGTTGTACGCGACGCCATCCGTGCCCCACGCCCAGGGCACGCCGTATTGATTGCCCGGATCGGCGTCGCTGACCAGTTTCATCAGATGCGGATCGAGGTTCGCCAGATTCGGCAATTGCGATTTGTCGAGCTTGCGATAGACGCCCGCCTCGATCTGCCGGGCCATATACGCGGACGAAGGCACGACCACGTCATAGCCCGAGCTTCCTGAAAGGAGTTTGGCCTGCAAGGTGTCGTCGCTATCGTAGCTGTCGTAGCGCACCTTGATGCCCGTCTGCTTTTCGAAGGTGGGAATCGTGTCGTGCGCAATGTAATCGGACCAGTTATAGACATTGACCTGATCGTCCTGCGCCTGAGCAGGCTGCATCACGGCAGCCGCAATCATCGACAAAGCGAGCGAGCCCGCGACGGTATGGCGAATGTTTTTATCGAGTTTCATCATGGCTTCCCAATGAGTTGTCTGGAGACGGCGTGTGTGTCTCCACGCCCGGCGTCTGTTTCAACAGACGAGGCGTACCGGATTGCCGCCTGAACCGTATCGCCAAAGAGGCGGAACGGACGCAAGCGGACAAAAGCGGGCCGCGGCTGTGTCAGGCAGCGGGTCGCTAATCGGAACGGAAAGACCGCGGGCTAGGGCTTGGGAAGCAGGGAGGCGATTTCATCCTTGCGTACGGCGATGAAATCGCATGCCATCGCCGAGTGATGGCGACGCACGGAACGCATGGAGAGGACAGTGTCGATCGAGAAATAACAGCAGGGCCTGGCCGGTTTGCACGAGCCGGAAGAAATCGCGCTGCGCATGGCGAGAAAGCCGCCATGTCCTCGATCGTACTGTATCAAGGGGCCACGAAATTTCATGATCTAAGGCGCACGGGTACGAAACGTATGAGCGTCAGACTGCTGATGGAATGCCGGTTCGCTATTCGATCTGCGGATGTGCAACGAACTTTGACCGGCGAATTCATAGTACCTGCGCCAATAAGCGTGTCAATGGGGGCATGCATGGTTATGGGGCGCGACAGTCGTGGCACATAGACGGGCGGGATTGCACGCTCGTGGTGCTCGTGCGCCCCGTTGCAGTGCCGTTACGCAAGAGGATGTTGCGCGCGCAATCAATCTCGCATCGCAAAACGCAATAACCGTGCGCTTTGCGAGCGACTGGCACGAAGCTCGCTTAAAGCAGCGACAGAGTAGAAGCGGCTAGCGACCGGCACGGCCTTCAAGGCAGCCGGCACCGTGGGGCATTGCTCTTGGGGCGCATCGTGCGCCCACGCCGATCGTCGATCGGCGTTTGACGGGAACCGTCGGGTTCCGCCAACAAGGAGCGAACGATGCAGCGGCCCCAAACGAATCATCCTCATTCCATCGTCGAACCGGTGCTTTTGCGCGCCGTGGATCGGCTTCGCAGCATTCTTCCCCACAGCACCTGGAGTGCATCCATGAGCAATCTGCTTCGCGTTGCGCGCTGGCTTCGGCTCGCGCGTATTTCCGGCGTTATCACGGCGATTTTCCTGACGACGATGCCCACCTTCGCCCGCGCCGACGACCACATCACGCTGCTCACAAGCTGGTACGCGCAGGCCGAACATGGCGGTTTCTATCAGGCGGTGGCGACCGGCATCTACAAGACGTACGGCCTCGACGTGACGATCCGCATGGGCGGTCCGCAGGTCAATGGCTTGCAACTGCTCGCGGGCGGTCAGGCCGATTTCATTCTGGGCTATGACTTTCAGGTGCTCTCCGCCGTGGAGGCGAAAATTCCCGTCACCACCGTGGCCGCGTCGTTCCAGTTCGATCCGCAAGGCATGCTCACGCACGACGACGTAAAGACGCTTGCCGATCTCAAGGGCAAGACGATTCTGGTGGCAGGCTCGGGGCGCACGAGCTGGTGGCCGTGGCTGAAGTCGAAATACGGTTATAGCGATGCGCAGGCGCGTCCCTATACCTTCAATCTGCAGCCGTTCTACGCCGACTCCGATGTGGCCATGCAGGCCTATCCCACCTCCGAGACCTTCCAGGCCGATGCGGCGCACGTCAAGACGCACTTCTTCCTGTTCGCCGACGCTGGCTACCCGCCGTACAACACCACGATCGTGACGATGCGCGAGACGCAGAAAAACAAGGCCGATATGGTCGCGCGTTTCGTCAAGGCTTCCATGGAAGGCTGGAAAAGCTATCTGAACGACCCGGCGCCGGGCAACGCACTCATCAAGAAAGACAACCCGCAGATGAGCGATGCGCAGTTGGCCTACGGCGTCGCGCAGATGAAGAAACTGCGCCTGGTCACGGGCGGCGACGCCGCCACGCTGGGTATCGGCGCAATGACCGACGCGCGCTGGAAGCGCACTTACGACTATATGGTCACCGCTGGCCTGCTCAAGTCCGATACGGATTACCGCAGCGCTTACACGCTTAAATTCGTCGACGCCCTCAAGGTCATGCCCTGAGCGTCGCGCTCGCAAAGAGGAGAAACAGGATGCTCGTGACTCAACAGAAAGTGCTGCGCCGCTTCTGGTACGCCATCATGCCGATGACGCAACTCGACGCAGGGCCGCAACCGTTCACGCTGCTCGGCGAACCGATCGTGCTCTGGAAGGGCGCCGACGGTCAGCCGAATGCGCTGCGCGATCGCTGCTGCCACCGCACGGCGAAACTCTCGAAGGGATTTGTCGATGCCGACGGTAATATCGCCTGCGGCTATCACGGCTGGACTTACGACTGCAGCGGGCGCTGCGTGAAGATTCCGCAAAGCGACGGCACGGCGATTCCCTCGCGCGCGATCGTGCCCGCTTACCGCTGCGAAGCGCGCTATGGCTACGCCTGGGTCGCGCTCGACGAACCGCTGCAGCCCATTCCCGAGTTTCCTGAAGAAACCGCAGGCGGATATCGGCGCATCCTGCAGTTCTACGAACGCTGGGAAACCAGCCCGCTGCGTATGATGGAAAACTCATTCGACAATTCGCATTTCAGCTTTGTGCATAAGGCGAATTTCGGTTTGTTCAGCAGTCCAAAGCCTTCGAAATACGAGTTTCGTCCGCATGAATGGGGTTTCGAGGCCGAAACGCACGTGCCGGTGCGCAACCCGCCCGCGAGCCATCGCATCACCGGCACGACCGAGGAAATTACCGAGCGTCATTTGCTGAACCGCTGGTTCATGCCGTTCGCGCGGCGCTTTGGCTGCGTGTATCCGGCAAGCGGCGTGCATCACATCATCTATAACTGCGCCACGCCCATCGACGATCGCACCATCATGCTGTCGCAATGGCTTTATCGCAACGATACCGAAGACGCCTGCAGCACCCAGGAACTGATCGACTGGGATCGTCCGATTACCGATGAAGACCGCGATATTCTCGAAGCGACCGACTACGACGCGTGTATCGACGTGCGCCGTCAACAGGAATGTCATATGGAATCGGATCAGCCTGGCCTGCTGATGCGTCGCATGCTGCTCAAGCTGCTCGAAACGCACGGCGAACGCGAAGTGTTCCGTATCGAAACGGAGGTGTGAGCATGTCGATCCCACTACTTGCAGTGCAGCGCGTAGACAAGCGCTATCCGAACGGCACCGTTGCGCTCGACGATGTACGGCTCGATATCGCGGCGGGCGAATTCGTGTCGCTGCTCGGGCCGTCCGGTTGCGGCAAGAGTACCTTGCTCAAGATGTTCGCGGGCATCGAAGCGCCCACGCACGGTCATCTGCGCTGGTGGGGCGGGCCGTTTTCGACGGTTGGTTCGGCTGGGCGACGGCTCTCCTTCGTGTTCCAGGAGGCGACCTTGATGCCGTGGGCGACGGTCGCCGAAAACGTGCGCCTGCCGCTCGACCTGGCAGGCGTGTCACGCCGCGAAGGCGATGCACGCGCGCGCGAAGCACTGGAAGGCGTGGGTCTCGGCAAGTTCGGCAATGCGCGGCCACGCGAATTGTCGGGCGGCATGCAGATGCGCGCATCGTTGGCGCGCGCGCTCGTGACCGAGCCCGATTTGCTGCTGCTCGACGAACCCTTTGGCGCGCTCGACGAATTCACGCGCAACCGTCTGGACAGCGATCTGCGCGCGCTATGGCAGCGGCGCGCGATGACCGTGGTGTTCGTCACGCACAGCATTCACGAAGCGGTGTTTCTGTCGAGCCGCGTCGTCGTCATGCAGGCGCGTCCGGGCCGCGTCATCGCCGATGTGCCGATTCACGGACCCGCCACGCGCGACGACGCCTGGCGAATCAGCGCGCCCTTTATCGAGCATACGTGCGCGCTTTCGAAACAGATTTCCGACGCGCATGCCGCGTCGCTGATCGATGAAGCCAGCGAGGTGCAATCATGAGCGGACAATCGTTGCCGATGACAAGCACGACCCACGAAAACGCGGAGAAAGCCGCGCGCGTGCGCGTGCCGCTGTTACAGCGTCCCGGCGTGGCGCGCGCGCTGGCGCCGTGGATCGTGGGACTGCTGATGCTGGGCATCTGGCAGGCGTGGTGCACGCTGGGCGCGGTGCCGGCTTATCTGGTGCCGTCGCCGCTCGCGATCGTGCAGCAACTCGTGCAGGACTGGCCGATGCTGTTCGCGAGCCTGCTGGCGACGCTCAAGATCACGCTGCTCGCCTTCGCGGTGGCGACCGTGCTAGGTGTGGCGATTGCGCTGCTGTTCGTGCAAAGCCCGCTGATCGAAGCGAGCCTCTTTCCGTATGCAATCCTGTTGCAGGTCACGCCGGTGGTGGCCATCGCGCCGCTCATCATCATCTGGGTGAAGAACACCACGGCCGCGCTCGTCGTGTGCGCGATGCTCGTCGCGCTGTTTCCGGTGATTTCGAATACGGCGCTCGGGCTGCGCAGCGTCAATCCAGGACTCGTGAATCTCTTCCGCATTCACCGCGCAACGCGCTGGCAGACGCTGGTGCGCCTGCGCATTCCGAGCGCGTTGCCCTACTTCTTCGGCGGGCTGCGTATTTCCAGCGGTCTTTCACTGATCGGCGCGGTGGTGGCGGAGTTCGTCGCGGGTACGGGCGGCAGCGGCGCGGGTCTGGCGTACCAGATTCTGCAAGCGGGATTTCAGCTTAATATCCCACGGCTATTCGCTGCGCTTTTGCTGATCACGGTGACGGGCGTGCTGCTATTCGGCCTGACCGTGTGGCTGTCGCGCCTGTGTCTGCGCGGCTGGCATGAAAGCGAGCTTTGAATTCATGAATGATCTTTCGACAAGGCGTATTCGATGACATCGACTCATTCCACCACGCTGATCCGCAATGCCGCCGCGATCATGACCGGCGGCGATCCGCGCACCGGCGAAGCAACCCGGCTCGACGGCCCGGATATCCGCCTGCGTGGCGACAGCATCGAAGCAATCGGTGCGCTGAGCGCATTGCCCGGCGAGAAGGTGATCGACGCAAGCGATTGCGTGATCTATCCGGCGTGGGTGAACACCCATCATCATCTGTTCCAGTCGTTGCTCAAAGGCGATCGCGGCGGACTCGACGCCAGTCTGACGCCCTGGCTCGCGGCCACGCCTTATCGCTTTCGCGCGGGCTTCGACGAAGCGCGCTTCCGGCTGGCGGCGCGCATCGGTTTGATCGAACTGGCGCGTTCCGGTTGTGCGACCGTCGCCGATCACAATTACCTTTATTACCCGCAGATGCCGTTCGATAGCTCGGCGATTCTCTTTGAGGAGGCCGAACGATTGGGTTTGCGCTTCGTGCTGCTGCGCGGCGGCGCAACGCGCACGCGCCAGCTCGAAGCGGAATTGCCCACCGCTTTGCGCCCCGAGTCTTTCGACGACTATCTCGCCGATATCGAACGCCTGGCCGCGCGCTATCAGGATCCGTCACCGCGCGCGTCACGCCGCGTCGTGATGGCGCCCACGACCGTGCTCTATTCGGTCTCGCCGCAGCAGATGCGCGAAAGCGCGGCGTTCGCGCGTCGCCTGGGTTTGCGTTTGCACAGCCATCTTTCGGAGACCGTGTCGTATCAGGACAGTGCGCAGTCGATGCACGGTTGCTCGCCGGTGGCATTTTGCGGCGAGTACGACTGGCTCGGCGACGACGTCTGGTTCGCGCATCTGGTCAAACTCGACGCCGATGAAATCGCGCTGCTCGGCCAGACACGCACGGGCGTCGCGCACTGTCCGCAGAGCAACGGGCGGCTGGGCAGCGGCATCTGCCCGCTGACCGAACTGGCCGATGCGGGCGTGCCGATTTCGATTGGCGTCGATGGCGCGGCCTCCAACGAAGCCGCCGACATGATCTCCGAAGTCCATATGACCTGGCTCGCGCAGCGCGCCCGCGTCGGCATGGCGGCGCGTCCCGCTTACGCGGGTGGCACCTTCGAGGGCGGCGCGCACGCGGCGAGCGTGGAGGACGTGATTCATTGGGGCACGGCGGGCGGCGCGAACGTGCTGGGCCTGAGCGAACTGGGCCGCATTGCGCCGGGCGCGCCGGCGGATATCGCAATCTATCGACTCGACGATCCGCGCTATTTTGGCTTGCATGATCCGGCGATCGGCCCGGTGGCGAGCGGCGGGCGGCCGGCATTGAAAGCGCTGTTCGCAGCCGGCAAACCGGTGGTGATCGACGACGCAATTCCCGGCGTGGATATGGCGGAACTGGGCCGCGAAGCGCGTGCAGCCGTGCGGGCGTTGATGGCGCAGGCGTGAACGCAAGCCGCGCTTGACCTGCTGCATTGCACAAAGCGCGCGATATGCACCAACCTGGGCGCGGCTTTCGTTAGAATCGACTTTCGTCGGGCCCAAAACAGCATATCTGCAATGCGGTAGCCGTATTGGATCAGCCATACGGCTCACCGCGTTCATCCTTTACAGGAGGCGAGCGTGCCAGGTTTACTTCCCAACGTCGACCGCGACGGACTCCTCGAATATTCGGTCGTCTATACCGATCGCTCGATCAATCACATGTCGCAGCGCTTTCAGGGCGTCATGCGCGATTTATCGGCTTCCCTGAAAAAAGTCTATAACGCGAAAGCGGCCATCATCGTGCCGGGCAGCGGCACCTTCGGCATGGAAGCCGTGGCGCGCCAGTTCGCGACGAACCGCAAGTGTCTGGTGATTCGCAACGGCTGGTTCAGCTTCCGCTGGACGCAGATCTTCGAGATGGGCAGCATTCCGTCCGAGTCGATCGTGCTGAAGGCGCGTCCGGTCGAATCGGGGCGCCAGGCCGCCTATGCGCCGCCGCCCATCGAAGAAGTGGTTGCGGCAATCAGGCAACAGAAGCCCGATCTGGTGTTTGCGCCGCATGTGGAAACGGCGTCCGGGATGATGTTGCCCGATGCGTATTTGCGCGCCGTCGCCGACGCCGTGCATGAAAGCGGCGGCATGTTCGTGCTCGATTGCATTGCCTCGGGCACGATCTGGGTGGATATGCAGGCCACGGGCGTCGATGTGTTGATCAGCGCGCCGCAAAAAGGCTGGAGTGCCTCGCCGTGCTGCGGTCTCGTCATGCTCAGCCCGCTTGCGCGCGAACGCATCGACTCGACCACCAGCACGAGTTTTGCCTGCGATCTGCGCAAATGGCTGCAGATTATGGAAGCGTACGAGAACGGCGGCTTCGCCTATCACGCCACGATGCCAACCGACAGCCTCGCGGTACTGCGCGACGTGATGAAGGAAACCGAAACTTATGGCTTCGAAAAGGTGAAGGCGGAGCAGCTTGAACTCGGGCAGCGTATTCGTGCGCTGCTGGAGGAAAAGGGTTTCCGCAGCGTGGCGGCGAAAGGATTCGAAGCGCCCGGTGTCGTCGTGAGTTATACGGATGACGATGGCATTCGATCCGGCAAGAAGTTCGCCGATGCCGGTTTGCAGATCGCGCCTGGCGTGCCGCTGCAATGCGATGAACCGGAGGACTTCAAGACGTTCCGTATTGGTTTGTTCGGGCTGGATAAACTCAATGACGTGAACGCCGCGGTAGCGCGTTTCGATAAGGCGTTGAAGAGTATCGCCTAAATCGTCTTGCCTAATCGTCGAACGGCAATTCACCCTGCGTGGGCACCGCCGTGGGAGCCATTCCTGCGGCGGATTCCAGCGAACCGATACGCACACCAATCAGGCGAATCCGCCGGTCCAGCGATACCCGCTTCAGACACTCGCCCACGGCTCGGCGAATGGCGGCGGCATCGGCGACCGGTTCGGGCAACGAGAGATCGCGCGTGACGATCTTGAAGTCCGCGAACTTGATTTTCAGGCCCACCGTGCGGCCGCGATAACCCTTGCGTTGAAGGTCTTCGGTCACGCGCTCGCACAGACGGGTGAGGGCGGGCGTGAGCGTCGCGCGGTCGCGGACGACGTGCATATCGCGCTCGAACGTGGTCTCGCGGCTCATGGACTTGGGTTCGGACGAGACCACCACTTCGCGCTCATCGTGGCCTTGCGCAATACGCGCCAGCCACGCGGCGTAAGTGCGTCCAAAATGCTCCTGAAGCAGGCCAGGATCTGCCGCTGCGAGTTCGCCCACCGTCGTAATGCCGATGCTCGCCAGCCGGTCATTCGCGCGCGGCCCGATGCCATTGACTTTTTTCGCGGCCAGCGGCCAGATGCGCGACTCGAGATCGGTCATCGAGAGAATCGTCAGGCCGTCGGGTTTGTCGAGTTCGGAGCCGATTTTCGCGAGCAGTTTATTCGGTGCAATTGCAATGGAGCAGGTGAGCCCCGTGGCTTCACGCACGGCATGCTTGATGCTGCGGCCAAGCGCCTGCGATTCGCCTTCCACGTGAGTGAGATCGACGTAAATTTCGTCGATCCCCCGGTCTTCGATCTGATCGGTGAACGTGCGTACGGCGTCCTTGAACAGGCGCGAATAGTGCCGATAGGAATCGAAGTCGGTGGGTAAGAGAATGGCGTCTGGCGCGAGTTGCGCGGCCTTCATCATGCCCATTGCCGAGAACACGCCGAAGGCTCGCGCTTCGTAGGTGGAGGTGGTGACCACACCGCGCCCCGCGTAATCGCGCAGTTTTGCAAAGCGGCGCGTGCCGTCGGGCAGGCGCTCCGGCGTGGCATTGCGGCCACCGCCAATGACCACCGGCTTGCCACGTAACTCAGGATAGCGAAGCAATTCCACCGATGCATAAAACGCATCCATGTCCACATGCGCGATACGGCGTAACGGTGAGCTGTTCATCTCGACGGTCATGCAGGGCTGCGGCTTTGTTCGTGATGTTCAAATACGTTATCGAACGCAACGGGTGCCGGATTGCGCCACCATTGAAGAGCGGGAAAACCCATGGGCTGTATATTTATACAGTATTTTACCGCTGTCCGGTGCGAGTCTGCAAGATACCGGTAAAATGCCATGCCGGCTAACGGGCATTGACGCTCCAGACCTCGCTATTAAAGGCACGATTCAATCCATGTCGAACCAGACCATTCAATTTACGCCCGATGCCGATCCAGACTCCATTTCGTCGGATGTTTCGGCGTTTGGCGGCATCCTCATGACGACGCAAGTCCCCGTTCGCGCGGACGGCAGTCTCGAACTGGGCGATATCGAAGCGCAAAGCACGTGCACGCTTCAGGCCCTGAAAAATGCGCTCGAAGGCGCGGGCAGCTCGCTCGATCGCGTCATGCACCTGACGATCTATTTGACGGATATGGCCGACCGGGCTGCGTTCAACGCGGTTTATCAGCGCTTTTTCAGCAAGCCCTGGCCGGTGCGTGCTGCAGTAGGCGTGGCGGCGCTCGCAGTCGAAGGGATGCGTGTCGAAGTGACCGCGATGGCGGCCGGGCCCGTCAACGGTTGAGCCAGCGCAGAGGGAGGATTGTGCAAAACAGGCCTCCCTCGTTCAATTCGGCAGCATGCACGCTGCTTCAGATCTTGCGACTGCGCTTAAAGACGGAAAGCAGGATCAGCGGAAAGGGCAGCAAACCCAAAAGCAACCAGACGAGGACGTACACAGACTGAAGTCCATCGTTTTGCAGGTTGACAAACAGTTTGACGGGAATGCCTTGAGGAAAGTATGAGAACACGGCGGCGATGCCAAATTCGCCGATGATTCTCACCCACGCGATTACGGCACCCGTAGCCACTTCTCGCGCTGTGAGCGGAAGGCTCACGTACCAGAATGTCTTCCATGGCGTGCAGCCCAGATCCTGTGCGGCCTCTTCGAGCGTTCGCGGGACGTTTTCGAAGGCTGTTCGGGCGGAAATAACGAAATACGCGAGTCCGCCATAGACTTGCGCAACGACGAACGATGCCGGGTTATTGTTGAGCGACCAGCCGAGCCTGGAAAGCATCGCTCCAACCGGTCCATACGGACCATAAGCACAGACCAGCAGAATCCCTGTTGCCAGCGACGGCGTGAGCAACGAGACAAGCACCAGCGTTTCGACCGCGCGGCCAGGCCATCCACGCGCTCTGGCCAGCCAGAACGAAAGCGGCGTACCCACTGCAACGATGATCGCGAGTGCCCACGCGCTGAGCACGAATGACACCCGCACGGCCTCCAGATCGCCGTAAGCGGGTGTGAAATGACGCCAGTGAGTCTGGCCGATCAACGCAAGAAAGGGCACCGCCAGGATGGCGAGTGCGGGCAGCCGCAATGTCCATCCCAAAGCGCCCCAGACGCGCTGCCGGTTCCGGCTGGGCGAGGCAAAGTCCAGCGACATGATCTCAGTGGAGTACGTCGCCCTTCGGCTGTCCATATCCGCGCGCCTTGAAAATGGCCTGGCCTTGAGGGCTCAACGCAAATGCAGCGAATTTTTTTGCTTCAAGCGGGTGTGGCGCGTTCTTCAGGATTGCCACATAAAAGACCAGCGGCTGGGGTTTGAGCGCCTTTAATTCGCCTGCAGGATTGCGGATGTTGAAGGACACCGTGTTGTACCAGTCCTGCGCGTAGGCGGGATTGCTTAGATTGATCTGATCGGGCAGCGGGATATAAGGCAGACCGGCCGATTTCACCGCGCTCTCATAACCCGACGACGCATCCACCTGACCGGCTTCCAGGCGTGTGAGCAGGCCGCCTTCCCCGAACACTTCGCGCGGGTTCTCCGTATCGCCGAGAAGCCTGTTTTTCAGGCCCGGCTGCTGGTAATAGCGTTCGGCCAGCATCATCGTGAAGATGATGTTCTGCCCTTGTGGATCGATCTTCGCATCCGTCCTGCCGAAGCGCAGCCCCGGTTGCGCGAGCACCTGCCACCACGGTTGCGCGCCAGCGGTCTGGCTTGCCGCGAGTTGCTTCGCGTAAGCGCTCTTCGGGTTGTAGGCGATCACCATACTGGTACTGGCGACGGGAATCGCCTCGTCGATCAGTCCGGCGCGTTTCAGAATATCCATCGGCCCGGGCGTAATCGAAAAGAACACATCGGCGACCAGATTTTTCGACGCCAGAAGCCGCGCCATGCCATACGCGCCTTCTCCTTGACCCTGATACTGCACATGGTTTTGCTGTGCGAATGCAGGCCCAAGTCCCTGATCCATGACGACACCCATCGAACCGGCGTAGGTCACGCGCACGGCTTCTTCAGCGTGCGCAGTTCCCATCGACAGGGTCAATGCTGCGATGGACGCCCACGCGGCCATACTCGATCTCATACGTTTCCTTTCAGGAAGTTTTACAGATGCTGCTCGCAAGCGGCATGGAAATGTAGCGCGATCAGAAACGTCGGGACGATCACAGTTCGACGTATTTATTTGAACCACAGTGCAGCCGCGGCGCCGTTCTTCGGTAGGTGATATAGCGGATAGGTCGTCAAGATATCGTTAAGAAATGCGGATTTTTTGAATTTCATGGCTATGCATTTTTCTCATTGCCTCATGAAAAACAAGACTTGGACGCGTGCTGTTTTTATCGCTACATTTCGGCGCCTTTACTTTTGGATATTGAGTAGCTGACAGAATTCATACGCCTACGGATCTTCTTCACGCGAAGATGAAGATCGGTTTAATCGCGAGCCTGGCCGCAAATTCCTGCCCAGGCCAGCGATATGATGCAGCGACCATTTCTGCCCACTGGCCTCAAGCCGCTCAGCGCAGCGCGAATCGAAATATCATGGAACATGAAAAGAGGCTTCGTCCTCAACGGCTCGTATCGAGCTGCCGGAATCCTTATACGCGCAGAAAATTCCTGAAACTCGGCGCGTCTGCGCTGGTGGTCGGCATTCGCCCTGAACTTGCGGCCGCGAGCACGAAACCGAAAATCGTCGGCGTGCGGGTATGGCCTGCCGCGGACTATACGCGCGTCGCGATCGAATCCAATCAGCCGCTCGAGGTCAAGGAGCATCGACTCGGGACGCCCGAGCGTCTGGTCGTCGATCTTCAGGGTTTGACGCTGGATCAACGCCTGCGGGACATCGTTGCGCAGATTCATCCAGACGATCCGTATATCAAAGGTGTGCGGGTGGGGCAGTTCTCGCCGGAAACCGTGAGGCTGGTGGTCGATCTCAAGGGCGCGGTGGCGCCGAAGGTGTTCTCCACTGCGCCTGCGGGCCGCTATGGTTACCGCCTGATGGTCGATCTATATCCGCCGATGCCGACTCCGGCGCAAGCAGCGCATGGGCAAACCGAAGAGCAAACACCGACGCAAGCACAGGCGCAAACCGAAGCGCGCAAGCTGACGATTGCCATCGATCCAGGCCACGGCGGCGAAGATCCCGGTGCGATCGGCGGTTCAGGCACCTACGAGAAGCACGTCGTACTGGACATCGCGCGCCGTCTGCGCGAGCGGATTCGCGCCAGCGCCAATATGCAGGCCATGATGACGCGCGACGACGACTTTTTCGTTCCGCTGGGCACGCGCGTCGCCAAGGCGAAAAGCGCCGGCGCGGACCTGTTCGTTTCCATTCACGCCGATGCTTTTACGACTTCGGCGGCCCATGGATCATCGGTCTTTGCGCTGTCCGAACACGGCGCGTCGAGCGCTGCCGCGCGCTGGATCGCGACGAGTGAAAACCATTCGGACGCGATCGGCGGCCTGGACCTGAAAGTCGCGGATCGGCATCTTGCGCCGGTGCTATTCGATATGTCCACGACGCAGCAAATCAATGATTCACTCAAGTACGGCGCCTTCGTTCGCGACGAAATCGGACAAATCAATCATCTGCATGGCAGCGGTGTCGAACAGGCTGCATTTGCCGTCCTGAAAGCGCCGGATATTCCGTCGATTCTGGTGGAAACCGCATTCATCAGTAATCCAGAAGAAGAGAAAAAGCTATTGAACGCTGCGTACCGGCAGGAGATGGCCGACGCGATTTTCAGAGGAATTCAGCGTTATTTTTCGAGCAATCCGCCTCTTGCGCACCGCGTTGAGGTCTAGCAAACAGGCCGACGATGAACAAGCTTCACGCAATGCGTGTTTTTGTGCAGGTAGTGGAACTCGGCAGTTTCAGCCAGGCGGCGCGGCGCATGGGTATATCTGCGGCGGCCGCGACCCGAAGCGTCCAGTTGCTGGAGGAGGACGTGAACGCGCGCCTGCTCGACCGCAGCACGCGGCACGTGCGCCTCACTGAAGCGGGGCGCAAGTATTGCGACGGATGCCGCGCCATCATCGTGCAAATCGAGGACGTCGACGCCTCGCTTTTTCAGGCCATGCGTGCCGACAAAGGGCTCATCAGGATTGCCGCGCCGACCTTGTTCGCGGTGACCGAACTCGCGCCGCTGCTGCGGGCTTATCGCAGCCAGAATCGACAGATCGAGTTCGACGTCACGACTTATGACGGAGCGCGCAATCTGATCGACGGCGGTTATGACGTTGGCTTCGCGACGAGCCGGCATGCCGTTGGTTCGACGCTGGTGAGCCGGCCGCTGAAACGCTTTGGCGAATGGCTCGTAGCGGCGCCGGCCTGGCTGGCGGCGCAACCGTGCCCGCACAGTCCCCAGCAATTGCGGGCGGGCGACATTCTCTCGGTATCCGACGATCGTCACGCGTTGGAAATCGACGACGGCGACACGCTCCATGTGGTCAATCTGCGCCCCAGGCTGCTCACGCAAAGCGCCGAAGTCGTTCGCTCTGCCGCTCTGGCCGCGATGGGGATCGCCGTGTTGCCGGAATGCCTGGTGACGGAGGACGTGCGCGCCGGTCGACTGGTTCGTCTCCTGCCGCAGTGCGAACTGCGCGATGCCCATGAGGTCTCGCTGGTCTATCCAGGCCGCCACTACCTGACGATGAAGGTCCGGCGCTTCATCGAGTTCGCAGTCGCCCGGTATCGCAGTCCCGCGACAGCCGCTGTGGCGGCCCGGCTTGACGCCGCCACGCCGGCGAAATCGTCAATTCATGCGTAGAAATCATTACTTTAGAAAAATAAGTAACAAAACGCATACATCAGGCGGGATACCATTCGGGTTATCCCGTAATACACGCATTGCAGGCCGTTCTCATGAGTTCCCACGCAACATCCTCCGTCCATCCCACAGGCACCCCCGCGGCAACCCGGTCTTCGTCCAGCAAACCGCTGGCGTTTGCGTTGGTGACCGTGCTGACCGGCGTCGGCGCCGGTCTTGGCGGGATGGCGCTTGCGTTGATCCTTCATGCCGTGCAGCACATCGCCTACGGCTACAGCATCGGGCAGTGGGTGGGGCATGAGAGCTTTCTGCAAGGCGTGAGCGCTGCATCGGCGTGGCGCCGGTTGGTCGTATTCGCGCTTTGCGGTGGCGTGGCGGGCATTGGCTGGGCCGCGTTGTATCGCTATGGCCGGCCGCTCGTCAGCATCCGCAAGGCGGTTGGTTCCGCCGATCCGCGCATGCCGCTGGTGAGCACGACAGTGCATGCGCTGTTGCAGATCGTGACGGTCGCGCTCGGCTCGCCGCTCGGACGCGAAGTCGCGCCGCGCGAAATCGGCTCGCTGTTGGCAGGGCGTCTCGCGCATCGCGCCGGACTGACGAGCGACGATTGCCGTCTCATGGTGGCGTGCGGCGCGGGCGCGGGCCTCGCTGCGGTCTACAACGTGCCGCTTGGCGGCGCCGTGTTCGTGCTGGAGGTGTTGCTGGGGACGTTCGCGCCGAGCGCGTTGATTGTCGCGCTGGTGACCTCGACGATCGCGGCAATCGTGGCCTGGAGCGGCCTGGGCAACGCGCAGCAATATGTCATTCCCGCCTTTGTTTCCAGCGCGCCGTTGCTGATCTGGGCCGCGTTGTGCGGGCCGCTGTTCGGGCTGGCGGCATGGGGCTTCGTCAAGCTGACTTCCAGCGCGCGTGCCCATGCGCCGCGCGGTTTCAAGCTGGTGGCAGGGTCGATCGTGAACTTCGTGGCGATTGGTGCGCTGGTTACGGTGTTTCCGCAACTTGCGGGCAATGGTAAAGGCGCAGCGTCGCTGTCGTTCGGCGGCGATCTTGCCATCGGTCTTGCCGCAGCGCTGCTGGTGCTGAAGGTCGCGATCGAGGCATCGAGCCTGCGTGCGGGTGCGGAAGGCGGTCTGCTCACCCCCGGCATGACTAACGGCGCGCTGTTCGCGGTGGTGCTGGGCGGCATCTGGAGTCACTTCCTGCCGACGCTTGCGCCCGGTGCGTGCGCGTTGATTGGCGCAGGGGCGTTTCTCGCCGCTTCCATGCAAATGCCGCTGACCGCCGTGGTCCTCCTTGTCGAATTCACGCATGCGAATCACAACCTGTTGTATCCGCTATTGCTTGCCGTTGCGGGGTCGGTGATGACGTTCCGGTCGATTCCTGTCGTTATCGCCTATGCGGACAATCTGCGCGTGCGTGCGGCAATGCCTGAAAAGCAGGTCGAACGCACGAGCGTGTGATGCAGAAATTCGACGACTGATTATTC
The DNA here is from genome assembly GCF_017104965.1 of Paraburkholderia sp. Ac-20340. Lineage (GTDB taxonomy): Bacteria > Pseudomonadota > Gammaproteobacteria > Burkholderiales > Burkholderiaceae > Paraburkholderia. Next base: position 98,584 of record NZ_JAAGPR010000011.1, read on the forward strand.
TTCGACTTTTCCTGTGAGTCTCATGTCCATTCGCCAGAATGCCGTTATTGCGCTGTGCTCGATTAGCGCCTGTTTTACCCTGCTTGCCCTGGCGGCGCTTTGCTATATGTTTTCCGGGCACGTGGCGGTTGCCGCGACATCGAAAGACAATCGGCTGGTGGCCTGGTTGTTGCACACCACCTATCAGCATTCGCTCGACAGGCAGTCTGCATCGGTGGTCGTTCCCGCTCATCTGGAAACGACGGAATATATCGCGGCGGGCGCAAAGCTTTACGCGCAGCACTGCGTTTATTGCCATGGCGCGCCTGGTGCTGCGCCTGATGCAATCGGTGCAGGCATTGCACCGCAAGCGCCGAAATTGCTGGCGGCCGCGCGCAAGAATAGTCCGCAATCGACTTATTGGGTCATGCGGCATGGCGTGAAGATGACCGCCATGCCTGCTTTCGGCAAATCGCTTCCAGACAGCGATCTCTGGAAACTCGCTGCATTCCTGCACGCCGGAAAAGGAATTGACGCTGCACATTACGCGGCGCTTCTGAATTGAGTCACGCAGGGACGCAATCATGACTGCGTCCCCGGGCATCATTTAAAACTGATGCCGCAAGCCCGCAACGAGAAGCAATTGATGGCCGTTTGCGGAAGGCGTCACGTTAAACATCGACGCATTGAATACCGAGTAGCCGCCACCGCCGCTGACCGTCTGGTAAAGGCTTTCGAGGTAGACGTCGGTGTGATGGCTGAAACGGTAATCGGCCTGCAGGATTGCTTCATTCCACTTGGGATTGAGGCTGGCGCTCGACGATTCGAAATGGCCGTCCGTGAAGGTGTATGACGCGGCGAGGCTCACAGCCGGTGTGACGAAGTATCGGCCATTGATTTCGAAGTTGTCGAAGCTCAGCAGATCCCCCACGAGCGGTTCGAGACTGCCGCCTTGCCAGACGCTGGTGACGTCGCGAGTCGACGAATGAGTCCATACGACACCCACGGCGGCATGGCCAAATGAATATTTGCCTCCCAAACCCCACACGCGTTCGCGGCCACCGGTAACCGTCGCATCGCCGTCGCTATTGGTGATTGCGCCATCTGAATTGAAATTCGCCGAGCCCGCCGAGCGATCCGTCTGGCCATAGCTTGCGACGAGCGCGAGCGGTCCATTCTCGTAGCGCGCGCCAAAACTGTAGGCGCGATTATTGGCGAATTGTCCCGCTTCATTCGAAAAGCCATACATCGCGCCGAGCGTGAGTCCGCGATAGGTCGGGCTGACATAGCGCACCGAATTGCGGATGCTGGTGTGACGGATCATATCGTCGTTATTGAACGGATGAGAGGCGAGGTTGCCGCCCCAGCCGCGGCCTTCGGCGCTGAGTGCAGAAAGCCATTGCGACATGAAACTATATTGGCGGCCCAGCGTGAGTTTTCCTTCTGTTGCGGATGACAAACCGATATAGGCCTGACGTCCAAAGATGTCGCCGGTATTGCCGAGCTTGCCGTTCGTACTGGAGAAGCCGTCTTCGAGTTGAAAGATCGCAGCAAGGCCACCACCGAGATTTTCCTTACCCTGCAAGCCCCAGCGCGAAGCATGCGTGCCCCCGCTGTCCATTTCGATGCCGCTCGTACCATGACCGGCCGTACCGGTCGCCATGTTATTGGCGTAAATCAGCGCCGTGTCGATGGTGCCGTACAAGGTCACGCTGCTTTGCGCATAGCTATGACTCGAAAAAGCGGCGAGAACCGCCGAAGCCAGGATCAGTTTCTTCATGTCTGCAATCTCACATCAACCCTCGCGCTATCAGTGCGTAGATCGATTCGATATGTCCGTTCTGATATAGCGAGGGTGAAAAAATTGGCGCCCGCAGTGCGCCTTGACAAAATCATCACAAAGCCATCAATTCAATTACGAGTCTTTCTCCATTGCAAGATTCGAGGAGAATGATTCCTGTAAATGAAGTTTCGCTTTGGCAAACGGTTTTTTAATTTGCGAACCGGATCTTAAGCGTGTGATTCGTGTCGATAGCGGTACAGTCGAGACTATAAAGATGAAGTACAGTTTGGCCCGAAAAACCATAATCTCGCGTGATGGTTTCATTCCGAATATGTGAATATCTTTTGGCAACATGAAGCCCTAACATCAATTGCACGGACGACGCAATGAATACGGCGTCCAGAATTTACGACCCAGTTTCAACACGTTCAATTCAGGCAATTGCCAGGAGCTATCCATGACCGATTTGTCCCGACGAAAAATGCTGGTAGGCGCGGCGGCCGGCGCTGCTGCGCTCGGCGTCGCTGCTACGGCGAAGGCCGCGACGTTCGGCAACCCGGACCGTCCGCCCGAAGGCCGGATCAATGCAAAGAGCCCCACCAGTCTCGATGATCCGGGTCCGCAGAACCCCACGCTGGCCAATGAATTCCCCGATTTCCAGAATCCGCCGGCCACCGATATCAACGGCATGGATCTGTTCTGGGCCTCGTTCAACAATGCGCATAAGCGCTATCAGAACGGTGGCTGGGCGCGCGAAGTCACGCAGAACGATTTCGCCATTTCGGAAGATATCGCGGGCGTGAATATGCGTCTGTCGCAGAACGGCATTCGCGAAATGCACTGGCATCAGCAAGCCGAATGGGCAATCATGCTCGACGGCGAATGCCGCATTACGATTCTGGACGAACAAGGGCGCTGCCAGGTCGCCGATGTGAAGAAGGGCGATCTCTGGTATTTCCCGCCGGGGCTGCCGCATTCGCTGCAAGGTCTGGGGCCGACCGGCGCCGAATTCATGATCGCTTTCGATAACGGTAAGTCATCCGAATTCAATACGCTGCTGGTGACCGACTGGATTGCCCATACGCCGCCTGAAGTGCTTGCCGCAAACTTCAATGTGCCGAAGGACGCCTTCAAGAATATCCCGACCGACAATCTGTGGATTTTCCAGGGCGACGATCCTGGTCCGCTCGCCGCTGCGCAGGCAGCGGTTAAATCGCCGCACGGCGCACCGGATTTCCCGTTTGTGTTCTCGCTGGGCTCGATGAAGCCGATCAAGGAAACGAAGGGCGGCTCGGTGCGTATCGCGGACAGCCGCAATTTCAAGGTGTCGACGAATATCGCTGCCGCAATGGTGACGATCAAACCGGGCGGCCTGCGCGAACTGCATTGGCACCCGAACGCCGACGAATGGCAATACTGGATTCAAGGCCAGGGCCGCATGACCGTGTTCGACACCGGCCCGAAGGCGGCCACTGCGGATTTCCGGGCTGGCGATATCGGCTACGTGAAGAAGAGTCTCGGCCATTATATCGAAAATACCGGCGATACCGACATCATCATGATCGAAGTGTTCAAGGCCGATCATTTCGCCGAAGTCTCGTTGTCCGACTGGCTCACGCACACGCCGCCGAAGCTGGTCATGGAACATCTGAACATCACGGAAGACGTGCTCAAGCGTTTCCCGAATAATCGCCCGGACGTGTTGCCGGCTTGATTCCGCGCTTGATGCAGTATTTGCAGATGTAGCGCGGTGAATGATGCCCACTCCCTCAAAAAAGGAGTGGGCAATTAAGCTCCCTCGCCGTGAACGATTAGCTCACGCCGCCGCGGCAATTGCCGCGTCATGAAATACCGTGCCGTTGCGAATGGCCGGGCGCGCGATCAGTGCCGCGCCTTCTTCCAGAAGAAACGCCTTGAATGCCTGTGCCACCTGTGAAAGCGTTTTCCCCGTCATCTGCGCGACTTTCAATTGGCGGATGACCGGAAGACCGATCACATCCAGTACAGCCAGCATATGCGCGCGAGCCTCCAGTTCGATGGCGGACGCAGGCAAAAAGCTGATGCCGAGTCCGGCAATGACGGCCTGCTTGATGGCCTCGGTGTTGGGGATTTCGGTGGTATCGCTCAACCGGTCCAGCACGTCCGGCAAGCTGTGTTGCATTGCCGAGCGTGTATCGGAGCCTTGCTCGCGCAGGATGAAACGTTCGCTGCCGAGTTCCGCGCGCGCAATGCGTTGCCGGTGCGCCAGCGGATGGTCGGGCGCAGCGATCACTACAAAAGGCTGCGGCGCGAAACACTCGACGCACAGACGGCTATCGGCCGGCGTTTCCGCCATCACCGCCAGATCGATCTCATTCGCTTCCAGCAAGCGAATCAGTTCGTCCCGGTTTCCGACCTTCAATTCCAGCTTGACGCCTTCATTGCGCCGGCGAAATTCGGCAATCAGGCGCGGAAACGAATATCCGCACGCCGTCACCACGCCGATCTTCAGACAGCCGCCGGAGCGGCCCTTCATTTGCGCGAGAACCTGCTCGACCTGATTGAACCGGTCGATGATTTCGCGAGCGTGCCGCGCCATCTCCTTTCCCGCCTCGGTCAGGAAAATCTTTTTCCCTAATTGCTCGAATAAAGGCACGCCGGCGTGTTCTTCCAGATGCTTGATCTGGGTCGATACAGCCGGTTGAGACAGATGCAGTTCAAGTGCCGCGCGCGAGAAGCTCAAACGTCGAGCAACGGTCTCGAAGGTCTTGAGCTGACGTAACGTTGCGTTTTTCACGGTAATGGGGCTCGCATTCTGGAGAAATCGCTGCTTGTTGGAGCGGGCGATCAGTACGTCAAAATTGCACATCGCAGCATAAGAGACGCTCCGGCAATCGGCCATGTTCGCAACATTGAAGATTGTTCATGTTCGCGACTTTGGGCCGTCCGGCATTACATCTGTAACGCAGGCGCTGTCTGATGCAATCAATGCGCAACCGGCAATGACGACACTCCCCACACAGCTTGTACAGGTTCACGAGTGAAGAACGGTATCGACTCGTGACCCGCATCGACAGCCAGTGAGGAATCAGCAATGACGACCGTGTTGACTATCGAGCAGGATCGCGACGCCGCGACCGAGATAGTGGATGAACTCACTCGCCGCGGCTATCGCGTCGAGCACATCGAAAGCGCCAGGGAAGGGCTGAAACGCGCGCTCAACGAAACCTGGGATCTGGTGACGCTGGGCGATATCGCGTCGGAAGCAGGCAACACCTGCGTTTTGCGCGCAATGCGCGAAGTCGGTATCGAGACGCCGGTTCTCATGATCAGTTCGCGCGGCGATCTGCAAAGCCGCGTGAGCGCACTGCGTACCGGCGCCGATGCCTATTTGATCAAGCCATTCAGTACGGAAGAGATGGTGGCGCGACTCGAAGCGCTGAACCGTCGCTGCGGGAGCGCTCCGGCACCCGCGCAATCGCTGCGTCATGGTTCGATCGAACTCGATCTGATCGCGCGCACGGTGCAACGAAATGGCGAGCCCATTGCCTTGACGCCAAAGGAGTTCAAGGTTCTGGAAGTCTTTTTGCGTCACGCCGGCACCGTGATTACACGATCGATGCTTTATGAAGCGGTCTGGGGCTATCACTTCGACCCGGGGACGAATCTGGTGGATGTGAATGTCGGCAAACTGCGCCGCAAATTCAATGTTGCTGGCAAACCAGCCTTGATACGCGCGGTGCGCGGCGCTGGTTACGTACTCGATTAATCGTCAAACCGGAAATCTCCTATGCGTATTCTCTTTATCGGTTCTCCAGGTCCAGAATCCGAATGGCTCTGCAAGGCGTTGCGCGAAAGTACGCACAGCGTCCTCTGGAGTACGACATGTGCGGCCGGCGTTCGGGCCAGCCAGGACGAAGTATTCGACGTGGTAATGTTGATCGCGCAATCGTCGGTGCCATTGACGGGTTTGGAGGAGGTCGTTGGCGATATCCGCAAAGGGTCGCCGGATGCGGTATTTGCGCTGGTCATGAAAGCGAATTCCGCTGACGAACGTGCCGCGTTTTTTAAGTCCGGGATCGATGTGTGCTTTTCCAGACCGTGGTCGTTTGTCGAAATGCACGAAAGGATTCTGGCGCTGCATCGCACCACCGCGCTGGCACGAGGCGGCTATCGGAATATCGAACCCTGCCTGAAGCTCGACGCACAGACGCGCGAACTGGTGGACGGTACGGCGCGACTCGCGGTGACAAAGCGCGAGTTTCTGGTGCTCGAATGTCTGCTCCGCAATGTCGGCGTGCCCGTCAAACACGAACAGCTTCTGCGTTATGCGTGGTGTGACGAGCAGGAAAGCGATATTGCGACCATTCCGCCGCTTATCTGGCGGCTCCGGCGCAAGATACAGGGCCGTCTTCCCGATGTCTCCATCGTCACCGAGCAGGCTTATGGCTATCGGCTTACGCACCACGCCGGGCCTGCGCCGCTGCCATTTCGCGCAGACGGCACGACGGCTGCACACCGGGCGTATGCGTGATCGAATGGGAACACGCATGGCCTGGGCCGGAAGAAAATCATCGGGAAATCCTGCTCCATTTGTACGTACCGAACTGGAGTTTGTCCTTGCTGAATTCAGGGCGTCGTCGCCCGTTGCTGAGTTGCTGGGTGACGATCGTATTGACCTGTTGCAGCCGCCGTCCCGCGATCTTGATGGCGCGAATGGGGGCAATGCTCAACTGAAAGTCGTGCAAGGTCACGAGCGTCTTGTACTTCTCGATGCCTTCCTGGGAAAAGCCCCAGCCCTTACCGGCCAGCCCGTCGCGCAATGCGGCGGACAGCGCGTTCTGGCAGCCGAGCAGATCGACAAACGTCAGGCGTCCATATCCCGCTTCTGCGAGGAAACTGGTCACGAACATCAGCGTGGTCAACGCTTGAGCTGCGCCCAGCCAGCCGCTGCCCGTACGCATGGCCTCCAGCGAGACGTGATAGCGCAACGAGAGCGCATCGGCGCTCGCGGCGGGAAGCGGTAACACGGCTTCTGGCGTCGTCATCAATTCACCTCTCACATTGCCGGGCTCGCCGCGGCGGTGTTATCTGGAATCGAAATGCTATCCAAACGACGCGAATCGGCGAATTTTTGAGGATGAAAACTCTTTTATGTATTTGTCGGCAACCGGCTTTGAATAAAAAATATTTCACGCGTTTACAAGCGATAAAAACCGGCTGAGTGGCTAGCATTGATACCGTATTCTCTACGGACGAAATCATGAAACTCAAATGCCTGGTATCCCTGACGTTCCTTGTCGTGAGCGCATCGGCCGTGGCCGCACCGCACCTGACACACCAGCAATGCAACGACTATCCCTTCAAGCCGTTGAAGAAAGAAGTCACGCATGCGCAGCTTGAACAGGAGCTGGCGGAACTGGAAGCGGTGGGCTACGACCCGTCTCAGGACGATAACGAGTATCCGCAGGATCTGATGACGGCGCAGCACAAGCTTTCAAAGGAATATGCGCGCGACTGCACCGGCGCTCTATCGGCCCAGCGATAGTCCGTTTTCAAGTGGGGCGACGAAGGCCGCGTTAGCTGCTCAGCCTGCGAATATCTGATGTAGGGCACGTGCGATATCGATTTGCTGGAGCGGCTTTCGCAGCAGCATGCGCACACCGGCTTCGATGGCCTTTTTTTCCAGTTCGGGCGTGCCATAACCGCTGCAAAGGATCACAGGAATGGTGGGGCGAATTTGGCGTACCCGCGCGGCGAGTTCGAGCCCGCTCAATTCGGGCATCGTCTGATCGCTTATCACGGCATCAAAGCGTTCTGGATCGCTGGCGAATGCTTCCCATGCGGCGCTGCTCGATTGAAAGCCTACGGGCTCGTAGCCGAGTTCGGCGAGCAATTCTTCGGCGAGGCTAACGAGTGCACGTTCATCGTCGACAACGAGCACGACCTGGCCATCGCCTTGCGGCAGCGCAGCGGGCTCGTGTACGACGTCGGGCGCTACTTCGCTGCTGACGGGCAGGAACACCTCGAAACGGCTGCCATTTCCCGGGGCGCTGATGACAGATACCGCGCCGCCATATTCGCGCGCGATGCTGTCGACCAGCGAAAGTCCCAGGCCCGTGCCTTCGCCCGCTCCGCGGGTGGTGAAGAACGGATTGAAGATCCGCTCGATGAGCGCGGCGTCCATGCCGACGCCCGTATCGGCAACGCAAAGCCTGGCGAAATCGCCGGGCCCAATCAGCCCGCTGGTGAGGCTGGCCGTCTCGGCCAGATGCACGCGCTCCAGCGCAACGGTGAGCGTGCCGCCATGAGGCATCGCGTGCAGGGCGTTGCTGCAGAGATTCATCACGACCTGGTGGATATGGGTCGGGTCGCCCATGACCACGATGTCGCCCGCCTTCATACGCAAGACGATGCCGATACCCGCAGGAACACGCGCTTCGAGCAGATCGATGGTTTCCGCAACGACAGGCGAGAGCCGGACCGGCAGACGCGCGACCATGCCGCTGCGGCTGAAGGTCAGAATGCGCTCGACCAGGCTGCGGGCGCGGTTGCCGGCATTCATCACCTGTTCGATGTAGCGATGCGCGGGCGTTCGAGCGTCCAGCGCATGCAGGGCGCGCTCGCCATAACCAAGAATCGCCCCCAGAATGTTGTTGAAATCGTGGGCGATGCCGCCCGCGAAGGTGCCCAACGCCTCCAGTTTCTGCGCCTGCATGAGTTGCGCTTCAAGGCGGCTGCGCTCGATCTCGGACAAACGGCGCTGCGTCACGTCTTCGAGCGTGGCAACGAGTACGTCTTCGTGCCCGGACGATTGTTCGAGTCGATATTCCGATGAGGAAACCCGCGCAATACTGATATCTGTCCAGATCATGGTGCCGTCGCGATGCACAAAACGCTGCTCGAAACGGGCGGTGACGATATCGCCGCCAATCAGTCTGGCGATTTGGCCTTGAATACCGCGTGCGTCTTCTTCGTGGCTGATTTCAATGGCATTGAGTTTGGCGAGTTCGATTCCGCTATAGCCGACCATGTGTTGAAAGGCCGGATTGCTCGCAATAAATTGACCCGCTGTGCGAAGCACCACGACGCCAATTGGCGCATTTTCGAATACCGCGCGCCAGCGCTGCTCGCTGGAATGCAGGCGCTCGGCGAGTGTTTGCTGCCGACGCATCTGGCGCGCCAGCGCCAGCGCCAGCACGGCCACCAGCAAGGAGATGGAACTGGTGCGCACGAGTGCCGTGATAAAGCTGTCGTGCCAGTCCGCGAGCACGACCCGGCGATCGCGGGATACCGTGACGCGAAGCGGGAAGCCCGTCACGATCCGCTGGGCGGATTGCAGGTCTGCGGTGTCGCCTGGGTCTAGCTCGCGCGAGAAAGCCACCACGGGCACGCCGTCGTCGAGCGATAACTGGATCTGCGTGCCGCGGCCCAGGTCGACCTCGCGATAGAAACGCTCGAAGTAATCGTCTTCGACGAGTGCGCGCACCGCGCCCTGAAAATGGCCTGCCGAATCCCACATGCCAATGGCAACGGCAAAGGTCGGCTTGCTGTCGGCAAGACTTTTGAGCGGCTGGCTAATGACGGTTGCGCCCGGAGCCGAATGCTGGATCTGCCGGAAATATTCGCGCGGCGCGATATCGATGTCAGGCTGACCTGGCGGCTCCGAACTGGCAATACGATTGCCGGCCGCATCGAAGATACTCAATTCGCGAATCTGCGGAACATCGGCGACTTCGCGCTTCAGGAAATCTTCGATTGCTTTATCGGGTATCTGAATCTGCTGCGGTACGTTCGCGGTCACACTCGTGCGGCGCAGGATCAGCTGGATTTCCTGCAGCGACCGGGCGGCCTGCTCGGCCAGCGCACTGGAAATGCTGGAGAGTTCGCGATTGTTTCCCTGTAGCGCCAGATTCCTTGCGCGCCAGCTATCCCATGCTGCGGAAACGCACACGCATATAACGATGACACAGGCGCCCACCATGACGAGCGGTCGCCGATACGTGCTGCCGATCTTGATCTTCGAAAATTCGGTGGGCTTCATGTACGCGATAGCGAATGCCGGTAGGGCAGCAATAAATCGTCGATGGCCGCAACCAGAGCCGCGCCCTGAAACGGTTTGGCCAGTACTCTGGCCACACCGAACTGTCGCGCCGTTTCACTTTCCATTCCGGCGCCAACAAGAAAGTAACCGGACGTCGCCACAATAGGCGTGCCGGGAAAGGAGCAACCGAGCCGGGCGATCTCATCGCGCGCCCGCGATGCGGGGCGATTCAGATCGACGACGATGGCGTCCAGCGTGCTCGCAACATAAGCTTCGCTGCACTGCAGCCAACGGCGATCCATGACGCGATAACCGGAATCCTGAAGCCAGAGGGAAACCAGACCGAACATCGCCGGATCGCTGTCCAGCACGAGTATGTTCCTTGAACCCGCCATATTGTAAGCCCCGTCGAGATCCGTCGATTGAACCGGGTATTCCCCAGCTTTACCGCTATTTCAGCGGCGGGACATTGCAGGGTTGTTTCATCCAGTTAGCCAATCGTTTCATTTGAAATAGAGGCGAGGGGGCGCACAGGCGCGCAAGCGCCAGGACACTGCATCGCTGTGTTTCAAATGAAATGCAGGCCCGACGTCATGAAACGAAGTCGTAACGGGTGATCGGTCAAATGCAATGCGTGGCTTCCACGCAGACGGAAGCCCATTGCAGAGCCTTTTCAGGCTGATATCGAACACTTTTCGCAAGGAAGCTTTATGGGCAGCCTCAGTATCTGGCATTGGATCATTGTGCTGGTCATTGTGTCGTTGGTGTTTGGCACCAAAAAGCTGCGCAATATCGGCGGCGATCTGGGTGGAGCCGTCAAAGGCTTCAAGGACGGCATGAAAGAGGTCAATTCACTGCCTGAAGCCATGAAAACGGAGACGGGCGATGCGCTGCGTCAGGATGCCGACGCAACGCGGATGTCGTGACCGTTCATGGAGCGCGCGACAGGCGCGGCAGGAGTTCCCTATGTTTGACTTTGCATTGTCGAAAATGGCGATGATTGGCGTCGTGTCGCTGGTCGTGCTCGGGCCCGAACGCCTCCCCCGGGTTGCGCGCACGAGCGGCGCGCTGCTCGGCCGCGCACAACGCTATATCCATAGCGTGCGCGAGGAAGTGTCGCGCGAAATAGAACTCGCGGAAATCAGGCAAGCGGTGAAAGAGGTGGAGTCGTCGGCGCGATTGCTGGAAACGTCGTTGCACGATGGTATGCATAAAGTCGAAAGCCTCGCGCATGCAGCCACGACGCCTGAATCAATGACGCCGACTGCCGCATTGCCAGCGCCGGACGCAAACGTCCACACAGCGCCGCCGTTCGTGCGAGCCGATGAAATCATCGCCCAGATGCAGGCGAGACGCCGCCGCTTGCGCAGCAGGCAGGTTACATTGCCCAAGTGGTACAAGCGCGCATCGACGCGCCGGGGCAAGCTGGCATCCGGCGCTGCGCGCAGGCAGGCCACGCTGTCCGATATGCGCGCGGGAGAACCCGCATGAACGATATCGTGCGCGCGGTCGAGCGCGAACCCGAATCGCTGATATCGCACCTCGTCGAATTACGCACGCGCATTGTTCGCGCGGGCATTTCGGTGCTGGTGCCGTTTGTCTGTCTGGTCTATTGGGCGCCGGAAATCTTCCGCCTGCTCGCGCGACCGCTCATGGAAAACCTGCCGCATGACGGCAAGCTGATCGTCACGGACGTCACCGGATCGTTCTTCGCGCCGATGAAAGTGACGATGCTGGTCGCGTTCATCATTGCGTTGCCCTTCGTGCTCTACCAGTTGTGGGCATTCATTGCGCCGGGACTTTATCAGCACGAAAAACGCCTGATTGCGCCGCTGGTCTGCACGAGCTACGCCCTGTTTTTATGTGGCATGGCGTTCGCGTATTTCGTGGTGTTCCCGAACATCCTGCGCGTGATGGCGCATTACAATGCGCCGCTGGGCGCGGCAATGAATACCGATGTCGATAAATACCTGAGCTTTGCCATGACGATGTTCGTCGCGTTTGGCGTCACGTTCGAAGTGCCGGTATGCGTCGTTCTGCTGGTCAGGATTGGGCTGGTGACGGTCGCACAGTTGCGGGCAAACCGCGCCTATGTCGTCGTGGGCGCGTTTATTGTCGCTGCTGTCGTCACGCCGCCGGATGTGTTTTCGCAATTGATGCTTGCGGCGCCGCTCGTCGCCTTGTACGAAGTCGGCATTCTGGCCGCGCGCGTTTTTGTCCGATCCCGTCACGACAAAAACGATTCCGGCGAGCCAAACTCACTCGATTAAAACGCCTGAGCGAAGAGGTCAAAACGATCTCTTCGCTGCACCGCATTTAAATCGATGCGGAGCGAACCTTTTCGACCTGCTCGGAAAACACATAGCCTGCGCCACGCACGGTCTTGATGTAACGCGGATTCGACGGATCGGCCTCGATTTTGCGGCGCAAGCGCAGGATCTGCACGTCGATCGACCGGTCGTACACATCGTCATACATACGGCTCGCTTCCAGCAACTGGTCCCGCGTCAGGATATTGCCTGGCGCAGAGAGAAAGGCCGTCAGCAGCGAAAACTCTCCATTGGTCAGCACGATGGCCTCGCCCAAAGGCGAGGTCAGACGGCGCGTGCCCGTATTCAATTCCCAGCCATCGAAACGGTAGGCGCGTGCGTCGGCATTGCGTCCGGTCGTCGTTGCCGCCGCCGCGGTGACCGACGCGCGCCTGAGCACGGTGCGGATTCTGGCGAGCAATTCGCGCAGGCTGAAAGGCTTGGTCAGATAGTCGTCCGCGCCGAGTTCCAGCGCCATGACGCGATCGGCTTCATCCAGACGCCCGGTGACCACGATGATCGGCAACGACGACGTTTCGCGCATACGGCGGGCGATCTGTGCGCCATCGCCATCGGGCAGTTTCAGGTCGAGGATCACGAGATCGAGCGCGTGCTCTTGCAGTGCGCCGGCCATTTCCGCGCCATTCGCCGCGGTGGTGACGCGAAAATCGTTTTCGCTCAGATAGTCGCCGATGAGTTCGCGCATGGCGGGATCATCGTCCACGACCAGAATATGGGCCAATGTAGGCATGCTTTCGACCGGATCGTCCGTCAAATGGCTTGTCAGAAGTGGCTTCGCGGAAGCCGGGATGGGCTGCAAAACACGACGGGCGCCGCCATTGCGCCAGTTCTCCGGGAGAACCAGCAGAATGGACGACGCCCGCCACGCGCCATGCGCAGCCCGCAGCGTTATTTTACGCTGCCGGCAATCCGGGGAGGCTAACGCCAAATGTCTGCAGAATCAGCACGGCATTCAAAACGAGCACGACTATTGTGCCGGCTAGCGCCGCAAACCGGACGACGCGGCGATTGGCAAATTCCCCCATGATGTCGCGGCGGCTGGTGAATACGATCAACGCGATCATCGGCACTGGCAAGGCAAAGCTCAGGACTACCTGGCTATAGACGAGCGCCTGGGTTGCATTCATGCCGAGCGCGATCACCACAAAGGCCGGGATCATCGTCACCAGGCGGCGCACCCAGACGGGCACCGGAAAGCCCACGAAACCCTGCATGATCATTTGACCGGCCATTGTGCCGACCACCGAACTGGAAATGCCCGAGGCCAGCAGCGAAACCAGAAACACGGCGGCAGCGCCTGCGCCCAGCAGCGGCGTGAGCGTGCGCCAGGCGGTATCGACATCGGCAATATCGGCGTGACCGGCGTGGAAAGCGGCGGAGGCCATGACGACCATCGCCATGTTGACCATGCCCGCAATCGTCAATGCGACGACGGTTTCCTTATTCGAAAAGCTCAGCAATGTGCGGCGTTCGGCGTTGTTTTTCGCGGGCGCGCGATTCTGCGTCAGCCCTGAATGCAGATAGATGGCATGCGGCATGACCGTCGCGCCGAGTATGCCCGCCGATACGGCGAGCGCACGATTCGAGGCCAGTTGCGGAACCAGCGTGCCATGCAGCGCGGCGCTCCACGACACGGGCGCCACGAACACCTCCAGCAGATAGCACAGCGCAATGATCGACACGAACGCGCCGATGGCGAGTTCGATCGGCCGATAGCCTTGCTGCTCCATCAGCAGGATCGCATACGTGACGATGCCGGTGATGACCATGCCTTCCATCAGCGGCAGATGCAGCAGCAATGAAAGGCCGATGGCGCCGCCGAGGAATTCGGCCAGATCGGTGGCCATCGCCGCAATTTCGCTGACGGCCCACATCGCGTACACGAGCTTGCGCGGCAGATGTTCGCGGCAAAGTTGCGCGAGGTTTTTCTGCGTGACGATGCCCAGCTTCGCCGACAAGGCCTGAAACAGCATCGCAATGAGATTGGCGCAAAGCACGACCCATAAGAGCGAATAGCCGAATTCGGCCCCGGCCTGCAGATTGGTGGCGAAGTTGCCCGGGTCGACGTAAGCAATCGAGGCGATCACGGCGGGGCCGGCAAACAGGAGCTGCGCGAGCACGCCTTTTCTTCGCCCCGCAAGCACGTCCTGAATGGCGCGCGTGGTTCGCTCGGTCAGACCCGCAGGTTGTCCGGTGCTCATGAATCCCATCCCTGAATCAAATATGGAAAGTGCCTTTTGGGCCGTACCCCACCGTGGCGTGGCGCAGGCGTGCGGTCGCGTGCCGATTGCCGTGCGATCGCGACGGCGGATTCAGCTAGCCAGCAGAATATCGACGCAGGGAGGGGGTGTTGAATGGCGCAAGCATTAAAGATCTTTTATGTTGAACCGGGAGGAAAGGCGGCCGGACCGTTTCGCGAGAATTGATGCAGAAGTTCGGCTTGTCACGCAACGGACACATACGCACCCTAAGCTCCGCGGTCATCATTGGCAGCCACAGGCCGCTCGACGGCCCTCCCGAACCATCTGATGAGTACCAAGGAGAAAAGCTGGGCCGTGGCCGAAGACGTCGCGCGCATGGCGGGCGTCTCGCGCTCGGCCGTTTCGCGCACGTTCACGCCGGGCGCGAGCGTATCGGCGAAAACACGTGCGCGCGTACTCGAAGCCGCGCGCACGCTCAACTATCACGTCGATATCAACGCGCGCAATACGATCCAGGGCCGCAGCAATTTTGTGGGCGTGGTGACGTCGGCGCTTGCGAGTCCGTTTCGCGCGCAACTATTGACGCCGATCGCGCATCATCTCGGCACGCGCGGCATGCTGCCGATTCTCATGAACGCCGACGATCCCGACCAGATCAGCTACGCACTGCACGTGCTGCTGAGCTACCGGATCGCGGGCGTCATCATGACTTCCGGTGCGCCGCCGCTTGCGCTCGCACGCGAATATCTCGACCGCCAGGTGCCGGTCGCGATGATCAACCGCGCCGCCGAACTCGAAGGCGCCGATCTCGTCAACAGCGACAACGCCGCGGGCGGCGCACTCGCGGCCCGCGCGCTGTTCGACTCGGGCGCGCTGCGCTTCGCCTTCATCGGCCCGCAGGCGACCCACCATGGCGCGCGCCAGCGCTGCGAAGGTTTTCTCGGCGGTCTCGCGAATTGCGGCGTACGCCGCGCGCGCGTGACGGTCTGCAATACCACGATCGTGTCGTACGAAGCGGGGCAACTCGCGGCGCGCGAGCTGTTCGCGGGCGGCGGCGAGGCGCCCGACGGCGTGTTCTGCGCCACCGACATGATCGCGCTCGGCTTCATGGACGAAGCGCGGCGCGCCTTCAATCGGCGCATTCCCGACGATGTGCGCGTGGTCGGCTTCGACGATATCCAGCACGCGGCGCTCGACAGCTACCGGCTCTCGACCATCGCCCAGAACACCGACGCGCTCGCGCAAGGCGCCGTCGATCTACTCGCCGAACGCATCGGCGATTTTTCGCGGCCCACGCAGGCGCGCGTGATTCCTGTCTCGTTCGTGCGCCGCGCCACGACCGGCTGACCCCTCCTTTTTCCGCCCGATCCCATCGCCATGTCTCTGTTTTCCCGTTTTCGACTCTCGCCGTGCCGTTTTGCAATCGAGTGCAAAAAACCTTTGCGC
This sequence comes from Paraburkholderia sp. Ac-20340, assembly GCF_017104965.1. Taxonomy (GTDB): domain Bacteria; phylum Pseudomonadota; class Gammaproteobacteria; order Burkholderiales; family Burkholderiaceae; genus Paraburkholderia. The sequence goes on from NZ_JAAGPR010000011.1 coordinate 114,346, forward strand.
GGGCTCGCGGCGTTGCTGGCTTCGTCGGCGCTATGGTTTGCCGCGCCGTCCGCGCATGCCGACGAGCGCCTGAATCTGCTCTGTTCCGCCGATCTCGAATGGTGCCAGTTGATGAAAAGCCGCTTCGAACAGGAGACGGGCGTGCATGTCGCGATGATCCGCAAGAGTGCGGGCGAGGCGCTGGCGCTCGTCGCCGCGCAGCGCGCGCATCCGCAATTCGACATCTGGTGGGCCGGTTCTGGCGACGCGCATCTGCAGGCCGCGTTCGAGGGGCTGACGCAGGACTATCGCTCGCCGCAGCTGGCGCAGTTGCAGCCGTGGGCGCAGCGCTTCGCGCAGGTCGGGCGCACGCGCACGGTGGGCGTGTATCAGGGCGTGCTGGGCATCGGTTACGATGCGGGCGCGTTGCGCCGCCGCAAGCAGGCGCCGCCGCGCTGCTGGCGCGATCTGCTCGCGGGCGCCTGGCGCGGCGAAGTGCAGATCGCCAATCCGAATGCCTCGGGCACGGCCTATGTCGCGCTGGCGACGCTCGTGCAGCTCGATGGCGAGGATGGCGCGTTCGACTATCTGCGCCGCCTGAACGCCAATGTGAGCCAGTACACCTCGACGGGCGTGGGCCCGGGCGAGGCGGTCTCGCGCGGCGAGGCGGACGTGGCCGTGGAATTCCTGCACGACCTCGTCAAACAGCGCGTGGCAGGCTTCGATATCGCGACGACCACGCCGTGCGAGGGCACGGGCTACGAGATCGGCGGCATGAGCCTGATCGCGGGCGCCGCGCATGCCGCGCTCGCGCAGCGCTTTTACGAATTCGCCTTGCGCGCCGATATCCAGTCGCTCGCCGACAAGGCCCACGCGTACCAGATTCCGTCGAATCGCGCCGCCGCGATTCCGGCCAACGCGCCGCGACCCGACGGCATCCGTCTGATCGACTACGACTTCGCGCGCTTCGGGGACCCGGCTGTGCGCAAGCATCTGCTCGAACGTTGGAACACCGAGATCTACGCGCATGCGCACTGACGGCGCTTTCGACGGCTTCGCGCGCGCGGTGCTGATTGCCGTTTGCGCGGCGCTCGCGGTGTTCGTGGCGATGCCGCTCGTGCGCAGCGTGCTGCTACCCGCGCTCGCGGCGTGGCGCACGCTGTTCGATGCGGGAATCTGGTCGCTCGCCTGCCTGCGTGGCGCAGCGTGCGGCAGCGGCTGGCACACGCTCGCGCTAGGCGGCGCGAGCGCCACGCTGGCCACGCTCGTGGGCGGCGCGCTTGCGCTGCTGGCGCAACGCGGCCGCCCGGCGCGCTCGCCCATCATGCGCGCCGCGCTGCGCGGTATCGCCGTGCTGCCTTCGATCACGCCGCCGTTCGCGGTCGGTCTCGCGCTGATTCTGCTGCTTGGCCGCAACGGCATCGTCACGCGCGAAGCGGCGGACCTGCTTGGCCTCGCGCCGGGCCGCTGGCTCTACGGCGCACCGGGCATCGTGCTCGCGCAATGTCTCGCGTTCGCGCCGCTGGCGTATCTCACGCTGCGCAGCGTGGTCGCGCGCGTGCCCGCGCCGCTCGAAGAAGCGGCGGCAACGCTGCGCGCCTCGAACTGGACGATCCTGCACACCGTCACCTGGCCGATGCTGCGCCCCGGCGTGGCGAACGCGTGGCTGCTGTGCTTTATCGAAAGCGTGGCCGATTTCGGCGATCCGCTGGTGGTGGGCGGCAATTTTCGCGTGCTGTCGACGGATCTGTATTTCGCCGTGGTGGGCGCGGAGCAGAATGCCGCGCGCGCCGCCGTGCTGGCCGTGTGGCTGCTCGCGATTGCGCTCGCGGCCTTCATGTTGCAGCGCGCCTGGCTGGGCCGTGCGCGTTACGCGAGCGTCAGCGGCAAGCCGGTGGCGGCGCAGGTCATGCCGCTGGGCAAGCGCGTGCAGGGCGCGCTCGCGCTCGTCTGCGCGCCGTGGTGCGTGCTTGCGCTCGCCGTCTACGCCACGCTGCTGATCGGCGGCTTCGTGCGTCTGTGGGGCGTGGATTTCACGCTCACGACTGAACATTTCGCCGATGTGCTGGGCGTCGCCATCGACGCTGGGCGGCTGGTGTGGTCGGGCTCCGCCTGGGACGCCGTGTGGGAAACGCTGCGTCTCGCCGCGCTGGCCGCGCCGCTCACGGCGGCCGCGGCCTTGCTGGCGGGCTGGTTGCTCGCGCGCCGGCGCTTCGCCGGCCGCGGTTTGCTCGACGCCGCTTTCGCCGTATCGCTTGCCGTGCCTGGCACGGTCATGGGCCTCGCGTGGGCGCGCGCCTTCGACGCGCCGCCGCTGATGCTCGCAGGCGGCGCGTCGATCCTCGTGCTCTCGTTCGTGTTGCGCAATATGCCGCTCGGTTTGCGGGCGATTTCGGCGGCCTTCGCGCAGATCGACCCGGTGCTCGACGAGGCATCGGCGAGCCTGCGCGCCGGTTCGTGGACGACGCTGCGCCGCGTGCATCTGCCGCTGTTGCTGCCGGCGATCGGTGCTGCGCTGATTCACGGTTTCGTGCGCGCCGCAACGACGGTCAGCGCGGTCATTTTTCTCGTCAGCGCCGATCACGATCTCGCGACGACGTATCTGATGGGCCTCGTGTCGAACGGCAACGATGGTCCGGCGCTCGCGCTGGCGGGTGCGCTGGTCGTGGTGTTGTGTGCGCTGCTGGGCGTGGCACAGGCACTGGCGCGCGCGGCCCGGACATCGAGACGCTTTACACCGGCGCGGCATCGGCGGCATGCACGCCTGACCACGGAATCCTTTTCATGAGCACCGTCACGCAAGCAACTTCAAAGCATACCGATACCGCGCAGGCCGCCGTCGTGTTCGAAGGCGTGCGCAAGCGGTGGGGCCAGCGCACGGTGCTCGACGATCTGTCGCTCACGATCGCGCGCGGCAAGCTCACCACGCTGCTCGGCCCAAGCGGATGCGGCAAGACCACGATGCTGCGGCTGATCGCCGGGCTCGATCTGCCCGACGCGGGGCGCATCGTCATCGGCGGGCGCGATGTGACGCGGCTGGGCGCGCAGGCGCGCAACGTCAGCATGGTGTTCCAGTCGTATGCGTTGTTTCCGCATCTGAGCGTGGCGGACAACGTCGGCTATGGGCTGAGCGTGGCGCGCGTGCCGAAGCGCGATGTCGCCGCACGTGTGGAGATGGCGCTCGCGCGCGTGGGCCTGAGCGCCTGCGCGCGACGCATGCCGCACGAACTCTCCGGCGGGCAGCAGCAGCGCGTGGCCGTAGCGCGCGCGCTGGTGCTCGAACCGGAGGTGATGCTGTTCGACGAACCGCTTTCGAATCTCGATGCGCGTTTGCGCGTGCAGGTGCGCGAGGAGATCCGCGATCTCCAGCGCGAGCTGGATTTGAGCGTGGTCTACGTGACCCACGATCAGGAGGAGGCGCTCGCGATCTCCGACGAGATCGTCGTCATGGAGGCCGGCGCCGTCGCGCAGCACGCCGATGCGCGCACGCTGGTCGAGCGGCCGGCCAACGCATTCGTCGCGTCTTTTATCGGCAATGCGAACTTTCTGGCACTGCCGGTGCTGAGCTGCGCCGATGGTCGCGCGCATTGCGATCTTTCCGGCGTGCCGCTGGATCTGGCGTGGAACGGACCGCGCATCGTGCGTGCACGCATTGCCGTGCGGCCCGAAGCGCTGGCGCTGGAAATCATCGATCACTTTGCTCCTCACCGCGGGCTGGCAGGCGTGATACGCCGCGCGACGTGGCTCGGGCGGAGCACGCACTACACCGTCGAAACGACGGCAGGAGAACTCACTGTGTCATCGCATTCATTGGACCGGCCGCTGGCCGAAGGCGCACGCGTTGCCGTGACGCTCGACGCGCGCGGCGCGCATCTGCTCGGAGAGGCGTCATGAGTCACGCATGTCAGTCCGCGCGTTACGAAGCCGCGCGTGCCATCGCGCTCGAAGCCGGTCGTCATGCGCTGGCGTGTTTCGCGCAGCGCGAGCGGCTCGTAGTCGAATACAAGGGCGTGCAGGATGTCGTGAGCATCGCCGATCGCGAAGTCGAGGAACTCGTGCGCGCGCGCATCGCGGCGCAGTTTCCGGGCGACTGTTTTCTCGGCGAAGAAAGCGCGGGACACGCGCTTGAAGCAACGCCCGGCGATGCGTCGCGCGCCCTCTGGATCGTCGATCCGATCGACGGCACCAGTTGTTTCTTGCACGGCATGTACGCGTGGTGTGTGTCGATTGCCGTGGTGATCGACGGCGAGCCGGTGATTGGCGTGGTCTACGATCCCAATGCCGATGAGCTTTTCCACGCGGAAAAAAATGGCGGCGCCTGGATCGATGCGCCCGCAACGAACGACGATTTCGCGCGCCGTGCTTTACAGGTCAGCGATGCGGCCAGTGCGCGCGATGGCGTGCTAGGCGTGGGCATTTCGCATCGGGTGAGCAGTGCGCCGTTTCTCGCGTTCGTGGAGCGCTGGCTCGAACAGGGCGGCATGTTCGTGCGTAACGGCTCGGGTGCGCTGATGCTCGCGTACACCGCAGCGGGGCGATTGATCGGCTATTACGAGCCGCATATGCATGCGTGGGACGCCGTTGCGGGCATCGTGCTGGTCACTGAGGCGGGTGGTCGCACCAACGCGTTTCTCGACGATGACGGTCTTGCTCGCGGCAATGCGGTGATCGCCGCGAATCCGCGCATCTATGGCGACTTGAACGCCGACATCGCCGCCACCGCTTTTTTAGCGGCGTGATTGCACACGAGTGCATTTCGATTTCGCAAAGCCATGAATCAAGCTGCGTGAAATACAGAGTAAGGCCAATGTCATCCCCACGTAACGCGCGGCAACTACATTACGCATCGTCGCAGGAAACAAATTTTATCGATCTCTGCGGCCTTGAATTGCACACGTGTGCAATCGTGACTGATTCCAGCGCGTGCTTCGCAGTACTCGCTCATGCAAGGAGGAAAGATGTCTGGCGCTCACGGTTCGTTCACGCCGTTTATGCAGACCGCGCCGCGCGCAACGCCCGCGCCTCGGCGCAGCTTCGCGATGCCGCGTCGAGCGGGGCGCACGGCGTTGCTGGCGGCGCTCGCGGGCGTGCATATCGGCGGCATCCTGCTGCTGGGCAACTCGCACACGACGCCGCCTACGCATGCCGCAGCCGCGCCGATCTACGCGACGCTGGTGCAGGCACCCGCGCCGCAGCCCGCCGTGCAGCCGACGCCCGTGCATCCGGTGCAGCCTCAGCCGCAAAAGGTCGTGACGCATCGCGCCGTCGTGCGCACGCATACGACCGAACGCGCGCCGGCACAGGCTGAGCCAGTGCCCGCTGTGGTGCCCGCGCCCGCGCCCGCGCAGCAAAGCCAGCCTGCGCCGTCTGTCGCGCAACCTTCGGCACCTGCCGCTGCAGCACCTGCGCCCGCTCCGGCCATGCCCAAAACGGTGACGCGTGGCGTGCAGTATCTGCGCGCGCCGGTTCCGGTGTATCCCGACGCTTCGCGGCGCATGGGCGAAGAGGGCGTTGCGCAGGTACGCGTGCTGGTCGATGAAGCGGGCGAGCCGCGCGAAGTCGAATTGCGCGCGTCGTCCGGGTCGGCGGCGCTCGATCGTGCGGCGCTCGACGCCGTGCGCGGTGCGCGTTTCAAACCTTATGTCGAGGATGGCCGCGCCATTCCCGTCTACGTCATCGTGCCGCTGCGTTTTTCGCTCGGCGACTGAATTCATTCTTTACGAGAGGCAATTTATGGCTACGGCTTCCATCGGCATCGGCGCACTCTGGGCGCAGTCCGATATCGTCATCAAGTGCGTCGCGGCGGGACTGCTCGCGATGTCCATCGCGTCGTGGTATGTGATCGTGACGCGCGCGTTCTCGCAATGGCGCGAACGTGCGCGGGCGAATCGTGTGGCACGCCTGTTCTGGCTGGCGCCGACGCTGGCCGAAGGCGCGCAGGCGATCGGCGGCGACGCGCAGGAGAACGCCTATGTCGATCTCGCCCGCACGGCGCTCGATGCGAGCGCGCAGCACGAACGCGCCACGCAGGCGGGCCGCACGCCGCCCGCGCTGACCGACTGGCTCACCCGCGCGCTGCACGAGTGCATCGCGCGCCGCCAGACGCGTGTGCAAAGCGGCCTGCCGCTGCTGGCGACGATCAGTTCGACCGCGCCGTTCATCGGCCTGTTCGGCACGGTCTGGGGCATCTATCACGCGCTGATGACGATCGGCGCAACGGGGCAGGCGAGCATCGGCGAAGTGGCGGGTCCGGTTGGCGAAACCCTGGTGATGACGGCGTTCGGTCTTGCCGTGGCGATTCCCGCTTCGCTGGCCTATAACGCGCTGCTGCGCGGCAATAAAACGGCGATCGGCACGCTGTCCGGTTTTGGCTTCGACGTGCTCGATGCGATCGTGGCGGGCGAGCGTCTGGACGGCCAGCACGAAGCCATCCAGCACGATGCGCCGCGCCATGCCACCCGTCTGGGCGCACGCGGCCTGCAGGCGGAGGCAGCGTAATGGCCGGCCGCTCCTTGCGCGACGATCTCGAAGACGGCTTCAATCCCGAGATCAATACGACTCCGCTGGTCGACGTCATGCTCGTCCTGCTGGTGGTGTTCATCATCACGATGCCGGCTTTGCAGCACGCCGTAAAAGTGGAATTGCCGCGTGTTTCCGCTGAGCAGATCGAGGCGAAGCCCACGAGTGTCGATGTCGCCATCGACGCGGGCGGGGTGATTCACTGGAACGACAAGACCGTCGATATTGCCGCGCTTCAACAGCTTTCCGCCGATGCCGCGCAGCACGATCCGCAGACGGAAATGCATTTGCGCGCCGATCGCCGCACGCCTTACGAGGATGTGATGAAGGTGATGAGCGCGGCGCAGCACGGCGGCCTGAGCCGGATCGGCTTCGTTAGCGACGACAACGCACGCTGAGCGAGCAGGCGCCGATGAATCCGCGGATCGGCGTCGATTAATCAGGATCACGAAAAGAACGATCAAGAACGGGAAGCGGTCCGACCGCTGCCCGCGAACCCACGCATCTGTCCCGAACGTCTACCCAATCATGAAGATCACGAGTTCGTTCCTGCCGCCCCGCGTTTCGCGCCTGCAGGCGCAATTGATGGCGGCTGGCCTTTGCCTCGCCGGTTTCGCGCCTTACGCAGTAGCGCAAACGGCCGCTTCCACCAGTGCAGCCGCGTCCACGAGCGCCGCTGCATCGGAAGCGACCTTGCCCGAAGTGCAGGTCAGCGCCGCGCCGGACAAGCCGGAAAGTCTCAAGCAGCGCGCCAATGCGGGCGCGCTCGGTAGTCACGCGGAAATCGACACGCCGTTCTCGATCCAGTCGGTGAGCGGTGAAGAAATCGAGGACCGTCAGGCGAATATTCTCTCCGAAGCCGTGAAATACGATGCATCGGTGACGTCGATCAGTTCGAGCTACGGCACGCACCCGGCAACGCTCGCAGTGCGCGGTCTGCCGCTCGACGATCTCAACGGCTACAAGGTCGACGGCATGGCGAACGTGAATCGCGGCGTGGAAATGCCGCTGGAAATGTTCGATCGCGTGGAAGTGCTCAAGGGTCTTGCGGGTTTCATGTACGGCTTCGGCAGCCCCGGCGGCATCGTCAATTACGTGACGAAACGCGCAACGGATAGCTTTACGTTCAGCTACGACCAGGGTTATGCGTCGGATAGCGTGTTCAAGGAGCACATCGACACGGGCGGGCGCTTCGGCAAGGACAAGATGTTCGGCTACCGCTTCAACATCGTGCACGAGGAAGGCGACACGGCCGAAGACGCGGCAACGGTCAATCGCACGGCGGTGGGCTTGAGTCTCGATGCGCAACTGACGAAGGATCTGTCGATCACGTTCGACACGATCTATCAGCAGCGTCGCACGTCGGGCGGCGTGGACATCATCACCAGCACCAAATACGCGGTGCCGCATCCGTTGTCGGGCCGTTCGCGACTCTATAGCGACGGCTCGTACACGGACGTCGACTACAAGCTGGCGACGCTTGGCGTGGCCTACAAGATTGCGCCGGACTGGCAGGCGAAAGTCGCCTACCGCTATTCGGATTCGACGCGCCGCTACGCGAAGGACCAATACTACATTTCGAGCAATAGCGGCAATTACTCCGATCGAATCAGCTCGGAATATCACAGCTATGAATTCGACGACGTGCAGGCCACGCTCGAAGGCAAATTCAACACTGGGCCGTTGCAGCACGAAATCGTGGTCGGCGCATCGTCGATGGTGCTGCTGTCGAACAAGTCGGTGAAGACGCCCAAAACCGTGGTGGGGACGGGCAATATCTACGACCCGACGATCTTCTCGGCGGATGGCATCGGCTATAGCGGCGGTACTTTCGGCGACGACAAGATCACGCAGCAGGCGCTGTTCGCGAGCGATCGCATCACCTATGGCCCGTGGTCGCTGCTAGCCGGCGTGCGCTACGAGTCGTACGACGAAGTGGGCCACGATTCCGCTACGTCCGGCGCGACCAACTATCACAAGTCGCCAGTCACGCCGACGCTCGCGCTGATGTTCGCGCCGCGCAACGATCTGACTTTCTACGCGAGCTATGTGGAAGCGCTGGAGTCGGGCGGCACGGCGGATAGTTCGACCGCGAACGCCTATCAGGTGATGGCGCCGATCAAAAGCCGCCAGTATGAAATCGGCGCGAAGACGGATCATGGCCGCTGGCGTGGGACCGCAGCGCTGTTCCGTATCGAGCGCGGTGCGGAGTACACGAATAGCGATAACGTCTATGTCGAAGACGGCAAGATCGTTTATCAGGGCGCGGAACTCAATGCGTCGGTGGACGTGTTGCGCAGCCTGACGCTCGACGCGAGCCTGATGGCGCTCAGCGCGCACTATCGCGACGCGGCCGACGGCGTGAGCGGCAATCGCGCAGTCGGCGCGCCCAAGTATCAGGCCGCGTTGCAGGCGGTGTGGCGTGTGCCGGCGGTGCACGGCCTCTATGTTCAGGCGGGCGCGCGTTATCTGGGCGGGATGGCGATCGACTCGGGCAACGTGCATTACATCAACGCGACCACGCTGTTCGATGCGGGCATTGGTTATCGGACGATGGTGGCGGGTAAACTCGTGACCTTGCGTGCGAATATCACCAACCTGACGAATCACCATTACTGGACGTATTACCAGGAAAACTATCTGCAGGTGGGCGCGCCGCGGACCTTGAGTCTTAATGTTCGCGTGGATTTCTAACGGATTCCTAATGATAAATCAGTGGTCAAATCCGATGAAACCTGTTCGCAACGTTGCGACGCGCGCGGCGTGCATGGCGGGCGTCGCGCTGGCGATGATGTGCGGCGCGGCGCATGCCGATGCACTGCGAGCGCACGCACAGGCCGCGCGCGCAGACGAAGCCGCGCCCGCAGGCATGCATCTCGATCGCGCGGTGATCGTGATGCGGCATGGTGTACGCGCGGCGACCGATACGCGCAAGATGAATGCATCGTCGGCGCAGCCTTGGCCCGCATTCGAAGTGCCCGATGGCGAACTCACGCCGCACGGTTATCGCGCGATCGTCGAGTTGGGGCGCTGGGAGCGCGAGTATTTCGTGCATCAAGGGCTGCTCGATCGCGAAACCTGCGCGAGCGCGCATGACGTGTTCGTCTGGTCGAGTCCCGCATCGCGCACGCAGGCTACGGCGCGCGCGTGGCTCGACGGTGTGCTGCCGCGTTGCGGCGTCACGGCCGGGCATGCGCTGGAGAATCAGGACACGCTCTTTCACGCCGATGAAGCCGACGCGAACGAGCCGGACCCCGGCGACGCACAGGAAGCGCAGGCCGCGATGCTGGCGGCCATGGGCTCGCCGCAGGCCGCAAGCCGTCGTTATGCCGCCGATGTCGCGGCGCTCGCTAACGTGGTGGGCGCGCCGCGCGAATGCGTCGAGCAGAAGGGCGCGGCGCATTGCGGGCTCTACGCCGCGCCCTGGGGCGTGAAGATCGTGGGCAACTCGGCGAAATTGACGGGACCGGCGACGGTTGGCGCGGCGATGAGTGAAACCATCCGCATGCAATACGCCGATGGCTGGCCGCTCGATCGCATCGCCTTCGGCCATGTGCACAGTAGCGCCGATGTGATCCGCCTGATGGGTTTGCGCAGCGCGAAATACGCTTATACGAATCACGTGCCGTTGATTGCGCGTCGTGGCGGCGTGCCTTTGCTTGGCCGTGTCACGCGGGCATTGAACGAGGAAGATCGCGGCGAAAGCGATGCGCGTCTGCTCGTGCTCGTGGGGCACGATACGAATATCGCGCAGTTGCGTACGTTGCTGGGATTCGACTGGAAGCTCGGCGAGTATCGCGTCAACGATGCGGTGCCGGGAGGCACCTTGCTGTTCGAGCGATTCGTGCGCGAGCGTGACGGCGCAGCGTTCGTGCGCGTTTCGTATATTGCGCAGAGTCTCGATCAGATGCGTGACGTTGCGCGCCTGCAAGGCCGCAATGGTCCGTTGAAAGCCGTGCTGCGCGATGATAAAGGTCGCTCGCTCATGCCGATCGAAGAGTTCGACGCCCGCATCAAGGGCATGTGACAGACGCCTACGCCAGGCGCAGATCCCACAACACGTCCAGTACGTGTTGCGTGGATCGCTCGACGTACCCCGCACGATACGCAATACCTAACCTGCGCCACAGCGCCGGGCGCAACGGGCGCATGACGATGCGCGGGTCAGGTAACGGCGTAGCGGCCTCGTGAGGCAACAACGTCGCGCCGTAACCTGCCGCGACCAGACTCTTGATCGCGTCGTTGTAGTTCAACTGAATGCGCGGCGACGGATGGTGCCCGGCAGCCGCGAACCACTCCGCAGTCAGACGCGAGAGGCGCGTGGTCGCGTCATTGAGAATGAGCGGCTGGGCGGCGATCCATTCGGGCGTCACGCGAGCCGGACAGCGCCAATGCGCCGGCACGAAGGCCATCACAGGGTCCTTGCGCCACGGCTTGATGACGAGGCCCGCCACCGGCGTTTGAGGCAGCGCGACCAGCCCGATGTCCAGCGTGCCGTCCGCAAGCCTCGACAGGGTTTCCTGCGAAGTCAGCACAGCAATCTGAATGTCGATGGCGGGATGGTGCTCGCGCAGGACTTCGAGCGCCTGCGGCAGCAGGTGCGCGATCACCCCCGTGGATGCACCCAGACGCGCACGCCCTTCGAGCCCTTCCACCTGGCGTTGAATATCGTCCAGTGCCTGTTCTGCATCGGCCAGCAGCCGGCGCGCGCGCTCCACGAGCAGTGCGCCTGTCGACGTCGGCCCTACGTGCCCGCGCTTGCGTAGCAGGAGCGGCGCGCCAATGCGTTCTTCGAGTTCGGCGATGTGGAGGCTGACCGTAGGCGGCGCCAGGTGCAATGCACGTGCTGCATCGGCAAATGAAGCACGGTCGGCAACGGCGACCAGCGTACGCAGGCGGTCCAGGCTGATTTCTCGCATGTCGGCGTCCAGATTCAGAAAAGCTGAATGATTTCGTTATGAAATTCAACTTTCCCTATTCTAGCCGTCCGCGCAACATAGGGTCTCGTTTTACCTGCCAACCCACCGTTAGCGAGTCATTCTCCTATGAGTGCACCCATCGTTTTCATCGACGGCGATCAAGGCACCACCGGGCTGCAAATCCATGACCGGTTGCGCAACCGTACCGATATCAGCCTGTTCACGCTTGCCGCTGGGGAGCGCAAAGACGCGCGTCGTCGTGCAGAGGCTATCAATGCCTGCGATATCGCCATCCTGTGTTTGCCGGATGCCGCCGCGCGCGAGGCGGTGGGTGCTATCGTCAATCCTGCCGTGCGGGTGATCGACGCAAGCTCGGCTCACCGCACGCAATCTGGCTGGACTTATGGCTTTCCGGAAATGGCGCCGGAGCAGGCTGCGCTGATTGCGAACGCCAGCCGCGTCACCAATCCGGGCTGCTATCCGACCGGTGCGGTTGGCCTGTTGCGTCCGTTGGCGCAGGCAGGACTCATACCGGGCAATTACCCGATCAGTATTCATGCGGTATCCGGCTATTCCGGACGCGGGCGTGCCGGCGTGGAGGAACACGAAGGGGCGGGTGCAGACCGTGCGCCGATGTACCAGGTCTATGGGCTGGAACTCGCGCACAAGCACACGCCGGAGATCCAGCAGCACGCTGGCCTTGCACAGCGGCCCATTTTTGTTCCTGCATACGGGGCGTTCCGGCAGGGCATCGTGCTGACGGTGCCGCTGGTGCTGGAACTACTGGCTCCGGGCGTCGATGGCGCCACGGTACACGCATGTCTCGCACGTCACTATGCCGGTTCAACTCACGTGCGAGTCTTGCCGATGCCCGAATCGGGCGCCGTAAAACACCTCGATCCTCAAGTGCTGAATGGTACGAATGACATGCAGTTAAGCGTGTTTCATGATGCGGAGCACGGGCATGTGCTGCTGTCGGCGGTATTCGATAATCTTGGCAAAGGCGCATCCGGCGCTGCGGTTCAGAATCTGGATCTCATGCTCGCGCGGTAATAGCGGCCGATCGAAAAATCTATCCGTGCATTCGTCCAAGGCCGTATAGCTGGCGTTTTAATCGGTTAGCTTGTCGTTTTTGAATGTTTTTTCGATGCTAGCCTTCATGTCAGTCTGGCGAATCTGGATGCTTTGCAGCGTCGCCGATGCGGCGGGCCGGGTGGCAGCATATCGCCCCAACCACGAGGCGCATAACGATGGAGCAGCCTTTCGATTCCGGGCGGCAGTTGGACACGCAGCCCGGCAGCGCGGTGTATTCGTCCTTCGTGCTGAAACTCTACGACGCATGGGTGCTGGCGATTTCCAACCGCTGGGCGTGGCGGTGCAGCACCCGACGCGTGCTGCTGCCGTTTTACCGGCAACGCGTGGGCAAGCGCCATCTGGAGGTGGGAGTGGGGTCGGGCTTCTATCCGGCCCATGCAAAGTTCAGTGCCGACCAGCAGGTCACGTTGCTCGACCTCAACGAGCACAGCCTCGCGGCGACCGCGCGCCGGCTCGACTCTCGCCATGTCACGCAAGTGGTGGGCGACATCATGCAGCCGCTGCCGATGCTTGCGGGGTATCGCTTCGACTCGATTGCGCTGTTCTATCTGCTGCATTGCCTGCCCGGCACGATGGACGGGAAGGCACGCGTGTTCGCGCATCTGAAGTCTCACCTTGCGCCAGACGGTGTGCTGTTCGGTGCGACGGTGCTTGGCGATTCGGCCGGGCACAACGCATTCGGGCGAGCGCTTGTGCGTATCTACAATCGCAAAGGTATCTTCGATAACAGGTGCGATACTTTGGCTTCCTTACGTTCAGCGCTCAGCCATCATTTCGCCGATGTCTCGGTCGATCAGAAGGGTGCAGTGGCGCTATTCGTTGCGCGCGCACCGTTGTGACGTGTCAAGCCGATCAGTAGATGTCGATGGCGCCGCAAATGCGGCAGCCGTTCAAACACGCTATACGGCGTAAGCGTCCAGAGCATTCATCGGCACATGCAGTTTGCGATCTGCTTCAAGCGCTTCGAGCAGATGTTTTACGGTGACTTGCACGCGTGGCGCCACGAGTGCCCGATGTGGGTACTGCATCACCATCTCGTGTGATCCGGATTGGTGAAATTGATGAAGTACGATCTTCAACGAGCCGGCGCGCAAATGCTCCAAGGCAAGATGAACGCCGACTTCAGCAATTCCCACGCTATCGCATGCGGCCTGTACGAGGGATTCCGGCGCCGATAGCGTAAGCAGCGCCTTGCCCGCAGGGTCCAGGGTTGTAATGCTTGCGTCCTCGCCCTTGAAATTCCATGGCACAACGTGACCGCTCAGGAATCGCCGCGCAATGAGACGATGCGCTATTAACGCATCCGGCGTTTGTGGCGCACCATGCTTCGCGAGATATTCGGGAGACGCCACCAGCACGGTATTCAGGCGGCAAACCGGTCGGGTCACAAGCGCGGAATCAGGGATATTGCCGCCTCTGACTGCGATGTCGTAGCCGTCCCGGACGATATCGACGACCCGATCATCGAAGTCGACCTCGACCGACAGGCCGGGATAGCGGGCCAGCAAAGCGGGGAGCGCCGGGAGCACGTGGTCTTGCCCAAAGGCGGAGCTTGTCGAAATACGAACTCGTCCGGCTGGCACCGCGCGCTGCGCGGCAATCGTATCGACTGCAGCATCGAGTGCTTCGAGCGCAACGCGCGCCTGGCGCAGGAACGCCTCGCCTTCTTCGGTTAGCTTGAGCGTGCGGGTTGTGCGATTCATCAATCGCACGCCCAATGCTTTTTCGAGGCCAGCCACATTCTTGCTCACCGCCGCCGACGTCACTCCCAGCAGTCTGCCGGCGGCCGCAAAACTTCCTGCGTCCACCGCTTGAACCAGCGAAATGATGGCTCGAACGCGCTGTGAAGAATCCACACTTTTCTCCGGAACGGTAGTCCAGCATGCCTTGCTGTATGGGCAGATTCTAAACTTTTGGTTGAGAGTGGTTCAACACAGTCATAACTTCCCGTAACGATTGAGGATGGCGACAATGCGAAGCGTTGTCCCTGACCCCAACCGTGCGAGACATTCATGCTTATCACCATCCTTTATGACAGCGGCTACGGCCATACCGCAAAGCAGGCTGAAGCCGTTGCAAACGGCGTGCGGCGCGTGCCCGGCGCAGAAGCACAATTGATCGCCGTTGCGGACGGCGATACGCCCTGGGAAAAGCTGGCTGCGAGCGACGCCATCATCTTCGGCTCGCCGACTTATAACGGCACCATCAGCGCGAGGCTCAAAAAGGTGATGGAGGATTCGACGCGGCCAGCGTGGCTGCCTCAGTCGTGGCGCAACAAAATCGCCGCGGGCTTCACCAATTCGGGAGCCATGCACGGCGACAAGCTGAATTCGCTCGTGACCATGACCTTGTTTGCCGCTCAGCACGGCATGATCTGGGTCGGTCTGGACATCTTCCCGGGCAAATCGCCTGAAGAGAAAAATCGGGTCGGCGGTTGGCTCGGCGCAATGGCGCAATCGAATGACGAATCGCCGGAAGTCACGCCCATCAAGAGCGATCTGGATACGGCCGCCTATCTTGGCCAGCGTGTCGCTGAAGTGACCGGGCAGTTCAAGGCAGGAGCCGCACGATGAAATTGCTCTGCCTCGATATACCGCTGTCCGGCGCCAGTCCGCAAACCTACCAACCTCATCTCCTCGACGAGATACGCCATGGCTGGCAACTCTATAAGTCTGGCTTTGTGCGTGACATCTACTTTCGCCAGGATCGCGCGGGCGTCGCCATCATTGCGGAAAGCGATTCAGTCGAGACCGCAAGACAGGCTCTCGCCACGTTTCCGCTTGCCCAAGTCGGCCTTATCGATTGGGAGATTATTCCGCTCGGCCCGTTTGTGGGCTGGGAGTCGCTTTTTGCGTCTCGTGACGCTTGATTGACACGGCGTCGCGTATCGGTTCGCTAATCCGCCGCTTGCTTCGTGACTCTGACGAGCGACCAATCGTAGCCAAGCGCTTTTACGCGCTCACGCAAACCGTCGAGCATGTGCGGTGACGGTTGCGCTGCGCGGGTCAACACCCACAGATAGCGCCCGGACGGCTCGCCCACGATCGACCAGTCGTAGTCGTCGCCGTGATCGAGAATCCAGTAATCGCCGTAAAACGGCCCGAAAAACGACACCTTGAGTTTGGCGTTCGTCGCCGGGTCGACAACCCGGGCTTTTCCCGTCGATTGGCGGAAACTGGACTTGCCGGCTTCACGGCCGCGATTGACGACCTTGACCGTACCGTCGTCATTGAGCGAATACTCCGCTGTGACCTCGTCCATATCTTTTTCGAACGAGGCTTCATAGCGGAATTGCTCGTACCAGCGGCCCATGTATTTCGTCAGATCGACTGGCCTGGCAGGCTGCGGCACGGCGCGATTGCCGACCGGGCCAGGGCGTGGAATATACGCACATGCGCCGAGCACAATGGCGACGGCGGCGAATGCCGGGATGAGTTTTTTCTTTCGCATGGCGGCGGTCTTCCGGTATGAGTTTCAGCGAGTGGGAGCGTTGCGAGTGGAGCAAACTGCGGGCCCGCGTTGTTTTTATCGCTCGCCACGGCAGGTATCATGTCGCCCACGATCCCAAGTTGAACTCATTCCCCATGCTCCGTTTCGAAAACATCAGCAAGCGCTTCGGCAAGCACGTCCTGTTTGAAGGGCTGCATTTCACTACCGGCGCGGGATGCGTGGCGCTCTGCGATGAAACCGGCTCGGGCAAATCCATTTTGCTCGGCATTCTGGCTGGGGAAATCGACGCCGATAAAGGCGAGGTATGGCTGGGCGGGCATTCGCTGCGCAGCGCGCCGATCGAGGCAAAATCCGCGCTCGCCTATATCCCGGACGACTGCATGGCCTATTCCGGCCTGACCGGCCGCACGTATCTGGACCACGTGGCGGCCAGCAGAAATACCGTCGTCGGGGCGCAAACGCTCGATCTCGCGCATCGATTCGGGCTTGCGCCGCATCTGGAGAAACAGTTCGAGCAGATGTCTTTCGGCACGCGCAAGAAGTTCTTCCTGACGGCGACCACGGTGGGCGCGCCCGCTGCGATCATCGCCGATGATCCAGCGGGCTCGACGTGCCCGCGCGTGCCGTGCTGGCCGATCTGTTCAAACAGTTGGCCGTGGACCGCGCGGTCTTTTTCTCGAGTTCCGATCCCGCGCTGGTAGAAGCCTGCCAGGCGCGGACGATCGATTTTGCGGAGCTTGGGTACGCCGCATAAGCACGCGGGCGGGGTGCCTTACTGCACGCGCACGCCGCAATCGCCGATCAGCGTCACGGCCTGCTCGACGGACAGGATCGTGCCTTTGAGATGCTGCATGACGTCGGCCAGACGCAAGCCGCTTAGATCGACGGAACGCAGATCGGCGCCATCGAAACGGCTATTGCGCAGCAATGCATTTCGCAGACTGCCGCCTTCGAATACGGCATCGCGGAAATCGCAATCGGAAAGATCGGCGTCGGAGAAATTCAGGCCTTCGAGCGTTTGTTTCCGAAATGAAAGCCCACGCAGGTCGGCGCCAATCAGCAGCGAATCGTGAAAGCTCAAGCCCAGCGTGCGGGCATCGACAAGGCGCGCGCCAGTGAGTTTGACGCCGGTAAAAACGGCCGAGGCGAGTTTTGCGGCCTTCCAGTCGGTATTGTTCAGATCGCTCTGGACAAAGCGGGCTTCGGTCAGATTGGCAAAACGGAAACTCGCCGATGCGCATTTGCACGCAAGCCAGCGGCTTCTTGCAAGTTCGGCGTGTTCGAGTAGGGCGTTTTCGAAGTTGCAGCGCGTAAAACGGGCCGCACGAAAGTCGAAATTGGAAAAGTCTTCGCCGCTGAACGTGCACTGTTCGAACGTGGGTTCGTCGCCGCATTCGCGCAGAATGCGGCCCAGATCGTCGCGATCGAGGGTTATTTCGCTGAAATGCGGCGTTTCTGCGGTGGACGGTTCCTGGGGGTTGCTGCGCATCGGGGCTGACTCCTCGTTGCGAGGGGCGCGCAGCATCGTGTCCACAGCGCGTCCCCTCTACCTGGTCAAAGTAAAGGTTGACGCCGCGGCGTAATAAGAACCCAACAACCAGGCTGGGCGCAGGAGATACCAACCTGCCACTCTATTTTCGGCGGAGAGGATTTTATCGTCCCCGCCCTCGGGCGCACAAGTGCCCGTATTTTCGTGGGGTTGTTGTTTACAGTTGCGCGACCCAATGCGCGAGTTGCGCCTCGCCGTCTTTATCGAGTTTGCCTTTGAGCGCGCCGTACCACGTGGCGATGGCCTCGCGCGACTGGCTGCCGCGCAGGATCGGCAGGCTTTTTTCCAGAAACATGCCGAAGGCCGGCACGCCGCGCAGGTAGAGGAAGGTGTCGTCGGTGATGCTGAGGATGGCGTAGGCGTCGCGCATCCACGTGATGTGCGGTAATGCTTCGACCAGATAGCCGCGCTGGACCAGTGCGGAAAGAAAGTTCGTGCGTGCCGTGACGTCCGATTGCTCGCGCGTTTCGTGATTGATCTGCGAGGATTTGATGAGCCACGCTTCGCCGCGCTCCACTTCACCGCACATCACCGACAAGCTCGCAAGCTGCACCGCGTTGTGCGCCGTCGGCTCCAGTTCGAAGAGTGCGAGCCAGTGCTGGAATGATTCGGGGTAGCGGTCCGTCTGCGAATAACTCATTGCACAAAGGCGGCTTGCGTCTGCGAGCCGGCCTGCGTACGGTGTGGCGGCGGCGATGGCTTTGTCGTAGCGGCCGGCTTTGAAGGCTTCGAGCGCCGGTTTGAGTTCGGGCGCGATGTCGTCGGCGGCGTCTTCCTGCGCGGTGTCTTTCTTTGTATTTGCGCGCGTGGTGTCGTTCGATTCGGCGCTGGACTTCTTGCCGAATAGCTTGCTCAACAGGCTCATCGTGTTCCTTGTCGGATCATGTCGGGAAGGTTGGGTGGGAAGAAGTCTGCATCATTCTGTAGCGGCTGAAAACCTTCGATGCGATATGCATTAGAAAAGGCCGGATTGGTTGCATGCACAACTTGCTGCACGCATTGTGTTTATCGCCTCGCCAGCCGCTCCTGCAAAAACTCAATGAATCGCTGCGTTTTTGCCGGCAGCAGACGCGTTTCCGTCATCGCATAGATTGGCGTTGCCGTGCCATACCACGCCGGTAAAACAGGGCGCAACGTGCCATTCGCCAGATCATCCTCGACCACTTCGCGGGGCACCAGAACGATGCCGCGATCGACATTCGCGAGACTGCGAATCATGCCGACGCTATTGAGCACAAATCGCCCATTCACAGGCACCGTCACCGATCGCTTTCCGTCACGCAACGTCCACGCCGAGGTTTTAAGAATCGCCAGGCACTGATGTCGAGCGAGATCGGCGGGCTTTTCTGGCACACCGGCTCGCGCAAGATAACCCGGCGACGCATAAAGAAACGGCGTAAGCGACGCCAGCGGCCGCGCAATCAATTGCGAACTTTCGGATTCGCCAATACGGATCGCCACGTCGAAAGGCTCGCTGACCAGATCGACTCGCCGTGGCGTGAGATCGAGATCGAACTGGATGCCAGGATAAAGATCGGCGAACTCCGCAATCAGCGGCGCCAGATATGTCACCGCAAAATCCACCGGCAGCGACACGCGCAATGTCCCGCTGGGCTGCGCCAGCATCTCGCCGAGTTGCGCATGAGCGAGACGCGCCTCGTCGACAATCCGCTTACAGCGCTCGAAATAGAGTTGCCCGGCTTCGGTCAATTCGATCTTGCGGGTCGTGCGATGCAAGAGCCGCAGGCCAATGGTTTTTTCCAGCGCGCTGATACGCCGCGAAAGGGTCGAATTCGGAATACCCACGGTTTCCGCAGCGTGGCGAAAGCCTTTCGCCTTGACCACCTCGACAAACAGGGCCATGTCATTCAGGTAGTCGTCCATTTTCATTGCTCCATTAGTGGATCAATGATATCCGTTTTGCCGTCTTTATCTTCCCTGTGAGGCAGACGATGATGTCTCTCACGCAAGCGCGCTTGCATTGATCCTTTGGAGAATCTCATCGTGAAGACACTGTTCGAATCCGTTCGCGTTGGTCGCTACACGCTGCAAAATCGCCTCGTCATGGCGCCGATGACGCGCTCGCGCGCCCAGTTCGATGGCACGCCCGGCGAACTTGCCCAGGCGTATTACGCACAGCGCGCGAGCGTTGGCCTGATTGTCACGGAAGGCACGCAGCCGTCGGCCGACGGCCAGGGGTATCTGTCGACGCCCGGCATTTACACGGACGCGCACGTCGCGGGCTGGAAGACGATTGCAGATGCGGTGCACGGCCAGGGCGGCCGGCTGTTCATTCAACTGATGCACGCGGGGCGCATGTCGCATCCCGACAATACGCCGCATCATCGCGCGGGCGTTGCGCCTTCCGCGATTGCGCCGGGCACGGGCATGTTCACGGCGAAGGGCATGCAGGATATTCCGGTGCCGCGCGCGCTTTCTACCGAAGAGGTCCGCCAGACCGTGCGCGATTTTGCTTTCGCGGCGCGTCGCGTGATTGAAGCGGGTGCCGATGGCGTCGAAATTCACGGTGCGAATGCGTATCTGATCCAGCAATTCCTGGCGTCAAGTGCGAATACGCGCGACGACGAATACGGCGGTTCGATCGAGAATCGTGCGCGATTTGCGATTGAAGTGGCAACGGCAATTGCGCGCGAAATTGGCGCCGATCGCACTGCGATCCGTCTTTCGCCGAGCACGACGCTGTGGGGTATCGACGAAGGCGAGCAGGGGCCGGCGCTGTATCGCTATCTGGTGGCGGAGCTGGACAAATTGGGGCTGGCGTATCTGCACATCGCGCATCAGGGCAATGAAGCACTGCTGGCGGAAATTCGCGAGCGCTGGACCGGCACGCTGATATTGAACCGCGCAGGACGCCCGCGCGAACAGGTGGGTGCCGATGCCGCTGCGGGCATCGCCGATCTCGAAGCCTACGGCACGATGGTGCTGGCGAACCCGGATTTTGTCGAACGCATCAAGACGAACGCACCGATGAACGAGGCGCGTCGCGAAGGCTTCTTTGGCGGGACCGCGCAGTTTTACACGGATTATCCGACGTTGAACGAAGCGGTAGTCGGTTAAACGGCTCGTTTATATTGGCCGCGTTTATCCGCCAACGCCGTGAGCGAACGTATGCTTCGCGGCGTTGGCTGGCACCTGTTATTTCGGCGCTTTTACCGTGAGCGGAGTGAATCAATTGCCGAAATAAGTCGGCTTCATACCTGGCGTGCCGGTATGCGCCGGTTGAGCAGGACCGCCCGATGCATTCGAGCCCGGCATCACACCGCCGTAACCACTACCGGCTTGTGGCGTGTATTCGCCGCTCGAAACTTCACGTATTTGCTCGCGGCCCACGCGCGCTTCCGCTGCCTGAGTTTCGCGCGGATACGAAGCCTGTTCGCGCGCCGACGTGTCGTAGCCCGAATGCTCGAGGCGCATCTGATCCTGCTTGACCTGAGCGCGCGTCAGCGCGTCGTTACCTGCGAGACCCGGCTCGACGATGGGCGTCTGGGCCTGCGCGAGCGCGGCGAGCGGAATGGCAAACAGCGCCGCGACGGCGGCTACGTGCTTGAGTGTCTTCATCAACGTTCTCCCATGAGGTGG
This sequence comes from Paraburkholderia sp. Ac-20340, assembly GCF_017104965.1. Lineage (GTDB taxonomy): Bacteria > Pseudomonadota > Gammaproteobacteria > Burkholderiales > Burkholderiaceae > Paraburkholderia. The sequence continues at coordinate 135,457 of NZ_JAAGPR010000011.1, forward strand.
TGAAGGTCAGTCTTTCAAGCGCATGTGCCGTGCCGCGCGCGCTGCGAACGTCGATAAAAATCTGGGGAAAGAGTCGATGCGCGCGCACCGAAACGGGAATCGACCCGTATGACGCCATTGAAACGCAAATGAAAAAAACGCCCGCAGCACCGGAGTGCTACGGGCGTTTTCAGGCGAATCGCCGACGGCCCTGTTGCAGCCGTCGTGGTTTCGCCGCTTCGATTAGAAGCGGTGGCGCAGGCCCAGGTTCACGAGCGTCTGCGAGCCCGTGCCGTTGTAGCCGTACGAGCCGATCGATGCTTGAGCCGACGTCACGAGGCCCGTCGATTCGTCACGCGTCGTGCCGCTTGCGTGCTGGTAAGCCGCCGTCATGTAGACGTCCGTGCGCTTCGACAGGTTGTAGTCGCCGCCCAGCGAGAACTGGTGGTAGTTAGCCGACGTGTCGCCGCTTGCGTGCGTGTAGCTGTAGCCAGCGCCAACCAGCAGTGCCGGGGTCGCCTGGTAGGCGAGGAAGCCTTGCGCCGTGTTGTACTTCTGCTTGCTGTCGAACGACGAATTTGCGTCAGCCGCGTATTGCGCGTTGCTGTAGCCCAGACCGAAGATGAACTGGCCAGCCGTGTACTGAGCCGCGATACGTGCGATCTGCAGCGAGTGTGCCGTTTCGTAGCCGTTGTTGATCGCGCTGTCGAACGTGCCACCCGAGGTGCTCGTCCACGTGGTGCGATCGCCGTTGCTGTTGGCTGCGTAGTAGTAACCAGCGGCGACTGCCAGCGGGCCGTTGTTGTACGCGAGTGCTGCCGAGTACGATTGCTCCGAACCCGTCGAACCAGCCACGCCGCCGAGCGAGTACATGACTTCTGCCTGCAGGCCACGGTAGACCGGCGATGCGTACTTGATTGCGTTGTTCACGCGGAAGCTGTTGTCGTAGTTGTCGACGTCGCCAGCCGTTGCGAACACCGAGCCGAAGTAGTTGTCGGCGGTGATGCCTTGAATCAGGTCGACCAGCGGGTCGTACTGACGGCCCAGCGTCAGCGTACCGTACTGTTCGCTTGCCAGACCGACGAATGCCTGACGGCCGAACATCAGGCTCGAGCCCGATGCGCCGGTGGACGGGTTAAAACCGTTTTCGAGGGCGAAAATTGCCTTCAGACCACCGCCCAGATCTTCCGAGCCCTTCACGCCCCAGCGCGAACCGGACAGGTTACCGGCGCTGCTGTTGCCCAGCGCCCAGAGGTTCTTGCTGCCGTCTGCGTGGCTGACGTAGGTGAGCGACGTGTCGATCACGCCGTAGAGCGTGACGCTCGATTGAGCGTGAGCTGCGCTGGCGATGCCGAATGCGGCGAACGCGGCGAGAGTAAGGGCGCGTGATTTCATCTGTAACTCCGTTTTGTTGTGGAACTGCATTGATGCAAGGCCTGAAGGCTATAGTGCGCATCGATATCCGCGCAAGACTCAATAAAAAAACCGTAGCAAAATTGTGACAGACGTTATTAATGCCAATACATACGCGCAGGTTTGTTGCGTGCGCAATTTGATTTATTAAATCAAGGACTTGAGGCGCGAAATAGCCGTGCAATCAGGCTTTATTACACGCTGGGAAGATTTAAGATTGAAAGGCATCAACTGACGGGGTGAACAGCCGTGCTGGGCGTGGCTCGCGAGGCGGAGCACGTGAAGAATCAGCAGGAAATCGCCGAAAGACCGCAAAATCGCGGCGAATGAGCGCAATAAAAAAAAGCCCCGCTGCAAGAGCGGGGCTATCAAGCGTGGATAACTGTCTGAAACACAAACAGTTGAGCGCATTGTATGGCAAGCATCTGGACGCATAAATTCACTTTCCGCAATAAACTACTGACGAAATTGCGGTGGTGAACGCGTGATATCTATGCGTGCCGTCCAATATGAATTCATTATGACGATTTATTACGGCGTCTTATTGTGCTCTGGTCGCGCGTTCAATGCAGCTTTAAATCGTTGGATCAATCAGTCGCGCGAGCCGAATGCATCCGCTATCTGGCGGGCGCGTTTGACTTCATCGCTATGCAGATAGATCGAAGTCGTGGATACCGAGGCGTGCCGCAGGTTATCGCGCACCGTGGTCAATTCGGCGCCGCGTCCCAGCGCGTGGGTGGCATGCGTGTGGCGCATCCAGTGCGGACTCGCGCGGCGCAGTTTTTCGGCGAGCGGCGCGTGATCGGCTTCGATTGAACGGGCGGCCAGCACGAAGAAGCGGCGCATCACCATCCACAGGCGCACGCTGCTGATCGCGTCGCGGCTGTCTGCTTCCAGGCTGCCGATCACGGGCGTATCCGGGTGCCAATGCCGTTGCGTGACGGGCAGGGCGCGTTCGGCCAGATAGCGCGCGAGCGCATTCCACGCGAGCGGCGGCAGGGCCACGCGGGCGTGCTTTCTACCTTTGCCGGTCACGCGCAGCCAGTGATCGCCGCGTGGATCGGTTTCGATCTGACCGAGCGTCGCGCCGACGATTTCGCTGGCGCGCAGCCCCGTCGCGTAGCCGAAATCCAGCAGGAAGCGCAGCCGCTGCGCAGCCGGCGCGGACCAACCCGACGACCATTCGAGACCATCCGCGATCGTGCGCGTGAGCGCCCATTCGCCCTCGGTAAAGGCGTGCGAAGTGTCCAGCACGTTGGCGTTGCCCGCATCGCGCACTTTCACGCCCGCAAACGGATTGGCCAGCACATAGCGTTGCTCGATCAGCCAGCGAAATAACGCGCCGAGTATCGTCAACGCGTGTGCCACCGAGCGCGCGGACAGGCTGCCATTGAACGGACGCCAGTCGGGCGACGTACGCGGACGCACCGGGCCGATCCAGCGCGCGTGCGGCGAAGGGTGGCGCAAAAACGCGCGATAGGCGATGGCGTCTTCGGTCGTGAGCGAAGAGAGCGCGCGGCCGCGCTCGACGATGGCCCAGAGAATCAGCCGCTCGGCTTCCTTTTTATAAGTGCGTTGCGTGGCCGGCGCTTCGTGCAGCGCGAGCCAGGTTCGCACGGCTTCGTAATCGTTATTGGCATCGAGCGCGCAGGTGGCACGCGGCGCCCGGAACTTGCCCTCCGTGCCATCGACTTCATGCGGCAGTTTGATGCTCTCCCACGGCACGATGTTGCTGCGCTGGGTCGCGACCAGAAGCGCGCGGGCCTTTTCCGTGAGCGCCGGCCACGCGGCGAAGAACGCTTCGATTGCGCGGGCGCTGGCGGCGCCCAGGCCCGGAATGACTTTCCACCACTGGCGGCGGCGCGGAACCCGGACGGTGAGATCGGCCAGTGTGCTGATGCCGTAGGCCTGCAGCACACGCACGGCGCGCGGGGCGAACCACTGGGCGATATCGTCGGCGATTTGCGGTTCGGGCGATTGAACGGTGCGTAGCGCGTCGATGGCCTGCGCCGCGGCTTTGGCGTGCTGTGCGCGCTCGTCGGCGGGATGGTCGAGCAAGGTCGCCAGATCGTCGCGATGCGCGCTTCGCGCGATGGCGACCAGCCTGCGCCGGATGCGTCCCAGCACGCCGCGTGCGGATTTTCCGCCGCCCAGCGCCGAAGGGAGGTAGCGCTCGACAGCCGCACGCACGGCGAGGCCCGCGTACCACGCGCGCAGCACGGCGAGTTCGTCGGCATCGGGAAAGCCGGGCGGTTCGACGCTGGCGGCGGCAGGCGGGGGAAGAAGACGCGCTTTCATGGAATCGAAGTTTACTCGATCGATGTGCGTCTTAGGATAAGCGTGCGGTTGTCGTTGGAGCCGGACGCGAGCGTAGCCCGCTAACCGATTCGTGTAGCTTGGCGAGATTCATTCGACGGAATCCGACCCGACTGGAGAACGAGTCCAATCCAACGCGCGCTACGCGTATTCAACAGCGAGTAGCACGTGCTGCGCCGTGCGCGATAAATGATTCTTGATGAGCCGTGCAGATAGCGAAGATGCCGGGCCGCGACGCGCCGCAAAAACGCCCCGTCTTCGCGCAGCCTTTCCATGGCATAGGACCGAGCCGATTCGCCCAGGCGGTAAATGGCGATAGCGCCTCGAAACTCCACCGCGAGCAACGATTTGGCCACTAACTCATCGAGTGCGGCGATTACGCCGGTGACTGGCGCGCCCGGTTCTGCGCCTACCGAAATGAGCGCTTCGAATGTGAATGCGCCAGTAAAAAGCGCTAGATTGCGGAGCAATACGCGCGCACTGACGCCAAGCAACGCATAACTCCAGTCAAAGCTTGCGCGCAGGGATTGATGGCGCAGCGGAGCCGATCGCAAGCCGCCTTTCAGCAGATTAAGCCGATCGTCGAACGGTTCGCACAGCATCAAGGCGACGCCCTCGACACCCAGTACCGCAACTCGCGCCGCAGCTAACTCGATGGCAAGCGGCAGACCATCGAGACGCCGGCAAATATCGGCCGCGCGCCGGATGCTTGCCTCGCTATTGATGCTATCTGGCGCGTAGTGGCCGGCGCGTTGCAGAAAAAGCTCGACCGCGCCGTGCGCAATCATTGTCTGCGTGCTCGTGTTTTCACAGGGCAGCGCGAGTGGCTCGATACGAAGCACCTTTTCCGTGCGAATCGCAAGCGGCTCGCGGCTCGTGATCAGAATGCGCAAATCGCGAATGGTCGACAGCGATTCCAGTAGTGCAGCTACGGGTTCGATAATCTGCTCGACGTTATCGAGTACAAGCACGGTGGGTGCGCCGCATCGGTGCAGGGTTTCGCGAATCTGCAAAAGCAGGCTTGATTCCTCTGCGTTGGAATCTACGTTGAGGTCCGGGCTGATCCCGCACGCGATTGCGATTGCTGTGATTACCTCTTCGCGGGTCCGTGCCAAAGCAAGTTCCACGAAACTCACGTTTGCTCCGCGTTCGCGAATTGCGTGAGCCACGTGAATCGCGAGCGAGGTCTTGCCGATGCCGCCTTCGCCAGCCAGCGTCAACACCGAACCTGCTTCTAGCTGTGTCAGTTGCGACAGAATGCGCGCGCATACTTCGTCGCGGCCAATCAACGGTCCGGCGCGGACCGGCAGCGCAGGCGATGCAACGCGCGGGCTCGCGGCTCCTTCGTCATGGACATGCTTAAGAAGCCGATAGCCGCGCCCGGAAACCGTCTTGATTAGATCGCGATCGTCGCCGAGTGCTTTACGTAGCGCCACAATATGCACCTGAAGGCGATTCTCCTCGACGATTTGTCTGGGCCAGACGGCATCGATAATGTCGTTCTTCGAGACCACCGCACCATCGGCGCGAAACAGCACGCCGAGGATGTCGAAAGCGGGCGCGGCAATGCGCAAGACGCGGCCTTCCCGGCGTAACTCACGCTGATCGAAATTAACCAGTAAGCCGCCGATTCTGACCGCGGCCATATCTGCAACCCGCTGTGGCAGCGGCTTTTCGATTGAGATCATGACGGCGCTCCGGCGCCCGCCTCGTATCGAACCGGGCCGCCGATCCAGCAGCCGTCCGGTATCGCAGAGCCGTTATCGTCCTTGAAACTGAAACGCACGGAGATCTGTGACGGGCGCTTCATCGCATAGCCCTGGCGGATGGTAATCGTCCGCGTGCTCGCTTCTACGAGGCCGTTGGCGAGCAGGCCGAACGACAGCGCGGAGGCCGCGATGCCTGTGGCCGCGTCTTCGGGATAGCCCGATGCGCGAGGAAACTGCCTTGCATCGAAGATCTGCTGGCGGGCATCGACCGTCGCGTAGGGGTAAAGCCCCGTCGAGCCGATCCGCTCGCACAGCGGGCCGATTTTGTCGAAGCGAGGCTCAAGCGTATTGAGAATGGCAGCGCTGGCAAGCGGAACCAACGTCTTGACGCGGCTGGTGCAGGCGTTCTGGATGGGCAGCGGCGCGAGTTGCGTGTCGTCGATGCCGAGCGCGTCGAGAATCTCGTCACGGCTGATTTGCGGCTGCGGTAATGGCTCGATGCGGCCTGCTGGCTGCGAAATCTCGACCGATGCATCATCCGTCGAAAACCCGGCGATGCGGGCCTCCACACGGCCGCTGCTGGTGTGGATCGTCAGCCTGTCGCTGTCAAGGCGTCCGGTTTTGTGCAGAAGCCAGACGGCGCCGACCGTCGCGTGTCCGCACATCGACATCTCGTGATTGGGCACCCAGAAGCGGAATTCGAAATCGCAACCGGAACCGGCTGGTGCCGGCAGCACGAAACCGCTTTCGTGGCCGTATCGCTGTGCGACTGCCTGCATTTGCGCGTCGGACATGCCGGCGGCGTCGAGCACGATAGGGGCTGGGTTGCCGCCGTTGTTATCGGCGGAAAACACGCTGACAAGTTCGATCGTAGGGCGTAGCGACACGGCGGACTGTGCCTCGGCTGGCAGAGTAGGTTTTTTCATCCCGTCAGGTTACGGGGAGTGCCGGGCCGCCGTGTGTGCATACGGGCCCATTCATTTGATCGAACGGGCCATGGCCGCGCGAGCTGCGAATACATCTGATTGCGGGCCAGCAGCGGTGCGCCGTGAAAGATCTTTGGCGCTTTCGCCGTTGTGTCGCGGGTCGTGTGCTAGTGTCTTGTTACTGTTTCTTACTTTGTCGCAGGGCGTCCATGCTCACGACACACTCCACTATTTCAACGTCTTTCGATGCTGCGCTCGTTCCAACAAGTATGCCGACCGGCCAACAAGGATCTGCTGGTTGCCGCCGATGATGGCTACGCAACGCTCACCGGCGGCGGCAGCTACGCGACGCCGTGGCATTGGCACGATTGCCTGATGTTCATGCTCCCCACGCATGGCGCGGTCGAGGTCCAGCATGAGGACCAGCGCACGGGTGTCTGGTTGTCGCAGGAGCGCTTCGCGGTCATCCCGGCAGGACGCGCGCATCAGACCCAGGCCGCGTGTGCGCCTCACGGGCACGTCGCGCTCTACGTCACCGATGAAGCGCTGCGCAAGCTCGATAGCAGTGTGGGTTCGCTCGAAGAATTCCGTCGCCGCACGCGTACGCCTGTGCTGATCCACAGATCGGCGGCGATCCGCACGTTGCAGGATCTCTCGTTGCGCAACGAAGGGGCGAGCTACGGGCTTGCCGCGACACGACAGGCATTGGCGTCGGCCTTGCTGATGCAGTGCATTGGAGAGGTCATCGCAGGGCAGACGGCTTCGGCGAACTCGCCCGGCGAACACGGCATGGCGCTGGCGGCGGACCTGGAAGCCTTCATCACCGCGCACGCCGATCAGGACATTCCGCTCGACGCGCTCGCCGCACGGTTCAGAATCTCCCGCCGTCACATTACGCGGCTCTTTCGCGAGCGTACGGGCTTGTCGATCGGCGAGTTCCAGCAACGCGCGCGCTACCGGAATGCCTGCCAGTTGCTGGTGGAAACGGATCTGCCGATCGGCGAAGTGGCGTTTCGCGTGGGCTTCGCAAGCGGCGCGGCGCTCGCGCATGCTATGCGCCGCATGGGAAACCATTCGCCCTCGGAGTTGCGTGCTGCCGCTGCACGGTCGGTCAAGCGCTGACTCACTGACGCTTTTTGTCGGCCTGTGATCGTGCAGCATTACGCTGCCGACGCGCGCCAGGCGGTTGCGTATTTTTCAACGATGACGACGCCATCACGCGCGGCGAGTTGACGCCCGGACGGACAGAAAAATTCTATATGCCGATGTTCCCTTCGCCGGATGCGTCTGTCGATTTCAGCGTGCCGTTTGCGAGTCGCGATGGTGTCACCATCAAGCCGCCGTATAGCCGCGTCGACGTGTATATCGACGCGGCGACGAAAATCGAACGCATGGATACCCGGCACGGGTTCTTCGAGCGTTTTTGATGATTGGTCGTTCAGCCCGCGCAATGCGGGCTTTTTCTTATGTGGGCTAAATGCTACGTTGTTATTCAGATTGCATTGGAACGCATCGGACAAATCTTAAAGTTCGTGCACCTTAACAAGGATTGACGCTTTTCTTTTGGGACCGCCGCAAGAATCGCAGGATAACTTTCTGCGGGGCTGGTTCGATGAATTGTTGTTACAGGTTGGTCTATAGTCGCTCGCGCAACATGCTCGTTGCCGTGGAGGAAACGGCAAGTGCTGCGGGTAAGGCTGGAGAGACGCGTGTAACAGGTCGCGCGTTGGGTTTTACGTCAATGCGCCTGGCGTTGCGTCGCCTTCTTCCTGCAGCGCTGCTGGCCGTCGCGCCGATGCTGTCGTTCGCACAGATCGTTGCGGGCGGTGCTCACGCGCCGAACGTCATCCAGACGCCCAACGGGCTGGAGCAGGTGAACATCAACCGGCCGTCTGGCGCGGGCGTGTCGGTCAATTCGTATAACCAGTTCGACGTACAGCAGCGCGGCGCGCTCCTGAACAACTCGCCGACGATGGTGCAGTCGCAACTCGGCGGCATGATTAACGGCAATCCGAACTTCGCTCCGGGACAGGCCGCGAAGGTCATCGTCAACCAGGTCAACAGCGCCAGCGCGTCGCAATTCAATGGCGCGCTGGAAGTGGCAGGCCAACGCGCGAATGTGATTCTGGCCAATCCCTCGGGCATTTCGGTCAACGGTGGGACATTCATCAACACGAGCCGGGCAACGTTGACGACCGGCACGCCGAATTACGCGGCAGATGGCTCCGTTGCGGGCTTCAATGTGACGGGCGGCAACATTACGATCAGCGGCGCGGGGCTGAACGCGTCGGGCGTCGATCAGGTCGATCTGCTCGCGCGCGCCGTGCAGGCCAACGCGGCGGTCTACGCGAAGAACAGCCTGAACGTCGTGACCGGCGCGAACAGCGTCGACTACGACACGCTCAACACGACCGCGATTGCAGGCGATGGCGCAGCGCCTGGCGTTTCGATCGACGTGAGCAATCTCGGTGGCATGTACGCCAATCGTATCGTTCTCGTCGGCACGGAAGCTGGCGTCGGGATTTCGCTCAAGGGCGTCGCGGCGGCGCAATCGGGTGACCTCGTGCTGACATCGGCGGGCAAGCTGGTGCTGGCAGGCCAGACGAACGCGAGCGGCAATATCGTTGCGAACGCACACGACGGTATCGACAACAGCGGCACGACCTACGCGCGGCAGAACGTGAGCCTCGCGACGGCCGGCGCGCTGACGAACAGCGGCATGGTGGCCGCACAGCAGAACACGAGCGCGAGCGCCGGTTCGGTGAGTTCGAGCGGTACGCTCGCGGCGGGCGTGAATGGCGACGGCTCGCTCGCGCAGTCCGGCGACCTGAATGTGAATGCGACGGGCGCCGTCACGGCGACGGGCCGCAATGTCGCGGGCGGCAATGCGGGCGTGAGCGGCGCGGCGCTCAATCTTGCGGGCGCGACGAATTCGGCTAACGGCGCGCTTGTGCTGGCTGCGAACAGCGGCGATTTGAACCTGTCGGGCGCGACGACGACCGCGGGCGGCACGCTCGACACGCGCGCGGCGGGCACGCTCACGAACGATAACGGCGCGATGTCGTCGAGCGGTGCGCAGAGCATCACGGCGGGCGCGGTGTCGAATCGCGGCGGGCAGATTGTGTCGGGTAGCACGCTCACCGAAACGGTCACGGGCGCGACGAACAACCAGGGCGGCACGATGCAGGCCGCAGGCGCGCTCGCTTCGTCGGGCGGGGCGCTCGACAATTCTGGTGGCACCATCGCGTCGCTGAACGCAGACGGCGTTTCCATCACGACGACCGGTCTGCTCAACAACGGCGCGGGCGGCAGTATCGGTGGCAACGGCGCGGTTACGTTGCAAGGCGCACAGATTGCGAACGCGGGGTCGATTACGGCGGTGCAGTCGCTGATTGCGCGCGCCGTGCAGACCCTGTTCAACAGCGGCACATTTGCGACCAATGCGGATATGACGCTTTCGGCGGGTACGACGCTCACGAACGCCGGTCTGTTCGGCGCGGCAAGTGCGCTCACGTTATCTGCGGCGACGGTCGACAACAGCGGGGGCGCTGCGAGCGCCGACCAGTTCACGCTGCACGCGGCCAGCCTCGTGAATCACGGCGGCACGATCACGCAGACTGGAACCGGCGCGACCACGCTCGACGTGACCGGCACGCTCGACAACTCGGCAGGCGGCACGCTGCAAACCAACAGCACGGACCTCACGCTTGCGCCGGCCACGCTCGATAACGATGGCGGCACGATTACGCATGCCGGGAGCGGCAAGCTGTCGATCAACGCCGGTAACGGCGCGGGCGCCATCTCGAACGTCGGCGGCAGGATTGCCACGAACGGCCGCGTTTCGATCCAGGGCGGCGTGCTCAATAACACGTCCGGCTCGATCATTGGTCAGAGCGGACTGACGGCGAATGTTGGCGGCGCGCTCGACAACACGAACGGCAAACTGCTGTCGAACGCAGATACGGGCATCGCGAGTGGCACACTCAACAACAACGGCGGCCAGATCGGTGCGGGCACGAAGGAAACCATCAGCACGGGCTCGCTGACCAATAGCGGCGGCTCGATTGTCGCGCCCGACCTCACACTGACGACCGGCGCGACGCTCGACAACAGCAGCGGTGACATCGAGGCAAACCAGCTTGCGCTGAAAGCGGCTGACCTGATGAATCGCGGTGGTTCCATCACGCAGTATGGCGCGTCAGCAACCGGCTTCACTGTGAGCGGTACGTTCGACAACTCGAACGGCGGCACGCTGCAAACCAACAGCACGGATTTCACGCTTGCTCCGGGTGCATTGAACAACGATGGTGGTTCGATCATCGACGCCGGCACCGGCACGTTGACGATTCAACCCGGTAACGGCGCGGGTTCATTTTCGAACGTCGGCGGCAGGATCATCTCGGCGGGCCAGATCGCAGCACGCGCGGCGAGTCTGAACAACGCCAACGGCGTGCTCGCAGCGCAAGGCAATATCGCGGCGAGCATCGCGGGCAACCTGAACAACACGCAAGGCTCGGTCCGTTCGCTTTCGTCGCTGTCGCTCGCAAGTGGCGGCACGCTGACCAATACCAGCGGGCAAATCCAGTCCGGCACGGGCGCGGCGGGCGACACCAGCACGCTCGCCATTCAGGCCGCGTCGGTCGACAACACGAACGGCCTGGTTGGCAATCTCGGCACGGGCGACGTGACCGTGCAAGGCGGCAGCCAGACCGTGAACAGTGGCGGCGTGATAACCGGCAATGGCAACGTGAGCGTCAACACATCGGCGCTCGTGAACACGCAGAATGGCCAGCGCGGTGGACAGATCAGCGGCGCGGGCGTCACGCTGCAAGGCGATACCGTCGATAACAGCGGCGGCCAGATTGGCAGCTTCGCGGGTTCGAGCGGCGATGTCGCGATCACGACGACAGGCGCGGTCACGAATGCGAACGGCCAGATTGGTGCGGCACACAATCTTGCCGTGAACGCCGCGACCCTCATGGGTGGCGGCGCCTATAGCGCGGCGAATGACGTTGCAGTGAGCGTTCGCGGCAATTTCGCACCCACGCCCGATGTCCAGTTCAACGCCGGTCATGACCTGACCTTTACCCTGCCGGGCACGTTCAGCAACGGCGCGTTCGTTGAAGCCGCGAACAACCTGAACATCAACGCCGCCGATATCCAGAACAGCGGCGTCATGATGGCGGGCGGCACGCTCGCGACACACTCGAACACGCTGGAGAACACGGGCACGATGGTCGGCGGCAGCGTTTCGCTGAACGCCACGCAATCGCTGTCGAACACGGGGCCGACTGCGCTCATTGGCGCGACGGACAGCAACGGCACGCTCGAACTGCTGTCGAACGACATCGAGAGCCGCGACGACACGACGGCCACCGACACCCAGGCGACGACGGCCATCTACGGTCTCGGCAAGGTGGTGCTCGCAGGCGGCAAGGACGCGAACGGTAACTACACGAACGCGAGCCTGATCCGCAACCAGTCAGCGTTGATCGAATCGGCGGGCGACATGGAACTGCACGCCGGTCAGGTCACGAACACCCGCACGACGATGACAACGACGGGCTTGAACCAGTCCGTCGATCCTGATCTGCTTGCGCAACTCGGCATCAGCCTGTCCGGCTGCACGGCGCTGGACATGAACGCCTGTTCGGCGGGGCATCCTTATGTGGGCTGGTCAACGCAAGGCGACCCGAATGCCATCGGCGGCGCCTACATCGAGCCGCCACACGGCGGCCAGTGGAACAGCGGCTACCAGTACACGACCTACACGGGCGCTGCGCTCGCGAACCTGATCGCCGGCATCAGTCCGCAAGGGCAGATCATTGCGGGCGGCAATCTTGATGCCTCGTCGGTTGGTCTGTTCCAGAACTACTGGAGCGCGGTGGCGGCGGTCGGCAATATCGCCGCGCCGGTATCGCTCGACCAGAACAGCTGGCAGGGTCAGGCCGCGCCTGGCGTGCAGGTCACGTACTCGGGGCAGTATCACTACACGAACTACGACCACAGCATCGCGGACTGGACTTACTCATTCTGCGCAGCGAACTGCAACGCCCCCGCCGATATCCGCAACTACGCGCTGCCATCGTATGAGTCGAGCTTTGTGGCGGGCGGCACGCTCTCGGGCAATGGCATCAGCATCGACAACACGGCGGGTAATGCGGGCGTGCCGTCGCTGAATCTCGCGCCGGGTCAGGCGATGTCGGGCGTGAGCGTCAACGGTATCAGCGGCAATGCGAGCGGCGGCAAATCGGGCGCAGCGTCGGTCAATGGCGGCGGCAGCATGGTCGATCCGGCGATTGCGAGCGCCACCGCGCAGAGCGTGTTGCAAAACCTCTCGATACCCGCAGGCGGATTGTTCAGCCCCGCGACGGCTCCGGGCGCAACCTATCTCATCGAGACGAATCCGGCCTTCACGAACCAGAAGACGTTCATCTCGAGCGACTACTACCTGCAACAGCTTGGCCTGAATCCGCAGACGACCGAAAAGCGCCTGGGCGATGGCTTCTACGAGCAGCAGCTTGTGCGTAACCAGATTACGTCGCTGACCGGCAAGGCGGTACTCGGCCCGTACACCGATCTTCAGTCGATGTATCAGGCGATGCTCGATGCGGGCGCGTCGCTGTCGAAGACGTTGAACCTGCCGCTGGGCATGAGCCTGTCGCCGGAACAGGTCGCGGCGCTGACCAGCAACGTTGTCATCATGCAGACGGAAGTGGTTGATGGTCAGTCGGTGCTCGTGCCGGTTGTCTACCTTGCGAAGGCCAACCAGCAGAACATGAACGGCCCGCTGATTGCGGCGACCGACATCGACATCCAGAACGCGCAGACGTTCACGAACAGCGGCACGGTGCAGGCTGGAAACACGATGTCGATTCAGGGGCAGCAGATCGACAACGCATTCGGCACGCTGCAAAGCGGCGGTTTGATGTCGCTGACGACGAAGGGCAATGTTGATCTGACTTCTGCAACGGTGAACGCTGGCAGCCTTGCGCTGAATGCAGGCGGCGACCTGCTGCTGAACACGGCGATCAAGACGGTCGACCAGGTCAGCGCGACCGGCGCGACGCGTACCACGACGACGCTCGGCCCTATTGCGAACCTGAACGTCGCTGGCAATGCGGTCATCGTGACGGGCGGCAACGTCGAACAGAACGCGGGCAATCTGAACGTCGGCGGCAATCTCGGGATGGCCGTGGGCGGCAACTACGATATCGGCGCGGTGCAGACCGGCGAGCACAAGATCGTCGAGCGCGCGAACGGCGTGTCGAATACGGATCTCAACCGGACGACTGGGAGTTCCGTGAACGTCGGCGGCATGTCGGTGATTGGCGTCGGCGGCGACCTGACGGCGACCGGTGCGAACATCAATCTCGCAGGCGGCGGCGTCGTTGCAGCAAACGGCAATGTGACCTTACAGGCGGCTAAAGCCACGTCGACCACCGATAGCAACAGTTCGGGCAGCGACAGCCACGGCAGCTACTCGGAGTCGTTGCACCGCTCGGACGATTCGCTCACGGCGACCACGCTCAACGCGGGCAACTCGCTGACCGTTGCATCGGGCAAGGATATCAACGTTACCGGCAGCGCGATCAGTCTCGACAAGGGAACCGCCACGCTCGCGGCAGCAGGCAACGTCAACATCGGCGCAGCCACGGAAACGCACGTCGAGAATTCACAGGAACAGCACAAGCACAGCAATGTCGTGAGTGGCAAGGAAGTATCCAGTTCGAGCAACACGACCACTACGCTCTCACAGGGCAGCATGGTTTCGGCTGATGGCGTGGCAATCAGCAGCGGCAAAGATCTCAACGTCGCGGGCAGCACGATTGCGGGCACGAACAATGTTGCGCTAACGGCTGCACATGACGTGAACATCACGACCACGCAGGACACCATGCAGTCGTCCAGCAGCTATCAGGAGAAGCGCACGGGCCTGGGGACGAGTGGCCTGACTGTCACGGTCGGCACCAACAAGCTCGCGACGACGAATGACGCGTCGAGCGTCACGAACAACGCGAGCACGGTCGGCTCGATCAACGGCGACCTGTCGATCCAGGCGGGCAACACCCTGCACGTTACGGGCAGCGACCTGGTCGCGGGCGGCAATCTCGCGGGCACGGCGGCGAACGTCATCATCGACGCGGCAACTGATACCTCGCACCAGGCGCAGACGCAGAAGACCAGCAGTAGCGGTCTGACAATTGGTCTGGCGGGTTCGGTAGGCGACGCGATCAACAACGCGTATTCGGAAAGCCAGGCGGCGAAGAATTCCACCAGCACCGGCAACGACCGCGCTGCGGCGCTGCACAGCATCGCCGCAGCGGGCGATATCGGTCTGGCGGGCTTGACCAGCTCCGGCATGACGCCGGACGGCAAGCCCGACATCGGCATCAAGGTCAGCATTGGATCGAGCAAGAGCGAAAGCCAGTCGTCCGAAGACCAGACGACGCATCGCGGCTCCAATGTGCAGGCAGGCGGCACAGCGGGATTCGTGGCAACCAGTGGCGACCTGACTATCGCCGGGTCGAACGTGAACGCGAGCGACGTTATTCTGGCAGCGAAGAACAACGTGAACGTCATCAACACGACCGACACGGATTCGACGCGTAGCTCGAACAGTTCCAGCAGCGCGAGTGTCGGCGTGCAGTACACCCTGGGCGGCGGCTTTGGCGTATCTGCCGCGATGGCGAACGCGCACGGCGATGCGAACAGCGATGCGTCGATCCAGAATGCTTCGCATGTGAACGGCTCGAACAGCGTCACGGTGATATCAGGCGGCGATACGAATATCATCGGCTCGCAGATCAACGGCAAGCAGATCGCGGCGGATGTGGGCGGCAATCTGAACATCACGAGCGTTCAGGACGTGACGAACAGCGCCGCGCACCAGAGCAGCACGGGCGGCGGATTCACGATCAGCCAGGGCGGAGGTAGCGCGAGTTTCAGCGCACAGAATGGACACGCGGATTCGAACTATGCAGGCGTGAACGAACAGGCTGGGATTAATGCAGGCGATGGCGGATTCAACGTCAACGTCGAAGGCGACACGGGCCTGACAGGCGGCGTGATATCGAGCACGGCCGACGCGTCGAAGAACAGCCTGACGACTGGCACGCTCACGTTCAGCGACATCCAGAACCAGTCGCACTATAGCGCGAACAGCAACGGCATCAGTGCGGGCGTGGGCGTCGGCCCGAGCACAGGCAAGGCGGTCGGCCCTGGCTCAGTGCCGGGTTCGGGCAGCGTAGCGCCGATGATTTCGCAGAACGAAAACGGCGATTCGAGCGCAACGACGCGCAGCGCAATCAGTGCGGGCACGATCAATGTGACGAACGGTGCAGGCCAGACGCAGGACATTGCGAGCCTGTCGCGCGACACGACGAACACGAACGGCACGGTTGCAAAGACGCCGGACGTGAACACCATCCTGAATCAGCAGGCCGACACGATGGCGGCTGCACAGGCTGCGGGCCAGACGGTGTCGCAAGGTATCGGTGCGTATGCCGACATGAAGCGCGACGACGCGGCGGCGGCCTACAAGGCAGCGTCCGACCGCGGCGACAGCGCTGGCATGGCCGCAGCGGCGGCTGACTACAACAACTGGAAGGAAGGCGGCGATGCACGCGCCGAACTGCACGTTGCGGGCGGTGCGATGATTGGCGGGCTCGGCGGCGGTAGCGCGTTCAGTACAATTGGCGGCGCGGCTGGAGCAGGTCTGGCGTCGAAGATGGCCGGTTCACTGAACGATATCTCGAAGGGTGTAGCATCGGCGACGGGGTCGGACCTGATTGGCAATCTCGCGGCCAACATTGCCGCGGGCGTAGGCGGCGCTGCGGTCGGCGGTACGGCAGGCGCGGCGATGGCGTCGAACGTCCACCTGTATAACCAGTCAGTCGATGATGAACGCGCGTTGACGGGCGACCCTGGGAAGAAATCGCCGACGCTGTTCTCACTGGCGATGCAAGGCATTGCAAACGGCCTGAATGCGATTGTTGGCATGGGCGGCGGCGTGCCGCCTACGGCGAGCCCTGGGGTGGTGCTGGCAGAGTCGACTGCAGCGAATGCTGCGTTAGGAACTCCGGGTTTGCTGCCCGCAAACTCGATTCTTGCTAAAGGCGGTCAGCCACCGAAAAGTAACGACACCAACGATTCAATGCTTGGTGAAAATGGCCCGCAGATTGCAAGCAAAACGATCTGGAAAGGTGGTGGAAGCGAACGGATTGACGTGGAGAATCCTAACCCTGGTCAACGCCCTGGTCAAATACACTACCAGGACAACCAAGGCAATAAGTATCTCTATGATCCAAGCACGAACTCGTTCCAAGATGCACCGAACTCCGTGAACAAATTGCTGAATGATCCAAATTTCAGCGCCGCAATTCAGAAAGGGCTCAACAAGTATTTGGGAGGTAAATGATGAAAGCCAATGCTGGCATGAAGGAAATACTAAATACGTTGACGTTCGGGAATCCGTTGATTGCCCCCCTGAAGTCAATCGCAGACGCTGGCTTCGTGAAAAAGCAGGAATGTTATCTACTCCGTTCATTCGCGGAGAAATTGACGAACGCAAAGCGAGCCGACTTCCAAGATTGTACAGGCTACGAGTGTTTCGTAAATTCGCTGCATGTAGAGGACTATGAGAAACAGGAGCCTGTTGCGCAGGCGATTCTGTTAGTGAACAAACTATTTTTTCTATGGAACGCGTCCGATTCGCCGCTCCACTTAACCGCGATCATTTCGGCAGATGAACTTACCATCGTTGTCCGATTTCACGTCAAGCGCTGCAGTGAGCAGTGGTTGAGCGACGACATCGATGGCTATAGTGATCCTGTCATGTCCGTTGATTCGGACGAGGAAATAGTTTCTCAACTGATACGACGCGGCGGCCTAGCGTAAGTCATGGAACAAAAACGAGTAGCTTGTGGCGTATGGCCACTCATTGAGCACGGTATAACGAAGTTCGAGCGAGAGCATGGGTGGAAGCCGTTCGGACTGGTGATCCGTATAAGGATGCCGTTCCTGAACGAAAGTTGAATAATCGTTAAATCCATGAAAAAGTACGACGTACTGCAAGACCTCATCGAAGGCAAAATTAACGAAGAGAACGCCGAAGACATTCTCAGCGAGATTTTGCACGATATGAACAGAACCGTTCCTGTAAAAGATCTACTAGGTATGTCTCAATACGAGTGGACAGCGTATGGAAACGGAGCAGACTTTCAGGACATTGCTAACTGGCGCGCTCATGGATGGCCGAACGTGTGCTTCATCTGCGGACAACCAATCAACGTCGAGCAATTTGGATGGCTCCCACGCAGACATGAAGGCCGCATGCAGTTGAGGCACGTAACTTGTCCGAAATAACGTGTACGAAAACCATGTCAATCCTTGATGAAAATGTGGTCGATATTATCGGCGTTGATCCGAGCAAGGGAATCGCAACCCTAGTCATTACCGATCATCTCGAATGGACTTCACCTGTAGGAGAACACTTGCTTCTGCTACAGGAGAAAATCAATTGCTATCTTCGCTTTCTTGAAGGTGGCGAGTTGGAGCAGCACTACCCCGATTCGAAGGGGTGCAAACAACAGATCGAGATAGCGATGAAATATGAGCCATCGTCCGAGGCGTTGCACTTCATCGGGAAAGCTCGCGAAATTGTTCAGGGTGCCGGATTCGACCTTATATACAGGGTCTCCGCGTCAGACAACGCTTGACGGACATGATTTAGAAAGACTTCTCGCAATGAAAATCAGAAACAGCCTGGCGGCGCTGCCGCTATCGGCTTTGGTCGCGCTCGCGCCCAATGTGCAGGGGCAAAGCCTCGGCGGCATCGAAACCGAACAGAACCAGCAGCAGCGGCGCGACGCACAGCAGCGCGAAGCCGCAGTATCAGCGCCCGCCGTGCGCTCGGCTGTAACGAAGATTGAAGCCTTTCCCGCGCTGCCGGCCGAAACGCCGTGCTTTCGAATCGACCGGTTCGCGCTCGACGTGCCTGACGCACTCCCGGCCGCGGCACACGCGAAAGGCGCATCGGCTTTGCCGCTCGACCCGTTCGCCTTCGCGCGCGAATGGCTCGACCACTACAAGGGGCAATGCGTCGGCAAAGAAGGCATCGACATATTGAGCAAGGGATTGCAGCAGGCCGTGCTCAGTCGCGGCTATGTGACCACGCGTGTACTCGTGCCGCAGCAGGATTTGACGGCGGCCACGCTGTCGTTCGCGCTCGTGCCGGGTCTGGTGCGAGAGGTCCGGCTGGCCGATCCTTCGATGTGGGGAACGTGGAAAAACGCATTTCCCGTGAGCAGCGGCGACGTGCTCAACATGCGCGATCTTGAGCAAGGTCTGGAACAGATGAAGCGCGTCGCGTCGCAAGACGTGGACATGAAGATCGAGCCGACCGACATCCCTGGCGAAAGCGATGTCGTCGTATCGGTCAGGCGCGCGAAGCCCTGGACGTTCGTCGCGTCGGTCGACAATTCCGGCACGTCATCGACGGGAAAATGGCAAGGCAACGTCAGCCTTGGCATTGATAACCCGCTTGGACTCAACGACGTGTTCACGGTCGGCGCGAATCAGGATTTGTCGTTCGGCAACAAATCGCTTGGTTCGCACGGGTTCAATGGTTCGTACTCCATTCCATTCGGCTACTGGACGGCGACCTTGTCGGGCAACACCAACACCTACTACCAGAACATCGGGGGCGTGAACCAGACGTTTGTATCGAGCGGCAATTCACAGACTGCGGCGCTGCGCATCGCGCGCGTGCTGTCGCGCGGTCAGAACGACGTGCTCGGCGGATACGTTCAGCTATCGAAGCGTTTCGGTGACAGCTTCATCGACGACACGACGATCCCGACACAGGCGCGCAACAACACGTTTCTGGAACTCGGCGCGACCGACCGGCATTACTTCGGTGGCGCGCAGTTCGACGGCGCGCTCGCCTACCGTCAGGGCATCGGCGGCCTTGGCGCGACGCCGGACCCCTACATCGACGGCCCGACGTACCGCTTCCATATGACTGTGCTCGACGCGAACCTCTCGGTTCCGTTCGCCATCGCAAACCAGCCGTTCAAGTATGTGACCACATTCCACGGCCAGTTCACGAATGACACGCTGTTCTACATCGACGACCTGACCATTGGCAGCCGATACACCGTGCGCGGCTTCGACGGCGAAACCATGCTCGCAGCCGAACGCGGTTTCTACTGGCGTAACGAACTGCAATGGCCGGTATTGCAGACGGGCCAGACGTTGTACGCGGGGCTCGACTACGGGCGCGTGTTCGGGCCGAACACGGCGGCACTGGCGGGGACGCAACTGGCGGGCGCTGTGATTGGCATTCGCGGCGGCGTGCCGACGAAAGTTGTTGGCGTCTCGTATGACCTGTTTGCCGGAACGCCGATCTATAAGCCTGAAGGATTCCCGACCGCACGCTGGACGGTCGGGTTCCAGATTACCGGGCAGTTCTGATTGCCGGCATTCAGGCGGGAGATGGCGGATTCAACGTCAACGTGAAAGGCCATACCGACCTGAAAGGAGCGACGATTGTTAGCACGGCGGACGCAGCGAACAATAACCTCTCGACCGGTACGCTCACGTTCAGCGATATCCAGAACAGTTCGAGCTACAACGCGCATTCGGGGGGCATCGGCGGCGGCGTGACATTGGGCGACGGCGGTTCGAACTACGCAACGCATGGCAACACATCAGGCTCGAATACGGGAGGTGTCGCATCGATGTTGAGCCAGAACGACAGTGGCAGTGATAGCGCCACGACGCGCAGCGCGATCAGCGTGACGGACGCGGCCCACCAGACGCAGGATGTTGCGAGCCTGTCGCGGGATACGACGAACACGAACGGCACGGTCGCGAAACTGCCTGACGTGAACAATCTGCTCGACCGGCAGGCTGACACGATGGCGGCGGCGAGTGCCGCAGGCGAAGCGGTCTCGCGGCGCGTCGGCGACTTCGCGCAATCGAAGTACGACGAGGCGAAAGCGAATGGCGATCAGGCCGGCATGGACGCATGGAAGGAGGGCGGCATTGCGCGCGCGGAAATGCAGGCGGCGGGTGCGGCTATCGTGACGGGGCTCGCGGGCGCAAACGCCGTGGGCGGTGCGGCGGGTGCGGCTATCGCCTCTATCGCAGCTGGCAAGCTGAACGAACTGAGTGGCGCGATTGCCGGCGCGAATCCGACCGGCAGCGGCGACGTGAATACCGTACTCGGGAACATCGTCGCAAACGCAATCGCGACGGGTGCAGGTGGTGCTATTGGCGGTAATGCGGGTGCGGTTTCGGGATACGACGTCGACCGGTTCAATCGGCAGTTGCATCCCGACGAGTACGCGCTGGCAAAGAAGGACGCAAAGATCGTCGCGAAGCAGCTTGGCATCAGTGAACAGGAAGCCGAAGGTCGGATCGTGGCCGAAATGCTTCGTAACTCCGACCAGCAGACTTCGGATGCGGCGGGAGGCGTACACGATTACCAGGTTCGCGCAATCATTGGATGCCAGAACCTGAACTGCGACGGCTACAAAAATGACCCGCAGTACGCTAATCATAGCTACAACAGCCAGTACATCGCGAGCAATCAGCAAGCCTATGATGCGGGACAGGGTCAGCTAAACAAGGGAGTGACGTACAACGACCTTGTGAAGAACAACGTCAAGAACAATCCGGTAAGCACGGCCATAGCTGGCGCGGCCATGATAGCAACTGGCGGGTTGGTTGCCGGTGGCGTGCCGGCGATTGGCGGAATGATCGCTGGTGGTGGTATCGGAGCGACGGTCAACAGCGCGGCTCAGTATGGCTTCAACAATGGACAAATTAGTCCCGTCGACGTTGGTATGGCCGCCGTAACGGGCGCTTTGACCTTTGGTACAGATTTCCTGCCCGGTCTGCTTATCAATACCGGCGGCGCTCCTGCAGGCTCTGCGATCAAGGGGGACAACCCTAACTTGAGCATGGCTGGAGCCGCAGCGGGAACAGCGGTGGGCTACAAGGCAGGCGGCTGGACGGAAAGTAGCATGAACAGCATATTGAATCCTTGGTATCGAGCAGAATGGGTGGATATCGGAATGGGTGTATCCAAGTACGTCCCTCCCAACGTATTACCTTCGCTCGGCGGCACAGTGATCGGTGCGATGGGCTCAGAAGGCACGAGCGGCACTATGGGAATTATTGTCAATCCTCCAGTTAAGGCGCCAAAGAAATGAGTAGTTTCAAGAACGAAATGAAGCAATACGCCTATTTTTTCATTTTCTTTCTGGTGATTGTTATTGTAGGAGCAGCGTTTTTTGAGTTGCTTTTTTGGCCTGCTCTGGCATGGCTACGAGGAAGCTCCTACTTTCCACAGATCGACCGATTGTACAAGTGGGTAAGGTTCGCAGTGTTCGCCGTTCCGATATGCGCCTTGATAACGTGGCTTTACCAAAGGTCACGTCGTTGATATCGACTATTAACCATCCGCACGCACGTTAATCAGCACGTCGGACTCCTGACAGGGTCCGGCTCTATCTCGCATCTCCTATGAAAATCAGAAAGAGCCTGGCGGCGCTGCCGCTATCGGCTTTGGTCGCGCTCGCGCCCAATGTGCAGGGGCAAAGCCTCGGCGGCATCGAAACCGAACAGAACCAGCAGCAGCGCCGCGACGCACAGCAGCGCGAAGCGGCGGTACAGGCGCCGGCCGTGCGCTCGACCTTGCAGAAGGTCGAAGCCTTTCCCGCGCTGCCGGCCGAAACGCCGTGCTTTCGCATTGATCGGTTCGCGCTCGACGTTCCTGACACGCTATCGGCCGCAGCGCACGCGAAAGGCGCATCGGCTCTGCCGCTCGACCCGTTCGCCTTCGCGCGCGAATGGCTCGACCACTACAAGGGGCAATGCGTCGGCAAGCAAGGCATCGACATATTGAGTAAGGGTTTGCAGCAGGCCGTGCTGAGTCGCGGCTATGTGACCACGCGTGTGCTCGTGCCGCAGCAGGATTTGACGACGGGCGTGCTGTCGTTCGCGCTCGTGCCGGGTCTGGTGCGGCAGGTCCGGCTCGCCGATCCTTCCATGTGGGGAACGTGGAAAAACGCGTTTCCGGTCAGCGGTGGCGACGTGCTCAACATGCGCGATCTTGAGCAAGGTCTGGAACAGATGAAGCGCGTCGCGTCGCAAGACGTGGACATGAAGATCGAGCCGACCGACATCCCTGGCGAAAGCGATGTCGTCGTGACAGTGAGGCGCGCGAAGCCCTGGACGTTCGTTGCTTCGATCGACAACTCGGGCACGTCATCGACGGGAAAATGGCAAGGCAACGTCAGCCTTGGCGTCGATAACCCGCTTGGACTCAACGACGTGTTCACGGTCGGCGCGAATCAGGATTTGTCGTTCGGCAACAAATCGCTTGGTTCGCACGGGTTCAATGGTTCGTACTCCATCCCATTTGGCTACTGGACGGCCACCCTGTCGGGCAACACAAACACCTACTACCAGAACATCGCCGGCGTGAACCAGACGTTTGTATCGAGCGGCAATTCACAGACTGCGGCACTACGCATCGCGCGTGTTCTGTCGCGCGGTCAGAACGATGTGCTTGGCGGATACGTTCAGCTATCGAAGCGTTTCGGTGACAGCTTCATCGACGACACGACGATCCCGACACAGGCGCGCAACAACACGTTTCTGGAACTCGGCGCAACCGACCGTCATTATTTCGGCGCGGCGCAGTTCGATGGCACGCTCGCGTATCGTCAGGGCATCGGCGGGCTTGGCGCGACGCCTGCCCCATATGTTGACGGCCCAACGTACCGATTCCACATGACTGTGCTCGACGCGAACCTTGCCGTTCCGTTTGCCATCGCAAACCAGCCGTTCAAGTATGTGACCACATTCCACGGCCAGTTCACGAACGACACCTTGTTCTACATCGACGACCTGACCATCGGCAGCCGATACACCGTGCGAGGCTTCGACGGCGAAACCATGCTCGCAGCCGAACGCGGTTTCTATTGGCGTAACGAGCTGCAATGGCCGGTATTCCAGACGGGACAGACGTTGTACGCGGGGCTCGACTACGGGCGCGTGTTCGGACCAAACACGGCTGCACTGGCGGGGACGCAACTTGCAGGCGCTGTGATTGGCATTCGCGGCGGCGTGCCGACGAAAGTTGTTGGCGTGTCCTACGACCTTTTCGCGGGGACGCCCATCTACAAACCTGAAGGATTTCCTACTGCACGATGGACGGTCGGTTTTCAGTTGACGGCGCAGTTCTAGGTTTTGCTGCGCCTGCCCGAAATACGAGCGACGTCGAATGCCAGGCGTTTCGCCCGACGGCCTGAACGCCTCGTCGGCACTCAGGTGCAAATCCGCCAGGCATCGCTATCTGCCGAATCATTTTCGACGGCATCGAGAAAGCGCAAAAAAGCAAAAAGCCCGCTTGGAGCGGGCTTGTCAGGGCGCTGCATTTCGCCGTTTCACACGGCCAGCGCCCACTTTGCGCACACATTCAAAGAAAAATCTTGTTCCTGAAAATGGGCTAATGCGCAGAAAGCTTTAGAAGGTTTTTGGTTGCGGGGACAGGATTTGAACCTGTGACCTTCGGGTTATGAGCCCGACGAGCTGCCAGACTGCTCCACCCCGCGGCGCGAATTGTATCGACATGTTTGCAGAGTGTCAAATGCTAGTGGTTTTATCGCAAGGCGAGGCATAAGAGCCGGGCTACGGCCCGAAGCCGTTCATCGACGATTCAGTCTCGATCGAGGCCGCGCTGTGATCGACAGGCGACTTTGCACTTGCAGGCAATCGCCTGCGCGATTTCAGACTTTATTCTTGTTACTCGGCCTGCATGCCCATTGGATCACCACCGAAACTCAATCGCCCTTCAGGGCAATCCGGTTGCCCCAAGTACCGATAGTCGCGGCCCGGCGATTGTGCGAAAAATCCCCGAGAAGTTCTCGAGCAACGCTGACACGCGCCCAGCGCCTGTCATTTCCTTGAATAACCGGAGGTGGTCATGTCGCACTCGGACGACGATGCAAAGTCAGGCGGTCGCAGGGCATTCCTCAAAAACGTCGCCGTTACCAGCGTGGCAACCGGCCTGTCCGGTGTCGTCGGAGAGACTCTGAGTCAGGTCGCGCACGCGGCGACGCCGACCACCGGAGCAGCCAAGCCCGCCACGGCCGCGACGCTCGCGGTGAACAAGCAATATGCCGAGTTTCTGTCGTTCGGCGATGCACAGGACTTCGAAGACGCCAAACGCGGGCTCGTGGCGACGCTGCCCGAGCCGGTCGTGATTCCCGGTCCCGGCGGCACGCACGCCTGGGATCTGCAGCAATTCGCCTTCGTACAGGGCGGCCCGGAAAACAACGCGCCGCCGACCGTGAATCCGAGCCTCTGGCGTAACGCCAAGCTCAACATGAACCACGGTCTTTTCAAGGTCGTCGATGGCATCTGGCAGGTGCGCGGCTACGATCTGTCCGTCATGAGCATCATTCGCGGCGACCGCGGCTATATCGTGGTCGATCCGTTCATTACGACCGATGTGGCGTCGACGGTATGGAAACAACTCGTTATTCCGCACCTCGGCGACCACCCGATTACGCACGTCATCTACACGCACAGTCACGTGGATCACTACGGCGGTGTGCGCGGCCTCGTCAGCGACGACGACCTGAAAGCCGGCAAGGTGCAGATCGTTGCGCCCGCAGGCTTTACCGAAGCGGCGGTGGGCGAGAACATCATCGCGGGCAATGCGATGGGGCGACGCGCGAGCTATATGTACGGCTCGCTGCTGCCGCGCAGTCCCACGGGCATCGTGGATGGCGGTCTCGGCAAGACGACATCGGTGGGCACGATCACGCTGGCCGTGCCGACCATGTTCGCCGAAAAGACCGGGCAAAAGCTCACGCTCGACGGCGTGGAACTGGTCGTGCTGATGGCGCCGGAATCGGAGGCGCCCTCGGAATTCATGTTCTATCTGCCGAAATTCAAGGCGTTCTGCGCGGCTGAAGACGCGACCCACACGCTGCACAATCTGTACACCTTGCGCGGCGCGAAAGTGCGCGATGCACTGCTCTGGTCGAAATATCTGCAATCGTCGCTCGATATGTTCGGTGGCGATATGCAGGTGGTTTTTGCTTCGCACTACTGGCCGACGTGGGGCAATGATCGCGTGGTGGCGTTCCTCGGCGCGCAGCGGGACATGTACCGCTATCTGCACGATCAGGTTCTGCGCATGGCCAACAAGGGCATGACGCCGCTGGAAATCGGCGAATCCATTCGTCTGCCCGATAGCCTCGCGAAACACTGGTATTGCCGCGGTTATTACGGCACGGTCTATCACGACGCCGTGGCGCAATACAATCTGCGGCTGGGTTTTTTCGATGGCGTGCCCGCCAATCTGCATCGCTTGCCGCCGACCGAAGCGGGCAAGCGCTATGTCGAATTCATGGGTGGATCGGCGGCGGTGCTGAGCAAGGCTCACGGCTACTACAGCAAGGGCGATTACCGGTGGGTCGCGGAAGTCGTGAATCACGTGGTTTTCGCGGAGCCGCAGAATACGTCGGCGAAACAGCTGCTGGCCGATGCTTACGAGCAATTGGGCTATCAGGCGGAATCGGCGTCATGGCGCAACTTCTATCTCACGGGTGCGCAGGAATTGCGCGGCGGCATCCAGCAGCTTCCTGCGCCGCAGCCGCAAAGCCCGGACACGATCCAGGCGATGCCGCTCGACATGTTCCTCGATTATCTCGGCATCCGTCTGAACGGCGACCGCGCCAACGGCAAAACCGCTTCGTTCAATCTGGTGCTCACCGATACGAAAGAGAAATACGTGCTGGGCGTGCAGAACAGCGCGCTGCATTACACGGCGAACACGAGTTCGAATTCGGCGGACGCGACCGTCACGATGACGCGCGCGGATCTCAACGAAATCATGATGGGCAAGACCAACATGCAGAAGCTCGTCATGGGCGGCAATGCCAAAATCGACGGCGACAGCCAGAAACTGGGCGAATTCGTTTCGTGGCTCGATACGTTCGACTTCTGGTTCAACATCGTCACGCCTTGAGGGGATGCCATGTGCGCGATCTGTAATTTCAAGCTCGATTTCAGCGTCGGGCATCCGCTGGCGCTGAAGATTGCCGTGGCGGCCCGCAAGGCGATCGATGCGGGGCTGATCGATGCGGTCGATACCACCGAAGGCGCGCTTTCGGCCGCCCGCATGCGCCTGTCGGCCATCGAAGCGCTGAACCTGCTGCAGGCGCGGGTCGAAACTGCGCACGGCGAGGCGGCGCTGCTGGCACTGCCGGACTTCTACGTTTTGCTGATCGAAAACGATACGTGGGGCTTTTTTCACGCCACGACCGTAGGTTTCGATCCGGATATCGTGCCGGAGATGCCCGACGTCACGGCCACGGAAGATGCGTTGCACAGCAATATCGTGATTACGTCCGAGGCGGCGTTGCGCGCGTGGCTGGATGGGCGCTTCCAGCTGGCGCGCGCGCTGGAAGATGACCTGTTCGTGATCGACGCGCCGCAGACGCACGCGGCTTCGCTCACGCAGATGCTGGCAAGCGCCGAAGCGGCGACGCTGGCCGTGGGTTAAAAGCCGTCATGCCAGTAGCGCCGTCAAGCCTACGCACGCAGTAATCGCCGGCGCTACAGCACGGAATTTCACGTTCACGCGTACCAGCCGGGCGCCGGCCCAGGTGCCCAGCCATCCCATCAGCACGTACAGTGCGACGAGCGTCGCGCCGATCCACGGCGCGACGCTCGTGCCATTTCTGGCAAACACGGCCGCGAAAATCAGCAGATTGTCGGTGCTCACGGACAGAAAGGCCGACATCATCGCGACCATCGACAACATCACGGGTACGTCCGGTTGCGATGGCGTCTGCCCGTCGCTGCGCCGGATACCCTGCGCAAGCTGGATCAGCCCGATCGACAGCGGCACGATGCCGAAATAGCGCGAAGGAATCTCGACCGCACTGGCCGCGAAGCCGATCAGCAGACTCGCGACAATCACCGCGATGCCCGTGACGACGAAGGCGGCAAACAGTCTGAAAGGTTTCGCCGATGCCGAAAACGAGAGCATGAGCGCGGCGGAATCGACATTCGTCGCGGCGAATGCCGCGCAAGTGGCGGAAAGGATGGCGAATGGGGCCGCAAGCGGAAATAAAGGCGCAATGGCAGTCACGCGACGTGTCCTGATGACCGAGGCGACATTGTGCGGGCGCGACCGTGCATTAGTCCAGCACCAGCGAACCCAGCGCGAACGCACCGAGCGCCGCCACGGCGATCCCAACCCAGTAAGCGAGATTCCACTGCGGCAGCAGTCCTTCGCGCCGCAGCGCGCCGACGCGGCGCCGGTGCTGCACGACGGCCACCAGCAGCGCGATGGTGCCGATCACGACCATCGCCGTGCCGACCGTGCGCGGCGACCAGGTCGCGCCAAAGCGCCCGACAATGGGCGCGCCGCGCTGGCCCGCCACGTATTCGAAGAACTTCGCCAGCGTGAAGCCGAAACTGATCATCGAAAGCGCGGTGCGCAGCCAGGCCATGAGCGTGCGCTCGGCGGCGAGAAAGGTGCGCTCGACCGCAAGCGAGGTGCGCGCGCGCGTTTGCAGCGTGCCTTCGTCGGGAATCAGCGGGGCGGAAAGATGCGTATCCGGGATATTCAAGGTTTCGCGTTCGCGATTCATGATGTGACCTCGTGGTGTGGCGCTACGGCGTGTCGGAGGACAGTGCCGAACGGCCGCGCTGCCACTTCACGTAGGGAATCGCCAGCAGCGTGCAGAGGATCAGGTACAGCACGAGCGTCGGCGCGAATTGCTCGCCGGGAAAATTAGCCGCCGAGATGCCCAGTGCGATTGCCGGATGACGTGAAGCGGTGGAGAGCGCCAGTACCGACGCGTGTTCCTGCTCGGGTCCGCCCAGACAATGGCCAATCGCCAGTCCCGCAACCACGAAGGCGACGATGGCCAGCACCGTCCAGTGACCGGTGGAAGAGAGGATCGCGCGCCAGGTGCCGGCCAGCAGCACGAGGACGCCCACGGCGAGGAGGATCGTCGCGATCAGGCGTACGGGCCGCAGCAGCCTCTGCGCGGCGCGAGGCATCAGCGAGGCCACCAGCAGGCCCACGGCGAGTGGCACCACGATCATGGTCAGCACGGTTTTCATGATCGATACCGGACCGACTGCCAAAGGTTGCGCGAACAACCAGTTGAACAGCGCAACCGAGAGCGGCATGGTCACGATCGACACCAGCGCGAGCACGACAAGCAGGCCAAGGCCGTAGGGCGCGACGCCGCCCGCTTTCTTGTGCTTCTTCGGCAGCAAGGGCGGCACTGGCGAGATGGCGAGCGCGGTCAGCACCACGGCGGTCGGCTGCGGTAGATCGAGGTAGTACACGCTCGCGACCACGAGGATCGGCATGACCACCAGCATCGCGATCAGCGAACGCAATAGCAGGCCGGGCCGCTGCGCGATGTAAAGGAGATCGTCGCGTGTGGCCTGCAGGCCGTAGGTGAAGACCGTCGCGGCGATGGCGCACTGGAGCGCGAGCAGGATCAGGGCCTTGGCGTCCATGGATGTCCGGGCAGGAGAGTGTCCCGGCAGCGCGTGGTTGCGCGCCGCCGGGATCGTACCGATGCGCAGCGGGAACGTCTTAGCGATGGCCGCCGCCGGCCGCATCCATCATCTTTTCGATCACCTGGTCCACGCCGAAACTGGCGGCTTTCTGGCGCGGCGGGAATTCCTTGAAGGTCTGGAGGAATTCGGCCACGCCCGCCTGCGCGGGCACGAGGATGAACACGTGATCGAGCAGCCAGTCGTAGTAGGTATTGGAGGTGATATCCGCGCGTTCGTAGGGGTCGGTGCGCAGATTGAAGATTTTCGGCACGCGCAGCGTTACCAGCGGTTCGGCCCAGATTCGCAATGTGCCGGCCGTGCGTTGCTCCATGAACACGACTTTCCAGTTGTCGAAGCGCAGACACGCCAGGTCGCCGTCATCGGTGAAATAGAAAAAGCCCTTGCGTTCCGGCTTCTTCGCTTTGCCGGTGAAGTAGGGCAACAGGCTGAAGCCGTCCAGATGGACCTTGAATTTCTTGCCGTTGGCCTCGATGCCTTTTTGCAGCTCTTCCTTGACGGCCGGATTGCCCGCAGCTTCGACGATGGTGGGCAGCCAGTCGAGGTGACTCACGATTTCGTTGCAGACCGTGCCCGGTTCGATCACGCCTGGCCAGCGCACGAGGCACGGCACGCGATACGCGCCTTCCCAGTTCGAGTTCTTCTCGTTGCGGAACGGCGTCATGCCGGCATCGGGCCATGAGTTCATGTGCGGACCGTTGTCGGTGCTGTACATGACCATGGTGTCTTCGGTGATGCCGAGTTGATCGAGCAGCGCCAGCATTTCGCCAATATGCTTGTCGTGCTCGACCATGCAGTCATGATATTCGGACTGCCAACGACCGGCCTGGCCGCGAATGCGATCCTCGATATGCGTGCGGAAGTGCATGTGCGAGGTATTGAACCAGAGGAAGAAGGGCTTGTCTTCCTGATGCGCCTTCTGGATGAATTCCTTCGCCGCCGCCAGAAATTCGGTGTCGATGGTTTCCATGCGCTTTTTGGTCAGCGGCCCGGTGTTGTCGATCTTCTGGCCGCCTTTGCCGTCTGCCCAGCAGTGCAGCACGCCGCGCGGACCGTACTTCTTGTGAAAGTCGGGAAATTCCTTTGCATCCGGGTAATCGGGCAACTCCGGTTCTTCCTCGGCGTTGAGGTGATAGAGATTGCCGAAGAATTCATCGAAGCCGTGCATGGTCGGCAGATGTTCGTCGCGATCGCCGAAGTGGTTCTTGCCGAATTGCCCCGTGGTGTAGCCCAGATCCTTGAGCAGTTCGGGAATATTCGGATCTTCGGCGCGCATGCCCAACGGTGCGCCTGGCAGGCCAACCTTGGTCAGCCCCGTGCGCAAGCCGCACTGGCCCGTGATGAAGGAGGCGCGGCCCGCCGTGCAGCTTTGTTCGCCGTAGTAGTCGGTGAACACCGCGCCTGCCTCGCCGATGCTGTCGATATTCGGTGTGCGATAGCCCATCAGCCCTTTGGTGAAAATGCTGAGATTCGACTGGCCGATGTCGTCGCCCCAGAGGATCAGGAAGTTGGGTTTCTTCTTGCCCGCCATGGAACACTCCTTTGCGTGGACTTCGCGTGGACGTCAGATAGAGCTACCGCAGCCGGTAGCGGATCGCCTGCCGGTTCCGTGCGTGACGGATGCGCGGCAGACCGTTTCTCCAGTGGGTTCAACCGGAAGTGCTGTTTGAAGCGGTGGCGGGGGCGCTGTCGCGCACGACACACCGAAAGCCCACGTGGCACGTGGACGTATCGACCGGCTGCGCCATGCGCGCGGCAGGGCGATAGCGCCTGCAATAGTTGGGCGCGCAAAGGTACGAGCCGCCTTTCATGACCTTGCGGGGAATTCTGAGCTGCGGCGTACGCGAATCGACACTCGCTTCGACGCTCGCGCCGCGCGGATTGTCCAGCGTGCAGCACGCCTTCACGATCTTGCCGTGGTCCTGATACCAGTCGCTGGTCCATTCCCAGACGTTGCCCGCCATGTCGTACAGGCCGTAGCCGTTGGGCGCAAACGAGCCGACCGGTGCGGTCCATTCGTAGCCGTCTTCCAGCAGGTTCTGCCACGGAAACTCGCCTTGCCAGGTATTGGCCATCGGCTTGCCTTGCGGCATGAATTCGTCGCCCCAGACGAATTCCGCGCCCTCCAGGCCGCCGCGCGCCGCGAATTCCCATTCGGCTTCGGTCGGCAGATCCTTGCCGGCCCATTGCGCGTAGGCCTGGGCATCGTCGAACGTGACGTGCACGACGGGGTGATCCGCGATTGCGTCGAGCGAACTCGACGGGCCGCGCGGATGCCGCCAGTCTGCGCCCGCCGTATAGCCCCACCAGTTGAAGTGATTGCGTAGATCGACGCGATGCGGCGGTTTGGCGAACACCACCGACGACGGCGCCAGCATTTCAGGCAGCGCGCCCGGATAGTCGTCGGGATTGGCGGGGCGCTCGGCGGCCGTGACGAAGCCGGTCGCTTCGACGAAGCGCTGGAAATCCGCATTGGTCACCGCATGACGATCGATCCAGAAGTCGTGCACGCGGACTTTGTGCGCCGGCGCCTCTTCCGGGTAGTGATGATTCGAGCCCATCAGAAACGTGCCGCCCGCAATGTGGACCATATTCGCGGGCGCAACGGGTGCGTGCTTTGCCGTTGTGTCGAGGGTGTCGAGGGCGTCGATGCTGTCGATGATCGCTGCGGATGCGCAATGGTGCATGGTCGGTCGAGTCGCGGGACGGTAGGAGGAAAAACGGCTGCGCACGAAAACGCCAGGGCATGCTGCGCAACGCCGTTTCAGCGACATTCAGTATTGGAGCCGTCACGCGGTTTCGCCATCGGTAGATGGGGCAACGCCGTTGCCCTCGGGGGCAATGTAGATTGCCCCGCACCCCAATGGCATCGCCGATGCGCCTGTACGACACTCGCGCATGGCACTGCGGTGTTTGTCGTCTCGCGCAATTCGCACCCCGGCGTTCTGCTGCGCCAGAGCGGCCGGTCCTGTCGATGTTCTCAACGGTGGGGCACACCATGTCCGTGAGGTCGCGGCGCAGCTGCCGGCATCTCGTCAATCGACGCAGAAATCTGCGCGCCGCGCTAATCGCGAGTGTCGGGCTGGCTTGCGGTGCTGGCGGATTCTATGCCTTGCCGGCGCCAGCGCAGACGCTGCCTTCGGCGCCCGCCATCACCGGCCCGGACGTGCAAAAGCGCGCCAACGGTGTGCTCGCGCTGTTGAGTTTTACCGTCACGCCGGATCTGACCGCCAGTTCGCTGGGCATTCGCAACGGCGCCACCGGCAATCCCGCGCTCAACATGACGCAACTCGGCGGCGGCTTTACGTTGAGCCCGAGTTTCCCGCTATATCTGGAAGGCGCGCTGGGCGGATCGCGTTACGACCCCACGTTTATTGTCTCGGACGGCCAGCAGCAGCGCGCGTTGCCCACGCGCTGGACCAATGTGGCGGCGACGGGCGGCATCGGCTGGGACTTTCCGCTCAATGAAAAGAAAGATCTGGTGATCCGGCCGATTTTCAATTTCTCGCTGGGCGAAGTGCTGAGCGATGCGAGCGCCGCGCAATTCCTGATCAATCGTCGCGTCGATAAAAACGTCGCCTTTATCAAGGACGGATCGCTCAATGCCTATGGATTGGGCGGATCGCTGATGATCGGCTGGTATCCGCGCAAGGAACCCTATGAATTCGACCTCGAATTGCGCTACACGGATATCTATCTGCAAAGCTTTGGGTCGTCGAGCGGCGTGCGCGGATCGGCCAATGCCGAATCGACCAATCTCTATGCCCGCTGGCGGGCGCCGACTGGCTTATTGGTGCTGCACCGGCCGCTGCGCTATGTGCTCGAACTCTCGCATTCGACCTATCTCGGCAGTCAGGCCGATATTCTCGGCTTCAATCATTTGACGTCGCTGGGCGCGGGCCTGGAAATCGACACCGGCGCGGTTACGAAGCTGTTTTCGCGCTTGCGGATTGTCGGGCGTTATGCCTTCGGCAAAGACATTTCCGGTGCGTCGCTGGGGATCGCGCTCAGCTTTTGAGGCGTGCGATTGGCCTCAATTCGCCGACATCGACTGCTGCAGGCTCAGCAGGTTTTGCGGCACCACGCGAATCAGGCCGCCACGGGGGCTGTCGATATCGGCGATCAAGGAAAGCGACAGTGAAACCGTGATAGGCAGGACAAAGAGCAGCACGCGCCGCCCGGTTTTGCCGCGCACGCCGTAGCCCTGCATCAGGTTGCTGAAGAAGGCAATCGACATCATCAGCGCCCATGCCGAAACGGGTATGCGATTGAGCCACGCCGCCTGCGTATAGCCCTGGGTATTGAGCACATCGTTCATGCCGGCCACGGCGAGTGCCGTGATGGGCGTGGGCCGCGCCTCGGCCGCTTCGCGCACGGCAGCCCATAGCTGCGTCTGAACGGCCGTGGTTTGGGTGCCGAGCGCCTCGAGTTCGTGCGCATTGCGCGTGCGGTAATACACGATGCGCAAGTCGAGATATTTCACGAGCAGCGCTTTGGCCTTTTCTGCGCCGGGCGAGCCTAGAAGGTCGGCGCGAACATATTCGGTGCCGATTGCATTGGCTTCTTCTTCCTCGTAGTTTTTCCGCTGGTCGTATCGGCTCACTGCCATGGAAAGCGTAAAGCCGATCAGCAGTGCGAGCAGCGTGAGCGTGGCGCCCTGAACTACGTTGTAGTTGTCGCGCGCATCGTCTGAGAACGGCACGACGCGTTGCATGACGATCGCGCCCAGTATCGCCCCGACGGAAAGCAGAACGATCAGCACGATAAACAGATACGCGGGATGGTGAACGAGCTGCGTCATTGAGGCTCCGGGTGGGGCGGAACGGGATAGTGCGCCATAGACCGTGTTCAAATGAATCTTATCGTGAAGCCGCGCATGTGCGCGTTGCCCCAAACCCTAAGCGATATAAGCCGGACACATTCGCTCGTCTGAAAAAATGTTTGCAATCGCGTCGTGTGCCAATTATTTCTATTTGCTGAATGGAATCTAAAAGTGTTCCAAAAATGATTGGAAACCATCGTTCCATCTGCTTCGGCTTATGAGTGCAATAAGTGGGAAATCATCGGCCTTTGGGTCCTTAAACGCCCCGTGTGTACAGCTTTAAAACAAGTCTTACGATAAATTGCTATAACGCATTACATGCATGTAAGTTGCAATAAGCCGGTAGAGGTGAATCACCAGGGAGCCACTAAATCCGAAATCGAATACGGATCCAGATGGCAAAGACGGAGTGATGTCGTGAATAGTGATTCCAACAGGACGATTCACGTTGTCGAAGACGATGCATCCATGCGGTCGGCATTAAAAAGACTCCTGAGTACGGCCGGTTATCCCGTGAGGACTTACGCCTCGGCCGGCGAATTTCTGGTGAGCGAACCCGAAGGCTGGAGCGGTTGTTTGCTCGTCGATCTGGAACTGGGCGGCCCGAGCGGCCTGGATTTGCAGCAGGCGCTGCGCCGTCAGCCCCGCGCGTTGCCGGTCGTGTTCATGAGCGCATACAGCGATGTGCCGCGAACCGTGCAGGCAATGAAGGCGGGCGCGGTCGATTTCCTCGTCAAGCCGTTCGAGCGAGAGACCTTGCTGGATGCACTCGACGCGGCATTCGACGCGCAGGCGCATGAGTTGCCCACACCGGTTGCCTCGGCCCCCGATGTAAATCTGGGAGACCGGGAGCGAACGGTATTGACGGGCATCGTGGCGGGGCGGCGCAACAAGCAGATCGCCGCTGATCTGGGTCTGTCCGAGCGCACGATCAAGAGCTGTCGCGCGGACCTGATGCGCAAGCTTGGCGCGGCTTCGTTCGCGGATCTGTTGCGGCGTGCAGATAGCCTGTCGCTCGCGGCGTAGTCATTTTTCGCGGGCACAGAAAAGCCGTGAATATCCCTTTGTCGTGGCATGAACAGACAGGAGACGAATGCCTTGCGACGCGCCCCGCGTGGAATCGATTTGGTGGGTGGCTTCGGGCAACGTGCTGCTCGCGCATTTCGCAAGGCGATGGTGTCGCTACTGCTCATTGCAGCGACTTGCGCGACGGCGGCGCATACGCCGGCTCCGGCGCGAGCGGTGATGCTCACGCACGCTGCCGCCAGCCGGCCAGCGGCATTTGTGCAGATCAAGGGGATTGGCAACCAACGCGAAACATCCTTTGCGCAAGGCGTCGAAGTCTTGCTCGACTCGCTTGACGGCTTTCGCTTCGGCGCGGACGCTCTCACGCCGGCGTTCCGCGTATCGATGACGAAGTACGCCAATCACGCCGTCCATCTGATCGAGTATCCGAAATCGATTTTCCGCGAATATCGCAATGTCGTGCTGATTATTCTGGTGGTGTTATTGGCCCAGACGCTAACGATCGTGGCATTGCTCGTGCAGCGTCGAAACTGTCGTGCGGCGCAAGCCGAAGCCATCGCGCGGCGCGGCGAACTGGCGCGCGCCGCGCGATTCGCGACCGTGGGCGAACTGAGCGCCTCCATTGCACATGAAGTGGGACAGCCCTTAGGCGCGATTCTGAGCAACGCGGACGCCGCGGAATTGCTGGTAAAGGCTTCGCAACTCGACTCCGGGGAACTCGGCGACATTCTTTCGGATGTGAAGCGCGACGCCTTGCGCGCCAACGATGTCGTGCAGCGTTTGCGCAGCTTGCTGCAGAAGCAGGGCGTCGTCTTCAGTCCTATTGTGTTCGATAGCACGCTGCAATGCGCATTGACCTTGATCGCACCGGAAGCGAAGCGCCGCAATATCGGCCTTGAAACAAGCTTTGGCGCAGGCGATGCGTCGATCATGGGTGACGCTGTCCAGATCCAGCAGATCGTACTCAATCTCACGATCAACGGGATGGACGCCATGCAGGAAACCGCGCAATCGGACCGCGTACTGACGCTCGTTACGCGGAGCAAGGCAGAGGGTGTCGAGTTCACGGTGACCGATCGTGGCTGCGGTCTCGGTGCCGCATCGTCACAGCGCGTGTTCGAGCCTTTCTATACCACCAAGCCTCATGGAATGGGGCTTGGTCTTTCCATCGTGCGCTCGATCGTCGATGCCCACCACGGCGATATCAAAGCCGTTCCCCGCGATGGGGGCGGCACGACTTTTGTGGTCTGGCTACCGCTGGTGAGCGACGCCGTCGACGCAGCGAAGGCCGGTACGCTGCGCCCCGCCCACACGCGACCACGCGGCGGCCCGGCCGCAGCGAACATCGTCGTGACGCCCGCGATTGCCCCAAAGGGAAAGGCGTTGCCCTGAATCCCTATGGCGCCACGCACGCAATCGTATGAGACTCGGGCAAAGACTACCGGGACGCCGCATGGATGGGGAACTCATCTCGATCGTGATTATCGAGGACGACGCGGGTCTGTGCCGCGCCATGGAGCGTCTGTTCAGGCTCTCTGGTTTCGTCACGCGGTCGTTTCATAGCGCGGAAGACGCGGGCATGTCGCAATACGTGGCGAGCGCGCATTGTCTGGTGGTCGACATTCAGCTTCCTGGCGCATCGGGCCCGGCGTTCTACGGCACATTGCATGCGCCGCGCCCACCGATCGTCTTCATCACGGCGTTCGATGCGCCAGCCACGCGACATGCCGTGGCATCGGCCGGGAATCACGCTTTGCTCGCCAAGCCGTTTCTGGGCGCTGCGCTGCTGAAAGCCGTCGACGAAGCGATGCGGCGCAACGATTGAAGCGCGCCGCATCCGCACTCAACACCGGTCTGGAGAGTCCAGCGATGAGCAAACCTGCCGTGCGCCTGGTGTGGAACGCAGTCGTGCTCTTTATTTCAATCATGACGGCCGCCGTATTGACCGCCATTCCTGCGAAGGCATCCGGCAGCACGAATCCGGCGTCGTCGAGCCTGCGCGTCGCCATTGCGCCCGTCGCGCCGTTCGTGCTGCCGCAAACGGCGACGCCCGAAGGTTTCAGCATCGATATCTGGAATGAAATTGCGCGGCGCATGCGCCGGGATTTCACATGGACGCCCGTCGCCACGCAAGCCGATGTGCTACCGGCCGTCGAGCAGGGCAACGCGGACGTTGCGATATCGGCGATCACCATGACGCCCGAACGTGAACGGGTGGTCGACTTTTCTATTCCCTATTTCGATTCCGGCTTGCAGATCATGGTGCGGGCGCATAACGACAATTCTTTTCTGGCGTCGGTCTGGTCTATTCCATGGCTGGCGATCGGTCAGTTTGCCGTCATTTCCATCGTCATTGTCTTTGTGCTCGCCAATCTGGTGTGGCTAACGGAGCGCAAGCACGACCCGAATTTCCAGAAACCGTACTGGCGCGCGCTGGGGGAAGGGCTCTGGATCAGCATGCTGATCATTGCAACGGGCGAGCACGGCGAACGCGACGCGCCGGGCGTGTGGAAGCGCGTGCTGGTGCCGGCCATGTGGTTGATCGGCGTGGTGCTGGTCGCCCAGTTCACGGCGACGGTGACGTCATCGCAAACCGTCGCGCGGCTTCAATCCAATATTCGGGGTCCTGACGATCTGCCGGGGAAATCGATTGGTTCTGTGCCTGGTACGGTGGCGGCGGAATATCTTGCCGGGCGAGGGCTGCCGTTCGTCAGCGTGAACAATGCCAACGACGGATTCCAGTTGCTGATGCACGGCGATGTGCAGGCCATCGTCTATGACGCGCCAACGCTGCAATACTGGGGCGCCCGGTTGGGCCATGGCGCGCTCGTCGTGGTGGGGCCGGTGTTCCGGCCCGAGAAGTATGGCATCGCGTTACCTACCGGCAGTCCGTTGCGCAAGTCGATTAACGAAGCCTTGCTGGCCATGTATGAAGACGGGACTTACGAACAGATCCAGAAGAAGTGGTTCGCGTCAGGCAGTTAGGGATGCAATTGAAGTGTGTAATTGCTGCCGTCGTCGCGCAGGCAACGACGGCTTTATTTTCTCGCGAAGCGAAGAAGGAGAATCGCGTTACCAGCTAAAACGGTAACCCGCCTGGCCAAAGACATTGCGTCGATAGTCACCGCCGATGTTGCGCTCGTACTTCACGTTCGCATACACCGCCGAGTGCTTGCCGAAATTGCCGGTAATGCCAACGCCCACGTCGTACCAGGTCTTCTGCATGGCGTTGTCAAATGGCGTACCGCCAACCGTCGTT
The DNA here is from genome assembly GCF_017104965.1 of Paraburkholderia sp. Ac-20340. Taxonomy (GTDB): domain Bacteria; phylum Pseudomonadota; class Gammaproteobacteria; order Burkholderiales; family Burkholderiaceae; genus Paraburkholderia. The sequence continues at coordinate 173,542 of NZ_JAAGPR010000011.1, forward strand.
TGTCCCGGCGAGAAGAAATCGTGCAGCACGTCTGCCGTGAAATACGGCGTCACGCTTGACGTCTTCGAATCGTTGCTCAGATTCGCCTTGAACAAGCGCACGCCAAGCCGGCCGCGCAGCGCATTCGTCGTGTTCGAACCAACCGGCGCAATACCGTCGTCGAAGCCGTTCAGATGCAGGTATTGGTAGAGCAGTTGCGCCTGCGGCTCGATCGCCACGCCCGTTGAACCCAGCGCGAACGGCTTGCCCACTTCGCCCGACGCACCCGCGCCGAAACCGTTCTGGCTTGCGCTGCCGCCATACACATCGCCGAAACGATTGTGATAGTGAGTCAACTGGCCCACACCGTCAAAATAGGTGCCGTCAGGCAGAAACTTTGTCCAGTAGCCGCCAATCGACTGCGCCTGGGTTTCGACGCTGCCGGTTGCAACCGACATGGCCGCGATGCTTCGCGCGCTATCGGCGAAATTCGCGGATGTGGAGCCGATCGTGACCGTCGCGCCCGCGTGCGTGCTGCCGCCGTTCGTCCCGCGCGAGAGCGTCCAGTCCTTGCCAAACTCCGCAAAAAACGTATGTTCATCGGCAGAGAAGCGATCGCCCGCATCGGCATCGAGATTCTGGCCGCCGAGCCGGCCCCAGACACCGTTGCTGTGCGCCGGTTGCGAAGCATCGAGATTCGCGACGTCGCCGACGCGTTCATGCAGGCGCCCAAGGATACTGAAACCGTAATCGGCATTCAGCAGCGGCGTGACCGAATAGCCGACGACGGCCGGACGATACGCAACAGGCGCCAATGCCGATGCGCTGGCAGACGATGCGGCCGCCGAATCGGCGGAACCCGAGGAAGCCGTCTGGGCCGCGGCGAGGCGCGAGCGCAGATACCAGCTGTTCGCGTCCGACGTGCTGCCCTGATACAGCAGGTATTGATAGGCCCCGGCCTGTACCGCCGTCGCGAGGTGGAAGCTGTTCGCTGCCGATGTGCCGTTGACCTGCACAATCTCGATGCCATCGCCGGTCGTCAGCGCGCCGCTACCCGAGCCGTTCACGGTGATCGCGGTCGTACCGCTTGCATTACCGCCCACGACGAGCCGGTCGGTCTGTGTAGCCGTGCCGCCCGCATTGAGCAGGGTGTTCATCACGAGCAGGCCATTCGTCGCCGAATAATTGCCTGCCACATCGAGCACGTTACCGATGCTGCCCGATGCAGCCGCGAGATTGATGACGCCATCGTTGGTCAGATCGCCGCCAATGGTCAGCGAGCCGGTGCCCGCCGTTGCAAACGCCGCCAGCGCATCCGCGACCGAAACCGTGCCGCTGTTATCGACCGACCCCGACACCGTGCCGTAACCGCCGAGCGTCGCGCCTGCGTCGACGTTCGTGAGGGCCGAGGCGATCGATGCATTCGTATGCGCTGCGTCGCCGATCGCGAGCGTGCCGGCCAGCACATTCGTGTCGCCCGTGTACGTGTTTGCTGCCGTGAGAATCGTGGTGCCGCTGCCAAGCTGATTGACCGCGCCGGTTCCGCTGATCAGACCGTCGAGCGTGAACGCATCGCTTCGGTCGAACGCGAGCGTGCCGTTGTCGACGATGTTTCCGGCGACGCTGCCGCTCGTGCCGCCGTTACCCAGTTGCAGCGTGCCGCTTGCAATCGTGGTGCCGCCTGTATAGGTGTTGTTGGCGGCCAGCACGGCCGTGCCCGATCCCAACTGGCTGACGCTGCCGGTGCCGGAAATCGTGCCATCCAGCGTCAGCGTGCCGGCGCGGTCCAGCAGCAGCGTGCCGTTATTGGCGACGTCGCCTACGATGCTGCCACTCGTGCCGCCACTGCCGATTTGCAGCGTGCCCGCGCTGATGGTCGTGCCGCCGGTATAGGTATCGTCGCCATCGAGTACGAGCGTGCCGGTGCCGTCTTTCGTCAATACGCCGTTGCCGGTGATGGTGCCGTTCAACGTCAAGGTCGTGGCGGCGTCGGTTAGTAGTGTGCCGTTGGCCTGCATCGTGACGCTGCGCGCACTCGTGACATCGGCCGTGTTTTCGAGCGTGCCGCCGTTGAACGTCAGGCCGCCCGAGGCGTCACCGAGATTGGCGTCGTCGGAGATCTGCAGGATGCCTTCGCTCATCGTCCAGGGCGTGACGGCGGACGTGGTGCCGGTCAGCGTCCATGTGCTCGTGCCGACTTTCTCGAAGACGCCGAAGCCCTGGTATTGCGCCGATGAACCGATCTGGGAGACATCGAAGCTGGAGTTGGTGCTGCCGCCGAGCTTGAACGTATCGGCGGCGCTGTACGCAACGACGTTGCCGGTGATGACCGAAGTCGACCAGATTTCGAGTGAATTGACGCCGCCGGTGAATTCGATCGCGTTGCCTTTCTTGCCGCCGGTTGCGGCTGCGCCGCGGGTAATCGTGCCCGCGTTGATGACCGTCACGTTGGTGCCGGTGATACCTGCGCCACCGGTGCTGGGATGCGATGAAGAACTCTGACCGCCGGTACCGCCTGTGATTGTTCCACCGGCTTCGTTGATAACGGTGCCGCCCGAAACGACTTCGACGCCAGCACCGCCGTCACCGCCTGCGCCGGTTATTGATCGCTCTCCGGTGCCACCGGTCAGCGTTCCACTGTTGGTCACCGTGCCGCTGCCGCTCAAGGCAATCGCCGCGCCGCCCTGGCCACCGCCGCCGGAGCCGCCGGAGAGTGTCGTATTTCCTGCGCCGCCCGTGACCTTTCCGCCTGCGTCGACCGTGACGTTCGCCGTTGAGAAAATGCCGGCACCGCCGCCGCCGCCACCGCCGCCGGTGAGTATCCCACCCATACCGCCCGTCACTGTTCCGGTCGCCGTGACTGTCACGTCGGCCGTGGCCTGCACACCGGCACCGCCGCCGCCGCTACCGCCCTGGGTGTTCACGTTTTCGACTGCTGCCTGCCCCGTCGCTCCTGTGCCGCCCGTGACCGTGCCTGAAATACTCGTGGTCGTTGTGACCACCATGCCGACCGTACCGGTGGCACCCGCCGTACCGAGGACAACGCCCGTTCCGTAGGTGGCCCGCGCGCCACCGGCTGCGCCATTACCCGTCGTCAGATCGAGTGCGCCACCGCCACCGGAACCGGCATTCGTGCTGATCGTGCCTGCGGTGCCCACCTGACCCGTAGCGGTCGCTAAAGTCCCATCCGTACCACCTGTGCCGCCTACACCGGCCCCAAGATAGCTGAGGCCATTCCCACCCGCCGCACGCGCCGCGCCGCTGCTGAACGCGACGGTTCCCGCGACGGCCAGCATGACTGCAATGGAAATCCGGCTACGCGTGAGGCCGAAACACTCTTCGTGTTTAACGCGCCGGTTCGTTTGAACCCGCGAATAGCTCTGGATGCCGTTCCCCGACGCAACTGCATTCGCGTCCCCCCGCATTCTCCGAAACTCCAATTCGCCACCTCCGATCATTACCGCGTTATTTAATTAAATATTTCGGCGCGAAAGATATCAGAGCGATGGGTAAGATTTTTGCGGAGAAAAGGCCATGCAGCGGCGACGCAACACTCGATGCTGAACGAATGAAAATCGCTACAGACGGTGTATTTTTTTTTTAACTCCTTTTATAAAAAAGGGTTTTTTGAATTAGCACGATCGATCGCGCTGTTCGCCAATGAAACGTTGACCATGCAACCAGATGCGGAAGTCCTTGCGAAGCTGCGGTAAAAGAAATTTCAAATAAGAGATTGTTAGTGCCTTTTAGGTATTTAGAAACACCTGATAAGAGCAATAAACGTTTCGTATGAAGATTTCGTCATAATGCGAGCGGACTTCGTTGCGCGCGCATCGAATCAATGTCAACAATTGTCAAGGCGTGAGGGGCGTAGACAAGTCACTTCGCTTGTGTGTAGGCGTGCTGCGGGAGTGGGTCGGACAAGATGGTTCAAAACATGGCACTTCAACGGCCACACCACCAGCTAGCGCGTTTGACTGTGGACTCGCAGAAGCGCTCAGGCGCCTACCGGATAGACAAAACGGGAAGGGGAAAACCTATTGCCGGTCAATAAAAGCTATTTGTATTCAGACGCTCGGCGCAATGCGCGCGAAGAGGCTTCGGAACATCGCGGATATCCTCGAGCAGGAGCGTGACGTCGCTAGCTGGCATGGGTTTGCCAAACAGATATCCCTGCGCGAAATCGCAGGAGAGGGTGCAAAGCCACCGAACGGCCTCTTCGTCTTCGACGCCTTCAGCGGTTGCCTTGATGTTCAGGCTATTCACAAGTCCCAGGACTGCGGAAACGATCTTTTCATGTCCCGCGACTTCCCGGTCGAGGAACGAGCGGTCGATCTTGATCTTGTCGATAGGCAGATGTGTCAGGTGATAGATCCCGGAATATCCCGTTCCGAAGTCATCGAGTGCGACATTGATTCCCCGTGATCGAAGCTTCGTGAGATTTTCCCGGACTGCCGAGAGGTTCGAGACAAGCGCCTGCTCGGTAATTTCAATTTCAAGTCTGCGGGGTTCAAATTCATACTCGATGAGTACATCGTGCAATCGATCTGCGAACTCCGTGTCTTCAAGCATGGATGCCGTGACATTGATTGCGAATGCGAGATCATTGGGCCACTGCGTCGCATAAACGATTGATTGCTTTAGCAGCGAAAATGTCATTTCCGGGATCAGGCCCAGGCGATCAAGGACAGGGATGAATTCAGTCGGCATCTGCAGACCGCGATGAGGACAATGCCAACGCGCCAGAATTTCAAACCCAACGATTCTCCGGCCAGGCAGACTGACGACTGGTTGAAAAAATGGGGATATCCGCTCTTGCTCCACGGCAACGATGAGATCCGATTCAAACTCGCTCGACAGTTGCTGTGCTTCTTCGTAACTCGGATCATAGAAGTGAAACGTAGCACGGCCCGCTCGCTTTCCCCGGTACATCGCATGGTCTGCACAGTGCATGAGCGCATCGGGCTGCGCGGCATCGATATGCGCGATACTTATTCCCACAGTCGCGCCCACCGAGGTCTTGTGTGCCAGCGAAGCAAGTGGAGCGCAAAGGCCCGTCAGGATGTCTTTTGCCAATGCGGTGAGAGAGCGCTTGTTGTTATCGCCGACGAGCAACGCGAATTCGTCACCTCCAATTCGTGCGACACAAGCCCCTGATTCGATCCCGATATCTCGAAGGCGCTCCGCAATCTCGCATAAGACCTTGTCGCCCACGGCATGGCCATGGCTGTCGTTAATGCGTTTGAATCGATCAAGATCGACGAGAAAGATCGCAATGGCAGCAGGCGCCTGCTCTAGCGCTGCCGCTAGAAGCTCGTTGAATACACGGCGATTGAGCAGGCCGGTCAGTGGGTCATGGCGTGCAAGCTCATTGCTTAACGCCTGCTCGCGCTTCAAGGCGAGGTAGCCGTCTTTCTGGATGTGCAACGACCGACCCAGCCATACTGAGGGGACAATCAGGGCAATGGCCGCAAAGCTGGTCGATGTAAGGATGAAACGCCATCGTTCCGCGGATTCAAACGATTGCTCGTAGCCAAGCCCGAGCGCATGCATGGTCCAACTCTCGAGCTTGAGTTCCCACGCGCAAGCTAACGCGAAGACTGTCGCGAGCACCGTCGCAATCAGGGTCGCAACCTGTCGGGGTATCTTTCGTGAAGAGGGACGCATGCCTTGTGGAGCTGTCATTGCCTCATCAGGATATCGGCAGGGGCACAATGAACTGAAGATAGAGCAATTACGGATCAGATCCAAAGACATTGGCGTCTGTATCAGGGAATGTCGGGATATAACTCGCTGAGCGCGCCAGAGCGCTAGAAGTTCCAGAAAAGAAAATGATGATGTTTGTGCGGGCGATTGGGGCGGCGCGCATTGCTGCCTGGCGTTAGCCGTGCTTGCGGATCGATGACCCGCGCACGCAGCGCCATGTCATAGAACGCACCCACCACGGGCAGGGCGCTGTGTGCACCTTCGCCCCAATAGTCGTTGCGTAGCGTGACGCGCGCGTCGTCGAATCCTACCCATGCGCCAGCGACCAGTTCGGGATGCATCAGGATGAACCAGCTATCCGTATTGTCCTGCGTCGTGCCGGTCTTGCCGGCCACGTCAGCGCGAATCCCAAAACGCGTGCGGATGTCCTCGCCGGTGCCCCGGTCGACGACATCGCGCATGACATCGACCAGCTTGCTCGCGGCGGCCACGGGCAGTGCCTGATCCCGGCTGGAAACGGGGAAGTCAGCCAGCACCTTGCCATTGCGATCCTCGATACGGGTGACCATACGCGGTTCGATATAGCCGCCCCGGTTCGCGATCGTGCAATACGCCGACACCATTTCCCTGAGCGTGACCGGGCTGGTGCCGAGGGCGAGCGCGGGCACCGGATCGAGGGGGCTTTCACGTACGCCCATCGCACGCGCCAGCGCCGCGACTTTCTCCGGTCCCTCGCGCTGCATGAGCTGGGCCGTGACGCGATTGCGCGAAAACGTCAGGGCGTTACGCAGCGACATCGGGCGGCCGGTTGCCGGTTCAGGATCAGTCGGCTTCCATACCGCATTGCCCTTCAATGCGATCGCGACGTTACGATCCACGATCGTGTCGCCCGGCTGGGCACCGTCGGCAAACGCCGCGCCATACACAAACGCCTTGAACGTCGAACCGGGCTGACGCCGCGCCTGTTGCACGTGGTCGAATGGCTCGCCCTGAAAGTCGCGGCTGCCGACCCAGGCTTTGATATCCCCGTTGCGCGGATCGATGGCAACGAACCCCGCCTGGATCTGCGTCTTGCTATGGCACAAACCATTCACGAACGAAGCGTCACGCGCAAGTTTTCTCACTGCATTGGCGTCTGAAAGACCGGAATCGCGGGCAGTCCGATACTCGGGCGTCTGCCTGATGAACGACTGGAATAACGCATTGCCTGGCCAGCAGCCTGTGCGGTCGTTCCACGCGTCGTTGGCGATCCACTGCAACTGGCCGGTCTGCCACGCAACCGCTTGCGTCGCCATGGCCTGAAGCCTGGAATCGATAGTTGTATGAACAACGAGTCCGTCGGCATAAAGGTTGTAGCCGTTGCGATCGGCCCATGCGGCCAGCCATCGGCGCAATTGCGCGGTGAAGTGCGGAGCGGCGCCCACCGGTTCGGATTGCGGCTCGAAATTGACACTGAGCGGTTGCCGGGAGAGCCAGGCGTAAGCGCGTGGTTCAAGCTTGCCGAACTTCACCATCTGGGCGAGTACGGTATTGCGGCGCTCGAGCGCGCGCTCGGGATTGATTACCGGGTTATAGGCACTGTTCGCCTTCAGCATTCCCACGAGCGTTGCGCTTTCAAGGATATTGAGGCTGGCAGCGGTTTTGCCGAAGTAAGTGCGCGCGGCCATTTCCACGCCGTATGCGTTGTAGAGAAATGGGACCGTATTCAGGTAGGTTTCGAGGATCTGGTTCTTGCTATAGACCGATTCGATCTTGAGCGCCGTGATCGCTTCTTTTAGCTTGCGCGTCAACGTCGGGGCTCGACCGACCTCTTCTGGATAGAGATTGCGTGCGAGCTGCTGGGTGATCGTCGAACCGCCCTGGCGAGATCCGGTGGCATTGTGGAGCGCCGCGGCGCCAAGACGCTGGAGATCGATGCCGTGATGCTGATAGAAGCGGTGATCCTCGGTCGCAATCAGGGCGTCCACCACATGAGGAGAAATCTGGTCGAGTCCGACCCACTCGCGGTTGACTGGCTTGAACTCGGTGAGCACAGCGCCATCGGCGGAGAGAATGCGTGCGGGACGATCAATCCGGGCCTTGCGGATATCGCCGAGGTGTGGCGTGAAAGGGACGAGAGCCAGCGCGTAGGCCAGCGAAAACACGGGCAGGGCAGCGAGAGCGAGCGCGATGCCCCGGCGCGTCGGATGCCGAACCGCATGCAGCATCGCGCCGACGAGACGGCGCGCCATGACGCTGGCCGCGCCGGCAAGCGCACGGCCACGCGCCAGTCCGCGCGCGCAACGCTCGCGAAAAAAAGACACATACGGGTGATTCACGGTTACTGCGCATTCGACGAAAGGGCGGATCGTACCAAAGTGCAGTCGCGCTTTTCGCCGCAAAACAGGCGTTCATGCCCGCCGTTAACAGATGATTACATCTGTTTCGAATCTCGGGCGCGGGAAGGCGAGGGCCGTAACGTGCGTTGCTGTGGGTTGTGTTCGTGTGCGTGCCCCGTACACCTTGTCGCCACAAACGCAAAACCCGGCAGGGATGCCGGGTTTTATCGTGCTGCATTCATCATCGGTGCCTGCTCAGCACTCGCCTTTCTTCGCATGTCCAGGCGGGCAGTGCCAGTGCTTATCGTGATGATGATGGTGTCTTTCCCAGTCGTCGCGTTCCCAATAGCGATGGCCATCCCAATACCGGTCGCCGTGCCAGCCTGGCGTAACGACCACAGCCGGTGGCGGCGGAGCGACGACGACGGGTGTACCAACGTTGATGCCCACGTTGACGTCGCCCGCGTGCGCTGCGCCGGTCAGGCCGATAGCCACTGCAGCAAACGCAAACTTGATGAATTGTGGTTTCTTCATGGAGCCGTCTCCCTGATTGCGCTTCGGGTATCGCTGGTTGCGGGGGCAGGATTTGAACCTGCGACCTTCGGGTTATGAGCCCGACGAGCTGCCAGACTGCTCCACCCCGCGGCGCGCAGTGTACCGGCATGATGGGGGCACGTCAAATGCAGAGGGTGAGATTAAAGGGATTACCGATTCAAAATAGTATGGAGTGCGATTCATCATTCAGGCGAGTGTGTGACGCTTCTGGATTGCAGCGACAAGATCGGCGTATGCACACCATTGTCATGGACGAAATCGCTTCGAACACGCCATCCTTCGTGCGACCTGGTGCACGCGTTCTCATTGCGCTCCGATCTGGATCCGTGTTGCCACTTCCCGATATTTCGAATATATTGGAAATATGGAAGAAAAAGACATCGTTCGCGCCCTCGCGGCGCTCGCTCATGATCTGCGCCTGCGTGTATTTCGCATGCTGGTTGTCGCCGGTCCAGAAGGGCTCACACCTGGCACCATCGCGACCCAGCTCGACGTGCCCAATGCGACGCTCTCCTTTCACCTCAAGGAGTTGATGAATGCCGCACTGGTCACGCAGGAGCGCGACGGACGTACCTTGATCTATCGGGCCGCCTATGAGCAGATGAATGCCGTCCTCGGTTTCCTGACCGAGAACTGCTGCCAGGGGCAGCCCTGCCTGAGCCCAGACGCAGGTTCGTGCCAATGCTGAACGAGAACGCCAGCCACCTCGCCGCCATGCGCAAAAGCGCCTCGAAACCGGTCATCGGCTTCTTCGAGCGATATCTGACCATCTGGGTCGCGCTGTGCATCGTCGCGGGCATCCTGCTCGGCCAGGCGCTACCGGGCGTCTTCCAGGCGATCGGGCGCATGCAATACGCCCAGGTCAATCTGCCGGTCGGGCTGCTGATCTGGGTGATGATCGTGCCGATGCTGGTGAAGGTCGATTTCGGCGCGCTGCATGAAGTGCGTCAGCACATCAAGGGCATTGGCGTGACGCTCGTCGTCAACTGGCTCGTCAAGCCGTTCACGATGGCGTTTCTTGCGTGGCTCTTCATCAAGCACCTGTTCACGCCGATGCTGCCCGCCGCGCAGCTCGACAGCTATGTGGCCGGGCTGATCCTGTTGGCCGCTGCGCCCTGCACGGCGATGGTGTTCGTCTGGAGCCGCCTCACCGGCGGCGATCCGCTCTTCACGCTCTCGCAGGTCGCGCTCAACGACAGCATCATGGTGGTCGCTTTTGCGCCGTTGGTTGGCTTTCTGCTCGGTATTTCGGCGATCACCGTACCGTGGGCGACGCTGCTCACCTCCGTCGCGCTGTACATCGTCATCCCCGTGATCTTTGCGCAGATCCTGCGCAAGATGCTGCTCGCGCGCGGCGCGGCGGCATTCGAGGCGGCAATGGCGAAGATCGGCCCGTGGTCGATCACGGCGCTGCTCGCCACGCTGGTGCTGCTGTTTGCCTTCCAGGGCGAGGCCATCCTGAAGCAGCCGCTCGTGATCGTGCTGCTCGCCGTGCCGATCCTGATTCAGGTGCTCTTCAATTCGGCGCTGGCGTATTGGCTCAATCGCGCGGTCGGCGAGAAGCACAGCATCGCCTGTCCATCCGCGCTGATCGGCGCGTCGAACTTCTTCGAGCTGGCCGTCGCCACTGCAATCGGCCTGTTCGGTTTCAACTCCGGCGCGGCGCTCGCGACGGTCGTGGGCGTGCTGATCGAAGTGCCGGTCATGCTGCTCGTGGTGCGTATCGTCAACCGTTCGAAGAACTGGTACGAGTGCGCCTGAACGTTTGGGAAACATGCAATGAGCGAAGTCACCCTCTATCACAACCCGGACTGTGGCACCTCGCGCAATACGCTCGCGATGATCCGCAATGCGGGCATTGAACCGGTCGTCATCGAATATCTGACGAACCCGCCGTCGCGCGAGAAACTCGTTGAACTGATCAGCCAGTCGGGGCTAAGCGTGCGCGAGGTGCTGCGCGAGAAAGGCACGCCGTACGCCGAACTGCATCTCGACAACCCGGCATTGACCGACGAGCAGTTGCTCGACGCGATGCTGGCGCATCCGATTCTCATCAACCGTCCCTTCGTGGTGACGTCGATGGGAGTGCGTCTGTGCCGTCCGTCCGAAGTCGTGCTCGAGATCCTGCCCGACGCGCAACGCGGCGCGTTCGGGAAGGAAGACGGCGAAGTGGTGATCGATGCGGAGGGCAAACGTGTCCGCTCCGGTCACTGATCTTGCCACTGAGCTTCCGCAAGTCGATGCGGCGCTGTTTCGCGTACCCGATATCCAGCGCCTTCAGGCAGCGAAAGCTTCCGCGCATGCGCCCCGTATCCTTCTGCTTTACGGTTCGCTGCGCGAGCGCTCGTTTAGCCGATTGCTGAGCGAAGAGGCGGCGCGTCTGCTCACGGCGATGGGCGCCGAAGTCCGCACCTTCAATCCGAGCGGCCTGCCGCTGCCCGACGACGCACCCGACACGCATCCCAAGGTGGCCGAACTGCGCGAACGGGTGCTGTGGTGCGAAGGCATGGTCTGGTGCTCGCCGGAGCGCCATGGCGCGATGACCGGCATCATGAAATCGCAGATCGACTGGATTCCACTTTCGGTGGGCGCAGTGCGGCCGACGCAGGGCAAGACGCTCGCGGTGATGCAGGTGAGCGGCGGCTCGCAGTCGTTCAACGCCGTCAATCAGATGCGTGTGCTCGGGCGCTGGATGCGCATGCTGACCATCCCGAATCAGTCGTCGGTGGCCAAGGCGTTCATGGAATTCGATGAGGCCGGCCGCATGAAACCATCGGCTTATTTCGATCGCGTCGTGGATGTCATGGAAGAACTGGTGAAGTTCACCTTGCTCACGCGCGATATCGGTCCGTATCTGGTCGATCGCTACAGCGAGCGCAAGGAGAGTGCCGAAGAACTGATGAAACGCGTGAATCAGAGCAGCATCTGAACCACGCTGCTGGCCGCTTTGCAGTGCAGAGCGGTCAAGTCCGGCGAACAAGCGTGCGAGCCACCAGAGGCTCCCATCCCGCTCCGGGCGCTGCCGCCATTCCACCATCCGCGTCCCGCTCAACGCGGACCACGTCCGCGCACCTCACGAAACGAGATACCAGCTATCGCAAAACAGGCGAGCACGCCGTCGCTCGCCTGGCTAGTCTCGGGCTCACTCACCCGTCGGGCGTCACGCCGGCGAGCGTGACCCATCAAAAAAGCATGAACGAGACTGGACAATGACAAAAAACAATCCTGGAGACAACTTCGGCGTATTCGTCGGGCGCCGGCGCGCCGTCAAGGCCTTCGGCGCAGCCGCGCTGGCGGCGATGAGCCCGGCGACGCTGCTCAGCGCCTGTGGTGGCGGAAGTGTCAGCAGCCGCACGACGATGCCCGCGGGCTATCGTGCCGTGACCGTCGACGCCAGCCAGCGCGGCGCGGCGATCCGCTCGCTGCAGGGCCTGGACGGCCCGCCGGTGCCCGCGAAAGTGGGCGCGAGCAACGTGCCGACGGGCGCCACGGTCAGCGGCAAGATCGACAATCCGAATGGTCTGGACCGAACCGCGCAGTTCAAGCAGATGGGCGTGGATTTCGTGCGCACGCACGATCTCGACGCGTTCGGCACCGGCGATGTCGACGGCAGCGGCGTCAATCGTCTTTTCCCCGACTGGTCCGCCGATCCCACACTCCCGGCGAGCTATAACTTCACGGCGCTCGATACGATCATTGCGGGCATCGTGGCTTCGGGCGCCGAGGTCTTTTTCAGGCTCGGCCGTAGCGATCTTTCGATGATCAGCGTGAATAATTCGAATGTGCCGCCCGCCGATTTCGACAAGTTCGCCACCATCGCCCAGCATATCGTGATGCACTACAACCACGGCTGGGCGAATGGGTTCAGCTACGGCATCCGCTATTGGGAAATCTGGAACGAACCGGATTTCACGCCATTCTGGACCGGCACCGCCGCACAATATTATTCGCTGTACCAGAAGGTATCGGCAGCCATCAAATCGGTCGATTCCACCTTGAAAGTGGGCGGCCCGGTTACGGCCACGCATAACGACTATCGCGGCATGCTGAAGTCGTTCCTGAACGATGTGCAGGCCAACAGCCTGCCGCTGGACTTCTTCTCGTTCCATTGGTATCCGCAATATGTCGATCCGCTCGACTTCTACAAACTCGGTGTCGAATACCGCGCGCTGCTCAATTCGTATGGAATGATATCGACGGAATTGCATCTGAACGAATGGAATTACTCCTTATTCGCTACGCCTGCAGAAGAGGCGCACGCGGCTTTTGTCGCCACTGCGCTGATCTATATGCAGGAAGCGCCGATTGACCGCGCCTGCTGCTATATGCGCACGCAACCGCTGATCAGCGATGCCGGTGCGCTGACAAAAGGCGGCAGCGCCATGCAGGCGGTCGGTTCGCTCAAGAGCCTGCTCAAGCTGACGACGAGCGGGCAGGATCAGCAAGGTTTCGCGGTGCTGGCGGGCGGCGCAAGCGACAATAAATCGGTGCGCGTGCTGATTTCGAACTATGAAATTCCGGCCGCGGATCTCGGTCCTCTGCCCAATGGAAACGACGAGGTGGTGCCCAATGTCGGCACCTTGACGCTGCTCGACCGTCAATCCATTACGTACCAGAACAACGCGGGTTATGCGGTGACGGTAGAGAATCTGCCGTGGGGTAGCGGGGCATGCACGGTGCAGCAGTACCGCATCGACGCATCGAACAATCTCACGCTTGCCAGCACGTCGAAAATGACAGGATCGCAGATGACTTTCACGGCGGCATTGCCGGCGCCCGGCGTCGATTTGCTGGTGATAACGCCGGCCTGAAACCGGAACAAGCTATCGTTTTTGCGTTTCCCGCGCACGGGATAAGTATTCGATATCTCGTTCGTTGTGCCCAATGGATCGCCCTCGTATAACTGCTGGCTGTTCTTGCCGTCATTCAGGGGATTCCATTGAGCACACTCGATATCGAGCCGGTGGCTTCATCGCCCATCCGCTCCGCCAGCGACGTTTCACGCCTGATCAACGCCAGCACCGCGCGCGCGAGTCACACACGCGTGATCGTGCTGCTCGCGCTGGGCGGCGTGTTTCTCGACGCTTATGACCTCACGACGCTGTCCTATGGCATTCAGGACGTCGTGCGCGAATTCCATCTCACGCCTGCGCTAACCGGCTTTGTCACGTCGTCGATCATGATCGGCACGATTCTGGGCAGTCTGGTGGGCGGCTGGTTTACCGATCGTATCGGCCGCTATCAGGTCTTTATGGCCGACATGCTGTTTTTCGTGGTGGCCGCCATCGCGGCCGGGCTCGCGCCCAATGTCTGGGTATTGATTGCCGCACGCTTCGTGATGGGGCTGGGCGTGGGTATCGATCTACCCGTGGCGATGGCGTTTCTCTCCGAATTCTCCCGATTTCAGGGCAGCGGTAATAAGGCGTCACGCCTCGCTGCGTGGTGCCCGATGTGGTACGCCGCTTCGTCCGTGTGCTTTCTGATCGTATTCGGCCTGTATTTTCTGCTGCCGCAGGAACACGCGGGCTGGTTGTGGCGCGCCTCGCTGATCTTCGGCGCCGTGCCTGCGCTCATCATTATCGCGGTGCGCAGCCGCTTCATGAACGAGTCGCCGCTGTGGGCCGCCAATCAAGGCAAACTCGACGACGCCGTGCGTATCCTGCGCGAATCGTACGGGATTCGGGCGCACAAGGACGAACATAAGGACGAGCACAAGGACGATGCCGCCAGCGCGGTTAGCCAGCCGCCCGTGAGCTTTCGCGTGCTGTTTCGCAAGCCTTATCTCGCGCGCACGATCGTCGCCAGCGTGATGAATCTGTGCATTCCGTTCGAATACACGGCCATCGCATTCTTTCTGCCGTCGATTCTTTCGCAGTTTCTCGGCGCTGGCGTGTTCGAAACGATTTCGGCCTCGCTCGCGCTCAACGTGCTGTTTGCGCTCACGGGCGGCCTGCTTGGCATGCGGCTCGCGCATACGCGGCCTTCGCGGCATGTGGCGCTGGCGGGTTTTGCGCTGCAATTCGTGGCGCTGGTGGCACTCGCGCTGCTGGGGCATCCGCAGACGGCGCTGGGTATCGGCATCGCGCTGGCCATGCTCGGCACGTGGCTATTTGCCGAAGGTTTTGGCCCGGGCGCGCAGATGATGATCTATCCGGCGCTGTCGTATCCCACTTCGATTCGCGGCACGGGGCTCGGCTTTGGGCGTGCGCTCTCGGGCATCGGCAGCGCGGTCGCGCTGTTCGTGCTGCCGATCCTCAACGCGCGGCTGGGCACGGATATGTTCTGGGTCGTGGCGCTGACGGCGATCATTCCCATCGGCTTTCTCGCGCTGGTGAAATACGAGCCCACAGAACACGATATCGACGACGAAGACACCATTCACGCGTCGGCACGCTAACTTTGCAGAAAGTAGCGCCGCTTGCCGCGGCGCTACCTTGCTTCACTGCATATCTCACTGCCTATTTCACTGCACATCGGCCTGCGCTAGCAAGGCCACGAAATTCTCTACGATAGAATCCGCGCCTGAATCTGCGCTGCGTTCGCGCCAGGTCAGGCCCACATCCCAGCGCGCATCGGCATCTTCGATCGGCAGGCACACGACCTTGTCGCCCGGCGATTGCAAGGCCGATTCGTGCATGATCGACACGCCCAGACCTGCGCCCACCAGCGAAAGTATCGTGAGCGATTCGTTCGCGTGCTGCACGAAACGCGGCTCGAAACGGCGCGATTCGCAAAAGCGCACGATATGATCGTGCAGGCCCGGCGCGCGCGAGCGCTGCAGCATCAGGAACGGCAGCGTTTGCAGCACGGGCAGCGCGTGCGTGTTGAAGCCCTCGATCGTTTCTGCCAGGGTGCGCGGCACCACCAGCGCAAGCCGGTCCGATAGCAACCGCCGGTGCGCCAGCCCGGCCTGCACCGGCAGACGCACGAACCCCGCCTGAAGACTGCCTTCGAGCAGCCGTTCCATCTGTTCCGCCGAGGACAGATCGTGCAGCGCGACTTCGACTTCGGGAAATCGCTCGCGAAAACGCGGCAGCACGCGCGACACGGTTTCCACCGTCGAAAAGCTGTAGCCGATCGCCAGCCGGCCGACTTCGCCGCGTGCCGCGCGTTTGCCCTGCGAGAACACGCGCTCGGCGTGATCGACGAGCGGGCGGGCTTCGCCCAGAAAATAGCGTCCCAGTTCGGTCAGTTCCGTGCCGTGGCGGTCGCGCCGGAATAGCGGGGCGCCGAGATCGTCTTCGAGCCGTTTGATCTGCTTGGTGAGCGCCGGTTGCGAAAGATTGAGCGTTTGCGAAGCAAAGCCGAAATGCAGCGAATCGGCCAGCGTGACGAAGGACTTGAGTAAATGGAAGTTCATATCCGCGAGTTATCACCGCCAGGAAAACAAGTCATTGGACCGCGCGGTGCGGCTATGGTCGAATTGCGGTTCGCGAAGTATAGCGGCGCTTTTTAGCTCGGAGTGCCATGCAATTCATATATGGAATCCCGTGATTGGCTTATTGGAAAACGCGTATAGGCACGCCGGTGAATGCGTGTCAACGCAACGGTTCCGTCGTTCGTTCAAAGGCGGATCAACTTGCAGGAAATACATGAAACAGGTATCAGGGGGAACACGCGCGGTCTTCACGCCACGCGTCATGACGCGCGCTTTGGGCTTCGGCCTGGGCGTGAGTTTGATGGCGGCGCACGCGCTGGCCATGGCAGCAGAAGGTTCCAGCGCGGCATCGGCCGATGCTGCATCGGCTGCATCGTCGACTTCATCTTCCACATCGGCGGATAACAGCCAGGTGCTGCCAACCGTCACCGTCAACGGCACGAACGGCAACGCCTGGCGCGCCCGCACGGCCTCGGTGGCCGGTTACGAGAACGCCTTGCTGCGCGACACGCCCGCATCCGTCACCGTGGTCACGCGCGCGCAACTCGACGACCAGCAGGCCAAACGCCTGAGCGATGTGGTGCGCAACGACGCCTCGGTGAACAACGATTACGCGCCGGTGGGCTATTACGAGGGCTTTTCGATTCGCGGTTTCGCGCTCGATCCGGCCAGCGCATACCGGCTCGACGGCCTCACGCTCTCGGGCGAACAGAATGTCGCGCTGGAAAACAAGGAGCGCGTGGAGATTCTCAAAGGGCTCGCCGGTATCGACAGCGGCGTGATCGCGCCGGGCGGCGTGGTCAACTACGTGAGCAAGCGGCCGGAGAACGTGGCGAGCGTAACGGCGGGCGTCGATAGCCGCGGTTCGACTTCGGCGGCGGTGGATCTCGGCCGCCGCTTCGGTCCCGACGATCAGTTCGGTCTGCGCGTGAATGCCGCGAAAGAGAACATGCATTCGTATATCGACGGCACCAATGGCCGGCGCACGTTCGGTTCGATCGCCGCGGACTGGAACATCAATCCGCAGGCCAGCCTGCAATTGAACGCGGAATTCCAGCAATGGATTCAGCGTTCCGCTTCGGGGTATCAGTTGCTGGGCGGCGCGGTGGTGCCGTCGGCGGTATCGTCGTCGAAACTGTTGGGCGCGCAGTCCTGGGCCAAGCCCGTGACCACCGATGCGCTCAATATCAACGGCCGCTTCGACTACGCGTTCAACGACAACTGGCGTGCCTATGTATCGGCCGGGCGCAGCCGCACGATGATCGACGATAACGTGGCGTTCGTGTACGGCTGCTATTACGCCGCCAGTTGCAGTTCGGGCAGCACGTCGCCGTATTTCTTCGGCGCCAATGGCGATTACGACGTCTACGACTACCGCAGCCCCGGCGAATACCGGCGCAACGACGAAATGCGCGCCGCCGTGGACGGCAAGTTCAGCACCGGGCCGCTGCGCCACGAAGTCCTGTTCGGCACGAGCGCGCTGCATCGCGTGGTGCATCTGTCCGATGCCGTCTACGACTACGTGGGCAGCGAAAACATCTATGGCCCCGATGTCGATTTTTCGCCGTCACCGAATTCGCCGAGCGTGTCGTATCCGCAACTCGATGCCTGGCAATACGCGCTGTTCGCCACCGATCGCGTGAGTCTGGGCGAACACTGGCAGGTGCTCGCGGGCGGCCGCGCGGTGTTCCTGCGCCAGAAGTCGTGGACGAGCCAGGACGGCCCCGAAAGCGGCACCGATAAATCGGCGCTGCTGCCGCAGATCGCGCTGGTCTATAAGCCGGTCGCGCCGCTGTCGATCTATGCGTCGTACAGCAAGGATCTGTCGCTCGGCGATCAGGCGCCGGTGCGCGCGAGCAATGCGTATTCGTTCTTGCCGCCGGTCGAGTCGCATCAGTACGAGATCGGCGCGAAATACGACTGGGGCAACCGGCTCAGTTTGACGGCGGCCGTGTTCTCGATCAGCAAGCCGTTCGAGTATGCGCAGCCCGATTCGTCCGATGCGGGCTACACCTTCGTGCAGCGCGGCACCGAACGCCACGACGGGATCGAGCTGGGCGCGTCGGGACGCGTGAGCGAGCGCGTGACGGTGACGGCGAGCGTCGCCGCGATTCGCGCGCGCGCCTACGATTCGGGCAATTCCGCCTATGAAGGGCATCAGGTCATCAACGTGCCGGCGCTGCATGCCGCGCTCAATGCGGACTGGTCGGTGCCGGGCATCGCGGGCTTCGATCTGCTGGGCGGCCTCGAATACAGTTCGAGCCGCAACGCCAATGAGGAAGGCACGGCGCGCGTGCCCGGCTGGATCGTGGTCAACGCGGGCGCGCGCTATACCACGCGCATCGCCGGCCATCGCGCGGTCGTGCGCCTGTGGGTCGACAACCTCTTTAACCGCTACTACTGGCGCGATGCGGGCGAGCAGCAGGGCGACGCCTATCTGTTCCTCGGCGCTCCGCGCACGGCGCGACTGTCCGTGACCTACGACTTCTGATGAGAAACCGTATGACCCGAATCACCCTGATGCTCGAATACTTCCACCCGTGGACCAACGCGGCGGGCTTCTATGTGGCGCGCGACGAAGGCTGGTTCGCCCAGGCCGGGCTGGATGTGGAGATCGTCGTGCCCGATCCGGCGCGCGGCGACGCGCTCGCGCATCTCGCCCGCCACGAGGTGGATTTTGGCGTGTTCCCGAGCAACCGCCTGTTCGTGCAGCGCGAAGCGGGCCGCCCGCTGGTGGGCATCGCGGCGATCAATCATCGCGCGCTGGAGACGATCCAGACCGTGACGTCGACCGGTATCGAGCGGCCGCGCGATCTGGCCGGGCGGCGTCTTGCGCTGAACCCCACGCCGCGCGGCCTCGCGATGGTGCGCCATCTGGTGGCCCACGACGGCGGCGACCCGGACGCCATCGAGATCGTCGATAGCGGCGTGCGCGAGCTGCAACCCGAAAGTTTCCTCGATGGCGTGGCCGATGCGTCGTTCGGCAGCTACTGGGCATGGGATACGCTGCTGCACACGCGCGTGCCGGATGCCGAGCGCCGTGTCTGGCCCGTCGATGAAATCGGCGCGCCCGCCTATCATAGCTACCTGCTCGGCGCCCACGAGGACACGCTGGAGACGCGCGGCGAAGTCGTGCGCGGCTTTCTGGCTGCGGCGCGGCGCGGTTATCTGGCGGTGGCGCACGAGCCCGCGCGGGCCTTGCCGTCGCTCGAACGCGTGATTCCGTATTTCCCGCGTGCGCTGCTGGCGCGCTCGCTGCCGCTGATCGCCGGAACGTGGACGCACGAGGGCGAATGGGGCGTGCAGCGCGACGCGCTGATTCACCCGTACGCGCAGTGGCTCGGCAAACATGGCGTGCTGCGCGATGCGTCGCAGAGCGCGCAGGCGTTCACCAACGCGTTTCTGCCCGACGATACGGGCCGCCTGGCCGCGTAATTGCGCGGCTCTCCCGACACGGATTCCCTTACCCATTTACCCACTATGTCTCCACTCGAAATCATCGGCGTCGTAGTCAGCGCGCTGGCGATCTGGCTCACGGCGCGCCGC
This sequence comes from Paraburkholderia sp. Ac-20340, assembly GCF_017104965.1. Classification (GTDB taxonomy): domain Bacteria; phylum Pseudomonadota; class Gammaproteobacteria; order Burkholderiales; family Burkholderiaceae; genus Paraburkholderia. The sequence continues at coordinate 193,024 of NZ_JAAGPR010000011.1, forward strand.
AAGATGCTGTGCTGGCCGGTCGGGCTCGCCTCGGTTGCGCTCTACGGCTGGATTTTCTTCGACGCCAGGCTTTATTCGGATGCGCTCTTGCAAGGCGCGTTCGGCGTGCTTCAGGTGTATGGCTGGCAGCGCTGGTTCGCGCAGCAGCGCAGCGATGCCGGCCAGGAGAGCGAAGCGGCGCGGGCTGTCGTACCGGTCGTGCCCGTTGGCGCTGTGAGCTTCGCGCGCCTCGCGCCCGACCTGCTCGCGGCGGTTGGTCTGAGCGTGTTGCTCGGCGCGGCCATGGCGCATTTCACCGATGCCGCGCTGCCGTGGGTCGATGCCTCGCTCACCGCGTTCAGCCTCGTGGCCCAATACTGGACCGGGCGGCGCTACATCGCTTCGTGGACGCTGTGGATCGTGGTCGATGTGATCTACGTGGGCATGTTCGTGTTCAAGGGGCTGTATCTCACTGCGGGGCTTTACGCCGCGTTTCTGGTGCTGGCGGCGCTGGGCTGGCGCGACTGGTCGCGCGCCAGGGCCGAACACGAGGCGTCGTATGCCGTATCGGGAAGCCTGGTCTGATGACGCACGAGAAACACGCCGCGCCGCCCGACGCCGCCTTGCCGAACGCGCCGCTGCAATTCACCGTCGATGGCGAAAAGGCCGAGCGCGACTGGCCGCTCATCACGCGCGACGAAGTCGAGCGTCTGCTGGCCGGTTACGCCGATCTCGCGCCGCTCGCGAAGATCGCCTGGCACAGTCCGAGGCCGTTTTCGGCGGCGGTGCTTGCGCATACGCTCGACGGCCGCGCTTGGTTCGTGAAGCGCCATCACGCGCGTCTGCGCAGCGCGGCGGGACTGGCCGAAGAGCATGGCTTCATCGCCCATCTGCGCAGCCGCGGCCTGCCGGTCGCCGATGTGCTGGCCGATCGCGCGGGCCGCACGGCCATCACGCACGGCGACTGGACCTGGGAAGTCCATGCCAGCGCGCCGGGCATGGACGCGTATCGCGGCGTGATGTCGTGGAAGCCGTTCTTTCATGCGAGTCACGCGTGGTCGGCGGGGCGCACGCTGGCGCGACTGCATCAGGCATCCGCCGATTACGCTGCGCCCGCGCGGGCGTTGCAGCCGCTGCTGTCGAGTTTTCGTGTGCTGGGTTCGGCGGATTTTGGCGGTGCGCTGGAGCAGTGGGTGCAGGCCCAGCCCGCTCTCGCGCGTTCGCTCGATAAACATAACTGGCGCGCCGATCTCCAGGAGACCATCGCGCCGGCGCACGCGCGGCTCGTGCCGTTTCTGCCCGCGTTGCGCCCGCTCTGGACGCATGGCGACTGGCACGCATCGAACCTGTTGTGGACCGACGCCACGCCCGGCGCGCAGGTGCGCACGGTGCTCGACTTCGGCCTTTCGGATCGCACCTGCGCGGTCTACGACATTGCACTCGCCATCGAGCGCAATGCGATCGACTGGCTGGCCGCACCGGCGAACGTCACGGTGCACTACGACCATATCGGCGCGCTGCTCGATGGCTATGAGTCGCTCGCGCCGTTGAGCGAAGCCGAATACGAAGCGCTGATCGCGCTGCTGCCGATCGTGCACACGGAATTCGCGCTGCTCGAAGTGGAATATTTCGACGCTATTCTCGGCGACGAAACGGGCGTCGCGGCTGCGTACGACGGCTATCTGCTCGGCCATACGCGCTGGTTCGCGCAAGACGAAGGACAACGGCTGCTAAGGTGGTTGCGCACGCGCCGCAGCAAGGAGAGCAACGCATGAGCGATTTATCCCAGGACGCTGCCGCGCGGCGTGCCCGCATGCTGATCGAACCGGCGGCGCTTGCTGCGCGGCTGGGCGAGCCGGGTCTGGTCGTGCTGGACGCCCAGGTCGAACTGCCGTCACCGCGTTTCGACGGCGATTATCGGGTGGCGAGCGGTTACGACGGCTGGCTCGCGCAGCGCGTGCCGGGCGCGCGTCATGCCGATCTCAGCGCGAAGCTGAGCGTACCGCACGCCACGCTCTCGTTCATGCGGCCCGCGCCTGAAGTGCTCGCGCGTGAGCTGGCGGCGCTGGGTGTTGGCGCGGCCTCGAATGTGGTGATCTACGACCGCAGCGATGGCTTCTGGGCCGCGCGACTCTGGTGGATGCTGCGCTGGATCGGCATCGACGCGCAGGTGCTGGATGGCGGCTGGCGGGCCTGGTGCGCGGCCGGTTTGCCGGTCGAGAGCGGGCCGGCGGACGAAGTGGCCGGGGCGGGCGAAAGTCTGCAAGTGCGCGAGCGCAGCGGCATGTGGGCCGATCGTACCGATGTCGAAGCGATCCTCGCCGGGCAGGTGCGCGCGACGCTGGTTTGTGCACTGTCGGCCGATGTTTTCACTGGGCGCGCAGCCAGCCGCTACGCGAGGCGCGGGCATATTCCGGGCAGCCTGAACGTGCCCGCACGAAACCTGCTCGACGCGACGGGGCGCTATGCGCCGGCATCCGTGATCAGTGAGGCGCTGGGATTGGACGGACCGGTCTGCGTCTATTGCGGCGGCGGAATTTCCGCCGCGGTGGACGCGCTGGCGCTCACGCTGGCGGGCCACGACACCGTGTCGATCTACGATGGCTCGCTGCAGGAATGGGCCGCCGACCCGGCGTTGCCACTCGATATTGCGCCTGTGCTAAGCATCGAATAAATGCTTGTTTGGCGGATGCACGGACGGTGACTAGATTTGACGCATACATTCCGCGAGGAAAGCGTCATGTCGAATCACATCGCCGCACGGCTCTGGAGCCTGTTCAGCCGCAAACGGGTGGAAAGCGCGCAAAACCCGGAAAGCGAAGGCGAGCATCCCGATGCTCACGCCCAGGTCGAACGCGCCGCGCTGTACGCGCGTCACGGCTATTTCAATTCGAGCTTCGCGCCGCTGCTATTTCCTTTTGTGCCGGAAATCCCGCTTGAATAAGCGGGATTGAGCAAGGCGCGGCTTATTGCCCGCGCCCGGCCGTCAAACGATACATCCACCACCCGGCGATCATCGAAGGCAGGAAGTAGAGCGCTTCGATATTCGGATGCGCAAGCAGCGCGATGGCCGGGCCCGGGCAATAGCCCGCCGCACCCCAACCGATGCCGAACAGCGCCGCGCCTGCAATCAGCCGGGCGTCGATGGCTTTCGCGGTTGGCAACGCAAAACGGTCGTCCAGCACGGGCTTGGCGCGGCGAAGAATCAAGCGGAACGCGATGACGGCGAGCGTCACTGCGCCGCCCAGCACGAACAGCAGACTGCCATCCCACGCGCCGCTCACGTCGAGAAAGCCCAGCACTTTCTGCGGACGCGTCATGCCCGAAAGCGCGAGTCCACCACCGAAAAGAAACCCGCATACGAGGCTTGCCAGCAGTTTCAGCGCGTGATTCATTGCAGCCCCGGGATGTGACGCACGAAGAACGTCGTGACGATGGCGGTTGCCAGAAACACGCCCGTCGCGACCGCCGAGCGGCGCGAGAAACGCGCGAGTCCGCAGACGCCGTGTCCGCTCGTGCAACCGTGTCCGAGCGCGGTGCCGTAGCCAGTCGCCAAGCCCGCGAGAATCAGCAGGACAGGCGGAAAACCTGGCCGCGCGTGCGGGGTGAGATCGACATGAAACAGCGCGCGCGCAATGGCATAGCAGACGGCGGCGCCCGCGATCAGACCGAGCAGAAAGGCCGCACGCCACGCGGATTCGCGGCGCTCGCCCCAGATCAACTGGCGCGCGATCCCGCTGATACCGGCGATTCTGCCGTTGAGCCAGAGCAGTAGTGACGCCGATAGGCCGATCAGCAGGCCACCGGCAAGGGCGCTATAGGGCGTGAGGTGCGTCATGAGTGCAAGCGAGTAAATGTGAGCGAGCGGTGCGATGGCGAATGATACGACACGCCATATCACCCAAAAAGTCGGCCGTTTGGCTAACTCAGTGTTTTGCGAGTTTGTTCTTTCGCCATCTGTTTTAGTTATCGATTGACGTTGTCGCGGCGATGCGCGCAGTTAATCGAGCCAGATCGAACGCGGCGCCTCAAGCCTTGCCTGACGTGCCTTTGCGCTATGCGATCGACCTCCGTTGCAGACAAACGGCGGCGCATCTAAGCGGCCAAACCATCCACGTGAAGGTTTACCCTCGATATCGATTCGCCACGCGCTTTTTGTATCGTCGAACTCTATGCAGACGGCATGGTTCACGGAGAAAGCGCATGTTCAAGTGGTACACCGAGCTGACAAAGCCGGAAAAGCAGACGTACTGGGCGTGTTTCAGCGGCTGGGGACTCGACGCGATGGACACGCAGATGTACGCGCTCGCGATTCCCACGCTGATCGCCTTGTGGGGCATGACGCGCGGTGAAGCCGGTCTGCTGGGTACGACGGTGCTGATCATGGCGTCGCTGGGCGGCTGGATTGCCGGCATTCTGGCCGACCGTTACGGGCGTGTGCGCGTTCTGCAGATCACGATTCTGTGGTTTTCGGCGTTCACGCTGCTGTCGGCGTTCACGCACTCGTTCTGGCAATTAATGTTCACGCGCGGCCTGCAAGGGCTGGGCTTTGGCGGCGAATGGGCCGTGGGTGCGGTGCTGATCAGCGAGACCATCCGCCCGCAAGTGCGCGGCCGTGCAGTCGGATCGCTGCAGGCGGGCTGGGCGGTGGGTTATGGCGTGGCCGTCCTGCTTTCGACGCTGATTTTCAGCACGCTCGAAGCCGACCTCGCCTGGCGCGTGCTGTTTGCCATTGGCCTGTTGCCGACGCTGCTGGTGCTGTGGATTCGCCGCCATATCAAGGAAGCGCCGGTGTTCGCGCAAACGCGCGCCGAATCGGCCGCCGACCGTCCGGGCATCTGGGCCGTGTTCGCGCGTCCGATGCGCGCCACCACGCTCAAGGCGATTCTGCTCACGTTCGGCATTTACGGCGGCAACTACGTGATGATTACGTGGTTGCCCGCGTATCTGAAACTGGTGCTGAACCTGTCGATCGCGAATGTCGGCGGTTATCTGGCGATCAATATTCTGGGCTCGTTTGCGGGCGCGTTTCTCAATGGCTGGATGGCGGACCGCTTCGGCCGCCGCCGCACCTTTATCGTGATTGCCTGCCTGCAGGCGGTGGCCGTCGCCATCTATACGCTCACGCCGATTACGCTGCCCGTGACGCTCGTGCTCGGTTTCGTGCTCGGCACGCTGCAATCGGGCACGGCGGCGGGGACGGGCGCTTATCTCGCCGAGTTGTTCCCCACGCGCATTCGCGCTTCGGCGCAAGGGCTGTGCGGCAACGCGGGCCGTGCGATCGGCGCCATCATGCCGACGATGGTGGGCGTGCTGGGCGCGCGGGTCGAACTGGGCGCGGCGATGGGACTGTGCGCGTGCGTGTCGTATCTGCTGGTGGTCACCGCGGCCTTCATGCTGCCCGAAACGCGCGGCCGCGATCTCACGCAGGTCGACGGCGAAGGCGAATCGTCGTCTGCGACTGAGTCCAGCGAAACCTCGCTGCGCCAGGTGCCGGTATCGGGCGATGCACGTTGAGTTGCATGGAATATCGCGTGGTGTGAAGAAGTTACCGATCGTTGGATAACGCGTGCAAACCACGGTAGATCGGGCAAAAGAAAACTGTTACCGTGGGCCGCACATAATCACGGTGGCAGATTTGCCCGATTTTCTGAGCACGCGTTATGGACGAATTGCTTGAAAACCTTTCCCAGAAGGTTGGGGCGGCGCAGAGCCTGGAAGGGCTGGTACGGCCGCTGCTCGAAATGCTGGGGATCTTGACCGGGCTGGAATCGACTTATCTGACTTCCGTCGATTTCAGTCGCGAAGTGCAGACCGTCCTCTACGCGCGCAACGAAGGGCGCCCGCAGATTCTCGAAGGTTTGCAGGTTCAGTGGTTTGATACCTTATGCAAACGCAGTCTGGAAAGCGGGCGGCGCGTTGTCAGCAATGTGCGCGAAATCTGGGGCGATTCGCGTGCAGCGGCCGACCTCGAAATCGGCACTTATGCGAGTGCGCCGGTGTGCGCGGAAAACGGCGCGGTGATCGGCACGCTTTGCGGTATCAGCCGCGAAAGTCTGGAAATCAGTTCAAGAGCGCGTGGGGCAATGAATGTATTTGCCAAACTGATTTCCGAACATATCGAGCGCGAGCAATTAATCGAACAACTGAAGCTCGCTAACGCCCATCTCGCGCGCCGCGCACTCATCGACGATTTAACGGAACTGCCGAACCGGCGTGCCTTGCACGAAGAACTTGGCCGGTTGCTTTCAAATGCTGCGGCGGCAGGTTCGTATGTGGCGGTGTGCGTGATCGATCTGAACGGTCTCGGGGAACTTAACGATCAGCGCAGCTACGGCACCGGCGACCAGTTTCTGCAGGCCTGTGCGCAACGGCTGGCGGCAGCGACTGCGGATAACGGTCTGCTTGCCTATATCGGCGGCGGGCGGTTCGCTTTTATCGCGCCTGGACCGGACGATTTCGCACAGGCCACCCTGATGGCCGAGGAAGTCGCCAGCAGCCTCGCGACGGTGACGGCGGGCGAATACGCCTTATCGAACGTTCGTTTGCATTATCAGGGCGCGGCGGCCGGTTGCGTAGCGGTGCGCTTTCTCACGGTTGCGCAGGCGCTCGATCAGGCGGACCAGGAAGTGTGCCGCGTCAAACGCTTGCGCGACGCGGCGCGGGCCAGCAAGAGCGCCTGGGCGTTTAATTGATTCTTTAGCTGATTCATCGGCATTCCGTTTTCCACGTTTCCTTCACTCAGGTTTTAGATATCTATTACCTGCTGGCACGCGTCGCTCGCTATATTGCCTTTCGACGGCGGCGGGCGTGCCCATGGTTTTCGCAGCACTACGCGCCCGTTCTTTCGCCACTATTCCCACTGCCGAGAGGAAACGAAAGATGAGCAAGCGCATTCTTATCATTGCCGGCGACTTTGTCGAAGACTACGAACTGATGGTGCCGTTTCAGGCGCTGGCGGCCGTTGGCCATACGGTGCACGTGGTTGCGCCGGACAAGCGCGTGGGCGACCTCATTCGCACGTCGATTCACGACTTCGAAGGCGATCAGACTTACACGGAAAAGCGCGGTCACAATTTCACGCTCAACGCGGACTTCGCCGCAACGAATCCCGCTAACTATGACGCGCTGCTCATTCCCGGCGGACGCGCGCCCGAGTATCTGCGCCTGAACGAAACGATCATCGCGTGGCTGCGTCATTTCGCGGAAGCGAAAAAGCCCATCGCTGCGGTGTGCCACGGCGCGCAACTGCTGGCGGCCGCTGGCGTGATCGAAGGACGGCGCATTTCGGCTTATCCGGCCTGCGCGCCCGAAGTCAAGCTGGCGGGCGCGCAATATGTGCCGCTCGACTGGCCCGATGCCATCACCGACGAGAACTTCGTCACCGCGCCCGCATGGACGTCGCACGCCAGCTGGCTGGCGCAATTCCTCGCGCTGCTCGGTACGCGTATCGAGCACTGATCGAATGCAGTGACGTATCATCGTTGGCCTGCAAAATGATGATGTGCCTGGGAGCCTGATTTATGTGCGAGATTTACATCAACGCCGATCCAATCCTTTATGAATCGCGCACGCGTGCGCTGCGCATTCATGGCGTAGTCACAACCGTGCGGCTCGAAAATCTTTTCTGGGACGTGCTGCAGGAAATCGCCAATCGCGAGAATAAAACGACGACGCAATTCGTCGTGCAGCTTTACGACGAACTGCTCGCCGCACGTGGCGAAGAAGCGCTGAATTTCGCGTCATTTCTGCGCGTGTGCTGCTTGCGCTATCTCTCCACCCGTGCGGAGCCGAACGCCGCCGAAGATATGCCGCGCGATACGGGGTTTCAACCGCGCGTGGTGAAAGCCGCAATGTGATGCTGTCGACAAGATTGACCGCCGGTTCTGGAAAGCAGTCTTCCAGAGTCGATGTCAATGCTGCCCGGTATTTTCGCTAGAATCAAAACCCTCCCAGGTAAGATGCACTGATGTGCTACTTGCATTCGGCCGCAGCCATGCTGCGGCTTTTTTTCGTCTGCAAAGAGGCGATTCGATTTTATGGATCGTTGAGCGTTTCGGAATTCTGATTCCATTTCCTGCACAAAATCAGTACTCATTTGATCATCTATAATTTTGTCGGTCAGTTCAAAACCAGGAGCAATTTTATGAACCGCTCCCGTTCTAATAAATTCACTCGCGGCAAGTTTCTACCGCTTCCCGCGCCCATTGTTCGCGCGACTTCGCTACAAAACCATCTTGCACTTGAAGCGCTGCGCAGCCGCCACGGCGCCAGTCTTCACGCAACCTTTCTCTTTCGTGCGGTCTATCTGACGTATCTGCTTTGCGATGCGAACGATCAGCACAAAAAGACGGACACGTTTCAGGAAGCCGAAGCCGCACTTGGCCAATGTAGTCACCGCGCGCAAGCGGGCGGTTCCTGGCAATTGCCGGAAAGCGATATCGACGTATTCCATTGCGTGCTGACCTTGCACGACAAGCAGCTTCAATCGGTTCCCGCGCACCTTTATGAGGCGGCGTGCGAGCAGCTTCTGAATTATGTGGTGAATGGCGGGGAACCTGTCATTCAGGCATTGGCAGGCGATGAGTGCGTGCAGTAAGCAGAATGAGTGAATTGAATCGCCGCAATTGACAACGCCCCGCCAGGAGCAATCCTGGCGGGGCGTTTCTGTTGGGCGCTGATCACACTGCGCGGCGCACCATCAATTCCTTGATCTTGCCGATTGCTTTGGTCGGGTTCAATCCCTTCGGGCAAACGTCGACGCAATTCATGATCGTATGGCAACGGAACAGGCGATACGGATCTTCGAGGTTGTCGAGACGTTCGCCCGTGGCTTCGTCGCGGCTATCGGCGATGAAGCGGTAAGCCTGCAGCAGACCCGCCGGGCCGACGAACTTGTCCGGATTCCACCAGAAGCTCGGGCACGACGTCGAGCAGCTCGCGCACAGAATGCACTCGTACACGCCGTCGAGTTCATCGCGTTGATCGGGCGACTGCAGACGCTCTTTCTCGGGTGGCGGCGTATCGTTGATCAGATACGGTTTGATCGAGTGATACTGGTTGAAGAAGTGCGTCATGTCGACAATCATGTCGCGCACAACCGGCAAACCCGGCAGCGGGCGCAGCACGATCTTGTGCGGTAGATCGTTCAGGTTCGTGAGACACGCCAGGCCGTTCTTGCCGTTGATGTTCATCGCGTCCGAACCGCACACGCCTTCGCGGCACGAGCGACGGAACGACAAGGTTTCATCGACTTCCTTGAGCTTGACCAGCGCGTCGAGCAGCATGCGCTCGTGCGTGAGTTCCAGCTCATAGGTTTGCATACGCGGCGCTGCGTCTTTATCCGGATCGTAGCGATAGACTTCAAAAATGCGTTTAGCCATTTTCCAATTCCTTTCTGACTGGCGCTTGCCTTAGAACGTACGCGGCTTGGGCGGCACGGACGCGACGCTCATCGGCTGCATCTGCACGGGCTTGTAGTCGAGCCGGTCGCCTTCGCTGTACCAGAGCGTATGACGCAGCCAGTTCTCGTCGTCGCGTTCCTTGTGTTCGGCAGGTGCGTGTGCGCCGCGGCTTTCCTTGCGGGCTTCCGCCGACACCATGGTTGCGCGCGCAACTTCAATCATGTTCGCCACTTCGAGCGCTTCGACGCGCGCGGTATTGAACACTTTTGATTTGTCCTTGAGGTGGATGCTGTCCACACGTTTCGCGACTTCGGCGATATTCTCGACACCTTCGGCCATGAGCTTTTCGGTGCGGAACACGCCTGCGTGCTGCTGCATCGTCGTACGGATATCGCGTGCCACTGCCTGCGTAGGTTCGCCCGACGACGATTTTTCCAGCCGGTTCAGACGTGAAAGCGCGAAATCGGCGGCATCGGCCGGCAGCGGCTTGTGATGCCGGATTTCCTTCACATGCTCGATGATGTGATTGGCCGCAGCGCGGCCGAACACCACGAGGTCGAGCAGCGAATTCGTGCCCAGACGGTTTGCGCCATGCACAGACACACACGAGCATTCGCCCACGGCATAGAAGCCGTTCACAGGGTCTTTAAAGCCCTTTGAGGTGCCCACCACCTGGCCGTGAACATTCGTGGGAATCCCGCCCATCTGGTAGTGAATCGTCGGTACGACCGGGATCGGTTCCTTGATGCAGTCCACGTTGGCGAACTTCAGTGCGATTTCGCGAATCGACGGCAGACGTTTCATGATCGTTTCCGCGCCGATGTGCGACAGGTCGAGCAGAATGTGATCTTGCTTCGGCCCTTCGCCACGGCCTTCGATAATCTCTTGCCCCATCGAACGCGAAACAAAGTCACGCGGCGCCAGATCCTTCAGCGTCGGTGCGTAGCGCTCCATGAAGCGCTCGCCGTTCGAGTTACGCAGAATGCCGCCTTCGCCGCGCACGCCTTCGGTAATCAGCACGCCCGCGCCAGCCACGCCGGTCGGGTGGAACTGCCAGAACTCCATGTCCTGCAGCGCGATGCCCGAACGTGCGGCCATCCCCAGGCCGTCACCGGTATTGATGAACGCATTCGTCGATGCCTGGAAGATCCGGCCTGCGCCGCCCGTGGCGAACAGCGTGGTCTTGCCTTCGAGGATATAGACGTCGCCCGTTTCCATTTCGAGCGCGGTCACGCCCAGCACGTCGCCTTCGGCGTCGCGGATCAGATCCAGCGCCATCCATTCGACGAAGAACGTGGTCTTCGCAGCAACGTTCTGCTGGTACAGCGTGTGCAGCAGCGCGTGACCGGTACGGTCAGCCGCCG
>NZ_JAAGPR010000012.1 GCF_017104965.1 Paraburkholderia sp. Ac-20340
AGTGCGATGCCATGCACACGAAGTACGAGTACGTACGGTCCCTAAGCGTACGACGGTGTCCGACATCAAAGGTGCTGGTGTACGTCTCGTTGCACCTCCGGTGCTCACAGATGTGTAGATGATCAAAGTTATACTATACGTACACGAAACAGATCGTCTACGATTGGCTATCGCTAACGATCGATTATGTACCTGTGCAAGCCTTCATTTATTTTTTTTTTTTTTTTTTTTTT
>NZ_JAAGPR010000013.1 GCF_017104965.1 Paraburkholderia sp. Ac-20340
TGAAGGGCGTGCGTGGCGGCAAGGGCCGTGCGCAGGCGCCGGCCGCCGCAGGCGAAACGCAGGACGACCTGTTCCTGTACGTCTCGTCGCCGGCATTCGACGCCGATAACGAGGCCAACGCAGGCGTGAATGGGCCGATGCTGCGCCGCGGCCGCGCCGCCGCACAACCCAAGCGCGTGCTGAGCCCCGACGACGACGCACCGAAGCTGCACAAGGTTCTCGCGGATGCGGGCATGGGTTCGCGCCGCGACATGGAAGAGCTGATCATCGCCGGGCGTGTCTCGGTGAACGGCGAACCCGCGCACATCGGTCAGCGCATCCTGCCGACCGACCAGGTTCGCATCAACGGCAAGCCCATCCGCCGCAAGCTGCAGAACAAGCCGCCGCGCGTGCTGATCTATCACAAGCCGACCGGCGAGATCGTCAGCCATGCCGATCCGGAAGGTCGTCCCTCGGTGTTCGACCGCCTGCCGTCGATGAAAACGGCGAAGTGGCTGGCCGTCGGCCGTCTGGACTTCAACACCGAAGGTCTGCTGATGCTGACGACTTCGGGCGATCTGGCGAACCGCTTCATGCACCCGCGCTACAGCGTGGAGCGTGAATACGCGGTGCGCGTGGTCGGTGAGTTGCCCGAAGGCAATCGCCAGAAGCTGCTCAAGGGCGTCGAGCTCGATGACGGCCCGGCGAGCTTCCTGCGCATCCGCGATGGCGGCGGCGAAGGCACGAACCACTGGTATCACGTCGCGCTGGCCGAAGGCCGCAACCGCGAAGTGCGCCGTATGTTCGAAGCGGTCGGCCTGATGGTGAGCCGCCTGATCCGTACGCGTCACGGCCCGATCGCGCTGCCCAAGGGCCTCAAGCGCGGTCGCTGGGAAGAGCTCGAAGACAACCAGGTGCGCGCGCTGATGGCAGCGGTCGGCCTGAAGGCGCCGAGCGAAGAGAAGGGCGGCCGTGGCGGCAAGGAAGAACGTCGCCAGCCGGACCCGATGCAGACGTCGATGGGCTTCATCAACCGTGAACCGGTGCTGAGCTCGCACGGCGCGATGGGTCAGCCGCGTCAGCAGCGTGGCGGTGGCGGCGCTGGCGCAGGCCGTCGCGGTGCGCAGGCAGGCGGCTTTGGCGCAGGCGGCGGTTTCGGCGGCGGCATGGGCGGCAACGCCGGTGGCAATCGCGGTAATCGCAGCAACGGCGCCAATGGCGGCGGCAACGGCGGGCGTGGTGGCTTTGGCGGCAATGGCGGTAACGGCCGCAGCGGCGGCGCTCGCGGCGACGTCGACGGTAACCGTGCACCGTCCGCCGGCAAGCGTGCTGGCGGCAATGCGGGCGGCGGTAATCGCCGTGGCCCGGGCAATAACGCCGGCGGCAACGCGGGCGGCAATCGCCCGGCAGGCGGCGGTGGCGGTAACCGCACCGGTCAGCGCGGCACGCCGCGCAACCGTACGCGCGGCCATTAAGTTGCCGAATCAGCGAGCGTTCCGGGTCGACCGGCGCTCGCTGCGGCGATCTGCCGTCACCGCACGCAATCGCTGCTGGAGCTGACCTTTAGCTCAGCTCGAGCCAGCCTTGAAAACGCTTTCAGCACGGGCCGATCCGGCTGTAGGCGCTGTTGCGCGGGCGCCTCGCGGTTTGCCTTAAAAGCGAAAAAAGGCTACAATCTCGAAGTCGCTGGGCGTGCGGCTTTTATTTGCGTCCCAGGTGCGACCACCTGGCTAAGTGAGAAGATGGGCGTTTCGCCCATTTTTTTTTGGTTCGGCCGATTGTGATCGTTCCCCGCGTTTTTTGGGGTATCGGTGGCAGTCGCGCAGTGCAACCGTTCACGGCAGGTCTGGCTCGCCCATCTGGGTTGAAGTGCAAGAGCGCGCGCTCACCTGGCGCGCGGCCCGCGAATCCCGAATCACAGGAAGTTGCCGGCTCGCTGCGCGAACATCTGGAGTGGGCATTGTGCAACTGACGGAACTGATTGAAACCACGGTCACCGGGCTCGGTTACGAGCTGGTCGACCTCGAGCGCACCGGGCGCGGCATGCTGGCCATCTACATCGATCAGCCCGCGGGTATCGCGATCGAGGACTGCGAGAAGGTCACGCGTCAGCTGCAACACGTTCTGTTCGTCGAAAACATCGACTACGAACGTCTTGAGGTCTCGTCGCCCGGCCTCGACCGTCCGCTGAAGAAACTGGCGGACTTCGAACGCTTCGCGGGCTGCGAAGCGGTCATCACGTTGAAAAAGCCATTGGACGGACGGAAATCGTACCGCGGCATCGTGCATGCCCCGGAAGGCGAGACCATCGGTCTGGAATTCGAAGGGAAGGCTGGGCCTGCGATGCTCGATTTCACGCTCGCGGACATCGATAAAGCCCGCCTGATCCCCAAAGTTGACTTTAGGAGCCGCAAACAATGAGTCGCGAAGTGTTGATGCTGGTGGATGCGCTGGCACGCGAGAAGAATGTCGACAAGGACGTGGTGTTTGCCGCCCTTGAAGCGGCGCTTGCGTCGGCCTCCAAGAAACTCTTCGACGAAGATGCGGACATCCGCGTGCATATCGACCGTGAAAGCGGCGAGCACGAAACGTTTCGTCGCTGGCGCGTCGTGCCGGACGAGGCGGGCCTGCAGGAGCCGGATCAGGAAATTCTCCTGTTCGAAGCTCGCGAGCAGAACGCCGAAGCACAGATCGACGAATTCATCGAGCAACCGGTGCCGTCGGTCGAGTTCGGCCGTATCGGCGCGCAGGCTGCCAAGCAGGTCATCCTGCAGAAGGTGCGTGACGCCGAGCGCGAGCAGATCCTGAACGATTTCCTCGAGCGCGGCGAAAGCATCATGACCGGCACGGTCAAGCGCATGGACAAGGGTAATTTCATCGTCGAATCGGGTCGTGTCGAAGCGCTGCTGCGCCGCGACCAGCTGATTCCGAAGGAAAACCTGCGCGTGGGCGACCGCGTGCGCGCCTGGATCGGCAAGGTCGACCGCACCGCGCGCGGCCCGCAGATCGAACTCTCGCGCACGGCGCCCGAGTTCCTGATGAAGCTGTTCGAGATGGAAGTGCCGGAAATCGAGCAAGGCCTTCTCGAGATCAAGGCGGCAGCGCGTGATCCGGGCGTTCGCGCCAAGATCGGCGTGGTGGCTTACGACAAGCGCATCGATCCGATCGGCACCTGCGTCGGTATCCGCGGCTCGCGCGTGCAGGCTGTGCGCAACGAGCTCGGTGGCGAAAACGTCGACATCGTGCTATGGTCGGAAGATCCCGCCCAGTTCGTGATCGGCGCGCTCGCGCCGGCTGCCGTGCAGTCGATCGTGGTCGACGAAGAAAAGCACTCGATGGACGTCGTCGTCGACGAAAGCGAGCTTGCGGTCGCCATCGGCCGCAGCGGCCAGAACGTGCGTCTTGCCGGCGAGCTGACTGGCTGGCAGATCAACATCATGACGCCGGACGAATCCGCGCAGAAGCAGAACCAGGAGCGCACGGTGCTGCGCGACCTGTTCATGGCGCGTCTCGACGTCGATGAGGAAGTCGCCGACATCCTGATCGACGAAGGCTTCACGAGCCTCGAAGAGATCGCCTACGTGCCCCTCAACGAAATGCTGGAAATCGAAGCGTTCGACGAGGACACCGTGCACGAGCTGCGCAACCGCGCGCGCGACGCCCTGCTCACGCAGGCTATCGCGAACGAGGAAAAGGTGGAAAGCGCCGCGCTGGACCTCAAGAGTCTGGACGGCATCGACCCGGAGCTGCTCGCGAAGCTGGCGCAGCACGAAGTTCACACCCGCGACGAGCTCGCCGAGCTGGCCGTGGACGAACTGACCGAAATGACGGGAATGGAAGAGGACGCCGCCAAGGCGTTGATCATGAAGGCACGTGAGCACTGGTTCGAATGACCTGCGGGGGAGCCATCCCCCACGGTGATTCACCAGGGCGTGACGAGCAGGAAGCGACCATGACCCACTGAACTGACGCGGCCGCCCCGCAGCTAGCTGTATGAGCGCAGGGCAATCGGTGCCGCATGACCCGATGTCAACCGCAAGGAATCTGTCCTTGCATTAAGAGGAATGAATGGCGAGTAACAACGTAGCCCAATTTGCCGCGGAACTGAAAATGCCTGCCGGCGTGCTGCTCGAGCAGCTGCAGGCGGCGGGCGTCACTAAAGCGAGCGAAGCCGACGCTTTGTCCGAAACGGACAAGGCACGTCTGCTCGATCACTTGCGCAAGTCTCACGGCTCGACTGATGCAGACAAGCGCAAGATCACGCTGACGAAACGGCATACGTCGGAAATCAAACAGTCCGATGCGACGGGTAAGGCTCGCACCATTCAGGTCGAGGTGCGTAAAAAGCGCACTTTCGTCCGCCGCGACGAATCCGCCGAACAGGCGGAGGCATCGAATCATGACACCGACGCCGTAGCCGCAGCCGCCGAAGACGCGGAACTGCAGCGCCGCGAAGAGGAAGCCCGCCGCGAGGCGGAACTCCTCGAGCGTCAGGCTCAGGAACTCAAGGAGCGTCAGGAGCTTCTCGCGCGTGAAGAGGCCGAGCGCCGCGAACGCGAAGAAGCTGCTGAAGCACAACGCCGCCGTGCCGAAGAAGAGGCCGCACATAAGAAGGCCGCGGCAGATGCCGCTGCACGCGAACTGGCCGCACAGGCCGTCGCTGCCCAGCGCAATGCCGAAGCAGAAGCGAAGGACGTGAAGCAACAGCAAGACGACGAACGCGCCGCCGCCGAGCGCGCAGCGCAGCGTGAAGCTGCGCAAAAGGCTGAAGTAGCCGCGCGCGAAGCCGCCGACAAGGCGCAGAAAGAACAGGAAGAGATCGCTCGCCGCCGTGCGGCTGCAGAAGCCGAAGCGCGCGCGATCCGCGAAATGATGAACACGCCGCGCAAGGCGCAGGTCAAGGCGGTCGAACCGCCGAAGCCCGTCGAGCCGGCCAAGCCTGCCGAAGCCAAGGGCACGCTGCACAAGCCGGCGCGTCCGGAAGGTGCTGCGCGTCCGGCCGCCGGTGCTGCTGGTGCGAAGAAGCCTGCCACGACGGCAGCGCCTTCGACGAGCGCGCCGGGTGCTGGCGCGGGCGACCGCAACAAGAAGCCGGGCGCAGGCAAGGGCGGCTGGCAGGACGATGCATCGAAGCGCCGCGGCATCAAGACGCGTGGCGACTCGTCGGGCGGCGTTGACCGCGGCTGGCGCGGCGGTCCGAAGGGCCGTGGCCGTCACCAGGACAACTCCTCGACGTTCCAGGCGCCGACCGAGCCGATCGTGCGCGAAGTGCACGTGCCGGAAACCATCACCGTGGCTGACCTCGCGCACAAGATGTCCGTGAAGGCGTCGGAAGTCATCAAGGTGATGATGAAGATGGGCCAGATGGTCACCATCAACCAGATGCTGGACCAGGAAACGGCGATGATCATCGTCGAAGAACTGGGCCACCGTGCCGTCGCGGCCAAGCTCGACGATCCGGAAGCGCTGCTGGTCGAAGGTCAAACGACCACCACGGACGCAGAACAACTGCCGCGTCCGCCGGTCGTCACCGTCATGGGTCACGTCGACCACGGCAAGACCTCGCTGCTCGACTACATCCGCCGCGCGAAGGTTGCAGCGGGCGAAGCCGGCGGCATTACGCAGCACATCGGCGCTTATCACGTCGATACGCCGCGTGGCGTCATCACGTTCCTCGACACGCCGGGTCACGAGGCCTTCACGGCCATGCGTGCTCGCGGTGCGAAGGCAACCGACATCGTCATTCTGGTGGTCGCAGCCGACGACGGCGTGATGCCGCAGACGAAGGAAGCGATCGCCCACGCCAAGGCAGCCGGTGTGCCGCTCGTCGTTGCGATCAACAAGATCGACAAGCCGGATGCGAATCCTGAGCGCGTCAAGCAGGAACTCGTCGCCGAAGGCGTCGTGCCGGAAGAATACGGTGGCGATTCGCCGTTCGTGCCGGTGTCGGCAAAGACCGGTACGGGCATCGACGATCTGCTCGAAAACGTCTCGCTGCAGGCCGAAGTGCTGGAACTGAAGGCTCCGGTCGCAGCACCGGCCAAGGGTCTCGTCATCGAAGCGAAGCTCGACAAGGGTAAGGGTCCGGTTGCAACGATCCTCGTCCAGTCGGGTACGCTCAACCGTGGCGACGTCGTGCTGGCAGGCAGCGCCTATGGCCGCGTGCGTGCAATGCTCGACGAAACCGGCAAGGCGACCAAGGAAGCCGGTCCGTCGATCCCGGTCGAAATCCAGGGTCTGTCGGAAGTGCCGGGCGCAGGCGAAGAAGTCATCGTGCTGCCGGACGAGCGCAAGGCGCGCGAAATCGCGCTGTTCCGTCAAGGCAAGTTCCGCGACGTCAAGCTGGCGAAGCAGCAGGCTGCGAAGCTCGAAAACATGCTCGAGCAGATGGCGGAAGGCGAAGTGCAAAACCTGCCGCTTATCGTCAAGGCCGACGTGCAAGGTTCGCAGGAAGCACTGGTGCAGTCGCTGCTCAAGCTGTCGACCAGCGAAGTGCGCGTGCAGATCGTGCACAGCGCGGTCGGTGCGATCAGCGAGTCGGACGTCAACCTGGCAACGGCTTCGAAGGCAGTCATCATCGGCTTCAATACGCGTGCAGATGCACAGGCGCGTAAGGTTGCCGAGTCGAACGGCATCGACATCCGCTACTACAACATCATCTATGACGCAGTGGATGAGGTGAAGGCAGCCATGTCGGGCATGCTCGCGCCGGAGAAGCGCGAGACGGTGACGGGTACGGTCGAAGTGCGCCAGGTGATCCGCGTGCCGAAGGTTGGTCTGGTCGCGGGCTGTATGGTCACGGACGGTTTCGTCAAGCGCTCCTCGTCGGTGCGTGTGATCCGCAACAACGTGGTCATCCATACCGGCGAACTCGACTCGCTCAAGCGCTTCAAGGACGACGTCAAGGAAGTCAAGCAAGGCTTCGAGTGCGGTATGTCGATCAAGAACTTCCACGACATCGCCGAAGGCGACCAGTTCGAAGTGTTCGAGATCACGGAAGTCGCGCGTACGCTGTAAGACAGCGGCGCACGCGGGCAGCCTGGAGTATTCCGGCGGCTCGCGGGCTTACCCGAAAAGGGGCGGGGCGGGCGCTAGCCGGCCCCGCCCTTTGTTTTTTGTCAGACAGTTTTTGCGCAGCCGCGCGCCAGCATGGCAGCGCGCTGCAACGAATGCCGCCAGAGAGGTGGAATCATCATGCCGAAAAAACGTTCTTCCCCGAATCGCAATGTGCAGATCGCCGATCAGATCCAGCGCGATCTTTCCGAACTGATGCGCGAAGTGAAGGACCCGCGTGTGGGTCTCGTGACGATCCAGAGCGTCGAACTGACGCCGGACTACGCCCACGCCAAGGTCTTTTTCACGACGCTCACGGGCGATCCGCAGCAGACTCAGGACGCGCTCAATCACGCGGCCGGTCACCTGCATAACCAGCTGTTCAAGCGCCTGCATATCCATACGGTGCCGACGCTGCATTTCCACTACGACCAGTCGGTCGAGAAGGGCGTGGCGATGTCGCGTCTGATCGACGAGGCGAACGCCTCGCGTGCCAAGGAAGACTGATCGCGCCAGCATGACTGCATCATCGAAGAAGAGTCAGGGCGAGCAACGTCCTAAAGTGCCGCGCCGTCTGCTCGACGGCGTGCTGCTGCTGGACAAGCCCATCGGTCTGTCGAGCAACGATGCGCTGATCCGCGCCAAGCGTCTTTATCGTGTGAAGAAGGCGGGGCATACGGGCACGCTCGATCCGCTGGCTTCGGGCCTCTTGCCGCTGTGCTTCGGCGAGGCGACCAAGTTCTCGCAGGATCTGCTCGAAGCGGACAAGACCTACGAGGCGACTATGCGTCTGGGCATCCGCACGACCACGGGCGATGCGGAAGGCGAAGCGGTCGACACGCGCGAAGTCACCTGCGACGAGGCCGCGGTTCGCGCCGCGATGGCGCGTTTTGTGGGCGATATCGTGCAGATTCCGCCGATGTATTCGGCGCTCAAGCGCGACGGCAAACCGCTCTACGAATACGCGCGCGCGGGCCAGACGGTCGAGCGCGAAGGGCGCAATGTGACGATTCTCGCGCTCGACATGCTCGCGTGCGCGTTGCCCGACGTGACGTTCCGCGTGACCTGCACCAAGGGCACGTATGTGCGCACGCTCGCCGAGGATATCGGCGAGGCGCTCGGCTGCGGCGCGCATCTGGTGATGCTGCGTCGCACGGGCGTGGGCGCGCTCACGCTCGAACATGCGGTGACGCTCGATGCGCTGACGGCGCTCGACGAAGCGGCGCGCGATAGCTGGCTTCAGCCCGTGGATGCGCTGCTTTCGACGTTCCCGGTCGTGACGCTCGACGCCGAATCGGCGCGCCGCTTCACGCATGGTCAGCGCCTGCCGCTCAACGCGCTGGTGCTCGATCGCTCGGCCTGCGAAGCCGCGGATCGCGTGCGCGTGTACGACCAGGCCGGTGTGCTGCTGGGCGTGGCGAAAGCCGCCAACGGCGTGCTCGCGCCGGAACGCCTGGTGGTGAGCGGAGCGGTCTGAACGCGCGACGCGTTGATCCGCGTCAGCAATAGAAAACGGCACGCCGGTGATGAACCGGACGTGCCGTTTTTGTTGGTGCGCCCGATCGGGATGCAGATCGGGACGCACGCGTATCAGAAAAAGCCTAGTGCGCTGCGGAAGCGGCTGCACCGGCATCCGCACTGCCTGCGCGTTCGGGACGCGTGATCCAGATCAGCGCGATCAGCACGATAAAGATCACCGACGAAATCCAGAACAGGTCGTTCACGCCGAGCTGCGCGGCCTGCTGCGTGACCAGGCGATCGAACATGCCGTGCGCCTGCGACGGATCGAGGCCCACCGAGTTCTGCATCTGCTGCATCGACTGGTTGAACACCGGGTTGGTCGGCGTGGCCTGCTCGGTCAGACGCGCGTGATGGAAAATCGTGCGATGGTCCCAGGCGGTCTCGAAGATCGACGTGCCGATACCGCCGCACATGATCCGCACGAAGTTCGACAGACCCGAAGCCGCCGGAATGCGGTTGCCCGGCAAGCCCGAAAGCGTGATCGACACCAGCGGAATGAACAGACCCGCCATGCCGATGCCCTGAATCAGCGTCGGCACCGTGAGCGCCCAGGTGTCCACGCCAGTGGTGTACTGCGAGCGCAGCCAGAAGCACAGCGCGAACACGATGAACGCCGTCGTCGCGATATAGCGCGGATCGGTGCGCGGCAGGATCTTGCCCGTGATCGGCGAAAGCAGGATCGCGAAGAAGCCCACGGGCGCCATCACGAGACCGGCATCGGTGGCGGTGTAGCCCAGATCGGTTTGCAACCACAGCGGCAGCAGCACGAGATTGCCGAAGTAGAGCCCGTAGCCCACGGAAAGCGCAATCGTGCCGCCCGTGAAGTTGCGCCGCGCGAACAGCGAAAGATCGACGACCGGATGCTCGGCGGTCAATTCCCAGATCACGAAGAACGCGAACGAGATCACGGCGGTCAGCGCCAGCACGATGATGGTCGTCGACGAGAACCAGTCGAGATCCTTGCCCTTGTCGAGCATGATCTGCAGCGAGCCGACCCAGAGAATCAGCAGACCCAGGCCCACGCCGTCGATCGGTGCCTTGCGGATCAACGAATCGCGGTTGCGGAAGATCATCCACGTGGCGATCGCGGCGACGATACCCACCGGAATGTTCACGTAAAAGATCCACGGCCACGAGATGTTGTCCGAGATCCAGCCGCCGAGAATCGGACCCGCGACCGGCGCGATCAGTGTGGTCATCGACCACATCGATAGCGCAATCGGCGCTTTGGCGCGTGGATAGCTCGCGAGCAGAAGCGTCTGCGACAGCGGGATCATCGGGCCGGCCACGGCGCCCTGCAGCACGCGCGCGGCGAGCAGGAAGGGCAGCGTAGGCGCAAGACCGCACAGCCACGACGAGATCACGAACAGGATGATCGACGCCATGAACAGGCGCACCTGACCAATGCGCTCGGTGAGCCAGCCCGTGAGCGGCACCGAGATCGCATTGGCGACCGCGAACGAGGTGATGACCCACGTGCCCTGATCCGAGGCGACGCCAAGGTCGCCTGAGATCGACGGGATCGACACGTTCGCAATCGACGTGTCCAGCACGTTCATGAACACCGCGAGCGAGACCGCGATGGTGCCGAACACGAGTTGCGCGCCTTGCAGCGGCGGATGGACGACGGGTTGTTGTGCTGCTGCCATTGAGTGCTTTGTTATGTGCTGCTAATTGCGGCTTGTAGACGTCGCGCGGTCTTTACATCAGCTTCGCGGCGGGCTTGGCCGCACGCACGTTGGCCGACGAAACCTGCTTCGCGTTCGGGCCTGCGTTTTCCGTGATGATGCGGGCGATTTCCGCATCGGCTTCGTCGCCGTACTTCTCGAACACGTTGGTCTGGTAGACCGTGTTCTGCGCGTTGCCGAGCTGGCTGCCCGTATCGTCCTTGATATTCACGTCGACCTGCATCGACAGACCGATACGCAGCGGGTGCTTTTCGAGGTCGGCCGGATCGAGCGCGATCCGCACCGGCAGACGCTGCACCACCTTGATCCAGTTGCCCGTGGCGTTCTGCGCCGGCAGCAGCGAAAACGCCGAGCCCGTGCCTGCCGAGAAACCCACCACCTTGCCGTGATACACCACCGACGAACCGTACACGTCCGCCGTCATTTCAACCGGCTGGCCGATACGCATGTGCTTGAGCTGCACTTCCTTGAAGTTCGCATCGACCCACACGGCGTTCAGCGGCACGACCGACATCAGCGGCGTACCCGGCGAAACACGCTGGCCAACCTGCACCGAGCGCTTCGCGACATAGCCGGTGACCGGCGCGGGCAGCGTGTTGCGGGCGTTCGTGAGGTACGCATCGCGCACCTTCGCAGCCGCAGCCATCACGTTCGGATGATTGGCGATGGTCGTGTTGGCGGTCAGCGCGCGGTTGGCGGCGAGTTGCTGCTGCGCGGCGTCGAGCGCGGCTTCGGCGCTCTTGACCGAGTCGCGTGCGTGCGAGATTTCTTCCTGCGAAACCGCGCCCGTCTGCGCAACCTGCATACGGCGGCGCAGGTCGTCCTGCGCACGCGAGAGGTCGGCCTGACGCACGGCGACTTGCGCCTCGTACTGGCTGTCGTCGGCGAACAGACCGCGCACCTGGCGCACGGTCTGGCCGAGATTCGCTTCGGCCTGCTGCAGCGCGATGCGCGAATCGGCCGGATCGAGTTGCACCAGCGGATCGCCGATCTTGACGGTCTGCGTATCGTCCGCGTTCACGGCGATCACCGTGCCCGTGACTTGCGGCGTGATCTGCACGACGTTGCCGTTGACGTAGGCGTCGTCGGTGCCTTCGCTGAAGCGCGCGACGAGGAAGTAATAGAGGCCGTAGGCAATGGCTGCGATCACGATCACGAGGACGAGCAGCGTCATCATGCGCTTGCGCTTGCCGTTGTTCGCGTTCGGCTGCGGATTGGCCGCCGGTTGCTGAGGGGTGCTCATGGAAGGATCTCCGGATTCTTGCGTGCTGTTCGTTCAGTTATTAGCCAGTTTCTGGCTTGTACGTCGCTTGTATGTCGCTTTTGCGTGTTTCTGGCGCTCAGTTCGCGGCCGTGGCGGCATGCGCCGACGCATCCGGCGCGGACCACGGCGCATCGCGCCACGGGCTGCCGTTCACGTCGCTCTGGCCTTTCACGTCCTTCGCTTCGCTGCCGACCTGTGCCGGCGGCACGAGATTGACGTCGTGCGCGTCATGCGCGTCGAAGCCGCCGCCCAGTGCCTTGATCAGCGCCATCTGCTGATCGCGGCGCTGCGCCTTGAGGGCCGTCACGGTCTGCTCGGACGCGAGACGGTTCTGGTCCGCGTTGAGCACCTGCAACTGCTCCGACAGACCGGCCTTGTAGCGGATCACGGCAAGCTGATACGCCTTGGTCGAAGCGTCGAGCGCGTTCTGTGCATCGACAAGCTGTTTGTCCGCCGAGCGGATCGACGACACGGTCGTGGCGACATCCTGGAACGCATTGATCAGCGTCTGGTTGTAGTTCGCCACATCGAGGTCGAAGTCGGCGTAACGGCCCTTCAACTGCGCGCGCAGTGCGCCTGCGTCGAAGATCGGCAGATGCACAGCTGGGCCGATGTTCATCTGACGGCTCGTGAAGTTGAGGAATTTGCCCCAGCCGAAGGCGTCGAAACCGAAGCCCGCGGCGAGGTTCACGTCCGGATAGAACTCGGCCTTGGCTTCCTTGACGTCGTGCATCGCGGCTTCGACCTGCCAGCGCGCGGCGACGATGTCCGGGCGACGCGCGACCAGATCCGCAGGCAGGTTATCGGGCAGCGCGACCTGTGCGGCCGGATTGAGCACCGGGTTGGCGATCTGCAGACCGCGATCCGGGCCCTTGCCGAGCAGCGCGCCCAGTTGATAGCGCACGCTTTCGATCTGGCCGTCGAGTTGCGAAAGGTTCGCCTGGCTCGTGGCGATATTGCCGTTGGCGGTCTGACGTTCGACGTTGGTGTCGAGGCCCGCCACCACGCGGCCATTCGTGATCGTGCCGATGGTCTTGCGATTGCCGATTTCGCGCGCGGCGATATCGCGCAACGCGTAAAGCTGCGCAAGCTGGTTGTAGGTGCGGGCAACCGAGGAGGCGAGCGTGACGCGCGCCTGTTCCATATCGGCCTGCGCCGCGCGTTGCTGCGACACGGCTTGCGCCAGACGCTGACGGTTCTTGCCCCACAGATCCAGATCCCACGACGCGCTGGCGAGCGCGTTGTTCTCGCTGTACCAGCTACCGCCGTACGGCGGCGGGAACAGGCCGTTGGCCGAGTACAGTTCGCGCGTCCACGAATAGCTCGCGTTGGCCTTCGGATAGAGCGCCGACTTCGACGTATCGATATAGGAAGACGCCTTGGCGATACGCGCCTGCGCCTGCGCGATGCTCGGATTGCCTTCGAGCGCTTCGTCGATCAGCTTCGGCAGTTGCGGGTCGCCGAACTGCTGCGCCCAGTCGAGCGTGGGCCACTGGCCACCCTGAGCCGGAATGCTCTGCGAAGTTTCGAATTGTTGCGGCTGCGCGATGGTCTTGTCGCTTTTGATGCCGATGTAGTTTGCGCAGCCCGAAAGCGCGAGCGCCGCGACCGCGGTAGCCACCGCTGCTCGACAGGTATGCGCTGGCGCAAACTGGGTTAGGGATTTCATTGCTCGTCTCGGTGCGTGAGAAGGTGTGGTGATACTGGACGATGCAGCCATTTTCCCGTCCGGCGGTGTCGAATTTGCCTGCCTCGTCATCCATTGCGCGCGTCGATTGTTGCCAGCCGACGCGTTCAAGCGGTGTCTCAGTAATGCGTCAATCGTCGGGTGAAGTCTGGCCCGCAGCGGCATTCGCGGCATTCTGGCTAGCTTCGCAGCTATTGACGAGAATCCGCCGCAACATGCTCTTGAGAAAGCCGACTTCTTCGGGCGTGAAGCCTTTGGAGAGTTCGCCCGTCACGCTCGTGAAGATCGCCGGCATGCGCGCGGCGATCGCTTCGCCCTCGGGCGTGAGCGCGAGGCGCACGGCGCGGCGGTCTTCGGAACTGCGCACGCGGCGCAGGAGGCCGCGCTTTTCCAGCCGGTCGACGAGGCGCGTCACGGCGCTCGCGTCGATGCCGTATTCGCGCGCCAGTTCGGCCGCGAGCACGCACTTGCCGCTTGCCACCATGAACAGCACGCTGGCCTGCTGGCTCGTCACGCCCAGTTCCGTCACGGTGCTCTGCGTGATCAGGTTCGACATGGACGATTTCACGCGCGAAATCAGGTAGCCAACGCTTTCGCCGAGGTCGTAATCGCGGACTTCGGGCGGGGGCGTGGGAGTCGGTTCCGTCATGGTTCTGCTGCAACTGCAATGGTTGACCAGGCAGGGATTATATGGCTCGTTAGTTGACGCGGCAAGATTTATTGTCGCAGGGCCGAGAAAGCTTTGCTAAGTGGGGTCTTAATTGGACCCCGTGCGGCGTGAGAAAATGGGCGTGACAGGGCGCAGCTGTCGCGCGGGCGCCGCAAAGTGCGCCAAAACCTGTCGCAAACCAGCATGAGGCAGATCAAGTCATCTGTGCGTGCTATAATTTCAGGTTCCCAAAAGTGCGTCATGGCAGCCCTGACGCGATTCGGCCTCCCCGACCCGTGACCCAATTCGCCGCAAGCGTCCGAGACGCCCGTGGCAGCAGGGCGGGGCGGCGTCCGAGCCCCACTTGTGTGGCCCGCCGTCGGGCCCGCATGACGCACTCAACTGTACCCAGGTTCCTATGTCCCGCGCCCTTCGCAACATCGCCATCATTGCCCACGTCGACCACGGCAAGACCACGCTCGTCGACCAGCTCCTCCGTCAGACCGCCACGTTCCGTGACAACCAGCAGGTCGCCGAGCGCGTGATGGACTCGAACGACATCGAAAAAGAACGTGGCATCACGATTCTTTCGAAGAACTGCGCGGTCGAGTACGAAGGCACGCACATCAACATCGTCGACACCCCGGGCCACGCGGACTTCGGCGGTGAAGTGGAGCGCGTGCTGTCGATGGTCGACTCGGTGCTGCTGCTCGTCGACGCCGTCGAAGGCCCGATGCCGCAAACGCGCTTCGTGACCAAGAAGGCGCTGGCGCTCGGCCTCAAGCCGATCGTCGTCATCAACAAGATCGACCGTCCGGGCGCACGTATCGACTGGGTGATCAACCAGACGTTCGACCTGTTCGACAAGCTCGGCGCGACCGAAGAGCAGCTCGACTTCCCGATCGTCTACGCATCGGGCCTGAACGGCTACGCTTCGCTGTCGCCGGACGCGCGTGACGGCGATATGCGCCCGCTGTTCGACGCTGTGCTCGAACACGTGCCGGTTCGCGATGCCGATCCGGAAGGCGGCCTCCAGCTCCAGATCACCTCGCTCGACTACTCGGCTTACGTTGGCCGTATCGGCGTGGGCCGTATCAAGCGCGGTCGTATCAAGCCGGGTCAACCGGTTGCGCTGCGCTTTGGCCCGGAAGGCCAGGTCATGAACCGCAAGATCAACCAGGTGCTGGCATTCAGCGGCCTGGAGCGCGTGCAGGTCGAAGCGGCTGAAGCCGGCGACATCGTGCTGATCAACGGTATCGAAGACATCGGTATCGGCGCGACCATCTGCGCGGTGGACAACCCCGAAGCGCTGCCGATGATCACGGTCGACGAGCCGACCCTCACGATGAACTTCCTCGTGAACTCGTCGCCGCTCGCCGGCAAGGAAGGCAAGTTCGTGACGAGCCGCCAGATCCGCGACCGTCTGACGAAGGAACTGAACCACAACGTCGCGCTGCGCGTGAAGGATACGGGCGACGAAACCACGTTCGAAGTGTCGGGCCGCGGCGAACTGCACCTGACCATCCTGATCGAAAACATGCGCCGTGAAGGCTACGAGCTGGCCGTGTCGCGTCCGCGCGTGGTGCTGCACGAAGTCGACGGCGTGAAGCAGGAGCCGTACGAAATGCTGACCGTTGACGTCGAAGACGCCAACCAGGGCGGCGTGATGGAAGAACTGGGCCGCCGCAAGGGCGAAATGATCGACATGGCGTCGGATGGCCAGGGCCGTACGCGTCTCGAGTACCGCATTCCGGCACGTGGCCTGATCGGTTTCCAGGGCGAATTCATGACGCTCACGCGCGGCACGGGCCTGATGAGCCACGTGTTCGACGCTTACGGTCCGATCAAGGAAGGCACACTCGGCGAGCGCCGTAACGGTGTGCTGATCTCGCAGGACGACGGCGCAGCTGTCGCCTACGCACTGTGGAAGCTGCAGGATCGCGGCCGCATGTTCGTGAAGCCGGGCGACGCGCTGTACGAAGGCATGATCATCGGTATCCATAGCCGCGACAACGACCTGGTCGTGAACCCGATCAAGGGCAAGCAGCTGACCAACGTGCGCGCCTCGGGCACCGACGAAGCCGTGCGCCTGGTGCCGCCGGTCCAGATGTCGCTCGAATACGCAGTCGAATTCATCGACGACGACGAACTCGTGGAAGTGACGCCGCAGTCGATCCGTCTGCGCAAGCGCCATCTGAAGGAACATGAGCGTCGCCGCGCAAGCCGCGAAGCCGAATAAGTTTGCTGTCTAGACTTTTTCGCGCACTGCAATGCATGTAAGAAAACAAGAAAGCCGCCGCTGTCTGGGCGGCTTTTTTGCGCGCTTTTTCAAGTGTGGCGGGATTGCCCTGCGGTGCCGGAAGAGTCTGTTGTTGAAGTTGCAAAACGTCGCAAACGCCCATTCTGTAAGGGTTTGCGTGCGATGATGTGTCGCATTGCATCTTATGGGGACTATCACTTATGTGCTATGCTCCGCCGATGCATGATTTAGGTCCTTCCAAGCAGACTTGATTCGCAATCCGCTAAACGGTCAGGCCGTGGCGCGGAAGGTTGAGTAACCCGCTATTTTTCGAGAAACTCGAAGAAAGGTGAGCGTAAATGTCGGAAACGATGAAGCAATTCCAGCTGAACTCCTATCTGTTCGGCGGCAATGCTCCGTATGTCGAAGAGCTATACGAAGCATATCTTGACAACCCTGCGTCCGTTCCGGACCAATGGCGTGAGTACTTTGACGCACTGCAAAACGTGCCGTCGACGAGCGGTTCCGCCGACAGCGATGTCGCGCACGGTCCGATCGTCGAGTCGTTTGCGCAGCGCGCGAAAGCCAATGCGTTCGTCGCCAAGGGCGGCGGCGAAGATCTGGCCACGGCTCGCAAGCAGGTCTACGTTCAGTCCCTTATCGGCGCATATCGCTTCCTGGGTTCGCAATGGGCGAACCTGGATCCGCTGAAGCGTCGCGAGCGTCCGCCTATCCCCGAACTCGAACCTGCGTTCTACGACTTCACCGAAGCCGATATGGACCAGACGTTCAGCGCCACGAACCTGTATTTCGGTTTCGAGCGCGCGACGCTGCGCGAGATCGTCAAGGCACTGCGCGACACGTACTGCGGCACCATCGGCGCCGAGTACATGTACATCAGCGATCCGGAGCAGAAGCGCTGGTGGAAGGAGCGTCTCGAGTCGATCCGCTCAACGCCCAATTTCACCAACGACAAGAAGAAGCACATCCTGCAGCGCCTCACGGCCGCTGAAGGTCTCGAGCGCTTCCTGCACACCAAGTACGTCGGCCAGAAGCGCTTCTCGCTCGAAGGCGGCGAATCCTTCATCGCCGCGATGGACGAAGTCGTCCGTCACGCAGGCGCGAAGGGCGTGCAGGAAATCGTCATCGGCATGGCCCACCGCGGCCGTCTGAATGTGCTGGTCAATACGCTCGGCAAGATGCCGGCTGACCTGTTCGCCGAATTCGAAGGCAAGCACGTCGACGACCTGCCGGCTGGCGACGTGAAGTACCACAAGGGCTTCTCGTCGGACGTCGCCACCGAAGGCGGCCCGGTCCACCTGTCGCTCGCGTTCAACCCGTCGCACCTTGAAATCGTCAACCCGGTGGTCGAGGGTTCGGCGAAGGCTCGTATGGATCGCCGCGGCGATGCAGACGGCCTGCAGGTTCTGCCGGTGCAGATCCACGGCGACGCGGCCTTCGCAGGCCAGGGCGTCGTGATGGAAACGCTGAACCTCGCGCAAACGCGCGGTTACGGCACGCACGGCACGCTGCACATCGTCATCAACAACCAGATCGGCTTTACGACTTCGGACCCGCGCGACGCGCGTTCGACGCTGTATTGCACGGACGTGGTCAAGATGATCGAAGCGCCGGTTCTGCACGTGAACGGCGACGATCCGGAAGCGGTCGTGCTGGCGATCCAGCTCGCGGTCGAATTCCGCATGCAGTACCACAAGGATGTTGTCGTCGACATCATCTGCTTCCGCAAGCTCGGTCACAACGAGCAGGACACCCCGGCGGTCACGCAGCCGCTGATGTACAAGACGATCGCGAAGCACCCGGGCACCCGTGCGCTGTACGCAGAAAAGCTCGTGCAGCAGGGCGTCATCTCGGCGGAAGACGGCGACAACTACGTCAAGGCTTACCGTGCAGCGATGGACGAAGGCCACCACACGGTCGATCCGGTGCTCTCGAACTACAAGAGCAAGTACGCGGTTGACTGGGTGCCGTTCCTGAACCGCAAGTGGACCGACGCTGCCGATACGGCCGTGCCGCTCGCGGAGCTCAAGCGCCTCGCAGAACGCATCACCACGATCCCGGAAAACTTCAAGGTTCACCCGCTGGTCGAGCGCGTCATCAACGACCGCCGCACGATGGGCAAGGGCGAAGCGAAGCTCGACTGGGGCATGGGCGAACACCTCGCGTACGCATCGCTGGTCGCTTCGGGCTACTCGGTCCGTCTGACGGGTCAGGATTCGGGCCGCGGCACGTTCACGCACCGTCACGCTGTTCTGCACGACCAGAACCGCGAACGCTGGAACGACGGCACGTACATTCCGCTGCAGAACATCGGCGAAAACCAGGCGCAGTTCACGGTGATCGACTCGGTGCTGTCGGAAGAAGCGGTGCTGGGCTTCGAATACGGCTACTCGACGGCCGAGCCGAACACGCTCGTCGCGTGGGAAGGCCAGTTCGGCGACTTCGTCAACGGTGCACAGGTCGTGATCGACCAGTTCATCTCGTCGGGCGAAGTGAAGTGGGGCCGCGTGTCGGGTCTCACGATGCTGCTGCCGCACGGCTACGAAGGTCAGGGTCCGGAGCACTCGTCGGCACGTATCGAGCGTTTCCTGCAGCTGTGCGCCGAGCACAACATGCAGGTCGTTCAGCCGACCACGCCGGCTCAGATCTTCCACGTGCTGCGCCGTCAGATGATCCGTTTGTTCCGCAAGCCGCTGATCATCTTCACGCCGAAGTCGCTGCTGCGTCACAAGGAAGCTGTCTCGGATCTGTCCGAACTCGCGAAGGGCTCGTTCCAGCCGGTGATCGGCGAAGTGGACGAAACCATCGACGCGAAGAAGGTCAAGCGCGTGGTGGCCTGCTCGGGCCGCGTGTACTTCGACCTCGTCGCGCATCGCCGCGAAGCGAAGGCAAACGACACCGCGATCATCCGTATCGAACAGCTCTATCCGTTCGCTCACAAGCAGTTCGAAGCGGAGCTGAAGAAGTACGACAACGCGACGGAAGTGGTCTGGGTGCAGGACGAGCCGCAGAATCAAGGCCCGTGGTTCTACATCGAGCACCACCTGAAGGAAGGCATGAAGGAAGGCATGAAGCTCGCGTACAGCGGCCGTCCGGCTTCGGCCTCGCCGGCTGTCGGCTACTACGCGAAGCACTACGAGCAGCAGAAGGCGCTGATCGAAGGTGCATTCGGCCGCCTGAAGGGCGCGCAGGTCGCGAAGTAAGCACAGTGAGCTAACGAACCGGGAAGGCGCGTGACATAGGCGCGCGCTTTCCCGCGCTCAGGTGCGCGACCCGGTTCGTCCTAGATACGTATTCAGGAACATCAAATGGCTATTGTTGAAGTCAAGGTCCCCCAGCTTTCGGAGTCGGTTTCGGAAGCAACGATGCTGCAGTGGAAGAAGAAGCCGGGCGAAGCGATCGCCCAGGACGAAATCCTCATCGAAGTGGAGACGGATAAGGTCGTTCTCGAAGTCCCCGCGCCGGCTGCCGGCGTGCTGGCCGAGATCGTGGCAAATGACGGCGATACCGTCGTCGCAGATCAAGTGATCGCCCGTATCGATACGGAAGGCAAGGCGAGCGCCGCTGCAGCGCCTGCAGCCGCCGCCGCTCCGGCTGCTGCTGCACCGGCTGCCGCTCCGGCCGTCGCTGCTGCTGCATCGACGTCGAGCAGCAACATCGCATCGCCGGCAGCGACCAAGCTGATGGCAGAGAAGGGTCTGGCAGGCGGCGACGTCGCCGGCACGGGCCGCGATGGCCGCATCACCAAGCAGGACGTGCTGGGCGCAGGCGCGCCGAAGGCCGCTCCGGCAGCCGCACCGGCTGGCAAGCCCGCCGCTGCGAAGCCGTCGCTGCCGCAAGTCAACGCACCGGCATCGGCTGCGAACTGGCTCAACGACCGCCCGGAACAGCGCGTGCCGATGTCGCGTCTGCGTGCGCGTATCGCCGAGCGTCTGCTCGAGTCGCAGCAAACCAACGCCATCCTCACGACGTTCAACGAAGTGAACATGGCGCCGGTCATGGACCTGCGCAACAAGTACAAGGACAAGTTCGAGAAGGAACATGGCGTGAAGCTGGGCTTCATGTCGTTCTTCGTGAAGGCTGCGGTTCACGCCCTCAAGAAGTTCCCGCTCGTGAACGCGTCGATCGACGGTAACGACATCGTCTACCACGGCTACTTCGACATCGGTATCGCTGTCGGTTCGCCGCGCGGTCTGGTGGTGCCCATCCTGCGCAACGCAGACCAGATGAGCCTCGCTGACATCGAGAAGAAGATTGCCGAATTCGGCCAGAAGGCCAAGGACGGCAAGCTGTCGATCGAAGAAATGACGGGTGGCACGTTCTCGATCTCGAACGGCGGTGTGTTCGGCTCGATGCTCTCGACCCCGATCATCAACCCGCCGCAGTCGGCGATCCTGGGCGTGCACGCGACCAAGGAACGCGCTGTGGTGGAAAACGGCCAGATCGTGATCCGTCCGATGAACTACCTCGCGATGTCGTACGACCACCGCATCATCGACGGCCGCGAAGCCGTCCTGTCGCTGGTCGCCATGAAGGATGCGCTGGAAGATCCGGCGCGCCTGCTGCTCGACCTGTAAATGCGAGGTAGCGCGAGCGGGGCGCATGTCCTGCTCGCGCATCCAGTCTCACACTGAGCGGCGCGCGCGCGGGTTCCGGAAGCCGGAACCCGCGCGCCGCGCTCACGTATCGAAAGGATGACCATGTCCAAAGAATTTGACGTCGTCGTGATCGGCGCCGGCCCTGGCGGCTACATCGCGGCGATCCGCGCGGCTCAGCTCGGCAAGTCGGTTGCCTGTATCGAAAAGTGGAAGAACCCGGCCGGCACGCTGAAGCTCGGCGGCACCTGCCTGAACGTCGGCTGCATCCCGTCGAAGGCGCTGCTCGCTTCGTCGGAAGAGTTCGAGAACGCCCAGCATCACCTGGTCGACCACGGCATCAGCGTGGGCGACGTGAGCATCGACGTGTCGAAGATGCTCGGCCGCAAGGAAGCCATCGTCGAGAAGATGACGAAGGGCATCGAATTCCTGTTCCGCAAGAACAAGATCACCTGGCTCAAGGGCCATGGCAAGTTCACCGGCAAGAACGACGCCGGCGTGCAGATCGAAGTCTCGGGCGAAGGCGAAACCGAAGTCGTGACGGCGAAGAACGTCATCATCGCGACGGGTTCGAAGGCGCGCCATCTGCCGGGCATGCCGGTCGACAACAAGATCATCGCCGACAACGAAGGCGCGCTCTCGTTCGACTCCGTGCCGAAGAAGCTGGCCGTGATCGGCGCTGGCGTGATCGGTCTGGAGCTGGGTTCGGTGTGGCGTCGTCTGGGCGCGGAAGTGACCGTGCTCGAAGCGCTGCCGGAATTCCTCGGCGCGGCTGACCAGGCGCTCTCGAAGGAAGCAGCCAAGCTCTTCAAGAAGCAAGGTCTGGACATTCACGTCGGCGTGAAGGTGGGCGAAGTCAAGGCCACCGACAAGAACGTCACGATCAACTACACGGACAAGGACGGCAACGCGCAAGTGCTCGAAGCCGACCGCCTGATCGTGTCGGTTGGCCGCGTGCCGAACACCGATAACCTCGGTCTCGAAGCGATCGGTCTGAAGACCAACGAGCGTGGCTTTATCGACATCGACGATCACTGCGCAACGGCTGTGCCGAACGTGTACGCGATCGGCGACGTGGTGCGTGGTCCGATGCTCGCGCACAAGGCCGAAGACGAAGGCGTGCTGGTTGCCGAAATCATCGACGGTCAGAAGCCGCACATCGACTACAACTGCATTCCGTGGGTGATCTACACCGAACCGGAAATCGCGTGGGTCGGCAAGACGGAACAGCAGCTCAAGGCCGAAGGCCGCGAGATCAAGACGGGCCAGTTCCCGTTCATGGCTAACGGCCGGGCGCTTGGCATCAACAAGGCCGACGGCTTTGTGAAGATGATCGCCGACGCGAAGACCGACGAGCTGCTCGGCGTGCACATCATCTCGGCGAACGCATCGGACCTGATCGCGGAAGCCGTGGTGGCGATGGAATTCAAGGCTGCCGCCGAAGACCTCGGCCGCATCTGCCATCCGCACCCGTCGCTGTCCGAAGTCATGCGCGAAGCCGCACTCGCTACCGACAAGCGCGCGCTCAACATGTAATGCAGCAGGGCAGGGCGACGGCCGCAAGGCCGCGTCCGGCTCGCGGTACTTGCATCACGTACAGAGGCGGACGGGTTCGAACCCGCTCCGCCTTTACTCATTTGTGGCCCACGAAATGAACGTCACCGAATACTACGAATCAGAACTGCAGAAACGGGGATATAAACCGGATGCGGCGCAGCGCGTCGCCATCGATCGGCTGCAGCGGTGCTACGACGAGTGGGTCGAATACAAATCGCGTCGCTCGAACGCGTTCTGGAAGCTCATCAATCGCCCGGATCTGCCGCGCGGCGTGTACATGTGGGGCGGCGTGGGGCGCGGCAAGAGCTTCCTGATGGACAGCTTCTATGCGGTCGTGCCGGTGCAGCGTAAGACGCGTCTGCATTTTCACGAGTTCATGCGCGAAGTGCATCGCGAACTTGAAGAACTCAAAGGCCAGTCCGATCCGCTCGACGAACTCGCGCGCCGCATTGCGAAGCGCTATCGCCTGATCTGCTTCGACGAATTCCACGTCTCCGATATCGCGGACGCGATGATTCTCTATCGTCTGCTCGACCGTCTGTTCGAGAACGGCGTGCAGTTCGTGATGACCTCCAATTACGACCCGGATCTGCTGTATCCCGATGGCCTGCATCGCGACCGCATGCTGCCCGCCATCGCGCTGATCAAGGAAAAGCTCGATGTCCTGAATGTCGATGCCGGTATCGATTATCGCCAGCGCACGCTCGCGCAGGTCGAGGTCTATCACACGCCGCTGGGCGCGGCGGCCGACAAGGCGCTGCGTCATTCGTTTACGGATCTGGCTGCGGTGCCCGACGAAAGCCCGATCCTGCGCATTGAAAAGCGCGAACTGAAGGCGCTGCGAAAAGCCGATGGCGTGGTGTGGTTCGACTTCGCGACGCTGTGCGGCGGCCCGCGCTCGCAGAACGACTATCTCGAACTGGCCAGCCGTTTCCACGCGGTCATTCTCTCCGACGTGCCGCAGATGTCGCCGCGCATGGCCTCCGAGGCGCGCCGCTTCACCTGGCTCATCGACGTGTTCTACGACCACAAGGTCAAGCTGCTGATGTCGGCGGCGGTGCCGGCTGAGGATCTCTATCCCGAAGGGCCGATGGCGAACGAATTCACGCGCACGGTCTCGCGTATCGTCGAAATGCAGTCGAAGGAATATCTGGAAACGCCGCGTCGGATCGTCGATACGTCGCTGACCTGATTGTTGGCGGGCGTGGCGGGTGGGGCGCGATAGCGGTCTGTCATCCCGAAATAGCGCTCGAAGCGTGTTTTCAAGATTCGGACTCGTCTGATATGGGCGGCCCGGTCAAGTCGATATCTTGTGTCAGGACTGGTTCTGACAAAGGAGTAGACCATGACCCCGCATCGCGATATTACCGAGGAAGAATGGCAGCGCATCATTCCGCTGCTGCCCGAATTGCGCCCGCGCTCGGAAATGCGCGGCCGGCCACTCGCCAACACCCGTTCGGTGCTCAACGGCGTCCTGTGGGTCATGTATAGCGGCGCAACCTGGTCGGCCATGCCGCGCCGTTACCCTTCGTATCAAACCTGCCATCGCCGCTTCAAGGCATGGCACGACGAAGGCGTGCTCAAGACCGTGATGGCCGAGCTTTTCGGCGAAGAAGGCGTCGCTCTGTGCGAGATCATCGAAGCACGCATGCGCAAGCATCTGAGCCGCGCGGAAAAAGCCGCGGCGCGCGTGCAGGATGGTCTGCCGCCGGCGCCGCGCAATTCGCCGTTCAGCCCTGCGGTGGCGCAAGGCGTGTTGCCGTCGCTGGGCTATCGCTCGGTGTATCGGCATACGGCTTGATACCGCGCGCAATCGCTCGATAGCCGCCTGAAATGAAACGAGGCCGCCTTGCATTCAAGGCGGCCTCGTTGTTTTTATCTGCGCGGTGCAGTCGCGCCATGCAGTCTGCTTTACGGCGTTATTGCTGGCGCACCCACGTCTGCGAGCGGCCCAGCAGCGAGATGCCCATATAGCCGCGCACGACCAGTTTCTGGCCGCCGTCTTCGGTGTGCATCTTGCAGCGATAGATCTTGCCGTTTTCCGGATCGAGGATGTTGCCGCCGTCCCATTCGTCGCCGGCCTTCTTCATACCGTCGATGATCGTCATGCCGAGGATCAGTTGATCCTTGCGCGCATCGGTACAGGCGGAGCAGCGGCGATCGGGTTGATCGTTCGCGCCCAGACCCTTGATGACCTTGCCGGAGAGCGCGCCGCTGCCGTCGTCGCTGATCTGCACGAGCGCCTTCGGCTGGCCCGTATGATCGTCGATGGTCTGCCACACGCCGACCGGCGAATTCGCCTGTGCGTGCGCCGCGACCACGGCGCCGAGCAGCGCGCCGGCCAGCGCGATCTGACGCGCTGCGCGTGCCAATGCCGGATTGAATGCCTTCATGTGTCTTCCTCCACTGATGTTTATCTATGTATGTACCGCTTCGCGTCGGGCCGCGTGAGCACGACGGTCAGGGCAGGATACGCGAAAGCGCCGCCCGCGTTTGCGAGGAGAAACTCTAGTCGGCGGGTACGGCCGCGCAGCGCACGGCGCATACCCGCTCGTGAGATCAGGTCGGATCAGTTCAACTGATACGAGAACGTCGCGTTGAAACGCGGGCTGCGCGACGGGCTCTCGACCGGTGCATCGGCGAGCGCCTTTGCCACGGAGAGATCCACGCTGTAGTAGCGACCGTCGGTGAGACGGAAGCCGATCGCCGCCGATGAAAGCCGCGAAGGCGAGGGCGTGCCCGCATGCAGATAAACGCGCGCCATATCGAACGACACGTACGGCGTGATCGTCTGCAGCCACACGGAACCGATCTTCAGCGGCCGGTTCAATTCGAGCGAATACGCCCAGCCCGAATCGCCCGATGCTTCGCCTGGCTGATAGCCGGCCGCGAAGCGTTGCGCGCCGAACGAAATCTGTTCGGAGGTGGGCAACGACACCGGGCTGTATTGGCCGATCACGGCGACCGTGGTGCCGAAGCCCATTGGCCATTCGTTGGTCTGCGAGAACGACGCATTGGTACGCACGAAATTCAGCGATGCCGGATTTTGCAGCGTAAGCCCCGGAATATTGGTATCCGCCGACTTCGACGCGCCCAGAATGTTGAACGCCTTCGCCACGCCAATGCTCGCCTTGCGCACCTGACCGGTTTGCACATCGGTGTAATCGGCCTGCAACTGGATCACGCGCACCTGCGAGGTCAAGCCATACTGCAGCCCGTTGACGGTGTTGTGATAGCGGTCTTCGTCATGCGTCGCGTAGGCGCTGACCGTACCCACCACGCTGCGCGTATTGCTGAGCAGCAGCGGATACGACAATGATCCCGTGATCTTGTCGCTGATCACCGTGCGCTCGACGTAGTTCGGCAAGCCGGGATTGTCGGTGGGGTTTCCTCGGTAGTGCGAAGCATCCACTTTCGCTACGAGGCCGTTGCTCGCGATCGGCACCGATGCGTGCGCGGCGAGATACGTCACGTTATCGCGTCCCTTGGGCAGCAGCGCTGAAACACTCAGCTGCTCGCCGAAGGGCGTGAGGCCGTTTTCGGTCAGCGTGAGCAGACCCTGCACGCCGGGGTGATTGAAATCGATCCCGGTGCTGATGTCATAGGGTTTTTGCGTGGCGTCCAGTTCGAGCGTGGTCGCGCCGTCGGTGCTGGTGGGCGGCGGCACGTTGGCCTTCACCTTGAGCCCCGGCAGCAGGCCGAGCACGTTGATATAGCGCTGGAACGTGGCGGTGCGCAGCGGCCGGTCATCGACGATATGAGCGGCGATCGCGCGCATCTTCTCTTCGAGCTTGCCCGGCTTGCCGGTGACTTTCACCGCGCTCACATAACCTTCGACCACGGTGATGCGCACCACGCCGCCCGCAAAATCCTGCGCGGGCACGAACGCGAACGAGAGCGCATAACCGCGCTCCTGATACAGCTTCGTCACGCCGTTGGCCGTCTCGATGAGCTGGCCGATCGTGATGTCGTGATTGGCGAGCGGCGCGAAGCGTTTCGCGACCTCGTCGAATGGAATCGATTTCACGCCCTCGACCTTGAACGTGGTCGGCGTGATATGCGTAGCGAGTAACTGCTGCAACTGCGGCGTCTGCTGTTCCACCTGCACCGTGACATTCGGCGCCTTCTGTGGAGCATTGATCTGAGGCAGTGCGTCGAGCGGGTTCCCTGCTGCTGGATTACCGCCCGACGCCGGCCTGCTTTGCTGTGCTACTGCCACCCCCGTCAAGCCGCTGCCCGCCATTACTCCCAACGCGGCGAGCACGGCCCATTCTGCGACTGCGCCTTTCATCGGACTGCCCTCGGACTTGTCGGACGACGCGCACCGGTTCCCTGGAACATCCGGTGCGCGCCGCCTCTTTCTGTCGCCTTTGCGGCGATCTGTGGCTCCCTGATTGCCTGTGTTTTTTATTCCTGCGTACTACGTACGACCTGTCCCTGTCATGCCTGGGCCAGACGCGGCGCGGTATCCCTCTCCGGACCCTGCGCCACGCAGCGCCCATGTTGCCCGATGATTGTTGCGCGCGCTACGGCAGCTTGTGGAGCAAGCTGCTCAGTAGTCCCCCCGATGTACTCGTGGTGCCAGAACTGCTTGAAGAACTCGTGCCCGTGGTCGAACCGAGCGTGCCCGTTACCGTGCTGACGAGCGCCGTCACCGGTTGCAGCAGCGCCCCTGCGCCGCTCGTGGTCGTGGTGCCCGTGGTGCCGCTGGTTGCCGTGCCGGTCGCCGAGCTGGCCGTCGACACCACACCCGAAAGCAGTCCGCCGACGATCGGTACGCCCGACAGGCCGCTGGTGAGCGCGCTCGTGCCGCTGGTCGTGCCGGTCAGGCTCGTGATCGTGCCGAGCGGCGAGCTGCCGAGGCCGAGGCTCGCAATCACCGCGTTGAGCGGGCCGAGCGGGCCGTTGGCGGAAACGCCGGTCGGCGTGCCGCTGGCGACGACGGCCGTGGTGCCGCCGACGAGGCTCGTGATCAGACCGGGAATCGGCGCAGCGCCGTTCGCGGCGTTCGGATCGACAAGGCCGCCCGCGTTGGTGACGGTGTTGCCGAGTGCGCTGACGAGCGTGCCTACGTCGGCGCCGACCGGCGAAAGCGGTCCGAGCGCGCCGCTCGAACTCGTGCCTGCCGTCGAGGTGATCGTCGCGCCGGCCGTTTGCACCGCGCCGCCGAGTTGCGCGAGCAGCCCCGAGACCGGCGTGCCCAGGCCCGTCGAGGTACCTACTTGCTGCGTGACGAGGCCGGCGGTCAGCACGATCGGCGTGATTGCCGTGCTGATCGGCTGAGTGATTTCCTGCACCGGCACCGAAGAGAGCGCGTTGCCGAGCATCTTGCCGGTGGCGTTGACGGTGCTGGCCGTGGTGTCGAGCACGTTGGCGACCGGCGTGGTGACGGGGGCGAGCGGCGAAAGCGGGCCGCTGCCCAGACCGTTGACCGTCGTGCCGAGGCCTTCGACCACACCGCTGGTGGCGCTCACGACATTGCCGAGACCGGCGACGGTCGTGCCGACCGGATTGGCCGTCGAGCCGGTCTGGCCGAGCCCGTTCGAGACGGCGTCGGCGAGTGCGCTGGCGACCGTACCGGTGCTCGATACCGTCGAGCCGAGGCCCGAGGTGACCTGCGAGCTGACGCCGCCGGGCAGGGTGGTCGAGCTGATCGCGTTGCCGAGATCGTCGGTGGTCTTGGCGACGGCGGTGACCACGCCGGACGTGCCGGTCGAGCCGCTGGTGCTGCCGCCCGAGCTCGAACCACCCGAGGTCGAACCGCTGGTGCCGGTGCCGCTGCTGGTCGAGCCGGTCGTGCTGGTGCTGCCGTCCGAGCCCGTCGAGGCCGAGGGCGGCGTGTAGCCGCTGCCGCCGCAGGCCGCGACGCTGCAGGCGATGGCCGCGGCGAGGGCGCTCAGGCGCAGGGTGCGCACGACTGCGGCGCGGGCGCTGTTGTCTTCGATATTGGCTTCGATATTCGCGTTTTGCTTCGATTCGCTGGCGCGGCGCGCGGCGGTAATCGAGTTGAATCGGCTGGACATGACGCTGTCTCCTGATCGAATGGGGACGTTGATGCGAATTGAGTAATGTGCGATGGGCGAGCGCGGGCCGCTTACTTCTTGCCGCCGAGCAGGCCGCCTACGAGCGACGTGAGGCCGGAGAGCGGGCTGGTCGTGCTGCTGCCCGAGGTGCCGCCCGTCAGCGAGCTGAGCGAAAGCGCCGGCGTCGTGCTCGAGCTGCTCGTCGAGCTGGACGAAGTCGACGTGCTGGTGGTCTTCGTGCCAGCCGCGACAGCCGCGCCCGCGACGATCGAACCGCCCGCCGTGCCCACGCTGTTCACCGTGCTCGTGAGCGTGCCGACCACGCCGGAGACGAGGCTCGTGACCGGTGCGAGCGCGCCGGTGCTGCCGCCCGTGGCCGAGGTGAGCGCCGAGGTCACCGTCGTCAGGGCGCCCGTGACCGGAGCGAGCGGGTTGCTGCCGCTCGAGCTGGTCGTCACGCCCAAGCCTGCGCCAACGCCAACCGTGGTGGTGCTGCCCGACGAGCTGCTCGTTGCGCCCGTGAGGCCGCCGGTGAGCGTGCTCAGGAGGCCGGTGACCGGATTCGTGCTGCTCGAGCTGCTGCCCGTCAGCAGATTGCCGGCGGTCGCGACCGTCGAACCGGTATCGGAGACGAGGTTGCCGAGGCCCGTCGTGACCGGGTTCGAAGTGCTGGACGAGGCGACCAGCGAGCCGGCCGTCTGCAGGCCGCTACCGAGCGTTTGCAGCAGACCCGCGACCGGCGTGCCGAGACCCGTGGCCGTGCCGACCGTTTGCGTCGTCGAAGCGACCACCGAGGTGATCGGCGTGATCGCCGAGCTGAGCGTTTGCGTGACCTGTTGCACCGGACCCGTCGAGAGCGCGGTCGTCAGCGTGCTGCCGGCGTTCGTCACGGCCGTGCCGAGCGTGCTGACCGCGGTGCCCAGCGGCGTCGTGACAGCAGCCAGCGGCGCGAGCGTGCCGCTGCCGAGACTCGTGACGAGTGCGCCCGTGCTGGTGACTGCCTTGCCTGCGTCGCTGACGACGCCGCCCGTGCTGGACAGCGTGGTGCCGACCGGGTCGCTCGTCGAGCCGAGCTGGCCGAGACCCGATGCGAGGCCGCTGCCGAGCGTCGAGACTGCGTCGCCGACGTTCTGCACGATGCCGCCTGCGGCCGTCGTCGTCGACGAACTGACGCCGGGCAGCGAGGTCGAGGCAATCGTGGTGCCGACGCCCGTCACCGTCGAGCCCAGATCGCTGACTACGCTGCTGGTCTTGGCAACAACCTGGCCGACGGCATTGGCCGAAGTGGCGGTGCCGGTGCCGGTGCCGGTCCCGGTACCCGTGCCGCCGCTGCTGGTGTCGCCCGAGCCGCTACCCGAACCGCTGTCGCCGGTCGTGGTGCTGCCGGTGCCCGAATCGCCGGTGGTGGTGGTGCCGGTGCTGCTGTCCCCGGTGGTCGTGCTGCCGCTCGTGCCGGTGCTGCCGTCGCTGCTGGTCGATCCGCTGGTGCCGCTCGTGCCGCCGCTGGTTTCCAGGGAACCGCTGCCGCTCGAACCGGTGCCGCTGCTCAGCGATCCCGATCCACCGCAGGCGGTCAGGGAAAGCAGGGTGGCGATCGTGGCTGCGATGGCCGTGAGGCGTGCTGCGTGTGCAATGCGCTGGTTGTTCATGGTGTGCCCTCGTCTCGTATGGTGTGTGTGTTGTCTTGTGTTTTGTGCTCGGTTTGTCAGACCTGCGCCTCTTACACTGCAACAGCTGTGCCAATTCGAAATCGCACCTGAAAAACAGCGTCATTCGCGTCTTGAGGATTTCGTCTAATCAAGGCGTGACAAGCCTTTGACGGATCGTTTCGTCAAACGAATAAAGCGGATCGAAACGAGGGGTAACGGCGTGGCATGCGTTACGTCACGTAACGTGGCGCGCGTGGTGTTACGCGCGGCGGGGGTAACGACATCAGTGTTTATGCGTATTGGGAAATCGCATGCTCAGCAGACGCCTTGCGTGTGAATGAATCGTGGCGCTCGCACACATTTATGCGGTTAAACGTTTGGCGTAAAAATGGTTTGCGAGTCCTGAATAGTTATGTAATGGTTTATCCCGAGTCAGCGCTAAAACGGCTATGCCGATAATGACGTTACGACCTGTCTGTTGCGTAACGAACGATTGCGTAACGTTTTGGGTTACGCTATAAAAAACGCACTGGCACAAAACAACACAAAGCAGAGCTGCACGTGGGCAATACCGAGGGGAATGCTTACGATTCGGCCATCGTTGTTGACGGACAGTCATGAGTCCGTGGACCGGATGTATCGGCGCTATTCAAATAGCATACGCAGGCGCCGATGCAGATCAGCGTGAGAGCGCTATAAAAGAGAGAGGGCCGAAATGAACAAGCTGTTCAAGCAATTCATCAAGTCGGAAGACGGGGTTACGGCGCTGGAATATGGGCTCATCGCGGGGCTCATTGCCGTGGTCATCGTAGCGAGCGTCACGAGTCTGGGTACCAAGCTGGAATCGGTATTCACTTACATTACGTCGCAGATTTCCGTTCCGTAACACAGGGACGGACGAATGGCGCGCGGCGTGATTGCTATTGACGATCGCGCAAATTCATTCAGCTGAACGTAGCAGTTGCGCTGTACGTGCGCCGTTGATCCGGCATGCGCGGTGTGCCTGCACGTCTATCCGCGATGACTTCATTGATCTCCAGCCTCGTGTTCGCGGCGTGGGCGGTGGCGGTCGCTGTCTGCGACTGTCGCGCCCGACGCGTGCCGAACCTGCTCGTGGGCGCCGGCTTGTGCGCCGCGCTGGCGGCAGCGTGCATGCACGCGGGACCGGCGCATCTCGGCGTTCTTCATGCGCTGGCAGCGGCGGCCGTGGGGCTGGCGGCGCTGATGCCGTTTTTCGTGCTCGGCATGATGGGAGCGGGCGACGTCAAGGTCTTTGCGGTGCTCGGTGCGTGGTGCGGCATGCCGGCGCTGGTCGATCTGTGGGTCGTTGCAAGCATCGTTGCGCTCGTTCATTCGTTCGTCATGCTGACTATGTTACGAAATCGCTCACGTACCGTTACGTCAGGTGTGTCGACGACGTCGGGCGAATCGGGAAAACGGCGTGGTGCGCCGTATGCCGCCTTCCTTACGGTGCCGGCGCTCGTGTGGCTGGCGATCCAGATGACGCCTGGAGGCCTGCAATGAATCCGCGTGCGTTCACGCAGCAGGCTCGCGAGGAAGGCGTGCGCAAAAACAGCTGCAATCGACGTGCCGCACGCCGCGGGCGCGTGGCTGGCCGTCAGCTGCAGGGCGGAGTCGCGGCCATCGAATTCGCGCTCGCTTTTCCGCTGTTCTTCGTGATCCTCTACGCGATCGTGATGTACAGCATGATGTTTCTCGTGCAGCACAGCCTGACTTCGGCCGCCGCGGAAGGCGCCCGTGCGGCGCTCGCCTATCAGTACGCGACGACCACGTCGGCGGCGCTCACCAGTCGGGCCAGTGCGGCCTGCACGCGCGCGCTGGCGAGCGTGAGCTGGATGGCGCAGGCGC
Source organism: Paraburkholderia sp. Ac-20340 (assembly GCF_017104965.1). Taxonomy (GTDB): domain Bacteria; phylum Pseudomonadota; class Gammaproteobacteria; order Burkholderiales; family Burkholderiaceae; genus Paraburkholderia. The sequence goes on from NZ_JAAGPR010000013.1 coordinate 31,795, forward strand.
CGAGTTGCGCGCAGACCATCAGCACGGCGCCGGCCGGTTGTACCAGTAACACAGCGATGGACTGTGTGCAGATCACGCTGACCTATCCGTGGAGTTCGAAGCCGCTGCTGCCGCCGTTGCCGTTGATGGGATTGATATCGCCGACCACGCTCGCGGGCCAGGCCACGGTGCAACTCGATCCGGTAAATATCCTGTGAAGCCCGTACCCAACATTGCCGGCCTTACGCCACACGCAGCACGTTCCGCACTTCCTGTACGCATCTGGAATCATCGTTGATGGCCAATCTGACAAAAATTGCTGCAGGACTCCTGATCGCTGCCGCGCTCATGCTCGGGATATTCGCAATCATGATGTGGCGTCGCGCGCCGGCGCCGCAACCGGTCGCGCAGCCCGCGGCCACCATGCAGGCGCTGACGCCCGTCGTGGTCGCCACGCGCACCTTGAGCGCGGGCCAGCCGATTCCCGCCGACGCGCTGCGCGTGCAGCCGCTGCCGATTCACCCGATCGGCTCGGTGGGCGACAGCGCGCTCGTCGCAGGCCGCGTGCCGCTGACCGATATCGCCGCCGATACGCCGGTGCTCGATCAACAACTGTCCTCCAGCCTTGCCGCGAGCCTCGCAGCCGGCGAGCGCGCTGTGGCCGTGAAGGTCGATGAAACCAATGCGGTGGGGAACCAGTTGCACGCAGGCAACTTTGTCGATGTGTTCTTCACGCTGCGCCGCGACGGCGGCGGCACGGGCGCGGGCGAAGTGGGCCGCACCCAGGCGCGTCTGCTGATCTCGAAGGCGCGCGTGCTGGTGTTCGGCTCGCAAGCCGAAGACGGTATGGCCAACGGTCAGCGCACCAGCAACTTCGGCGCGCAGAACGCCGTGCCGCGCACGGCGGTGCTCGCCGTGCCGGTGACGCAGGTCGATCAGCTATCGCTTGCGCAAAGCCAGGGACAACTGATCCTCGCGCTGCGCAATCCGACCGACGACGATCAGGTCGATCCGACGGCGTTCGGTCCGCAGCCGGGCGTACTGAAAGTGGTTTCGAAAGACACGCCGGAAGGCACGACGCGCGCCGCAGCGGGGATCGCGCTCGACCAGCTGGCAGGCGGCAGCGCACCGAAGCCGGTTGCGCCGGTCGTGCCGCGTCAGGCGGGCGCACCCGCACGCGGCGGACTCGAAGTGATACGGGGTGGGCGAGCCGAAACGGTCGCCTGGTAAGCGGAAAAAAGCGCGCCGCGCATGACGTGGCCGCAGACAAAACAAGCAGGAACACGATGACGATTACGAGGATTTTTGCCGTGGCTGTGGCCGCGTCCGCTTGCGCCGGCGGTCTCGCTCTCGCCACTTCGGTCGCGCTGGCTGCGCCGCCTGTGCGCGGCGCGTCGGCGGCAACGGAGCCGTTGCCGTCGAGCTTCGATATCGCGGTGGGCGAGCAGCGCACCTTGCCGGTCACGGGCGCGCTCACGCGCGTGGCGGTGGGCGACCCGTCGGTGGCCGACGTGCTGGTGGTGCGCGGCGACCGGCGAGGCGGTCTGCTGCTGGTCGGCAAGGGTGCGGGCACCACCAATGTGATGGTGTGGGAAAGCGGCGTGCAGCGCACCTTCGTCGTCAACGTGACGACCAATGCGGCGCGTGCGCTGCTCGGTCCCGGCACGCCCGACGTCAAGGTGCTGGGCGGCACGGCGATCATCACCGGCAGCGCCGCGACGATGGAGCGCCATCAACGCGCGGTCGATGCGGCCGAGGGATCGGTGGGCGCAAGCGGCAAGGGCAGCAAGAGTGGCGGCAGTAACGGAGCGAATGGCGGCAAGGATGCGAGCGGTGGCGGCAGCGGCGACGGCAACGTGCTCGACACGTCGACGATCGCCACGCGCGCGGTTGTGCAGGTGGACGTGCGGGTCGTGGAATTCAGCCGCACGGTCCTGAAGGAAATCGGCTTTAACTTTTATCGCCAGAACAACGGTTTTTCGTTCGGCACGTTCTCGCCGTCGTCGGTCAGTTCGTCGAGCACCGGCTCGTCGGGTTCGTCGATCTCGGCGGGCTTGCCGATTTCCTCGGCATTCAACCTGGTGTTTTCGTCGGCCTCGCATGGACTGTCCGCCGACCTGAGCCTGATGGAGACGAACAACCTCGCGCGCGTGCTGGCGGAGCCGACGCTCGTGGCGCTTTCTGGCCAGAGCGCGAGCTTCCTTGCAGGCGGCGAGATTCCGGTGCCGGTGCCGCAGGCGCTGGGGTCGACGTCGATCGAATACAAGCCGTATGGCATTGGGCTGTCGCTCACGCCGACCGTGCTGTCGCCCGAACGTATCGCGCTGAAGGTGGCGCCGGAGGCGAGCCAGCTCGATTACACGAACGCCGTGACGATCAGCGGCGTGTCGGTGCCCGCGCTCACCACGCGCCGCACGGAGACGACGATCGAACTCGGCGATGGCGAAAGTTTCGTGATCGGCGGCCTGATCGATCGCGAGACGGCTTCGAATGTGAACAAGGTGCCGCTGCTCGGCGACCTGCCGGTGATCGGCGCGTTTTTCAAGCAGTTGAGCTATCAGCAGAACGAGAGAGAACTGGTGATCGTGGTCACGCCGCATCTGGTGTCGCCGATGGCGAAGGGCGCAAAGCTGCCTTCGTCGCCGGGCGAGCTGGCCGAACAGCGTAATGCGCCGGTATGGCGCGCGCTGATCGGCGGGGCGGCGGCGCGCGAGCCGGTGCCGGGATTTTTGCCTTGAGTTGCACAGGAGAGGATTCGGTGCTGAAGCCCGGGTTCGTCTCAACAGGAGCCAGTGATGAATGCGAGAGCGCACTTGATGACTGAACGCACCGTGGCGGACTCGTTCGTGTTCGCCTCGGCGAACGACGCGCATGCGCGATGGTTGGCGCAGACGCTCTTTTCTGCGGGCAAGGTGGAATCGGTTGCGCTCGACCCCGGGCTGGTCGCGCAGCGCATTTCCCAGCACATGCCATCGCTGCTGCTGGTGGATTTTTCGCAGGGACGCGGCGCGGTCGCGAGCGCCGTCGCCGCCGCCGCGCATGCCGCGTTTCCGGGTCTGCAGGTGGTCGCGCTCGGCACGCTGAGCGAACCGGAAAGCGCGCTTTCCGCGCTGCGCGCCGGCGTGCGCGATTTCGTCGATGTAGCCGGAGACGGTGAGGATGCCTTAAGAATCGTCAAGCAGGTGCTCGACAATCGCGTCGAACCGGTGAGCCGTCATGGCCGCCTCACGGTGCTGCTCGGCGCGCGCTCGGGCATGGGCGTGACGACGCTGGCCGCGAGCCTGGGCGCCATGCTGGCGCGCAAGGGCGCGCCGACCAACCGCCACGCGGCCTTGCTCGATCTGGGCCTGCCGGCTGGCGACGGCGCGCTGCTGCTGAACGCAGGCAACGGTTTCAGTTTCGTCGATGCGGTGCGCAATCTGAATCGCTTCGATCAGACCTTCGTGCACACGGCGCTCGCGCGTCACGAGAGCGGCCTTGCACTGACCACGCTGCCATCGGATCTCAGTGCGTTTCGCGAAGTGTCCTATCAGTCGGCGGTGGCGTTGCTCACGCGTCTGCGCGCGTTCTTCGACCAGCAGATCGTCGATCTGGGCGGCTTCACCAACAGCGAATTCGTGCATGAAGTCGCGCAGGCGGCGGACCAGGTCTGGCTGGTGTGCGACCAGAGCGTCGCCTCGATCGTCACGGCCTCGCGTCAACTGGAAACGCTGCGCGAGGCGGGCGTCGAGAACGATCATCTGCGCCTCGTCATCAACCAGTACGAAGCGGAAATCGACCTGAGCGCGGCGCAGATCGCCGAGCGTCTGGGGATCGAGCTCGCCGGCGCGCTACCCGCGCGCCGCGTGGCGCTGTGTCAGGCCGCCAATCGCGGCCAGTTGCTGGCCGACAGCTCGCCGCGCGATCCGTACGTGCGCGCGCTCGAAGCGCTTGCGGCACAACTCGACGGCATGCGCTCGCGCACGCCCAACAAACTTGACGCGTTGCGGCGCCCGTTGCGCGGTCTTTTCCCTCACTCATCGAAGCGTTCGTAGACCATGGCGGATAACATCGAGTTTGCCGACGACGCGCCGCTGTTCGCGCATAGCCAGCAGTTCCAGGACATCAAGAACGCCGCGCACGAGCACCTGCTCACGCGCATCGAAGAGCTGGGCGCCGAATTCGGCCGCTGGTCGCGCCACGCGATCAACCAGTTCGTCGATCTGGAAATTGACAGCTTCGTGCGCCTGCGCCACATCCCGATCAACGAAAGCGAGGTGCGCGCGATTGCCGAGGCGCTCACCAAGGAGCTGGCGGGCTTCGGGCCGATCGAGGATCTGCTGTCCGATCCGGCCGTCGAAGACATTCTCATCAACGGCTATAACGACGTGTACGTGTCGCGCCACGGGATTCTCGCCAAGATTCCGGTGCGCTTCTCCGATAACGCCCATCTGCTGCGGATCGTGCGGCGCATTCTTGCGCCCATCGGCCGTCGGCTGGACGAATCGAATCCGATGGTCGATGCGCGTCTGCCCGATGGCGGCCGTATCAACGTGGTCATCGAGCCGCTGTCGCTGGCGGGGCCGATCGTTTCCATCCGCAAGTTCCGCAAGGACCCGCTGCGCCCCGACGATCTGGTCAACAACGGCACCTTCGGCACGGAGATTGGCGCGCTGTTCGAAGCGGCCGTGCAGTCGCGCTGCAATATTCTGGTGTCGGGCGGCACCAGCTCGGGCAAGACCTCGCTGCTCAACGCGCTGGCGTTCTACATCCCCGATGTCGAGCGCGTCGTGACGATCGAAGACACGGCCGAACTCTCGCTCAATCACCCGCATGTGGTGCGGCTCGAAAGCCGCCCGGGCGGTTTCGACGGCGTGGGCGTGGTGACGATCCGCGACCTGTTGCGCAATACGCTGCGGATGCGCCCCGACCGCATCATCGTGGGCGAAGTGCGCGGCGGCGAAGTGCTGGAAATGCTGCAGGCGATGAACACGGGCCACGACGGTTCGATGGCGACGGTGCATGCTTCGTCGCCGCGTGAATGCCTTTATCGCCTGGAAATGCTGGCGGGCTTCGCGGGTTTTCAGGGCACGGAAAACAGCCTGCGCCGCCAGATCGCCAATGCGATCGATTTCATCGTGCAGATCGGACGTCTTTCCAACGGCCGACGCCGGATTCTTTCGGTTACCGAAGTAACCGGTCTCGCCGACAACATCATCGCGACCCAGGAGTTGTACCGCTACGAGCCGGCCACGACGCCCGACGGCGAGGAAGTCGACCGCTGGGATTCGCTCGGCATCCACCCGCATTCGCCGAAGCTTGCGCGCTTCCGCCAGGCGGTGTCGGCGTCGTCGAACTTCGGTTTCGGCGGCGGGCGCGATGGAGGATTCAATGTCTAGCGCGCTCGCGCTCGCTGTGGGGCTCGCGCTGTTGTGCGCGGGCGCCGGGCTGTTGCTCTGGCAGCGTGCGCAGCAGCGCACGTCGCGCGAGCGCGTGACGCGTTTCGTCGATAGCCGCGTGGCGGCTGCGAACCCCGGCGCGGCGACCGCCGTAGTGGGCACCGCCGGATTCAGCAGCGGCGGTTTCGCGGGCGCCACGGCCGGTGGATCTGCGGGCGGCGCGAACGGCGCTTCGAAAGGTGCATCAAAAGGTGCATCGAATGCCGATTCGTTGCGCGCGGCCTATGTCGGCGGTAATGCGGCGACGCGCGGCGGCGCGGGCTCGACGGCATCGGCAGGATCGGCATCGGCAGCGGTGCCGGTCTCTACGCTGCAGCGCTGGCGCCTGCGTCTGGCGCTCGCGTTCCAGCACACCTTGAGCCGTGCGGGCATCGTCGATGCGCGCAAGCCGCTCGCGTTCATCGGCTTCGTGACGTTCGCGCTGACGTTGTGGGCGCTGATTCTCGGCGGCGCGGCGGCTGCCATCGCAATGCTGGTGGCGATAACGGTCTTTGTCGCCTTCATATTGTCGATGCGCATGCAACGGCGCCGCACGCGCATCGTGGCGCAACTGCCGTCCTTTCTCGATGGCATCGTGCGGCTGATCGTACTTGGCAATAGCGTTCCGGCGGCGTTCCAGGCCGCGCTCGTGACGACCGAAGCGCCGCTGCGCGAGTGTCTCGATCACGTTTCGCGCATGCTGCGCTCGGGCGTCGAAATCGACCGCGCGCTGCACCAGGTTTCGCAGGTCTATCGCACCGGCGAACTCGAACTCGTGGGCGCGGTGCTGCGTTTGTCGGTGCGTTACGGCGGCCGCGCGGACGTGATGCTCGAACGCATGGCGACCTTCATGCGCGATCTCGAACAGGCGCAGCGCGAACTGGTCGCGATGTCGGCGGAAACGCGGCTTTCCGCCTGGGTGCTGGCGCTGCTGCCGATCGCTATCGGCGGGTTTCTGATCGTGACTAACCCGAAGTATTTCGGTGCGATGTGGAACGACGGCTCGGGGCGCATGCTCGTCTATGTGGCGGTGGGCCTGCAGGTCGCCGGCGCGTTCCTGCTGTATCGGCTCACCCGTATCAGGGGGGTGATGTGAGCGCGCAGGCTTTCGGTACGCTCGCCTTGCTGCTCGGGGCCCTCGGATGTGCGTTGCTGGCCGTGCTGGCATGCCAGCGGATCGCTGCGTCGCGCAGGAGCGCGCGCACGCTCGAACAGGCGATCGCACGCACCGGTGCGGCAAGCGGCATGGGCGGCGCAGCGGCAGCGCAGGGCGGTGCGGCGGGATCAGCAGGATCAGCAGGATCGGCGCGCAACGCATCGGCGAATCCTGAAGTGGCGGCTAGCGCCCGCAAGCGCAACGGTTTACCCGGCCTGGTCGATTCGCTCAGCAATCTGGGCGTGCGTTGGCTCGATACCTCGCTGGGCCGGTTGATCGTCGCCGAGGAAGACCGTCGTCTGCTCGATCAATGCGGTTACGCCGACGCCCGCTCGCGCGGCCTGTATTTCGTCATTCGTATCGCCAGTGCGCTGCTGCTTGCCGTGCTGGGTGCTTCGTACGCCATTGCGCACGACAGCAAGGCGATTCCATATGCAGCGTTTGGCTTGCTGATTGGCTTTCTTTTGCCGAAGTTCGTGGTTGGCCGCCGCGCGCACCGCCGTCTCGATTCCGTCGCCGACGAATTGCCGATGCTCGTCGATCTGCTGCGTCTCTTGCAAGGCGTCGGGCTGTCGCTCGACCAGAGCCTGCAGGTGCTGATCAACGAATTCCGCCTCGTGCTGCCGGTGCTGGCCAGCGAAATGGAGATCGCGCAGCGCCAGTTCGTGACCGGCCGCACGCGCGAGCAGTCGCTGCAACGCATGGCGACGATCTACGAAAACGAAGACCTGCGTGCGGTGATCCGCCTGCTCGTGCAGGTCGACAAACACGGCGGCGCGGTGCAGGAACCGCTCAAACAGTTCGGCGAACGTCTGCGCGAAGTGCGCCGGGCGACGCTGCGCGAGCGCATCGGCAAGCTCACGGTGCGCATGACCGGCGTGATGGTGGTGACGCTGTTGCCCGCGTTGCTGATCGTCACGGCCGGGCCTGGCGTGATTGCCGTCCTGCATTCGCTGTCACAGATCCATCGTTGAGGCCCAACGTCGCAATGCCATGAATACGGCCGGAATCGTCATGAAGAATTTCACATTGGTCACACGCACACACACACGCCGCGCGCGTGCCTGGATGCCTCGCCTTGCGCTGGGCGCGAGTCTCGCGATGGCGCTGGCCGCCTGCGGCACGCAGCAAGGGTATGGCGTGGGCCCGCAGGCGCAGGCCGAAATGCAGATGCGCGCCGACTCCAGCAAGGAGGCGAAGCCGGACACGCCGGGGATGTACCTCGGCCTGATCGCGCGCATGCAGGCCGAAGGGATCTATTACGCCTCGCTCGCGCATATCGATGCATTCGAGCGGCAATACGGCAAGACGCCCGATTCGATCGTGCTGCGCGCCGACGCTCTGCGCATGACCGGGCAGGCGAGCGCGAGTGCGCTCTCGTACGCGCAGTTGCTCGATACGCCGCTGGCCGCGCGCGGCCATCGCGGTCTGGGTCTGCTGGCGGGCGCTGCGGGCGACTTCCACAAGGCGGCGCAGGAACTGGCCGAGGCGTCGGCGCTGGACCCGACCGATGCGACCACGCTGTCCGACCAGGGCTATGCGCTGCTGCGCGACGGCGATGTGGCGCATGCGCGCGTGCCGCTGCTCAAGGCGCTCGAACTGGATTCGCACAACGCGAAGATCGTCGCCAATGTGGCGCTGCTGCTCGAGGCGAGCGGCAGCGACGCCGACGCGCAGGCCATGATGACGCAGCAGGGCTTGCCGGCCGTCGCACGCGCCGCGGTCATGAGCGATGCGCAGAAAGTGCGCGACGTGCAGCGTGCGCGCGAAGTCGCCCAGCAACGCGAAACGATGGAAAAGCAGGCGCAGCGCGTCGCGAAGATCGCGGCCATTCCGGCGCCGCGCGCGCTGGCGAGCGCGCAGGCGAACTGGCCCAACAGCGAAGTGCAGCCGCGTCTGGTCGAGCGCTTCGCGCAATGACGACGCACGCGTGACGGTGCGACAGCGCTACTGCATCGCGCGGCGAGCAACACGGGGAGAGATGATGAAAACAAACCACATTGAGAATACGTTCGGCATGGTGTGTTCCGGCAAGACGGCAGGCGCAGCGGCAATGCTCGTCGCGGTGGCGATGATCGCGGCGATGTCCCCCGCGGCGCAGGCGCAAGCACAGGCAGACACGCAGGTGGAAACGCAGGTCGAAGCGGCAAAGGTGTCGAATACCGAAATCGGCCACTCGACTCACGCGTGGCTCGAGCTCCAGCGCAGCAACGCCGCAGCCGCGCCCGCGCAGCCGATGCTCGGCGCCGAAGCGGGTTACGCGTGGCAGCGCTACATGAAGTCGTTCGAAACGCCGATTCCGGCCAGCTTCGGATCGACGATGCAGTCCGGCGGCGCTCAGGGTAGCGGCAGCTCGGGCTCGTCGGGTGGCGGCGCGTACTGAGATGGCCTGGCAATTCCGCTGGCTGGTTCGCCGGGGCACGCCCGGGGCGCCCGCGCGCCCGTCGTCGCGCCGGCGCGCGTCGTCGTCCGCGTGCGGGCAGCGGTCACGTCAGCGCGGCTCGTTTGCGATCGTCGCGGTGATCGGCATCGTGGTGGCCGTGGCCGCGCTGGGCGTGATCGACGTGGCGAATCTCTATCTGTCCAAACGCGCGCTGCAGAATGTCGCCGATCTCGCGGCGCTGGCCGCCGTGCAGCAGATGGACGACAACTGCGTACAGCCGCTGGCCACCGCGAAAGCGAATGCGTCGAGCAACGGCTTTACCGTGAGCGGCACGAGCAGCACGCTTGCGGTGCAGTGCGGCCGCTGGGATTCGAGCGCGAGCGGCGGCATGACCTTCGTCACGAGCGGCGCCACGTCGCCGCTCAACGGCGTGCAGGTGACGGTCACGAAGGTCGTGCCGTACTTCTTCGTCGGGCCGCAGCGCACGCTGACGGCCAGCGCGACCGCCAAGGCGGCGGTGGTCGGCTCGTTCCAGGTGGGCACTTCGCTCGTGCAGGTGAATCTGCTCAACGGTATGCTCAGCTCGCTGCTGGGCGGCACGTCGGTGACCCTCGATGCGGTGTCGTGGAACGGTCTTGCCAACGCCAACATCAAGATTGCGGATCTGGCCGCCGTGGCGACCTCGGCGGGCACCTATGACGGCTTGCTGGCGGCGCAGACTTCCGTGACCGGGCTCGCCAATATCCTGCTCAAGGCGGTGCAGAAGGACGGGCTGCTCACGGCCAACGTCTCGGCGGCGCAAAACGCGCTGACGGCGATTGCCTCGCTGGTCCCGCAAGGCTCGTCGAACGCCATTTCGCTCGCGTCGATCAGCGGGTCGCAGGCGCTGCTGCAACTGGGCGTCGCCAACGCCCAATATGCCGCCGATGCGACGGTGAACGTGCTGCAGATGCTGATCGTCGGCGCGGAAATCGCGGCGGCGGGCAAGTCGCCGATCGCCCTCAACGTCGATCTGACCGGCCTGAGCGGTGTGCTGCCGGTGAGCGCCAATCTGACGCTGCAGGTGATTTCGCCGCCCACGATTGCGGTGGGCGAACCCGGTTATATCGCGGGCACGACCACGTGGCGCACGATGGCGACGACCGCGCAGATTCTGCTGGGCGTGAACGCCACGATCTCGACGAGCCAGGGCATTGGCTACTATCTGCTGCTGCCTTATCTGCTTGACGTCACGGTGCAGTTGCCGCTCTACGTGGTCGTGGGGCAGGGTCAGGCGTGGCTCCAGTCCGCGCAGTGCGCGGCCACCCGGGCCGCGAGCACGCAGACCATCGGCGTGCAGACCGGGCTGGCCAACGTGTGTATCGGCACGCCGCTGGCGGCGGGCGTGACCGCGAATCAGGTGAGCGGCTTCTCGTGCTCGGGCACGAACTCGCGCTGGACGCTGGCTAGCATCACGCTGCTCGGCGCGAACGTCGCGACCGTCAGTGCGCCTTCGCTGCAGGTGCCGGTCGTCAGTCCCACGACCTCGACACTCGTATTCGACGGCGACGGCAATCCGCTGGCCGGCAATTCGGTGAACTCGAACCAGATTGGCGCGGTGCTGAACAACACGCTCCAGTCGACGGTCACGCAGCTCAGCCAACTGACCGAGAGCTCGAACGGCCTGCAACTGACCTTGCTGTCGGGTGGGCTCGGTAGCGTGCTGAGCTCGCTGCTGCTGGCGCCGGTGAGCGCGCTCATCGACGGCATCGTCATGCCGATCGTTACCACCGTGCTGTCCACGGTCCTCGCCCCCATACTCAGCGGTCTCGACACCGTGCTGATCGGCCCCTTGCTGCAACTGCTCGGTGTCCAGCTCGGCGTCGCGACCGTGACCGACTATCCGCTCGCCTGCGGCGTCGCAACACTCGTCAAATAAGAAGACACGATGCGAACCACCACCCCCATCGAGGAACTCGACCTCTACGTCTGGGAAGGCAAAGCCGATATCGTCGAGCGCGTCGCCCGCTGCATGGCGAGCCTCGACGTCGAAGTGATCCGCGCCGACGATACCGCCATCTCGCCGCAGCGCATTGCCGCGCGCGCGTCGATCGCGGTCGTCAGCGTGAGCGTGATCGATACCGGCGCGCTGGTGCTGCGCGACTGGCAGGCCACCCACGGCATGCCCGTGATCTGGGTGGGCGCCGCGCCCCGCGACAACGATCCGGGCTCCTATCCCGCCGAGTACTCGCATATCCTGCCGCTCGACTTCACCTGCGCCGAGTTGCGCGGGCTCGTCTCCAAACTCGTGGTGCAACTGCGCGCGCACTCCGCGCAGACGGCGGGCGCCGATGTGCTGGTGGCCGAATCCGACACCATGCGCTCGCTGCTCAGGGAAGTGGACACCTTCGCCGACTGCGAGACCACCGTGCTCGTGCACGGCGAGACCGGCACCGGCAAGGAGCGCATCGCCGAGCTTTTGCATCGCAAGAACAACCGCTACGGCACCGGGCCGTTCGTCGCGGTCAACTGCGGCGCGATTCCCGACGGCCTGTTCGAATCGCTGTTCTTCGGCCACGCGAAAGGGTCGTTTACGGGCGCGGCGGTGGCGCACAAAGGCTATTTCGAGCAGGCCGACGGCGGCACGCTGTTCCTCGACGAAATCGGCGATCTGCCGCTGTATCAGCAGGTCAAGCTGCTGCGCGTGCTGGAGGACGGCACGGTCACGCGCATCGGCTCGTCCACGCCGCTGAAGGTGGATTTCCGCCTGGTCGCGGCGTCCAACCGCCATCTGCCGCAGTACGTGAAGGACGGCAATTTCCGCGCCGACCTTTACTACCGGCTTGCGGTGATCGAGCTGAGCGTGCCGTCGCTGGAGGAGCGCGGCGCGGTCGACAAGATCGCGCTCTTCAAGGCCTTCGTTGCGACCGTGGTGGGCGAGGAGCGCCTCGAGGCGCTGCCTGAACTGCCGTACTGGCTGGCGGATTCGGTCGCGGCGATGCGCTTTCCCGGCAACGTGCGCGAACTGCGCAACCTGGCCGAGCGGGTGGGCGTCACGGTGCGCCAGATGGGCAGCTGGGACGCCACGCGGCTGCGCCGTCTGCTGGCCGGTTCGGGCGGTGCGCAACCGGTCGCGACCGAGCCCGCCGCACCCATCGTCGACCGTAGCAAATGGGATATGGCCGAACGGGGCCGTTTGCTCTCGGCGCTCGACGCAAACGGTTGGCGTCGCAAAGATACGGCCCAATTCCTCGGAATTAGTCGAAAAGTGTTGTGGGAAAAGATCCGTAAGTACCAAATTTTCGACGAGGAACCCGCAACCGGCGAAAGTGAGTAATAATTGTGCCGATTTGTAAAATCGTAAAAATAGAACTGTTCAAAACAGGGACTTCATGGACTACAAGTGGAGAGTTCGACAAGTCGCGTTGGCCGCGCTTTTGTTGATCGGGGGTGTTGAATCCGGTTGTGCGCAACCGATGCCCGATAGCGCTGCAAACGCGGCGGCTCAAGGCGCGGCGCAGGACACCGGCGCATCCGTGCAGCAGGCTCAGGCCGCTCAGGCGGCGCCGCTGCCGGGCACGCCCACGGCACTGACCCCGGCCGAAGCACAGCAAAGCGCCGCCGGCAATGTGGCGGAGCTGCAGCAGATGATCCGCGGCTCGGAGCTCAATGAGCTGCGCACGACTTACAACGGCACGTATGGCGCGAGCCTGCTGTTCTACGGCAAGGAAATGACGTACTACGTGGCGCTGTTCCAGAACAAGACGTTCTGGCGCGTCATCAAGACGAGCGACGAGTCGCGCGCCGAGCTGATCTATCGCGATTTCGTGCAGAAGACGCTGCAGCTGTCGGACGTCGAGATCCGCCGCACGCGTCTGGATGCGCAAAAGGCGTTCACGACCCGCATGATTGCGCTGACGCAGGATCACGCGAACCGTCTGCAGGCCGACCTTCAGGTCGCGCAGCAACAGCAGGCGATCGTCGCGGATCAGCAGAAGCAGACGCGCGATCAGGCTAACGCGTTGCAGGCCGAGAAGTCGGCCGCGCAGGATCAACTGCGCGCCGTGCAGCGCCAGGTGCGCGATCTGCAGCGTCAGGTGGAAGGCGGTTTGCCGGTCCACTAAAGCATCGGCTTGTGTAGGTGTAGCAGAAAGGCGGACGTCTTCGACGGGCCGCCTTTTTTCATTGCGCGTAACGATGAACGAGGCGATGAACGAAGCGACGAGCGCCATGCCGGCTCAATGCTTGCCGTGTCGATGGGTGTCGTGACCCTTCTTCGCTTTGTCTTCGTGCTGGGGCGGGGCGGGCGCGGGCGATGGGTCGATCGAGATCGGATCGCTGGCCGGAAAGGTTTCCTCGAGCGCTTCGTCGAGCGGATCTTCCTGCGCGGGCGGCGGGGACTTCGGTTTGGATGCGCTCATGGCGTGCTCCGGTTGCGAGGTCGGTCGCAATCAGGATAACGCAAACGCTCAACCCTTGAATGGCAGGGTGTTTTCGCGCTGGGACGCGCGAGAGGAGCGACGCGCGCGGGCAGCGCGCATCGTTGATCCAGCAAGCGGCTGCAGGGTGCGCCGCTCGCTGGAGAACGCCAGCCGGCTTAGCTGTTGTTCGAGCCGTCCTGGCCGTTGCCGCCGTTGTTCACGGCGCCATACAGACGACGGCGACGCGTGACGACCACCGGGCCGTCCTGCGACGGCGACGAACGGTCGGGCGAGGAAGGTGAAGAGGGCGCCGACCACGACTCGCGCGGTTCGCGCGGCTCTCTGGGTTCACGCGGCTCGCGCGATTCGCGGTTTTCACGCGGACCGTGACCACCGTGGCTGCCGTGCGGGCCGCGGCTCGTGTGCTCGCCGTGCGCGGGGCGCGGCGTGCGCGGACCCGGACGCGTGCCGGTGTCGAGCTGAATGGTGGAGATGGCGCGTTTGTAGATGCCTTGCAGGCCAACAGGCGTGCGCAGCATCACCAGGTACTGATCGAACGACTCGATGCATCCAGTCAGGCGAATGCCGTTGACCAGATAGATTTCGACGCGCTTGCGCTCTTTGCGCGCGGCGTTCATGAAGTCGTTTTGCGGGTGCGATTCTGCGGAAGGCATGGACGAATTCTGGCCGGGCGGCTCAATGCCGCAATTCAATTGGAAACGTTTGCTCGCCGGGATTCTACCTTGTGCCGGCGAAGCGCGCGTGCGTGGACGTACTTTACTGCAGAACTATACCGGCTCACGGTCGGCGCGGCAGATTGCCGGCGGGTGTGCATCGATGCGTCCCCGTGCATGACGAGCGAAAAAACAGCGATACCCGAATGGTCGATCTCGCGCGCCGCAGCGAAGCTCGCGGGCGCGGCGCAATGTTGCGCAGTTCTGAAACAATACACGAAAGCGGGGCGCGATCTGTGACAGTTGGACGCAGATGACGCCCGTACGTTCAACAGGGTAGTCCATGACGCGCGGGATTGCGCGCCGGATTCACGCTGATTTTGCCGCCGTGCACCGGCGAATCGTCTGCAATTGTCGGCGGAAATCATGCTTCGATCGCCAGCACGCCAGTCACACGCGTGTTGCAGTTTGTTACGTACTTCTTTATCGCGATCATGGCGTTGACTTTGCCCGAGTACGCCGCTCGCGAACCGTGCGGCTGCGCACGTGCCTGAGCCGATGCAGAAAAAAATCGCGCTAATGACGATCTTCAGGAATAAGCGCGGCGCAAGTCCCGTTTAACACTATGTCGATGCGTTCGTTGCGGGCGGTATCCGCAGGTATCGGCAAGCATCGGCAATTCGCTATCCCAGGCAATCGCAGCGGCATCGCGCCGTGGCGTGTGCACGGGCGGGAGATCGTCATGAAGCGTGTTCGCAGTGTTCTCTGTCTCTTCATTCTTGCGTCGGCTGCGCTCTCGGGCGTGAGCCTCGCCGCGTGCAGCGACATGAATTCGGGCGGTGGAGCGTCGAACAGTTCCTCCGGCCGCTATGGCGGCGGCTCCGGCGGCGGGTCGGGCGGCGGCTACTGAGCGGCGCGCATCGTGTTCGGGCGCCCCTCACAGGAATTCGAAGCGCAGGTCGTGGCGCAACTGCCGCGCATGCGCCGCTACGCGCGCACGCTCACGGGCGACGCCGCCTGGGCCGACGACCTCGTACAGGACGCCGCCGAGCGCGCGCTGTCCCGCGCGTCCTCGTTCCGGCCCGACAGCAATCTGCGCGCGTGGTTGCTGACGATCCTGCGCAACATCTATATCGACCAGTTGCGCGGCCGCCGCGAAATCGCGATGGACGACGAAAGCGCGCCGTGGCGCACGCTGGAGGCGCCACACGGCGAGGTCGACGGCCTCGTGCTGCGCGATCTGCAGCGCGCGCTCTATCAGTTGCCGTCCGCGCAACGCGAGGTGCTGCTGCTGGTGGGCGTGGAGGAATTGAGTTATCAGGAGGCGTCCGCGGTGCTTGGCGTACCGACGGGCACGGTGATGTCGCGACTCTCGCGCGCACGCGAGCATCTACGCGTGCTGCTCGACCGGGATGCGGAACAGCAAGGCACGCACGACACGCAACACGACACGGCGCGCCACGCAGCCACGCTCAGGATCGTGGGCAAGGAAGTCGGCAACGAAGCCGACAAGGCAATCGGCAAATCAGGGGGAGCGACGCGATGAACGACGACGAACTCGAACGCAAACCTGGCGCGCTATCGGCCGTGCCGGATGCGCAAGCCGATCTCGCCGCGCTCGGCGCTTTCGTGGATGGCGAACTGCCGCCCGATGCCCGCGCGGCCATGGCGGCACGGCTGCTCGACGATGAGACGGCCGCGCGGCGCGTTGGCGACTACCGTGCGCAAAAGGCCGCGCTGCAAGCCCTGAGCGCGGCAGGGGAGGAGGCCGCGCCACTGGCCTGGCGTGTGTTGCGTCGGCGCGATCCGTGGTGGCGGCGCACCGGCATCGCAGCGGCGTGGGCGGTCGTGGGCGCGGGTTTCACGGTGGCGGCGGGCTCGCTCGTGCCGCAGGTCGCGCCACAGCTTGCATCGGCGTGGTCGCCGCATCGCGCGAGCGTGGAGAGCCACGACAACACCATGCTCGCAAGCGACACGGAAAACTTCGCACGCCGCGCCGATGTGGCTTACGCCGTGTATTCGCCCGAGGTGCGTCATCCGGTCGAAGTCGGCGCGGCCGATGAAGCGCATCTGGTCGCATGGCTTTCGAAGCGGCTCGGCCGGCCGTTGACGATTCCGCCGCTTGGCGAATACGGCTATACGCTCGTCGGCGGACGGCTGTTGCCGGGCGGCTCGGGACCGGCCGCGCAGTTCATGTACCAGAACGGCGCGGGCGAACGACTGACGCTGTACGTGAGCGCGTCGGGGCGCGAGCGCGATGCGGTGCAACTGCTGCGCGACGGCGGCCGCCGCACCTTCTACTGGAGCACGGACCGCATGGGCTATGCGCTGTCCGGTCCGGCTTCGGAGGGCCGTCTGCGCAAGATTGCCTATGACGTGTGTGGCGATCTCGGCGGCAACGCGGCGCAGTGGTGAGGCTGCGTCCGCGTACACGCCGAATTATTCGGCATCCTTATTAGTCGTTGCCTTCGCCATTTTGCGGATTTCCTCGTCGCGCAACTCGCGGCGCAAAATCTTGCCGATATTGCTTTGCGGCAGCGACTCGCGAAACTCGACGATGCGCGGCACCTTGTAGCCCGTAAGCTGCTGGCGGCAGAACTGGATCAGCGCGTCTTCCGTGAGCGCGGGATCGCGCCGCACGACAAAGACCTTCACGCGCTCGCCCTGCACGACGTCCGGCACGCCGATCGCCGCCACTTCGCGCACGCCCGGATGCTGGGCGATCACATCCTCGATCTCGTTCGGATAGACGTTGAAGCCCGACACCAGAATCATGTCCTTCTTGCGATCGATCAGGCGGATATAGCCGCGCGCGTCCATGATGCCGATATCGCCGGTCGCGAGCCAGCCATCGTCGACGAATACGCACGCGGTTTCATCGGGGCGATTCCAGTAGCCGCGCATCACCTGCGGGCCTTTCACGCACAGTTCGCCCGGCTCGCCGATGCCGGCCCACGTGCCGTCGTCGCGGCGCATGCGCACCTGGGTCGACGGCGCGGGCAGGCCGATCGAGCCTTCGAAATCGGCGAGATGGGCGACGTCGACGGGATTGAGCGTCACGATCGGCGAGCATTCCGTGAGGCCGTAACCTTCGACGATCGGTTTGCCGGTCACCGATTTGAAGCGATCGGCGATGGCTTTCTGCGTCGCCATGCCGCCCGCCATTGCGAGCTTGAGACCGGAGAAGTCGCGCTGGCGGAATTCCTCGTTATCGAGGAAGGCGTTGTAAAGCGTGTTGACCGCGCTGATGCAACTGAAGGTCTCCTTGCGCAGAATCTTCATCACGCGCTTCGTGTCGCGCGGATTCGCAATGAGAATATTGCGTCCGCCCAGCGCCATGAAAATCAGCGCGTTGATGGTGAGCGAATAGATGTGGTAGAGCGGCAGCGGCGTGAGCACGGTTTCGGCGCCGCTGTCGAGTTGACCCGCGACCCACGCTTTCGCCTGCAGCACATTCGCGAGGATAGTGCCGTGCGTGAGCATCGCGCCCTTGGCCACGCCGGTGGTGCCGCCCGTGTATTGGAGAAAGGCGAGATCGTCGCGCTGAGGGATGGCGGGCGCCCGCGGCTCGCGCGCGCCTTGTTCGAGCACGTCGATCAGTCGCTGCGCCTGCGGCAGCCGGTACGCCGGCACCATCTTCTTCACATGACGCAGCATGAAGTTGATGAAACGGCCTTTGAGATTGAGCCCTTCGCCAAGCAGATCGCCGAGTTGCGTGATGACGATGCGCTCGACCGGCGTGCCGGGCAGGGCGTCTTCGAGTGTCTTCGCAAAGCTCTCGAACACGACGATGGTTTGCGCGCCGCTGTCCTTGAGCTGGTGCGCGAGTTCGCGCGCCGTGTAGAGCGGATTGACGTTGACGACGATCGCACCGGCCTTGAGCGCGCCAAACAGCGCGACCGGATACTGCAGCGTATTGGGCAGCATGATCGCCACGCGATCGCCTGCGCGCACGCCCGCGACCTGCAGCCATGAGGCGAACGCAGTGGCCTTGCGGGCGAGCGCGCCATAGGTCATCGGCGAGCCGGCGCTCACGTAGGCGACGCGGTCGCGAAAGCGCGCGGTGCAATCGTCGAAGAACTGCACGAGCGAGGCGTACTGCGTGACGTCGACATCGTGCGGTACGCCGTTCGGGTAGGCGGCGTACCAGATGCCGTCGGTGTTGGGAGCGGCGTTCGCGCTGCTGGCTGAAGGCGCCGGGTCGGCCGCGCGGTCTTCGGCAATCGTGGCTTCGGGCCGGGGCGGTTGTGGCGTTTCGCTCATTCTGGGTCTCCGGTCAGGCGTGATGTTGGGTCGCGGCGCGCGTGGCGCGACCATCATGCACCGGAGTGTGCCAGATCGGCAGACGGAGTTTCCCTGTTTTCAGCGTGGCTGAATCAGGGCGGCTGAAGCCGACGTGCAAAAAACAAGGCCGTGCAGGCTGTTCGCCCGGCACGGCCTCGATCGTTGGCTTGCGCGCTTATGCAGCCACGTGTTTGGCGGTCTGCGTCATGTCGATACCGCGTCGCTCGCGGCTGAACAGAATCAGCACGGAGATCACGATCGCCACCGTACCCGCGACGATCGCCATCGACATGCCGTAGTTCTGGTTATGCGTTTCGGCAAGCGAAGCCTGCAAGGTCGCATTCACCGAGGCGAACAGATTGCCGAGCTGATAAACCAGGCCCGGGAACGTCGCGCGCACTTCATCGGGCGAGATTTCGTTGAGGTGCACGGGGATCACGCCCCACGCGCCCTGCACCGAAATCTGCATGAGGAACGCGCCGAGCGCGAGCATCACCGGCGTAACCGAGAAGGCCCACAGCGGCAGCACCGGCAGCGCGATCAGCGCAGCGATACAGATCGCCTTGCGGCGGCCGATCTTTTCGGAGATCGAACCAAAGAACAGTCCGCCCACGATAGCGCCGATATTCAGCACGATCGTGATCAGCGAAACCGTATGCGGATCGAAGTGATGCTGTTCGCGCAGGAAGGTCGGATAGAGATCCTGGGTGCCGTGCGAGAAGAAGTTGAACGCTGTCATCAGCACGATCGCGTAGATCGACAGGGCCGCGTTGTGCTTGAGCGTGGAAAGCAGGCTCGGGCGCGCGCGCTTTTCCATCTCCTTCCAGGCCGGCGATTCGGGCACGTGAGCGCGCACATACAGCACGAGCAGCGCGGGCAGCACGCCGATAAAGAACATGCCGCGCCAGCCCACATATTGATAGAGCACGCCGAATACCACCGAAGCCAGCAGATAGCCGCTCGGATAACCCGCCTGCAGCAGGCCGGAAACGATGCCGCGCGCCTTGGGCGGAATGGTTTCCATCGTGAGCGCCGAACCCACGCCCCATTCGCCGCCCATCGCTACGCCGAACAGCGCGCGCAACACAATGAATGTGGCGAGGTTAGGGGAGAAACCGGTGAGCAGTTCGAGCAGCGAGTAGCACGCGATGTTGACCATCAGCGTGGGCCGGCGGCCGTAACGGTCGGCCAGTCGCCCGAATATCAGCGCGCCGATCGGGCGCATGGCCAGCGTCAGCGTAATGGCAAAAGCGACTGCAGGAATCTTGGTATTGAATTCAGTGGCGATATCTTTCAGAACGAAAACCATCAGAAAGAAATCGAAGGCGTCGAGCGTCCACCCCAAATACGCTGCGATCGTGACGTTTTTTTGCTCTCGCGTCCAGCTCATGTCTTTTTTCTCCTGATATAGCCGCGATCTGCCGTCTCCAGGCATCGCGTCAGTGGCCCGCCGCGCCGTTGTGCGCCCGCGTGTGCGCGGCGCTGCGAGCTTCGTACGAGTGTACGCCCGGCATTAAACATTTGCATGAATGTTGGGCGCAACCCGTACTAATCCCTGGCTTGTGGATTGATCGGGACTTATCAGTTGAAAGCTTATTGTTTTAAAAGTAATTTAAATGTAATTAATGTGCAATTGAATGAGTATGAAAGTCGAATAAATTGATGGCGATTTGATTGGCGATCCTTATCGATCAGTCCGGCGATTATGTGAATCAGCGCTGTGCCAGCCAGTCGGCGGTACGGGCAATGACGCTGCTCCAGTCGCCCATCGCAGATTGCCGCAGCACATGGGCCGAGGCGATCCACGGCGAGCGCGTGCCGTGGCGCCCCCAGCGCCATTCGCCAGTGGGATTGACCAGCACGGCCGTCGGTTTGCCCGCCATGACCGCGAGATTCGCGACGCCCGCGTCCACGCTTACGACGGCATCGAGTTGTTCGACGCAGGCCATGGTGTCGGCGAAACTCGCGATGCCGGGCGTGTAGTGCGCCAGCGCGCCACGCGGCGTGCCGTTCCTGATCTCGGCAACCGGGTGATGCAGGCTGACGAACTGCACGCGGCGCGCCAGATCCGGGTTCAGCGTCAGGCGTTCGAGCGCGTCCACAGGAATGCTGCGCAGCCCGGCCCAACTGCGCTCCTTGCTGCGTATGCTTTCCTCGTGGCGCTGCGCACAATCCCAGAAGACACCGACCAACGCACGGCCAGGATGTTGCGCGCGCAACTGGTGTGCCCACGCTGCGGCTTCTTCACGCTGAGCCTGGGGCGCGCGCAGGAAGGCGGGAAAGTACGGATAAGGCTGCGGCGCGTCGCGCATGGCGAGCATCGGCAGATGCAGCAGCGTTGCCTGCATCGTCGGTGCGAACTCGTTGATCGCGGGCAGGAGGTCGTCGCCGCACGGAGCGAACAGCGCGAGCGGGCGTCTGGCAGCCACGACGCGGCAATCGGGCAGGGAGGCTTCGATCAGGCTGTGGATTTGCGCATCGCAGGTGACCATGATTTCCGCGCCCGCTTCGCGCCAGTGGCGCAGGCTGCCGAACAGCATGAACTGGTCGCCGTAACCCATCTGATGCGTCACCAGCACGCGTTCGCCGCGCAGGTCGCGTTGCCCGCTCCAGAGCGGCACTTCGTTATGCCGGTAGCTGCCGCTGTCGCCGCAATTGCGCCAGATCCACTGCATGAAGCCCTGTGCGTTGCCGGTGCTCAGCATGGCTTCGGCCAGCCATTTGTGTGCGCGCAGTTTGTCGGGATGCGATGCCTCGCCCGGTTGCTGGATGGCCTGCTGCAGGACGGCGATCGCAAGGTCGACATCGCCGCGCAGATAAAGATCGCGGCCAAGCCGCCCGAGATAGAAAACCGGCGCCCAGTCCAGCGTCGAATGATCGAGCCAGGTTTGCGCCGCGCGGTTGTGATCGCCGAGCAGACGCAAGGCACGGGCGCGCGCGTGGATGAAACTGCGGTTGCCCGGCTCGAGCGCCAGACCTTTTTCGGCCCACGGCAGCATCTGCTCGTCGCGCTGCGCGCCGATCAGCGCGTCGCAGATCTGCAGCAGCGTGTCTGTGTTGGAGGGTTCGCGCGTGTGCGCGGTGAAAGCGTCGATCAGACGATGTTCGGCATCGGGGAGCATGGCGAGTCCTAAGTCACTGTGTTTATAAGAAAAATCTTATCGAGACGTCGGACGCACTGATATCGGAGTCGTCTTAAAAACCGTGGGCTGCGGCCGGATAGCGTTTTGCGGCGAATCTGCCGCGCTCGTGGCACGCCTCGCACACTTTCGTTGATAATGAACGACCGTGCTTTTCCTGATTCACTTCGTAGAGGGAAGTAACTAGAATCGGATTCGTGCCTGTGAGTTCCGCTGTGCGGAACCAATTCGCCGAACGATTCAGCGTGAAGCGCGGGCGTGCATGAATGAGCAGAGAGTCAGCAGAACCCGCCGGGTCGCAGCGCGGCCCAGTCAGGCAGACAGACATCAAGGAGACGCAAGCATGCAGGTCAGGCAATTGTTCGATTTGAACGGTCAGGTGGCACTCATCACGGGCGGCTCTCGCGGCCTTGGCTTGCAGATGGCCGAGGCGCTGGGCGAAATGGGCGCGCGCGTGGTGATCTCGGCGCGCAAGGCCGACGAACTCGCCGAGGCGCAGAAGCACTTGCAGGCGCTCGGCATCGAGGCAATGACGATCGTCAGCGACCTGCAGCGGCCCGACGCGGCCGTCAAGCTCGTCGATGAAACGCTGGCGGCGTGCGGCCAGATCGACATCCTCATCAACAATGCGGGCGCCACATGGGGCGCGCCCGCCGAGGATTATCCCGACGAAGCCTGGCATAAGGTGATGAACCTGAACGTCAATGCGCCGTTTTTCCTCGCGCGCGAAGTGGGCAAGCGCTGCATGATCGGGCGCAAGCGCGGCAAGATCATCAATATCGCGTCGATTGCCGGTCTCAAGGGCTCGCTCGGGCCGATGCAGACGATTGCCTACAACACCTCGAAGGCCGCGGCGATCAACTTCACGCGCGCGCTCGCTGCCGAATGGGGCAAGTACAACATCAACGTGAACGCCATCTGCCCGGGTTTCTTCCCGACGAAAATGGCGGCGGGCCTGCTCGACAAGCTCGGCCAGACTGTGATCGATCACACGCCGCTGCAGCGTCTGGGCGACGAGAGCGATCTCAAGGGCGCGGTGGTGTTTCTCGCGAGCGGCGCGTCGCGCCATATCACGGGCCAGTATCTGGCGATCGACGGCGGCGCGAGCATCGTCTGACGATGGCGGCCGCGTGGCCGCTATCGTCTGTTGATACGCATGCCTAAGTATACGGACGGCTGGCGGCGCAACCCTTGTAACCCTTGTGCCGCCCACGCCGATTGCACGACCTGCGCGCCGCCGCTGGCGGTGCGCAATCCACGAGACGGAACTTGCCCATGTCTACGTCCGCCGTCGCTGTATCGTCGCAAATTGCAGCAAAGCGTTCGCCGTTCTGGCCCGCGCAACTCTCGCCGCATCTGAGCATTCCGGCCACGAACCTGTTCTATAACGCCGAAGTTTCCGCCGCGCGTTACCCCGATAAACCCTTTATCGTTTTCTACGACACGCCCGTCACCTTCGCGCAATTCAAGGACGAAGCCGAGCGCGTGGCCGGCTATCTGCAGACGGAATGCGGCGTGAAGGCTGGCGACCGCGTGCTGCTTTATATGCAGAACAGTCCGCAATGGGTGATTGCCTATTACGGCATCCTGCGCGCGAATGCCGTGGTCGTGCCCGTCAATCCGATGAATCTCACGGACGAACTCGAGCACTACGTCGAAGACAGCGGAGCCACGACGGCCTTTGTCACGCAGGAACTGTATGGGCGCATCGCGCCGCTGCTGGGCGAGGGCGCAGGGCCGGGGCTGCGTCATCTGCTTGTGGCCACCTATAGCGACTATATAAAGAACGAGCCGTTCTCGCCGCCGCCCGAATTCGTGAGCGCGCCGCGCCATGTCGAAGGCCCCGGTGTCACGCATTGGGCCGATGTGCTGGCAGCGAACATCGCGCCCGGCCCGTTGACGGCAGGCGCGGACGATCTCTGCGTGATGCCCTATACCTCGGGCACGACCGGCAAGCCGAAGGGCTGCATGCATACGCATCGCAGCGTCATGTGCACGGCCGTGGGCGGCTGCAACTGGTTTGGCAGTAATCAGGATGCCGTACAGTTATCGGTGTTGCCGCTCTTTCACGTGACCGGCATGCAGGGCGGTATGAACAGCCCGCTCTACAACGGTTCGACGGTGGTGATTCTGCCGCGCTGGGATCGCGACGCCGCGGCGCGCGCCATCGAGCATTACCGCATCAACGGCTGGCAGGCGATATCGACCATGGTGGTCGATTTCATTTCGAATCCGCGCATCGGCGAATACGATCTATCCAGCCTTGCGTGGATGCGTGGCGGCGGCGCGACGATGCCCGACGCCGTGGTCAAGAAACTGCGCGATCTCACCGGGCTGGAATTCGTGGAAGGTTACGGCATGTCCGAAACCATGGCCGCCACGCATATCAATCCGCCGCAAAACCCCAAGGCGCAATGTCTGGGCATTCCGGTATTCGATGTCGATGCGCGTATCGTCGATCCGATTACGCTCGAAGAGGTGGTGGAAGGCGAGGCAGGCGAACTCATTATGTGCGCGCCGCAAGTCATGCAAGGCTATTGGGGCAATCCCAAGGCCACGAAGGAAGCGTTTATCGAGCGTGACGGCAAGCGCTTTCTGCGTACCGGCGATCTCGTGCGCCGTGACGCGGATGGCTATTACTTCATGACCGATCGCCTCAAGCGCATGATCAATGCGTCGGGCTACAAGGTGTGGCCAGCGGAAGTGGAGGCGTTGATGTATCGCCATCCGGCCATCAAGGAAGTCTGTGTGATCGGCACGCAGGACGCGAAGCGCGGCGAGACTGTGAAAGCGGTGGTCGTGCTCGACCCGCAGCAAACCGGCAGCGTGAACGAGGACGACATCGTCAAGTGGGCGCACGAGAACATGGCAGCTTATAAGGCGCCGCGTATCGTGCAGTTCGTCGATACGTTGCCGAAGTCGGGCAGCGGCAAGATCCTCTGGCGCAAGCTGCAGGAAGAAGAGGAGGCAACGCGCTGATCGGCGCGTGAACTTTCGCTAGTCACGTATCAACGGCGGCCTCGCGCATGCGGGTGCCGCCGATCAAGACGTTTTTCCTATCGATCACGCACCGGCCAGCGCAGGCAGGCCCGGCTCGCTCCAGTCCCATCCCCCCGCTTCCTGTCCTTGCATCGCATGCTGCGCCTGTCTACCCGCGCCTTGTTGTGCGACGTTTGCCGGCTTCCACTCGCCAGGCGCCTGCGCATTCTTGCGTCCCAGAATCGCTTCACACAGAAAGTCGAGGCTATAGGCCTTCAGCAGGTGAGCGTGATGGGTTTCGATGTAGGTGGACAGGCGTGCCGCTTCGCCTTCGATTGACGCGAGCGCGTGCAGCGTGGCCGTATCCCAGCGAAACCGCAAACCCAGTTCGGCGAAGGCCGAATTGAATGCGCTCAATTGTGCGTGCGTATGCGGCTCATGCTCGACGGGGGACGTTTGGCTCATGGCGATTCTCCTGGTGCAGATGAAGAGTGGCGTGAACCAAGCGTAGGAGGGACCATGAATAAACGATAGTTAAAGTTTTTTTCGATTTATATAAATAATCGCGTATGTATTGAAATCCCCGAGGCAACTGACCCTCTGATCTGCGCGTAAACCCCGCGTTGTGACGTCTTGATCGCTGATATATTGTATTGAAAATATCGAATTCGCCTGAAGTCCCGGCTAAACCGTACGTTGGAGACCCGTCACCGATGTCCGCTGAAACCCAAGACGAAGCCGGAGCGTCGCCGCTGACCCTGACGCTCGAACCCATCAACGCCACGATCTCGCTGCGTGATCAGGCGTACGCAAAGCTCAGGCAGGCGATTGCCGAAACCGATATCTATCGCTCGCGAGACGAAATTCGTCTGGATGAGAAGGAACTCACCGAAAAGCTCGGTGTGAGCCGCACGCCGGTACGCGAGGCCATGACCTTGCTGGAGCAGGAGGGTTTTCTGCGCACGGTGCCGCGGCGCGGCGTGTATATCCTGCGCAAGACGCGCAAGGAAATCGTCGAGATGATCTATATGTGGGCCGCGCTCGAAAGCATTGCGGCGCGTCTCGCGACCCAGCGCGCTTCGGATGAAGACATTGCGCGATTGCGGCGCATGTTCTCCGGCTTCGGCGAGCAGGCGCCGGCCGAGCATATCGAGGAATACTCCGAAGCCAACATCATGTTCCATCAAGCGCTGGTCGAGCTATCGCAGTCGCCGATCATCGTGGACACCATCAAGAACATCTTTATGCATGTGCGCGCGATTCGCCGCATGACGATCGCGCAGAGCGATCGCGCCTCGCGTTCTATCGTCGATCACATGCGCATTATCGAAGCACTGGAGGCGCGCGATACCGAACGCGTCGAGCGCCTCGTGCGTCAGCATTCGATCGACCTCGCACTGTTCGTCGAAGCGAATTGCGATTTTCTCGATTGAGTGCCGTGCACTGAGACGTTTTTCGTATGAATCGATGTGTCGGTTCTTCTTATGTTGTTCGTAGTCCGTATTAATAGACGTAGCGCTTGCGCGTTGTGACGCATCAATTCATCGACGCGAAATGCGCTGCGTGCAACTGGCATCACGTATCGCATCGCAGCATGTAGTGAGGATGTCGAAAAACGTCTTGACTAATACTGTGTGTGGAATATTGTATATCACGAATCGACAACGCCCCGCCAAAGAGGAGACGTCATGGCAGAAGCAGGCATCAACGACGCGCAGAACAGCCCTGCGCAGGACGAGCAGGCGACGACGGACGGCTTTCATCTCGTCATCGACGCGCTCAAGCTCAACGATATCGACACGATCTTCGGGCTCGTCGGTATTCCGATTACCGACCTCGCGCGTCTCGCCCAGGCCGAGGGCATGCGCTTCATCGGCTTCCGTCACGAGCAGAACGCGGGCAATGCGGCCGCCGTGGCCGGCTATATGACGAAAAAGCCGGGCATCTGCCTGACGGTGTCCGCGCCCGGTTTCCTCAACGGCCTGACCGCACTGGCGAACGCCACGACCAACTGCTTCCCGATGATCCTGATCAGCGGATCGAGCGAGCGTGAAATCGTCGATCTGCAACAAGGCGATTACGAGGAAATGGACCAGATGAACGCCGCCAAGCCGTATGCGAAGGCTGCGTATCGCGTGCTGCATGCGGAGGACATTGGCATCGGCGTGGCGCGGGCGATTCGTGCGGCGGTTTCCGGCCGTCCCGGTGGCGTGTATCTGGATCTGCCGGCCAAACTGCTCGCGCAAACGATCGACGCCGTCAAGGCCCGTCAATCGCTCGTGAAAGTGGTGGACGCTGCGCCGCGCCAGTTGCCGGCACCGGACTCGGTCCAGCGTGCGCTGGATGTACTAAGGAATGCAAAGCGTCCGCTGATTCTGCTTGGCAAGGGCGCAGCCTACGCGCAGGCCGACGCACAGATCCGCGAACTGGTAGAAAAGAGCGGCATTCCTTATCTGCCGATGTCGATGGCCAAGGGCCTGTTGCCCGATACGCACGCGCAATCGGCCTCCGCCGCCCGCTCGTTTGTGCTCGCCGAAGCCGATGCCGTCGTCCTGATCGGCGCGCGTCTGAACTGGCTGCTCGCCCACGGCAAGGGAAAAACGTGGGGCGCGCCCACGCCCAAGCGCTTCGTGCAGATCGATATCGCGCCGACGGAAATCGACAGCAACGTGGCGATCGAAGCACCGCTCATCGGCGATATTGGTTCGTGCGTGGAAGCGCTGGTCGCGGGCCTCGGCAACGACTTCCCGCAGCCGCCCGCCGAATGGCTCGACGCCGTGGCGCAGCGCAAGAACGCGAACCTCGCGAAGATGGCCGCGACGCTCGACAAGAATCCGTCGCCGATGAATTTCCACAGCGCATTGCGCGCAATTCGCGACGTGCTCAAGACGCGTCCCGAGATCAACGTCGTGAACGAAGGCGCCAATACGCTCGACTACGCCCGCAGCATCATCGACATGGCCTTGCCGCGCAAGCGCTTCGATTCGGGCACGTGGGGAATCATGGGGATCGGCATGGGTTTCGCGATCGGCGCGGCGGTCACGAGCGGCACTCAGGTCGTTGCCATCGAAGGCGATAGCGCCTTTGGTTTCAGCGGCATGGAACTGGAAACGATCTGCCGCTACAACCTGCCGGTTTGCACGATTGTTTTCAATAACAACGGCGTCTATCGCGGCACGGATGTGAATCCGACCGGTAGCAGCGACGTCGCGCCCACGGTGTTCGTCAAGAACGCACGCTATGACCGGATGATCGAAGCGTTCGGCGGAATCGGCCATTACGCGAGCACGCCCGAAGAACTCACCACGGCCCTGCTCGAAGCGATTGCCTCCGGCAAGCCCACGCTCATCAATGCGGTCATCGACGAATCGGCGGGTACCGAAAGCGGACGGCTCACGAATCTGAATCCGCAAAGCGCGGCCATGAAGAAATAAATCCCGACACACTCGTTGCAGAAGAATCGGACTGACCAAGGACTATCAGGAGATAAGGCCATGAGCAAACCCCTCGACGGTATCAAGATCATCGATTTCACGCATGTGCAGGCCGGCCCGGCATGCACGCAGATGCTCGCATGGTTCGGCGCGGACGTCATCAAGGTGGAGCGTCCGGGTTCGGGCGACGTCACGCGCTCGCAACTGCGCGATATTCCCGAAGTGGATGCGCTGTACTTCACGATGCTCAACAGCAACAAGCGTTCGCTCACGCTCGATACCAAGAAGCCCGAAGGCAAGGAAGTGCTCGAAAAGCTGATCCGCGAATCGGATGTGATGGTGGAAAACTTCGGCCCCGGCGCGCTCGATCGCATGGGTTTTACGTGGGAGCGCATCAACGAACTCAATCCGAAGATGATTGTGGCTTCGGTGAAGGGCTTCAGCGAAGGCCACCATTACGACGACCTCAAGGTGTATGAGAACGTCGCGCAATGTGCGGGCGGCGCCGCGTCGACCACGGGTTTCTGGGACGGCCCGCCCACGGTCAGCGCGGCGGCGCTCGGCGATAGCAATACGGGCATGCATCTGGCCATCGGCATTCTGACGGCACTGATTGGCCGCGACAAGACCGGCAAGGGGCAGAAGGTGGCCGTGTCGATGCAGGACAGCGTGATCAACCTGTGCCGCGTGAAGCTGCGCGATCAGCAACGCCTGGATCGCGTGGGCTATCTTGAGGAGTACCCACAATATCCGCATGGCAGCTTCAGCGATGTGGTGCCGCGCGGCGGCAATGCGGGCGGCGGCGGTCAGCCGGGCTGGGTGCTCAAGTGCAAGGGCTGGGAGAACGATCCGAACGCCTACATCTATTTCACGGTGCAGGGCCACGCGTGGGAGCCGATCTGCCACGCTCTGGGCAAGCCGGAGTGGATCGAAGATCCGAAATACAACACGGCGCAGGCGCGTCAGCCGCATATCTTCGATATCTTCGCGACCATCGAAGCGTGGCTCTCCGACAAGACCAAGTATGAAGCCGTGGATATTCTGCGCAAGTTCGATATTCCTTGCGCGCCGGTGCTGAGCATGAAGGAACTCGCGAACGATCCGTCGTTGCGCGCGAGCGGCACCATTGTCGAAGTGCCGCACAAGGAGCGCGGTTCGTATCTGACCGTGGGCAGCCCGATCAAGTTCTCGGATCTCAGCCCGGAAATCAAGGGCTCGCCGCTGCTCGGCGAACATACGGACGAAGTGTTGCAGGACCTCGGTTATTCGGCGCAGCAGATTGCGGCCTTGCACGAGGTACGTGCGGTTTGATGCAGACGATGTAGCCGCGCAACGCGGCGCATGAAGCCCAGGCCGAACGGCTCGCGCTTCATGCGCCCGCGACCGAAGAACCCGCTCCCCACAGGGTCAACGCCATGACATCCGCCATCGACTTCGCCCAGCTTGCCGATGCAATCGGCGACGCCATCGTCATCTCGGACGCCGCCGGCGATATTACCTACTGGAACCCCGCCGCGACGCGCATGTTCGGTTATACGCGCGACGAGGCGATGGGTAAGACGCTCGACCTGATCATCCCGGAACGCTTGCGCGGCCGGCATTGGGAGGGCTATCAGAAGACCATGGCGACCGGACAGACGCGCTATGGCAACGACGTGCTGCGCGTACCTGCCGTCGACAAGGACGGCCGCGCATTGTCCATCGCATTCACCGTGGCACTTCTGCATGATGCGCAGGGCGCATTGAGCGGCATCGTCGCGGTGATTCGCGACGAAACGGCCCGCTTCCAGGAAGAGCGCAATCTGCGCAAGCGCGTCACGGAACTCGAAGCTCAGGCACACGCTCAGCAGTCCTGATGCTTGCGCCCGTCGCTCGGGCGCGCAAGACGCGCACAACAAAACGATCAGGAGACGGACGGCATGGCGATGACCATCGCGATACCGCGCGAGCGATTTGCAGGCGAACGGCGCGTGGCCGCCACGCCGGAAAGCGTCGCGCAACTGCTGAAGCTGGGCTATGTGGTCGAAGTGGAATCCGGCGCCGGAAATGGCGCGTCGTATAGCGACGATGCCTATCGTGCCGCGGGCGCCTGCATCGTCGAAGACGCGAGCGAACTCTGGGGCAACGCGGATATCGTGCTCAAGGTGCGGCCGCCGTCGATCGAAGAAGCGCAACAACTCAAGCAGGGCGCCACGCTGATCGGCTTTATCTGGCCCGCGCAGCAGGGACCTTTGCTCGATGCGTTCGCCGCGCGTGGTGCAACGGTGCTGGCCATGGATTGCGTACCGCGTATTTCGCGTGCGCAAAAGCTCGACGCGCTGAGTTCGATGGCCAATATGGCGGGCTATCGTGCCGTGATCGAGGCCGCGCAATATTTCGGCCGTATTTTCACCGGGCAGATTACCGCGGCGGGCAAGATGCCGCCCGCGAAAGTGCTGGTGATCGGCGCGGGTGTGGCTGGGCTGGCTGCCATTGGCGCGGCGCGTGGACTGGGCGCGATCGTGCGCGCATTCGATACGCGGCCCGAAGTCGGCCAGCAGATCGAGAGCATGGGCGCGGAGTTCCTCACCGTCGAACTGGAGGAAGAAGGCGGCGGCTCCGGTGGATACGCGAAGCAGATGAGCGCGAAATTCATCGAAGCCGAAATGGCGCTCTTCAAGGCGCAGGCGGCGGAGGTCGACATCATCGTGACCACCGCGCTGATTCCCGGCAAGCCCGCGCCGCGATTGCTCGATGCGCAGACGGTGGCCTGTTTGCGCGCGGGCAGTGTGATCGTCGATCTGGCTGCGGAGCAGGGCGGCAACTGCGAACTCACGCGTGCGGGCGAAGTCGTGCAGGCGCATGGCGTGACCATCGTCGGCTATACGGATCTGCCGAGCCGCATGGCGAATCAGTCGAGCCAGCTTTACGCGACCAATCTGCGGCATCTGCTGACCGATCTCACGAGCGCGAAAGACGGCGAGTTGAAGATCGATATGGACGATGTGGTGCAGCGCGGCACGACCGTCATGTTGAAGGGCGAATTGTGCTGGCCTGCGCCGCCTGTGCCCACGGCGGCCACCCCTGCGGTGAAGCCGGAAACTGCTAGATCGACTTTGCCAGCGCATGGCGATGCGAACAAAGACAAGGAGGCAGAACGCAAAAGCGGTGTCGGTTCAATCGTTGCGCTCGCATCGATTGCCGTGTTGCTGCTTGCGCTCGGCGCCATCGCGCCGCCCGCTTTTGTGGCGCATTTCACGGTATTCGTGCTGGCTGTCTTTATCGGCTATCAGGTGGTGTGGAACGTCACGCCCGCGCTGCACACGCCGCTGATGAGTGTGACGAATGCGATCAGCGGCATCATCGTGATCGGCGCGTTGCTTCATCCTGTCGGAGCGAATGCGCTCGTGAGTGTGCTGGCGGGCGTGGCGCTCGTGATTGCCACGATCAATATCGCGGGTGGCTTCCTGGTCACCCAGCGCATGCTGAAGATGTTCCAACGGACCTGAGGAGACGTCATGCTGAACGGAATCGGCAATATGGCGTGGCTGGGCGCGGCGACGCTGTTCATCCTCAGCCTGCGCGGACTGAGTCATCCCACGAGCGCGCGACGCGGCAATATCTACGGCGTCTGCGGCATGACGATCGCGGTGCTGGCCACCTTGCTGGTGACACGCGGCGCGGGGCTGGGTATCGCCATCGTCGCGGCGGTCGTGGGCGGCGGTATCGGTGCGGTGCTGGCGCGTCGTGTGGAGATGACGCAGATGCCGCAACTCGTGGCGGTGCTGCATAGCTTCGTCGGCCTTGCGGCCACGCTCATCGCCTTTGCCAATGCGCTTTCGCCGGCTGTGGAATCAAGCAGCGTCGAGCGCGCGATTCACGATACGGAGATCTACGTCGGCGCCTTTATCGGCACGATCACGTTCACGGGTTCTATCGTCGCGTTTCTCAAGTTGCAGGGCACGCTGGGCGGAAAACCGCTCGTATTGCCGGCTCGACATCTGATGAACGCGGTCGCGCTCGCGGTGTGCATCGTGCTCGGTTACGTGTTTGTTTCGACGACCGATGCCACGCAGGCGCTCGCGGCGCTCGGCATCATGTGTGCGATTGCGGCGGTGCTGGGCGTGCATCTGGTGATGGCGATCGGCGGTGCGGACATGCCGGTGGTCGTCTCCATGCTCAACAGTTATTCGGGCTGGGCGGCGGCCGCGACGGGCTTCATGCTCGACAACGATCTGCTGGTGACGACGGGCGCGCTGGTCGGTTCGAGCGGCGCGATTCTCAGCTATATCATGTGCCGGGCGATGAACCGCAGCTTTGTTTCGGTGATCCTTGGCGGCTTCGGCTCGGTGGCGGCAACGGCGAGCGCAGCGCCCGAAGGCGAGGTGGTAGCCACCAGCGTGGACGAAGTAGGCGCGCTGCTGCGTGATGCCGCCGAAGTCGTGATCGTGCCGGGCTATGGCATGGCGGTCGCGCAGGCGCAAGGTACGATCAGCGAGATCACGCGACGGCTGCGTGCCCAGGGCGTGCGGGTGCGCTTCGGCATTCATCCGGTGGCGGGGCGTTTGCCGGGTCACATGAACGTACTGCTTGCCGAGGCGAAAGTGCCGTACGACATCGTGCTGGAAATGGACGAGATCAACGAAGACTTCACGAATACCGATGTCGTGCTCGTGATCGGCGCGAACGATATCGTCAATCCGGGCGCGCAGGAGGATGCGGCCAGCCCGATCGCGGGTATGCCGGTGCTCGAAGTGTGGAAGGCGCGCACGGTGGTGGTCTCCAAGCGTAGTATGGCGACAGGCTACGCGGGCGTGGACAATCCGCTGTTCTATAAGGACAACACACGGATGTTGTTCGGTGACGCGAAGGGGAGTGTCGATGCCTTGCTGAGGCAACTGGAAACGGCTTGAAGCGGCTTGAAGCGGCTCGAGAAGCGGCTGGGACGCCGTTCAGGAAGCAGTGTAAGGAAGGGCTTAAAGCAGATTGACGCAATCAAAGCGTCAACACATGGAGAGAGACAACCGTGGCACACACCGATCGCATCGACGCCCCTTATACGGCGCGACGCCATAACCGTTGGGTGCAGCTCGTAGCGGGCATTGCCTGCATGGGGCTGGTCGCCAATCTGCAGTACGCATGGACGCTTTTCGTCGTGCCGATGGACGCGCGCCATCATTGGGGGCAAGCCGCAATTCAGCTTGCGTTCTCGCTCTTCATCGTCACCGAGACCTGGCTCGTGCCGGTCGAAGGCTGGCTCGTGGACCGTTTCGGGCCGCGTCCTGTTGTGATGGGCGGCGCGGTGTGCGTGGCGCTGGGCTGGCTGCTCGATGCGTGGGCGCCCGTGTTGCCCGTGCTTTACGTGGCGGCGGTGATTTCAGGTATTGGCGCGGGTTGCGTCTATGGCACCTGCGTGGGCACGGCCCTCAAGTGGTTTCCCGATCGGCGCGGCCTTGCGGCAGGCATGACGGCAGCGGGCTTTGGCGCCGGTGCAGCACTGACGGTGATTCCGATCTCGCGCATGATCCAGCATTCGGGTTACGAAACCGCCTTCGTTTTCTTCGGACTCCTGCAAGGTGTCTGCATCATGGCGCTCGCGCTGGTGATGGTGCGCCCCAAGCCGCCGGCGCACGCTGCATTGATGAAACGCGTGGTCGCAACGAAGACCGATTACACCACGCAGCAAATGGTGCGCGCGCCCTTGTTCTGGGTGATGTACGCGATGTTCGTCTGCGTGGCGGCGGGCGGCATCATCGCCACGGCGCAGATCGGGCCGATTGCGAAGTCCTACGGTTTTGCGTCGATGCCGGTGGCGTTCATGAGCGTGAGCTTGCCGCTGCTCACGATGACGCTGTCGATCAACAATCTCTGCAACGGCTTTACGCGGCCGCTTTGCGGCATGATTTCGGATCGGATCGGGCGCGAGAACACGATGTTCATCACGTTTCTCGGCGAAGGGCTGGCGCTGCTCGGGCTGCGTTACTTCGGACACGACCCGTATCTGTTCATGCTGTTTTCAGGGCTCGTGTTCCTGTTTTACGGCGACATCTTCTCGAACTTCCCGGCCACCTGCGCCGATACCTTCGGCGCGCGTTATGCGGCGGGCAATGCCGGCACGCTTTATACGGCCAAAGGCACCGCTGCGCTGCTTGTGCCGGTGGCGACACTGCTTGCGCTGCATGGCGGCTGGAATAGCGTATTCGAGTTCGTGGCCTGTATCGCGATGATGGCAGGCGTGTGCGCGAAGGTCGTGTTGCAGCCGATGCGGCGGCGCTGGATCTTCCAGTCGGCCGTACCGGTGGCTTCGCCGGTGGAAACGAGGTTTAACGCTGCGCCGATAGGCTCGCGGGAATGAAGCGCCTCAGGTTGCGTTGCCTTGCGTGGTTCGCTTGACCGCGCAAGCCTTGCCGGCACGGTTACGGACCGCGCGCAGGAAGATCATGGCCGGGGAAGTCGCGCGGATGCGAGCGCGCCGGATGCGTCGCGTGTCGGTGCGTGCCTGCAGACGGCGCGCATCGCTCTCAGTCGGGACAGAAGGGGCGGTGGCGTCGACTAGCGAACCATAGCGATTGTCGGCCTGGGTGCGCTCGATCCAATCGACGTTCAGGCGGGTCGCGATGAGCCAGGTCGCTGCGGCACCGAAGCCCAAGGCAACGATCGTAGCGATGACAACGAGTTCCATCCGGTCTCCATTCGTTCGGGTATCGCCGATGTCTGGCAATGTATACCGAAGAATATAACGCGTTGGCGGAACCGAAGTGTCAAGAAAACGTGAGGGTAGAGAAGAAAGAAGCAGAACTAGAAGCAGAAATGAAAAAAGCCAGCATAGAGCTGGCTTTTTTCATGAATCTTGGTGCCCAAGAGAGGACTCGAACCTCCACAGTGTTGCCACCGCCAGGACCTGAACCTGGTGCGTCTACCAATTCCGCCACCTGGGCAAGGTGTCGCTTACTACTTGCTGCTGCGCTGTGTTGTGCAGCAGAGAACGAGATTCTAGCGCATCTGTAGAGCCTGTCAATAGGCTTTTTCAAAAAATCTTCACATCGCAGAACAACTGCGTTCTCATGGGCTGCAGCGTGAGAGAGATGGACTCGATTTGCGAACGTCGATGTCGGGAAAATGCAGAGGCTGAAAAACAAAAAGCCCGAGCAAGCGGTTTCGCTTCGGTCGGGCAGTGGCGCCATGCTCAACATGATGGTGCAGACAAACCTGCGCTTGCGCGCTGTCGCTGTCGCTGTATCGGCAAGATGCGATTCAGCGGGAGAAATGAAAAAAGCCAGCATAGAGCTGGCTTTTTTCATGAATCTTGGTGCCCAAGAGAGGACTCGAACCTCCACAGTGTTGCCACCGCCAGGACCTGAACCTGGTGCGTCTACCAATTCCGCCACCTGGGCAAGGTGTCGCTTACTACTTGCTGCTGCGCTGTGTCGTGCAGCAGAGAACGAGATTCTAGCGCATCTGTAGGGCTTGTCAACAGGTGAATGCAAAAAACTTTTGCGGCGGGCTTGATCGACAGTTGTTCGTCGCTTGCGATGAATATCGGGGAGCCGACATTCGCTCATCGCGCGTTCAGCGGCTTGCGCACTGAATTGTCGGGTGCGGCGCGGGTGTTAGAATGCCTCGCAGCAGTATAGGTGGCGCGCCGCTCGCGTCGCGCACCCGTTACGTCAGCCGCATGTTGCAGCATTCGAAGACCGCGGCGCGGCATGATTGCCACGATCCGCGTGATATCCGACGTCCACGCAACGAGAACAACCATCGACAAGCCCTTGAGCAAATATCCGTACCCGATTCCCAGCCGCGAAGAAATCCTTGGCGTGCTGCGGACCAGCGAATCGCCCTGCACCGCGAACGATATCGCCGAGGCGCTCGCGATCAAGCGCCAGGAGCGCGAAGGGTTCTTCAGGCGGCTCGCCGCGATGGAGCGCGACGGGCAGATCCGGCTCGACTCGCGCGGCCACTATCAACTCGCGCATCCTTCCAATTTCGTCGCGGGCCGCGTTCAGGGCCATCGCGACGGCTATGGTTTCCTGATTCGCGACGACGGCCAGGACGATCTGTTCCTGCCGCAAGGCGAGATGCAGAAGGTCATGCATAACGATCGCGTGCTTGCGCGCATCGTCGGCTATGACCGCCGCGGCCGCCCGGAAGGGCATATCGTCGAGGTCACGGACCGCGCGAACCGCCGTGTGATCGGCCGTCTGCTCAACGAGAACGGCGCTTTGATCGTCGCGCCCGAAGACAAGCGCATCGGCCACGACATCCTCGTCACGCAGAATCCGAAGAAGGCCAAGCCTGGCCAGGTCGTGGTGGTCGAGCTGACCGATTTCCCGAGCCGTCATTCGCAGCCGCTCGGCCGCGTGGTGGAAGTGCTCGGCGACATCGACGATCCGGGTATGGAAATCGAGATCGCCGTGCGCAAGTACGGCGTGCCGCACGAGTTCAGCAAGGAAGCGCTCGCGGATGCCGCGAAGCTGCCCGATGCCGTGCGTCCGACCGATATCCGCTACCGCGTCGATCTGCGCGATGTGCCGCTCGTCACGATCGACGGCGAAGACGCGCGCGACTTCGACGATGCGGTCTATTGCGAACCGATGCAGGTGGGCAAGGGCGAAGGCTACCGTCTGCTCGTTGCGATCGCCGATGTCTCGCATTACGTGCTGCCGGGCAGCGGCCTGGACGTGGACGCCATCGAGCGCAGCACCTCGGTGTACTTCCCGCGCCGCGTGATCCCGATGCTGCCGGAGAAGCTCTCGAACGGCCTGTGCTCGCTCAATCCGCACGTGGATCGCTGCGTGCTGGTCTGCGACATGGTCATCACCGCGCGCGGCGAGATCAAGGCGTATCAGTTCTATCCGGGCGTGATGCATTCGGCGGCGCGTCTCACGTATACCGAAGTCGCGGCGGTCCTGACCAACACCAAGGGTCCCGAGGCCACGCGCCGCGCGGCGCTGATGCCGCATCTGCAGAACCTGTACGGCGTCTATAAGGCACTGTTCGCGGCGCGCCAGAAGCGCGGCGCGATCGACTTCGACACCACCGAGACCTATATCGTCTGCAATGCGCAGGGCAAGATCGAGCAGATCGTGCCGCGTCAGCGCAACGACGCGCACAAGCTGATCGAGGAGTGCATGCTCTCGGCCAACGTCTGCGCGGCGGACTTCATGAAGCGCAACAAGCACCCGGGCCTGTACCGCGTGCACGCGGGTCCGAGCGCGGAAAAGCTCGAAAACCTGCGTACTTTCCTGCGCGGCATGGGGCTTTCGCTCGGTGGCGGCGACACGCCGCACGCCAGCGACTACGCGGCGCTGATGGCGCACATCCGCGACCGTCCCGATGCGCAGATGCTGCAGACGATGCTGTTGCGCTCGATGCAGCAGGCGGTCTACAGCCCGGACAATATCGGCCACTTCGGTCTCGCCTATGAGGCGTACGCCCATTTCACGAGCCCGATCCGCCGCTATCCCGACCTGCTCACGCACCGCGCGATCTACGCGATCCTGCAAGGCAAGAAGTATCAGCCGGCTGCGCCCGAAGGCGTCGATCTCAACACGGCGCTGTCGCCGCGTGCCCGCGCCATGCAGGCCGAGGACGAAGAGAAGCGCGGTCGCAGCGCGCGTACCGCTCGCGGTGCGAACACGGCGATCTGGGAAGAGCTGGGTCTGCATTGCTCGGCCAACGAGCGCCGCGCCGACGAAGCCTCGCGCGACGTCGAAGCCTGGCTCAAGTGCTATTTCATGCGCGACAAGCTTGGCGAGGAATACGGCGGCATGGTGAGCGGCGTGACGTCGTTCGGCATCTTCGTACAGCTCGATTCGCTCTTTATCGAAGGTCTGGTACACGTGACGGAACTCGGTTCCGATTACTTCCAGTACGACGAGATCAAGAACGAGCTGCGCGGCGAGCGCACCGGCATCCGCTATCGTCTTTCGGATCGCGTGCGCGTGCAGGTCAGCCGCGTCGATCTCGATGCGCGCAAGATCGACTTCCGTCTCGTGCGCGATACGCCGGTCAAGCCCGCCGTGAATCGCGGCGCGCAGGCCCAGCAGGAGCGCAGTGCTGGCGAAGGCGGTGCGCGCGTGCGTCCCATGCCGATGGCCGCAGACGACGTGCGGCGCAAGAAGGCCGCGCCGCCGCAGAGCGCAGCCGTGAAGGAAGCGCGTGCAGCGCGTGGCGCGGCCAAGACCGCGAAGAAGCGTGCGCCGTCGAAACCGGCGGCCAAGAAGTCGCCGCCGCGCAAGAAGCGTTAAAGCCTTACCCACGGCGCGCGCCTCGCTCGTATCAATGAGCGTGCGTGCGCCGTGACCCGGTGCGCGGAATCATCCGGCGCATCGGCGCAATATCACTCGTTCGCGGCGCTTTGATGCGCCGCGAACCGTTTATCAGGGGTTGTATCCAGTCATGTCACGTCTCAAGGTTCTTTACGGGTTTCATGCGGTGACCGCACGTATGCGGCACGACGCGTCCACGGTCGAAGATGTCTATTACGATCCGACGCGGCGCGATCGCCGTATGCAGGACTTCCTGCACACCGCGAAAGAAGCGGGCGTGCGCATCATCGCCGCCGACGAAACGCGTCTCTGGGGTCTCGCGCACACCGAGCGCCATCAGGGCGTGGTCGCGCGCGTGCACGACATGGCGCTCGCGCAGAATCTGGCCGAGCTGCTCGACGGCATCCAGGGCTCGCCGCTCCTGCTGGTGCTCGACGGCGTGACCGATCCGCATAACCTCGGCGCCTGTCTGCGCGTGGCCGATGCGGCCGGCGCACATGCCGTGATCGCGCCGCGCGATCGCGCCGTGGGCCTGAACGCGACCGCCGCCAAGGTGGCGAGCGGCGCCGCCGACACGGTGCCGTACATCACCGTGACGAACCTGGCGCGCGCGCTGCGCGAGCTCAAGGACGCGGGCGTGTGGATCGTCGGCACGGCGGGCGATGCGCCTGCGGGCCTTTACCAGACCAAGCTCGACGGTCCGGTGGCACTCGTGATGGGCGCCGAAGGCGAAGGCATGCGCCGTCTCACGCGCGAAACCTGCGACGAAGTCATGCAGATTCCGATGGCCGGCACGGTCGAAAGCCTGAACGTTTCTGTCGCGTCGGGCGTGTGCCTGTTCGAGGCGGTGCGTCAGCGCGCAGCACGCTGATCGACCTTGATCGACGCAGTATGACGACCTTGCTTCACGCGGGACGGGGGGCGCTGGCCGCCGCTGCGGCCGCGCTCGCGCTCGCCGCGTGCGCGCCCGTGACGATGACCGACCGCGGCGCCTACGTCGCGGACTCGCAATATCACGCGCGCAGTGCCGATTCGCGCATCCGCTTCCTCGTGTTGCATTACACGGAAGGCGACGAGCCGACCTCGCTCGAGGAACTCACGCGTGAAAACGTGAGCGCCCATTACCTCGTGCCCGAGCATCCGCCGCTGCGCGACGGCAAGCCCGTCGTGCTGCAACTGGTGCCCGAGTCGCAGCGTGCCTGGCACGCGGGCGTGAGCGAGTGGCAGGGCACGACGGAGCTCAATGCCGCGTCGATCGGCATCGAAAACGTCAACTCGGGTCCGCACGATACGCCTCAAGGCCGCACGTGGGCGCCCTGGCCGGCCGATCAGGTGGCGGCGATCATCGCGCTGTCGAAGGACATCGTTGCGCGTTATCACATCCCGCCCACGCGCGTGGTGGGGCATAGCGACATCGCGCCGCAGCGCAAGATCGATCCGGGCGCGGCGTTTCCGTGGAAGCAGCTTTACGATGCAGGCGTGGGCGCCTGGCCCGACGACGCCACGGTGAAAGCCGATCTCGCCGGCCGCGCGCCCGATGCGCCCGCCGATGTGCGCGCGTTACAGACGAAGCTCGCGCGCTACGGCTACGACGTGGCCACCGACGGCGTGCTCGACGAACCCACGCGCCGTGTGTTCGCGGCGTTCCAGATGCACTTCCGGCCGCGCGACTACTCCGGCACGCCGGACGCGCAAACCGATGCAATCGCCCAGGCGCTGCTCGACAAATACGTCGATCGCACCGCGCCCGTGGTGCCAGGCGCGACCGAAACGGCGCCCTGATTCGCCCGGAGCGTGTTCGCGGCGTGTGCCGGAACCGCTTCCAGCCGGGATATGACCGAAAACGCATCGCTTGCCGGCGGGCGGCGCCCGCAACTCCGGTAAACTAGGCGTTTTCCGGTTTTCTCTCTCGGGCAGCACCCATCATGACTCAAGACGAACTCAAGAAGCTGGTTGGCCAGGCCGCGGCCGACTATGTCAACGCGAACGTGCCGGAAGGCTCGATCATCGGCGTCGGCACCGGCTCGACCGCGAACTGCTTTATCGACGCGCTGGCCGCGAACAAGAGCCGCTATCGCGGTGCGGTGTCCAGCTCGGTTGCCACCACGGCACGCCTCGAAGCGCACGGCTTCAAGATTTTCGACCTCAACGAAATCGAATCGCTGCCCGTCTACGTCGACGGCGCCGATGAAATCGACGCTTCGGGCGCGATGATCAAGGGCGGCGGCGGGGCGCTCACGCGCGAGAAGATCGTGGCGTCGGTGTCGGAAGTGTTCGTCTGTATCGCCGATGCGAGCAAGCGCGTCGAGGTGATGGGCCAGTTCCCGCTGCCGATCGAAGTCGTGCCGATGGCGCGCACGGCCATTGGCCGCCGCGTGACGGCGCTGGGCGGCGTGCCGGTGCTGCGCGTGCAGAAGGACGGCTCGCCGTTCATCACCGACAACGGCAACGAGATTCTCGACGTGAAGGGCCTGCGCATCAGCGATCC
The DNA here is from genome assembly GCF_017104965.1 of Paraburkholderia sp. Ac-20340. Taxonomy (GTDB): domain Bacteria; phylum Pseudomonadota; class Gammaproteobacteria; order Burkholderiales; family Burkholderiaceae; genus Paraburkholderia. Next base: position 72,379 of record NZ_JAAGPR010000013.1, read on the forward strand.
GCGTACGCTGGAAGCGCACGTCAATGCCTGGCCGGGCGTCGTGACCGTGGGCCTGTTCGCAGCGCGCGGCGCGGACTTCTGCCTGCTCGGCGGCGAAAACGGCGTCGAGCGTATCGACTACCGCAAGGCCTGATGCACTGAATTCGCGGACGGTGGCGTGATGCACACGTGTTGCACATGACGCCGTCCGCGTTGTTTTGCGGGTCGTAAATGGCGGCACGTCAATCGCAGCACGTCATGCGCGCACATCGATATGGATTCCTGACTAAAAATCATTCCACATCGAGCGCCTGAAGCGAAGAAAAGGCAAAGCGCGCCGGAGCCGGAACGCTTTGCAAAATCAAACACACACACACGAGAAACGGGGCGCAGGGTTCGCCGGGCAACTTCGTCCGGCGGCCCTGGCCGGGCCTCCGCGTCTTATTCCACCGTTTCGGCCTGACGCAGGCGCGGCAGCAGGCGGTCGAACTCGCGGCGCACGAGGCCGTAGCACTCGCAGGCGCGGGCTTCGAGGCCTTCGCGGTCGAGCACGCGGATACGTCCGCGGCTATGGTGGATCAAACCTTCGTCGTGCAGCTTGCCGGCTGCTTCCGTGATGCCTTCGCGGCGCACGCCGAGCATATCGGCGATGAGCTGCTGCGTGACCGTGAGGTCGTTCGAAGCCACGCGGTCCACTTCGATCAGCAGCCAGCGGCACAGCTGCTTGCTCAGCGAGTGGTGACGGTTGCAGGCGGCGGTTTGCGCGACCTGGGTGAGCAGTGCGTGCATGTACAGCAGCATCAGGCGGCGCAGAAAGTCCGAGCGCGCGAACTGCTGCTTGAGGCTTTGTGCGCTCATCCGGTAGGCGAAGCCCGCGCACTGCACCTGCACGCGGTTCGGCATGGTTTCGCCGCCCGTCAGGACGGGCACGCCCGTCATGCCTTCGCGGCCCACAGCGGCGATTTCCACGGAACTGCCGTCTTCCATCGTCGAAAGCATCGAGATGATGGCCGTGGTCGGAAAGTAGACGTGATGAATGCGCTGGCCGGAATCGCAGAGGAGTTGTTCGGTGCGCAGATTGACGAGTTCGAGATGCGGTGCGAGAGCTTGCCACTCATGCGAGGGCAGTGCGCCGAGCAAATGGTTGCCGTGCAGATCCGATTGAAGGGTCAACATGATTTGGTCCTCGTGTGAAGGCGCTTGCGCTGCCTTCCGTCTTTTCATTCCGGTCGCCGAATCGCTTGTTGTTTGCCGCTTCCCGTAGCGGCTGTTCGTTCGTCGTGCCGGCCCCATAGTCCCGAGTGCGTCCGCCGTATTTGTTTGCGTCACGCTGTGTGGCGCTTCTCACTAAGCAGGGTATGTGCCAGAGACCCGCAAACCGCGCCGCTATGCGGTTTCGCGGACGTTACGACCGGAACGCTTCCGGGCATTCCCGGTTTTTTGTTTCATATCTGTACGACGCCTGCGCGGGCCGCGCCAATGGACTGAGCAATTTGTATCGACGTAAGTTGTTGATTTTTATGGTGTTAACAGGGCTTCGGGACGGCCTTTCGAAAATGACTCCAGACTGAAACATGCTGCGCGACAGGTCGCCACGGCGGGGTCAGGGTGGGCATGAGTGCGTTCGGTTTTGAATCACCGCTGCTGCGCTGCGGCTGGAGTGCCAGGAAACGTTCGCCTGTGAAACATGCCCGCGTTACGGCACGTCACGTTACGTGTGCGCTGCCGCACATAACGCGGTGGGCTTTGCTGCCGGCGCAGGCCAGCGACGCGCGACAGCGGTCCGCTTCAAGGTGTTGTCCGCGCAACGAATCGGCACCCCGGTGTTTTCCCGACGCATGACGCATGACCCCAGCGTAGCGAAGCGCACGGGCGCGCCGCCGTGCGGCAGCGCTCGGTCAGTGTGGGTATGCGAACAGAATCGTCTTGCTGCCTTTGCTCCAATGGAGTCCGAAAACGAGGGAACGCGCGTGCGCATGCTGTTGCCAGGCTGGCCCAGGCAATCGCAGGCAAACCCAGGCGAAGTCCGGACGAAGCCGACCGACCAGCCTGCACGCCCAGCCCAGGACCAGACATTCGGACGGGGAGCTCGAACATGAACCAGGCAGTCACTCCGGCGGGTTTGATCGCCGCAGCCAATGAACCCGAAGTCGCGCTTGTCGTGCAGCCGGTGGTGCTCGCCGGCGGCTCGGGCACGCGGCTTTGGCCTCTGTCGCGCGAGCATTGTCCGAAACAGTTGATCGATCTGCTCGACGGCGAGTCGCTCCTTGAAGCAACTGTGCGCCGTCTCGACGGGCTGTATGCGCAAGGCGGCGAACACGCCGGCGCGTCGGTGCGCAAGGCCGCGCCGCTCGTCGTCAGCAGCGAGGAACTGCGCCATATGACCGCCGACCGGCTCGGCCGTCTTGGCCAGTCTTCGCGCATCGTGTTCGAGCCGGTCGCGCGCAATACCGCACCGGCGCTCACCGTGGCCGCGCTCGCGGCGCAGGCTGCGCATTCGGCGGATGCCGCGCAGACCGACAGCGACCCGATCCTCATCGCCATGCCCGCCGATCATCTGATCGCCGATCGTGCTGCATTCGCCGCCGCGCTCGAAGACGCCGTGCGCTATGCGTCGCGCGGCGCCATCGTCACGCTGGGCGTGCCGCCGCAGCGAGCGGAAACCGGTTACGGCTATATCGGCGCAGGTGCGACGCTCGGAGCCAGCGGCGCGCGCACGATCGAACGCTTCGTCGAAAAGCCGAATGCCGAAGTCGCCGCGCGCTATGTCGCTTCGGGCGATTACTGGTGGAACAGCGGCATTTTCGTCGTGCGCGCCTCGGTGTGGCTCGCGGCCATCGCGCTGTGCCGGCCCGCCATCGCCATGTACTGCGCGCAGGCGTTCGAACTCGCGCGCGTCGATGCGGATGGCGCCGTGCATCTCGACGCCGCGTCGCTCGCAGCCTGCCCGTCGGATTCGATCGACTACGCCGTGATGGAATCGATCGGCGCCGAAGCGCGTCTTGCCGGCGTGGTCGTGCCGCTGGTCGCGGGCTGGTCGGATGTGGGCGCGTGGGACGCCGTCTGGCAGGTCTCGGACAAGGACGCGAGCGGCAACGTCGCGCGCGGCCGCGTGCTGTTCGAGGACTCGACCGAAAGCTTCGCGCATTCGGACGGGCGCCTCGTGGCGTGCGTGGGCGTGCACAACGTCGTGGTGGTGGAAACGGCCGACGCGGTGCTGGTTGCCGCCAAGGATCGCGTGCAGGACGTCAAGGCGATCGTCGGCAAGCTCAAGGCGCAGCGCGGCGAGGAAGCGCAACACCATCGGCGTGTCGAACGTCCGTGGGGTTGCTACGACTCGGTCGATCGCGGCGAGCGCTTTCAGGTCAAGCGCATCGTGGTGAAGCCAGGCGGCGTGCTGTCGCTGCAGATGCATCACCATCGCGCCGAACACTGGATCGTCGTGCGCGGCACCGCGCGCGTCACGCGTGGCGAAGACGTGTTCCTGCTCTCGGAAAACGAATCGACCTTCATTCCGCTGGGCGTGAAGCATCGGCTCGAAAATCCGGGCAAGACGCCGCTCGAAATCATCGAAGTGCAATCGGGCGGGTATCTGGGCGAAGACGACATCGTGCGCTTCGACGATCAGTACGGACGCGTCCCGCAAAACGCAGATTCGACGACGCCGCGTTGACAGGACCGGTCAGCGAGGCGTCGCTGCATATGCACATGATTGCATATGCACATAAAAGAACGATCAGGATTGCGATGGAAGCACTGCGGAAACACCGCGGAAACATGGCTAATAAGCGTTTGCTTCATACAAAGCGCTTACGAAAAGACAACGAATAACTTCATAAGACGAAATTCGGGAAACCGAAGGGCCGAGAGACGAAGAACTTGTACAGGCTGGGCATTTGTCACGCGAAATTTGCGTCAGGAGATATCCTGGCTTACGTTTTATGCAATTAGCATGGCAACGTACGGATGAGTTCGACGAAGCACGAGGGCCCACGCAGTAACCGGCAAACAGGGCGATTAACGCCATCGGGGGGAGGGGTCATGGAACTGGGGAACAACAAGGAACGCTCACTCGTGAGCAAGGTCATGGATGGCCTGATTTCGGGCATCGTCGAAGAGCGTTATGGCGCGATCCTGCCTCCGCAGGACGTGTTGTCGAAGGAGTTCGACGTGAGCCGCACGGTCATGCGCGAAGCGCTGTCCATGCTGCTCGCGCGCCATATGCTGGACGTGCGGCCCAAGATCGGCACACGCATCAGGCCGATGCGCGACTGGCGCATGATCGACGAAGACGTCGTCAGCTGGCGCTTTCGCGCGAAGCCGGACAAAACCTTTCTGCGCGACGTGATCGAATTTCGCACGCTGATCGAACCGGCGGCCTGTGCGCTGGCGGCGGAACGCGCGGGCGCGGCGGATATCGCCGGCATCCGCGATGCGTTCGATGCGCTGCGCCAGACGAGTCCGGGCGACACCGGCTGCCAGGCGGCCGACGCGCTGCTGCACACGCGGATTCTCGCGGCGAGCGGCAATCAGTTCTATCAGCAGATGGCGGCGATCATTCGCGGCGCGCTCACGATCGTCAATCCGATCCTGAGCCAGCGTGCGGATGGCTGGAGCAACGTGGTCGACGCGCATGGCCGGATCGTCGAGGCGATCGAGCGGCGCTCGCCGACCGATGCCCAGGCGGCCGCCGCGGCGATGATCGCCTACACCGCCGACGAACTGAACCGCGCGTTCGCACCGGAAACGACCGAGTAAAGCGGCGCTTCGTCAGGCGCGAACGTCTGCCAACGTTGCGCGCGGCGCACGCACGCGCCGGAGCCGCTCGCCACGCGCGCCTTTGACCGCGCGCGTGTTACGTTTGTATCGACGTTTGCCATCGTGCGCGCCAGCCAGTATCGTGCCTCTCTTGCGTTCAAGGAGAGGCGGGAGACATGGTCGATATCGACGCCAGTAAAACGATTCGTTGGGGCATCGTGGGCGCGGGCCGCATCGCGCGGCGTTTCGCGCAAGGTGTGGCGCACGTCGAAGGCGCGCAGGTGAGTGCGGTCTGGTCGCGCCGCCCGGCGCCCGCCGAGGCGCTGGCGCAGGAATTCAACGCGAGCGCCTGTGCGAGCTTCGAAGCGCTGCTCGCCAGCGGCATCGACGCCGTCTATATCGCGACGATGCAGGACAGCCACGCGCACTACGCGTGCGCGGCGCTGCAGGCGGGTTTGCCGGTGCTCTGCGAGAAACCCGCGACCGTCAACGCCGCGCAACTCGAAAGCGTGCTGCAGGCCGCGCGCGACGCGAAACGCCTCTTCATGGAGGCGATGAAACCGCCGTTCTATCCGCTCTATCGCGCCTTGCGCGCACATCTGCAAGCCGATCCCATCGGCCCGGTCGGGCTCGTGCGCGCGGGCTGTTCGGTGGCGAACGTGCCGGCCGATCACCCGTCGTTTTCGTTCGCGCATGCAGGCGGGGCGCTGCTCGATATCGGCGTCTACGAGATGTTTCTGGCGGTGGACTGGCTAGGCGCGCCGCGCGAGGTGCAGACCTTCGGGCGGCTGGGCGCAACCGGCGTCGACACGTTTGCAAGCCTCAATTGCCAGCATGAGCACGGCATCGCGCAACTGTTCTGCGGGCTGGATCTGCATGGCTTTGGCGATGCGCTGCTGGCGGGGCCGCTCGGCAACGTGACGATCCACGCGAACTGGTGGAATCCGGCGCGCGCGACCATTCGTTACGTCGATGGCCGCACGGTGGAACTGGACGAGCCGTTCGAAGGCGGCGGCCTCAACTACGAGACCGCGCACTTCTGCGAACTGCTGCGCGCGGGCGCGCTGGAAAGCCCGGTGATGCCGCACGATACGTCGCGGCGCACGATCGCGATGGCCGATGCCGCGCGCTCGGCGCTCGGCTTGCGTTTCGACTGCGAGTGAATCGGAGGCAGGCGCGGCGGATGTCAACACCGCCGCGCCGATTCAACACTCAATGACGCGCGGGCAGCGCGAGACGCTTTTCATACCAGTGCTGGACCCATTCGAGGATCTGGCACAGCACCCAGTAGATCGCCGCCGCCGCAAGATAAAGCGGCAAGGGCTGATAGGTCGACGCGATGATTTCCTGCGCGCTGCGCAGCAGCTCCGTCACCGTGATGACCGAGACCAGCGACGTGTCCTTGATCAGGCTGATGAGGCTGTTCGACAGGCTCGGCACGGCAATGCGCAGCGCCTGCGGCGCGATCACGTAGCGCAGCGTCTGGCGTCGCGAGAGCCCGAGACTGTAAGCCGCAAGCCACTGGCCGCGATGAATGCCGAGAATCGCGCCGCGCATGCTTTCGGACAGATACGCCGCGACGTTGGCCGACAGCGCGATCACGCCGGCAGGCGTCGGATCGAGCGAGATGCCGACGCTCGGCAGGCCGTAATAGATCACGAAGATCTGCACCAGCAGCGGCGTGCCGCGCATGAGGCTCACGTAGACGCGCGCGATGAACACGAACACGCGGTTCGAGCTGATGCCCATGAGGGCGAGCACCGCGCCGCCGATGAGCCCGAAGATCATCGACAGGACAGCGAACTTGACCGTAAGCACCGCGCCCTGCGCGAGCACCGGCAGCGACTGGATGATGAGCGTGGAGATGGGCATGAGGAACGCGGGAATAAAGGCTTGGCGCCTGGCCTGGAAAAACCGCGGGGCGCGCATTCTGCTTGACTGCTGATGGCAGAATGCGCGCCCCGCGCCTGTCATGTCACGCGGCCGCCCAGGCGAGCGCGCGGCGTGAACATGCGCATTACTTCGTGACCGGCTTCGTCACGTCGATACCGAACCACTTGTCCGAGATCTTCGTGAAGGTGCCGTCGGCTTCGAGCTGGGCCATCGCATCGCCGATCGCCTTGGCGAACTTCGGATTGCCCTTCTTGAACGGAATGCCCGACGGATTGCCGTCGCCGACCAGCGCGCCTGCGCGCAGCGGCAGCTGCGAGTTCTTCATCAGGTAGGCGAGCATCAGGCGGTCGTTGAGCGCCGCGTCCAGACGGCCGGCGGCCAGATCGCGCAGATATTCGGGCGCGCCCGGGTAGGTCTTCACGTCGATACCCGGCACGGCCTTGGCCATATCCATGTAGTTGGTGCCGAGCGCCACGCCGAGCTTCTTGCCCTTGAGGTCGTCGAGCGACTTGAACTGGCGCGTGTCGTCCTTGCGCTCGATGAGCTGCGCGGCCGAGTACGTGTAAGCCGGCGAGAAGTCGAGCACGGCCTTGCGCTGATCGGTGATGCCCACCTGGTTGGCGATCACGTCGAACTTGCCAGCCTGCAGACCCGCGATGATGCCGCTCCATTCGGTCGTGACGAATTCCGGCTTCACGCCGAGCTTCGCGGCGACGGCCTTGGCGATATCGACATCGAAGCCGACCAGATCGCCGTTGGGCGCCTTCGAGTTGAACGGCGGGAAGGTGCCTTCGAGACCGATGCGCAGCGTGCCGCGCGCCTTGACCTGGTCGAGCAGGTCTTCAGCGTGGGCGCTTGCCGCCACGAACGACGTGCCCACCAGCGCGAGCGCGAAGAGCTTCTTGAGCAAGGCGAATTTCATTGTTGTCCTCTTGTTTTGCTGCGATGTTGCTGCTGTTTTGCGGCATGGCGTCGTGCGGCGCGAACCGTGCGAAGTTCGATGCGCCGCACATGGCCTGAAACTATAGCCTCAGGCGCGGCCCGAGGCCAGCGCCCGCGCGCACTCGGCGACCAGCGCCGGACCGCGGTAGATGAAGCCGGTATAGACCTGCACGAGCGCCGCGCCCGCGGCGATCTTCGCGCGCGCGTCTTCGCCCGAGAAAATCCCGCCCACGCCGATGATCGGCACCTGATCGCCCAGTTCGGCGCGCAGCTTGCGGATCACTTCGTTCGACGCGTCGAATACCGGACGGCCCGACAGACCGCCGGTTTCATTCGCGTTCGGCAGACCTTCGACGGCCGCGCGCGAGAGCGTCGTATTGGTGGCGATCACGCCTTCGATCTTGTGGCGCAGCAGCGTATCGGCGATTTCCTTGACCTGTTCGTCGTCGAGGTCCGGCGCGATCTTGAGCGCGAGCGGCACGAGCTTGCCGTGCATATCGGCTAGACGCTGCTGCTTGTCCTTGAGCGCGGCGAGCAGGGCGTCGAGTTCGCCGCCGCCTTGCAGCTGGCGCAGATTCTTGGTGTTCGGCGACGAAATATTGATCGTCACGTAGCTGGCGAACGGATAGACGCGCTCGAGGCAGAAGAGATAGTCGTCGGCGGCGCGCTCGATCGGCGTATCGGCGTTCTTGCCGATGTTCAGGCCGAGAATGCCGCGATAACGCGCGGCCTGCACGTTCTTCACGAACTGCTCGACGCCGTGGTTATTGAAACCCATCCGGTTGATGATGCCGCCCGCCTGCGGCAGACGGAAAATGCGCGGACGCGGATTGCCCGGCTGCGGACGCGGCGTGACCGTGCCCACCTCGATAAAACCGAAGCCCAGCGCGGCAAATCCGTCGATGGCGGCGCCTTCCTTGTCGAGGCCTGCGGCGAGGCCAACCGGATTGCGGAAGGTCAGGCCCATGACGGTGCGCGGCGAATCGGGCACGCGCGAAGCGAGCAGCCCGGCCATTCCGGTGCGGCCCGCCGCGCCGATCATGCGCAGGGAAAGGTGGTGGGCGTCTTCGGCGTCCATGCGAAAGAGCTGGTCGCGGACGAACGGATAAAGGGTGCTGAACACGGGAGGTAGGCGCGGGCGCCGAAAAATGAGAACCCGCTATTTTAGCGACAAAGGCGAGGCGGCTGGCGCGCGGGCTGGAATCCGTCGCACACGACGTCGCGTGCGCAGGCGACGCGCCGGGCGTCCGACGACCCTGAACGGGCGCTCAGGCGAGCGGATCGAGTGCGCGCCAGACGCCGTCGAACAGGCCTTCGAGCGGCTGAAAACGCGCCTTGTAGGCCATTTTCGGGCTTTCGCGAATCCAGTAGCCCAGATACACATAAGGCAGTTGCAGGCTGCGCGCCTGTTCGATCTGCCAGAGGATGTTGTAGGTGCCGTAGCTCGCGTGCGGCGTATCGGGCTCGAAGAAGGTGTAGACCGAGGACAGCCCGTCGCCGAGGATGTCGATCATGCTGACCATGCGCAGAATGCCCGGCGCGTCAGGATGCTGCGGATCGGGCTCGCGAAACTCCACGAGACGCGAGTTGATCCGGCTTTGCAGCAGAAACTGTTCGTACTGGTCGCGGCTGTCGCGATCCATGCCGCCGCCCGCGTGGCGCGCCGACTGATAGCGCATGTAGAGCGCGTAATGCGCTTCGTCGTAATGCAGCGGCGCGACCGTGGCGACCAGTTCGCCGTGATGTTTCCAGGTGCGGCGCTGCGTGCGATTGGGCGTGTAGTGATCGACCGGCACGCGCACCGGCACGCAGGCGCGACAACCATCGCAATAGGGGCGATAAGTGAACACGCCCGAGCGGCGAAAGCCGGCCTTGACGAGATCGGTATAGACGTCGGAATTGATCAGGTGGCTGGGAGTGGCCACCTGCGAGCGCGCGATGCGCCCCTCCAGATAACTGCAGGGGTAGGGCGCCGTTGCATAGAATTGCAGCGCGGAAAGCGGTGAAAGCGGCAGCTCGTTTGGATGAGTCACGTTGGCAGCTCTCGAAGCAGATCGGAACGTCGCGCGTCTCGGATCAACGCCTGGACTGGCGCAAAAAGCGACGTGTTACGACTGCATACTAACATCGACGCCAGTTTCGCATCTATCGAATTACGCGGCGTGGCGCACGTGTGGGCGCGATTAGCGGAGATTTCGGCGTGCTGAATGCGGCCGTTCGGAGCGATATCGGGATGAACGCGCGGGCGCAGTTTCAGACCGTCGGCAGGGCGGGATTTGCTGCGTGCCCGTGACCCTGCCCGAGCCAGTCGGCCAGCACGGTCTTGTCGAATGGCCAGCCGATCGCGGGCGCGACCACATTCGCCCGCACATGCGCGATAAACGCCTTGCGCGTGATTTCGCGCCCGCCCAGCGACGCCAGATGCGCGGTGTTCTGCTGACAGTCGATCATGGCGACGCCGTTGCGGCGCAGATGCGCGACCAGCGCGGAAAGCGCGATCTTCGAAGCATCCGTCACCGAGGCGAACATCGATTCGCCGAAGAACATCGTGCCGAGCGATACGCCATACAGGCCACCCACGCGCTGGCCTTCGAACCAGGTTTCGATGCTGTGCGCGTCGCCGATGCGGTGCAGGCTGGAATAGGCGTCGATCACATCCGCGGTGATCCAGGTGCCGCGCTGGCCGCGGCGCGGCGCATTGGCGCAGGCGCGCATGACGCTGGCGAAGTCGTGATCGACGCGAATTTCCCATGCCGGGTCGCGCAGCACGCGCTTGAAGGTTTTCTTCAGCGACGGCGAGACCTTGAATTCGTCGGGGCGCAGGACCATACGCGGGTCGGGGCTCCACCAGAGCACCGGCTGGCCGTCCGAATACCACGGAAAAATACCGTGCCGATAAGCGTCGATCAGGCGCGAAGGCAGCAGATCGGCGCTGGCGGCGAGCAGGCCCGGCGCGCCGCTCGACGCGCCCAGAGCGCGTTCGACCGGCGGAAACGGGTCGTCGGGCGAGAGCCAGGGCACCATCGCCGGAGTGGCTCAGCCGTCGCGCAGCGGGCGCAGGACGTCGCCGGTGTGCAGGCCGTAGCTGCCGGACTGACGATCGGCGAAGAAAAAGCGCAGGGTCTGGCCGACCGTGGGAAACGCAATCTCGTCCCACGGAATTTCATGCTCCTCGAACAGGCGCACTTCCAGGCTTTCTTCGCCGGCTTCGATATCGAGATCGAGCAGACGCGCGAGATAGAAGAGATGAACCTGATGCACGCGCGGCACGTTCAGCAGCGAGAACAGGCTTTGCACCTCCACGCGCGCGCCGGCTTCTTCCAGCGTTTCGCGCGAGGCGGCTTCCGAGGTGGTTTCGCCCATTTCCATGAAACCCGCGGGCAGCGTCCAGTAGCCGTAGCGCGGCTCGATCGCGCGGCGGCACAGCAGCACCTTGTCTTCCCAGACCGGCACCGTACCGACCACGTTACGCGGATTCTGATAGTGAATGGTGCCGCAGTGCGCGCAGACGTAGCGTTCGCGGTTGTCACCGGGCGGCACGAGCAGGCTGACCGCCTGACCGCAAGTCGAGCAGAATTTCATGGGCACGATAGGGGGATGGGTGTTGCGAGTGTATCACCGCGGCGCGTCATGACGGGAGCTTGACCCGGAGCGCCTGCATAAGCGGATCGGCATGAAGGCCGAGTGCCGCTATCGACGTTGCGTCGATCTTTTTTGACGGCGGAAAACAAAAAAGGGTTACACGCCGATGCGTTGTAACCCTTGATTGCTTCTGACAGAACAGCTTTGGTTGCGGGGGTAGGATTTGAACCTACGACCTTCGGGTTATGAGCCCGACGAGCTGCCAGACTGCTCCACCCCGCGTCCGTCAGAGAAAAGAATTATAGGGTAGATCCTGGGATCGTGCAACAGCTATTTGACGAAAGTTTTTCGGACGGCTTGCAGAAGGATGATCGGAAGCTATCGGCGAGCTTGTCGGTGGCTGCGTCAGGCGCTGACAGAAGTGACAGAAGAGCGGCGGAAGGAGGACAGAAGTGCGACAAACGCCAGGCTAGAATCGGGGCCGAAGTGTTTTCCACCCTCGCATTCCCAAGACTGACGGTAGATATGGATATCGCCCACGACCTGCAAACCATCGCCGCACAAGAGCACGCCCTCGTTTTCCCCCGTTTCGATGCCGATCGCGCCTGGCAACTCGGCGCTTTCCTGCGCGAGCTGGCCGTGGCGCGTTCGCACGCGGTTGCCATCGACGTGCGTACGTTCGGCCTGCCGCTGTTCTTCTGCGCGCTGCCCGGCGCCTCGCCCGACAACGTTTCGTGGGTGCAGCGCAAGTCGCGCGTGGTCGAGCACTTTCGCCGCAGTTCCTATGCGGTCGGTCTGCGTCTGCAGCAGTCCGGCACGACGCTCGCCGATAAACACGGCCTGCCGGCCACGGATTACGCCACGCACGGCGGCGCGTTTCCGCTGATCGTCGAGAGCGTCGGCGTGATTGGTTCGGTGACGGTGTCGGGCCTGCCGCAGCGCCTCGATCACGAACTCGTCGTCGAGGCGCTGTGCGCGCATCTGGGCGCCGACTACAGCCAGCTCGCGCTAGCCAAGGCCTGACGCGATGCGCTCCTCACCCTGGCTCATCCTCGCCATTGCGATCGTCGCCGAAGTGATCGCCACTTCCGCGCTGCGGGCTTCGAATGGCTTTTCGCGGCTCGTGCCGTCGGCGATCGTCATCGCCGGTTATGGTGTGTCGTTCTATTGCCTCTCGCTCACGCTCAAGACGCTGCCGGTGGGGATCGTCTATGCGGTGTGGTCGGGCGTGGGCATCGTGCTGATCACGCTCGTCGCGATCGTGCTCTACAAGCAGATTCCCGATCTGCCCGCGATGCTCGGCCTCGGGCTGATCGTGGCCGGCGTGCTGGTGCTCAATCTGTTTTCGAAGATGCAGGCGCACTGAAGCTCGTCGAGCACCGCCGGGCGCTGCGCTCAACGGCCGGGCGGCACGATGCGGATGCCGCAATCCGCGACGGCTTCGCGGCTGCGCTCGCCTTCGAGCGTGGCCGCGTCTTCCCAGAGACTGATCGCGCGCGACACGTCGATGTCGTGCTCCTGGGCGTAGCGGAACCAGCGATTCGCGGCCTGCGGCTCGGGAATTTCGCGCTCGGCTTCGTAGTATCGGCTGGACATGAGGGCGTCCATTGCGAGTCGTCGTGCTTGCAGAAGTGAAAGGGGCGGGCGGTGCGTCGAACGTCTTTCGGGCCGCATTCGCAGTGTGGCAGATTCGCCCTGCATGCCGATGCAAAATGCACAACTTCAGGTCAGGCACGCAGCGCTGCGCGTAACATGGAGCGCGGCCCGACCGACCGCGGCTTGACCGCGGCCCAACCGTGACCCGGCGCGACGATACGCGACAAGACGCGACGATTCGCGCGTTTTCCTCAGCTGATTTTCCCCGCGGGGCTGGATATGGATATCCGTTTTCCTTCCGAAGCGCCGTCCTGGCACGACTCCAATCTGACCGTGGTGTTTCCCGCGCTGGTCGATGGCGCGCGCGTGCCGTGCGCGATTTCCGTCGAAGCGCTCGAGGACCATTTCGGCGCGATACCCGAAGGCCGCGAGGCGTGGATGCAGGCCTTCGATGCGGGCCGCCCGCGTATCGAAGCGGTCGCGCGCGCGCATCTCGAACTGAGCAACGGCACGCCGGTGCTGCTCAAAAGCGGCCATTTCCCGCCTGGCCATCTTTTGTCCTGATTTTCCCGCTGATTTTCGGCTTTCATCGACGTTCATCGACCCTAAGCGACCGCGTTCCGTGAGCACCACCGAACCGAAAGACACGCGTGCCGCCGCGCTGCGCGCGCGCATCCTCGACGCCGCGCGCCGTATCGTGCTGCGCGAAGGCATCGACGCGCTCTCGATGCGCAAGATCGCCAGCGCGATCGGCTATTCGCCGGCGTCGCTTTATCTGCATTTCGAAGGCCGCGACGCCATCGCCCGCGCGCTGGGTCATGAAGGTTTTACGCAATTGCTTGCGAGCCTGCAGCCTTGCACGGAAATCGCCGAGCCGCGCGTGCGGCTTCACGCGCTCGCGCATGCGTATGTGACGTTCGGCTTTGCGCATCCCGATACGTATCGCATGATGTTTTTTCTGCCAGGCGAGCCGGTGATCGCTCGGGTGCAGGAAGAGGGCGCGCCGGACAACCTGCCATCTCACGCCGATGTCGCCGCGATCGAGGCGCTATTCGTCGATGCACTCGCGCCCGTTTGCGCCGATCCCGCGTGGCTTTCCCGCGCGCTGTGGGCGTTGCTGCATGGCTTCGTGGCGTTTTCGTTTCCCGGCCCCGCGAGCGTTCCGGAGTCGGCGAGTCTGCCAGCGATCGACGCTGCACTCGACGCCTGGCTTGCCGGTTGCATCCGCCCGCGCGCACCGCAAAACACGCCTGCCGATACGACGTGATAGCCTCGCGATGAACATCGAATCACGCCGGGAATTGTGCTGAGAACCACGCTGAAAATCACGCCGATTCACGCGTATGGGATTCGCATCTTTTCATCGCGCTTTCATCACGTCGATCGATTGCCATGTCACAAGAAGCCAACGACTCTTCATCTTCCGCCGATGCCGCGCAGCACGTGCTTGCGCATGTGGCGAACCGCATCGGCTTTATCGAACTCGCCCGGCCGCAGGCGCTCAATGCGCTGTCGACCGCCATGGTGCGCGCGATGCAGACCGCGCTCGACGCCTGGCGCGACGATCCCGAAGTGCTCGCCGTGATCGTGCACACGCAGCTTGCGCGCGCGTTCTGCGCGGGCGGCGATATCCGCTTTCTTTACGAGTCGTATCGCGCCGGGGAGCAGGCCGCGATCGATACTTTCTTTATCGACGAATATCGGCTCAATCACACGATATTTAGTTATCCGAAGCCTTATATCGCGTTGCTGAACGGTGTGGTGATGGGCGGCGGCATGGGTATTTCGCAGGGCGCGCATCGCACGGGCGGGCTGCGTGTGGTCGACAGCAGCACGCGCATGGCGATGCCGGAAACGCGCATCGGTCTCTTTCCCGATGTCGGCATGGGCTGGTTTCTCGCGCGCACGCCCGGCGCGCTCGGGCGTTATCTGGCGGTGACGGGCGACACTATCGACGCCGATAGCGCGCTTTACACCGGTCTCGCCGATGTCTTGATCGACGCCGGTGCGCGGCCCGCCTTGCTCGATGCGCTGCAGACCGAGCCGTTCATGTCGGGCGAGGATGTGGTCAAGCGGATTCGCCATGCGGCCGAATCTGATGCGGCTGCGCGCGGTACCGCGGTAGAGAACGGTTGCGCGCTGGCGGCCTCGCGCAGCTGGATCGACCGGCATTTTTCGCGGCCTTCGGTGCCCGATATTCTGGCGTCGCTCGAATCCGCGCAGCGCGAAGCGGGCGGTCCGCAAAGCGAATGGGCCGAGCAGACCGTGGGCGTCTTGCGCGAGCGCTCGCCATTGTCGATGGCGGTATCGCTGGAAGTGGTTTCGCGCGCCGAAGGATCGATGGCCGATGTGCTGCGCCGCGATCTCGATCTGACGCGTTCGAGCTTTACGCAAGGCGATGTGGTGGAAGGGATTCGTGCGCGCCTGATCGACAAGGACAATCATCCGCACTGGCGCTTCGCGCGTATCGAGGAGGTGCCGCAAGCCGACGTGGAAGCGATGTTCAAAAGCCCGTGGAGTGTGACGGAGCATCCGTTGCGGACGCTGCCGGGCTGACATCGAAGGTGATGGAGAAGCGTGGAAGAGAAGCGGGATAGCGCGCGGCGCAGGACGCACCGCGCGTGGTGCAGCCGGTCAGTCTTCGTCGGTTTCGCTCATGAATGCGCGCATGAACACCAGCGCGCCCCAGCCCCACACGGCATTCGAGGCGAAACCCATCGCCAGGCGCGGCAGCATATTGCCGCTCGGCCAGATGCCGCGCAGCGGATCGATCACGAAAACCATCGCCGCCGTGAGTACGATGCCGCCGAACACGAACGCCTGCACCCACGGCGCTGGCCGCGACGGCGAAATGCGCAGCAGCCAGGTCATCGGGATGGCCCACAGGGCGCTCCAGATGGCGTTGACCAGAAACTCGGGCAGACCGAGCGGCGCGAACGGATCGGTGGAGAAACCGGCGACGTCGATCACCTGTGCGGCGTGCAGTAGCGCAAGCGTCGCTTCGCGAAAGAATAGCGAGGCCAGAAAGCCGGATACGAACGGCAAAATGATTTTTTGCATGAGAGCGGGCGAGAGTTGCGCGGCGCGGCGCGCGTGTGCCCATGAAGAGGCGGCGAGCGGCTGGCCGGATGTTGTGTCGGTATGCGCGCCATTATATCGGCGCGCTGCGTCCGCGATGCACCCCCGTATGCTAAAGCGTCGCGTAAAGCACGAAAGTGGAAAACCTAAGCTAAAAAAAATCGTTCAAAAGGCTTAGGGCGATCCCTAGACTGGTTCCCCATGCAAGCGGTGTCGTGCTTTGCCTACCGCGTCAGTCACCGATCCCGTCAACGATTTTTCCGGCCGCTCTGGTTCGCCAGGCGTTCGCGGATCGACTCGTCCTGACGCTTTGCGAGTGCGCCGCGCCGCTTATGCCGTTTTCAGCTTTCATTTTTACGTTTTGAACAAAAGCAGGAGTCACGCATGAATGTGTTCTGGTTCATCCCGACCCACGGCGACAGCCGCTACCTGGGCACCACCGAAGGCGCACGCGCCGCTGATCTCGCGTACTTCCAGCAGGTGGCCGTGGCGGCCGACACGCTCGGTTACGAAGGCGTCCTGCTGCCGACGGGCCGTTCGTGCGAGGACGCATGGGTCGTGGCGTCGAGCCTAATTGCCGCCACGAAGCGACTGAAGTTTCTGGTCGCGATCCGTCCGGGTCTGTCGTCGCCGGGTCTCGCCGCGCGCATGGCCGCCACCTTCGATCGCCTGTCGAACGGCCGCCTGCTGATCAATGTGGTGACGGGTGGCGATACCGCCGAACTCGAAGGCGATGGCGTATTCGTCGATCACGACACGCGCTACGAAATCACCGACGAATTCCTGCATATCTGGCGCCAGCTGCTGGAAGCCTCGCATACCAACGAGGCCATCGATTTCGATGGCAAGCATCTGCAGTCGAAGGGCGGCAAGGCGCTGTATCCGCCGGTGCAGCATCCGCATCCGCCGCTGTGGTTCGGCGGTTCGTCGCCGGCGGCGCACGAGATTGCCGGCGAGCATATCGATACGTATCTGACGTGGGGCGAGCCGCCCGCAGCGGTCGCGAAGAAGATCGCCGATATCCGCGCGCGCGCCGAACAGCGTGGCCGCAAGATCCGCTTCGGCATCCGTCTGCATGTGATCGTGCGCGAGACCGAGGAAGAAGCGTGGGCCGCCGCCGATCGCCTGATCAGCCGTCTCGACGACGACACCATCGCGCGCGCCCAGGCCGCGTTCAACAAGATGGATTCGGAAGGCCAGCGCCGCATGGCTGCGCTGCACGGCGGCAAGCGCGGTTCGCGCAAGGATCTGGAGGTCTATCCGAATCTGTGGGCGGGCGTGGGCCTCGTGCGCGGCGGGGCGGGCACGGCGCTGGTGGGCAATCCGCAGCAGGTCGCGGCGCTCATGCAGGAATACGCGTCGCTGGGTATCGAGACCTTCATTCTCTCGGGTTATCCGCATCTTGAGGAATCCTACCGTTTCGCCGAGCTGGTGTTCCCGCTGCTGCCGGGCCGCCAGGCGAAGACGGCGGGCGGTCCGCTGTCGGGGCCGTTTGGCGAAGTGGTCGGCAATCACTATCTGCCGAAAGCGAGCCAGAGCTGATACGCAATCACGCGGGCGGTGTGCATGGCACATCGCCCGTATGCAGCAAGTTTGCAAGAAGAGGACCAACCGATGACTCAATCCACTGTCGCTGCCGGCGGCGCAGGCGTGCGTTACGCGTCGCGCGGCGCACGGCCGTTTGCCGCGCTCGCGCGTGCGGCATTCAAGCGCCTCGCGCCGTGGCTCGTGCCGCTCGCGATCCTCGCCGCGTGGGAACTGGCGGCGCGTAGCGGCGCGCTGTCCACGCGCGTGCTGCCCGAACCGCTCGCGGTCGTGAAGGCTGCGTGGTCGCTGATCCAGTCGGGCGAGATGTGGCAGGACGTGCGCGTGAGCACGTGGCGCGCGATCTCGGGCTTTGCGATCGGCGGCGGTATCGGTCTTGCGCTCGGTCTCGCCACGGGTCTATTCAAGCCGGTCGAAACCGCGCTCGATTCCACCATCCAGATGATCCGCAATATTCCGGCGCTCGCGATGATTCCGCTCGTGATCCTCTGGTTCGGTATCGAAGAAGAAGCGAAGGTGTTTCTCGTCGCGCTGGGCGTGTTCTTCCCGGTCTACGTGAATACCTTTCATGGCATCCGGTCGGTGGACGCCAATCTGGTCGAGATGGCGCGCAGCTATGGCCTCAAAGGTTTTGCGCTCTATCGCGAAGTGGTCCTGCCCGGCGCGCTGCCGTCGATTCTCGTGGGCGTGCGTTTCGCGCTCGGCCTGATGTGGGTGACGCTGATCGTGGCGGAGACGATCTCGGCGCAATCGGGCATCGGCTATATGACGATGAACGCACGCGAATTCCTGCAGACCGACGTGGTGGTGGTCGGCATCCTGCTCTATGCCGCGCTCGGCAAACTCGCCGACGTGCTCGCCAAATGGCTCGAGCGCGTGGCGCTGCGCTGGCACCCCGCGTATCAACAAGGAAGCGACGCATGAACGCAAGCACATTGGCAGCGGCTTTTGGCGGCGTGGCGGGCCGCGAGCGCGAAGCTGACCATTCGCGCGGCGACAACGTGGCGAACGTCGACCGGAACGTGAACCTGCGCGGCGAAGCGCGTGCGCAGGATCCTGCGATCGAATTGCGCGGTGTCGGCAAGCATTATGGCGAGCGCGTGGTGCTCGACGATTTCAATCTCTCGATCGAGCGCGGCAGTTTCGTGGCGATCGTCGGGCGTAGCGGTTGCGGCAAGTCCACGCTGCTGCGTCTGGTGGCGGGGCTCGAGCAGCCCGATGCGGGCGAACTCACGCGACGCGGCGAAGCGGGCGCGGCGCTCGACACCCGCATCATGTTTCAGGACGCGCGCCTGCTGCCGTGGAAGACGGTGCTGCAGAACGTGATGCTGGGCCTCGGCCGCGGTGCGCGTGACGACGCGCGCGCCGTGCTCGACGAAGTGGGACTGCTCGCGCGCGCCGACGAATGGCCGGCGCGGCTCTCGGGCGGCCAGCGTCAGCGCGTGGCGCTGGCGCGTGCGCTGGTGCATCGTCCGAGCCTGCTGCTGCTCGACGAACCGCTGGGCGCGCTCGACGCGCTCACGCGCATCGAAATGCACGCGCTGATCGAGCGTCTGTGGCGCGAGCATCGCTTCACGGCCTTGCTGGTGACGCATGACGTGCACGAAGCCGTCGCGCTGGGCGATCGCATTTTGCTGGTGGAGGAGGGCCGCATTGCGCTCGACCAGACCGTGCCGCTCGAGCGTCCGCGTGCGCGCGCCGATGCGCGTTTCGCGGCGCTGGAAGAACGTGTGCTGCAACGCGTGCTGGGCAGCGCGACGCCGCCGCCCGCGCACGTGCCGCATCCGCACAACGCCTATGGCCTGCGTCCCACCGACGTGCGCTGGGCACTTTGAATCCCGCGTATCGCCAGCTTTTCGCCACATCCGCTGGGCAAACCTGCTTTTCAAACATTGAAACCTGAAAACTTTGGAGCCGAATCAATGAGCATTTCCGCCATCAACGTGCGTAACCAGTTTCGCGGCAAGATCAAGGAGATCATCCGTGGGTCCGTCGTCTCGGAAGTCGATGTCGATACGCCGTTCGGCGTGGTGACCTCGGTGATCACCACGCGTTCGGTCGACGAACTCGACCTGAAGGTCGGCTCGGAAGTCGTCGCGCTGGTGAAATCGACGGAGGTGTCGATCGCGCGCCTGTGAGCGTGCAGATCAGCCCGTGAACGCGTGCGTCCCTCGCTGGCGGCCGGCGCCAAAGTGCTACGATGAACCGGCATGCGGTCAAGCCACCACGGAGGGACGATCATGGAGCCGAAAGGCCTCGACATGGGCGACTACGAGGAGCGCTACAAGGACTACGACATCGAAGTCGCGGTCGAGCAGGTGCTCACGGGTGTGAAAGCGCATTTTCGCGTCACGCGCGCGGGTGTCGTGCTCAAGGATTGGGAACTGGTCCACATCGACCGTCTCTGGTCGACCGAACACGCGGCCGCCGAAGCCGGTTTCGCGGCTGCGCGCGCATGGATCGAGCAGGGCGCCGTGCCCTGATTGCGGATAAAAAAATGCCGCACTCTGGGGGGAGCGCGGCTCAGGGGAAGACGGGGCCAGCCGATGTTGGAGAGATGACCCCGTGCCTTCGATCAGGTTCAAAGGTAACAAATCGGACTATCGCTGTATACACGGTGATATTTCGATTTCTTACTTCCGATGGATGCTTCGTTGTTTGCTTCGAACGAGCGCGTGCCTTGAACGGCGCCTAAGATGGAGGCATTCCGACTGGAGCCGCCATGTGCACTAACTATGCCGCCGCGCGACGCGACCGTCTTTTCCGGCACTTTGGCATCGAACCGCCCGATTCGCCCTGGCGCGACGAAATCTATAAAGACTATGCGGCGCCGATCATCCGGCATGTCGATGGCGCGCTACGCGCCGATCTCGCGACCTTCGGCATGGTGCCGCGCAAACATATTCCACCCGGCGTGCGTGTATTCGACACGATGAATGCGCGTGCCGAGACGGTCGGCGAGAAGCGCAGTTTCAGCGGCGCGTGGAAGCGTCAGCAACTGTGTCTCGTGCCTTGCGAGGCATTTTACGAGCCGTGTTATGAAACCGGCAAAGCGGTGCGCTGGAGGATTGGGTTGAGGTCTGGCGAGCCGCTGGCGATCGCGGGGTTGTGGCGCGAGTGGGCAGAGCCCGACGGACCCGCGTTCTCATTCACCATGCTCACGGTCAGTGCGGCGGAGCATGCGCTGATGTCGCGCTTTCACAAACCCGGTGACGAGAAGCGGTCGGTGGTGATCGTGCCGCCTGCGCAATACGATGACTGGCTCGCGTGCCGGCTGGCAGACGAGGCACGTACATTTCTCACGCTGTTCCCCGTGTCACTGATGGACGCCGCGCCTGCGCCGGCCGCCCCTCGCACGCCAAAACAGATTGCCTGCGCGACGGATGAGCCCGACGACAATGCCAGTACGTCGAGCTAGCGTACGCGCTTGCTGACTTCGTTGTGTCCGCGACGGTTTTGTCTATCGATGCCGAACGCATTGTGACGGCAGGATGTCGAGCGTCGATTTAAAGAGGAGTCCGGTACACCTGCGATCCAGAGTAGGTCGTGATCGTCTATAAAGAAATACGGGTTTGAAAGGATGGGAATTAAAGTTGATTTAAAGTGGAATTAAAGGGGTATTGAACCGTTTTTCGCTGAAAGACTTTTAAGCCGGACTGTTAATGTTGCGGCTGGGAAAGTTGCGGTGCGCGAGGCAGGAATCTGTTTGCGATGATCGACATCGCCCTGCGGCCGCCGATCGTGAGGAACATGAAATGAAGACAAAGCAACCTTCGCAAGCGTTGGCCGGTTTGCAGCATCTTCCGCTAACGATGAACCGGCGCGGGTTCATTTGTTTGAGCGCCTGTGCGATTGCATCGGCGCTGGCTGCGTGTGGCGGTGGAGGGGGCTCGGGGTCGGCGGCCGTCGATGCATCGACGACACTTCCAGCGGGCGTCGCGATGACGCTGACCGTGGGGCAGGCTTTGCCGGATACCGTGACGCTCGATGCGGGCTTTAACGGTCTGAGTATCGAGAAAGGCCATTTGCACACTTCGCCCGACGTCTATTTCGGCGCGGGCAACGCAAATCTGGTTGGATTGCTTAATGCTTTGGGCGCAGGTGTGCTGCGCATCGGCGGCAACAGTACCGATCGTATTACCTGGACACCAACGGGCGCAGGTCAGATCAAGGCGCAGGTCTCGCGTTCGGACATCGATAATTTTGCGAGCTTCGTCAAACTGTGTCCGAACTGGAAAGTGATCTACGGGATCAATTTTGCTGGCGCGCGAAGCTCGACGAGTTCGCCCACGCTGGCAGCCGACGAGGCGGCGTATGTCGCGCAAAAACTCGGTAGCCAGTTATTGGCGTTCGAGATCGGCAACGAGCCGGACCTTTATGGCAACACCAATACGCCGGGGCTCAGCGGCATCACGTACGATATTTTCCTGAACGGTGGCACGGTCTCGCAGGGCGCGATATCGGGCTGGAACCAGTTCGAGCAGGCCGTTGCGGGCGCGGTGAGCGGCGCGGTATTTGTTGGCCCGGCGGCATCGAGCGATCAGGCTGGCTGGACGCAGTCGTTCGTTGCGAGCGAGGGCAGCAAGATTGCGTTGTTGAGCGAGCATTACTACATCAGCAACTACAACACCGCAGCGCCTTCGATTGCGGGCATGCTCAACTATCCCGATTCGAATCTCATCGCAGAACTGCAGAGCTTGCAGGCCACTGCAAAAAGATCCGGCATCCCGTTTCGTATCGATGAAGCCAATTCGTACTTCAGCAGTACGCAGCCGGCCGGCGTGAGCAATGTATTTGCCAGCGCGTTGTGGGCGATCGACTTCATTTTCACCCATGCGCAGTATGGTGCGAGCGGGCTGAATTTCCATAACAACGGCACGATTACGAGTTACACCGTCATTGGCGATGCGTCTGGCGCCGTGACGGCGGTTCAGCCGCTGTTCTACGCGCTCCTGTTTTTCTCGCAGATTTTCGCGGGCAATACGAAAACGACTGGCCAGCTTTTGAGTGCGACGCTCTCGGAGAGCGATGTGGCGGTCAGTGCGTTTGCGGTATCGACGAGCGACGGCGCTACGTATGTCGTCGTCAACAATAAGGATACGGGCAATGCGGCAAACGTGACGATTGCGCTGAATGTATCGGCGTCGAAGGCTACGGTGACGACACTGGCTTCGTCGGGTAGTAGCGCAGCGGCTCAACTCTCGAATCCGGGCATCTACAACAGCGGTACGGCGATTACGTTTGGTGGCGAAGCGGTGGCGCTCAACGGCGCATGGACGGGGACGCCGCAGCAGACGCTCAACGTGACGGGGAAGAGCGTGGCGGTGCATGTCGCGCCAGCGAGTGCGGCGTTGATCCGCATTCAGTGATGTGGAGAGCCGTGGCGCAGCGGTGGGCGCCATGTTTTCGTTGAGCCCTGTCAAGTCCTGGAATAGGTTGACAGTATTCGGCCGCTAAAACGCCCGATGCACTGCGTCGGGCGTTTTGTATTTGAGGGCTGAATGGGGACGCTCCTGGTTGTAGATGCGTACCGACTGCTCAACCATCTTTGCCGCCTGCTTGAGGTCTGCGGGACGGTGCAGCAGGAACTCACCTTTCAGGATGCCGTTGATCCGCTCGGCCAGCGCGTTCTGATAGCAGTCGTAGCCGTCCGTCATCGAGCAGCGCAGGCCGTGGCGTCGATGGATGTCCTGGTAATACGTCGAGCAGTACTGAATCCCGCGATCGGAGTGATGAATCAAGGGCTGACGGGTTCGGCGCGGACGTAACGCGTTCTTCAGCGCCTGACTGACCTGTTCGGTCTGCAAACTGTCGTGGACATGATGGCCCACGATCTTGCGCGAGAACGCATCGGTGATCAGGCTCAGGTACACGAATGGGCCCGCAGTCGGCAGATAGGTGATGTCGGCAACCCAAACCTGCTCGGGAGCCGTCGGCACGATCTGCTCCGGCCCGGCTTTCAGTAAATTCGGGTGGCGCCGGAAGCGGTGATGGCTATGGGTGGTCTTGTGATACGCCCGGTGCGGCACGACCAGCAGGCGTGCTGCGCGCAGCACGTCGAACAGCCGGTCGCGCCCCAGCTTGAGGCCGCGCTCGAGCAGCACTGGCCCCAGCATATGATGCAGCTTGCGTGTGCCCAGCCTTGGCTGGCGCAGTCGCACCTCCCGTACCAGCGCCGTCACGGTTGCGGCCTGCGCGCAGCGGCGCGCCTCGCTCTGGCAACGCTTGTAATACGCCTGGCGGCTGATACCCATGTATCGGCAGGCCCGCTCCACGCTCAGCTTTTCGATCCGCCTTTGCGCGACGACCTGCCCGAAGGCTTTTTTACAGTGATTCCGTAGTCCTTGTGCATCACGTCAATCACCGCTTCGAACAGCGCCGCTTTCTCCTGCGCTTCGCGCAACTGCGTTTCCAATTCCTTGATGCGCTGCTCCGGCGTGAGCGGCTTTGCGGCTGGCTTTGGCATGATAGAACCCGATCGCGCACGGCCGGATGGGGCGGCCCAGTCCTGCAAGCCGTGCTTGCGTAACCATACCAGCACGGTCGAGCGTCCCTGAATGCCGTAGCGTCGCTGCGCCTCCTTGTACGTCAGCTCGCCTTTTTCGACCTGCTCCACCACCGACAGCTTAAAAGCCAGGCTGTAGTCTCGCTGCGTCCGCTTGGTTCCTTGTTCCAATTGACACCTCTTCGTCTCGGCGAAAAAGTGTCAACCTTATTCAGG
Organism: Paraburkholderia sp. Ac-20340; assembly: GCF_017104965.1. Lineage (GTDB taxonomy): Bacteria > Pseudomonadota > Gammaproteobacteria > Burkholderiales > Burkholderiaceae > Paraburkholderia. The sequence continues at coordinate 96,473 of NZ_JAAGPR010000013.1, forward strand.
ACGGGTCACGGACGACAAAAAAGCCAGCTTACTCGCTGGCTTTTTCTTTTCCTGAGGCCGACGCGCCTTTGCCCTTTGTGTTAGGGCCACGCTCGATCGCAGCAGTGCCCTCTGGTAGCGCCAGTATTCATGTTCTCGACGTGCGCAATGCATCAAGTCGGCAACTTCTCAAGAAATTCTGAAACATCCTTTGCTCCTGTTTTTCGTTCGCTAATAAATTGCTTCACAATTTTTTGCCAATTTTCCGGAATTTCAAACGAGACTTTTTCATTTGATTTTGCGTTCGGCGGATCAGCTTGCAGGGCTCCGAGCCAGCGCAATGTATTTAGGCACGTTATAAAAACGCCAATGTACATGTACGCCGTGCCCCCGAGTCCTCCCGCTCTATCCGCTGGGATGTTCCACGTGACTTCTAGATAATCTTTAGCGTGTTCGAATTGCGTCTTTCCCTCGGATAAATTCGCTGCCAAGCAATAGAGCAAACTGGTACGAGCAGTCTTTGAATTTAGAACCAACCAGAGTCGATTCAGTTCAGTCAGCATCTCGCCACTTTCAGTGGGTTTCCTCAGGCGTTTGTCCGGTACGCCACTGCTGACCGCTGGCAACGCACTTTCCGCGCTGTTTTTGTCAGAAGGTGAAATCGCTTGCATCGCACTGCCAAGATTTGATAGGCCTGACTCAACCTTTAATATGCCGGCCTCGACGCGAGAGAGACCGGCTACGATGTTTTCACCGTGCTCAACGTTCCGTTGCAATCTTTCGTTCGTGAGCGCAAGATCTTTCTCTGTAGATTCTAGCCTGCCCAACTGCCCCATCAGTTTTGCGTTAAAATCTGACTGCGAATTGCCTTGCCAGAACGTGTATAAAATAGCTATCAGCGCGAGCACGATAGATATTAATGTTGCGCCGAATTCCACCTCTGAAACAATGTTTTTTATGTCTGAAAAATCATAGATCAATGAATACAGAAAATGAAGAATAATAAATTCGAGAAGAGCTATTAGAACGACAATCGGCATGGCAACGCTCTTGTTCATACTAGCTTCCAACACACCCGCCCTCGTCTGATTATTTTGGTCAGCCATCGTGTCGCATCCATAGATTTAGTGACGGGACGATGCACCGGGATTGGCGTAAAGTCAATAGGGAGCGAACGGGGCGTGTTAATTCCTTTTCTGTATATTCATGATGGGGTTTCCGTCGTTGCCTGGATGTTCATCGTTGGCCATCTGGTCGCGATTGTGCGGACGAGCAATCAGTCGCGCATCGCTTACCCCGTAAAGATGTTGCTAGTTGCTCACTGCTCCGCGCAGACGCTGTTGATAGGCCACGGCCGCACGTTGTCGTCAACTGGATTCGCCTGGTCAACGTGCGAGGCATTGACATTGCCTCTCACGTTGCCGCGTACCACTACTGGCTATATGAGCGGCGAGCCGGGTAGTACCATCAAGCGATCTTTCGACCTGCGCGCGGAACCAAGGGCTGGTTTTCGCCGGCCCTAAGCAGTAAGCAGATACGGCCAAAGGACTAGGAGTTACGGCGGCATAACCGTTCTGCAATCCACCGAGGTGTGCATTGCTATCATGGTGGCTAGCCATTGGAGCCGCCATGTGCACGAACTACGCAGCAGCGCGCAGCGATCGCATCTTCAAACGGTTCGGCGTCGAGCCGCCCGGGAGCCCGTGGCGCGACGAGGTCTACAAAGACTATCCGGCACCTATCATTCGCCGCGTCGACGGCGCCGAGCGGGCTGACGTCGCAACGTTTGGCATCGTGCCGCGCAAGCACATTCTCCAAGGCGTTCGCGTATTCGACACGATGAACGCACGTGCCGAAACGGTCGGCGAAAAGCGGTCGTTCAGTGGCGCGTGGAAAAAGCAGCAGCTCTGCCTCATACGGTGCGAGGCGTTCTACGAGCCGGACTATGAAACGGGCAAAGCTGTGCGCTGGCGTATCGGCATGGCCGACGGCGCGCCGTTCGCGATCGCAGGCCTGTGGCTCGAGTGGGCGGAGGAAGAGGGTACGGCGCTCTCGTTCACGATGCTGACGGTTAATGCCGCCGAGCATCCGTTGATGAAGCGCTTCCACAAGCCAGGCGACGAGAAGCGATCGGTGGTGATCGTGCCGCCGACGGAATATGAGGGCTGGCTCGCAAGCAAGTCGATGGACGAAGCGCGCAGCTATCTCAACCTATACCCGGCAGATCTGATGCACGCTGAGCCATCGCCTATGCCCGTGCGAACGTCAAAATCCAAATTAGACTAGACCGCTTTCGACTGCGGACCTTTTGCCCAATTTAGAAAGTGAATAGCGCGTGCCATGTGCGTAGTTAAGATGTTCAATCGCCAGCCCCTTGCCAACGAGCCCGTCTAATGCGGTCTCGGCTCGGAGCACATGCCCTCCGATCGAGCGCGAACATTCTTCGGGGCTAAGCGGTACTCCTGCACCCACAAGGATGCGATAGGCGAGTTCTTCTAGCTCTGTTAGCTGTATCGGGTCATTCGGTTTTGGGATTTCTTTTTGGGCTGCCTGGCGAACTGGCCGCGGCTCCAAGTCTGGTTCCTTACGAGAAACCGCTGCTTCCGCCTTTTCAATTGCATTCCACGAGCGGTCGAGCCGAGCACGGACATCTGCATCTCGAACTTTAGCGTCAACGCTGCGCGCTATCGTCAGAAGCAAATCAATAATTGCCTCCTTTCCGAATCTCGTTGCCTGGAATTGTCCCAGCGGCGTTGGCAGAGCGTTCGCTTCTAGCGAGCCAAGAAGAAGTGGGTGGACAGCAGCATCGGATACGGACTTCGAAAGGGCGCCAGCTTCGAAATAGAGCCAAGGTTCACGCACATTCTCGGGCGTCACGCAAATGATACCCGTCGACGTATTTTCAAGTTTATTTGCGACCTCCGTGCTCCATCGAGCGCCTTTCTGAATGTCGATTTCTGACATCCACGCAGATACACCCGCTGCTCCAAGGCACATATCGATGCAATGCTTTAGCTCTACAGCGACAGCTTTTGCATCAGGCTTTGACCAACTGATAAAGACGAGCATCGAATGCCCTCCTAGGCATCTTATGGGCGCAAAAAAGCCCACGTCGATGACGTGGGCTCAATTCCGAAATTCTGATTTTCGTTCCGAATTTCGCATGCTGAAAATAAAACAGGCACCGAAGTGCCTGTTTTATAAAGAATTTTTGGGGTGGCTGATGGGACTCGAACCCACGACGACAGGAATCACAATCCTGGACTCTACCAACTGAGCTACAGCCACCACTGTCTTACTGTTTTCTTGTTTGTCGCTGCTTTGTTAGCGGCGTCAATCAAGAAGCAAGATTATATACATGCCATATCGATCTTGCCTAGCCCTTTATTCAAAAAATTATGAAGAAAGTTCGGCGGCGGCTTCGAGCGGGGCGCGCAGGTGCGCACGCGCCGTTTCGAAGATGGCGAGATCGCCCTTGGCAAGCTCACGGCTATCCGACAGCACACGACGCCAGCCACGCGCGCCGGCTTCGCCGCGATAGAGTCCGAGCGCGTGACGCGTGATCGAGCCGAGGAACGTGCCGCGCTCGATCTCGCCCGCGCAATACTCGATCAGCTTCGCTTCCACTTCATCGCGCGTGAGCGCCGGCCCGGTCGCGCCATAGAAGCGCGCGTCGACATCGGCCAGCACGTAGGGGTTGTGATAGGCCTCGCGCCCGAGCATCACGCCATCGACATGTTCCAGATGCGTTTCGACTTCGTCGAGCGTCTTGATGCCGCCATTGATGATGATTTCGAGCTGCGGGAAATCGCGCTTGAGCTGGTACGCGTAGTCATACTTGAGCGGCGGGATTTCGCGGTTCTCTTTCGGGCTCAGGCCCTTCAGAATCGCGTTGCGCGCGTGGACGATGAACACTTCGCAACCGGCATCCGCAATCGTGCCGACGAAATCGCGCACGAAAGCGTATTCCTCGACCGCATCCACGCCGATGCGGTGCTTGACCGTCACCGGCACCGACGTCGCGTCGCGCATCGCCTTCACGCAATCGGCCACGAGCTTCGGCTCGTTCATCAGGCAGGCGCCGAACGCACCGCGCTGCACGCGCTCGGACGGGCAGCCGCAGTTCAGGTTGATCTCGTCGTAGCCCCATTGTTCGCCGAGCTTGGCGCAACGGGCGAGGTCGTCGGGTTCGCTGCCGCCCAGTTGCAGGGCGACCGGCGCTTCGTCGGGCGTGAACGCCAGATGACGCGGCACATCGCCGTGGAGCAGGGCGCCCGTCGTCACCATCTCTGTATACAGCCAGGTGTGCTGCGAGATGAAGCGGTGCAGCGAGCGGCAGTGGCGATCCGTCCAGTCCATCATGGGCGCAACGGAAACGCGGCGGGGGCTGGCGATACGGTTTGAAGACATGGTGAATACGTGCGCAATCAACGCGCGGCAGACGAGGAACAACCTTGTATTTTAACGTATTTTTGCTCTCGCGCCGGCCGCGATTTTGCGCTGCGCCATCCTCCGATCGACACGCTTGAGATGTTTGCAAACCCAGACAGAAAGCGGTTCCACCGGTTCTGCCAGGCCGAAAGACCCTTCCGGCGTTATGTAATCCGCCTGTCCAATGTTGCGGCGCGAAAATTTTTTTGAGACGTCTTTTTAGGGTCTGTTCGTCGCTCAGCCAAGCCAGGATTGCGACTCCGGATTGTTTCCAAAGTCGGAATAAACAATTCGGATTATCGAGATTATTTTCCGATAGTAGGTGTATACACTGAGCCTCATTGACGCGGCTCGTGGGCTCTCTCCGACTCCCATGTGTGGCGCCTTTCCCCGCAAGTTGAACCGGATATTGGAGTCCACCATGAAGACCAAACTGATCGCCGCACTGCTCGTCGCAGCTTCCGCTTCCATCGCCGCTCCGGCATTCGCCAGCGGCTACGGCCCGGCACCGTTCTACCGTCCGAACGTCGGCGCACCGGCTTCGCAGCAAGGCCAGAGCGCCCAGACCGTGGCCGCCGAACGCGCCCAGCAGCAAGGCGTCGATTCGTCGTACGGTGGCGTTGCAGGTGCATCGACCCAGTCGGGCGCGCACAACGCACAAACGCCGCGCGCGCAGCAAGTGTTCTTCGGCAACTAAGCGCGATTAGCCGAAGCGCCGCGCCTGCAGGGGCGGCTGGAACGCCGGGAGTCTTTCAGACCCCGGCGTTCTGCATTTCTGCGCCGATACTTCAACCAATCCGCTATGACGCCGCGCGCACGCGCTGGTCGATGGCGTCGCGAATGCGGTCGAAGGCCGCGTCGAAGGCGTTGTCCTGGGTGGGAAAGCGTTCATCGGCGATACCGTCGATGGGTACATCCGCGTGGGTGTCGTCGGTGAGGCTATGGATGCGCTGGGTCGTGATCGTAAAACCGGTGTCGTGTTCGCCATCCACGCCGGCGGTCATGGTGTAGCCCATATATTCGTAGCTGCGCTCGTGTTGCATGCCGCTCCTCCGCGTCGCGTGATCTTCCGCCGATGATGGCACGTCCCGCGCCCGCGCCGCCGCTCTTTGCGCGGACGCGTTCGCGCCGGCCCTCGCGCGCGCTGTACTACCATGATCTGCAGCAGTTGCGATGGGCGCGCGCCGTTCGGTGAGCGGCGTTCGCCCGCCACGCCAGGCCGTCGCTGGCCCAACAGGAGGTGAACGATGATGAAACGCGTTGTGCTTCTCGCCGCACTGGCGCTGCCGGCTGTTTTCGTGTCGGCCGCGGCTATCGCGCAGCAACCGCCGCCGCATGGCGGGCCGAACGAGTATCACGGCGGGCCGCCGCCGGAACATCCTCCGGCCGATATGCCGCCGCCGCAGTGGCACAAGGGCGATCGCGTCGCGCCTGAATATCGCGACCGTCAGTATGTAATCGACGACTGGCGTCAATATCACCTCAAGCCGCCGCCGCGCGGTTATCACTGGGTAGGCGTCGGTGGCCAGTATTACCTCGTGCATAACTCGAACTGGGCCGTGGAACGCGTCGGGCCGTAAGCCGGGCGCAAGCATCACCTCATTGCAACGCACAAAGCCGGGTCGAGCCCGGCTTTGCCGTTATTCGGCGTCTCCTGAAAAAAATCGTGCGTCGTGATAGCTTCTGCGTTCTCCCCAACCAATGATGGAAAACGCTTCGATGGAATACCGCACACTCGGCGATACGGACGTCAAGGTAAGCCTGATCGGCCTCGGCACGATGACGTGGGGCGAACAGAATACCGAGCGCGACGCACACGAACAGATCGACTACGCGCTCGATCAAGGCGTCACGCTGATCGACGCCGCGGAGATGTATCCCGTGCCGCCGCGCCCCGAAACGCAAGGGCAGACCGAGCGCTTTATCGGCACCTGGCTCGCGCAACATCGGGCCGCGCGCGAGCGCATCGTGCTGGCGACCAAGATCGCCGGTCCGGCGCGCCAGCCGCACAATCCGCGGCATATCCGCGGCGAAGGCAACCAGTTCGATCGCAAGAATCTGACCGAAGCGCTCGACGGCAGCCTCAAGCGCCTGCAGACCGATTATGTCGATCTGTATCAGTTGCACTGGCCCGACCGCAGCACGATGACTTTCGGCCGCCCGATGTATCCGTGGGTCGACGACGCCTACACGGTGCCGATCGAGGAAACGCTTGCGGTGCTGGCCGAGTTCGTCAAGGCGGGCAAGGTGCGCCACATCGGCGTGTCGAATGAAACGCCCTGGGGCGTCGCGCAATTCCTGCGCGCGGCCGAAAAGCTGGGCTTGCCGCGCATCGTCAGCATCCAGAATCCGTATAGCCTCGTGAACCGCACGTTCGAGTTCGGGCTTTCCGAGTATTCGCATCGCGACAAGCTCGGCCTGCTGGCTTATTCGCCGATGGCGTTCGGCTGGCTTTCGGGCAAGTACGAGGGCGGGGCGCGGCCCGAAGGTGCGCGCATCACGAAGTTCGAGCGCTTCCAGCGTTACAGCAAGCCGCAGGCGGTGGCCGCGACGTCGAGCTACGTGGCGCTCGCGAAGGAACTCGGCTATACGCCCGCGCAGTTTGCGCTGGCGTTCGTGAACAGCCGTCCGTTCGTGACGAGCAACCTGATCGGCGCGACCAGCATGGCGCAACTGAAGGAAAACATCGCCAGTGTCGATGTGAAGCTGTCGGCGGACGTGCTCGCGCGCATCGACGCGCTGCACGAGCAGCAGCCTAATCCGGCACCGTAACGCGTGCCTTCGCCGCCCGGCGGTTTGCTGTCGCCGGGCGGCCCGAACCGGTTCTTCCCTGCTGTATCGGCTGCTGTTGCGGCCACGCGTGTCACGCCAAAGTCGTTGGCGATTCGCAAGGCATGCACTACGATCCTGCCAACACCCGCGCGGCCGTGGATTTCCCCGATCGGGCCATTCGCGCGTCCTGCGCCGAAAACGTTCCGCGCGGCTCGTTTGCAATCAATCCTTAGACCTATCGCCCTTTGCGGAGTACCCCACGATGACGAGCGCACCGAACGCGCAATCGCCACAGTCGCCTCAATCCGGCGCGGCCGTGCCCGGCTATGGCTGGGCCATTTTTCTGTTGCTGGCCGTGGCCGGCCTGTTTTACGTGAAGTGGTTCCCTTATTACCACCGCGCTTTCACCGCCGAATCGACCCATTCGATCGGCAAATCGATCCTGATGGGCGCTTCGGCCAGCGCGCCCGCGCCGTCGCTGGGCGCCGCGCTCGACTACGCCCTCGCGTACGGCAAGGCGATCTGGCAAGCGATGGTGCTGGGCTTGCTGCTCGGCTCCGGCGTGCAGGCGCTGTTGCCGGTGCAATGGGTCGCGCGCGTGCTTGGGCGGCGCGGGTTCGGCAGCGTGGCGGCGGGCGGTCTGCTGTCGGTGCCGGGCATGATGTGCACCTGCTGCGCCGCGCCCGTGGTGGCGGGTCTGCGTGCGCGCAATGCGTCGGCGGGCGGCGCGATCGCGTTCTGGCTCGGCAATTCCGTGCTCAATCCCGCGACGCTCGTGTTCATGGGTTTCGTGCTGGGCTGGCAATGGAGCGCGCTGCGTCTGGTGCTCGGCGTGCTGCTGGTGTTTGGTCTCGGCTGGCTGGCCAACCGTCTTGTGACGCCGCAGGAAGCGCGCGCCGCCGACGACCGTCTCGCGCTGCTCGCGCGCCAGCAGGCCGAAGGCGGCAATGTGTTCGCGCGCTGGGCGCGGATTTTTGCGCGCATGGCCGTGCGCCTCGTGCCGGAGTACATCGTGCTCGTGCTGCTGCTGGGCGCGGCGCGCGCGTGGCTGTTCCCGCACATCGGCCCGGACGTCACCAGCAGCATCGGCTGGATCGTCGCGTTTGCGGTGGCGGGCATGCTGTTCGTGATTCCGACTGCCGGCGAAGTGCCGATCATTCAGGCGATGCTGGCGCTCGGCATGGGCGTTGGCCCGGCGGGCGCGCTGCTGCTGACGCTGCCGCCCGTGAGCGTGCCGTCGCTGGCGATGCTGGCAGGCTCGTTCCGTCCGCGCGTGCTGACGCTCGTGGCGGTGGTGGTCGTGCTGTTCGGCATCGTGTCCGGGCTGGCGGCCGTGGGGCTGGGGTTCGGCGTAGCGGCCTGAATGCGCGTCGGGTCAATGGCCGCGGTGCTACGATGAATCGATAGCGATCGCGCGCTAACGACGACGTTTTAACGATCAAGCTTAAGACCGCGGATGGCCGCCAGGCCGTCCGCATAGATGAGGGCTCAGGCCCAGGAAACGGTATGGCACAGCAAAAAACCAATCCGAAACTCGAACAGGCGCTCACGCGCGGCGACCTCGCGATCCGCCAGGCCAATTCCGCACGCGCGACGGCGGTGCTGCGCGCGCTCGGCAAGATGATCGTCGAGGCTTCGGCGACCATCGGCGTGCAGGCGCACGTCTCGATCCCCGACGGCGACCGTATTTACGATCCCGCCGACGGCCTCTGGCCGCAGCAACTGCTGATCTCGCTGGACGAACCCGTCGAGGAAGCCGACCCGGAAGAAATCCGCACCGTGCGTCTGCACGCGCAGACCCAGGCGACGGTGTTCCGCGTCGAGTGGCATCGCTCGGACGGCAAGATCGGCCGTCAGGAAGGCGGTCCGTTCGCCACGGTCGCGTTTATTTCGGACGTCGATATTCCCTGGGGCGACGACGAAGACTGACTTCAGCGCATCATGCGGCGCCGGAACAGGATCGACGCGATGCTGAACGGCACGATGATGTAGAACGCGAGCACGCCCAGATGCAGCGCGGCGTGCTCGACAGGCCGCCCGAGCATGGCCGGCCGGATCAGATCGACGGCATGCGCGAGCGGCAGCATCAGCGTGATGTGCTGCGCGGCGGGCGGCAACTGCGTGATCGGGAAAAATACGCCCGAGAGCAGCAGCATCGGCGTGAGCACCAGCGTCTGATAGAACATGAAGAAGTCGTAGGACGGCGCGAGCGCGGTGACGATCATCGCGCAGCTCGCGAAGGCGAGGCCCGCGAGCGCGATCACGGGCAGCGCCAGCAGCATCGACGGAAAGCTCGCATAGCCGAGCCCGCCCGCCACGATCATGATGGCCGCGCCCGAGAGCATCGACTTGCTGGCGGCCCACATCACTTCCCCGAGCACCACGTCGCCGAGCGAGAGCGGCGTGTGCATGATCGCCTCCCACGTGCGCTGCACGTGCATGCGCGAAAAGCCCGAGTACATCGACTCGAAGCTCGCCGACATCATCACCGAAGACGACACCGTGCCCGCCGCCAGAAACGCGATGTACGAGACGCCGTCCACATGCCCGACCATCAGGCCGAGGCCGAAACCCAGACCGAACAGATAGATCATCGGATCGGCGAGATTGCCGAACATCGACGCGATGGCGAGCTTGCGCCAGACCAGATAGTTGCGCCGCCACACGGCGATCCAGTGCGTCGCGTTCGAGGGCAGGGCCGCGCGCGGCTCGCGCAGCGGCGGGTGGGCGGGGCGCGTGGGGCGGGTAGGCGGCGGAGGTTGAGTGCGTGTCTGCATGGCGTAATCGGCTGTTCTGCTGGATGGTTTCGCTGCGTGCGTTGGGGGCTGAATGCCGCGGCTTAGTCCTGCATCTCGCGGCCCGTCAGCCGCAGGAAAACATCTTCCAGATTCGCAGGCCGATGCAGATAACGCAGGTCCGAGCGCGGGCGCAATTGCGCATGCACGGGCGCGGGATCGTCGACATAGCAGAACAGCGTCTCGCCGCTGATTTCCGTGCGCTTGGCGAAGGGCGCGAGCGTGTCGCGCAGCGCGGCCGGGTCCGGTCCATAGACCTCGATCACATCGCAGCCGATCTCCGATTCGATCAGCGCTTTCGGTGCGCCCTCGGCGATCTTGCGGCCTTCCTCGATCACGCAGACGCGGTTGCACAGCCGCTCGGCTTCTTCCATGAAGTGCGTGGTGAGCAGAATCGTCTTGCCGCGCGCGAGCAGCGAGCGCAGCCGCTCCCAGATCAGGTGGCGCGCCTGCGGATCGAGCCCGGTGGTGGGTTCGTCCATCACCAGCACATCGGGGTCGTTGACGAGCGCGCGGGCGAGCGTGAGACGCCGGCGCATGCCGCCGGACAGCTCGCTCACGCGCGCATCGGCCTTGCTTTCAAGGCGCGCGAATTCGAGCAGCGGCGCGACGAGCGCCTTCGCCTCGCTCGCCGAAAGCCCGAAATACCGGCCGAACACGAGCAGATTTTCGCGCACGGTGAAATCGGGATCGAGATTGTCGAACTGCGGCACGACGCCGACGCGTGCGCGCGCGTGACGCGCCCGCGCGGGCACCGGCTCGCCGCACAGGCTGATGCGTCCCGCATCGGGCGAAACAATGCCGAGCAGCATGCGCAGCGTCGTGGTCTTGCCCGCGCCGTTAGGGCCGAGCAGTCCGAAACATTCGCCGGGGACGACGTTGAACGAGAGGCCGTTCACGACCGTCCGGTCTCCATAGTGTTTGATTACCTGCTCGAATTCGATGGCGGGCATGTCGTACCGTTTTCCGGTTTTATCGTCGGTTTGGGTTCGCCTGAAGCGTCGCTTCGACCGTGCGTTTGGCGTGCATGGGGTGCACGCGTCGCACGTCGCAAGGCGGCCTATTCTAGTGCATCGCCGCGCGCGAGGTGGCGCGCGCCCGCGCCACAAACGCGATTACGATGCTGTGGCAATGGCTGTCGCGGCAAGCATCGAGAATCAGCGCAAGGCCCATGCCGTAAGGCTTTCGAGGCGCCAGAACGGTGCATGGACAGTGCATGCTTACCTGGCGTTTTCCAACCCTTGCGCGCCGAATTGCGGCGCACCATCATGCAGTTACAACCTGCGCTTCGAGCGGGTGGGGAGAAGCGATCATGGCGAGCTACAAAAAGATTCTGCTCTGTTACGACGGCTCGCGCGAGGGCCGCAAGGCGCTGCGCTGCGGCGCCGATCTGGCGTTGGATCTGCAGGCGGAAACGCACCTGCTTTCGGTGGTGGATATGCGTTCGACCATCGCGCAAAGCGCCGGTCTGCTGACCGATGTGGCGTGCGGGCGCTTCGAAGAAACGGCGCGCGAGATCCTGCAGGAAGGCGTCGATTGGCTCACCGAGCGCGGCGTGCGCGCGCAGGGGCATTTCGCGTTCGGTCATCCGATCGACGAAATTGCCAATCTGGCCAATGAAATCCAGGCGGATCTGGTGGTGGTGGGGCATCGCTGCCGCACGGGGCTGTCGCGCTGGTGGATGGGCGCGGGCACTACGCCGCTGCTCGATCGCGTGTCGTGCAGCATTCTGGTGGCGTGTTCTTCGGCAGCCGAAGAGAAGCAGCAGCAAGCGGCCGCGTAACGGCGCGCCGTGTTCTGTCGGTGACAGGCAGTGACATGCGCCCAGTCGCAATGGCTGGGCGCGTAGCGGTTCAATGGCGTTCGATTAATTGGCCGCGCCGTTGCCGGCATTCGCGTTGTTCAATTCCACCGCAGCAAGCTTCCACGAGAAAAGCCCGTGCCGCTGAAGGATGGCGGCATAGTGCTCGTCGCTCGCGCTGCGCTGCCATGTCACGGCGAATTCATTGAGGCTGCGATAACCCGCCGAGGTTTGCGCACGCGGCGGCGCTTGCGACGTATCCGTATTGGCAGGCGCGGGTTGCTGCGCCGGCGGCGCTGTTTCAGCCGGTGCCGATGAAGCCTGCGTACCGGGCGGCGGCGGTGCCGGGCGATCGCCGGGCTTGCCCGTGGGCGGCATGCCATTGAGCAGCGCCGCCACACCTTCAGGTGTCGCGTACGCATCCACCAGCGGCCCGATCAACGCCGAGCCGATCACCGCGCCCAGCATCAACAACGGATTGCTACTGTGCTGCGCGTGAATGCGCTCCTGCAGCATCTCGCCAACCTGCTGCTTGAGACTCACGCGCAACGCCGGGTAATCGACGTATTCGTTCAACGCGACAGCGTCGCGCGCATCCGCCGCCTGCTTGAGGTGGTTGAGCGCGATGTACGGCGACGCATAGCCATAGCCGAGCGCCGCGACAACGGCCACCGCCGCGACTGCAATCGCAACGGGTTTCTTCCAGTTCGAGGACGCGCCTGAAGGCGTGGAGACAGTCGGTTGGGTCATCGGGCAGGGCGGCCCCGCGCGAACGGGGCAAAAGTTCAATCAGGGTGTTGACCGCCCGCGCGCCAGAAAATTTCCCATGAAACAGCTTGTTACTTCGCCAGTGCCACCGGCATGTCACCGGTTTGTTCGGCGATGCAACGGTCGAGCGCGCGGCACACCGCATCCATCGTACCGACCATGATGAGGCGCGACGGACCGTGATAGACGCGCACCGGCGCGCGGCGATCCGGCTGTTCCGTATTCAGCGTGCTGTTGAGCGATACGCGTGCGAACGCAGGTTGTGCCGACGGCAGGGGCGGCAGTTCCGGCGTGTACGTCTCTTCAGCGGTGTTCTCGAAGAGCGAGCCATTGAGCGCTGCCGCCGAGGCGCGCGCGTCGCGCAATGCACACGACGCGATCCCGCGCAGATGGCGCAGACGGCCGAATTGACGGAAGGGCAACAGGCGGGCAAGGCGTTCCATGACTCTCTCTCCAGAAGATGCGCGGACCAGGCGCTGACAAGGCGCGGTCGGAATTATCAGAATTCGGTGGGACGGATCAGACCGACGGCGATGCCTTCGAGCGCGAATTCAGCGCTGCCGGCGGCGACGAAGATGTTGTCGTAGTCGGGGTTTTCGGCGATCAGCTCGATACCGTTGGGCTGACGCTTCAGACGTTTCACGGTCACGTCGTCGCCCAGACGCGCGACGATGATCTGGCCGTCCTTCGCTTCGGCTTTCTTCTGCACGGCGAGCAGGTCGCCGTCGAGGATGCCCGCGTCGCGCATCGACAGCCCGCGCACCTTCAGCAGGTAGTCGGGGCGGCTCGAGAAGAGCGCCGGGTCGCACGCATAGTTCTGCGAAATATGTTCCTGCGCGAGGATCGGGCTACCCGCGGCCACGCGGCCAACCAGCGGCAGCGTGAGCTGCATGATGCTTGCGTGCGGCAGCGTGAATTGATGCGGCAGGTCGTCGGGCCCCGGCATCAGGCGGATGCCGCGCGAGGCGCCCGCAGCCAGTTCGATCACGCCCTTGCGCGCCAGCGCGCGAAGGTGCTCCTCAGCGGAGTTTGCCGAGCTGAAGCCGAGTTCGGCAGCGATCTCGGCGCGCGTGGGCGGAAAGCCGGTGCGCTCGATCGCGCGGCGGACCAGATCGAAAACCTGCTGCTGTCGTGCGGTGAGTTTGGTCATGTCGACACTGTATGTTTGAACAGGTAGCTGTATTTTTATACAGTACTCGCCGCTTTTCAAGTGTTACTTGAGGTTTGTCGTTTGGGTGGCGCTACAACGGCGTTTTGCGATGGTCTGACGGACGAAAACGTGCTCCGACAGCCGATTTATCCGCCCTTACCACTTTTGCGTATTAAAAAATGAAAAAACATCATTTTTAATAATGTAAGCCAATCGCTAGACTGGCCTTCATCGATCGCCGCACAGACAAGAACGCGGTGGCGCGCAGCACCACACGGCACACGACAACACGGAGAAAGCGGGATGAAACAAGGCACTACGGGGCGCGGCTGGTTCACGACACTGGCGGCAAAACTGGTTATCGGCGCGGCGCCGCTGCTGGGCATGGTCGCGATGGCGCCGGCTGCGCACGCGGATACCTCTCTGCTCAACGTCTCCTACGATCCGACGCGCGAGCTGTACCAGGAGGTCAACGAAGCCTTCATCAAGCAGTGGAAGGCCAAGACCGGCGAAACGCTCACGATCAAGCAGTCGCACGGCGGCTCGGGCGCGCAGGCGCGCTCGGTGCTCGACGGCCTGCAGGCCGATGTGGTGACGCTGGCGCTGGCCTGGGACATCGACGCACTGGCCAACAAGGGCATCGTCGCGAAGGACTGGCAAAAGCGTCTGCCCGATAACGCCTCGCCGTACACCTCGACGATCGTGTTTCTTGTGCGCAAGGGCAATCCCAAGCACATCAAGGACTGGGACGATCTGACCAAACCGGGTGTGTCGATCGTCACGCCGAATCCGAAGACCTCGGGCGGCGCGCGCTGGAACTACCTCGCGGCCTGGGCGTATGCGGAACACCAGCCGGGCGGCAACGACCAGAAGGCCAAGGAATTCGTCACGAAGCTCTACAAGAACGCCGGCGTGCTCGATTCGGGTGCGCGTGGCGCGACCACCAGCTTCGTGCAGCGCGGGATCGGCGACGTGCTGATCGCCTGGGAAAACGAGGCCTTCCTGTCGCTCAAGGAGTTCGGGCCGGAGAAGTTCGAGATCGTGGTGCCGTCGGTGAGCATTCTGGCCGAGCCGCCGGTGGCCGTGGTCGACAAGGTCGTCGACAAGAAAGGCACGCGCAAGCAGGCCGAGGCGTATCTGCAATTCCTCTATAGCGAGGAAGGTCAGGAGATCGCCGCGAAGAACTTCTACCGTCCGCGTTCGGACAAGGTGCCGGCGGCACTCACGGCGAAGTTCCCGAAGCTCAAGCTCTACACGGTGGATGACACCTTCGGCGGCTGGACCAACGCGCAGAAGACGCACTTTGCCGATGGCGGCGTGTTCGACTCGATTTATCAGCCGCAGTAAGAGTTGCAGTAAGGGCTGCAATACGAGCCGCAAGCAGCATCTCGCAGCAAGCAGCAAACCTAAAAGCACCATAAAACAAGGCGCGCCCAACGAGGCGCGCCTTTCGGCGCAGCGGCCTGCACGCCTTGAAGTTGCAGAAGACGCCGCGCAACCCATGTGAAGAGATAGAGCATGACGACGTTCCGATTACAGAAGCCTGGCGCCTTGCCCGGGTTCGGCGTGACGCTCGGCATTACGGTGGCGTATCTGAGCCTCGTGGTGCTGATCCCGCTCGCGGCGACCTTCCTCAAGACCGCGACGCTCGACTGGGCGCAGTTCGTGCGCGCCGTGTGGTCGCCGCGCGTGATCGCGTCGTACCGCCTCACGTTCTTCTCCGCGCTCGGCGGGGCGCTCATCAATGCCGTGTTCGGCTTCCTGCTGGCGTGGGTGCTGGTGCGCTACACGTTCCCGTTCAAGCGCGTCATCGACGCGCTCGTCGATCTGCCGTTCGCGCTGCCCACGTCCGTGGCGGGCATTTCGCTCGCGGCGGTGTATGCGGGCAATGGCTGGATCGGCCAATATCTGGAGCCGCTTGGGCTCAAGGTGGCGTTTACGCCGCTGGGCGTGCTGGTGGCGCTGACCTTTATCGGCCTGCCGTTTGTCGTGCGCACCGTGCAGCCCGTGCTCGAAGAGTTCGAGCGCGAGCAGGAAGAGGCCGCCGCGTGCCTGGGCGCGTCGCGCTGGCTGACGTTTCGCCGCGTCGTGCTGCCCGCCGCGCTGCCGGCGCTGCTCACGGGTTTCGCGCTCGCATTCGCGCGCGCGCTGGGCGAATACGGCTCGGTCATCTTTATCGCCGGCAATGTGCCGATGAAGTCGGAAATCACCTCGCTGCTCATCATCACCAAGCTCGAGCAATACGACTACGCGGGCGCGACCGCGCTGGCTGTGGTGATGCTCTGCGTGTCCTTTCTCATGCTGCTCTTTATCAACACCTTGCAGTGGTATCTGCAGCGGCGCACGAGTCGTGGCGCGGCCAGCGCGGCGCCGGTAAGCGCCCAAACGGCAACGGGAGGTGTGCAATGAGTTCGACGATTCGCAAACCGCAGGCTGGCCGACCGGACCCGGTCACCGAAGCGCCGTGGGTGCGCTGGCTGCTGACCACGATCGCGCTGGTGTTTCTCGCGCTGTTCCTCGTGGTGCCGCTCGTGGCGGTGTTCTGGCAGGCGCTCTCGAAGGGCATCGGCTTCTATTTCGAATCGCTCGCCGATCCCGATGCGCTCGCCGCCATCAAGCTCACGCTGATCACGGCGGGGATCGCGGTGCCGCTGAACTGCGCGTTCGGCCTGGCTGCTTCGTGGGCCATCGCCAAGTTCGACTTCCGCGGCAAGGCGCTGCTGACCACGCTGATCGACTTGCCGTTTTCGGTCTCGCCGGTGATTTCCGGCCTGATCTATGTGCTGATGTTCGGCGCGCAGGGCTGGTTCGGACCGTGGCTCGCCGACCATAACGTGCAGATCATTTTCGCGGTGCCCGGCATCGTGCTGGCGACGATCTTCGTGACGTTCCCGTTTGTCGCGCGCGAACTGATTCCGCTGATGCAGGCGCAAGGCAACGACGAGGAAGAAGCCGCGCACGTGCTCGGCGCTTCGGGCTGGCAGATGTTCCGCCGCGTGACGCTGCCGAATATCCGCTGGGGTCTGCTGTACGGCGTGATTCTCTGTAACGCGCGTGCGATGGGCGAGTTCGGCGCGGTTTCGGTGGTCTCGGGCCACATCCGCGGCCAGACCGACACCATGCCGCTGCACGTCGAGATTCTCTACAACGAATACAACTTTGCGGCCGCATTTGCCGTGGCTTCGCTGCTGGCGCTGCTCGCGCTCGTGACGCTCGGCCTCAAGCTGCTCGCGGAGCGCCATATGAACGCCGCACTGCGCGACGACGATGTGCCCGCGTTTGCCGGCCCGGCGGCCGCGCATGCTTCGTCGTCCGCAACCCATTCGCAACCCGCGCCCCGTACCGGCGCAGCGCGTCAATCGCTTCAACAGGAGCTGTAATCATGGGCATCACCGTCAGCAATTTGCAGAAGCGCTTTGGCGATTTCACGGCACTCGACAACGTCTCGCTCGACTTTCCGCCGGGCGAACTCGTCGCGCTGCTGGGGCCCTCCGGTTGCGGCAAGACCACGCTGCTGCGCGTGATCGCCGGTCTCGAATATGCCGATGCAGGCCAGGTCGTGCTGCAAGGCCAGGACGTGGGCGCGGCCGGTGCGCGCGAGCGTCAGGTGGGCTTCGTGTTCCAGCATTACGCGCTGTTCCGTCACATGACGGTGTTCGAAAACGTGGCGTTCGGCCTGCGCGTGAAGCCGCGCGGCGAGCGTCCGTCCGAAGCGCAGATCCGCGAAAAAGTGCATGAACTGCTCAAGCTCGTGCAACTCGACTGGCTTGCGCAGCGTTATCCGTCCGAGCTGTCGGGCGGCCAGCGTCAGCGTATCGCGCTGGCCCGCGCGCTGGCCGTGGAGCCGAAGGTGCTGCTGCTCGACGAGCCGTTCGGCGCGCTCGACGCCAAGGTGCGCAAGGAGTTGCGTAGCTGGCTGCGCCGTTTGCACGACGATCTGCATATCTCGACGATTTTCGTCACGCACGATCAGGAAGAGGCGCTTGAAGTGGCCGATCGCATCGTCGTGATGAATCACGGTCATGTGGAGCAGGTCGGCAGCCCGCAGGACGTGTACGATCATCCCCAGACGTCGTTCGTCTACGAGTTCCTGGGCGCGGCGAACCGTCTGCGCGGCAAGGTGGCGGCGGGCGGTTTCGTCGCCGATGGCGCGGCGCAGCCGATCGCGGTCGAGGCCGCCTTCGAAGGCCCGGCGCTCGCTTATGTGCGTCCGCACGATATCGTGCTGCATCGCGACGCCGCGGATCATCGCGATGGCATCGTCGTCGATGTGCGCCGTGTGGTGACGCTGGGCGGTTCGGTGCGTGTGGAACTGGAAAGCCGCTCGGGCGGCGCGCTCGAAGCGCAACTCGACCGCGAGGCGTGGCGCTCGCTGAATCTGGCCGTGGGCGACGGCGTGACGGCGGTGCCGCGCGGGCTGCGCGTGTTTCCGGCGCAGTGAGCGGGGCGCTTGAACCGCGCATCAACACACGCGTCAACACACGCATCAACACACAATAACGAGCTTATAAAAATCAGGTCGGCAGTTCCGGAGAGAAGAACATGAATTTTCAGCAGTTGCGTTTCGTGCGCGAAGCCGTGCGGCAGAACATGAACCTGACCGAAGTGGCGAACGTGCTGTACACGTCGCAGTCGGGCGTCTCGAAGCAGATCAAGGATCTCGAAGACGAGCTGGGCGTCGATATCTTCATCCGCCGCGGCAAGCGTCTCACGGGCCTCACGGAGCCGGGCAAGGCCGTGCATCAGCTGATCGAGCGCATGCTGCTCGACGCCGAAAACCTGCGCCGCGTCGCGCGCCAGTTCGCCGATCAGGACAGCGGCCATCTGGTGGTCGCGACCACCCACACGCAGGCGCGCTACGCATTGCCCAAGGTCGTGCACCAGTTCCGCGAGGTGTTTCCGAAGGTGCATCTGGCGCTGCGTCAGGGCAACCCGCAGCAGATCGCGCAGATGATCATCAACGGCGAGGCCGATATCGGCATCTCGACCGAAGCGCTCGACCGTTTCCCCGATATCGTGACGTTCCCGTGCTACTCGTGGCATCACACGGTCGTCGTGCCGAAGACGCATCCGCTCGTGGGCCGCGAAAATCTCACGCTCGAAGAGATCGCCGAATATCCGATCATCACCTATGACCAGGACTTCACGGGCCGCTCGCACATCGACCAGGCGTTCGCGAAAGTGGGCGTGGTGCCCGATGTCGTGCTGACCGCTATCGACGCGGACGTCATCAAGACTTACGTCGAACTGGGCATGGGTATCGGCGTGGTCGCGGCGATGGCCTACGACCCGAAACGCGACAGCGAACTCGTGGCGCTGGATACGCAGCATCTGTTCGAGGCGAGCACGACGCGCGTGGGTCTGCGCAAGGGTGCGTTCCTGCGTCAGTACGCGTATCGCCTGATCGAGATGTTCGCGCCGCAACTGACCGAGCAGCAGATCGCCAGCCAGTTGCGCGAAGTGGTTTGAGCGCGTGGTAGTGGTTTTTTAAGCGGCGGCACGGTTGCGTGCCGCCGTTTTCGTTTGTGCGGTTGCCGCCATTTCTGCACGTGCGTTCGCGCAGTCGTGGGCCGGCGGGGTTTTCCGCCAGATCGCGGCGTGCGGCGGATCGCTTAAAATCGCGGCCATGAATACATCCAACACTACCCAAAGCGCGGCGCTGCCGCGTATCGCCGTGCTCGCGACCGGCGGCACGATCGCGGGCTCCGCGCCCGATGCGGCCAATACCGCCGGCTATCAGGCCGGTGTGATCGGCGTCGCGCAACTGCTGGCGGCCGTGCCCGGCCTCGATGCGGTCGCGCAGATTCACGCCGAACAGGTGGCCAGCGTCGACAGCAAGGATATGTCGTTCGCGCTCTGGAGCACGCTTGCGCAGCGCGTGAACGCATTGCTCGCGAGCGACGATATCGACGGCGTGGTCATCACGCACGGCACGGATACGCTCGAAGAAACCGCCTACGTGCTGCATCTCACGGTGAAAAGCGCGAAGCCGGTGATTTTGACGGCGGCGATGCGTCCGGCTTCGGCGTTGTCCGCCGATGGTCCGCTCAATCTGCTCAATGCCGTGACGCTGGCCGCGAGCGGCCAGGCAGGCGGGCAGGGCGTGCTGGTGGCGTTCAACAACCGCATCCACTGCGCGCGCGATGTCGTGAAAACGAGCACCTATGCCGTCGATGCGTTCCAGTCGCCCGAGATCGGCGCGCTGGGTTGGGTGCAGGATGGCCGCGTCGAGTTCCAGCGGCGCGCGTTGCGTGCGCATACGGCCGATACGCCGTTCCAGGCGGATACCGTCTGGCCGCACGTGGAGATCGTCACGAGCTATGCGGGCGTGTCGCGCATCGCCGTCGATGCGCTGGTGCAGGCTGGCGTGCGCGGCATCGTGGTCGCGGGCACGGGCAACGGCTCGATCCACGCTACGCTGCAACAGGCATTGGCCGATGCGGTGGCGAAGGGCATTGCCGTGGTGCGCGCGTCGCGCGTGGGCTCGGGTCACGTGATGCATAACGGCGCGGCGAAGGACGATGCGCTCGGCTTCGTCTCGGCGGGCACGCTCAGCCCGTTCAAGGCGCGCGTGCTGCTGATGCTCGCGCTGGCCGCGGGCGCGAGCGCAAAGGCCGATCTGCAACGCGTGTTCGATACGTATTAAGCATCACGCGCAGCAAACACCAAGGGCCTTGCGGAGCAACCTCCGCAAGGCCCTTTTGTTTTCCAGCGATTTTTATCTGGATGAGGGATATCGCGATCCGTACGCGGACACCCGATGACGACGTCTGACCGACCAAGGCTTCCCCGTCGTCGCCGGGTGCCGCTTTCGGACCCCACTGGCCGCTCTCAGCCCAGAGCGGCCCCGATTTGCCCCGCAGCGGTTGCCGCCGCCACGAAGCGCCCCACCTGCGGCCGTCGCGTGCCTGATGCCGCGCCAGCCTGAATGCGTGTCTGTGTGCGTGTCTGTGTCGCGGGCCGCCTGCATGAACAATGTTGCGGGAGGCGATGCGCACGGGCCCACGCGCGCATCGCTTCGTCCTCTAATCGACGACTCCTGCTTGACGTACTTAAGCTGCCTTCGCCTGCGATGCCGGCGCTTCGGCGATTTCGAAATTCGCCATGATTTCCAGCGCGCGAATCATCGCCGAGTGATCCCATGCCTTGCCGCCGTTCGCTGCACACACGCTGAACAGTTGCTGCGCGCTGGCCGTGTGGGGCAGGGCGATGCCGAGCTTGCGTGCGCCGTCGAGCGCCAGGTTCAGATCCTTCTGGTGCAGTTCGATGCGGAAACCCGGGTTGAAGGTGCGCTTCGTCATGCGCTCGCCGTGCACTTCGAGAATGCGCGACGACGCGAAACCGCCCATCAGCGCCTTGCGCACGCGCTCCGGATCGGCGCCCGAGCGAGCCGCGAACAGCAGCGCTTCGGCGACGGCTTCGATATTCAGCGCAACGATGATCTGGTTCGCGACCTTGGTGGTCTGACCCGCACCGTTATCGCCAACCAGCGAAATGTTCTTGCCCATGATCTCGAACAGCGGCTTGGCCAGATCGAAGGACTTCTGCGGGCCGCCGACCATGATCGAGAGCGTTGCGTCGCGTGCGCCGACTTCGCCGCCCGAGACCGGCGCGTCGAGGTAGTCGCAGCCGAGCGCGTTGATCTGCTTGGCGAACTGCTGCGTTTCCAGCGGCGAGATCGAGCTCATGTCGATCACCAGCTTGCCGGCCGACAGACCCTTGGCGACGCCGTCATCGGCGAACAGCACGTTTTGCACGTCGGGCGTGTCAGGCACCATCAGGATGATGATTTCCGATTCCTGCGCCACCGCGGTCGAATCGGCGACCACAGCGGTGCTCGCGCGCAGATCGTCCGGCACCGGAAACTTGCCGTTCACGACGAGCGAGTGGCCGCCCTTCTGAAGGTTGCGCGCCATGTGCGCGCCCATGATGCCGAGGCCGATAAATCCAATCTTTGCCATCTTGTGTGTCTCCGTTGAGTCGAATTCGGTTCGATGTGTCGATTTACAGTGCTTGAGGCTGGCTGGTTTCAGGCCAGTTCGGCCGCGCGCTGCTGCGCGCCGCGCAGCCAGCCCAGTCCGTCGACGGTCTGGGTCTTCGGCTTGTATTCGCAGCCTACGTAACCCGCGTAGCCGAGCGAGTCGAGCAGATCGAACAGGAAGGGATAGTTGATCTCGCCCGTGCCCGGCTCGTTGCGGCCCGGGTTATCGGCGAGCTGGATGTGCGCGATCTTCGCAAACTGCTTCTTGATGGTCGCGGCCAGTTCGCCTTCCATGCGCTGCATGTGATAGATGTCGTACTGCAGGAACAGATTGTCCGAGCCGACCTTGTCGATCACGTCCAGCCCTTCGGCCGAACGATTCAGCGCAAAGCCCGGAATGTCGTAGCTGTTGCACGGTTCGACCAGCAGGCGGATGCCTTCGCGCTTGAGTTCGCCGGCCGCATAGCGCAGGTTGTCGACGATCGAATTGAGCGCCGTGTCGCGGTCGATGCCCGCCGTCGGAATCCCGACCAGGCAGTTCAGTTGCGGCACCTTGAGCGCCTTCGCGTATTCGATCGCGCGGCCCACGCCTTCCTGGAATTCGCCACGGCGATCCGGCAGGCACGCAATGCCGCGCTCGCCGCCTTCCCAGTTGCCGGCGGGCAGGTTGTGCAGCACGAGCTTGAGCTTGTTCGCCTCCAGCCGCTCGGCCAGTTCGGCGGCCTTGAACGGGTAGGGGAACAGGAATTCGACGGCTTCGAAGCCCGCCTCGGCAGCCGCGGCAAAGCGGTCGAGGAACGGCACTTCGTTGAACAGCATGGTGAGATTCGCTGCGAATTTCGGCATTTGAGGTCTCGCGGGGCGTCAGTGAGGGAGGGAATCCGCTTTTCGCGCATCAGGGCTGAGGCGAAAAGCGGATCTTGCGGTTACGTCGTTCGGCTACAGCGGTCTTCAGGACTGCAGCGAGATCGCCGTCGGGGCGTGCTCGGGCTTGTCGGCGAGTTCTTCGAACTCGTTGATCGCGTCGATTTCCGTGCCCATCGAGATGTTGGTCACACGTTCGAGGATCACTTCGACCACGACCGGCACGCTGAACTCGGCGGCCATCGACTGCGCCTGCTTGAGCGCCGGAGCGATCTCTTCCGGCTTGAACACGCGCAGCGCCTTGCAGCCCAGACCTTCGACCACGGTCTTGTGATCGACGCCATAGCCGTTCAATTCCGGCGCGTTGATGTTCTCGAACGCGAGCTGCACGCAGAAGTCCATGTCGAACTGGCGCTGCGCCTGGCGGATCAGGCCCAGATACGAGTTGTTCACCAGCACATGCACGTAGGGCAGCTTGAACTGCGCGCCCACCGCCAGTTCTTCGATCATGAACTGGAAGTCGTAGTCGCCCGAGAGCGCCACGATGGGGCGCGACGGATCGGCGGCACGCACGCCCAGCGCTGCCGGAATCGTCCAGCCGAGCGGGCCGGCCTGGCCGCAGTTGATCCAGTTGCGCGCCTTGTAGACGTGCAGGAACTGCGCACCGGCGATCTGCGACAGACCAATCGTGCTGACGTAGCAGGTGTCGCGGCCAAATGCCTTGTTCATCTCTTCGTAGACGCGTTGCGGCTTGATCGGCGCGTTGTCGAAGTGCGTCTTGCGATGCATCGTGGCCTTGCGCTGCTGGCAGTCCGCCACCCACTCGCTACGGTCCTTGAGCTTGCCCGCGGCCTTCCATTCCTGCGCCACTTCGACGAACAGTTCGAGCGCGGCCTTCGCGTCCGAGACGATGCCCAGATCCGGCCCGAACACGCGGCCGATCTGCGTCGGTTCGATATCGACGTGCACGAACTTGCGGCCCTTCGTGTAGACCTCGACGCTGCCCGTGTGACGGTTGGCCCAACGGTTGCCGATGCCGAGCACGAAATCCGAAGCCAGCATCGTGGCGTTGCCGTAGCGATGCGAGGTCTGCAGACCGACCATGCCGGCCATCAGCGGATGGTCGTCGGCGATGGCGCCCCACGACATCAGCGTCGGGATCACCGGCACGCCCACGGTTTCGGCGAACTGCACGAGCAGGTCTTCAGCGGCCGCGTTGAGCACGCCGCCACCCGAGACGATCAGCGGCTTGTCGCTGGCGTTCAGGAGTTCGAGCGCGGCTTCGATCTGCTTGCGCGTCGCGCGCGGCTTGTAGACCGGCAGCGGCTCATAGGTGTCGATATCGAATTCGATTTCGGCGAGTTGCACGTCGATCGGCATATCGACCAGCACCGGGCCCGGGCGGCCCGAGCGCATCAGGTGGAACGCCTGCTGGAACACGCGCGGCACGAGCGCCGGTTCGCGCACCGTGACGGCCCACTTGGTGACCGGCTTGGCGATCGATTCGATATCGACGGCCTGGAAGTCTTCCTTGTGGAGACGTGCGCGCGGCGCCTGACCCGTGATCGCGAGGATAGGAATCGAGTCGGCCTGTGCCGAGTAGAGGCCCGTGATCATGTCGGTGCCCGCGGGGCCCGACGTACCGATACACACGCCGATATTGCCCGGCTGCGCACGCGTATAGCCTTCGGCCATGTGCGAAGCGCCTTCGACGTGGCGCGCCAGCACGTGGGTGATGCTGCCGGCCTTCTTGAGCGCCGAGTAGAACGGGTTGATCGCGGCGCCCGGCACGCCGAAGGCGGTATCGATGCCTTCTTTCTCGAGCACCAGCACGGCGGCGTCGACGGCTCTCATTTTGGCCATGGTTGTCTCCTGAATGTCGCAAAAGCCTTGAATGACGCGCTGAAAATAGCGCGCAGTGAATACAGCGCTTGAGGTTCACTTTAGGGACGCACGAAAGGTTTGATAAGATCAGTCCCAGTCGCTTATTTCGAAACAAAAAGTATGGAATGACGGTGTGGCGGGCGTTTGCGGCCAATGCCGGAGACAGAAGGAGACAAAGCAATGGATCGCTTCAAGCAGATCGAAACCTTCGTGCGCGTGGCCGAGGCGGGCAGCCTCGCGGCGGCGGCGCTGGAGGAAGGCGTGTCGCCCGTGATCCTCGGGCGGCGTATCGACGCGCTGGAAAAGCGTCTGGGCGTGAAGCTGATGTATCGCTCGACGCGGCGTCTGGTGGTGAGCGAAGACGGTGCGGCGTTTCTGGAGCGCTGCCGCGGCCTGCTGGCGGAATGGGAGCAGGCGGAGAACGAACTTTCGGTGGGGCGGCGCGTGGTGAACGGTCACTTGATCGTGTCGGCGCCGGCGGCGTTCGGGCGCAAGCACGTCGCGCCGCTCGCGCCCGATTTTCTCGCCGATAAACCCGAACTCCAGGTGTCCTTCAATCTGACCGACCGCGTGGTCGATCTGGTGCGCGAGGGCTATGACCTGTCGATCCGCATCGGCGGTTCGGTCGATCCGAACTTCGTCGCCGTGAAGCTGGCGACGAACCGGCGCGTGGTGTGCGGCACGCCCGAGTATTTCCGCAAGCACGGGCGGCCGAAGACGCTCGAAGATCTGCCCGGCCACAATTGCCTGGCGTTCAACCTGCAGGGCGGGCAGAACCGCGGCTGGTATTTCCGCCGCAATGGCAAGCTCGCGACCGTGCGCGTGGGCGGCAATCTCGACTGTAACGACGGCGAGTTGCTGCATCGCTGGGTGACGGAAGGGTTGGGGCTGGGCTGGCGGTCCACGTGGGAAATCGACGCGCAACTCGCGCGCGGCGAGCTAGAAACCGTACTCGATGAATACGCGCTGCCCGATTACGACATTCTTGCCGTGTATCCGCAGCAGCGCTATGTGCCGGCCAAGGTGCGTTACTTCATCGATTATCTGAAGGATGTCTACGCCCGGCCGGGTTACTGGAGCGGGGTGGTCTGAGCGGTTCTATCCGACCGATTCTTCCCGACTGGATTCACCCCACGATAATCACGCCGTTCATCGATTCGTGGCCCGATCCGCAGAAGATATCGCAGAGAAACGGCACGTTGCCCGCATCGCCCGCCGTCGCGGCGACGCGTACCACCGCGCCCGGCGGCACATCGGCGCGCACGCCGAATTGCGGAATCGAGAAGCCCATCGTCGTGTCCTGCGAGGTGACTTCGAATATCACGCTCTCGTGCGGCGCGAGCGTGATGTGATCGGGCGTGAACACGAAGCGTCGCGCGTGAACCTTGATTACGCGCGGCGCAGCCTGGGCGTCCAGACGGCTCAACGCCGCAACGCCCGCCGCCGCAAGCGCCAGCCAGCGGCGGCGCGCAAGGCGCGGTTGGCTCGCGCGTAGAAAGTGAAGTTTCAGCATCTCGGTCTCCTGGCGTCTCAACCCACGTTGCGGATCGGCATTTCGGTGAGCGCGAATGCCTGCGGCGTGCCATCCACGGCGATATCGCGCCAGCCCAGTCCCTTGTACGGCGCGGCCGCATCCCAGGGCACAGGCGTTTTTTGCGGCTGCGACATCGGCGCGGGCAGCGCGAACATCAGCGAGCGCGCGGCGTGATGCGCAATCGATCCCGTCATCGTGTGGTTCTCCTGATGAATATGGCCGTAGAACACGGTCACGTTCGCGTGCTTCTGCAAGAGCGCAATCGCTGCTGCGCCGTCGCGCGTGGCCCAGTCCCATTGCGGCGCGAGATCGAATAGCGGCCGGTGCGTGAAGACGACGATGCGCGCGTCCTCGGGCTGGCGGCTCAGGTCGTCGGCGAGCCAGGCGAGTTGCGCATCGCCGATACGGCCACCCGGATCGGAGACGTTATCGAGCGTGATGAAATGCACGCCGCGATGATCGAAGGTGTAGTGCGTCGCGCCGAACAGTTCGCGAAACGCCGCGCCGTTATCGAGACTCGCATCGTGCTCGCCGGGCATCAGATAGAGCGGCTTCACGCGCAGGCCGCCGACGATCTGCTGGAACTCGCGCATGCGTGCGCGGCGCACGGCGGGGTCGTCGGTCGTGTGCGTGAGGTCGCCGGTGAACACGACGAAATCGGGCGTGACGGGCAGGGCGTTGACGGCGGCGATGGCCTTGGGCAGCGTGCCTTTCGCATCGGGATTGACGGCCGGGCCTTCGAAACCCCAGTGGGCGTCGGAGAGTTGCACGAAGAAGAAGTCGGCATGACCGGCGGATTGACCCGCTGCCCAGCCGGGCAACGCCGAGGCGAACACGGCGCCGCCGCCGAGCGCGGCCAGCTTGAGAAAATCGCGTCGCTTGAGCGAGGCGGTGGAGTGGGACATGGTGGTCTCCTCGTCAGGAAAATCTGCACATTGATCCGATGTTTGGGGACGTCGGCTGGAGTCTTGCCTTGCTTTCCGGCCTGCCTGTCGTACCGCTTTTCGTGAGCAAACATTCCCGATTTATTTTTGGTTTTCGTGCGCATCGAGCGGGAATAAACTGGCCGCTAGCGCGGTAATGCAGGCGTTGGAACAAAGCGACGGCACGGGCGCGAGACAGTGGGCAGCAGGCGTGCGACACGAGGGGACGACGTGGGCGAAACCGCGAACGGTCAGCACGAAAGACAGGCGCAGGAGGCGATGGAAGTGGCGGCACGCAGCCGTCGCTTTCAGGCATTGGCGTTGCCGCATCTGGACGCCGCCTACAACCTCGCGCGCTGGCTCTCGCGCAATCCCGGCGACGCCGAAGACATCGTGCAGGAAGCGTTTTTGCGGGCGTTCCGTTTCTTCGATGCCTTTCGCGGCGACGAGGCGCGGCCCTGGCTGCTGGCGATCGTGCGGCGCGTCTGGTACGACGAGTGGCGGCGGCGCGCGGGCGCGGAAGAGGTCGCGCCGTTCGACGAGTTGCGCGACGACCTGCCGCCGGACGGCTGGGACACGGGCAGCATCGACCCGGAAACGCTGGCGATTCGCGCGGAGTCGTCGCGGCATGTGCATGAGGCGCTGCAACGGTTGCCGGTCGAGTATCGCGAGGTGCTGGTGCTGCGCGAGCTGGAGGAACTGGAATATCGCGAGATCGCCACGGTCATCGACGTGCCGATCGGTACGGTGATGTCGCGTCTCGCCCGTGCCCGCAAGCGCCTCGCGGCGATGCTGGCGGTGCAGGGGCATGGCGCTGCGACGCCCGGGAACGACCGAAAGGGCGGCCGGGCAATGAGCGGTTCAGCAGTCGGGGGAAGTAGCAGTAAAGCCTGGAGACCATCCGGCCGGGGGCCAGACGGCCGGTTCCGCGAGGAGCCGGCCGTCGACGGCGGAGCGCACGAACCACGCGCGCAGGATCGCCGCTGCGGCGATGCCTTGACCCCGCGAACCACGGAGGCGCCCGATGAACTGTGACGAAGCGCGTCCGCTGGTCGATGCCAGCGTCGACCGCGAACTGTCCGCCGCCGACGAATGGCGTGTGCGCGAACATCTGGCCGGCTGCGTGCCGTGCCGCCGCGCCGTGGCGCAGGTCGAAGCGATTGCCCGGATCACCCGTGAAGCGCCGTATCACCGCGCGCCCGATGGCCTGGCCGCGCGCATCGTGGCGGCGTTGCCGCCTGTCGAAACGTTCGATGCCGAGGTGGCGAATCAGCCGCCGCGTGCAGCGGATCGTGTCAAACCCGCAAGAAACCGCGGCTGGCGGGAGCGGTTGTGGCCGCAGTGGCCTGCCGCCGCCGGAGCGCCTGGCGTTCGCGCGCCAGGCCTTGCGTGGTTCGGCAGCGCGATTCTGCTGCTCTGTGCGCTGGGCGTTACCGTGACTTTGCATCTGCGCACACCGGCCGCCGATAGTGCGTTCGTCGATGAAATCGTCGCGAGTCATATTCGCGCGCAGATTTCGGGGCGCGATCTCGATGTGATTTCCACCGACCGCCATACCGTGAAGCCGTGGTTCAACGGCCGCATCGACTACGCGCCGCCGGTCGAGGATTTCACCGCACAGGGCTTTCCGCTCGTAGGAGGGCGGCTCGATTATGTCGGGCGCGAACGCGTCGCCGTGCTGGTTTATCGCTTCCGCAAGCATGTGATCGACTTGTACGTCTTTCCGCCCGGTTCGGCCGGCCCCGCACAGCACGCCGCGCCGCCGCGCGCGAGCGACGGTTATTCGCTGCTGCGCTGGCAGGCGGCCGGCATGACCTGGTGGGCGGTGACGGATGCGGGGCCGGATGCGCTGGTCGGCCTGCGCGCGGCGCTCGATACGCGTCTCGCCGATGGTTCGACGGGTGTGGAAGCGCGCCCCTGAGTCTGTGATTTGTCTACGAATCGGGCGTGAATCGGGCGTGAACCCACCGCCAAGCGCCCGAATTTGCTCTGGCAAAACCTGCGCGAACTCGTGCAAGTCCTTGAATTCACGCCCGAATCACCACGCAAGCCGTCGAATCCAGTTGCGGGAGTCGTCTGCTCGCGCTATACTCTTCGGCTTCTCACTTGCCGCACCGGTTCCGACGCCCGGGTGGCTTTAATCCACAAGGAGTGAATATGCGTCATTACGAAATCGTATTTATCGTGCATCCCGATCAAAGCGAGCAAGTGCCCGCAATGATCGAGCGTTACAAGAGCACGATCACGTCGCACGGTGGCCAGATCCACCGTATCGAAGACTGGGGCCGTCGCCAACTGGCCTACATGATCGAGAAACTCGCGAAGGCTCACTACGTCTGCATGAACATCGAATGCGACCAGACCACGCTCGACGAGCTGGAACACGCATTCAAGTTCAACGACGCTGTCCTGCGTCACCTGATCGTCAAGATGAAGAAGGCCGAAACCGGCCCGTCGCCGATGATGAAGGAAGTGCAGCGCGAAGAAGCCAAGAAGGCGGCTGCCCAGCCGACCGAAGCGCAGGCTTAAGTAAAGCCATCAGGATTCGAGCAACTGCCTAATAAGCCAATCGCGTGAACAGGTTGCAACTTACGGCTAGCGTCGTCGAACGCGAACCGGTGCGGTACACACCCGCCGGCGTTCCGATTGCCAGCGTCACGTTGCAGCACCGCACGGAAGTCGTCGAAGCCGGGATTCCCCGCTTCGTCGAACTGACGATGCCCGCGGTGGCGGCAGGCAAGGCCTGCGGTCTGGTCGAAAGCTGCGAGTTGGGCGCGGAAGCGCTCTTCACCGGTTTTCTGGCCAAAAAGCACCGCAACGCACGAACCCTGGTGTTTCACATCACCGAAATGCAAGGCACAGGAAAGGACTAATCATGCCCCGCCCGACTGGTAAGAAATTCGACAAGCGTCGTCAACAACAAAACCCGCTCTTCAAGCGTAAGAAGTTCTGCCGCTTCACGGCTGCTGATGTCGATCAGATCGACTACAAGGACATCGATACGCTGAAGGACTTCATCGGCGAAAACGGCAAGATCACGCCGGCACGTCTGACGGGTACGAAGGCCCACTATCAGCGTCAGCTGGACACGGCTATCAAGCGCGCGCGTTTCCTCGCGCTGATGCCGTACACCGACCAGCACAAGGCCTAATAAGACGACGCGATAAGGAGCAATAGAATGCAGATCATTCTTCTGGAAAAAGTCGTCAACCTGGGTAACCTCGGCGACATCGTGAAGGTCAAGGACGGTTACGCACGTAACTTCCTGATCCCGAACAAGAAGGCACGCCGTGCTACGAAGGACGCAATCGCCGAATTCGAAGTTCGCCGCGCTGAACTCGAAAAGGCTGCTGCTGAAAAGCTGGCAGCCGCTCAAGCCGAAGGCGAAAAGCTGAACGGCCTGACCGTCACGATCGGCCAGAAGGCTGGCGTCGACGGCCGTCTGTTCGGTTCGGTCACGAACGCAGACATCGCAGCAGCGCTGGTCAAGGCTGGCTTCGCTGTCGAAAAGATGCAAGTGCGTCTGCCGGAAGGCCCGCTGAAGATGGTTGGCGAGCACCCGGTTCAAGTTGCACTGCACACGGACGTCCTCGTCGACGTTTCGGTGTCGGTGCAAGGCGAGCACGCCTAAGCACGCTCGCTGCCGGCGGCCCGCAAGGGTTGCCAGCGCTGTGCCTCGGCACATAAGCGACGCATAAAAACAAGAAAGGCAGGAGCCGCAGGGCTTCTGCCTTTTTTGTTGCGCGCTTGCCGGATCGCAGGCCAGGCACCCGTCAATCGCGCGCATTGCCTTTTGCACTTTTTGAAGCTTGTGAGCGCTCGCCCGCTGCCCGATAATTGCCCTCCATGAACGCTCCGAAAGATCCCCAACTCGAGTCGCTGAAAGTCCCGCCGCATTCGATCGAAGCCGAGCAATCGGTTCTCGGCGGCCTGCTGCTGGATAACGGCGCCTGGGACCGGATTGCCGACTTTCTCTCGCAAAGCGACTTCTACCGCTACGATCACCGCATCATTTACGAGCACATTGGCCGCCTGATCGCGTCCTCGCGCCCGGCTGACGTGGTGACGGTGTACGAGTCGCTCGGCAGCTCGGGCAAGGCGGAAGAGGTTGGCGGGCTCGCATATCTGAACGCGCTCGCGCAGAACACGCCGAGCGCGGCGAACATCCGCCGTTATGCGGAAATCGTGCGCGACCGCGCGGTGCTGCGTCGCCTCGTTTCGGTGGCCGACGAAATCTCCGCCGATGCCTTCAATCCGCAGGGCAAGGAAGTGCGCCAGCTGCTCGACGAGGCCGAGTCGAAAGTGTTCTCGATCGCCGAAGACGGCGCGCGCGGCACTCAGGGCTTCCTCGAAATCGGTCCGCTGCTCACGCAGGTGGTCGAGCGTATCGACACGCTCTATCACACGGCCAATCCGAGCGATGTGACGGGCACGCCCACGGGCTTCATCGACCTCGACCGCATGACGTCGGGCATGCACGGCGGCGAACTGATCATCGTGGCAGGGCGTCCGTCGATGGGTAAGACGGCGTTTTCGATGAACGTCGGCGAATACGTGGCGGTGGAGTATGGTCTGCCGGTCGCGGTGTTCTCGATGGAAATGCCGGGTACGCAGCTCATCATGCGTATGCTCGGTTCGGTCGGCCGACTGGACCAGCACCGTATGCGTACCGGCCGTCTCACCGACGAAGATTGGCCCAAGCTCACGCACGCCGTGCAGAAAATGAGCGAGGCGCAGATCTTTATCGATGAAACCGGCGGTCTGAACCCGATGGAACTGCGCTCGCGCGCGCGGCGTCTGTCGCGCCAGTGCGGCAAGCTCGGCCTGATCATCATCGACTATTTGCAGCTGATGAGCGGTTCGGGCAGCGGCGAGAATCGTGCGACGGAAATTTCCGAAATTTCACGTTCGCTCAAGAGTCTCGCCAAGGAGCTCGATGTGCCGGTGATTGCGCTCTCGCAGCTCAATCGTGGCCTCGAACAGCGCCCCAACAAGCGTCCGGTGATGTCCGATTTGCGTGAATCGGGCGCTATCGAACAGGATGCCGACGTCATTCTGTTTATTTACCGCGACGAAGTGTATAACCCCGACAGCCCCGACAAGGGCACCGCCGAGATCATTATCGGCAAACAGCGTAACGGCCCGATTGGGCCAGTACGCCTCACGTTCCACGGTCAATACACGAAGTTCGACAATTTTGCGGGTGCGCAGAACTTCTACGGCGAATAAGGCCGGAAATTGACGTGGAGTCAAGCGGGGACCCGGGCGTGCGCGCCATCGTGGCGCAAATGCCGCTTGGGTATCCCTGGATCAGTGCGGCCTCCAGTCCGTGACGATACAATATTGCCGTTTTATGACGGCTATCTTGCCGTTTTGTGACGGCAATTCGAGACCATTACGGGATTCCAATGTTCGGTCGATTCATGCCCACCGAGGGCAAGTTCTTCGAAATCTTCAACGCGCACGCGAAGTGCATCGTTTCCGCAAGCCGTGAGCTCGAGCTCGTGATCGACAATCTGTCGGACGCGGAAGTCCACAAACAGAATGTGCAGGCCGCCGAAAAGGCCGCCGACAAGCTCACGCACGAAGCGATTGACCTGCTGCACAAGACCTTCATCACGCCGCTCGATCGCGACGAGATCCACAAACTCATCACGACGATGGACGACTGCCTCGACCTCATGGAAGACGTCGCCACCGCCATTTCGCTGTACGACGTGCAGGCCGTCACCGCTGAAGCGAGCCAGCTTGCGCACGTGGTCACGGCATCGGCCGAGCGTGTTCAGGCTGCAGTCGCGCTGCTGTCCGACATGAAGCAGGCGCGCGATATCCTCAAGGCCTGCGAGGACATCGACCGTCTGGAGTCGGACGCCGACCGCCTGCTGCGCAGCGCGATTTCCAAGCTCTTCCGCGAGGAAAACGACGTCAAGAACCTGATCAAGCTGAAGGCAATCTATGAACTGCTCGAAGCGATCACGGACAAGTGCGAGGATGTCGCGAACATCATCGAAGGCATCGTGCTAGAGAACGCCTGAGCGGACTACGATGCAATCGATACAACTCGCCCTCTGGGTGGTCGCCACGCTGGTGGCCATCGCCCTCATTTTCGACTTCATGAACGGCTTTCACGACGCGGCGAACTCCATCGCCACGGTCGTGTCCACGGGCGTCCTCAAACCGCAGCAGGCGGTGGCGTTCGCGGCCATGTTCAACGTGATCGCGTATTTCGTGTTCCACCTCAAGGTGGCGCAGACGGTGGGCAAGGGCACCATCGACCCCGATATCGTCGATCACTACGTCGTGTTCGGCGCGCTCGTGGGCGCGATCGGCTGGAACGTGCTGACGTGGTACTACGGCATTCCGTCCAGCTCGTCGCATGCGCTGATCGGCGGTCTGGTGGGCGCGGCGCTGGCGAAGTCGGGCTGGCACGCGCTGAACTTCGACGGCCTCATGAAGACCGTGGCGTTCATCTTCATTTCGCCGCTGCTCGGTTTCATCCTGGGCTCGTTCTTCATGCTGACGGTGTCGTGGCTGTATTTCCGCACGCCACCCAGCAAGGTGGACCGGCGTTTCCGTCGCCTTCAGCTGATTTCGGCCAGTCTCTATAGCCTTGGCCACGGCGGCAACGATGCGCAGAAAACCATCGGCATTATCTGGATGCTGCTGATCGCCACGGGCTATTCGGCGGTCGGTTCGGATGCGCCGCCTATCTGGGTGATCGGCGGCTGCTATCTGTCGATGGGTATCGGCACGCTGTTCGGCGGCTGGCGCATCGTGCGCACCATGGGCCAGAAGATCACCAAGCTCAAGCCCGTGGGCGGTTTCTGCGCCGAAGCGGGCGGGGCGCTGACGCTCTTCACGGCTTCGTGGCTGGGCATTCCCGTGTCGACGACGCACACGATTACCGGCGCGATCGTCGGCGTGGGCGCGACGCAAAAGCTCAGCGCCGTGCGTTGGGGCGTGGCGGGCAATATCGTCTGGGCCTGGGTGCTGACGATCCCGGCCTCGGCCACGCTCGCTGCGGCGGGCTGGTGGATCGGTCACCGGCTGATGTAATCCGCTCCAGCTACGTGCTTCGAGCTACGACATGAACGGCGCCTTCGGGCGCCGTTTTCTTTTGCGCGAGCCAGGCGACGTCAGATGATCGGGGTGGCGCAGCCGTCCATTGGCACGATTGCGCCGGTGACATAGCTGGCGCGCGCGCTTGCCAGAAAGAGCGCGACGTCGGCGATTTCCTCGGGTTTGGCGTAGCGGC
Organism: Paraburkholderia sp. Ac-20340; assembly: GCF_017104965.1. GTDB lineage: Bacteria > Pseudomonadota > Gammaproteobacteria > Burkholderiales > Burkholderiaceae > Paraburkholderia. The sequence goes on from NZ_JAAGPR010000013.1 coordinate 130,610, forward strand.
CAAGCGGCACTCTGGCCTCGCCGCGCGCGAGCGCTTCCTCGGCGCTCAGGCCTTCGCGCCCGGCTTCCAGTTGCAGTGCTTCCTGCAGACGCTCGGTGAGCGTGGCGCCCGGATTGATCGCGTTGATGCGGATGCCGTAGCGCGCGTGATAGTGCGCAAGGCCCACGGTCGCCAGCATGAGCGCCGCATTGGCCGCGCCGCCCGCAATATGGATATCGCTCGCGTACTTCCCGCCCATGCCGATGATATTGACGATCGTGCCGGGCGCCTTGCCATCGCCGGCAGCGCCGGTTTGTTTCGCGCGCTCGACCATGCGGCGCAGCACTTCCTGCTGCGGGTAGATGTACGGGAAGTATTTCGCCTCCATGGTCGCCCTGAAGGCGTCGGCGTCGAGCGCTTCCGGGTCATAGCGGCGCGCGGCGCCCGAACTGTTGATGAGGATGTCGATCGCGCCGACCGCGGTGGAGACTTCCTCGACCACATCGGCGGCGCTATGCGGCTCGTGCAAGTCTGCGCGGGTCAGATGGACGTGCAGGCCTTCGCTCGCGAGTTGCTCGCGTGCGCGCGCCAGATTGGCCGGGTCGCGCGAGACGATCGCCACACGCGCGCCTTCCTTTGCGAATGCGCGGGCGCAGGCAAGGCCGATACCTTTGCTGCCGCCCGTTACCAGAACCACCTTGTTACCGAGTCCGAGATCCATCGCTGCCTCGCTGCGCCTGGGATTGAAAAGTGAAAACGGTAGCAAAACCATAGCAGACACGGCGGGCGGGGGAAACCGCCGCGGCGCGTCGTTGGCCATGCGGATAAGGGCGACGGGCCGCGATGCACCGCGCGGCGGCGTTCAGAACGAGCCGTTGGCGAAGCGGGCGATCGGGTCGTCGCTGGACTGCGTGGGGGCGGGTGCGCTGCTGCCCGCTGTCGAGGCGCGCATGATCTGGACCGGTTGCACCGGCGTGGAGCCGGCCTGAGCGGCCTGGCGCTGCGCAGTGTTGACGGTGGGCGGCGGCGGTTCGAACGCATCGGCGGCGGCGTCGATGGCGTCGGGCTGGCTGTAGGAGGACGTCGTCGGGGCAATTGCGCCTGCCTGCCGTGCCTGCGTCTGGGCGGCATTCAGGGCTTGGGGCGGCGGCTCGAAGGCGTCGGTGGCCGGTGCGCTGGTGGTGTAGGCAGTCTGTGGCGCAGAGGTCAGGCGATTTTGATCGGCGGCAGGCGCGGCGTAGCCGTTTGCAGCAGGCAAGGGCGCAGCAACCGCTGCTATGGCCGGTGTGACTGCCGGCGTCACCGCAGGCGCACGCTGCACCGGCGCGGCGGCCTCGTAAGTTGGCGTATCGAACGGTGCGGGCGCGCGTTTCGCAGGCGCCAGACGCCGGATGCCATCGAAATGTTTGGCCCAATACGGGTTCGTCAGATAGTCGAGCCGCACCGTCCCGCCGGTCGATGGCGCATTGACGAAGCGCAGCTTGCCGACATAGATGCCCACGTGCGAGTGCGGCCGCCCGGTCGTATTGAAGAACACGAGATCGCCGGCCGCGATTTCATCGGGTTCGATCGCCTCGCCGCGCTGGCTCATGTCGAGCGTCGTGCGCGGCACGTCCGTCGCGGCCGCGCGCGCGAACACGTATTTCACGAGACCGCTGCAATCGAAGCCGCTATCGGGCGTATTGCCGCCCCAGCGATAGGGAATGCCGACCAGACCCATCGCCTGAATCGAGATTTCCTCGCGCCCGACGCTGTGATCGACGAAATTGGGAAAGCCCGGCGGTTTGGTGCGCCAGGCGTAACCGGACCCCGAGCTACCGCCGCGCGATACCCGCTCCGGCGCGCTCGAACACGCCGCCAGAAACACCACGATCAGTAACGCAAGCCAGAGTCGCCGCATGAAAAGCAGATGACGCACGCGAGACGCGCGCCATTGGGGAAAACCGTTAATGGGCCGATGGTAGCCCGTCAGACATGGCTTCGGCAAGAATTCTTCACAACTTACATGAACTTACGCTGCTAACTGTGGCCGTTCGCGGACACGAGCGAGACCTGCGCCCATGAAAAAAGGACCGCATCCGGTTGCCCGGAAACGGTCCTTTGGCGCTCGTCCGGCGCTTCGAAAAGCGCCGGAACCGGCGGAAATACGGCTTACAGAATGTCCGACGCGTAATCGGCCAGACGCGAACGCTCGCCGCGCGCCAGCGTGACGTGGCCGCTATGCGCCCAGCCCTTGAAGCGGTCCACCACGTAGGTCAGACCCGAACTGCCTTCGGTCAGGTAGGGCGTGTCGATCTGCGCGATATTGCCCAGACAGACGATCTTCGTGCCCGGACCCGCGCGCGTGACCAGCGTCTTCATCTGCTTCGGCGTCAGGTTCTGCGCCTCGTCGATGATCAGATACTTGTCCACGAACGTGCGGCCGCGCATGAAGTTCATGCTCTTGACCTTCAGACGCGAGCGGATCAGTTCCTGGGTCGCGGCGCGGCCCCATTCGCCGGCGGCGTCGTCGGTTTTCTGGAGCACTTCGAGGTTATCGTCGAAGGCGCCCATCCACGGCTGCATCTTTTCCTCTTCCGTACCCGGCAGGAAGCCGATGTCTTCGCCGACCGGCACCGTCGCACGCGTCACGATGATCTCGTTGTAGCGCTTGTCGTCGAGTACCTGCGCCAGACCCGCGGCGAGCGCAACCAGCGTCTTGCCCGTACCGGCCTGGCCGAGCAGGGTGACGAAGTCGCAGTCCGGGTTCATCAGCAGGTTCAGCGCGAAATTCTGCTCGCGGTTGCGCGCCGTGATGCCCCACACGTTGTTCTTGTGGTGGCCGTAGTCGCGCAGCGTTTGCAGCAACGCCGTCTTGCCGTTGAGTTCGCGCACGATCGCGTGGAACGCGGGTTCGCCGTTCTGCGGCTCCAGATAGACGAACTCGTTCACGAGCATCGACAGGCATTCCGGGCCGGTCACGCGGTAATACGTGGTGCCGGTCTTGGTGTCCTGCCAGGACTCCATGCCCTTGGCATGCCGGGTCCAGAAGTCCTGCGACAGCGCACGGATGCCTGAGTACAGCAGGTCCTTGTCTTCGAGAACCTGGTCGTTGAAGTAGTCTTCCGCGGGTAGGCCGAGCGCATGCGCCTTGATACGCATGTTGATGTCTTTCGACACCAGCACGACGAGGCGGTCGGGCCGGTCGCGCTGCAACGCGCGCACCACGCCGAGGATCTGGTTATCGGCCTTGCCTTCGGGCAGACCGTCGACCGGATCGATATGCGTGAGCGTGGTCTGGAAGTACAGGCGGCCGAGCGCCTCGCGGCTGCCCAGACGCGCCAGCGAAATGCCTTCCGAGATCGTGCCGGCGTTCGCCACCAGCTGATCGAGCGTGCGGCTCACCTGACGCGCATTACGCGCGACTTCCGACATGCCCTTCTTGTGGTTGTCGAGTTCTTCCAACGTCATCATCGGCAGATAGACGTCGTGTTCCTCGAAACGGAACAGGCAGGTCGGATCGTGCATCAGCACGTTGGTGTCGAGCACGAAGAGCTTCTGCACTTCGACGCTTTCTTCCGGATGCACGCGTTTTTTCGATGCGCCGCGCGCAGCCGGTGCGGCCGCGCCGCCGGCAGCTTTCGCGGAGGCGGGTTTGCTGCCGCTGCGCGCGACCGGTGCTGCCGGTGCTTCGGCTTGCGGTTCGGCGTGGGCCTGCACGGGCTGCAGCAGCGCCGCGGTCTGTTGCTTGCGTTTGCGCGCCGGTGCGGGCGCGACGGGTTCGAGCGCAGCGAGTTCGGCGCTGGCCGAAGGCAGCGGCACCGTGCGCAAGGTGGTCGACGCGTTGGCGGCGGGCGTCATCGGCTCCGCGACGCTCTCCGCGCCAAAATCGACATCGGCGGCGTCGTTCTCGCTCGCCGCTTTACGCGTGCTGCGCGTAGTGCGCGCACGCGTCTTGTATTCCTCGGGCGGCAGCAGGTTGCCGAGCTTGCTGGGGGGAGTAGGCAAAGGCATGGTGTCCCTCGAAAAATTCGGGTCGAGTGGTCCGGGGTTACCCAGTAAGGTGCGCTTTCGGGCGGTGCGTGCGGTCAGCCGGGTAGGCCGTCCGCCGTGACCGCGCAGGGTGCGCGCTCAGGTCTGAAAATGCCGGTTCGCCTGGTTTTCGATCGGCTCCTTGACGTGGACGCGAGCCGGATTGCCAGGCCGGCACAGCGTGGTGGGTACGAAATCCGAAAAAACCAACAAAAAAGCCGCCGCCCCGACTGACGAGGCAAGCGGCTTCACTGCTCTGATGGCGCGTTGCCCGAATGCGCGGAGGCGGTCATCCAGTGACCGTTCGCGGGACCGCGCAAACGTAGGAAAACGCGACAAAATATAGGGTGGACAGGCACTCATTGCAGCCCAATATAACGCGCCTCAAAGCGCTTGTACAGCCTCCAGAACCTCGTCGACATGGCCTGGGACTTTCAGTCCGCGCCACTCCTGGCGCAGCACGCCATCGGCATCGATGAGGAACGTGGAGCGTTCGATTCCACGTACTTCTTTGCCATACATTTTCTTCATTTTGATGACGTTGAAGAGCGAGCAGAGCGCTTCATCGCCATCCGATACCAGAGTAAACGGCAGTTCGAGCTTGGTCTTGAAGTTTTCGTGCGAACGCACGCTGTCGCGCGAGACGCCTACGATGGTGGCGCCGGCCTTCTTGAACTTCGGAAAGAGGTCGCGGAACTCCATGCCTTCGCGCGTGCAGCCAGGCGTGTTGTCCTTCGGATAGAAGTACAGCACCACTTTCTTGCCCTTCAGGCTCGAAAGCGTGAAGTCGCCGCCGGTGGCAGGCGCGGTGAAGTCGGGAACGGGTTGGTCGACTGCGATGGTCACGTCAGGCACGTGGCACTCCCTTTGTTATTGGCTGGCTTGGTGGCGGGCGGGGGCGCGGTCTGCAGCTTGCTGCGCTGGGGAGGGCGTCCTCGCGGGCATCGCCGGAACGACAAGCCGCCCGGCATGGCGGGCGGCGGCTTTCGATCGGGCTGGGTGCGAGCTTCAGTCGGGCTGGATGATCAGCTCGCCGGAGCGGCCGGCGATCTCGCCCCAGGTGACAGGGTACGATGGCAGCGAATCCGGGTCCAGCGTCGCATGGTAGTCGCCCATCGTGGCAAACGTGTGGCCTTGCGCGCGCCAGCCGGCGAGCAGTTGTTCGAACACCGGCGCGAGCTTCTGGCCTTCGAGCTCGGCGTGCAGCGTGAACACCTGATCGTGCGGATTGTTTTCGGTGCGCTTGAGCATCCACGCGGCCACCGTGTCGATGTCCACGCCATCGACGCCCAGCACTTCGTCGAGCGTCGGCAGCGTGGTGGGCATCTGCACGTGCTTGAGCGTGCGGCCATTGACGACCGGGCGATACGGCGAATGCCCGCGCCCGTCCGAGGCGTACTGCATGCCCCAATTGTCGATCTGCTCGAACGCCGCTTCGTTCATCTGCCAGCCTGCCGCGCCGTGCGTGACGGGCGGCGTGCCGAAGATGCGCGCGAAGCGGTCATGGCTCTTTTGCATCTGACGCGCGGTCCACTGCGCGTCGCGCGTGCGCACGTTGTCCTGCCAGTAGACGTGGTCCCACGTGTGAATGCCGCATTCGAAACCGGCTTCGTGGATCGCGCGCATTTCCGCCGCCGCTTCCACGCCGATATCCGGTCCCGGCAGCAGCACGCCGTACATCAGCTGCTTCACGCCGTAATGCTCGACCACGGACGTACGCGAGACCTTCTTCAGAAAGCCCGGACGGAACACGCGGCGCAGCGCCCAGCCCGTATGGTCCGGGCCGAGGCTGAACAGGAACGTCGCGCGCGCCTTGTAGCGATCGAAGATACGCGCGAGATTCGGCACGCCTTCACGCGTGCCGCGCAGCGTGTCGACGTCGATTTTCAGGACGATGCGAGCCAAGTGGCGAAGTCCTTCGCGTTACGCTTGTTGTTCGACGAGGGCACGTGCCTCGGCGACATGGCCGCGATACGCTTCGAAGATCTTGCGCAGCGCTTCGTCGAAGGTCGACTTCGGCGCCCAGCCGAGTTCCTGCATCGTGTTGTCGATCTTCGGCACGCGGTTCTGCACGTCCTGGTAGCCCGCGCCGTAGTACGCGCCCGACGACGTTTCCACCAGCTGGACCTGCTTGGCCGTTTCCGCGTATTCCGGGAATTCGGCGGCCAGCGCCAGCATCTTGTGCGCGAGTTCGCGCACCGAGAAGTTGTTGGTCGGATTGCCGATGTTGAAGATCTTGCCGGAGGCGACGCCGTCCTTGTTGTCGATGATCTTCATCAGCGCTTCGATGCCGTCGTCGATGTCGGTGAACGCACGCTTTTGCGCGCCGCCGTCCACGAGGCTGATGTTCTCGCCGCGCACGATATGGCCGAGGAACTGCGTCACGACGCGCGAGCTGCCTTCCTTCGGCGTGTAGATCGAGTCGAGGCCCGGGCCGATCCAGTTGAACGGACGGAACAGCGTGAAGTTCAGGCCTTCCATGCCGTAACCCCAGATCACGCGGTCCATCAGCTGCTTCGAGCAGGCGTAGATCCAGCGCGGCTTGTTGATCGGGCCGTAGGTGAGCGCCGAGGCATCCGGGTCGAACTGCTCGTCCGAGCACATGCCATAGACTTCCGACGTCGACGGGAAGACGAGGTGCTTGCCGTACTTGACGGCCGAACGCACGATCGGCAGGTTCGCCTCGAAGTCGAGTTCGAACACGCGCAGCGGCTGCTGCACGTACGTGGCGGGCGTGGCGATGGCGACCAGCGGAAGGATCACGTCGCACTTCTTGACGTGGTATTCGACCCATTCCTTGTTGATCGTGATGTCGCCTTCGAAGAAGTGCATGCGCTCATGCTTGACCAGATCGCCGAGGCGGTCCGTCTGCATGTCCATGCCGAACACTTCCCAGTTCGTGGTCTCGAGGATGCGCTTGGAGAGGTGATGGCCGATAAAGCCATTGACACCCAGGATCAGAACTTTTTTCATGGACGGGGGACAGATGAAATGAGGTCGGAGAACGCGGCAGGCGTGACGACGGTCTCTTGAGCGCCGTGAGCCAGGTTCGGCGCATGCCGCAGTTCGTAAATCGCGATGGCGCGGCCGTCGCCGCAGAGGGCGAAAAACGCATTATCGCTTACGTGGATGCCCGCGGGCAATCCGGCGAGGGCGCGCACCTTTTCGGCTTCCTGGGTGCCTGGGCGCACGAGGCGCGCACGGGCGATCACGAAGCGATGCGCGCCGATGTCGGTGAACGCGCCCGGATAGGGCGGCGCCACCGCGCGGATCAGGTTATAGACGTCCTGCGCGCTGTGCGAAAAGTCGAGGCGTCCGTCTTCCGGCTTGCGCCCGCCGTAGTAACTGCCGTGTGTGAGATCGTTCGGCAGATGCGGCGCTTCGCCCGCGATCAGCGCGGGCAGCACGCGCCAGAGCGTCTGCTCGGCGGCGACCGTCACCTTGTCGAACACCATGGCGGCGGTGTCGTCGGGCAGGATTGGCACCGGCGTCTGCGCGATGATCGCGCCGGCGTCGGGCTTCGCGGCCATTTCGTGCAGCGTCGCGCCGGTTTCGGTTTCGCCCTTGATGACGGCCCAGTTGGTGGGCACGCGGCCGCGATACTTCGGCAGCAGCGAGCCATGCATGTTGTAGGCGCCGCGCGCGGCCAGCGCGAGCAGATCCACCGGCAGCATGTGGCGGTAGTAGAACGAGAAGATGAAGTCGGGCTGCGCGGCGCTGACTGCCGCGCGCAGCTCGGCGCTCTTCGGGTCGGCGGGCGTGATGACGTCGATGCCGTGTTCCTCGGCGACCGACTTCACGCTGCCGAACCAGATGTTCTCGCTCGGGCTGTCCTCGTGCGTGACGACGAGCGCCACGTCCACGCCGCGCGCGAGCAGCACCTGCAGGCAGCGCACGCCGACGTTGTGATACGCGAAGACGACTGTGCGCGGTTTCATGATTCGGTTCCCGTCTGGGTGTTCGTGTTACCGGCGGCGCCCGCTGCATTACCCGCAGCGCTGCCCGCAGCATTCCCGATAGTGAGCGAAGCCTGCACGCCCTGCACGACGTCCTGACGCGGCACATCGACCACGGTGCGGCCGTTGCGCTCTTCCAGAATGGTCTGCACCAGATAACGCGGACGCGCGCGCACCTGCTGATAGATGCGGCCGATGTACTCGCCCAGCAGACCCAGCGCGAAGATGATCACGCCAAGCATGAAGAACGTAATGGCGAACAGCGTGAACACACCCTGAACTTCGGCGCCCAGCACGAAGCGGCGGATCAGCAGCAGCAGGAACAGGCCCGCCGAACCGAGCGACAGAATCACGCCGATAAACGACAGCCACTGCAGCGGCACGACCGAAAAACCGGTCACGAGGTCGAAATTCAGGCGGATCAGGCTGTAGAGCGAATACTTCGATTCGCCCGCGAAGCGTTCTTCGTGCGCGACATCGACTTCGACCGGGTTCTGCGCAAAGGTGTACGCGAGCGCCGGAATGAAGGTGTTGATTTCGCCGCAACGATTGATCGTATCGACGATATGACGGTTGTAGGCGCGCAGCATGCAGCCCTGGTCCGTCATCTTGATGCGCGTGATGCGCTCGCGCAGGCGGTTCATGGCCTGCGAAGCCTTGCGGCGCCACAGACTGTCCTGACGCTGCATGCGGATCGTGCCCACGTAGTCGTAGCCTTCGCGCATCTTCTCGACCAGCTTGCCGATTTCCTCGGGCGGATTCTGCAGATCGGCGTCGAGCGTGATGACGATCTCGCCGCGCGCCTGTTCGAAGCCCGCGAGAATCGCCATGTGCTGGCCGTAGTTGCCGTTGAGCAGGATCGCGCGCGTGGTGTCCGGGCGCGCGCGGAACTGCTCGGCGAGCATCGCGGCCGAGCGGTCGCGGCTGCCGTCATTGATGAAGATGACTTCGTACGAGGTGCCGAGCTTGTCGAGCGCCGGGTATAGACGCTCGAACAGCGCCTTCAGGCCGGCTTCCTCGTTGTAGACCGGAATGATGACCGAGACTTCCGGCGTTTCCGGGGTCAAGGTGCGTTGTTCCGTTTGACTCATGTGTGCGTCTTTTCCGTTGGGTAATACGTGTTGCGCGAGAGTGTACGGCCGGCCGGGCGCGCCCGATTCGTCGAACAGCGCCCCTGCCTTGCGTGTACTTGTTTCACTTACTGCTTCGCGTACTGCGTGCAGATCTCGTCGACGGCGCGGCACACGCGTGCCACGTCGGCGACGCTCATCAGCGTGAAGAGCGGCAGCGTGACCGTGGTCTCGCCGAAACGCTCTGCGTGCGGGAACATGCCCGCCTTGAAACCGCGCTCGCGATAGAGCGTGAAGAGGTGGATCGCCGGGTAATGCACGCCCGTGCCGATGCCGCGCTCCTTCATCTGTTCCATGAACTCCGCGCGGGTGATCGTCAGGTTTTCCAGCGGCAGCGTGATCTGGAACATGTGCCAGTTGCTGTTGACGAGGTCCGCCACTGGCAGGCCCACGCCCAGCTTCGCGGCGGCGCTGCCTTCGAAGCCCGTGAAATACGCATGCGCGAGCTTGCGGCGCTGTTCCGTGAAACGCTCGATGTGTTTGAGCTGGCCGAGGCCCACGCGCGCGGCCACGTCGGTCAGATTGTACTTGCCGCCGAGCACGTCGCAGTCCATGCCGTCCAGACCGATGCGCGTGATGCCTTGCAGACGGTATTTGCGGGCCAGTTCGGCTTCGTCCTCGTTATTGAGGACGAGCGCGCCGCCTTCGATCGACGTCAGGTTCTTGTTGGCGTGGAAGCTGAACGAGACGATGTCGCCGATCGCGCCGATGCGCTTGCCGTTCCAGCTCGAACCGAACGCCTGCGCGGCGTCCTCGATCACGCGCAGCTTGTGCTGGCGGGCGATCGCATAGAGGCGGTCCATGTCCACCGGCAGGCCGGTCAGGAACACCGGGATGATCGCCTTCGTGCGGGGCGTGATGGCGGCTTCCAGGCGGTCGAGGTCGATGTTGCGCGTGATCGGGTCGATATCGGCGAATACCGGCGTCGCGCCGACTTCATAGATCACGTTGCTGGTGGACACCCACGAGGCGGGCGTGGTGATGACTTCGTCGCCGGGACCGACGCCCGCGATGCGCAGGCCGATTTCGAGCGTCGCCGTGCCCGAATTGAAGGTACGCACCGGGCGGCCGCCGCAGTATTCGGACAGCGCGGCTTCGAAGGCCTGGTTCTGCGGGCCGGTAGTGATCCAGCCCGAGCGCAGCACGTCGACGACGCCCGCAATGGTTTCTTCGTCGATTTCGGGCTTCACGAACGGCAGGAACGAGGCGGGTGTCTGGGTCATGAGTGCTTTCTTGGTCGGAACGTCAGGAATAGTCGAAAACAGCGTAAGCCTTGCGAAAGCCGGGTGAGCCCCGGAGTGCTTCGCGTGCGGCGCGACGATGGCGCGCCTGCTGGCCGGGTGCTGGTTGTATCGCCGATGCAGTGTGCTGCGATGCGGGCCGTGCGCCTTAGCTGCGCGCGAGCACGACCACGCCGATCAGGATGATGCCGATGCCGACAAGGCGCTGGATGCTCAGCACTTCGCCGAACAGATACCACGCTGCGAACGCGTTGACCACGTAGCCGAGCGAGAGCATCGGGTAGGCGATCGAGACGTCCACGCGCGACAGGCCCACGATCCAAACGACCACGCTGAACACGTAGCAGGTCAGGCCGCCGACGATCGGCAGTTGTGTGGCGAGTTTCCAGCCGATGGGCAGGATGTTCGCACGGGTGAATTCGAAGTGTCCAACAGCATTGACACCGGCTTTCAGCAACAGTTGCGCGCAGGCGTTCAGGCCGACGCCGGCGAGGATACAGATCAGGGAAATCGGATTCATCGTGTTGGATCGTTAATGCTGGCCTGGCCAGCTTCTGCCGGTTTCGGTCATATTCGGGGGCGGATCTCCGCCCCCCCGCGCCGGCGCCCCGCATTATCGCTCAAGTGCGGGGCGCGACCGGCGCGTTGCGGGGCGCTCGCCGGTCAGGCTCAGGGCTGCGGTTTTTCGACTACCACGCGGCGCATGTCGCGGGCGATCACCTGCATCGGCAGGCCTTGTGCCGCGAGCTCTTCGTAACGCTGCACGGGCAGCAGCGCGAGCGCGTAACGCTCGGACTTCCAGCGCTGCTCCCATTGCGCGACGGTCGGCACCCATTTTTGCGGCTCTTCGCTGATGCCGAAGGCCAGTTCGTCGGTGACCTGCACCATCGTCATCGAATGACGCACGTAGAACGGCAGCGTGTGATCGAGCACGCCGACCGAATAGAACGGCGTATCGGGCGGCATTTTCGCGATCGCCGAACGCACGGCCGGCGCGAGCGGCGCGCCGGAACTCAGCGTGCCGAACACGTCATGGCCGGTGCCGGCGATGGTCGCGAGCAGCAGCCAGGCGGTGCCCAGTGCGATGGCGGGCGATTGCGCGCCGGTTTCGGGCGTCGATTTGCCGCGCGCAAAACGCAGGCCGACCATGGTCGCCACGAAAGCGACGGCGGCGGCGGCGAACACCCAGACCTGGAATTCGCGATACAGCGCGTTCGGATTGCGCGCATCGCCCAGACGCGTGAGCACGAACGAACCGGCCATCAGCGCGGCGGCCAGCAGCGCGTAGCCGATCAGGTGACGCATCCACTGCTTGCGCGTCATCAGCGGCAGATACAGGCCGATCACGAGCGCGAGCGGCGGGGCGATCGGCAGCACGTACGAAATCAGCTTCGAATGCGAGGCGCTGAAGAACAGGAAGATGAAGGCGGTCCACACCAGCATCAGCGTCACGGGCGCGAAGCCGTTGGGCTGGCGCGGCGTGCGCAGCGCATGGCGCACGCTCTGCACGCTCACCGACAGCCACGGCAGGAAGCCCACCAGCATCACCGGCAGGAAATAGTAGAACGGGCCGGGGCGGTTCTGCGCGGGCGTGAGATAGCGCTGGAACTGCTGGACGATGAAGAAGAAGTTGAAGAATTCGGGATTGCGCTGCTGCACGAGGATGAACCACGGCGTCACGATCGCGAAGAACACGATCAGACCGCTCACGAGGTACAGACGCTTCCACAGCGCCCAGTCGCGCGCGACCAGCGTATAGAGCACCAGCACGGCGCCCGGCAGGATCAGGCCGACCAGACCCTTCGAGAGCACGGCCAGCGCCATCGAGCCCCAGCAGACCCACATCCACAGACGCGCGTCGCGGGTGGACAGGTTCGGACGCTGAGCCAGCAGCAGCGCGCAGAGCGTGAGCTCCATCCAGAACGACAGGCCCATGTCGAGCGTGTTGAAGTGGCCCATCAGGTTCCAGTACGGCGCGCAGGCGAGCACCAGCGCGGCGAAGAAACCCGTGGCGGCGTTGAACACGCGCGCACCCGTGAAGCCGATCAGCAGCACGCCGGCGAAGCCCGTCAGGGCCGTATAGAGGCGCGCCTGCCACTCGCCGATACCGAACCACGCGAACGTGAGCGCGTTCATCCAGGTTTGCAGCGGCGGTTTCTCGAAATACTTGTAGCCGTTATAGCGCGGCGTGATCCAGTCGCCGGAAGCGAGCATTTCACGGGCCATTTCGGCATAGCGGCCTTCGTCGCTCGGCAGCAGATGGCGCCAGCCGAGCGGCAGAAACCAGATCACAGCGAGTGCCACGATCAGCAGCAGGATCGCGCCACGGTTGAGCGGCAGCCTCGAGGGCGTATCGGTCATGGATTGCAGCCTGTTCTTGTCAACGTTGCGGGCGTGCGGGCGGCGCCCGCGCGGCGCGCAAGTGTACTACGGCGCGTAAATCGAACCTGAAGGCGAGCTTAAGGGACCGGTTCCGAAGCGCCTGCTCGCCGTTTCTGCTGCGTGTTTCGGGGCGCGCCCGGCGTGGCGAATCAGGTCTCGATCAGCAGCGCAGCGGCGACGCGGCGGCCCTCGGCCATCAGGATGTTGTAGGTGCGGCAGGCGGCCTTGAAATCCATCGCTTCCACGCCGATGCGCTTCGCCGTCAGCGCCGCAGTCAGGCGCGGATGCGGAAAACGCAGGCGCTCGCCGCTGCCGAACACGACCACTTCCGGCTTGAGCGGCAGCAGCATCTCGAACAGTTCGGGCGTGAGGGCGTCGAACGCGCTCACGGGCCAGGCGATGACCGGCTCCTCGGGCAGCATCAGGATGCTGCCGTTGTGGCGTTCGAGATTGATTTCGACGTAATCGGCGCCGTAACCGGTGACGGTGTTGAGCGCGGCGCTGGAGTCCTGGTGTAATTTCAAAACGGCATTCCGGAAGATCGCCGGCCGGTGGCGGGATCGCGGGACGCTCTCGTGCCGCAGTCTCGCGCCGGATCGGCGGGAATTAACGAGATCGGTTTTCGGACCTCGGGTGGGTCTGGGGTGGGTCTCGCGCGTCCGGCAGGCCGCCGGCCGTGACACTTTATTACGCCCCATTTCCGCGACGCCCGCGGCTGGCGGGCCGGCGCGGCTTCTTGCGCATTGCGGAACCCGGCCAAAATCCGCTAAATTATAGCTTTTTGGCGGCCGCGCCGACGCCGTGTACCGCGCCTCGACCCGCGCCGCGCTTGCGCGAGTCCCAATACGGGGCAAGCACGGGCGCAAGCACGAGCGGCAGCCCTGGCAGCGCCCGCCTCACGCCAGCTGCCCGAATCATCCGTTTTCCGGGCGAATGCAGCCACAAGCTGCAGGCTGGTCTCATCCGCGTGCGGGCATGCCTTATCCTGTCGCCTGCGCTGCCGTCCGCGTGCCCCTGCGTGTCTCGCGTGCATCACATCCGGCCGCAGCGATGGCGCTGCGCCGCTCGCGACTTGTTGCGCGTTCGCCGATCCGATCAACCCCGTTTGCCCGTACCAGGCTTTTCAACCGACCGCCCGCCGTGAAACCGATCCTCAAATCCAACAAGTTGCAGAACGTCTGCTACGACATCCGCGGGCCGGTGCTCGAGCATGCGAAGCGCCTCGAAGAAGAAGGCCACCGCATCATCAAGCTGAACATCGGCAATCTCGCGCCGTTCGGTTTCGACGCACCCGACGAAGTCATCCAGGACATGATCCTGAACCTGCCGGGCTCCTCGGGCTATTCGGACTCGAAGGGCGTGTTCGCCGCGCGCAAGGCGATCATGCATTACGCGCAGCAAAAGGGCGTAAAAGGCGTCGAACTCGACGACATCTACATTGGTAACGGCGCGTCCGAACTGATCGTGATGGCCATGCAGGCGCTCCTGAACGACGGCGACGAAGTGCTGCTGCCCGCGCCCGACTATCCGCTCTGGACCGCGGCGGTGAGCCTCTCCGGCGGCACGCCCATCCACTACATCTGCGACGAATCGAACGCGTGGATGCCGGACCTCGATGATATCCGCGCCAAAATCACGCCGAACACGCGTGCGCTCGTGGTCATCAACCCGAACAACCCGACCGGCGCGCTGTACTCGGACGAACTGCTGCGCGGCCTGATCGAGATCGCGCGCGAACACGGCCTGATCCTGTTCGCCGACGAGGTCTACGACAAGATCGTCTACGACGGCAAGACGCACACGGCGCTCGGCTCGCTTTCGGAAGACGTCCTCACGGTCACGTTCAACAGCCTGTCGAAGAGCTATCGCGCGTGCGGTTACCGCGCGGGCTGGATGTTCCTCTCGGGCATGACGGGCGAAAACCGTCGCCGCGCCAAGGATTACACCGAAGGTCTGGGCATTCTGGCGTCGATGCGCCTGTGCGCGAACGTGCCGGGCCAGTACGCCATCCAGACCGCGCTGGGCGGCTACCAGAGCATCAACGAGCTGATCCAGCCGGGCGGTCGCCTGTATCGTCAGCGCGATCTGGCCTACAACATGCTCACGTCGATTCCGGGCGTGACCTGCGTGAAGCCCGAGGCGGCGCTCTACATGTTCCCGCGCCTCGACCCCAAGCTCTATCCGATCCAGGACGACCAGCAGTTCATCCTCGATCTGCTGCTGCAGGAGCGCGTCCTGCTGGTGCAGGGCACGGGCTTCAACTGGAAGCAGCCGGATCACTTCCGCGTGGTGTTCCTGCCGAACGTCGACGACCTGACCGATTCGATCAACCGGATCGCGCGCTTCCTCGACGGTTATCGCCAGCGCCACGGCACCTGATTACGCGCACGGCGCGACCCGCATTTCCGCATTTTTCTATTCACACTCTTAGACGAACACACGCTGCATGGAACCGATCAAAGTAGGTCTCTTGGGCTTCGGCACGGTGGGCAGCGGCACCTTCACGGTACTGCGCCGCAACCAGGAAGAAATCAAACGTCGCGCGGGCCGCGGCATCGAGATCGCGCGCATTGCCGTGCGCAATCCGGCCAAGGCCACCGCGGCGCTCGGCACGCAAGCCGGCAGCGTCGATCTGACGACCGATTTCAACGCCGTGGTCGACGATCCGTCGATTGCGATCATCGCCGAAATGATCGGCGGCACCACGCTCGCCAGGGATCTCGTGCTGCGTGCGATCGGCAACGGCAAGCACGTCGTCACGGCCAACAAGGCGCTGCTGGCGGTGCACGGCACGGAAATTTTCCAGGCTGCGCGCGCCAAGGGCGTGATGGTTGCGTTCGAAGCGGCGGTGGCGGGCGGCATTCCCATCATCAAGGCGCTGCGCGAAGGTCTCACGGCCAACCGCATCCAGTACATCGCCGGCATCATCAACGGCACGACCAACTACATCCTGTCGGAAATGCGTGAGCGCGGCCTCGACTTCGCGACCGCACTGAAGGGCGCGCAGGAACTGGGCTACGCGGAAGCCGACCCGACCTTCGACATCGAAGGCGTGGACGCCGCACACAAGGCCACGATCATGAGCGCGATCGCGTTCGGCGTGCCGGTGCAGTTCGACAAGGCTTACGTGGAAGGCATCAGCAAGCTCGACGCCATCGACATCAAGTACGCCGAGGAACTGGGCTACCGCATCAAGCTGCTCGGTATCGCGCGCCGCACGGAGAAGGGCATCGAGCTGCGCACGCATCCGACGCTGATTCCCGCGAAGCGTCTGCTCGCCAACGTGGAAGGCGCGATGAACGCGGTCGTGGTGCATGGCGACGCCGTGGGCACGACGCTGTATTACGGCAAGGGCGCGGGTGCGGAGCCGACGGCTTCGGCAGTGGTGGCCGATCTCGTCGACGTGACGCGTCTGCATACGGCCGATCCGGAACATCGCGTGCCGCATCTGGCGTTCCAGCCGGACAGCCTCTCGAACACGCCGATCCTGCCGATCGACGAAGTCACGAGCGGTTACTACCTGCGCCTGCGCGTGGCCGACCAGACCGGCGT
Source organism: Paraburkholderia sp. Ac-20340 (assembly GCF_017104965.1). Lineage (GTDB taxonomy): Bacteria > Pseudomonadota > Gammaproteobacteria > Burkholderiales > Burkholderiaceae > Paraburkholderia. The sequence goes on from NZ_JAAGPR010000013.1 coordinate 146,861, forward strand.
GATGGCCGACATCACGCGCATCCTCGCGGATAGCGGCATCTCGATCGATGCGCTGCTGCAGAAGGAATCGGAAGACGTCGATGCGCAAGGCAAGGCCGAGACCGACATCATCCTGATCACGCACGAAACGATCGAAAAGAACGTGAGCGCGGCGATCGCGCAGATCGAAAAACTGGCGACGGTGAAGTCGTCGGTGACGAAGCTGCGCATGGAAGGACTGAACTAATCAGGCGTCGAAAGACGAAGGTAAGGCAAAGGCAATGAATTACGTATCTACGCGCGGCGCGGGCGCCGGCGAGCATCATTCGTTTTCGGACATCCTGCTGGGCGGCCTCGCACGCGACGGCGGCCTCTATCTGCCGGCCGACTATCCGCAGATCGGCGCGGACGAACTCGCGCGCTGGCGCGGTCTGTCGTACGCCGATCTCGCGTTCGAGATCCTCTCGAAGTTCGCTGGCGACATTCCCGCCGACGACCTGCGCGACATCACGCGCCGCACCTATACGGCGCAGACGTACTGCAACGTGCGTCACGGCGAAGACGCGAGCAAGATCACGCCGCTGACCACGCTCGGCGAAGAAAGCGGCGCGACGCTCTCGCTGCTCGAACTGTCGAACGGCCCGACGCTGGCGTTCAAGGACATGGCGATGCAGCTGCTCGGCAATCTGTTCGAGTACGCGCTTGCCAAGGCTGGCCAGCAACTGAACATTCTGGGCGCGACTTCGGGTGACACCGGCAGCGCCGCCGAATACGCGATGCGCGGCAAGAAGGGCGTGCGCGTGTTCATGCTCTCGCCGCACAAGAAGATGAGCGCGTTCCAGACGGCGCAGATGTTCAGCCTGCAGGACCCGAACATCTTCAACCTGGCGGTGGAAGGCGTGTTCGACGACTGCCAGGACATCGTCAAGGCGGTTTCGAACGATCACGCCTACAAGGCGCAGCAGAAGATCGGCACGGTCAACTCGATCAACTGGGCGCGTGTCGTCGCGCAGGTCGTGTACTACTTCGCCGGCTATTTCGCGGCGACGAAGAGCAACGACGAGCGCGTGTCGTTCACGGTGCCGTCGGGCAACTTCGGCAATGTGTGTGCGGGCCATATCGCGCGCATGATGGGTCTGCCGATCGAAAAGCTCGTGGTGGCCACCAACGAAAACGACGTGCTCGACGAGTTCTTCCGCACGGGTATCTACCGTGTGCGCGCCTCGGCGGAGACGTATCACACGACCAGCCCGAGCATGGACATCTCGAAGGCCTCGAATTTCGAGCGCTTCGTGTACGACCTGCTGGGCCGCGATCCGGCGCGCGTGACGCAGTTGTTCCGCGACGTGGAAGAAAAGGGCGGTTTCGATCTGGCTGCGAGCGGCGACTTTGTGCGCGTGCAGCAATTCGGCTTCGTGTCGGGTCGTAGCAGCCACGACGACCGTATCGCGACGATCCGCGACGTGCATACGCGCTACAAGACGATGATCGACACCCACACCGCCGATGGCGTGAAGGTGGCGCGCGAGCATCTGCAACCTGGCGTGCCGATGATCGTGCTGGAAACGGCTCAGCCGGTGAAGTTCGGCGAGACGATTCGCGAAGCGCTGGAATGCGAGCCGGAGCGTCCGGCGGCGTTCGACGGTCTGGAGGCGCTGCCGCAGCGCTTCGAAGTCATGCCGGCTGATGCTCAGCGCGTGAAGCAGTTTATTGCGGGCCATACGGGTCTGTAAGCACGCGCTAATCAGCCCTCTCCCCCGGCCCCTCTCCCCCAGGAGAGGGGAGCACGGCCTCCCTCTCCCTTTGGGAGAGGGTTGGGGAGAGGGGGCAACGCTGCGCCCCCGCCGCTACAATATCGGCAGATCATCACTGCCGATGGCGCCCGCGCTCAAGCACCTCATACCGCCGTGCGCCCGGCCACATCCTCCCCGCACATGTCCACGCCCAATACTTCCTCCGCCGCACCGGCTCCGCGCGCGCCGATGATTTCGACCGCCGACGCACTCGCGACCTTGCTCGCCGCCGCCCAACCGCTGGCCCAGACCGAAACGCTCTCGACTTTCGATGCGCTCAACCGCGTGCTGGTGGCCGAAGTCGTTTCGTCGCTCGATGTGCCGCCCATGAACACGAGCGCGATGGACGGTTACGCGGTGCGGGTGGCCGATCTCGCGCAGGGTAGCCGCCGTTTGCCGGTTTCGCAGCGTATTCCCGCCGGACACGCCCCGCAGCCGCTGGCGGCGGGTACCGCGGCGCGCATTTTCACGGGCGCCTCAGTGCCGCCGGGCGCCGATGCCGTGGTGATGCAGGAACAGACCGAAAGCGCCGACGGCGAAGTGACGATCCTCCATAACCCCAAAGCGGGCGAGTGGATCACCGCACAGGGCGCGGATATCAAGAAGGATTCGGTGATCCTGCCGGTGGGCACGCGCTTGAGCCCGGCGGCCCTCGGGCTGGCGGCTTCGGTCGGTTGCGCGACGCTCACGGTCACGCGCCGCGTCAAAGTGGCGGTGTTCTTCACCGGCGACGAACTGACGATGCCCGGCGAGCCGCTCAAGCCCGGCGCAATCTACAACTCGAATCGTTTCACGCTGACGGGGCTGCTGCGTAACCTCGGCTGCGAAGTGACGGATTACGGCATCGTGCCCGACCGGCTCGACGTCACGCGCGAAACGCTGCGCGACGCGGCCGCAACCCACGATCTGATCCTGACCTCCGGCGGTGTATCGGTGGGCGAGGAAGATCACGTGAAGCCGGCCGTGGAAGCCGAAGGCCGCATCGACATGTGGCAGATCGCCATGAAGCCGGGCAAGCCGCTGGCGTTTGGCGCGGTCCGCCGTCCGGAAGGATCGCCAGGATCGGGCGAAGCGTTTTTCATCGGCCTGCCGGGCAATCCGGTTTCGAGCTTCGTTACCTTCCTGCTGTTCGTGCGGCCGTTCCTGCTGCGTCTGGCGGGCGTGGCGCATGTGAGCCCGCGCGCGCTCTCGCTGCGCGCCGATTTCAGCCAGCACAAGGCCGATCGCCGTAATGAGTTCCTGCGCGCGCGCGTGAACCCGGCGGGCGGCCTCGATCTGTTCTCAAACCAGAGTTCGGCGGTGCTGACCTCGACGGTCTGGGGCGACGGCATCATCGACAATCCGCCCAATCACGCGATCAGCGCGGGCGAGACCGTGCGGTTCATCCCCTTTACCGAACTCCTGTACTAAGCGAAGCCGGCCTTATCCGATGAAGATTGAACTGAAGTTTTTTGCGAGCGTGCGTGAAGCACTGGGCGTCGCCGATGAAACGGCTGACGTGCCCGACGGTATCGCCACGGTCGGCGACGTGCGCGGCTGGCTGCGCGCACGCGGCGGCGTCTGGGCGGAAACGCTGGCGGAAGGCCGCGCGCTGCGCATGGCCTGCAACCACGTGATGACCGAGCCGACCACCCGCATCACCGAAGGCTGCGAAGTGGCGTTCTTCCCGCCGGTCACGGGCGGCTGAGCCCGCGCACAGAAGCAAGCAGAGGAACGAGACTATGCCTGTACGCGTCCAGACCGAAGATTTCGACCTGAGTACCGAAGTCGCGCAGCTACGCGCGCATGATCCGTCGATTGGCGCGGTGGCGTGCTTTGTCGGCACCGTGCGCGATCTCAACGACGGCAGCAGCGTCGCGGGCATGGAGCTCGAGCACTATCCGGGCATGACGGAAAAGGCGCTCGAAGCGATCGTCGTGCAGGCGCGCGAACGCTGGCCCGGCATCGACGTGCTGATCGTGCATCGGGTCGGCAAGCTCGCGCCGCTCGACCAGATCGTGCTGGTGGCGACCACGTCGAAGCATCGCGGCGATGCGTTTGCGTCCTGCGAATTCGTGATGGACTACCTCAAGACCGAGGCGCCGTTCTGGAAGAAGGAAGAAACCGAACACGGCGCGCGTTGGGTCGATGCGCGTGTCAGCGACGACGCGGCGCTCGCGCGCTGGGGCGTGAAGTCGGGGAATGCGGCTGGGGAAGGGTGATTTCGCGTATTCCAGCGATAGAAGCCGTCGGTTGAAATGACGGATTCTACGTGCGCATGCAATGGCAGCGATCAACCGATCCGGCGCACACCCATCACCGATGCCATCCGCACCGCCGGTTGCGGCAACGCGGCCATCTGCGTACGCGCCGCTTCGACACTTGCATCGAAAGCCATGCGCGCGGCTCCGCTGAGCGGGGCGACGAAATCGTGCGAAGTCAGCGTCAGCGGATCGACCGGCTGGTCGTTGCGGCGCACTTCGAAATGCAGATGCGGCCCGGTCGTCGTGCCGGTGCGGCCGACATAGCCGATCACCTGACCCTGCTCGACGCGCTGGCCGAAGCGCAGACCCGCCGCCCAGGAAGCCAGATGCGCGTAGCGGGTCGAATAACCGTCGTCGTGACGCAGCACGACCAGCTTGCCGTAACCATGCCCGCGCGCAGCCAGCGCCAGCGTCCCCGAAGCCGCGGCATAGATCGGCGTGCCCACGGGCGCGGTCAGATCGACGCCTTCATGAAAACGCGGCTCGCCATAAACCGGATGCGTACGCATGCCAAACGGCGAACTCACGCGCCGGTAGTCCAGCGGCATCGCGAACGGCTTGCCGGTCAGCAACGCACCGTCGAGCGTGTAGTACGCACCGCGCGAGGCGCCGGGCGCCGTGAACCACAGCGCGTCGTAGGTCTCGCCATGCAGGCGCAACGAGATCGACGCCACGCGCGGCGCCTGCGGGTTATCGGCGCTGTCCAGCATGACGCGATACGTGTCGCCGGGCTGGGCCGGAGCGTCGAGATCGACATGACCCGCAAAGAGGGTGTCGATCTGCGCGGCGATGCTGGCGGGCAAACCGGCCTGGGCGAGCGAGTCGCGCAAAGTCGTGTCGATCGGGCCGGCGGCGGCCTGGGTCAGGTTCGCAGGCGAGCCGAAAGCCGTGGCGTCGCCGCTCACCAGTTCGATCACATGGCCGAACCACTGGCGTGCGTTCGACTCGCTGGAGTCGTTGGCCGATGCCGTTTCCTCGACAGGCAGACACATCGAGGCGAGGCGCGAGCACACGGTAGCGCTCGCACGCTCGTCCCGCTCGGCTGCTGGCGGTTTCAGGCCGAAGGGCGCGGCGTCGTCATCGGCGCCGTTACTGGCACTCAACGCATACGGTTGGGCAAAGACGCCATCGACGTCACGCAGGGACGGCCAGATGGCATCGAATGAAGTCGTGGGCTGCGCGCCCGGCAAAGTCATTTCGTTCGCAAACGGGGCGCGGGTGAAGGCCGAACCCTGGCTGAACGCCGTCGAAGCGGCAGCGTGCGCGCCAGGCGCGGCGGTCGTGCCGATCCACAGGGCGACCAGTGCGGCAACGCCGCTGAGCGTCTTGCGTTTGAGCGGCAGATCAACTGCCGCGGAAATGTCTTGCCCGCGCGCGAGGAGTGAGCGTAAGTCCATCACGTCGGATTCTCGCGGTTAGAAACAAAGGAACGCGGGCAGGAGCGGCCAGGCCAGGCATGGCAGCGGCGCGTGGCGAGGAACAGGTCTTCGCGCCGCGCAGCCCAACGAGCGATGAACAAATTTTACGAATCCGCTTAACGGGATTCTGTAGAACGAGTTCGAATGCGGCGGGAAGAAGATGGGGCGAGGCGCTCAGGTGAGCGACCTTATGCGCATAAAACGGGGGCGGATTGGCTGGCGTCTAACGCAACTAACAGCCAGAACTGCCAGGACACGACCCATGGGCGGGTCGTCAAGCTCAAGCCACTTCGTCGTGATCCATCGAGCGGCCGATGATTTTGGCCGGAAACGGCTCGCCAGCCGGACGTTCGGGGAGATCGTGGCCATGGCCTGCGGGATGGCGACGCGGCGCGATCGCGTCGAGGATTGCCTGTTGCTCGGGCGGAATCTGAAAATCCCAGCCGAAGCGGCTCAACTGCAGGCTCTGTGCGATCCGTAGCGCCGGCTCCATAAAGCGCACGGCGGCGGCCGGCTCGTAATGCGCCTGCACGGTATCGAGAAATAGATAGAGCCAGTGGCTGAAATGCTTCGGCTCGATCCCCGGCACGGGCTCGTGCGCCTGTTGCACATTGCCGCGATACGATTTGCTGCCCAGTACGAGACTCGACCAGAAACGGCACATCTTCGGCAGATGTTCGTCCCAGCGGCCAGCCAGCGCGCCGTCGAAGACCGGGCCGAGCAGGGCGTCCGCGCGCACGCGGTCGTAGAACGCGTAGACCAGTTCGCGGATGTTGTCTTCGGTGGGTTCGATGTGGCGCGCGCGGGCGCTGGCGTCGGGTTGCATCATGATGGAACGGGCCTGAATCAGCTGCCCATCATACCCGGCCAACCTAAAACGTGCATGCCGCTTGCATGTTAATGTACGGATTCCTCTTTAGCACGCCTGTTCGAACCCTGTCGCCATGAGACTGACCGATTACACCGATTACTCGCTGCGCGTGATGCTGTACCTCGCGCTGCGCCGCGACGGCCTGGCGACGATTCAGGAAATCTCGGACGCCTACGGCATCTCCAAGAACCATCTGATGAAGGTGGTGCAGCGGCTGGGCGAGCTGGGCTGGGTCGATACCGTGCGCGGCCGCAACGGCGGCTTGCGGCTCGCGCCGGACTCGCGCGCGCTGAGCATCGGCGCGGTGGTGCGCAAGACCGAAAACGACTTCGCGCTGGTCGGCTGCTTTCCCGACGAGCGCGGCGATCGCCGGCAGTGCGTCATAGAGCCGCAATGCCGCCTCAAGCATGCGCTGGCGGCCGCGCGTGACGCCTTCCTCGCCGAACTCGACCGGCACACCATCGGCGAACTTGCGCAGCCGGCCAATGAACTGACCGGCCTGCTCGGGCTCGCGCCCATCGAATTCGTGCCGAATGCCGCCACAGGCGTTGCGCGCGGCGCGCCCACGCGCGAGCATTGACGCACCCACATCCCGTTTTTTCCGCCAGACTTGCTCCAGCTTTGCCGGGCAACGCCGCCACGGCTGGCGGCCGACCGACGCTTGTCGTAAAAATCGGAAAAAATGACGTGATCGGCGCTTGAAAATGGCGCAGGACCCCTTAGATTTGGTGACAGTCAAGAATACTGGAGGTCTCGCTTTAAATGAGAATCGACAAACTCACCACCAAGTTTCAGGAAGCACTCGCCGACGCCCAAAGTCTCGCCGTCGGCCACGATAATCAATACATCGAACCGGTTCACCTGCTGGCGGCGCTCGTCGCGCAACAGGACGGTTCCGCGCGCTCGCTGATGTCGCGCGCCGGCGTGCAGGTTCAGGCGCTGCAGAACGCGCTGAACGACGCCATCAACCGTCTGCCGCAGGTGCAGGGCACCGACGGCAACGTGCAGGTCGGGCGCGAACTCACGGGCCTGCTCAATCAGGCCGACAAGGAAGCGCAGAAGCTCAACGACACCTACATCGCCAGCGAGATGTTCCTGCTGGCGGTCGCCGACGATAAAGGCGATGCCGGCCAGATCGCGCGCAAGAACGGCTTGACGCGCAAGGCGCTCGAATCGGCGATTGTGGCCGTGCGCGGCGGTGCGCAGGTGCACAGCCAGGACGCCGAAAGCCAGCGCGAAGCGCTCAAGAAGTACACCGTCGATCTGACCGAGCGCGCGCGCGCCGGCAAGCTCGATCCCGTGATCGGCCGCGACGACGAAATCCGCCGCTCGATCCAGATCCTCCAGCGCCGCACCAAGAACAACCCGGTGCTGATCGGCGAGCCGGGCGTGGGCAAGACGGCCATCGTCGAAGGTCTCGCGCAGCGCATCGTCAACGGCGAAGTGCCGGAAACGCTCAAGGGCAAGCGCGTGCTGTCGCTCGACATGGCGGCGCTGCTCGCGGGCGCGAAGTATCGCGGCGAATTCGAAGAGCGTCTGAAGTCGGTGCTCAGCGATATTGCCAAGGACGAAGGCCAGACCATCGTCTTTATCGACGAAATCCACACGATGGTGGGCGCGGGCAAGGCCGAAGGCGCGATGGATGCGGGCAACATGCTCAAGCCGGCGCTGTCGCGCGGCGAGCTGCACTGCATCGGCGCGACCACGCTCGACGAATATCGCAAGTACATCGAAAAGGATGCCGCGCTGGAGCGCCGCTTCCAGAAGGTGCTCGTCGATGAACCGTCGGTGGAGGCGACCATCGCGATCCTGCGCGGTCTGCAGGAGAAGTACGAACTGCACCACGGCGTCGAAATTACCGATCCGGCGATCGTCGCGGCGGCGGAACTGTCGCATCGCTATATCACGGACCGTTTTCTGCCGGACAAGGCCATCGACCTGATTGACGAAGCCGCTTCGAAGATCAAGATGGAAATCGATTCGAAGCCTGAAGAGATGGACAAGCTCGACCGTCGTCTCATCCAGTTGAAGATCGAGCGCGAAGCCGTCAAGAAGGAAAAGGACGAAGCGTCGCAGAAGCGTCTGCAACTGATCGAGGAAGAAATCGATCGCCTGAGCCTCGAATATAAGGATCTCGAAGAGATCTGGACCGCGGAAAAAGCGGCCGTGCAGGGCAGCGCGCAGATCAAGGAAGACATCGACCGCGTGCGCGCCGAGATCACGAAATTCCAGCGTGACGGCAAGCTCGAAAAGGTCGCGGAACTGCAGTACGGCAAGCTGCCGCAACTCGAAGCGCAACTCAGGCAGGTCGCGCAGGCCGAGGCCAGCGAGCAGAGCAATCCGACGCGTCATCGTCTGCTGCGCACGCAGGTGGGCGCCGAGGAAATCGCCGAAGTCGTGTCGCGTTCGACCGGCATTCCGGTCTCGCGCATGATGCAGGGCGAGCGCGAAAAGCTGCTGCTGATCGAAGACAAGCTGCACGAGCGCGTGGTCGGCCAGGACGAGGCGATCACCGCCGTGGCCGATGCGATCCGCCGCTCGCGCGCCGGTCTCGCGGACCCGAACAGGCCGTATGGCTCGTTCCTGTTCCTCGGGCCGACGGGCGTGGGCAAGACCGAGCTGTGCAAGGCGCTCGCGGGTTTCCTGTTCGATTCGGAGGATCATCTCATCCGCATCGACATGAGCGAGTTCATGGAGAAGCACAGCGTCGCGCGTCTGATCGGCGCGCCGCCGGGCTATGTCGGTTACGAGGAAGGCGGTTATCTGACCGAAGCGGTGCGCCGCAAGCCGTATAGCGTGATCCTGCTCGACGAAGTCGAAAAGGCCCACCCGGACGTCTTCAACGTGCTGCTGCAGGTGCTCGACGACGGCCGTATGACCGATGGCCAGGGCCGCACCGTCGACTTCAAGAACACGGTGATCGTGATGACCTCGAACCTCGGTTCGCATCTGATCCAGTCGATGGCGGGCGAGCCGCAGGAAGCCGTCAAGGAAGCGGTGTGGAACGAAGTGAAGCTGCAGTTCCGCCCTGAATTCCTCAACCGGATCGACGAAGTCGTCGTGTTCCATGCGCTCGGCAAGGCGAACATCGAGTCGATCGCGAAGATCCAGTTGCAGCGTCTGCGCGAGCGTCTGGAGAAGCTCGACATGGAGCTGGTGGTGTCGGACGAAGCGCTCGGCAAGATCGCCGATGTCGGCTACGACCCGCTGTTCGGCGCGCGGCCGCTCAAGCGCGCGATCCAGCAGGAGATCGAGAATCCGGTCGCCAAGCTGATCCTCGCGGGCAAGTTCGGGCCGAAGGACGTGATTCCCGTCGATGTGCAGGACGGCAAGCTGGTGTTCGAGCGCGTCGTGCACTAACACGCCGCGATGGTGCGGGCCGGGAGGCTCGCGCCGCTGCAAACGCAAAGGGCTCCCCAATCGGGGAGCCCTTTTTCATGGTCGCGGCAGTTGTTTAGGCTTGCTTGTTACCGCCAAACAGCGAGGCCAGACCGCCGAGCGTGCCCAGCACGCTTTCCGAATTGATCAGACCGCCTTGCGGGACTTCGCCATTGGGCGTGCCGGCATTGACGATGTGCGGCAGCACCTGGGCGAGCAGGCCGCTCACCTGGCTCGGCTCCATGCCAACCTTCTGCGCGAGACCCGAAACCACATCCGAGCCCAGTACGTTGTGCAGTTGATCGCCGGAAACCTGCTGGTTCTCGCCGTTGCCGACCCACGATTGCACGACGTCGCCGAGGCCGCCTTGCTGGAACTTCTGGATCAGGCCGTTCAGGCCGCCCGGCTGGTTGTTGACGAATTCCATCGCAAGCGCGAGGAGTTGGGCCTGGCCGCCGCCTTGTTGCTGTTGCGACGAACCAAGCAGGGAACCGAGGGTATCAAGCAGGCTCATGACGATCTCTCTGAATAATGGCCGTGGCGGGGGCCGCGGCCGTTGAGTGGGGCGGCGCGCAACGGGCGCGCCGGAAATTAAAGCTGGAAACGTAGACGCCGGATTGGCGCGCGAGTTTCAAGCGCGCTTCATTGGCTTGTCTTACGCACCTGAGGCGGCGGCAGCCGACGCCGCCTTGCTCTTCTTGGCCTTCTTGCCTTTCTTCGCCGTCGTGTCCGAAGCCGCGCCCGGCGCGGAGGCGGCGGTGCCTGCATCGGCGGCGCTTGCGGCGGCGTCCTTCTTGCTCTTGCGCTTGGACTTGCTGGCCTTGGCGTCCGAAGCGGCTTGCGGTGCGGTCGTGGCAGCGGGTGCCGGCGTGCCTTGAGCCGCGGTGGTCGCCGGGTTCGGCGCGGTGCCTGTCGTCGCTGCTGCCGTGCCCTTGCTGCTCTTGGCCGATGCAGCCGGTTTGCCCGCCGGCGGCGCCGACGAACCATTGATCGTCAGACCGGCCGCTTCGAGGTTCTGCACCGACTTGGGACCGATGCCCTTGACGCGGTTCACGAGATCGTCGGCGTCCTTGAACGGCCCGTTCTTGCTGCGTTCGTCGAGGATCGCCTTGGCGTGCGCCGGGCCGATGCCCTTGACCGATTCGAGCGCGGTCTGGTCGGCGCTATTGACTTCGACGGCAGCGGCAAGCGCGGCGGACAGCGAAAATCCGATGGCGAGAAACAGCATCAGCAACTTCTTGAGCATGGCAATCACTCCATTGAGGGCATTTCAGTTAGCCGGGAACGGACGACGCATCCAGTCTGGTGCTGCGCTACAAGAATAGGACAGTTGACGTATCCGTGGACGGGAAGCGGTCGATTTATACCCACGCTTTCGTGGCAAGACAATCGCACCGCACAATATTTAATACTTCTGTGCAATCTGGCGGCGCGATCGAGGCGGCGCGCGCCAGCATGGTGCGTATTCTCAGGCCCGATGCGGCCCGACGATCCCAAGCTTCGCAATCCGCCGATAAAGCGTTGCACGCGAGATGCCGAGCGCCGCTGCCGCCGCGTTCGGGCGCCAGCGATGCGCGGTGAGCGTGGCGAGGATGCGTGCGCGTTCATCGGCTTCGGTTTCGCTGGCGTTCGCATCGCGCAAAGCGTTCGAGGCGTCCGAGGCGTTTTGACGCGTTCCCGTTGTGCTGGCCGCGCTGCCCGGCGGCAATTGCGCCGCGAGATCGGCGCTCAAGTGACGCGCTTCCACGCGCACCGTGTCGCACACCGCGCATGCGTAGCGCATTGCATTGCGCAACTGGCGCAGATTGCCGGGCCACGCGTAGGCCGCAAGACGCGCGGCTAGCGTCGTGTCGAGCGCGAGCGGGCGTCCGGCCGCCTGCGCTTCCTCGGCAAACACCGTGTCGATCAAGGTGTCGATATCGCGCCGCTCGCGCAGCGGCGGCAGCGTGAGAACCGCGCCGCACAGGCGGTAGTAGAGATCGTCGCGGAAGCTGCCGGCGGCCGCCATCTGCGCGAGATCGCGGTGCGTCGCGCAGATCACATCGAGTTCGACGCGCGTGGGCGCTTCGCCGCCCAGCGGCAGCACTTCGCCTTCCGCGAGCACGCGCAGCAGCCGCGTCTGCAACACGAGCGGCATATCGCCGATTTCGTCGAGAAACAGCGTGCCGCCATCGGCCATCGCGATCTTGCCGCGTGCGCCGTGGCGTCGCGCGCCCGTGAACGCGCCCGGCGCATAGCCGAACAGTTCGCTCTCGATCAGCGCTTCAGGCAGCGCGCCGCAATTCACCGCCACGAACGGCCGGTTGCGGCGCGGCCCCGAGTCGTGGATCGCGCGCGCAAACACTTCCTTGCCCGCGCCCGTTTCGCCGAGCAGCAGCACCGGCAGGCGCTTGCCCGCCACGCGCTGGGCGATACGGGCGTTTTCCGCGACACGCGCATCGGCGCTACGCAGAAACGGGCCGAGCGCGCTACGTTCGTGCGCCTCGTCGCCGGGCGTGGCGCGCGCATCGCGCAGCGGCGTCGCGCCATGCAGATCCGGCGCGGCGCTGCGTCCGGTACGCGCAAGCGGCGCGCGAATGCGCGCGTAAAGCATCGCGCCGCTCGCGCGCAGGCGCAGCGCCGCAATCGCTTCGATCCGGCCGATATCGCGCAACTGCACATGCGAGGAATCGAAAATCTCGTCGATATGGCGCGGCGCATCGAGCCCAGCGATGCTTTCGCGTGCGCGCCGGTTCGCCGCCACCACGTTGCCGTTTTCGTCGAAGGCGATCAGCAGTTCGGGCTGCGCCTCGACGTAATTGCGGTTCTGATGCCCGAACAGAATCCAGCACGCCGAGGTGCGATGCAGGAAGTAGCCGTCTTCGATCAGCGTGGCGCTCTGGCGCACCAATTGATTGACGATGCGCTGGCTGTCGCGGTTGTCGGGCGACTGCACGGCGGACGCATCGAGCACGCCGATCAGCTCGCCGCCCGGCGCGAAGATCGGCGCGGCGCTGCAGGTGAGCGTCGTGAACGCGGCGCGAAAGTGATCGGTCTTGTGCACCGTGATCGGTGCGAGATCGGTGAGCACGCTGGCGATGCCGCAGGTGCCTTCCTCGCTTTCCGACCAGCACGAGCCGACGTAAAGGCCCGCGTGCTTGAAATCGTTGCGCCGCTCGCGGTCGATGCGCGAATCGATGGTGACGCCGTGCGCGTCGGTCAGCATCACGCAGTAATCGGCGTCGCGCACGGTTTCGTGCAAGCGCGTGAGGCATTGGCCCGAGGCGCGCAGAAACGCTTCCTCGCGATCGCGGATTTCGCGCAACTCGGCGGTGCTCAGCACGCGCGGGCCGATCACCGAGCCGGGATCGAGCTGATAGCGCTCGAACGAGCGCTGCCACGACGACACGAGGCGCGGCGAGTCGGACGGCGCAGGCAGCCGGCCTTCGACGGCGCCGCGCACGCGTTCGGCGTGCCGGGTGGGCGCTAGAGCGTAGGGCATGGGCGATTCCAGTCGATTTCAGCCGATCCAGAGGAGCGCTGCGAGCGGGCGGCGCGACCTTTTGTAGCACATTCGACGCGCGCGATCACACCGCAGCGCAGCAAGCGAGACGCCTGAGACGATCGTCTCAACGGGCATCGAGACGATGTTGAGACGCCGCGTCAAAGCGTGTGACGCCCTTGTGGCAAGGCTTTGGCACGGATGGCGTTTGATGGCGAGGCGAGGGCGGCGGGAAGCGACCGTCGTCGGTGCGTCGTTTGAGACGTTCGCGTGACTTTTCGGACCGTTGTCGCGGCACCGCTGCGGCTGCCGCAAACGCCCGCGACTCAAGCGTTCGAGCGCCATCGCCATCGTTTTTAGCGCGATTGGCATAACGCTTGCAGAGAGTGTTGCCATCAAAGGCGCGCTCACGCCGCTATTAGCGTCGAGCGTAGCCATCACAACACGTCCACGCACGCCTCGCGATGCGTGGGCAGGAGACAACGCCCGTGACAACGCCCGTGACCGTAGGCGTGATCGCGAACCCGGCATCGGGTCGCGATATCCGCCGCCTCACCACGCATGCTTCCGTATTCCCGACGGCGGAAAAAGCCAATATGGTCGTGCGCCTGCTGGCCGGCCTCGGCGCACTGGGCGTCGATCGTGTGCTGACGCTGCGCGACCGCACCGGCGTGGCGGCGCTGGTGCTGCGCGCGATCGAAACCCATGCGGCCGTGGCCGCGCACGAGCGCTGGCCTGCCGTCGAGTTCATCGATCTGCCGACGAGCGATAGCGTCGCCGATACACACGCGGGCGTCGCGCATATGGTTCGCGAGCAGGTCGCGCTGATCGCCGTATTGGGCGGCGATGGCACCCATCGCGCGGTCGCGGCGCATTGCGGCACGACGTCGCTCATCGCGCTGTCCACCGGCACCAACAACGTGTTTCCCGAACTGCGCGAAGCCACCGTCGCCGGCATGGCGGGCGCGCTGGTGGCCACGGGCGCCGTGCCTGCCGAAGCCGCGCTGGTGCGCAACAAGCGGCTCGTGGCGCGCTGCGTGGAAGGGCCCAGTCGCGGCCACGAGGAAATCGCGCTGGTCGATATCTGCGTATCGCGCCAGCCGTTTATCGGGGCGCGTGCCATCTCGGATAGTTCGGATATCGAATCGTTATTTCTGGCTTTCGCGCCGCCGGACGGTATCGGGCTGGCGTCGATTGGCGGCGCGTGGGCGCCCGTCGCGCGCGACGCCGCGCATGGCTTGCACATGACCTTCGTTCATCCGCGGGAACACAACGAAGCAGGCTTGCCGCTGATCGCGCCCATCGCGCCGGGCCGCATCGAGCGCGTGACGCTGCGTACCTGTCAGCGCCTTGAAGTCGGCATGGCGCTGCCGCTCGACGCGGGCCACGGCACGCTGGCCTTCGATGGCGAGCGCGAGATCGAACCGTCGCGCGGCGATCGCTACGAAGTTTCGCTCGACTGGCAAGGCCCGTTGACCGTCGATGTCGCCCGCACGCTGCGCTACGCGGCCTCACACCAGTTGATGCGCGAGGTCATCGGGCGCGACTGATTCATTCGAAACCAAACCTCAACGAAAAAGGAGGCAACAGCGATTCCGGCGGCTTCGCTTTCCCAGGCGCGCGCCGCCGGTTGCAGTGCTGCAGGCAAACACCGTGTCTTATCGACAGGAGACAACCATGTCAGGCCAGTTGAACAAGGAGCAGTTGCTGAACGCCTATCGCTCGATGCGCACGATCCGCGAATTCGAGGAGCGTTTGCACGTCGAGTTCGCGACCGGCGAGATTCCCGGCTTCGTGCACCTCTATGCGGGCGAGGAGGCGTCGGCGGTCGGCGTCATGAGCCATTTGAACGATCGAGATTACGTGGCCACCACGCACCGCGGCCACGGCCATTGCATCGCCAAGGGGGTGGATGTGCGCGAGATGATGGCCGAGATTTACGGCCGCGCGACCGGTTCGTGCCGCGGTAAAGGTGGCTCGATGCACATCGCCGATCTGGCCAAGGGCATGCTGGGCGCGAACGGCATCGTGGGCGCGGGCGGCCCGCTCACCTGCGGTGCGGCGCTCGCGGCGAAGCAGCAGAAAACCGGCGGCGTGGGCGTGTGCTTTTTCGGCGATGGCGCCTCGAATCAAGGCGTGATTTTCGAATCGATGAATCTGGCTTCGGTCTGGCGTCTGCCGGTGATTTTCGTGGCCGAAAACAACGGCTACGCGGAAGCGACGTCATCCACGTGGTCGGTCGCCGCCGATAACATCGCCGATCGCGCCAACGGCTTCGGCATGCCGGGCGTGATCGTCGACGGTTTCGATTTTTTCGCCGTGCACGAAGCGCTGGGCGAAGCGATTGCCCGGGCGCGTAACGGCGGCGGCCCGACGCTGGTGGAGATGAAACTGTCGCGCTATTTCGGCCATTTCGAAGGCGATGCGCAGACCTATCGCGCGCCTGGCGAAGTGCAGAAGCTGCGCGAAGAAAAGGATTGCCTGAAGCGCTTCGAAGAGCGCGTGGTGCGCGCAGAGCTGGCCAATACCGACGATCTGCGCAAGGTGGACGCCGAAGTCAAGGCGCTGATCGACGACGCCGTGGCCAAAGCGAAGGCCGCGCCGTTGCCCGCGCCCGAAGCGTTGCTCACGGACGTGTACGTGTCGTATCCCTGAACGCATTGCAGGTCAATCATCAGGATTCCCGATCAAGGAGACGAAAATGGCACGGAAAATCACCTATTCGCAAGCGATCAACGAGGCGCTTGCACAAGAAATGTCGCGCGACGACAGCGTGATCGTGATGGGCGAAGACAACGCGGGCGGCGCGGGCGCGCCCGGCGAGCAGGATGCGTGGGGCGGCGTGCTGGGCGTGACCAAAGGGCTTTACGGCAAATTCCCGGGCCGAGTGCTCGATACGCCGCTTTCGGAAGGCGGTTTTATCGGCGCGGCGGTGGGCGCGGCGGCGTGCGGCATGCGCCCGGTGGCGGAGCTGATGTTCATCGACTTCATGGGCGTGTGCTTCGATCAGATCTTCAATCAGGCCGCGAAGTTTCGCTATATGTTCGGCGGCAAGGCGGTGACACCGGTGGTGATCCGCACGATGTACGGTGCGGGTTTGCGCGCGGCGGCCCAGCACTCGCAGATGCTGACTTCGCTTTTCACGCATATTCCGGGGCTCAAGGTCGTGTGCCCGGCTACGCCTTATGACGCGAAAGGGCTGATGATCGCGGCGATCCGCGACAACGATCCGGTGATCTTCTGCGAGCACAAACTGCTCTACACGATGGAAGGCGATGTGCCCGAAGAGTCGTATTCGATTCCTTTCGGCGAGGCCAATATCTTGCGCGATGGCGACGACGTCACGATCGTCACCTACGGGCGCATGGTGCATTACGCGCTCGACGCCGCGCAGAAGCTCGCGAAAGACGGCATCGAAGCCGATGTGATCGATCTGCGCACGACGTCGCCGCTCGACGAGGACACGATTCTGGAGAGCGTCGGCCGCACCGGCCGCATCGTGGTCGTGGACGAGGCGAACCCGCGCTGCTCGATGGCCACCGATATCGCCGCGCTGGTGGCGAGCAAGGCGTTTGGCGATCTCAAGGCGCCCGTGCGCATGGTCACCGCGCCGCATACGCCGGTGCCGTTCGCGGCCTCGCTCGAAGATCTCTATATCCCCTCGGCCGATCAGATCGCCGAAGCCGCGCGCGCCGCAAGGAGTTGACGTTATGCCGATTCACATGATCACGATGCCCAAATGGGGCTTGTCGATGGAGCAGGGCCAGGTGAACGGCTGGCTCAAGTCGCCGGGCGATACGGTCACGAAGGGCGACGAATTGCTGGACGTCGAGTCGGACAAGATCGCGTCGGGCGTCGAATGCGCGTTCGAAGGCATTTTGCGGCGGCAGATCGCGCAGGAAGGCGACACGCTGCCGGTGGGCGCGCTGCTCGGTGTCGTTGCCGATAGTGAAACTTCGGATGCCGAAATAGATTCGGCCGTGAGCGAATTCCAGCGTGATTTCGTGCCCGCGAAAGCCGGCGAGGCGGACTCAGGCCCGCAGCCCGAAAAGACGCAGATTGGCGGGCGCACGGTGCGCTGGTTGAAGCTCGGTGAAGGCGGCGGCACGCCCGTGGTGCTGATTCATGGCTTTGGCGGTGACCTCAACAACTGGCTGTTCAATCACGCCGATCTTGCCGCGGACCGCACTGTCTGGGCGCTCGATCTGCCGGGACACGGCGAGTCGGGCAAGGCGGTGGAAAGCGGTGCCCTCGACGAACTCGCGCAGAGTGTGATCGCTTTTCTCGACGCGCAGCAAATCGAGCGCGCCAATCTGGTGGGCCATTCGCTGGGCGGCGCGGTGGCGATGGCGGTCGCGGACAAGGCGCCTGCGCGCGTGGCATCGCTGGCTTTGATCGCGAGCGCGGGGCTGGGCGACGACATCAACGGCGCGTATATCGAGGGCTTTGTTGCGGCGGCGAATCGCAATGCGTTGAAGCCGCACGTGACGAAGCTGTTCGCCGATCCCGCGCTGGTGACGCGTCAGCTTGTGGAAGACCTCGTGAAGTACAAGCGGCTCGAAGGCGTGCAGGAAGCGCTCGGCAAGATTGCGGCGCAGGCGTTCGAGGGCGGCGCGCAGCGGCGGGTGTTCCGCGACCGGCTGTCGACGCTCGCGCCGAAGGTGCTGGTGGTCTGGGGCGAGACCGATCAGATCATTCCGGCGCGGCATGCGCAGGGCCTCGCGCCAGTCGTGCGCGTCGAGGTGATCGCGGGCAAGGGGCATATGGTGCAGATGGAAGCCGCCGCCGAGGTCAATCGACTGCTGAAGGCCTTTTTCGCGGCAGGAGGCTGATCATGGGCGAGGTCGTGTCTCAGGAAGCCGCGCTGCCGGGCGACACCGCGCTCGGTCAGCATGGTCTGCGCAGCCGCGACAAGCTTGCGCGCATTCCGGTCAAGATCGTGCCGGCATCGGCGGGCGAGACGCTGCCCAAGCCGTCCTGGCTGCGGGCTCGGCCGCTCATGAGCACGACCGTCGCGGCGGTGGCCGCCGTGCTGCGCGAGCATCGGCTGCATTCGGTCTGCGAAGAGGCGATGTGCCCGAACATCGGCGAATGTTTTGCGCAGCGCACGGCCACGTTCATGATCATGGGCGGGCTGTGCACGCGGCGCTGTCCGTTCTGCGACGTCGCGCACGGGCGGCCCGCGCCGCTCGATGCCGATGAACCCGCGCATCTGGCGTCGGCGGTGGCGGCGCTGGGTTTGCGCCATGTCGTGATTACGTCGGTGGATCGCGACAATCTGCGCGACGGCGGCGCGGGGCAT
This sequence comes from Paraburkholderia sp. Ac-20340, assembly GCF_017104965.1. Taxonomy (GTDB): domain Bacteria; phylum Pseudomonadota; class Gammaproteobacteria; order Burkholderiales; family Burkholderiaceae; genus Paraburkholderia. The sequence continues at coordinate 165,326 of NZ_JAAGPR010000013.1, forward strand.
TTCGCGCAGTGCGTCGCACAGGTGCGGGCACGCGTGCCGGGGATCGGCGTGGAGATTTTGACGCCGGATTTTCGCGGGCGTATCGATCGCGCGCTGGATGCGCTGTCCGTGGCCTGGCCCGATGTGTTCAACCACAACGTCGAGACCGTGCCGTCGCTGTATCGCGCGGCGCGGCCGGGCGCGGATTATCTTGGCTCGCTGGCCTTGCTTGCGCGTGCGAAGGCGGCCAATGCGGCGCTCGTGACGAAATCCGGGCTGATGGTCGGGCTGGGCGAAACCGACGCGCAATTATTGGCGACGATGCGTGATTTACGCGCGCACGACGTCGAGGTGCTGACGATCGGGCAGTATCTCGCGCCGTCGCGGTTTCACTTGCCGGTGCGGCGTTATCTGCCTCCGGGCGAGTTCGCGGCGCTGCGCGAGGCGGGATTGCAAATGGGATTTCGCGAAGTGGTGGCCGGGCCGCTCGTGCGCTCTTCGTATCATGCGGCGCAGACGGTGGAGGCGGCGCGCAACGCTGGCTAGTCGATATCGCAACTAACAGCCAAGCCAGCATGAATCGATGACACCGAAGGCGCGCTCACCGCGCGCCTTCGGCTTCAAACGTCAAACCTCGGCCCGCAGATAGCGCGTACTCACGCGCGACAGATACACCACCAGACCCGCACCCGCGATCACCAGACTCGCCGCATTGGCGATCCAGAAACCGCGCGCACCGGTTGCCCAGGCGGGCAGGGTGCCGAACACATCGAAACCGAGCGCATAGCCGCCGCCCAGGCCCACGCCCCAGAGCGCAATCGCGTAGATGACCGTCGGCACCACGGCGACCTTGTAGGCGCGCAGTGCGAAGGCCGTCGTGATCTGCAGCGCGTCGAACACGTGATAGACCGTGACGATCGCCACGAGCGGCATCGCCGCCACGGCGACCGCCGGATCGGGCGTATAGCCGCCGATAATCAGCGGGCGCAGCACGTACACGATCGCGCCATAGCAGCACGCGATCGCCACCGCCGTCATCACGCCATGCCGCGCGAGCGTGCGCGCCTCGGCGTGACGTCCGCCGCCGAGCGCCTGCGCCACCAGCGTCGACGTCGCCACGCCGATCGAAAGCGGCGTCATATACAGCACCGCGCCCATATTCCCGGCGATCTGATGCCCGGCGAGCGTCGTCGTGCCCAGGCGCGCGATGAAGATCGCCATGAAGGTGTACGACGTCACCTCGATCAGATACGACAGCCCCATCGGAATGCCGAGCTTGAGCAACTCCGCCTGGCGCTTCCAGACCGGCCAGCAGAAGTGTTTGAAAATCTCGAACGGCGCGAACACGTCGATGCGCGTGAACGCAACCGCCGCGCACAGCGCCAGCGCCCAGTTGATCGACGTACTCGCCAGCGCGCAGCCAGGTCCGCCGAGCGCGGGCACGCCCAGACCGCCGAAAATCAGCCACGTATTGAGCGGTATCTTGAGCGCGAGCGCGCCCACCTGCAGAAACATCACCAGACGCGGACGGCCCACCGCATTGGTCAGCGAGCTATAGATGCGGAACGCCAGACTCGCGGGCAGCCCGAAAGAAAGCAGCCGCAGATAGCCGATGGTGCGATCGCGCAGCGCGTCTGGCGCGCGGGCGAGGTCGAGCAGCGGGCCGGGGAAATAGAGAATCGTGAAGCCGATCACCATCAGCACAAGCGCGAGCCAGAAGGCCTGACGCACTTCCTCGCCGATCTCGGTGTCCTTGCGCGCGCCGTAGAGCTGCGCGGCGACCGGCTGCAGCGCCGAGAGTATCCCGGTGAGGCCGATATAGACCGAAACGTAAATCGACGAACCCAGCCCCAGCGCGGCGAGGTCGAGCGCCGAATAGCGGCCCACCATCGCCGTATCGATCACGCCGAACGCGATGATCGCGAGCTGGCCGACCAGCACCGGCCAGGCGAGGCCGGCGATGCGCCGGACGTCGCCGATGAAAGTCGTGGTCACCGCGGTCTCAATCGGGGCGCTTGCGCCAGACGTGCTTCTTCAGCGGCGGTTGCGGGCGGTCGATGCGCACGTAGAGACGGAAGCGTTCGTCGCGGTCGGCGGCACGGCGGCCTTCCCAGACCAGCTTCCAGACGAAGTTCGACATCGAACTCGGCTCGCCGTAATCCTGGGTGTCCTGGCGCAGGATCACGTCGCAATCTTCGTCGAACGAGAAATGCATCTTGCCAAAGTAGGCGAAGGTGGCGATCTGCGCGTCGCCCAGACGCACGGGCGAAATGCACTGATAGTCGGCGGGCAGATGCGCAGAGATCTGCTGGGCCACGTCCTTATAGGTCCGGCTGTAGTTGACGACGGGCAGCCAGAGCGTCATCAGCAGCACCCACATCAGCGTGGTGCCGCCGCTCGACAGCACGACGCTGCGCCACAGCACCTTCGGGTGACGCGCCACGCGCCACTGCACCAGCGCCATCCAGCAGAGCGTCACGCCCACGGCGCAGACGAAGGAGAGAATCTTGAACTGCGGGGCGAAACCCGGCACGAGGCGCGCGAGGTTGCGCGCGAGCGGCGCCGGAAAGCCCGTCATGCCCGCCAGCCAGACCAGCCACACGAAGGTGCCGAGGATCGTGAAGCTCAGCACCGCGAACCAGTCGATCGCGTTGATCGCGCCGCGCTTGAGCGTGGGCAGCGCGAAGGTTGCGAGTACCGACAGCGCCGGCAGCACCAGCATGAAGAGACGATTGGTTTCGTGGCTCTGCACGATCACGAGGATCAGCAGCGGCACGATCACCGAAAGCGGAATCGCGATGTGCGGCGCGCGGCGCAGGCCGGCCCAACTCACCCAGGCCCAGATCGCGAGCGGCCAGGCCGGCCAGGTGAACAGCGGCAGGTTCTTGGCGGCGTAGCGCATGACCGATCCCGGCGGGCCCGCGAACGCGTTGACGTTGGTGCGCGCCCACTGGTTGATGAACCAGACGGCATCGTCGGGGTAGGCGTGCAGGGCCAGCAGCGGCCACGAGAAGCCGACCACGATCGCCACCGGCAGACCGGCCACCAGCAGCCAGCGCGAGCGCGTCTCGGGCGCGATCGTCAGCATCGCCAGCGTGCCGACCAGCAGCGCGCCCACCAGCACCGGGCCGCTCGAGAGCATCACGACGCCCAGCGCCGCGCCCCACCAGACAGCGCCTTGAATCGGCTTGTCGATGGCGCGCACGAGGCCGTAGACCAGCATGGCGATGCCGAGGAACTGCATCAGTTGCGGCGTGGTTTCGTGGCCGCGTTCGGCCAGACCGAAGCAGGCCAGCAGAATCAGCAGGGCGCCATCGGCCAGCGTGCGGCCGTAGTCGCGCGGCTCGGGCTCGCCGCCAAAGGCATATTTGAACGGTTGCACTTCCGCGCGGCGGCCCAGCAGATAGGCGCTGTACCAGACGAACGCGCAGGCGAAGCAGAACAGCAGGCCGGTGGCGACCCGCGAGGCATTGCTCGCATCGACCCACGGCGCGAACAGGCGGATGCACAGCGCGCCGAGCCAGTAGCCCAGCGGGCCGTTCTCGGTCACATACTTGCCGACCAGATTGGGCAGCAGCCAGTCGTGCGAGGTGCCGCCGGCCATCGTCCACATCACGCCGAAGCCCGCTGCGTCCTCGTTTTTCCACGGATCGCGGCCGAACAGGCCGAACGAGGCGAAGACGATGGTGATGGTCAGCAGCAGCCAGCGCGGCAAGGCGCTGGTGGCGGAGGCGGTCAGGCGAATGGCAGGCTTCATGCAGTGCGGAGAAATTCGGGTAAGCGGACCGGGTGGGGCGTCGTCGTGGCAGAGCATCGTTGCGAATGGCAAACAATCCGCCATCCATCCGCCAGTGACTCGCAGCGGCGTGCCGCGATTGACGTGCCTGCGCCCGGTCGGGAGCATCCGGCATTCTAGCCGGGCGCGCCTGTATGCGTCACTGCGCAGGTACGACCGAGTCTTACCGCACCTCGATGCGGGTGCAATGAAACGCGGTGCTGAGGCAAAGACACGGATAACGGCGCAGGCAATAAAAAAGGGCAGCGTAGGCTGCCCTTTTTTGCGGGGACCGGCGCGAAGCCGGTGCGACGAAGATTTACTTCGTTGCCTTGCCCGTGGCGCGTGCGCCGAACTTCTTGTTGAACTTCTCGACACGGCCGGCCGTGTCCATGATCTTCTGCGTGCCCGTGTAGAACGGGTGCGATTCCGACGAGACTTCGATCTTGGCGAGCGGGTAGGTCTTGCCGTTGAATTCTGCGGTTTCGCGCGTCTGGATCGTCGAACGGGTCACGAAACGGAAATCGTTCGAAACGTCGATGAACAGAACTTCGCGGTAATCCGGGTGAATGCCTTCTTTCATGATTATTCCTTAAAACTGGCGGTAGCCAACCCGCGAGCCCGGCTGCCCTATGCAGTACCGGTACTCTTGCCTGCTGCATTTTCCTTGCGGAAATGAGGCGCGAGTCACTTGCCCAAGGGCGAAAAACGGCGATTATGCCAGAAAATCAGCCGCTTGGCGAACTTTCAGGCGTGGCCCTCAGACAGCGGAAACCCCGCCCGCAGGCGCCAGCGCGCCGACCCGGGCCGGGTCCTGGCGGTAATAGCGCGCGAGCAGCCGGTAAAGCTCCGGATATTCGGCCTCGAAGGCCTGCGGCTTGACGAACAGCGCCTCGCTGCACACCGCGAAGAACTCGGACGGATGATCGGCGGCATAGGGATCGATCAGCGAATCGCGTTCGAAACGCGACCAGCGCCGCTCCGGCACGGCGTCCACTTTCGCGCAGAACTGGTCGTAGGCGTGGTCGAACACATCGGCCCATGCCTGGGCATCGAGTGGCGCATGCCATCGGCGAAAAAGGGGCGGATGACCGTCCGCCTCGCCGTTGAGCATATCGATCTTGTGGGCGAATTCGTGGATCACGACGTTGTAGGCATCGCTGCCGTCGGTCATCTGCGCGTCTTCCCACGAAAGCAGCACCGGGCCGCCTTCCCATGCTTCGCCGCTGGCATCGTGCTCGACTTCGTGGACCACGCCGTCTTCGTCCTCGACCGTCTTGCGGATGATGAATTCGCCCGGATAGACCGTCACGCCCACCCAACCCTTGTAGAGATCGAGCGAGAGATTGAGCACCGGCAAGGAAGCCTGAACGGCAATCGCCACGGCGATCTGGTCGGTCAGTTCCAGCTCGTGCGCCGTCGTGAACTCCTTGTGCGCGAGAAAAAGGCTCGTGAGGTCGCGCAGGCGCGCGAGATCGGCGGCATCGAGGTAGGCGAGAAAGGGCAGCCCGGCGAGCGTCGATTGCCAGAGCGTGTCGTCGATTGCATACGTGCGCAGCGCTTTTTCGCGGCGGCGCGCGCCGAACCACTGGGTCAGTTTCGAAAGCATCTATCTGTGCAATATCGCGTAGGTCGTCGGGCGAGTCAGTCGATCTGCTTCTGGCACGCAGCGTAGATTCCGCCCACAACGGCCACGCCAATCAGGAAATAAAACCCGTCCAGCGAACTCAGGAAACTGGCCTGCTGCGTCACCATGCGGCTGACCTGCGCAATGGCGAGTCCTTGTGCCTCGCCCGGCGCGCGGCCAAGCGCTTCGAAGGCATGCGTGAGCGTCGCGAACGTGTTCTGGAAGACCGGATTGAGCGGATTCACGAATTCCGCGAGCCGGGTCTGGTGCAGCGCCATGCGGTGCTGCTCGATGATGATAACCGTGGCGGTGGCGAACGACATCGTCAATTGACGCACGACATTTTTCAGGCGGTAACCGTGCGTGAATTCTTCGATCGCGAAGATGCGGAACGTCAGATTCGCCACGGGCAGCACGATGAAAAGCAGCAGCAGGCCGCGCAGCAGCAGCGGAAAGAGGAGCCAGTTTTCGCTGGTGTCGGGCGTGAGGCGCGTCATCCAGAACGAGATGAACGCGGCCAGCACGAAGCCCGGCACGATGATCCATTTTTTGTGCGTGACGAACTTCGCATAGCGGAAATAAAGAAAGAGCGCGCTGGCCGAAATCAGCGAGGTGATGCCGGTCAGGCGTCCGGCATTCTCGACCGGATAATTCAACCCGCCTTCGAGAAAGCGCGAGACCAGATAGCTGAGCGCCGTGGTCAGGTAGTAATACAGCATGTAGAGCAGCAGCCCGACGCGAAACGGTCTTTCGCGCAGCGCATGCAGGCGCATCAGCGGTTTCGGGTGATGCCATTGATGCCAGACGAACCACGCGAGCGCGGCCATGCCCGCGAGTGTCAGCAGGATGATGCCAGGCGAGGTGCTGAAGAGTTCGAAGCGCACCTGCTGCATGGCGATCTGCAGCGCGGCCTGCGCGAACGCGAAGATGATGTAGGGCCAGAAATGCGTGCCGCCGCGCGCTTCGGGTAGCACGTGGCCGGTATCGGGCAGCGCGAGCAGGGCGAGCACGGCGTAGATCACGCCCGCAGGCGCGGAAAATGCAAACAGCGCGCGCCAGTCGATATGCGAAACCAGCAGCCCGCCCGCGAGCGGCGCAAGCGCGCTCGACAGGACGATCAGGATCAGGAACGCGCGGGTCGCCACGGGACGCTGCTGCGGCGTGAAGGAAATCTGGATGAGGATGCGGCAGGTGCCCATCATCGGGCCGATGCAGTAGCCCTGGAAGCCGCGCGCGAAAGCCAGTTCGATCGACGATTCGCACAGTGCGGCGGCAATCGCGCCCGCCGAATACAACAGCAGACTGCCAGCCACATAGCGCCGGTAACCGATGCGCTCGACCCACCATTGCTGTTGCAGGATGCCGAGCACCGCGCCCACGGCGTAGGCGCTGGAGGACCAGACGAGTTCATCGGGCGAAGCGTTGATGCCGCCTGCGATATAGCTCGTGAAAAAGGAAAAGATCGCGTTGTCGTAATAGTCGAGGCCGGTCGCAAGCGCGAGCACCCAGGGGAAGAAGTCTCCGCGCAGGCGGGCGGCGCTGAAGAACGGCTCGCGGATGGGGGCGGTGCTCATGCGGCGTCGCCTCCGTCGTCACCGTCCGCGCTTTTGCGCGCCTTGCGCGGCGCGCCGGTTTTACTGCGCGCGTGATTGCCGCTGCGGGCGTTGGTGGTGGCGGTGCGGCTGTCGTTCGCGTGGGCGAGGGCGTCGTGCGCCTGCGCGGCTTCCTTGCGCCGACGTGTCAAGGCGAGGCGTTCGTCGATCAGCGTTTCCGACGGCTCGCCCGCCAGGCGACGCTTCACATAATCGAGATCGTTGGCCAGTTCGGCGCGCACGGTCTGCGCTTCCTTCAGTTCGCGGCGCACATCCGTAATGCGTGCGTCGAGCGTGCCGATCTGCTGTTCGAGCGCATCGGCAATCTGTTGCAGCGATTCCAGCGAATAACGCCGTCGTCCATCGCCTACGGTTTCGAGCGGCCGCTTGAGCATTTCGGTGATGCCGTGCAGCGAAAAACCCAGCGCACGTAGCCGCAGAATGCGGCCGAATTGTTCGAGGTCCTGTTCGTCGTAAAGACGGTAACGACCCTCGCTGCGCGCGGGCGTAACGAGGCCGCGTTCCTCGTAATACTTGAGCGTGCGCGGCGTGACGCCGAGCCGTTCGGCGGCGTCGCGCACGGTCAGCAGCGCGGTGGAATCCCTGGACATCGACGGATGACCGCTTCAAGCGGCGCAAAAAAGAACCGTCCGATTATAGTGCAACGTGAACGTTCACGTTCAGGTTGGGGCGCGCGGTCTTGTCATGGAACAAGGTGGCAACGCAGGGCGGAAAAACAAAACGCCCGCTTGGAGCGGGCGTTTGCGAACCATCGATGCAGCAAGCGGAGCTTAGCCGCCGCGACGCATCATGTCGAAGAACTCGGAGTTGTTCTTCGTCTGGCGAATCTTGTCGAGCAGGAATTCCATGGCTTCGACTTCGTCCATGTCGTGGATGAACTTGCGCAGCACCCAGATCTTCTGGAGGATGTCCGGCTTGATCAGCAGTTCTTCGCGACGCGTACCCGACTTGTTCAGGTTGATCGACGGATAGACGCGCTTTTCCGCGAGACGGCGCTCGAGGTGCACTTCCATATTGCCGGTGCCCTTGAACTCTTCGTAGATCACGTCGTCCATGCGGCTGCCGGTTTCGATCAGCGCCGTACCGATGATGGTGAGCGAGCCACCTTCTTCGATGTTACGTGCCGCACCGAAGAAGCGCTTCGGACGTTGCAGCGCGTTGGCGTCCACACCGCCGGTCAGCACCTTGCCCGAAGCCGGCACGACCGTGTTGTAGGCGCGCGCGAGACGCGTGATCGAGTCGAGCAGAATCACGACGTCGTGCTTCATTTCGACCAGACGCTTGGCCTTTTCGATCACCATTTCGGCGACCTGAACGTGACGCGCAGCCGGTTCGTCGAACGTGGAGGCGATCACTTCGCCCGCCACCGAACGCTGCATTTCGGTCACTTCTTCAGGACGCTCGTCGATCAGCAGCACGAACAGGACCACGTCGGGGTGGTTCTGCTTGATGGCGTGCGCGATGTGCTGAAGCATCACCGTCTTGCCGGACTTGGGCGATGCGACCAGCAGGCCGCGCTGACCCTTGCCGATAGGCGCGATCATGTCGATGATGCGGCCCGTGACGTTTTCTTCGCCGCGCATCTCACGCTCGAGCAGCAGCACCTTGTTCGGGTGCAGCGGCGTGAGATTCTCGAACATGATCTTGTGCTTCGAGGCCTCGGGCGGCTGGCCGTTGACCTTGTCCACCTTGACGAGCGCGAAATAGCGTTCGCCGTCCTTCGGCGTGCGCACTTCACCTTCGATCGTGTCGCCGGTGTGCAGATTGAACCGGCGGATCTGCGACGGGCTGATATAGATATCGTCCGTGCTGGCGAGATACGAGGTTTCCGGCGAGCGCAGGAAGCCGAAGCCGTCCGGGAGCACTTCGAGCGTGCCGTCACCGAAGATCGTTTCGCCCGTCTTGGCGCGCTTTTTGAGAATCGCGAACATGAGTTCCTGCTTGCGCAGGCGGTTCGCATTTTCGATCTCGAGGCCATTGGCCATCTCGATCAATTCGGACACGTGCAGAGACTTGAGCTCGGAAAGATGCATACGGAGAACCCGTCGGGAAGGGAGCGACGAAAAGAAGTCAGGGGGAAAAGAAGCGAGCGGAACCGCTCAAGGACTTATATAAGGGCGCCGGGTAGACGCTTTATGAATTCTAGCATAGCACACGCCAGAAACCGCCAGTGGCGCGTAACCGCATGTTTCAGCATGTTTTACGGGCGCGTGTTGTCGGTGGACAACATGCACGCCCGTTATAAAGCCCTTTGATTGCAGCGTGTGTGCCGCGCTTGCGCGCATCCTGTATTCGTTATTTGAATCGGATGCAGCCGGGGACATCGTCGCCCGGCCGGGCACGGTGCACGCGCAGGGCGCGCCTTTTTACAGGTGGCTGTCCAGGAACGCGGTCAGCTGCGACTTCGAGAGTGCGCCAACCTTTTGCGCCGCGACGGCGCCGTTCTTGAAGAGAATCAGCGTCGGGATGCCGCGCACGCCAAACTTGACGGGCGTCGACTGATGCTCGTCAACGTTGATCTTTGCGACTTGCAGGCGATCGCCGTAGTCCTTCGCGACTTCGTCGAGAATCGGCGCGATCATCTTGCAGGGGCCGCACCATTCGGCCCAGAAGTCCAGCAGCACGGGCTTATCGGATTTAACGACGTCCTGTTCGAACGATGCGTCGCTGATGTGCTTGATTTGTTCGCTCATTGTCTAAATACCTCTTTCGGATCGAGGCTGATTGAATTGCTCGCCACGATACACCAAAACTCAAAATAGTTCCGGGGATGCCCAGACAAAGCCGGGCGGGACCGGACCCACTCGCCAGGACTCTCCTGACTGCGGTCGCCGCCAGTTTAGCCTAAATCCCTATGCGTTGCCGACGGTGATAGTACGCATGCCGGGAGCAGGGTTACCCGCTAATTCACGCGGAATTCGTGCGCGCCGACTTTGCCATCGTGTTGCGAATGCCTTGCCGATCGCGCGCGAATTTCGTGCCTTGCTTGCGCTTCACATGCGCGACTCCATGTGTCCGCATGCATTTTCTGATGTCGATATGGAGGCCGGGCGCGCGTTTGCAAGGGGCGTCCAGCCGCGGCCCGACGAGGCAATTCCACGCAAATTCGAAGAGTTTTGCAGTGCGGCATTCTCAAGAGGGGGCATCCAGTGTTAGAATGCGACGTGACGGGCCTCCTCGCATGGTGGGGCGGTCAACCTGGTCAGGTCGGGAACGAAGCAGCCACAGCCGTTTTCCGCCAGTGCCGAGGGTCGGGCTCGTCACCTTCAACTTTCTTCCGCTTTACGCTTGTTGTTCTTCGCTGGTGTTCTCCAGCAACATCCCAAAGTGAATTGCCGTGTTGGCGCCGTAAATTTGCGCGCGACTTTCACGCGTCAGGCCGGTGCGTATGCGCGGTTTTTCCGTTGCGCCTTCACGCTGGATTCGCGTTGTCGCGCGGCGCCTGCCGTGTGCCGCGTCGTCCGCCCCGTATGCCTGAGCGCACGGCGCTTGCCGCTCGTCGATTCATCGGAGCGCGCGGGTGTTGCTGATACAATTTCCAGATGACCTATCAAGTTCTCGCACGCAAGTGGCGACCGAAGGATTTCGCTTCGCTCGTCGGACAGGAGCACGTGGTGCGCGCGCTCACGCACGCGCTCGACGGCGGCCGTCTCCATCACGCGTATCTCTTCACGGGCACGCGCGGCGTGGGCAAGACGACGCTCTCGCGCATCTTCGCCAAGGCGCTCAACTGCGAGACCGGCGTGACCTCCCAGCCGTGCGGCGTGTGCCGCGCGTGCCGGGAAATCGACGAAGGCCGTTTTGTCGATTACGTCGAAATGGACGCGGCGAGTAATCGCGGCGTGGACGAAATGGCCGCGCTGCTCGAGCGCGCCGTCTACGCGCCGGTGGATGCGCGCTTCAAGGTCTATATGATCGACGAAGTGCACATGCTCACGAACCACGCCTTCAACGCGATGCTGAAGACGCTGGAAGAACCGCCGCCGCACGTCAAATTCATTCTCGCGACCACCGATCCGCAGAAGATTCCGGTCACGGTGCTGTCGCGCTGCCTGCAGTTCAATCTGAAGCAGATGCCGGCCGGCAATATCGTCGAGCATCTGACGCATATTCTGGGCGAAGAAAAGGTCGAGTTCGAATCGCAGGCGCTGCGCCTGCTCGCGCGCGCCGCTGACGGCTCGATGCGCGACGCGCTCTCGCTGACCGACCAGGCCATCGCGTATTCCGCGAATCAGGTGACGGAAGAGGCCGTGCGCGGCATGCTCGGCGCGCTGGACCAGAGCTATCTGATTCGCCTGATCGACGCGCTGGTCGCAGGCGACGGTGCGCAGGTGCTGGCCATCGCCGATGAAATGGCGCTGCGCAGTCTGTCGTTCTCGACCGCGCTGCAGGATCTCGCGAGCCTGTTCCATCGCATCGCGTGGGCGCAGTTCGCGCCGGCGTCGGTGCTGGACGAATGGCCGGAAGCCGACGATCTGCGCCGTTTCGCCGATGTATTGAGCCCGGAACAGGTCCAGCTTTTCTATCAGATCGCTACGCTTGGTCGCAGCGAACTGGGTCTCGCGCCCGACGAATACGCGGGCTTCACGATGACGCTGCTGCGCATGCTGGCGTTCGAGCCGTCCGTTAGCGCCGGTGGTGCGGGTAGTGCGCCTGCGTCGAAGCCGGCTGCGGTCGGTGGCGCGCGTGCGGCTGCGGCAGCGTCGGCGGTCAGTGCGGCTCCGGTCGAGCGCGCGATGCCGCCGAAGGCGGTTGCGCCGGTGGCGGCTCCCCGCGTTGAAGCGCCGCAGGCACAGGCGGTCGAAGTCGAAGTGGCTCCGGCGCCCGCAGTGGTTGCGGAGAAACCGGCAGCGCCGCAAGCCGTTGCGGCGCCCGCGTCGGCGGCGGCTCGTATCGTCCCGCCTTGGGAAGATGACACCGCTGCGCCTGCCGCGAGCGAAGCGAAGATCGAAGCAAACATCGAAGCAGCGGCTCCCGCGCCGGTGGTGGCTGCACCGGTTGCGGCACCGGCCGCTCCGGTCGCGCAAGCCGAACCTGAAATACCCGCGGAACCCGCTTTCGAAGCCGCCGCGCCGGCGGGCCGCGCGGGTGGCGGTGCGAGTGCGGCGCTCGACGTTCTGCGCAACAAGGGCATGCGCGTTTCGCCGGAGCGCGGCGCACGCGGTACAGCCGCTGCGCCTGCCGCGACGGCCACGCCGAAGCCCGCCGCGCCGCGTATGGAAGTGAAAGTGCCGACGCCCGATCCCGCGCGCCGCGCCGCTGCCGCGCAGGAAGCGCAGGCGCGCCAGCCCGCGCGTCAGGCGAGCGCTTCGCAGGACGCATCGGGCGCGCCGCCGTGGGATGACATCCCGCCGGACGACTACGTGCCGCTCGGCGCCGACGACGCTTATTTCTCGGCGCCCGACGACGGTTTCGCGCCGTCCTACGGCAACGCACCGCGCGCGGCAGCGCCCGCTGCATCGTCCGCGAACGTGGTCGATGTGAGCAAGCTGCCGCCGGGCATCCCGCTCGACGCGATCGGCTTCACGGGCGACTGGCCCGCGCTCGCCGCAACGCTGCCGCTCACGGGCATTGCGTACCAACTCGCTTTCAACAGCGAACTGACCGCGCTCGATAGCGGCGTGCTCAAGCTGAGCGTGCCGGTGCCGCAGTACGCCGAAGCCTCGCAGGTCGCGAAGCTCAAGGCGGCGCTCGCCGAAAGTCTCGGCAAGACCGTCGAACTCGACGTGACGGTTGGTCCGGCGCGCCGCACGGCCGCTGCGCTCGACGCCGCGATGCGTGCCGAGCGCCAGCGCGACGCCGAACGCGACATCGGCACCGATCCGTTCGTGCAGCAACTGATTCGCGACTTCGGCGCGAGCATCGTCCCCGGTTCGATCCGGCCGATCGCGTCCGAAGCCGCGCAGGGCGGCAGTCAGGCCGCCCATTGAATTGCGCCGCGCGGCGCTCCGGTGCCGTGCGCGCGAGTGACACACCTGAATCACCATGATCCAGAAGGAGCGATGAAATGTTGAAAGGTCAACTCGCCGGGCTGATGAAGCAAGCCCAGCAGATGCAGGAAAACATGAAGAAGGCGCAGGAGCAGCTCGCGCAGATCGAAGTCGAAGGTCAGGCTGGCGCCGGCCTCGTCAAGGTCACGATGACCTGCCGTAACGACGTGCGCCGCGTGTCGATCGATCCGAGCCTGCTCGCCGACGACAAGGACATGCTCGAAGACCTCGTCGCCGCTGCGTTCAACGACGCGGTGCGCAAGGCCGAAGCTACGTCGCAGGAAAAGATGAGCGGCATGACCGCCGGCCTGCCGATCCCGCCGGGCTTCAAGATGCCGTTCTAAGGCACGCGCGCCGCACGGCCCGAAGGCTGAGCGGCGTCTTGCGCGCGGCGGTCCGCGAGATCGCCGCGCGCAGGGTCTTTGCCTGCCCGCTGTGCCCGCATTTCCGTTTCACCAGGCTGAATCCGCATGAAACAACCTTCCGCCCTGGCGGCGCTCGTCGAGGCGCTGCGCGTACTGCCCGGCGTCGGGCCGAAGTCGGCGCAGCGCATGGCTTATCACCTGATGCAGCACGACCGCGACGGTGCCGAAAAACTCGGCAAGGCGCTGCTGTTCGCCACCGACCACCTGAAGCATTGCGAGAAGTGCAACACCTTCACCGAAGCTCAGGTCTGCGAAACATGTCTCGATGAAGAGCGCGATCCCACGCTGCTCTGCGTGGTCGAGACGCCCGCCGACCAGATCATGCTCGAACAGACCATGACATGGCGCGGCCTGTATTTCGTGCTGATGGGGCACCTGAGTCCGCTCGACGGTATCGGCCCCAAAGAAATTCATTTCGATCGCCTCGTCAAGCGCGCCTCGGACGGCGTCGTCAAGGAAGTTGTGCTCGCAACCAACTTTACGAATGAAGGCGAAGCCACGGCGCACTATCTTGGTCAGGCGCTCAAGGCGCGCGGCCTCGCGGTGACGCGTCTCGCGCGCGGCGTGCCGGTGGGCGGCGAACTCGAATATGTCGATGCGGGCACCATCGCGCGCGCGATGCTCGACCGGCGTTCGATGTAGTGCGCATGTAGCGCGCACGACGAACAAGACACAAAGAACACGACAGGAGACCCATGAGCGCAGATCCTTCCCAGCCATCCGCCGCGAGCGGCGCGCAAGCCGCCGGCGCGGGTCCGCTTGCGGGCGTGAAGGTGCTCGAACTCGGCACGCTGATCGCGGGGCCGTTCGCGGCGCGCTTTCTCGGCGAGTTTGGCGCCGAAGTCATCAAGATCGAAGATCCGCGGGGCGGCGATCCGCTGCGCAAATGGCGCAAGCTCTGGCCCGAGGCGGGCGGCACGTCGCTGTGGTGGGCCGTGCAGGCGCGCAATAAAAAATCGGTGACGGTGAATCTCAAGGCCGAAGAGGGCAAGGAGATCGTGCGGCGTCTGGCGAAGGAAGCCGATATCGTCATCGAAAACTTCCGGCCCGGTCTGCTCGAAAAACTCGGGCTCGGGTATGACGTGCTTTCGAAGGACAACCCCGGCCTCGTGATGGTGCGCCTGTCGGGATATGGGCAGAGCGGGCCGTATCGCGACCGTCCGGGTTTCGGCGCGATTGCCGAGTCGATGGGCGGCCTGCGCCATATCACCGGCTATCCCGAACTGCCGCCGCCGCGCATCGGCATTTCGATCGGCGATTCGATCGCGGCGCTCCATGGCGTGATCGGCGCGATGATGGCGCTGCATCATCGGAACATGAACGGCGGCAGCGGCCAGATTGTCGATGTCGCGCTCTATGAAGCCGTGTTCAACATGATGGAGAGCGTGGTGCCGGAGTACGGCGTGTACGGCATGGTGCGCGAGCGCACCGGCGCGTCGCTGCCGGGCATCGTGCCGTCGAATACGTATCCGTGCCGCGACGGCAGCATCGTGATCGGCGGCAATAGCGATCCTATTTTCAAGCGCCTGATGACGGCCATCGATCGCGCCGATCTGGCGAACGATCCGGCGCTCGCGCACAACGACGGCCGCGTGTCGCGTACCGCGGAAATCGATGGCGCGATTGCCGCGTGGCTCTCCACGCGCACGATCGACGAAGCGCTCGAGGTGCTCAACGCGGCCGATGTGCCCGCCGGGCGCATCTATAGCGTCGCCGATATGTTCACCGATCCGCAATTTGCCGCGCGTCAGATGATCCAGCAGTTTCGCTGGCAGAAGCCGGGCGAATCGGGTGAGTCGGGCGAGCAGGGTATCGATATCGCGCTGCCCGGCGTCACGCCCAAGCTTTCGGCAACGCCTGGCGATACGCGCTGGCTCGGCCCGGAGCTGGGCGAACATACCGACGAAGTCCTGCAATCGCTGGGCTATGACGCCGATCGCATCGCACAGTTGCGCGCGCAACAGATCGTCTAGGCGATCGTTTGGCGGCACGCGCTGCAAACAAGGCAAAAAGGCTCGCACGGAAAACCCTGCGAGCCTTTTTCGTTGCGCTTGGCCATCTCGCGCCGCGTCGTTCAGGGCTCGATGATGATCTTGCCCGTCACCTTGCGCGAGGCCATATCCTTGAGCGCCTGCGCCGATTCGGCGAGTGTGTAGCGCTTCGAGACATACGGCTTGAGCTTGCCTTCGCCGATCCAGCCCACCATCTGCGCGAACGCCGCCGCATTGTTCTGCGGTTCGCGGCGCGCGTAATCGCCCCAGAACACGCCGACGAGACTCGCGCCCTTGAGCAGCGCGAGATTGAGCGGCAGTTTCGGAATCTCGCCATTGGCGAAGCCGACCACGAGATAACGGCCGCGCCAGCCGATGCTGCGAAACGCCGGTTCCGCATAGATGCCGCCGACCGGATCGTAGATCACATCGGGGCCCTTGCCGTCGGTGAGCGCCTTGATGCTTTCGCGCAGGTCTTCGGTGCTGTAGTTGATGGTGGCGTCCGCGCCGAAGCGGCGGCACACGTCGAGCTTTTCTTCGCTCGACGCGGCGGCGATCACGCGCGCGCCCAGCACCTTGCCGATTTCCACCGCCGCGAGGCCTACGCCACCCGCCGCGCCGAGCACGAGCATGGTTTCGCCGGCCTTGAGTTGCGCACGATCCACCACGGCGTGATGCGAGGTGCCGTAGGCGAGCGTGAAGGCGGCGGCCGTTGCGAAATCGGCGGAATCGGGCAGCGGCACGCACGCCGCCGCATCCGCAATCGCCTGTTCGGCATAGCCGCCGTTGCCCACATAAGCCACGACGCGCGTGCCCGGCGCGAACTTCACGCCTTCGCCCACGGCGCGCACGATGCCCGCGACTTCGGCGCCCGGCGTGAAGGGCAACTGCGGCTTCATCTGATACTTGTTCTCGATGATGAGGACGTCCGGGAAATTCACGGCGGCCGCCTTCACGTCGATCACTACCTGGCCGGGGCCGGGCACGAGGTCGGGCAGATCTTCGAGCGTGAGCGTGTCGGGCGGCCCGAACTGGTTGCAGCGAATTGCGCGCATCGTGTCTCCTGTCGTTTTACGTCGGTCGTGGATTCGGCTTGAACGGCACAGTGTACGGCAATCTGCCGTTATGCGAACGATCGTGCGTTTATTTTCATCGGCGCGCTGTCTTTATGCGTGTAGGAACAAGCCGCTTGCGCTGTCGTAAAATGCGCCGCCAGCACTAGTGCAGAGGCGCTCTCCCTGTCGTTCGTCTGCCTTCTTTCCTCGGTTACAATCGGCTGATGCGAATACTACTCAGCAACGACGACGGCTATCTCGCGCCCGGCATTGCGGCGCTTTACGAAGCGCTCAAGCCGCTTGGCGAGATCACGGTCATGGCGCCCGAGCAGAACTGCAGCGCCGCTTCGAACTCGCTCACGCTCTCGCGGCCGCTGTCGGTGCTGCGCTCGACGAGCACCGGCTTCTACTACGTCAACGGCACGCCCACGGACTCGGTGCATATCGCGCTCACGGGCATGCTCGACCATCGGCCCGATCTGGTCGTGTCCGGCATCAACAACGGCCAGAACATGGGCGAGGACACGCTGTATTCGGGTACGGTCGCGGCTGCGACTGAAGGCATCATGTTCGGCGTGCCGGCTATCGCGTTTTCGCTGGTCGACAAGGACTGGGTGCACCTCGATTCGGCCGCGCGCGTCGCCGCCGATATCGTCGCGCATTACCTCGCCAATCCGCTGCCGGGCAACCCGCTGCTGAACGTCAATATTCCGAACCTGCCTTACGACGAGATGGGCGAGTGGCGCGTCACGCGCCTGGGCAAGCGCCATCCTTCGCAGCCGGTGATCCGCCAGACCAATCCGCGCGGCGAACCGATTTACTGGATCGGCCCCTCGGGCAGCGCGCGCGACGCGAGCGAGGGCACGGACTTCCATGCGGTGTCGAACGGCCAGGTGTCGATCACGCCGCTGCAACTCGACCTCACGCATACGCAGATGTTGCCGGCGACGCACGAATGGGTGCGTCAAGGCGGCGGCGATTCATGACGGGCGAGCGCACCAGGCGTTTTCCACTCGGCCTCGCGGACCTCGTGCGCGAGCCGCGTCGTCGCGACGATGTGCGTCCCGGCGAGCCGCGCGGGACGCCCTCGGGCAAGCCGGTAGTCAAGCCAGCTGCGAAGCCGATAGCAAAACCGGCCTTGAAGACCGCGCTGAAGGGCACGGCAAATGCTCAGTCGCCTGGCGCGCGTTCGTCCGTTGCGGGTGTGCCGGGCACGGCCGGCGTCGTCAAGGCTGCGAAGGCGCCTGGCATGCCGCATACCGCGGCGTCGCCTGCGCGCAAGTCCGCAGCACCGCGCGCCGATCTTTCCGGCCGCGCCGCCCAAACGTTTTCGCCTGCCGCATCGATCAATCCGGTGAGCAACCGGAACGCGCAAACGCGCGCAGCCGCCGCGCCGCGCGCGGGCGCGCCGGGCGTGGCGCTCAATGGTGCGCTGGCGCTGACTTCGGAACGGGTTCGCGAACGTATGGTCGAACGCCTGCGTGCGAACGGCGTGACCGATCCGCGCGTGCTGCAGGCGCTGGCGAACGTGCCGCGCCACATGTTCGTCGACCCCGGCCTCGCGGCCCAGGCCTACGAAGATGCGGCGTTGCCCATCGGCCACCACCAGACGATTTCAAAGCCTTCGGTGGTCGCCCGCATGCTGGAACTCGCGGGCGCGGGCCGCGAACTGGAACGCGTGCTCGAGATCGGCACGGGCTGCGGCTATCAGGCCGCGGTGCTGAGCCAGATTGCACGCGATGTGTATTCGATTGAACGCATCAAGCCGTTATACGAGCGCGCAAAGACGAACCTGCGGCCGCTGCGCATCCCGAACATCCGCTTGCATTACGGCGACGGACGGCTCGGTATGCCGTCGGCGGCGCCGTTCGACGCAATCGTGATTGCTGCTGCCGGCTTCGAAGTGCCGCAGGCGCTGCTTGAGCAACTCGCCATCGGCGGGCGGCTCGTGGCGCCGGTCGCGGAGCAGGACGAAGCGACCCAGGTGCTCACGCTCGTCGAGCGTACGGGCCCTGCGCAGTGGCGGGAGTCGCGGCTTGATCGCGTTTTCTTTGTCCCCTTAAAATCCGGAGTGATCTGAAACCGATGAGTATGTTGCGCGCGATGCAAAGAAAACGCCTGAATATCGACCTGACCACAGCCCAACGTAGTGCTTCGGTTATCGCGCTCTGTCTGCTGACGGCCTGCGCGACGCGTCTGGATAACGCGCCCGTGGTGGACCGCACCTCGGCGCTCGGCACGGCCGGCGGACAGCCGCCGGTGCCGCTCGGCCCGCCGCCTCCGGGATATTACCGGGTGAAGCCGGGCGATACTCTCTATAGGATTGCGCTCGAAAACGGTCAGAACTATCGCGATATTGCGACGTGGAACAACCTCGCCAATCCGAACCAGATCGAAGTGGATCAGCTGCTGCGCGTCGTGCCGCCGGGCGCGAGCAACGCCGCTGCCTACACGCCGGGCGTCGTCACCGCGCCGGTGCCGGGCATGGCGTCGTCGGGCGCGCAGCCTGGCGCGGCCATGCCGCCGATGATCGGTTCGGGTGTGAACGCGGGTTCCATGCCGCAGGCCGCCGTGCCGCCGCAAGCCAGCGGCAGCGACATGAACGCTGCGCCCGCCGGCAGCATCGCGCTGGCGTGGCCGGTACGCGGTCCGATGCTCAATGGCTTCGACGACACGAAGAACAAGGGCGTCAATATCGGCGGTGCGCCGGGCGAGGCCGTGAAGGCCGCCGGCGACGGCCGTGTGGTTTATGCCGGAAATGGGCTGCGCGGTTACGGCAATCTCATTATCATCAAGCATGACGCGACGTTTTTGACCGCGTACGCACATAACCGTGCTTTGATGGTAAAAGAGGGAGATGCGGTCACCAAGGGCCAGAAAATCGCCGAAATGGGCAATACTGACTCGGACCGCGTGATGCTGCATTTCGAAGTACGCCGTCAGGGCAAGCCCGTCGACCCACTGAAGTACTTGCCGCCGCAATAAAGCGAGCCGACCATGCCGAAATCGAAGCGCCGCCTGCAGCAATCCGAGTCTGACAGTCAAGCCGCCCAGGTTTCGGTGGAGGACGGCGCTGCGCCCGTCGAGGAGGAAGAGCTCGACGGCGCGCGCGATCAGGACGACCGCGAGGACCGCGACGGCGGATCGGAAGAGGGTGGCGAGCGCGAAGGCGAAGCCGCTGCCGAAGCGCCGTCCGACGCGGACGACTTCCGCGCCATCCTGCAGGCCGAACTCACGGCCGACACCATCCAGCATTATCTGAACCGGATCAGCGTCAAGCCGCTGCTCACCGTCGAGGAAGAGCAGCGCTATTCGCGTCTGGCCAAAGCCGGCGAGTTCGAGGCGCGTCAGGTCATGATCGAGCGCAATTTGCGTCTCGTCGTGTCGATCGCCAAGGGTTATCTGAATCGCGGCGTGCCGCTGCTCGATCTGATCGAGGAAGGCAATCTCGGCCTGATGCACGCGATCGAGAAGTTCGATCCTACGCGCGGCTTCCGTTTTTCGACTTACGCGACCTGGTGGATACGTCAGAGTATCGAACGCGCGATCATGAACCAGGCGCGCACGGTGCGCCTGCCGGTGCACGTGATCCGCGAACTCAACCAGGTGCTGCGCGCCAAACGCCATCTGGAAAAGAATTCGCTGAACGCCAACGCGGCTTCCGAGCGCCGCGACGCGAGCATCGACGATATCGCCTATCTCACGGGCAAGACCACCGAGGAAGTCACCGACATCCTCGCGCTCAACGAGCACACGGCCTCGCTCGACGCGCCGCTCGATCTCGACCCGGCGAGCAGCCTGCTCGACCTGCTGTCGGACGATCAAAGCCAGTCGCCGGACGCCGAGGTGCAGCATCGCGAGCTGGAAACGCTCACGCGCGCGTGGCTCGGGCGTCTGTCGGACAAGCATCGTCATGTCATCGAACGGCGCTTTGGGCTGAACCATATCGAACCGGCCACGCTCGAAGAACTGGCCGACGAAATGGGCCTTACCCGCGAGCGCGTGCGGCAGATCCAGCAGGAAGCGCTGGTGCGCCTCAAGCGCTTTTTCGCCTCGAACGGCGTGCGCAAGGACGCCGTTCTCTAATCCATACGCCGGTGACGCCGGCGTTTATCTGAATGACCGTACCTGTACTCGTATTCGACATCGAGACCATTCCCGATGTCGACGGCATTCGCCGTCTCGAAGATCTGCCCGCCACGCTGAGCGACGCCGAAGTGGCCGAACACGCATTCGCCGCGCGCCGCGAGAAAACCGGCAGCGATTTCCTGCCGCATCATCTGCAACGCGTCGCCGCGATTTCCTGCGTGTTTCGCGACGGGCAGGGCTTTCGCGTGCGCTCGCTCGGCACGCCCGAGGACGGCGAGGCGAAGCTGATCGACTCGTTCTATCGCACCATCGAAAAGTACACGCCGCAGCTCGTGTCGTGGAACGGCGGCGGTTTCGATCTGCCGGTGCTGCACTATCGCGCGCTCGTGCACGGCATCCGCGCGGTGCGTTACTGGGATCTGGGCGAGGAAGACCGCGAGTTCAAGTGGAATAACTACATCAGCCGCTATCACTCGCGTCACACCGATCTGATGGACCTGCTGGCGATGTACCAGCCGCGCGCGAGCGCGCCGCTCGACGCGCTCGCGAAGCTGTGCGGTTTTCCGGGCAAGCTCGGCATGGACGGCGGCCAGGTGTGGTCGCAGTTCCAGCAGGGCCAGATCGAGGAAATCCGCAACTACTGCGAAACCGATGTGGTCAACACGTATCTGCTCTATTGCCGCTTCCAGAAGATGCGCGGCGGTTTCACCGAGCGCGAATATGACGACGAGATCACCTTCGTGAAGCAGACGCTCGCGGGCGAATCGGCGCCGCACTGGGCCGAATATCTGAAGGCGTTCGCCGACGCGGAATAAGCGCGTTTTCGGGTTGTGTCTGCGTGTGGCGGTTAGCCGAGTTCGAGCACGATCGGCTGATGATCCGAAACCTGCGTCATGACGTCGATTTCGCAGCGCGCGAGCCGGCCGCGCAGGTCTTCGGTGACGAACACAAAGTCGCAGCTTAGCGGCCCGTCAGACCATTGGAGCGTGTCGTAGATGCCCGCCGTGGGTGGCGGCGTCGCGCCGGGATGGAGCGTCGTCCAGGCGTCGATAAAGGCCGGGCTGCCCGCGAGCGGATCGAGCATGCGCGCATAGGCGGCGCTGCCCCAGGCGCTGTTGAAATCCCCGCAGACAATCGCACTGACCGGCCGCGCGGTGCGCGCGAAGGGACCCTCATGATTTTCGGCGGGCGCGGGTTGCGCTGCGTGAGCGGCGGCTTCCTGCTGGAGACGCCGCAGTTCGTCCACCTGCGCGAGCCGCTGGCGCTCCGAATAAAACTCCAGATGCGTGACGAGTACGCGCAGTGCGCCGCCCGGCACATCGAGCACCGCTTCGAGCGCGACGCGCTGCATCGACGGAGCAGACGGATCGGCCGGCCAGGGCAGCAGATGACGGAACACTTGCGCGACCGGCAGGCGCGTGGCGAGCGCATTGCCGAACTGGCGGCGCGCGGTGCGCTTTCCACCGTTTGCGGCCGGCAAATCTGCGCCGATTGCTTCGATGACCGTGAAACCCGGCAGCAGGGCGGACAGTTCGGCAAACTGGTCGTCACCCGGGCCGCCCGGCAGCGAATGAAAGCCGCGCGTGATTTCCTGCAGGCACAGCACGTCGAAATCGGCGAGACGCTGCGCTTCGCGCACGGTGCGCGCGAGATCCACGATGCCGTTCGCATCGCGGCCCCACTGAACATTCCAGCTAACGAGTTTCATGGCGGTCCGTCGCAAACAGGTAGTGCGCGGCGGACGGGCGGAAGGTGGGATCGGCTTATCGGCGCGTCGTCGCGTAGTCCGATGCACTATAGGTTATGCCGCGGCTGTCGGAGCCGCGCGTGATTTCGAGATTGCAGGTGCCACGTTCGGCGGCGGCGACGGCCTGATTGCGGAAGTAGACCGCGAAAAGCACATCGCCGTATTTGCCGAGCGCATATTGGTAGCACTCGTTGCCATTGGCGCCACGCACGCGGTCCGGCGGCCCGATGCGGGCGATGACGTCGTTCTGCGCCATGCCGCGCGTCACGCGGGCCATGGAGACTTCGGGCGCCGGCGTGGGCGAAGACATACAGGCGCTCAGGCCCAGGGCCGCCGACAGGAGCGCGGCGCTAACGACTTTGTTCATGCTGTTTCCCGGATTCGTGATAAAGGGCTTACCTGTACGCGAGCGGCTGGACGATGCCAATCGGACGGTTCCCAAAACCACTACCAGGGATTCCGAAACGTTAAAGCGTCGTAAATCAAGCGCGGGATGTGCGGTTGGGTTCAGTCGAACACCAGCCGTACAACGAGGTAAAGAAGTCCGATCATCAATATCGGGCTGCCGATCAGTGCGGCAGCGACGATATACGACTGGCGCCGGGCGGCGCGGTCGCGCGGTAGCGCTTCGAGAAGCGGCGCAAGAAAGACCACGGCGACGCACAGCGCGCCGAGGGCGATCACAAAGCCGGTAGTGGAAAAAAGCGTGTCCATGATGTCGGGTTCCTGGCGGCGGCCGAACTGGGCACGTCGCGAAACACATCGTACTGTCGGACGGCGTCGATGTAGATCGGAATCTTCCGAAAGCGCGACAGCGTGTCGGCGATCGGCGTTCTCGCAACATGCGCAAGTGCGCGCGGGGAAGTGTGCGCCGAATCGACTACAATCTCGCCTTCGTTTAAAAAATCCACCCCCACTGTCTGTCAGGAATCCGCTGGTGTCCCAAGCTGCCCCCGACCCTCAAGCCGACGCCGAGCGCGCCGATGCCGCCCGCGCCGAAACTGGTCGTGCCGATGCTGGCCGCGCCGAAGCCGGCCGCGCCGAAAACGTTGCGGCCCTGCCCACGCCCGCCAAAAAGCGCAGCAAGCGCGAGCGCCGCGCCGAAAAGCGCGCCGCTGTCGAGGCATCGGTTGCTCATGCCCCGATTCTCGAAATCGAATCGCTCGATATGGAGGCGCGCGGCGTCGGCCGTACTGTCACCGAAACGGGCGAGCCGGGCAAGGTGATCTTCGTCGAGGGCGCGCTGCCGGGCGAGCGCGTCACCTATTCGAGCTATCGCAAGAAGCCGACCTTCGAGCAGGCCCAGGTCGTCAGCGTGCTGCGCGAAAGCGCGATCCGCACGAAGCCGCAATGCCAGTTTTTCGGCACCTGCGGCGGCTGCTCGATGCAGCATCTGGACGTGCGCGCGCAGATCGCCGTCAAGCAACGTGTGCTCGAAGACAATCTTTCGCATATCTCGAAGGTACGTTCGGAAACGATGTTCCGGCCGATCCACGGACCGTCCTGGGGCTATCGCTATCGCGCGCGCCTGACCGTGCGCAATGTGCCGAAGAAGGGCGGCGTGCTCGTGGGCTTCCACGAGCGCAAGAGCAGCTATGTGGCCGATATGACGAGCTGCGAAGTGCTGCCGCCCAATGTGTCGGCGATGCTGGTGCCGCTGCGCGAGCTGGTGGGCGCGCTGTCGATCAGCGATCGCATGCCGCAGATCGAGCTGGCTGTCGGTTCGAGCGTCACGGCGCTGGTGCTGCGTATTCTCGAGCCGCTGACCGCCGCGGACGAAGATCTGCTGCGCGCCTTCGCGGATCAGCACAACGTACAGTTCTGGCTCCAGCCCAAGGGGCCGGATTCGGTGTTCCCGTTCTATCCGCTCGACAAGCCGCTCGACTACACGCTGCCGGAATTCGACATCCGCATGCCGTTCAAGCCGACCGACTTCACCCAGGTCAATCACCAGATCAACCGGGTGCTCGTGGGCCGTGCGCTGCGTCTGCTCGCGCCGGAAGCGGGCGATCGCGTGCTCGACCTGTTCTGCGGCATCGGCAACTTCACGCTGCCGCTCGCGCGGCTGTCGCGCGAAGTGGTGGGCATCGAGGGCAGCGAACAGCTGACGACGCGGGCGCTCGAAAACGCGCGCGCCAACGGCGTGGACGGTCATACGTCGTTCGCCTGCCGCAATCTGTTCGAAGTCACCGCCGACGATATCCGCGCGCTCGGTCATTTCGACAAGTACCTGATCGACCCGCCGCGCGAAGGCGCGTTCGCCGTGTCGCAGGCGCTGGCCGAAATCGCGAAGAGCGGCGATGGTCCACTGCCCAAGCGCATCGTGTATGTCTCGTGCAGCCCGGGTACGCTGGCGCGCGACGCTGGTGTGCTGGTCAACGAAGCGGGTTATCGCCTCAAGGGCGCGGGCGTGGTCAACATGTTCCCGCATACCTCGCACGTCGAGTCGATCGCGCTGTTCGAACGCGACTGAGACGTAACTGAAACGCCCCCAGGCACGGACTGCCCGACGCTTCGGCGCCGGGTAGCCTGAAATACGCCGTAACGACGACATAAAAAAACGCCACGGAAGTCATTCCTTGGCGTTTTGTTTTTGACCGCTGTTTGACGGCATTGAGCGCCCGCTGGACGCTCAATCCGGCCTTACCAGATCTGCCACCAGGACTTTTCTTCCTTGCCCGGGCGTGCGTGACCCGTGATGTACGGGCTGTCCGGGAAGGTCGCAGCCAGCACGCGACGGGTGTCGTCGGCGAGTTGCGGCTGGTTCAGCTTCTGGTACGACAGGATCATGATGTGCAGCGCGTCTTCGATCGCCGGAGCGCTCTTGTACTCGGTGATCGCGAGCTGCGCGCGGTTGATGGCCGCCACGTAGGCGCCGCGACGATAGTAGTAATCGGCAGCGTGCACTTCGTGCGAAGCCAGCGCATTGACGATGTAGCGCATACGCTGTGCGGCGTCCGGCGCGTACTTGCTCTGCGGCGACTTGTCGACCACGACCTTGAACGCGTCATACGACTCGCGCAGGGACTTCGGATCGCGCTCGCTCATATCCTGGCCCGAGAAGCGGCCGAACAGACCCAGATCGTCGTTGAAGTGGATCATGCCCTTGAGGTAGTACGCGTAGGCGATGTCCGGGTGATCCGGGTGCAGCTGGATGAAGCGATTGATCGCCTGGTCGGCGGCATCGTTCTCGTTGTCCTTCCAGTCGCAGTAGGCGACGTTGATCTGCGCCTGTTGTGCGAAGTGGCCGAACGGGTCGCGACCTTCGAGCTGTTCGAAGTATTTCGCGCACTTACCCCAATCGCCACCGGAGAGCGCGTCCTGAGCCTCCGTATATAATTTGTTGTTGTTCCACGTTGCCGTTTCGTCGGTCTTTTCCGGCAGGCCGTGGCAGGCAGCCACTAGCGTGAGCGCCGCGCCGCAAGTAGCAATGCGAATGACGTTGCCGATCTTGCCGAGCGTGTGCATTTGCGCTGCGCGCGTTGCGGTTCGGGCCACTGCATATTGGGCCGGTTTCGTAATCGTGTTCAAGGCTCGCATTTATCCCAGTCCAGCTTCAGGTCCACAGGTGACCCAGACTCAATGACCCGTTCAGTTATTCCGGGGGCCGGCGCTCCCGGCGCCCAAAACAGCATCAGCGATTATAGCCTGGGCGATGTGCCCGATGACGCAGCAGCCAATGAGGCGCTTGACGACGACCTTACCGGCGCTGACTTTGTCCCCATCGCAGGCGGTGCGCCGCGCACCCGTGTCGCGCGCGAAGACCAGGAAGCACGCCGCGCCGAAGTGCCCGACGAGCTTGCCGGCGAGCGTCTCGACAAGGTGCTCGCCAGGGTCTTTCCCGAATTTTCTCGTAACCGCCTGCAAGGCTGGATCGAGGCGCAGCGCGTGCACGTCGACGGCAAGCCCGCCAAGGTGCGCCAGCCGGTGCCGCTGGGCGCCGTGATCGAACTCGTTCCCGATCTGCTGCCCGAGCAGCTGGCGTTCACGCCCGAGCCGGTGCCGCTCGACATCATCTACGAAGACGAGGCGATCCTCGTCATCAACAAGCCTGCAGGAATGGTTGTGCATCCGGCCGCCGGCAACTGGAGCGGCACGATCCTCAACGGTCTGCTGCACCGCTACGGCGAAGCGGCCGCCGGCCTGCCGCGCGCGGGCATCGTGCACCGGCTCGACAAAGAAACTTCCGGCCTGATGGTGGTGGCGCGCACGCTCGAAGCGCAGACCGATCTCGTGCGCCAGTTGCAGGCGCGCACGGTCAAGCGCCGCTATCTCGCGCTGGTGTGGGGCAATATGCCCGACGAAGGCACGATCGACGCGCCGATCGGCCGCGATCCGCGCGACCGCGTGCGCATGGCCGTGGTGAGCGGTGCGTCGGGCAAACCGGCGCGCACGCATTACCGCCGTATCGACAAGACGATGTGGCACAACCAGCCGATCAGCGCGATTCACTGCGATCTCGAAACCGGCCGCACGCACCAGATTCGCGTGCATTGCGCGCATATCCGCCATCCGCTGCTGGGCGATCCGGTCTATGGACACGCGCGCGGCAAGCGCTCGGTGGCGGCGCTGCCCGGCGATTTCGCGCGCCAGGCGCTGCATGCGTGGCGTCTTGGCCTGATCCACCCGGTCACGGGCCGCCCGATGCAATGGCGCGCCGAAGTGCCGGACGACATGGATGCGCTGATCGAGGCGCTCGGTTTCGGCAAGGAGAACGAGGAAGATTTCGCCTTTGACGAGATGTTCGACAGCGCGTACACCGACGAAGGCTACGTGATCGGCAGCGATGAAGACGATTACGCCGACGACGAAGACGACGATCAGGACGAACACGACGGCGATCACGAAGACGACGGCCACGACGACGAGGACAAGCCTGCATGACGACCTGCCCGCAACTGACTTCCGCCGATCTGCTGCACCCCGAATGGGACGTTGCGCCGCGCGTGCGCGCGATCGTGACGACGCGCAACGGCGGTGTGAGCGTGGGCCCGTTCGGCCGCTGGCAGGCCGCCGGGAACGGTGAGGGCGGCGGCGAGTTGCCGTGCGGTCTGAATCTGGGCCGCTCGTCGGGCGACGATCTCGACCACGTCGAGGCCAATCGCGCGCGTCTGCTGGACTACGCGGGCGTGCCGGCCGCGTGGCTCAAGCAGATCCACGGCCCGATCGTGGTCGATGCCGTGCAGGCGCTCGCAGCGGCGCGCACGGGCACGCCGCTCGAAGCCGACGCGAGCGTGACCGATCAGCCCGGCATCGCCTGCACGGTGATGGTCGCCGACTGCATGCCGGTGCTGATCTGCGACGGCGCGGGCCGGGCGGTCGGTGCCGCGCACGCGGGCTGGCGTGGTCTCGCCGCAGGCGTGATCGAGAAGACCGCGCAGCGCGTTGCTGCGCTCGCGGGCTGCGCCACAAGCGAATTGCACGCGTATCTCGGACCGGCTATCGGCCCGACGGCTTTCGAAGTGGGGACAGACGTGCGTGACGCGTTCATGACTCACGCGCAGGCTGTCGGTGGCGCACAACGCGCGGCAACCGATGCCGCCTTCGTGCCGCGCCCCGAAGCGGCCGGCAAATATCTCGCCGATCTCGGTGCGCTCGCGCGTCTGCGTCTGGGCGAACTGGGCGTTACCCGCATCAGCGGCGGCGGCATGTGCACCTACACCGATCGCGAACGCTTCTATTCGTATCGCCGCGAACCCGTGACCGGCCGCCTGGCTGCGCTCATCTGGCTCGAACCCTGAGCGTTTCGCGGACGCTGTTCGCTGCGGGGCACACGCCTCCAGGCCGTCCGATCGCCGTGTTTTTGCTGCGCCGCACCGTGGGCTGCAAAGTACAGCCGCTCATGCGCTGTGAATCGATTCGGCGCGCTCCTCATTGCACTGCAAGCACTTGCACGCATGGCGGTTTTTCCGCCGTGCGTCGCTCGCCTGCGCACACCTCTGTGACATGAGTCAGCGCGCATCGGGAAAACGATAATAAAAAAAATATCGCAGTGCGGCAAAATCGGGCACAAGCATTGACACGCTTTGCAGTGGGGAGCAAGAATGTCCTTTCACCTACGGGACAGGACGCACCGGGCGCAAGGCAGTGGCGCGCCAAGCGCGTTCCACCTGCCTCTCAACCAGTCCCTCGGGACACATCGGTAAAAAGCAGGCATGACGGCATCTCAACGCTCTACGACAGCCCCAGGTGCGGGCGCTTCAACCGACGGTGCACAGTCTTTCATTCCGAATTTCACGCCGGACGCCGCCGGCATGCAGCAAATGCTCGACGCGTGGACGCAGGCCTGGCGTAATGCCATGAATGCTGCGCAACAAACGGGCGCGCAGCAGTGGGGCCAGGCAACCGGGCAACCGGGCGCGTTCTGGCCTGGCATGCCGGCCATGAACGGCGCGACGAATCCGGCCGAAGCCGTTCAGGCTGCGCAGGCTGCATTCGGTGCCGCGATGAATCCGGCGGCGATGCAATCGGCGCTCGGTCAGTTCGGCAATCTCGGTCAACTCGGCAATTTCGCCCATCTCGGCGGCGGCATGGACGCGTTCAAGGTGCCCAGCGCTTCCATCGAGCCGGGCCGGCTCCAGCATCTGCAAGCCGAATATTCGCGCGATGCCATGGAACTGCTGCGCGAAGCGTCGGCCGCGCAGCCCAAATCGCCCGAACTCAAGGATCGCCGCTTCAGCTCGGATGCGTGGAAAGCCACGCCGGCCTACGCCTTCACGGCGGCCTGGTATCTGCTGAACGCGCGCTATCTGCACGAGATGGTCGATGCCATCGACACCGATCCGAAAACGCGCGAGCGCATCCGCTTCGCCGTGCAGCAGTGGACGGCGGCGGCTTCGCCCAGCAACTTTCTCGCGCTGAACCCCGACGCGCAGAGCGCCTTGCTCGAAAGCCACGGCGAAAGCCTGCGCCAGGGCGTGATGAACCTGCTCGGCGACATGTCGCGCGGCAAGATCTCGCAAACCGACGAATCGCGTTTCGTCGTGGGCCGCAATCTGGCGACCACCGAAGGCTCGGTGGTGTTCGAGAACGAACTGTTCCAGCTGATCCAGTACGAGCCGCGCACGGCGACCGTGCGCGAGCGTCCGCTGCTGATCGTGCCGCCCTGCATCAACAAGTTCTACATCCTCGACCTGCAGCCCGAGAATTCGCTCGTCGCTTACGCGCTGGAGCAGGGCCAGCAGGTGTTCCTCGTCTCCTGGCATAACGGCGATGCGTCGATTGCCGACAAATCCTGGGACGATTACATCGAAGACGGCGTGCTGCGCGCGATCGACACCACGCGCAGCATCAGCGGGCGCGAGCAGATCAATACGCTCGGCTTCTGCGTGGGCGGCACGCTGCTCGCCACGGCGCTGTCGGTGGCGGCGGCGCGCGGCGAACATCCGGTTGCATCGATGACGCTGCTCACGGCAATGCTCGATTTTTCCGATACGGGCGTGCTCGACGTATTCGTCGACGAGGCGCACGTGCAGATGCGCGAGCAGACCATCGGCGGCAAGAACGGCGGCACGCCGGGCCTGATGCGCGGCATGGAGTTCGCCAACACCTTCTCGTTCCTGCGTCCGAACGATCTGGTCTGGAACTACGTCGTCGACAATTACCTCAAGGGCCGCACGCCCGCCGCGTTCGATCTGCTCTACTGGAACAGCGACTCGACGAGCCTGCCGGGCCCGATGTATGCGTGGTATCTGCGCAATACGTATCTGGAAAACAAGCTGCGCGAGCCGGGCGCGCTGACCGTGTGCGGCGAGGAAGTCGATCTTTCGCGTATCGACGTGCCGACGTTCATCTACGGCTCGCGTGAAGACCATATCGTGCCGTGGCGCACGGCGTATGCGTCGGTGCCGCTGCTGTCGGGGCCGCTTAAGTTCGTGCTGGGCGCGTCGGGCCATATTGCCGGCGTGATCAATCCGGCGTCGAAGAACAAGCGCAGCCACTGGACCTTCGATACCGAAGCGAAACATCTGCCCGAGGAAGCCGACGACTGGTTCGACGCCGCCGAGGAAAAGCCGGGCAGCTGGTGGCCGACGTGGGCCGAATGGCTCGATCAGTTCGGTGGCAAGAAGGTCAAGCCGCGCGCCCAGGCCGGTTCGGCGGAATTCCCCGAAATCGAGCCCGCGCCGGGACGTTACGTGCAGCAGCGCGAGTGACGGCGGCCACGCACATCGACGTAAAAAACGCAGCAACAGGTTTGGGTTTTTAACTTGACGGGCACGCATCTCTTGCGACTTCGTGCAGCCCGGAGGAACAGAAAATGACTGACATTGTGATCGTTTCGGCCGCCCGTACGGCGGTTGGCAAGTTCGGTGGCTCGCTGGCGAAAGTGGCTGCGCCGGATCTCGGTGCGCTGGTGATCAAGACGGCGCTCGAGCGTGCG
>NZ_JAAGPR010000014.1 GCF_017104965.1 Paraburkholderia sp. Ac-20340
CCGACGTGTCGTACACAACTGCATCAGCGATCTTGCCGTTGATGTTGGTGATCTGACCGTTGATCGACGTGATGTTGCCGGCGATGTTGGTCACCGTGCCCGACAGCGTCGAGACGTTCGTGTTGGTCGCGTTCAGCTGCGAACCATTCACTGCATCCAGGCTCGTGGCGCTAACCACGCCATTTGCCACGCTATGCAGAGCGACTGCGATCGACTTGCCTGCACCACCCAGCGTCACCGAGTTGTGCGCCGACGAGTCATACATCACTGCATCGACAGAACCACCGCTGATTTGCGTCAGCGAGCTGTAGATGTTCGAGATGTCGCCGGTGTTCTTCGAGACTTGCGAGTTCGTTTCGTACAGCTGCGAACCGTTCACTGCGTCGAGGCTTGCTGCGCTCAGCACGCCGTTTGCCACGTTATGCAGTGCAACAGGAATCGACGAACCCACGCCACCCAGCGTCACCGAGTTATGTGCCGACGTGTCGTACAGAACTGCATCAGCGATCTTGCCGTTGATGTTGGTCAGCTGGCTGTTGATCGACGTGATGTTGCCCGCGATGTTGGTCACCGTGCCCGACAGCGTCGAGACGTTCGTGTTGGTTGCGTTGAGCTGCGAACCGTTGACCGCGTCGAGGCTCGTTGCGCTCAGCACGCCGTTTGCCACGTTATGCAGAGCAACCGGAATCGACGAACCCACGCCACCCAGCGTCACCGAGTCATGTGCCGACGTGTCGTACACAACTGCATCAGCGATCTTGCCGTTGATGTTGGTGATCTGACCGTTGATCGACGTGATGTTGCCGGCGATGTTGGTCACCGTGCCCGACAGCGTCGAGACGTTCGTGTTGGTTGCGTTCAGCTGCGAACCGTTCACTGCGTCCAGGCTCGTGGCGCTCACCACGCCGTTTGCCACGCTATGCAGAGCGACTGCGATCGACTTGCCCGCACCACCCAGCGTCACCGAGTTGTGCGCCGACGAGTCATACATCACTGCATCGACAGAACCACCGCTGATTTGCGTCAGCGAGCTGTAGATGTTCGAGATGTCGCCGGTGTTCTTCGAGACCTGCGAGTTCGTTTCGTACAGCTGCGAACCGTTCACTGCGTCGAGGCTTGCTGCGCTCAGCACGCCGTTTGCGACGTTATGCAGCGCAACCGGAATCGACGAACCCACACCACCCAGCGTCACCGAGTTATGCGCCGACGTGTCGTACAGAACCGCATCAGCGATCTTGCCGTTGATGTTGGTCAGCTGGCTGTTGATCGACGTGATGTTGCCGGCGATGTTCGTCACCGTGCCCGAGAGCGTCGAGACGTTGGTGTTGGTCGCGTTCAGCTGCGAACCGTTCACTGCGTCGAGGCTCGTTGCGCTCAGCACGCCATTTGCCACGTTATGCAGTGCGACCGGAATCGACGAACCCACGCCACCCAGCGTCACCGAGTCGTGTGCCGACGTGTCGTACAGAACCGCATCAGCGATCTTGCCGTTGATGTTGGTCAGCTGGCTGTTGATCGACGTGATGTTGCCGGCGATGTTGGTCACCGTGCCCGACAGCGTCGAGACGTTCGTGTTGGTTGCGTTCAGCTGCGAACCATTGACCGCATCCATGCTCGTGGCGCTCAGCACGCCGTTTGCCACGTTATGCAGCGCAACTGCCTTGGTCGTGCCCTTACCGCCGAGCGTCACGCCCGACATCGACGAGTCGTCGTAGTGAACCGCGAGACCGTCCGTACCGCTGCCGCCGCCACCGCCGCTCTGGTTGAGAGCGTTGATTGCATCGCCCACGTTGTTATAGGTCGAACCATTAACAACATATGCCGGCTTCACGAGCGAACCGTCCGCGCCCACCGCTGCGCCGTCACCGAATGCGCTCACGGCATCCTTCAACTGGCTGACGTTGACTGCATCGGTATCCGCCGTACCCTTCGCGACATAGATGATCTGACGTTGCTGGGTGGTCGAACCGACCGAGATCGAGTTCAGACGATCGGCGATCGAGCTTGAGCCCAAAGCAACCGAGTTCAGCGCAACAGCGTTCACGTTAGCCGCGCGGCCAATTGCGATGGAGCCAGTAGCTGCCGATGCAACCTGTGCGGTCGTACCGAATGCCATCGAGTCCGTAGCGTTAGCCACCGAGGTGTTGCCGAATGCCAGCGAGTTCAGACCCAGTGCCTTCGAGTTGTAGCCCGCTGCCACTGCGTTGTTACCCGATGCCACTTCGCCGTTACCCAGCGCGACCGAGTTGGTACCCGTCGACTGTGCACTGCCGAACGCGAGTGCGCCCGAGCCCGTTGCGACTGCACCGTTACCGACCGCGGTCGAGCCCGAGTTGGTCGCCAGTGCCTGCGCACCGATCGCCACCGAACCTGCTGCCGTCGCGCTGGCCATCGCACCTGCTGCCACGCCATACGTACCCGGGGTAACGTAGGCGTTGTCGCTGCCGTCGTTGCCGCCATCGGCCTGGAAGTAGGCGCTGCCGCTCGTCGAGCTAACCGACTGGAGCTGGTTCTGGACGCTCTGGACGGCTGCCAGCATCTGCGTGTTCGACTGCTCCAGAGCCTGGGTCGTGGTCGACACCACGCCGATCATGTCGTTGACCTGACCGACCGTTGCCGCGTCGGAGTCAGCCTGACCGGTTGCAACGTTCGTAATACGACGCTGCAGGTTGGTCGAGCTGTTACCCACGGAGATCGTGCGGCTTTGATCCGCCACCGAGCCGAGACCCAGCGCCACCGAGTTGAGTGCCGTCGCCTTTGCTGCCGTACCCGAACCGAGGCCACCGATGTACGGGTTGCCCGTCGCCACGTATTGCTGCATCTGCTGCACGTTGACCGCATCGGTCGCAGCCGTGCCGTTTGCCACGTTATGCAGGGCAACCGGAACCGACGAACCCACGCCACCCAGCGTCACCGAGTTATGTGCCGTCGTGTCGTACACAACCGCGTCGGCCATCTTGCCGCTGATGTTCGTCAGCTGGCTGTTGATCGACGTGATGTTGCCGGCGATGTTCGTCACCGTACCCGACAGCGTCGAGACGTTGGTGTTGGTCGCGTTGAGTTGCGAACCGTTCACTGCGTCGAGGCTCGTTGCGCTCACCACGCCGTTTGCCACGCTATGCAGCGCCACTGCAATCGACTTGCCTGCACCGCCCAGCGTCACCGAATCATGCGCCGACGTGTCATACATCACTGCATCGACAGAACCGCCGCTGATTTGCGTCAGCGAGCTGTAGATGCTCGAGATGTCGCCGGTGTTCTTCGAGACCTGCGAGTTCGTTGCGTACAGCTGCGAACCGTTGATCGCATCCGTGCTTGCAGCCGAAACCTGGCCTGCCGCGACGTTCTGGATCTGACGCGTTGCGCCTGCCGTGCCCACGCTGACCACGCCCGTCGGGGTCGTGCCTGCGTAGTTGTACGTCGTGCCGCCGATCACACCGCTTGCCGTAGCAACCGCTGCAGTCGTGGTCGAGCCGTTACCCAGCGCCACCGAGTTCGCTACCGAAGCGTTCGCGCCAGTACCGATTGCCGTCGAGTTCACGCCCGATGCGTTCGCCAGCGTACCCAGTG
Organism: Paraburkholderia sp. Ac-20340; assembly: GCF_017104965.1. Taxonomy (GTDB): domain Bacteria; phylum Pseudomonadota; class Gammaproteobacteria; order Burkholderiales; family Burkholderiaceae; genus Paraburkholderia. The sequence goes on from NZ_JAAGPR010000014.1 coordinate 3,571, forward strand.
CGGTCGAGAAGCTGCCGCCTGCGTTCGCGCTTGCGCCCATCGCCACGCTGCGGTCGCCCACTGCCGATGCCGCATTGCCGATTGCCGTCGTGTAGTCCGTGCCAGCGTAGGCGCTGTTGCCAATCGAGACCGACGAAACACCCACAGCCTTCGAGTTCACGCCCATTGCCACTGCTGCCACACCGACCGAAGTCGCTGCCGAGCCCAGCGCAATGCCGCTACCGCCAAATGCCGTCGCTGCGCCACCGATCGCCACGCTGTTCTGGCCTGCGGCCATCGAATCAGCCTGCGTCGAGTTCACGTGGAAGTACTTGATCCCGGCACCGTTGTTCGTGATGTTGTTCACGGTGTTCGAGATGTTCGTCACGTTGCCAGCGATGTTCGTCACCGAACCCGACAGCGTCGAGACGTTGGTGTTGGTCGCGTTGAGTTGCGAACCGTTGACTGCATCGAGGCTCGTTGCGCTCAGCACGCCGTTTGCCACGTTATGCAGTGCGACCGGAATCGACGAACCCACGCCACCCAGCGTCACCGAGTTGTGTGCCGACGTGTCGTACACAACTGCATCAGCGATCTTGCCGCTGATGTTGGTCAGCTGGCTGTTGATCGACGTGATGTTGCCGGCGATGTTGGTCACCGTGCCCGACAGCGTCGAGACGTTGGTGTTGGTTGCGTTGAGTTGCGAACCGTTGACCGCGTCGAGGCTCGTTGCGCTCAGCACGCCGTTTGCCACGTTATGCAGTGCAACAGGAATCGACGAACCCACGCCACCCAGCGTCACCGAGTTGTGTGCCGACGCGTCGTACACAACTGCATCGGCCATCTTGCCGCTGATGTTCGTCAGCTGGCTGTTGATCGACGTGATGTTGCCCTGGATCGTCGTCACCGAACCCTGGAGGTTCGAAATGCTCGTCGTGTTGGACGTGACTTGCGAGTTCGTTGCGAACAGCTGCGAACCGTTGATCGCATCCGTGCTTGCAGCCGAAACCTGGCCTGCCGCGACGTTCTGGATCTGACGCGTTGCGCCTGCCGCACCTACGCTGACCACGCCGGTCGGGGTCGTGCCTGCGTACTGGTACGTCGTGCCGCCGATCACACCGCTTGCTGTAGCAACCGCTGCCGTCGTGGTCGAGTTGTTGCCCAGCGCAACCGAGTTCGCTACCGACGCGTTCGCGCCCGCACCCAGTGCCACAGCGTTCGTGGCACCTGCGTTCGAGGCGTTACCGATGGCCATCGAGTAGTCACCGATAGCCTTCGCACCATTGCCTTGAGCGATCGACGCCGAACCCGCAGCCGTCGAGTTGAAGCCCAGCGCCGTCGAGTAGTCGCCAACCGAGCTGGCCGAGTTACCCAGTGCGAGCGACGAACCACCAATCGACTTCGCGTTCACGCCCATGACAACCGAGGCAGCGCCTACGGCAGTCGCGGCGGAACCCACGGCAATACTGCTGCCGCCAAACGAAGTCGCTGCGCCACCGATCGCCACGCTGCTCTGGCCTGCGGCCATCGAATCAGCCTGCGTCGAGTTCACGTGGAAGTACTTGATCCCGGCACCGTTGTTCGTGATGTTGTTCACGGTGTTCGAGAGGTTCGTCACGTTGCCAGCGATGTTCGTCACCGAACCCGACAGCGTCGAGACGTTGGCGTTGGTCGCGTTCAGCTGCGAACCGTTGACCGCGTCGAGGCTCGTTGCGCTCACCACGCCGTTTGCCACGCTATGCAGCGCCACTGCGATCGACTTGCCCGCACCGCCCAGCGTCACCGAGTTATGCGCCGACGAGTCATACATCACCGCATCCACCGAGCCGCCGCTGATCTGCGTCATCTGCGTGTAGATGTTCGAGATGTCCGACGAGTTCTGCGTCACCTTCGTGTTGGTCGCGTACAGCTGCGAACCGTTGATCGCGTCCGTGCTTGCAGCCGAAACCTGGCCTGCTGCAACGTTCTGGATCTGACGCGTCACGCCTGCCGAACCCACGCTCACGACGCCCGTCGGGTTCGTGCCTGCGTAGTTGTACGTCGTGCCGCCGATCACACCGCTTGCCGTAGCAACCGCTGCCGTCGTGGTCGTGTTGTTACCGAGCGCAACCGAGTTCGCCACCGACGCATTCGCCGATGTACCGATTGCCGTCGAGTTCACGCCCGATGCGTTCGCCAGCGTACCCACAGCCGTCGCGTAGCTGCCGCTCGAGTTCGAGCTTGCGCCGAGCGCAACGCTGCGGTCGCCCACTGCCGATGCCGCATTGCCGATCGCCGTCGTGATGTCCGTGCCAGCGTAGGAGCTATTGCCGATCGAGACCGACGAAGCACCCGCAGCCTTCGAGTTTACGCCCATTGCCACGGCGCCCACACCGACCGCAGTTGCCAACGAACCCAGCGCAATGCTGCTGCCGCCAAATGCGGTCGCTGCACCACCGATCGCCACGCTGCTCGGGCCTGCGGCCATCGAATCGGCCTGCGTCGAGTTCACGTGGAAGTACTTGACGCCCGCCGAACCGTTCGTGATGTTGTTCACGGTGTTCGAGAGGTTCGTCACGTTGCCGGCGATGTTCGTCACCGAACCGGACAGCGTCGAGACGCTACCCTGGAGGGTCGTAATATCCGACGTGTTCTGCGTGACCTGCGAGTTCGTTGCGAACAGTTGCGAACCGTTGATCGCATCCGTGCTTGCAGCCGAAACCTGGCCTGCCGCGACGTTCTGGATCTGGCGCGTTACGCCTGCCGAACCCACGCTCACCACGCCCGTCGGGTTCGTGCCTGCGTAGTTGTACGTCGTGCCGCCGATCACACCGCTTGCCGTAGCAACCGCTGCCGTCGTGGTCGTGTTGTTGCCCAGCGCAACCGAGTTCGCTACCGACGCGTTCGCGCCCGCACCCAGCGCCACGGCATTCGTGGCACCGGCGTTCGAGGCGTTACCGATGGCCACCGAGTAGTCACCGATAGCCTTCACCGCGTTACCTTGCGCGATCGACGCCGAACCCGCAGCCGTCGAGTTGAAGCCCAGCGCCATCGAATTGTCGGTCACCGCGCTCGCCGAGTTACCCAGGGCGAGCGAATTACCACCAATCGACTTCGCGTTCACACCCATGACAACCGAGGCAGCGCCTACGGCAGTCGCGGCTGCACCCACGGCAACACTGCTGCCGCCAAACGAAGTCGCTGCACCACCGATCGCCACGCTGCTCGCGCCTGCGGCCATCGAATCAGCCGCCGTCGAGCTTACGTGGAAGTACTTGACGCCCGCCGAACCGTTCGTGATGTTGTTCACGGTGTTCGAGATGTTCGTCATGTTGCCGGCGATATTCGTCACCGAACCGGAGAGCGTCGAGACGCTACCCTGGAGGGTCGAAATATCCGACGAGTTCTGCGTCACCTTCGAGTTCGTCGCGAACAGCTGCGAACCGTTGATCGCGTCCGTGCTTGCAGCCGAGACCTGGCCTGCCGCAACGTTCTGGATCTGACGCGTCACGCCTGCCGAACCCACGCTGACCACGCCCGTCGGGGTCGTGCCTGCGTAGTTGTACGTCGTGCCGCCGATCACACCGCTTGCCGTAGCAACCGCTGCCGTCGTGGTCGTGTTGTTGCCCAGCGCAACCGAGTTCGCCACCGACGCGTTCGCCGAGGTGCCGATTGCCGTCGAGTTCAAGCCCGACGCCTTCGCCAGCGTACCCAGAGCCGTCGCGTAGCTGCCGGTCGCGTTCGAGCTTGCGCCAAGCACAACGCTGCGGTCGCCCGCCGCCGATGCGGCATTGCCGATCGCCACCGTGAAGTCGGAGCCCGCGAAGGAGTTCTGACCCATTGCAACCGAACTGGCGCCGGCCGCCTGCGCGCTGTTACCAATTGCGACGCCGTTCGCCCCCGTTACCGTGGTATAGGCGCCAAGCGTAGTCGCGCCCGTGACCTTGGCGTAGCTGTTGTTACCGACCGCGACAATGTTGTTCGGATAGCCGTTGGCAATGCCCGCATTGGCGTTATTACCAATCGCAATTGCATTGCCCCCTTCGGCGGTCGCGCTCTGGCCAATCGCCATCGCATTCGTGCCGCTGGTGAACATCGCGCCGTTATTGGTCGATGCATTCGTACCAATTGCGATGGAATTGAGACCTTGGGCCGCCGTGCTCGTCCCGAGCGCGATGTTATTGCCCTGGCTGCCCATAAGCGGACGACTTGCCGTAGCGCCACCGCCAATTGCGATATCACCGCTGGCAAGGGCTACCGAATCAGGCAGCGTCGAGGCCACGTGGAAATACTTGATCCCGGCACCGTTGTTCGTGATGTCGTTCACGGTGTTCGAGAGGTTCGTCACGTTGTTCGCAACGTTCGTCACGGCCGTGTTCGTCGCGAAAAGCTGCGAACCGTTCACCGCGTCCGTGCTTGCAGCCGAAACCTGGCCTGCCGCAACGTTCTGGATCTGACGCGTCACGCCTGCCGAACCTACGCTCACCACACCCGTCGGGTTCGTGCCTGCGTAGTTGTACGTCGTGCCGCCGATCACACCGCTTGCCGTAGCAACCGCTGCCGTCGTGGTCGTGTTGTTGCCCAGCGCAACCGAGTTCGCTACCGACGCGTTCGCGCCCGCACCCAGTGCCACAGCGTTCGTGGCACCGGCGTTCGAGGCGTTACCGATGGCCACCGAGTAGTCGCCGATAGCCTTCACCGCGTTACCTTGCGCGATCGACGCCGCACCCGCAGCCGTCGAGTTGAAGCCCAGCGCCATCGAATTGTCGGTCACCGCGCTCGCCGAGTTACCCAGGGCGAGCGAATTACCACCAATCGACTTCGCGTTCACGCCCATGACAACCGAGGCAGCGCCTACGGCAGTCGCGGCGGAACCCACGGCAACGCTGCTACCGCCAAATGCGGTCGTTGCACCACCGATCGCCACGCTGCTCGCGCCTGCGGCCATCGAATCAGCCTGCGTCGAGCTTACGTGGAAGTACTTGACGCCCGCCGAACCGTTCGTGATGTTGTTCACGGTGTTCGAGAGGTTCGTCACGTTATTCGAAACGTTCGTCACGTTGTTCGCAACGGTCGTCACGGCCGTGTTCGTCGCGTACAGCTGCGAACCGTTGATCGCGTCCGTGCTTGCAGCCGAGACCTGGCCTGCCGCAACGTTCTGGATCTGGCGCGTCACGCCTGCCGAACCCACGCTGACCACGCCCGTCGGGGTCGTGCCTGCGTAGTTGTACGTCGTGCCGCCGATCACACCGCTTGCCGTAGCAACCGCTGCCGTCGTGGTCGTGTTGTTGCCCAGCGCAACCGAGTTCGCCACCGACGCGTTCGCCGAGGTGCCGATTGCCGTCGAGTTCAAGCCCGACGCCTTCGCCAGCGTACCCAGAGCCGTCGCGTAGCTGCCGGTCGCGTTCGAGCTTGCGCCAAGCACAACGCTGCGGTCGCCCGCCGCCGATGCGGCATTGCCGATCGCCACCGTGAAGTCGGAGCCCGCGAAGGAGTTCTGACCCATTGCAACCGAACTGGCGCCGGCCGCCTGCGCGCTGTTACCAATTGCGACGCCGTTCGCCCCCGTTACCGTGGTATAGGCGCCAAGCGTAGTCGCGCCCGTGACCTTGGCGTAGCTGTTGTTACCGACCGCGACAATGCTATTCGCGTTGCCGTTGGCAATGCCCGCATTGGCGTTATTACCGATCGCAATTGCGTTGCCCCCTTCGGCGGTCGCGCTCTGGCCGATCGCCATCGAGTTCGTGCCGGTGGTGTAAAGCGAGCCGTTATTGGTCGATGCATTCGTACCAATTGCGATGGAATTGAGACCTTGGGCTGCCGTGCTCGTCCCGAGCGCAATGTTATTGCCCTGATTGCCGAAACCCGCACGACTTGCCGCAGCGCCACCGCCAATTGCGATATCACCGCTGGCGAGGGCTGCCGAATCAGGCAGCGTCGAGCTCACGTGGAAATACTTGATCCCGGCACCGTTGTTCGTGATGTTGTTCACGGTGTTCGTAACGTTCGTCACCGCCGAGTTCGTCGCGAAAAGCTGCGAACCGTTGACCGCGTCCGTGCTGGTGGCCGCAACCTGGCCTGCCGCGACGTTCTGGATCTGGCGCGTTGTCGTTGCCGAACCCACGCTCACCACGCCCGTCGGGGCCGTGCCTGCGTAGTTGTACGTCGTGCCGCCAACCACACCGCTTGCAGTGCCAACCGCTGCCGTCGTGGTCGTGTTGTAACCCAGTGCCACCGAGTTCGCTACAGACGCGTTCGAGCTTGCGCCCAGCGCCAGCGCATTGACACCAGAAACGTTCGAGCTAAAGCCCAGCGCAGTGCTGAAGTTCGAGGTTGCAGTACTGCCCATACCGACTGCCGTGGCCCCATTGGCCGCGCCCGTGACCGCTGCGTTGCCACCCAGCACCACCGAGTTCATACCCGTGCTGGTCGCATTCGTGCCGATCACCGTGTCGTAGTTGTAGCCGGCAAGGCTCGCACCCGCGTTCACGCCCATCACGATGGAGTTGTCGCCCTTGGCCGCTGCGCTGGAGCCAATTGCAATCGCGCTGAGGCCGGATGCCTGGCTGGTCGTCCCAAGCGCAAGGGTGTTGGAGTTGCTCGCCTGTGCGCTATTACCTACCGCCACGCCGTTCGCGCCAGTTGTCTTTGCACCTGTGCCGATCGCAATACTGTTGGAATTGGTCGCGACCGCACTGTTGCCGACTGCGATGGCCTGGGAGCCAGTCGCCGTTGAGGAAACGCCAAGCGCACTGCTGCCGGTGCCGGTCGCCGTTGCCGCGGCGCCAAGCGCAACCGAGCTAGTCCCATACGCCGACGCGTACGCGCCGAGTGCCGTGTCAACCCACCCCCCGGCGTACGAAGCGTAGCCTACCGCCGTGCTACCCGATGAGTTGGCTGTAGCGTTCGCGCCAAATGCCGCCGCTCCCCAATTGGAGCCGTGCGGATCAACCACGCCCGTGGTGCCAGCAGCCTTCGCGTTGGTGCCCACGGAAACGTCGATGCTGTCGATAGCCACCGTCGCCCCGGTGCCCGCCGAATACGCGTGAGCCTGCGAAGCCGCGCCCAGCGCAACGGCTGCAACCGCCACCGCCTTGACGCTCTTGCTCTTGCCCTTACCTCGGGCGTTCTCCTGCGCAGCTACCCACGTTCCCGTAGCTTCATTCCAGACGGAACGATATGCCTTATTCATTTGCAATCCTTAACTAACTTTAAAGATAAAAGGTGGACTTCAAAAACCTGCTATTCGCAGTCCGAACCGCACCAGGTTGACCGGACGCTCGACGTATCGACTTGCATCCGCTTTTCGCTGGCATTAAAGAGATGACTCACCAGCCGTTGGGAACGAGTATCTGCGCCGCGACACAATCGTTAAATCGAACGAGTTCGATTAGCGCGAGAACCGCGTGCTGACGCCCGCCGTGAGAACAAAGTGAAGAACAGCCGGATGGCACAACGCGGCAAGCGGTTCGAGCAAGCTTCGAATCTGCTTTCGCCCTGGGCAAACGACAGACGGTCCTATCAACTTTGGGAGCGATCTTAAGGAAGGGAAATGCGTGGGAGAATCGGAGAATTCTTATTGTCGTGCCCTATGATCGAACTAAATTCTTGGTTTTTGATGCAAGTTTTAAGGGATATTTAGGACAATCGTTGAAGATCACTGACATTCACTTAAACATCAAAGATCGGCATGATCCAAATCTCAATATCAATCCTGTATATAAGGAGTTTTTATAGGAATATTCCTATATCGAAATTGCAGATACGCAGGAGGGGGATAAAACCGATTCCGACTGGTGACAACGTCGTAAGGGGACAGGAGTAAGGCGGGCGGGGCTTGAGCCGCTCCAGGTGAAGAACATCGCAAAAATATGTTTGCAATCCTGATCAATACGCCGAAACGTGAGCGGGATTTGCCAGGATTTGCCATATATGAAGTTAAAAAAAAAGACGGCTGGTGCCCGTTCACGTGAGTGACAGACCCCAGCCGTCCTGGCCAGCAATACGCTGGCTATGCGCTTTTAGCGCCCCGCGCCGACACGCGACTCCCGTGCGTCGGCAGCAAGGCTGAAACCGCGAATCAACGGTAGGCGTTGATCGTATCGCGCGTCTTCTGGGCAGCCGTTGCAGCCGCCTGCGCGTAGTCCTCGCCCTTGCTCGCGTAGATGATCGCGCGCGACGAGTTGATCAGCATGCCGGTGCCGTTAGCGGTGCGGCCGGCCTTGACCGTCGCTTCCACGTCGCCGCCTTGCGCGCCGATGCCCGGAATCAGCAACGGCATATCGCCGACGATACCGCGCACCGTCTCGATTTCCTTCGGGAAGGTCGCGCCCACCACGAGGCCGAGTTCGCCGCTGGCGTTCCACTTGTTCGCCGCGAGATCGGCCACGACCTGATAGAGCGGCTTGCCGTCGGTCGTCAGGAACTGCAGATCCGAACCGCCGGGGTTCGAGGTGCGGCACAGCACGATCACGCCCTTGCCTTCATGCGCGAGCCACGGCTCGATCGAATCGAACCCCATATACGGATTGACCGTCACGGCGTCGGCCTTGAAGCGCTCGAAGGCTTCGCGCGCGTACTGCTCGGCCGTGCTGCCGATGTCGCCGCGCTTGGCGTCGAGGATCACCGGCAGGCCCGGATGCTTGTCGTGGACGTGAGCGATCAGCGCTTCGAGCTGGTCTTCGGCGCGATGGGCGGCGAAGTAGGCGATCTGCGGCTTGAACGAGCACGCGTAAGGCGCGGTGGCATCGACGATATCGCGGCAGAACTCGAAGATCGCGTCGCTGCGGCCAGCCAGCGCGGCGGGGAATTTGGTCGGCTCGGGGTCGAGACCGACGCACAGCAGCGAGCCGGTACGCTGCCAGGCGGCGGCGAGGGTCTGATTGAAGGAAGTCATGATGAAGCGCTCGGGCGAGCGGGTGTAGGGGAAACGGCGCGTATTTTACCCGGCCTGAGCGCGGGCGCTTCGCGGCGTTCGCCAGGAACGGCCACGCGCGGCTGCCAGAACGGTCGCCGCGCGTTGTGCCGAAGGTTTTTCGTCCGATGAATGCGAAGTGGCGTCAGGCGCGCGCACGGGCGCTCTTGCCGCCTCTCGCCCCGGCGCGCCCGCGTGCGCCCGCGCGATGCGGGCTGGCCGCCGCGCGCATGTCCATGCGCTCGACCGTGAAGCTGAACTTGCGCACGAGGCGCTCGCCGTGCGCGAGCACCGTCATGCCGTTGGCGTCGCCGCCGCCGCGCAGGTTCACCGCATTGATCGGATGATCGACCGGCTCGAAGCAGAAGAAGTCCTTGCCCGGCGGCGTGTAGAGCACGTAATAGTCGGTGTTCGCGCAGATCGACAGCGACAGGCGGCGGCGCTCCCACACCACGGCCGCCCGCCCGCTCCAGCCGCTGAAGGCGTGATTGACCATCTGTTCGGGCAGCGGATACGCCACACCGAACTGCCAGGCGGGCGGCGCGGGCACGTGGCGCACCGGCAGCCAATCGGCGCCCGAGAGCCACAGGCCGCTTGCGGGCGCGGAAAGCTCGGTGCTCGTGTCGCGCGCGAGGAACGGATGCACGCCCAGCCCGAACGGCAGCGCCTCGCGGCCGACGTTTTCCACTTCCAGCGTCATGCCGAGCGTCGCGCCTTCGAGCGTATAGGTGAGCACGGCGCGATACGCATACGGTTCGCCCTGGCTGCGGTCGAGCACGAGGCGCACGCTTTCGCGCGCGGCGCTCTCGACGCTCCAGTTGGCGAGCCAGCCGTCGCCGTGGATCGGCAAGGGTTCGCTGGCGCGGTTGCGCGGAATTTCCACGTCGCGCCCGCCAAACTGAAAACGACCATCGCCGATGCGGTTCGAATACGGCAACAGCGGATAACACGCGAGATCGTTCGGGTCCATGCGGGCGCTGACCTGCTCGCATCGGCGGAATACGGGTTCGAGCGCGCCTTCGCTGCGCCAGTCGAAACGGGTGATGCCGCCGCCCAGTTGCGGCGCGACGTCGAGGCGCAGGTAGGCATTCGTGAGCGTGACGCAGGCCACGTCGCCGGCGCCGGCCGCGCCGATCGCGACCGCCGATGTGCTCGGCCCCGGCATGACCGGGTGCGTGGCGGCTTCCAGCCGCGCGCGGCGGGCGGCTGCGGGCGAACCTGCTGCGGGCGAACCCGCGGCGGCGGTAGCGTCGCCGGCAAGCGGCGCGCTGGCAGATTTGCGGGATCGGGCGGTAGGACGCAAAGCGGAATTCGCGACGCTCATGAGCGGCTCCTCGAGAGGCATGATGGATCGCCGCCTTCGATAGCGGCGCATGGGCGGCCTGCCGGTCACTTCGCCACGATGTCCCGGCAGCGCCTTTCGTGCGCTGCGCCTGCCTGCATCGGGTGACGGCCGCTTCTTGTCTAAGCCCTGCTGCTACGCGTACTGCAACAACACTGCTAGCACCTTAGAGATGGCAGCGCTTTCACGCCAGATTGGTGCGCGATTACCGTGTGCTTGTGTTGCCTGGCTACAACGAAGGCGATGCGCCTTGCTGCAATGGCAGGCTCGCGTGCTCTCGTGTTCCGCAGCGTCGAACGCTGGTTCGGATAACTCAGCGTTTGCCCTGGAAACGCGGCTCGGGCAGTCCCGTGCGGCGCGTCTGCGCCACGAACACGCCGCCCGCGTGCGGTTCGCGCTCGAGCGCTTCGTTGCTGAGACCGTCGCGCGCGCTCGTCACATAAAGCGTCGAATGGTGCGGGCCGCCCAGCGTCACGCACGTGGGCTGCACCGTGGGCACGCGAATGCGGTCGGTTTCCACGCCATCCGGCCCGTAACGCACGACGCATTCGCCCGCCCATTGCGCGTTCCAGAGGCCGCCGTCGCTGTCGACGGTCGAGCCGTCCGGCTCGCCTTCGTGATCCGGCACGCGCACGAACAGACGATCGTTTGCAATCGTTCCATCCGCGCCGTAATCGCAGGCGCGAATCTCGCGCGTGAAGGAATCGGCGTAATACATGGTGCTGCCGTCGGGGCTGAAGCCGATGCTGTTGGCAATCGCCGCCACCGGCAACGGCAGTTTTTCCAGCGTGAGATCGTGATTGAGCCGATAAAAACCGCCGATATGCTCGAACGGCTTGCGCTCGTATTTCGTGCCGAACACGAAGCGGCCCTGGCGGTCGCAACGTCCGTCGTTCAGGCGCACCGGCAGATCCGGCTCGACATCGACGATGGGCGTGATCTCGCCCGTGCGCAGATCGAAGAACGCCAGCCGCGAAGCCAGGCCGATCAAGAGCACGTCCGGGTCTTCGCAGAGCGCGAAGCACGCGAGGCGCTCGGGCATCGGCCAGGTGCGATGCGACTGGTCGGCCGTGTCGTAACGCGCGAGGCTCGCGCCTTCGATATCGTTCCAGTAGAGCCGCGCGCTGCGCGAGCACCACGTCGCGCCTTCGCCCAGCGTGTTTTTCGCGTGAACGAGGAGTTCGGCGACTTCGTCCTGCGTTGCGTGCTGTCCTGCGCTCATGCCCAGCCTCCATCCACGACGATGTCCTGCGAGGTGATCATGCGGCTGTCGTCGGCGGCGAGGAACAGCGCCATGCGCGCGAGATCTTCGGGCAGCAGTTCGGCGTCGATGCACTGGCCGCGCTTGATGTTCTCGCGGCCTTCGTCGGTGAGCCACAGGCGGCGCTGCTTCTCGGTCAGCACCCAGCCCGGCACCAGCGAATTCACGCGAACCCCGTACTGGCCGAGATCTTTCGCGAGGCCGCGCGTGAGCCCCTGCACCGCCGATTTGCTCATCACATAGACCGGATAGTCGCTGTTCTTGAGCATCCAGCTAATCGAGCCGAGATTGATGATCGAGCCGCGTTTTGCGGCCTTCATGTCTTCGGCCACCGCCTGCGCCGCGAACAGCTGATGCCGCACGTTCACGGCGATGCCCGCATCGAACGACTCGGGCGTGACATCCGCGAGCGTGTGGCGCTTGTCGTTCGCGGCGTTGTTCACGAGCACTTCGATGGGGCCGAGCGCGGCTTTCACATCGGCGATGGCGGCGCGCAACGCGGCGATATCGGTGAGATCGACGCGGGCGAACAGCGGCTTGCGACGTGAATCACCGAGTTCATCGGCCAGCGCTTCGCCCGCCGTGGCATCGATATCGAAGAACGCCACGCGTGCGCCCTGCACGACGAAGTGCTCGACGAACGACGCGCCGATCCCGGTCGCGCCGCCCGTGATGAGAACGACGCGATCCGCAAGGCTGGGATAGCGCGCGAAGCGGTCGTGCGCGTGATGCGTGCTGGCGTTGGCCGGTGAAGACATATCAAGCTTCCTGGTGGGTTGAGTCGTGCGTTTAATCCCGCGCGCCGCGATTCTTCAACTGGTCGAGCAGCACCGCCGCGAGCAGGATCGCACCGCGCACGAGGTACTGATAGAACGCATCGATGTTGAGCAGATTCATCACGTTCTCGACCGTGCCCATGATCAGCACGCCGATCACCACGCCCGAGATCGTCGCGCGCCCGCCCAGCAGCGACACGCCGCCCAGCACGCACGCCGAAATCACGTTCAGCTCGAAACCTTCGGCCGCATTCGGCTGACCCGAGGTGATACGCGCCGCCAGAATCACGCCGGCCAGCGCCGTCACCGCGCCCTGAATCAGGAAGATCCACACGCGCGTGCGCTCGACCTTGATACCCGCGAGACGCGACGCCTCGGGATTGCCGCCGATCGCCAGCGTATTACGCCCATACACGGTCTGATTGAGCATCACGCCGAACACGATGAAGCAGAACAGCGTGACCCAGATCGGCAATTGCACGCCGAAGAAAGCCATCGTGCCCATCGCAATGAACGTATCCGACGACACGCCCACCGCCTGGCCGTGCGAGACGATAAAGCCCAGACCGCGCACGATTTCCATCGTCGCCAGCGTGGTGATCAGCGCGTTGATGCGCAGATACGCGATCACCGCGCCGTTCACGAAGCCGATCGCCGCGCCCGCCGCCACCGCCGCGATAATCGCGATAAAGGTATTGCCGGTGGCGTTGAGCACCATCGCGCAGAGCACGCCCGCGAATGCGACGGTCGAGCCCACCGAAAGGTCGAAGTCGCGCGAGGCCAGACAGAACATCATCGTGCAGGCCACCATGCCGATCTGCGAGATCGACAGCGCAAGGCCCAGCATGTTTTCGATCGAGAAGAAGTGATCGACGGTCAGCGACATCGTGATGAACATGACCGCGAAAATCACGATCAGGCTGTACTCGGTGATCTGCTGCCACCACTTCTGTTTGTCGCTGGTTTTAGGGATCAGCGCTTCGGCGGCGCTGTGCGCCACGCTCTTCGCTGCGTCGGCGGCTTCGGCCGCAAGGTTGTCTCGTTGCATTTCCATCACTCCTTCCCCGTCAAGCGGCGCGACGCTGCGCGCCTTGCGGCAGCGCGAGGTCCAGCACCGCATGTTCGCTCGCCGCGCTGCGCGGCAACTCGCCCGAAATACGGCCCTCGCGCATCACCACGATGCGGTCCGAGACACCGAGCACTTCCGGCAATTCCGATGACACCATCACGATCGCGCAGCCGCGCGCCGCCAGCTGGTAGATCACGTTGTAGATTTCATGCTTCGCGCCCACGTCGATCCCACGCGTGGGTTCGTCGAGAATCACGACCTTGAGATCGGGTTCCGCCAGCCAGCGCGACAGAATCGCCTTCTGCTGGTTGCCGCCCGACAAAAAGCGGATCTTCTGGCGGCGGCTCGGCGTCTTGATCTTCAGCAGCTTGATGAAGCGGTCGGCGGTTTCGGCTTCCTTCTTGCGGTCGAGGAACATGCCCGCGCGCAGGAAATGCCGGCGGCAACTGATGTTGATGTTCTCCGAAACCGTTGCCATCGCAACGATGCCCTGCTCCTTGCGATCTTCCGGGCACAGCACGATGCCGTGACGGATCGCATCGCTCGCGCTCTTCACGCGAATGCGCTTGCCGTCGAGTTCGATCTCGCCCGCGCGACGCTTGTGCGTGCCGTAGATCAGCTGCATCAGTTCGCTGCGGCCCGCGCCCACGAGACCGAAGAAGCCGACGATCTCGCCCGCCTTCACCGCGAAGCTCGCCGGTTGCGACAACGGATGACCTTCGATCCCGCTCACCGCAAGGCGCACGTTGCCGTGCTCGCGCGGCGTGTAGTTGTAGATATCGCTGATTTCGCGACCCACCATTTCCTGCACGAGCGTTTCGCGCTTCACCTCTTCGAGCTTCTCGTGCGAGGCGATCTTGCGGCCATCGCGGAAGATCGTGCAGGCATTGCAGAGCTCGTAGATCTCGTCCATGCGGTGCGAGATGTAGATGAGCGCGCGATTGTCGGCCTGCAGGCCGCGCACGAGCTTGAACAGCACTTCGGTCTCGCGATGCGAGAGCGAACTGGTCGGCTCGTCGAGCGCGATCACGCGCGCATTGCGCAGCAGCGCCTTGCAGATTTCCACCATCTGGCGCTGCGCGATGGAAAGCTTGCGCAGCTTCGCGGCGGGGTCGAGATCCACGCCCATCGCCGTGAGACGTTCGCGCACGAACTTGCGCGCCTCGCTGCGCCGGACCCAGCCGAGCGCATTGGGCAGCGCGCCCAGCAGCAGATTTTCCGCGACCGTGAGGTCGGGCACGTATTGCAGTTCCTGGTGAATCACGGCGATGCCGGAGCCGATCGACGCCGCCGCATCGGCGAACTTCACCTCGTTGCCGTCCATCAGGATGCGGCCGGAATCGGGCTGATATTCGCCGCCGAGAATCTTCAGCAGCGTCGATTTGCCCGCGCCGTTTTCGCCCATGAGGCCATGCACTTCGCCCGCGTTCACGTCGAACGACACGCCGTCGAGCGCGCGCACGCCGGGGAACACCTTGCCGATATTGTCAAAACGCAGTGTCGCTGACACTTCGGTTTCCTCTCATTCGATGCGCCGCGGGCGCGCTGCGCAAAACCCTCGGTCTTGCAAGCGCCCCGCAGCGGGAAACACCTAACAACCTTTATCCAGCGCTTACTTCGACGCGAGACCCATCTGTTGACGCACGCTTTCCACGTTGTCGCGCGTGGCCAGCATGCCCGTCGTCAGCGTGAGCTTCGGCGGTTCCTTGCCTTGCGTGATCCATGCGTACATCAGGTCCGAGGTTTCTTCGCCGTGACGCTTCGGGCTGATGATGACGGTGCCGTAGAAGCCCGTCGGCTGCGGCTTCTTGAACTCGTTCAACGCCGAGTCCGAACCGCCGATTCCGATGCCGATCATGTTGTCGGCCTTGAAGCCGCGGCCTTCCGCTGCACGCACGGCGCCGAGCACGCCTTCGTCGTTCAGCGCGTAGGCAACCCAGTGCTTGAACTGCGGGTTCTTCGTCAGCGCGATGTTGGCGGCGTTGAAGGCGTTTTCCGTGTCGGTCTTCGCCTGCGGCGCCATCACGATGTTCGCCTTCGGGAAACCGGCGGCGACCAGCGCGTCGGTTGCGCCGCTGGTGCGGTCATGCGCCGTCGGCAGCTGCTCGTAGGTCACGTCGATGGCACCGACGTCCTTCATGTCCCAGCCGCGCTTCTTGATTTCGGCGGCGATGCCGTCACCCACCTGCTTGCCGATGTTGTAGGCCGAAATGCCCATGTGCGGCACCGACTCGATCGGCTTGCCCGCGCCGTCGACGAGACGGTCGTCGACCGTCATCATCTTCAGGCCGTCGGCCTTGGCCTTGGCGACGATGCCCGGCCCGAGCTTGACGTCAGGCGTGCAGATGATGAAACCCTGCGCCTTTTGCGCGGCCAGGTTGTCGATCGCGCTCATCACCTTTTCACCCGACGGCGCACCGATCTTCACCAGCGTGAAGCCCTTTTCCTTCGCGGCGGTTTCGGCGAACTTCCATTCGTCCTGGAACCACGGTTCTTCGGGCTGCTTGACGAGAAAGCCGATCTTCACCGGATCGGCGGCTTGTGCGACGGGCGCATGGGCGAGCACGGCAGTCGTCGCGGCGGCGATCAGCGTGAGGAAAATCCTGCGTTGCATGGTGTCAGTCTCCTGTCTTCTTCAGTCACGGGAAGGGTGGCGGCCGCCTTTTTCTGCCTTCGCCCGCGCGCGGCCAGCGCTGCGGCGAAAGTGCTGCAATGTCTTGCTGCGTTTTGTGCCTTCGTGCTGCTTTTTGGGTACTGCGTTTTTACTGCTGTTTTACTGCGTTATTCGTGATGCAGCGCCGTGCGCCCGCCATCGATCGTGATGCAACTCGCGTTGATGAACGGCGCTTCGTCGGACGCGAGGAACACGGCCGTCATCGCCACTTCTTCGGGCTTGCCGATGCGCTTCATCGGCGGCAATTCGAGCGTCGCGCGGCGCGCCGCTTGCGGGTCCGGCTGCGCGTTCCACCAGTCGTGCGTCAGTTGCGTCTCGATGTAACCAGGCGCGATGGCGTTCACGCGCACGTTCTTCGGCGCGTATTCGATGCCGAGCGCGCGCGTGAGGCCGATCACGCCATGCTTCGCGACCGGATACGGAAAGCAGCCCGGAATGATCTGGAACGCGTGCGTCGAAGCGATGTTGATGATGCTGCCCGCGCGGCGCTCGACCATGCCCGGCAGCACGGCGCGGCAACCGTTCCACACCCCGTCCAGATCGACGGCGAAGCAGCGCCGCCAGTCGTCGTCGGTCATCGTGAGCGGATCGGCGAACACGTTGATGCCCGCGTTGTTGACGAGCACGTCGACCGGACCGAACGCCTGCTGCGCTTCGCTCACCGCCGCCTGCACCGACGCGGATTGCGTGACGTCCGTACGCACGGCCAGCGTTTTCGCGCCGGTCTGCCCAGCGATCTCGCGCGCGCTTGCCTGCGCGGTTTCGATATCGAGTTCGGCGAGCACGACCGCTGCACCCTCGGCGGCGAACGCGCGCGCAATCGCTGCGCCGATGCCGCGTCCCGCGCCGGTCACCACCGCGACCTTGCCCGTCAGGCGGTTCACGCCTTGACTCCCGCCGGCATGCCCGCGTGGATACCCTGCGCGCGCGCCGTCTCGTGCCAGCCCGCGATAAAGGCGAGCGCGTTGGCGCGCGTCGCGGCCACGTCCTGGCCCGGCTTGTAGAGCGCCGATCCCAGACCGAAGCCGCTCGCGCCCGCCGCCAGTTGCGGGCCCATGTTGTCGGGCTTCACGCCGCCCACGGGCAACAGCGGCACGATCGCCGGCACCACCGCGCGCCAGGCCTTCGTGACTTCGGGGCCAAGCTGCTCGGCGGGGAACATCTTCAGGCCGTCCGCGCCGCACTTGAGCGCGGCGAACGCTTCCGTCGGCGTCGCGACGCCCGGCACGCAGGCCATGCCTTGCAGCTTTGCGGCGAGGATCACGTCGGTATCCGCGTGCGGCATGACGATCAGTTCGCCGCCTGCGGCCTTCACATCGCGCACGCGCTCGGTCGAGAGCACAGTGCCCGCGCCGATCATCGCGTCGGGCGGCAGCGTCGCGCGCAGCGCCGCGATGCTTTCCAGCGGCGACGGCGAGTTGAGCGGCACTTCGATAATGCGAAAACCGGCCTCGTAGATCGCGCGGCCATGTTCGGCGGCCTCGGCGGGCTTGATGCCGCGTACGATCGCGATCATCCGGCACGCCGCAAACGCGGCCACGAAGCCCGCGTGAGGCGTGTACGGAGCAGGCAGATTCAGTTCGGGTTGCATGGACGTTTCCTGTGTGTGCTGCGTCGTTGCGTGTTCGATGCGAATTCAGGCAGCGGCACGGACAAGGCCCGCGCGCACCGCGATGCGCCAGAGACCGCGCTCGGTGGCGGCGTGGACGATCCGCGCGCCGGTGCAGCCGAACTGCGCCAGCGCAAGCCGATAGCGCTCGCACAAGGCATCGGCGCCAATCAGTTGCGGCGTGCAGGCCGCAAGCGCCACGTCGCGACGCGCCAGCACGGCTTCCAGCCCGGCGAGTTCATGGCCGATCACGAGACCCGAGAGATAGTCGGGTTGTTCGTCGGCGGCCAGTTGATCGGTGAGACCCAGCGTGCGCGTACTGAATGCGGTCGCGAGCAGCCCCGCGCTGCCGTGTTCGCGCGCCACCGTCACGCCGCGCAGGAACGCGGCCGTGTCGGGTGCAGCCGGAAGCTTCATCGTGCGGCCGAGAATCGTGTGCGCCTTGAGCGCCGCGTAGACCTCGCCGGTCATGAAGGTGTAGAAACGCGCGATGCGCGCGCCTTCCATCACGGCCCATTTGGCGTGCGTGCCGGGCAGGCCGATCAGCGCGGTCGGTGCTTCGGCTTGTGCTTCGCTTTGTGCCTGGGCTTGCGAAGATTCGCCGCTCAACGCGCCGAAGATCTGCGTTTCCTCGCCACGCATCACGTTCGGCAGCGCGCCCGGTTCGAGCACGCCCGGCACCACGGCAACCTGCGCGCCGCAGGCCGCACGCACCGTGACGATGCCGGCCACGAGCGCGTCTTCGCCAGCGGGCGTTTCCACGTACGGCGCCTGCACCCAGCCCTGCGCGCTGCCGACCATGCCGGCGGCCAGCAC
Source organism: Paraburkholderia sp. Ac-20340 (assembly GCF_017104965.1). Taxonomy (GTDB): domain Bacteria; phylum Pseudomonadota; class Gammaproteobacteria; order Burkholderiales; family Burkholderiaceae; genus Paraburkholderia. Next base: position 21,990 of record NZ_JAAGPR010000014.1, read on the forward strand.
GGGCAGCGACGGACTGGCGGCGAGCCACACGCCGCACGCTTCGTCGAAGGCGGCGTCGAAACCGCCCTCTTCGGCCGGCACCGGCAGATTCATGATGCCCGCCGTCGAAACGCGCGTATCGAGCACCTTGCCCGCCGCATCGAAGAGATACGCGCGCAGCGAAGTCGTGCCCCAGTCGAGCGCGATCAGCGCCGGTGCAGCGTGTGCCGCGTTTTTGCCCTGTTCCATAGCGTGTTCAGTCGTGCGGCCGGTCATCGGCGAATCCTGCGCGTTGCGGGCTGCGGCGCGCGCCAGCCGAGTTCCTGCGAAATCGCGCGCGCTTCGCGCTGGATCACGGGAATCAGTTCGTCCATGCGTTCGAGCGGCATATAGGGAATCGTGCTCGCCACCGACAGCGCCGCGACGATCGCGCCCGACGCATCGCGCACCGGCGCCGCCACGCAGCGGATCGACACTTCGTTTTCCTCAAGATCGAAGGTGTAGCCGCCCGCGGAATAGGTGGCCATGCGCTTGAGGAAGGTATCGGGGTCGAGGCTGTGATCGGGGCGGAAACTCACGGCCGCCAGCGTGCGGCGCGACGCTTCGAACAGATCGCGCCAGGACTGCGGCGCGAGGTCGAGCATCATCGCCTTGCCAATGCCCGTCGACGCGAGCGGCATGCGGTGCCCCACGCGCGAGCGCATTTCCAGGCCGCGCTGGCCAGGAATCTTGTCGATGTAGAGCACGTCGTCGCCGTCGCGCACGCCGAGGTGAATCGTGTCGAGCGTGGCATCGGCGAGCGCTTCGAGGTGCGTGCGCGCGACCGCCGTGAGCGGCATCTGTTCGAGCGCGATGGTGCCGAGTTCGATCAGCTTCGGGCCGAGCAGATAGCCGCCCTGCACCTGACGCAGATAGCGCGCCTGCACGAGGCTCGAGACAAGCCGGTGCGTGGTGCTGCGCGTAGTGCCGAGCACGGCGCCGAACGAGCGCAGATCGCGCACGCCCGCCGCTGCGGCTTCGAGAATCGCGAGACCGCGCAGCAGCGTCTGCGTGCCGGCTTGCGCCGAGCCGTCGAGCAGCGTCCCCGGCAAACCGACGATTTCGTCGTGACCGGCGCGGGCTTTGGCTTGCGGCTGCGCGGGCGAAGGCACTTGTGCGGCCGAAGCGACATTCGAAGCAACGTTCGAAGCGACGTTCGGCGCAACCTTCGGCGCGGCGTTGGCGTCGATGCCGTTGAGGCTTTCGGCGAGATGGTGAGACATCGCTTTGTTCATGGCGAGGTCGATCTGGAAGGCGGGAGAAGAGCGCGCGGCGTCAGACGACGGCGTGCGGGCCATGGTTCGGGATGCAGCGGCGCGCATTGGCGCTGGACGGCGGACGGCGAACGGCCGCGCAGTGAGCGGGCTGGAACATGGCAAACGTCTCCGGTTTTGCCCGCTGGAGCGCATCGAAGGCGCGGCTGCGGGCTTTTCTTTAGGTTTGGCCGATCTCGACAGGCGTCGTTCTGGACTGCGATACACGTCGGATCGGATGCATCGGATTGTAGGGCGGTTTTTCTGCGATCTCCAATATGTGATTGGGTCGCTCATATATTGGGAAACTCACCCTTATCCGAATGGCTAACGTTGCAGCCCGCCTTGACGGAATCGAGGGCGCGATCAGCCACCCTTGCAGAGACTTGAGCCACGTCATCTCCGGCGCACGCCGGAATCGCTCAAATCGCTGGAGGGCATATAAGATTTTGTATAACCTCAAACTTGAAAAGCGCGTAAGGTTCTGCGGCAGCGCCCTTGCAGATCTCCAGGCGTTTCCCGTCAATGCCCGGAAAGAGGCGGGAAAGCAGCTTCGCCTCGTGCAGGCCGGGGAAGATCCCGACGACTGGAAACCCGTTACGCCGGTTGGAGCGGGCACGCGAGAAATCCGTATTCGCGAGGGCCGCAATGCTTTCCGCGTGCTCTACGTGGCGACGTTTCGGGAAGCAATCTACGTGCTGCACTGCTTCCGGAAGAAGACCGAGCAAATTCCTTTTGCCGATATGTCGCTCGCCGCGCGGCGCTATCGCGAAATCCGCAACCAGGAGCAACGATCGTGAAATTCGAAACCTTCGACAATGTCTGGGATGCGCTTGAAGACACACCCGGCGACGCCGCAAATATGGACCTGCGTTGCCAGTTGATGTTTGCACTCGAAGAGCACATCAAACGCCATCAGATGACGCAGGCGCAGGCGGCCAGCCTCTTCGGCGTCACGCAGCCACGCATCTCCGATCTGGTACGCGGCAAGATCCACCTCTTCAGCATCGACATGCTTGTGAATATGGCCGCCACGGCCGGCATGAAAATCGAATTGCTGATCCACGAAGGCAAGCCGCGCAACGCCGATGCCCATGAAAAAACGGCCACCCGCTAACGCCGGCAGCCGCTCCTTCACTTCTTGCACGTCAAGCGAAGCGCCCGCGCGCCCCACTCACCCGCCTCACTTCCCAGCCGGCGCCTTATAGGCAACGCAATCGACTTCCACCTTGCAGTCGATCACCATGCTCGACTGCACGCAGGCGCGCGCCGGCGGATGATCGCCGAAGTACTCGCGGAACACCTTGTTGAAGGACTGAAAATCGCGCGCATCGTCTAGCCACACGCCGCAACGCACGACATGCTCCGGGCCATAACCGGCTTCCTTGAGAATCGCGAACACGTTCTGGATCGTCTTGTGCGACTGCTCGACGATCCCGCCGTTGATCACTTCGCCGTTTTCCATCGGCGTCTGGCCCGAGACGAACAGCCAGCCATCGGCTTCCACTGCGCGCGCGAACGGCAGATGTTGTCCGCCCTGGCCCTTGCCGCCTTCTACTCCATATCGTTTCATCGTTTGCTCCTTTGAGTTCGTGTGGCGCGCCCGCGCAAGCGAATGCCAGCGCGCCAGAGGTCGAGTGAGTGCTTAAAATGCCGCCGCGTCGGCGCTCGCATCGCGCGGACCGCGCGCAACGAAATGCCCGGCGCGCTCGCCGGTCGGCTGGCCATCGCGATACGACAGCACGCCGTTCACCCACACAGCGTCGATGCCTTCGGCCACCTGCTGCGGCTTGTCGAAGGTGGCGGCGTCGCGCACCTTCGCGGGATCGAACAGCACGAGATCGGCGTGCCAGCCCACATGCACTTCGCCGCGCTGCTCAAGGCCAAAACGGCGCGCCGACAAACCGGTCATCTTGCGCACCGCTTCTTCGAGCGGCAGCAGCTTCGCATCGCGCGCGTAGTGGCCGAGCACGCGCGGAAACGCGCCCCACAGACGCGGATGCGGCAGCGGATCGTTCGGCAACCCGTCCGAGCCCACCATCGTCGCGGGATGCGAGAGGATGCGGCGCACGTCGTCTTCCGACATGTTGTGATAGACCGCGCCCGCCGGTTGCAGGCGCTTGCCCGCTTCCTGCTGCGACACGCCCCACTGCGCCGCGATGTCCTTGATGAGCTTGCCGGCCTGTTCGGGATGCGGCGTCGACCACGTAATCGTGATGTCGATATCGCCCGTCACCTGCTTGAGATCGAGCGTCGACGAACTGCGGCTATACGGATAGCAGTCGCAACCCACCGGCTGATACTTGCGCACGCGTTCGATCGATTCGAGCACTTCCGTGCTGCGCCCCCAGTTCGACGGCCCCGCGCATTTCAGATGCGAAATCACCACCGGCACACGCGCATGCTTGCCGATGTGATACGCCTCGTCCATCGCGTCGAGAATCGCGTCGAATTCGGTGCGCATGTGCGTCGTGTAGAGCGCGCCCGCGAGCGCGAGCGGCTCCGCCAGCGTGGCGACTTCTTCGGTCGACGCCTCGTAGGCCGAGCCGTACGCGAGGCCCGTCGACAGGCCAAGCGCGCCGTGCACCAGCGCCTCTTCGAGTTGCGCGCGCATCGCCTCGATCTCGGCGCTGTTCGCCGCGCGCTTGAGATCGTCGAGATGGTTGTTGCGCAGCGCCGTATGGCCGATCAGCGCGCCCACGTTCACGGCCGGTTTTGCCGCATTCACGGCATCCACGTAATGCTTGAAGGTCGGATACTGGAACGCGTCGCGCGCGCCGAGCAGGTTCATCGGATCGGGCGGCTCGCCCTTGAGCGAGACCGGCGACGCGCTGATGCCGCAATTGCCGACGATCACCGTCGTCACGCCCTGGCTGATCTTGGGCAGCATCTGCGGCGCCTGGATCACGTGGGTGTCGTCGTGCGTATGCACGTCGATGAAACCGGGCGCGAGCGCGCGGCCTTCGGCTTCGATCACCTCTTCGGCGAGCCAGTTCGACAGATTGCCGATGGCGACGATGCGCCCGTCGCGCAACGCCACGTCGCGTTCGACCGGCGGCGCGCCCGTACCGTCATAAAGCATGGCGCCGACGATCAGGGTGTCGGCGGCTTCGGGATGCGAATGCATGTCAGGGTCTCCTGTCGATCCCAAACGTCAGAAAGAAGTGATCGATCGTCGATCGTATCCGGATGGCGGCGCGGCTGCGCTTTCGCAGTGTGCGCTCAATCGCCCAGCGGCTGCCGCTCGCCGCCACGTCCGGCCGTGCCGCGATGCGCATCGAGCGCATGTTTCATGCGGCGCAGCAATTCGCGGCTTTGCTCGGGCTGCGCGAGCGCGAGTTCCGTGACGAGCACGTCGAGCGCCATCATCATCGCGTAACGCGACGACGACGGCTTGTAGATGAAATCGGTTTCGCTGGCGACGATCGGCACCAGCCAGTCGGCGATCGCCGCCAGCGGCGAAGCGGGCGCGGTCAGCGCCACCAGTTTCGCGCCGTAGTCGCGCGCGATGCGGCACGCGTCGAGCAGTTCGGGCACGCGCCCGGTGACCGACAACGCGACCACCACGCAATCGGGCGACAACGTGCTCGCCACCATGCGCTGCAACAGGCTGTCCTGGTACGACGCGACCGGCCGGCCCAAGCGCACGAGGCGAAAGCGCATTTCGTCGGCAAGCGCGCTGGAACCACCGCCCATGCCGAACACGTAAATCATGCGCGCATTGGCCAGCGCCGCGGCGGCATCGGCGAACGGCGCCTGGCGCAGCAGTTCGTGGTTGCGCGCCAGCGCGCCGTGGATTTCCTCGTAGACGCGCGAGGCAAGCGATTCGTCGACTGCGGTGGCGTTTGCAACCGCCGCTGCGGCGGCTTGAGCCGCACGCTTCTTGCGCTTGCCTTTGCCCGCCTCGCCTTTAGCCACCTGAGGTTCGGGCGCGGCGCGCAGGAAACGCTCGCCCACCGCGGCCGCCTGGGCAAGCCGTAGCTTCAACTCGCGCACATCGTGGCACCCTACGGTTTTGGCGAAGCGCGTAACCGACGCCACGCTCACGCCCGCGCGCTGCGCCAGCTCGCCGATGCTGGCGCGCGCGGCGGCGGCGAGATCGTCGAGGATCAGCGCGGCGACATCGCGCTCGGCCGGACGCAGATCCGGCACGCATTGCGCGATGTGCGCGACGATGTCGAAGCGGCCGGTGAATTGAGCGGGCTCGGCGGCGGAATTCATATGATGCGCGGTAGATTCAAATCGAGCTGCGGAAACGGCTCTGTTAGTAAATAACATTTCACGCAGCGATGGTACTTTGTGTACTATCAGCGAGTCAACGCCTCAAGCTGTCGATACTGTCATATCAGGCGTTATAGAGATTATGGAGCGAGATTACATGAAAGTTACAAACTATCAGAGTGCGACGATCGACCCGAACAGCAAGGGCCTCGGCAACGTGCCCGGCGCGAGCGTGCCGCTGGGCGACGCGGGGCGCCTCGAATGGAATCTGCTCGCTGAAGACGTCAGCCTGCCGGCCGCCGTTCTCTATGCGGATCGCGTCGAGCACAACCTCAAGTGGATGCAGGAATTCGTCACGCGCTACGGCGTGAAGCTCGCGCCGCACGGCAAGACCACGATGGCGCCGCAGCTGTTCCGCCGCCAGATCGAAACCGGCGCGTGGGGCATCACGCTCGCCACCGCGCATCAGACGCGGGCGGCGTATCGCGGCGGCATCTCGCGCGTGCTGATGGCGAACCAGCTCGTGGGGCGCCGCAACATGGCGATCATCGCCGAACTGCTCAGCGATGCCGATTTCGAATTCTTCTGTCTGGTCGATTCGGTGGAAGGTGTCGAGCAGCTCGGCGAATTCTTCCGCGCCGCGAACCGCAAGCTCGAAGTGTTGCTGGAACTGGGCGTGCCGCGCGGACGCACCGGCGTGCGTGACGCCGAAACGCGCCGCGCCGTGCTGGAAGCGATCGAGCGTTACCCGGATTCGCTCAAGCTTGCGGGCGTGGAGATTTACGAAGGCGTGCTCAAGGAAGAAAGCGAAGTGCGCACCTTCCTGCGCGACGCCCTCAACGTGACCGAAGAACTGGCCGCCGCGGGCCGCTTTTCGCGTTCGCCGGCGCTGCTGTCGGGCGCGGGATCGGCGTGGTACGACATCGTCGCCGAAGAATTCGCGCAGGCGTCCAAGGCGGGCAAGATCGACGTGGTGCTGCGTCCCGGCTGCTATCTGACGCATGACGTGGGCGTCTACAAGCAGGCGCAATCGGACATCCTCACGCGCAATCCGGTCGCGCGCGAAATGGGCGTGGCGCTGCTGCCCGCGCTGCAGCTATGGGCGTATGTGCAGTCGATTCCCGAGCCGGGCCGCGCGATCATCGGCTTCGGCAAGCGCGATGCGGCCTTCGATGCGGGCTTTCCGGAAGCGTCGCGCCACTATCGGCCGGCGCGCGATGGCGAAGTGCATGGCAAGCCGCGCGAGATCGACGCCAAGGAAGGCTGGCAGGTGTTCCAGATGATGGATCAGCACGCCTATCTGCAGATTCCGGCCGGCGCGGATATCAAGGTCGGCGACATGATCGGCTTCGATATCTCGCACCCCTGCCTCACCTTCGACAAGTGGCGTCAGTTGCTGGTGCTGGACGACGCGTATCGCGTGACGGAAGTGATCGAAACGTTTTTCTGAGAGCCTGGCGCGTCAGGTCGTACCGGCGGCGTTTTCCGCCGCCAGCGCGGCCGCCACGCCAATGCGCTCTTCCATCATGCGCAGCGCGCCCGACAGCGCCGTGAGCGCGTCGTCGGGCAAGGACATCGTCTGTTCGAGGAAGTCGTTGCGAAGCGGCAGGCTCGCTTCGACCACTTCGCGGCCGGCGGCCGTCAGCTTGACGTTGGTGATGCGGTTATCGCGTTCGTCGGCGCTGCGCTCGATCCAGCCGAGCGCTTCGAGCGGCTTCAACTGGCGCGTCAATGCGCCCGGGTCCACGCGCAGGCGCTCGACCAGGCGCTTCTGCGACGACGCGCCGTCCTGATCGTGCAACGCGAGCAGGATGCGCCAGCGCGGCATCGGATGACCCACCTGCGCCTCGAACGCCGACATGAACGCACGATAAGTGCGTCCGAATTGCTGAACGATGGCGATGCGGTCGTGTGCTTCCATGCTGTGTCTTCCTGCTGTTTTTCCTGAGTAGCGCTGTCGGGCGGTAGCGGGCGGGTTTCAGTCCAACACGCTCAATCGGCGTGAATCACCGGCTCGACCTTGCGGCGCAGCGTGATGAGCGGCACGCGCCGCGTCTGCCAGACCGACACCAGCGCGATCACCGCCGCCAGCGCAATACCCAGATGGATCGCACCGACCAGCGCCTCGCGCGCGGCTTCGAGCAACGGCGCGCCATTGTGCCCGGCCTTCGCCAGTTCGCCAACGAGCGCGTTCTGCGCGTTCCGGTTGATCAGGATCTGCGGATCGGCGAGTTGCGAAAACCATTGCAGCGCGCCATCGGCGTCGAGCGCCTTGTGCACGCCGCTCGAATACAGCTGCGTGACGAGCGTGCCGGTCAGCGCCGTGCCGATCATCCCGCCGATCATGCGCAGCGACTGCAGCAGCGCCGTGGCGATGCCCAGATGCTCGCGGCCCGCCGTCTGCTGCGCGAATACGGTGAGGTTCGGCATCACGAAACCCAGCCCCAGGCCGCCGATAATCATCAGCGTCATCAGCAAGGCGCGCGGCGTGGTGTGCGACGCCAGCGCGACCGCGAAACACGACAGCGCCAGCATGGCGAAGCCGATGTAAAGCATCAAATTGGGATTGCGGATACGCGAAACGATGCGCCCGTTCGCGATACTGCCGATCGTGATGAACACCACCAGCGGCGTGATGACCACGCCCGCCTCGTTCGGCGACATGCCGAAACCGCCCTGGAACAGCAGCGGCGCGTAGAACAGCAGCGAGAACATCGTGAAACCGCCCAGCACGGCCAGCGTAAAGAGCGCGTTGAGACTGGCGTTGCGGAACATATCGACGGGCAGAATCGCCTGCGGACAGCGCCGCTCCCACTGCCAGAGCGCCCAGCCCGACGCCGCCGCAATCGCGAGCAGGCCGAGCGCCGAAAACGTCACGCCGTGCTCCGGCAAACGCTCGACGAAAAGCTGCAGGCTGCCGAGCGTCACGGCGATCAGCAGCGCGCCCGGCCAGTCCAGACGCATGCGCTCCTTGTGCACGACATGGCGCAGATGCGGCAGATAACGCCAGACGAAAAACAGCGAAAGCAGCCCGACCGGCAGGTTCACGTAGAACACCGAGCGCCAGCCGTAGTACTGCGTGAGAAAGCCGCCCAGCGACGGCCCCACTGCATTGGCGATGCCGAACGCCGAACTCATCAGCACCTGCCAGCGCAGGCGCACGACCGAATCGGGGAAAAGGTCGGGAATGCAGGCGAACGCGGTGCCCACCAGCATGCCGCCGCCGATGCCTTGCAGCCCGCGCGCGATCACGAGGAAGCCCATGCTGTTGGCCGCGCCGCACAGCACCGAAGCGCCCGTGAACACGACGATCGAGGCAATCACGAAGGGTTTGCGGCCGTAGTAATCGCCGAGTCGCCCGAAAATGGGGACGGTGATCACCGAGGTCAGCAGATAGGACGTGGCGACCCACGCGTAAAGCTCGAAGCCGCGCAGTTCGGCGACGATGGTCGGCAGCGCGGTGCCCACGACAGTCTGGTCGAGCGCGACCAGCATGGTCACGAACGACACGCCGAGCATCGCCAGTAGCGACTCCCGGAACGGCAGCACCTGGCCGCTAGAGTGATGGGCGGCGGTATGAACGGCCATTTTTTGATCCTGCAACGATTGACGCGTCAAAGGATTCACATCTTAGCACGCCGATCCTCGATAAACTGGGGGCCACGGCACCTGCCGCACCGTCTTTCGGGAGACTTATGGCTACATTCAGCGCATTGTCCGAAGCCGATCTGATCGCGCTCAAACGCGCGAAGCATGAACTGGAAACGCCGCCGCTGGGCATGAAGCTGGCAGCGATCGTCGGCGCGCCGGTCGAGAAACTGATCGCGCGACTGCCCGCCGTTGCCAACGACAAGGTCAACGATGCCACCCAGGCGGCGCTGCGCAAGTGCCTGCAACTCGCGCTCAAGACGCTCGGCAAACAGGGCGAAAGCGCGCTGGCGATTGCGGTGCCGGCCAAACCCAGCAATCTGCTGCACAAGTTCGCGGTGGCGACCACGGGCGCGGCGGGCGGCGCCTTCGGCCTGTTCGCGCTGCCGGTCGAATTGCCTGTGACCACGACGCTGATGTTCCGCTCGATCTGCGACATCGCGCGCAGCGAAGGCGAAGATCTGGCGAGCCCCGATACGCAGCTTCAATGCCTCACCGTTTTCGGCATGGGCGGACGCTCGGCCGCCGACGACGAAGCCGATTTCGGCTACTTCGTCGTGCGCGGCGCGCTGGCGCAAGCGGTCTCGAAAGCATCGTCGGAGATGGCGGCGAAGGGCTTTGCCGCGCACGGATCGGCGGCGCTGCTCAAACTGATGCAGACCGTGGCCGCGCGCTTCTCGGTGCAGGTGAGCGAACAGGTCGCGGCGAAGTCGATCCCGGCGATCGGCGCGGTGCTGGGCGCGATGGTGAACACGGTCTTCATCGACCACTTCCAGAACGTGGCGCATGGCCACTTCACCGTGCGACGGCTCGAACGCATTTACGGCGAGCCCGCCGTGCACGCGGCTTATGACGAAATCGAGGTCTCGCTCGATTGATTCGCGGGTTTTTGCGGCGTGCTTTGTGTCGACGAAGCGGCGTCGAACGGCGCCGCTTTCTGCGCGCGGGCCGTTGTATCGACGGTCGTCACGCGCTGAATGAAGGCCGCCGAATGGTCGAGCGAGCGACGCGCTTCAGGCATGAACGGCGCGTAGATCGGCCAGATATGCGGCAAGCCGCGGCCGATTTCGCAATCGACGGAAACGCCCGCTGCACGTGCGCGCTCGGCGGCGCGCAGCGTGTCGTCGAGCAGCGTTTCGGTGCTGCCCGCGAGCATGAAAAGCGGCGGCAAGCCGTGAAAATCCGCGTAGAGCGGCGAGACATAAGGATCGCTCGCGCTGGCTTCGCCCAGATACAGCGCGGCGACGCGCGTGAACACCTCGCCGCAGAACATTGGATCGCGTCCGTCGTTCGTCTGGATCGACGCGCCCGTCACGGCGAGATCGGTCCACGGCGAATAGAGCAGCGCACCGGCGGGCAACTTGTCGCCAGCGTCGCGCAACGCCACGAGCGTTGCCAGCGCCAGGCCGCCGCCCGCCGAATCGCCGGCGATCACGAGCGAGTCGGCGCGCACGCCATCCGCGAGCAGACGGCGGTAGGTCGCGAGTGCGTCGTCGAGAGCCGCCGGAAACGGATGCTCGGGCGCGAGACGGTAATCGAGCGAGAAGATATCGGCGTCGGCGCGCGGCGCAAGGCCGAAGGTGATCGCACGATGCGTCTTCGGCGAGCAGAAGTAATAGCCGCCGCCATGCAGATAAAGAATCGTGCGCGGCGCCCCGCCCTCGCGCACCAGCCACTCGCCGCGCAGTTCGTCGGACTTGCCGTCGTAGTGCTCGCGCAGTTGCCAGCCCGGCGGCACCGGTGGCAACCACACGCGTTTCGACGTGCCCGCACGCGTGCGCGCAACGTCGATCGGCTTGCGCGTGATGGGCAAAAAGCGGCGGCGCAGCCACCAGCAGATGAAGCGGCTTTGCAGACTCATAACGAGGCGGGGACGCAGTTCATCGGACGATCATCGTGTGCTTACGCCGGTTCGCGGATCAGTTCGCGGGCAACACCTGACCACGAATCTCTCCCGACGGATTTTGTTGCGTGTGCACGTTGAAGTACCACTGGCCGGCCATCAGGTCGGTGACCTGTTTATCGGTGAGCGTGGCGCTGCCCTTGATCGGGCTGGCGAGTTCGCCCTTGGGAATCGGCACCTGCACATTGGCGTTCTGGCCAACCGGCGCGGGGCCGTGGAAATGCGCGGCCGTCACCGGCGTGGAGAGACCTTCGTAGGAAATGGTCCAGTTCAGCGATTTGCTCGCCGTATCGAAAGTGGCGTTGAGCATGCCGTGGCCGTGACTCACGCGCGGCGGCACTTCACTGGAAGGTTCGAGATCGGCTTTCAGCGCGACGGTATCGGCAAATGCGGCACCGGAAGCGAGGACACACAGAGCGAGAGCGAGCTGCAGCGGGCGAAGCGCTTTCATGGGATTTCTCCGTTGTTGTGACGCGCTGCACCAGAAAGAACTGAAAGGAACTTCTGGGAATCTCAAGCCAACCGAGGGCAACTGAGGTCGCAGCCGCGTAGCCACATGCTAGAGCAAATCCGCCAAATGCGTTGGGAGTGTCGCGGCGGTGGAGCGGTGAATCGATTGTGGAGCGGTCTTGAATCGGTCGCGGATAAAAAAAGAGCGCCGCGAACGGCGCTCTGAACCCAAGTACTACCTTCTACAGTGCTACCCGGTTGCGTGTGCGGCCCGATTCGATGCCAGGCCGCGCACGTCTGTCTTGTTAGAAGCGGTGACGGATACCCGTCGACACGACGCCCTGGTTCTTCGACGACGAGAAGTTGTCCGACGAAACGTAGCCAACTTGCGTGATGCCGTTTGCGTTCTGGCCAGCACCCCAGACGCCCACGCCTTCGAGGTAGACGTCGGTGCGCTTGGACAGTGCGTAGTCGGCTTGCAGGCCGAACTGGTTCCAGTGCACCGAGTTGCTGCCCGTACCCGCGTTGAGCGCGCCGCCGTTGGCGTTGGTGTACGCGTACATCGCGCCGAGGCCGAGTGCCGGCGTCAGGTTGTAACGCAGGTTAGCTTCGATGTTGTTGATGCGAACCGAATCGCCGCCAGCATTGTTCACGCGCGACTGCGTGAACACCACGCCGCCGACCATCGGGCCGTACGTGTAGTTGCCGCCCGCACCCCAGGTACGCTGGCGATGGTTCGTGCCCAGCGGATCGTTCACAACAGCGCCTGCGCCGTTGTTGCTATCCATGCCCTGTGCCTGCATGTATGCCGCGGCCAGACGCAGGCCAGCGTTGCTGTAGCCCATACCGGCGCTGTAAGCGCGGTTGTTCGCGAAGCCGCCAGCCTGGTTCGAGAACGCATACGCGCCGCCGAACTGGAAGCCCGAGAGGTTCGGGCTCGTGTACTTGATGGCGTTGTTCAGCGAGAACGAAGCGTTCAGGTTGTCGTTGTCGAGCACGTGCGCCATGTACGTACCGCCCCAGCTGCCAGCAGCGGTCAGCGGAGCGAGGTAGTCGACCACCGAGTCGAACTGGCGGCCGAGCGTCACCGTACCGAATTGAGCCTGCGACAGACCCACGTACGACTGACGGTTGAACAGCGCGCCATTCTGCTTGCCGTTCGTGACATCGAAGCCGCTTTCGAGGGTGAAGATTGCCTTCAGGCCGCCACCGAGATCTTCGGCGCCACGCAGGCCCCAACGGCTCGCCTGCACGTTGCCGCTCGTCACGGCGTAGTTGGCGTTGTTGTTCACGTTGGTCGTGTAGGTAAAGCCAGCATCGACGATACCGTAGAGCGTCACGCTGCTTTGAGCGTACGACGCCGTTGCAAAAGTCGCAGCGACTGCGGCCGCGATAGCGAGAGTCTTTTTCATAGTGCTTCCTTTGATGCAAGCCTTTCGGCGGAAATGTAGACGGCAGCGCCGGCGTTGCGCCGGCTAGCTCGATCCCCTCGCGCCTTTTGCGCGTGGCGTCGAATTACCAGGCAAGCCGAAGTGTATGGGCGTCGCTTTTGAAGCAGCCATCCCGCATAAAGGCAAAAGGCTTTTCGAATAACTCGAACGCTTGCACGCGCTTTGGTGTTTACCCGCGCAATCGCTTGCTACATAACGCGTCCGTTAAATCTCGATTTAAAGAGTCCGCGACGCGCACAAAGCACTATCCCGATATAGCGTTGTCACAAGGCAACACGATCAATTTGGGACAAGCCCGGATTAGGATCAGTCCCATTTCGCAGGGCCATTCGCGCCGGTACGATCCGCCAACGCTCGCGTATTCAACGCGTCATCCTCGTTTCACACTGTTGTATCGAGCGTCATTTCATTGCAGGCGGGCCGCGCACCAGCGCGGCTGCATTCCATGTCGATGCGACCCAAAACCATGAATCAGCTTCAGGCGATGCGCGTGTTCGTCAACGTCGCCGAAAACGGTTCGTTCGGCCGCGCGGCCGCGAATCTCAATTTGTCGAACGCCGTGGTCACGCGCTATGTCGCGCTGCTCGAGGCGCATCTCAATACGCGCCTGATCAATCGCAACACGCGCAGTATTTCGCTAACCGAAGCAGGCACCACCTACGCGCAGGCCTGCCGTCAGGTGCTGGAAGATCTGGAGCGGATCGAAACACAAATTGCGCATGGCGTGTCGGTGCCTTCGGGCACATTGCGCGTGGTCGCGCATGCGTCGTTTTCGCTGCACGGCCTCACGCCGCTGCTCAAGCAATATCTGGCGACGTTCGATCAGGTGCGGCTCGCGCTCACGCTGCTGCATCGCCCTGTCGATCTCATCGAAGAAGGTTTCGACGTGGGCATCGTCGCGCCGCGCCAGGTGAGCGGCGGCACGCTGATCCGCCGCCCGCTCGTAACTGTCGCGCCGGTTGCCGTGGCGTCGCCCGCCTATCTCGGCACGCATCGCGCGCCGCTGCATCCCGACGATCTCGTGCATCACACGCTGCTCGCGCCATCGGCCGATATTCACGGCAACGAATGGCACTTCGACGCCGCCGACGGCACGCGCGTGCCGGTGCTGATCGACGCGACCTACGCGGTCAATAATTCGGCGATGTTGCGTCAGGCAGCGCTCGCCGGCATGGGCATCACGATCCTGCCCGCGAACCAGGTGGGCGCCGATCTCGCGCTCGGTACGCTCGTGCGCGTACTCGCTGGTTACGAGATTCGCGACGCCGACAAGGAGCTCTCGCTCGTCTACCCGGGACGTCGCCACGTGCCGGCGAAAACACGTTCGTTCGTCGATTTCACGGTCGACTGGTTCCGACAGAGCGAAGTAACACGCACGCCGATTATCGACACTTCGTGTAATAGTTAATTGATCGTTTTTATCTCGATTTCTAACGGCTCGCGAACTATGCTTGTGTTTGCGAGAAGTGACTCTTCATCGAAGGGTCTCCAAGCTTGAACGCGGCTTCGGCCGCGTTTTTTTTCGCCTGTTTCAATGGGTGAATGAGTGCGGAATGAATTTCTGACAGAACTGCCAGTTTCGCGTCATATTGCGATCATCAAGCCAGCAGCGCGGCCTGTTGTTCGATGCCGTCGAGCATGGCGTGACACGTGCGCATCAGCGTCATGCCTTCGTCGCGTAACTGGTTTTCCGTGTGACAGTTCATATGACGGCGATACGTTTCGAGCACCGCGAGTAGCGCCGGATAGTGCAGCACGCCCACCGCACCGGCGAGACGATGATGCCATTCGCGCAGACGCGCGACATCGACGTTTTCGAGCAGCGCGGGCAATGCGTTCAGATCGTCGCGCACCGCGCTCACGAATGAGCCGAGCAAGGTCTTCACCGTCGCTTCGCTGCCCCACACCTGGATCATGTGCGCGAGATCGAGCGGCTCGCCGCCGCGCGTCGCGTCGCCGGCGACCGCCGCGCCGCTGTCGGGCGAAGCGCTCTCGTGCGGCCCCGCACGATTGCCGCTTTCCGCGCCGAACCAGCGCGCGAGATACTCGCGCAGCGTGGCCACGCGCGTGGGCTTGATCAGACAATCGTCCATCCCGGCTTCGCGGCACAGGCGCATATTCTCGGGCGCGGTGTTCGCGGTGATGCCGAGAATCGGCAGCGGTGCCGCGCCATCCTGTTTGCGCGCCGCCTCGATTTCGCGCACTCGCCGTGCGAGGTCGTAGCCGGAGACGTTCGGCATATGGCAATCGGTGATCAGGCAGCCGTAGCGCGCCTTTTCCAGCGCGATCAGCGCCTGCGCGCCGTCGTCGACCACATCGCACGCGAAGCCGAGCAACGCAAGCTGATGGCGGATCAATTCCTGGTTCACCGGATGATCCTCGGCGACCAGAATCAGACGGCCGGCCGCGTGCTCTTTTTCGCGATCGGGCGCGGTAAGCGGGCTGTCCGCAGCGGCCGCCGCTGTCGCCGGCAAAGATGTCAACGCAGACGCCGACGCAGGCGACGCCACGACCGCCGGCAACCCCGCGATCGCCATCGCGCACGCCGCACCGAGCCCATGCCACGAAAGCGGATTCACGCTCACGCGCACGCCGCTTTCCGCCACACGGTAGCCGGTGGGCTTGGGATTTTCCGTCAGACGGATCACGGGCGCGTCCAGACCGTCGAGCTGGCCCGCCAGCGCCTCCGACGCGAACACGAGATCGACGCCGCCTTGCTGCGCGAGCTTGCCCAACGCGTGCAGTGCGCGCCGCCCGGCCTGCGCACGCGAGATCCGCATGCCGAGCGCGAGGCCGAAATGGATCAGCGCATCGGCGACCGGCGTGTCGTCGCACAGCACGAGCGCCCGCTTGCCGCGCAAGCCGTTTGCGCGCGCGGCGGCCGCCTCCACGCGCAACTCGATATGCAGCGTGAGACAGGTGCCACGGCCGACTTCGCTGCGCAATTCGAGCGCGCCGCCCATCAGCGCCGCGAGTTTGCGGCAGATCGTCAGACCGAGTCCCGTGCCGCCGAAGCGCCGCGTCGTGGACGATTCCGCCTGCACGAACGGCTCGAACAATTGCGCCTGCGCCTTCGACGCAATGCCGATCCCCGTATCGGCCACCGAAATCGACACGCGCTGGCGTTGCGGCCCGCCCGATTCGGTCGATTCGCTCGCCGACACACTCACACTGACTTCGCCGTGCTGCGTGAACTTGATCGCATTACTAAGCAGATTGAAGAGAATCTGCCGCAGCCGCACGCTGTCGCCGCGCAGTTGCGCCGCCACGCCCGCCCCGACGTCCACGCGCACCTTGAGCCCCTTCTCGTGCGCGCGCCCCGCAAGCAGCCCGACGGCGCTATCGACGAGTTCGCGCACATCGAACGGCTCGGAATCGATGACGAGCCGCCCCGCCTGGATCTTCGAAAAATCGAGCAGATCGTCGAGGATCTGCAGCAGCGCGCCCGCCGATTCATGCACCATGCCGACCATCTGCGTCTGGTCGCCATTGAGCGGCGTGCGCTCCAGCACTTCCACGAGACCGAGCACGCCATTCATCGGCGTGCGGATTTCGTGGCTCATCATCGCGAGGAAATCGTCTTTCGCGCGTGACGCGGCTTCCGCCAGATCGCGGGCGCGCGCGAGTTCGTCAGCGCGGGTGTGCTCGACATTGGCGTCGACGGCGTAACCGCTCCAGACCACCGCGCCGTCCTCCGCGCGGCGCGGCACGAATTCCGCGCGCACCCACAACAGGCCGGCCGCACCGTGGAAGCGGAATTCGGCGTTGAGCGCCGTGAGCAGGCGCGCCGAGCGCTCGAGCGACGCCACGAGCCGCGCGCGGTCGCCGCGATGCACGCGCGCGAGATCGAGCGCACTGCTGCGCATGAGTTGCGTGGCCGCTTCGCCGAGCAGACGTTGGGTATCGCCGCCGAGGTAAGGGAACGTGTACTGCCCGTCGCGCCCACGACGCAACTGGAACACGATCGCGGGCAGTGAACGTGTGACGTCCGAGAGCAGCCGCTCGGAGGCGCGCGCGCGCATTTCGGCACGGCGGATGTCGGTGATGTCGATCATCGTGCCGAGCACGCAGAACGGCACATCATGCGCATCGCGACACAGGCGCGTCCAGAAAATACCGTGGCGCCGGCCGCCGTCGGGCATACCCAGCCCGCTCGTTTCGTCGAACACGAATTCGACGCGCTGGCTCTCCCCTGCCTCGACCGTCTTCGCGTAGAGCGCGTCCACGCGGCGGCTGTTTTCCGCGCCCCAGGCGGCCACCGCCGCACCGGTGCGGCCGAGCACGTCGCCGCGCGTGAGCCCGGTCATTTCCTCGTAAGCGCGATTGACTGCCAGATAGCGGTTTTCCAGATCGCGCACGCCGAGCGGATACGGAATCATCTCCGTCATCGTGTCCTGCAATTCGACCTGCTTCGCGAGCACCCGCTCAGCGCGACGGCGGCGGCGCATTTCGCGTTGCAGCAGCAAATAGGCGCGCAGCGTCACGAGCAGCACCACGCCGAAGGCGATCACGAACGGCAGCAGACGCAGCGCGTTCATGCTCCAGCCGCCGCGGCGCTCCGCAGCGGCGGCGGTCCAGCGGTTGCGGATTTCCTGCTGCTCGACGGGCGACATCGCATCGAGCGCGCGATCGATCAGATCCTTGAGCGGCGCAAGATCGCCGCGCACCGCGAACGCCGTCGAATCGTTGCTGCCGATCCCGCCCACCACCTTGAGCGATTCGAGATACTGGCGGCTCAGCGGCCCGTCGAGTGCGGCCGCGTCGCCGACCATCAGATCGGCGTCGTCGTGCTGGAGCTGCGCGAGGCCGGCCTGCAACGTGGCGGCGCGCTCGGTGCGCACCGGCTGGGTCTCGCCGAACAGACGTTGCGCCGACGGCGCGTGCGGCGCCAGCACCACGCGACGATCGGCGTAATCCTTGATGCCGCGCGCAACCGGTTCGTCGCGGCGCCCGACGATCACCAGCGGATAGCGCTCGTAGGCGCGTGTGTAGAGCGTGTCGGCAGGCAGGCCGCCGTCGCCTTCGGCCGTTGCGAGCAGCGCGAAATCGCCGCGCCGGAATGCGGCATCGGCGTCGAGCCAGTTTGCGATCGGCACGCGCTCGAATTTGACGCCCAGCGTGCGGCTCAGGTAGTTGAGGTAATCGTCCGCCATGCCGGTGGCGTAGCCGCGCGGCCCCGCATAGCTGAACGGCAGCCAGGACGGATCGAAACCCACCTTCAGCGGCGGCAGCGAACGCAGCCAGGCGCGCTCGGCGGCGTCGAGCACGAACGGCGCGGCGTGCGGCCCTTCGCCATGCGCCGCGTTGCCTTCGAGCCAGCGCAGCCGCAGCGCCGACGCCGCCGACGGCCGCACGCCACCCGCCGCAACGTTCAGCTGATCGCGCAGCGCCAGCTTCGAAAGCGGCACGCCAAAGCGCAGTTCGCGCACGTTGAAGCCTTCCTCGTACGCGATGCGCAGGCCGCGGTACGCGTTGTGCGCCAGTTGATAGCGCACCACCGGCGCGAAGCCGGCGTAGACATCGGCATCGCCTTGGGCGACTGCGGTCAAGGCGGCGGGGGTATCGGTGAAAGTCACGACGTCCGCTTGCGGAAAGCGCTCGCGCAGCACCGTTTCGAGCACATAGCCGCGCTCGACCGCGATCCGCGTGCGCGCCAGGCGCGATGCCGAAGTCACGATCGACTCATTACCGGTGCGCGTAACGAACGCGCTATTGCCGCTGATATACGGCACGGTAAAAGCCAGGCAGCGCTCGCGTTGCGGCGCGCGCGCAACGCTCATGACGATGTCGATTTCCGCCGCGCACGCGCCCGCGAGCAGCGCGCTCATATTCGGGTAGACGTGAGGCACGAGCCGCACATTGGCGCCGATCAGCAAACGCAGGTAATCGGCGCTGAAGCCGTTGAGCGTATTGCCGTCGAGCATTTCGAACGGCGGCCAGCCACCCGCGACCAACCCGACACTGAGCGTCAGCGGCGCGGTGCGTGCCCCGCTGACCGGCGGGCTTACGGCCGAAGCATCGGTGTCTGGCGGCGCGCCGAACGCCATGCCCGCGCCCAGCGCACAGGACATCAGGCACGCGAGCCAAAGCGCGCGCAGTCCTTGCAGGAAAGCGGACGATGTCGTGGACAGGCGCGCGTTCATGGACACGTCGCGCCGTCTCAAACGCCGCCGAACGGTCCGCCCGCGCGCGGCACCGGGCGGACATCACGGCGCGTCAACACACGCCAGGTCACCCCCGCCCCGATCCCGCCGAGCATGGGTGCGGCCCAGAAGAGCCAGAGTTGATCGAGCGCCCAGTCGCCGACAAACAGCGCCGGCCCGGTCGAGCGCGCCGGATTCATGCCGCCGTTGCTGACCGGAATCGAAATCAGATAGGCCGCCGCGAAGCACGCGCCGAGCACGGCCGCCGCCGCGCGCCGCCGTTGCTGCGCATCCGTCATGACGAGGTGAACGAGCACGAAGGCGAAGGTCATCGCCAGTTCGACGGTCAGCACGGCGGCGAAGGCGTACTCGCAGGGCGAGTGCTCGTCATAGCCGTTGCAGCCGAAATCGGAAATGGCGAACGCGAAGCCCGGACGGCCGCTCGCCACGACGGCAAGCAGGCCCGCCCCGGCGATGGCGCCGACGGTTTGCGCAATCACATACGGCGCGGCGTCGCGTACCGGAAAGCGGCCGGAGATGGCATAGCCGATCGTCACGGCAGGATTGAAGTGCGCGCTGGATACGCGACCGCTGGCGTAGGCCGCGACCGTCAGCGCGAGGCCGAAGGCGGCGGCCATCTCGAACACGTTCCAGCCCTGCGCGGGCGCGCTCGCGTTGAGCGCCGTGCCTGCGCAGCCTACGAACACGAGCCAGGCCGTGCCCGCGGCCTCGACTGCCAAACGCTTGCCGAGCTTCATCGTGCGGTTGTCCCCTTCCGGTTGCTGCGCGCAAACCGGCCGCAGGCCGCCAGCCTTGTCGCAAACGGAATCGACAGATTCGCGTTTATCCGACAGCTTTTGCACGTAGAGCTGGAAATTATGATCAGACGTGTTCGCCTGTTAGATAGGACAACTCTTAAAATCGCGCGGAATGCGACATCGATTCGCGATTAAATCTGACAGACGACGAAGCGGTAGCGTCGTGCCTTATTCCGCGTCATCGGTGCTTACGACGCCGCAATCGATCGCGAACCGATAGAGTTCGATATCGCTCGTGAGCGCGAGTTTCTTCATGGCCGCGCACTTCTGCGCGCTGATGGTCTTCACGCTGCGGCCCAGCAGCTTCGCAATCTCGGTGACGCCCAGGCCCGTGGCGTAGTGCGAGATGACTTCGTATTCGCGCCGCGAGAGCAACTGATGCACATAAGCGTGGCGCTCCTCGCGCACGGCCTTTTCGAGCAGATCGCGCACCGCCGGGCCGATGTATTGCTCGTGCGCCATGGCCGAGGCGATCGCAACCGGGATCAGGTCGATCCGGTCGCGCTTGCTGAGCACGCCGCCAACCTCAAGCTTGAGCGCCTCGCGCAGCGCGCGGGCGTCGTCGTCCATGGTCAGCACGATGACGGGCTTGCCCACGTGCTCGCGCTGGAAGGCGCGGATCGCATCGAGGCCTTCGTCGTAGCCGTCGCCCGGCATGTGCAGATCCAGCACGACGAGATCGAATTCGTGGCGCAAGGCTTCCTCGAAGAGTTGGCCCACGGTTTGCGCACGCGCCACGATGCGCAGGTTCGGCAGCGCGGAGATCAGATTGTCGAGCGCGAACAGCACGAGCGGATGATCGTCCGCGACGAGAATGCGCAGCGGCGCGGCCTGCTCGGCGGCTTCCGGATCGAGCACGGCCGTCTCGCCCCGTGCGGTGTTCTCGCGCCCGAACACGGAGGACAGATGCGCCGGCCACACGCCGGTCTGGGTAGGCAGGGTGGGATTCATAGCAGACCGTTGGCGCGGACAAAGGCGAAGAGACCCGCATCGTTGCTCACGCCAAGCTTTGCCATGGCGTCGCGCTTCTGGCGGCTCACCGTGCGGACATCCCGGTCGAGCGAGCGCGCGATTTCCGTAATCGTGCGACCGAGCACGAACTGGCGCACGACTTCCGATTCGCGCGGCGACAGCCGCGGCACGCGCGTGCTGTCGGCGCGCTCCGTGCCGGCCGCCGCCAGTTCATCGAGAATCGAACGGCTCACATAACGCAAGCCGTTGCCTGCGCCGCGCACCGCCGCGGTGAGTTCCTCCATCGGTTCGCTTTTGCGGATCAGCGCGGTGACGCCCGTGTTCATGACCGCGCGCAGGATCGCGACGTTCGCGATGCTGGTGAGCACGACGATGCGCAGTTGCGGCCAGTCGCGCCGCAGCCGCCGCACGAGATGCAGACCATCTTCCGCTTCGCCGGGCTCGCCCGGCATCGTGAGGTCGGTGAGCACGACGTCGCATGGCACGTTTTCCAGCAGCCGGAACAGTTCGCGCGGACCGGTAGCTTCGCCGACGATCTGCATGTCTCCCGCCGCCTCGAGCGCGGAACGCACACCAAGCAACACAAAAGGATGATCGTCTGCGAGGACGACTCTTAATTTCAAAGTGGCTCTCTCTCGATGTAGTAGGGGTATCGGATCGGCCGACGCGTGCCCGGTTTTTCAGCCGGAACGCGGCATAGTCGCGAACGCGCTTTACGCGGCGTTTCTGAAGGCCCTCATATGACCATCGATTAAAGATTGCCAGAATCAGAAATATCCTAATCGTCACAACTTCTGTAAGGTCACCTATACAATTAAATATGCTAATTAACTAATAAAGGCGCGCATTATTCACCTTATCCGTCACAACTGTCGGATAACACTGAGATGGCTACTGGTCAAACGGTCGCGCCGCTGCGTGACGGGCGTTGCGGAGTGCGCGCGGCCGATGGGATTATTTCGGGCGATGTCGAGCAATGCGCGTTATTCGATAATGCGGGCGCAAACGCAGGCCATGCCAATGCCGCGCAAGCCGCCGCACTGAGCCACACCACCGGCCATCCCGACAGCGCCAGCAGCATTGGAATCGCAGAAGGCGCAATCCAGAAAGCGATAAACGCGCCGGTATTACCCATCGCAAGCGCACTGCCGACGCGGCCGTGGCCAGCCAGCGTCGCGAGTTCGATGTAAGCGACGCCATGCCACGCGGAGGCCATGATGCCGCCCGCCACGAGCAGCACCGACAGCGCGATCACGGCGCCCGGCGACAGGCCCGGAGCATGATGCGCAGCGGCGGCACAGAGCGCGGTCGCCGCCGCCAGCAGCACGAAGAACGCCACGCTCAGCGCCACACAGGTACGCAGCCAGACGTTGCGATTGCCGTGCCGGTCGGTCCAGCGTCCGCTCCAGACGCGCAGACACGCCGCGCCGATCTGCACGATCGCGAGCACGACACCCGCCGTCGCCGCGCCGGCGTGCGCGAAGTCGTGCAGAAACACGCTCGCAAACGCGATCACCGCGACCTGCGGCATGCACAGCGCCGCGATGCCGCCGACCAAAAGCCAGACCTCGGCGCGGCGCAGCGGCGAGCGTGCCAACGGCGTATCGCCTGCGGGATTGTGGATGGCGGCATCGGACGGAGTGGCATCGGGTTCCCGCACCCACAGCACGGTAAAGATCGCCGAGACCAGACACATCGCCGCCAGCGCGCCATACACCCAGACGAATCCCGCCCACGACGCCAGCGCCGGCAGCATCAACGCGCCGATGCCCGCGCCCGCCGGCACCGCGGTCTGCCGGATACTCATCGCAAGGCCGCGCTCCTGCGGCCCGAACCAGGCCATCACCGCACGTCCGCTCGAACCGTTGACGCTGCCGCCCAGCAGCCCGATGGCGAGAAAACCCGCCGCCAGCGCATGCGGTCCCGGCACGCGGGCAGCGGACGGGACGCACCAGAGCACCATGGCGACCAGCGCGGTCATCGTCGATGCCAGCCCCAGCATCAGCACGCGGCGATCGCCCCAGCGGTCCGTTAGCAGTCCCCACGGTAATTCGCTGAGCACGATGCCAAGCCCGAGCATGCCGAGCACAAAACCCAGTTCGCCTGTGCCGATGTGATAAGCCGGGCGCATCCACACCGCAGTGGCGGGAATGCCCGAGAACGTGGCCGCGAAGCTCGCGTTGGCCACGACGCCCACGCCCAGCACCTTCCATCGATGCGACGCGGCGCGCCCGTTCGCCTGATCCATGACTGCCTCCAGAAATGCATTGACTGAGGGCATGCTACGGGCGCACCATTTATCGGAAAAGCAGGAATATTGAATAAGCGTGATCGGTTTTTCCGAAACATCATCCCCGTCTGCACACACAGTCTCGACATGAACGCTCGCGGTCTCGATCTCGCGCAGTTGCGCACCTTTCTCGCCGTCACCGAAGCAGGCAGTGTGTCGGGCGCAGCCGAGCGCGTATTTCTTTCGCAATCCTCAGTGAGCGAGCAGCTCAAGAAGCTCGAAGATCGCATCGGCCAGCCGCTGTTCGTGCGCAGCAAGCAGGGCGTCACGCCCACGCCGTCTGGCGCGAAGCTCGCCGAGCATGCGCGCCGCATCGTGGCGATGTGCGACGCCGCCTTCGACGATATGCTCGGGCGCTCGCTCGACGGCGAGGTGCGCATCGCCATCACCGATTACTACCGCCCGCACGACGTCGCCGCGATCATCCGGCGCTTCGCGAGCCAGCATCCGCGTCTGCGCCTGCATGTGACCGTGCTGCCGAGCGCCGTGATCGACGCGAGCGAGCAGGAGAACGTCTTCGATATCGGTCTGTCACTGCGGATGGTCGATGTGCCGGCCGCACGCGCGGCGACGCGTTCCGGCGAGGCGCGCGCACGCCAGAGCACCGTGATCCGTCGCGAGAAATTGCAGTGGGTGGCGGCGCGCGAAACGCTGCGCGATCAGGCGTCGCTTGCGCCTCCGTGGCCGCTGGTGTTGTTGCCGTCGGCCTGCCAGCTGCAGCGCTATGTGGTGAAACTGCTCGAACGCGCGCGCATACCGTATCTGATTTCGCATTCGGCGTCAGGCGTGGCCGGGCTGCAACTGGCGCTCAAGGCGGGGTTGGGATTGTCGTGTCTGAACGAATCGGCGATTGGCGAGGGCGTGGAGGTGTGCCCCGCTTCGTTCGGCCTGCCGGCGCTGCCGGCGGCCGAATTCCATCTGTTGCCGGGGCAGCCCGGCGAGAGCGCGCATATCACGCATGCGCGCGAGGCGCTCGCGGCCCTGCTGGGTTAGCGGGCTAGGGGCTAGCGGGCCGCGCAGCGTTTCACCGTAGGTGCCTCAGGCTTTCGCGCTCACCAGATCGGCGAAACGCAGCAGATCGACGTTGCCGCCGGAAATCATCACGCCGACGCGCTTGCCGCGCACATCGACCTTGCCGTGCAGCACGGCAGCCGCCGCAAGGCAGCCCGTCGGTTCGACAACGAGCTTCATGCGGCTCGCGAAAAACTTCATCGTCTCGACCAGTTCGGCATCGCTCACCGTGACGATCTCCTGCACGCGCTCGCGGATCACAGCGAAGGTGTAGTTGCCGAGGTGCTGCGTCTGCGCGCCATCGGCGATGGTCTTGGGCGTGTCGATATGGACGATTTCGCCCGACTGGAAGCTGCGCTGGCCATCGTTGCCCGCTTCCGGCTCCACGCCGATCACCGCGCAGCGCGGCACAAGCGCATGCGCCGTCGTCGCGCAGCCCGAGAGCAGGCCGCCGCCGCCCAGCGGCGTGAGCAGCACGTCCAGTTCGCCCACTTCCTCGAACAGTTCCTTGGCCGCCGTGCCCTGCCCCGCCATCACATGCGGATGGTCGTAGGGCGGAATCAGCGTGAGGCCGCGTTCTTGCGCCAGACGCTGGCCCAGCGCCTCGCGGTCTTCGGTATAGCGGTCGTAGAACACGACTTCGCCGCCGTAGCCGCGCGTGGCCTCGACTTTCACGGCGGGCGCGTCGTGCGGCATCACGATCACCGCCTTCACGCCGAGCAGTTGCGCCGAGAGCGCAATCGCCTGCGCATGATTGCCTGACGAGAACGTGATCACGCCGCCCTGCTTCTGCTGCGGCGTGAACTGCGCGATGGCGTTGTACGCGCCGCGGAACTTGAACGCGCCCATGCGCTGGAAGTTTTCGCACTTGAAGAACAGTTCGGCGCCGGCGAGCGCGTTGGCGGTGCGCGAAGTCATGACGGGCGTGCGATGCGCGACGCCGCGAATGCGCTCGTGCGCGGCGGCGACGTCTTCGAAGGTGATCGGCAAGTTGCTCATGGTCGGTGCTCGCTGGGCAAGTAAGAATAGACGGTCGGACGCGCCACGCCGAGCGTGCGCGCGACTTCGGCAAGCGCGTGGCGCAGGTTCAGGTGGCCGCTCTCGGCGAGTTCGCGCACGGCTTCGCGGCGCTGCGCGAGCGTCATGCCGATGGGCGTGGTGTTGCGCGCGGCGGCGAAACGTTCGAGCGCGGCGCGGATGGTTTCGCGCGCCTCGCCGTTGGCGTGCGGCGCGAGCGTTTCGGTGACGGGCGCGGCCGGGCCGGTCTGCATCAACTGGCCGAGCCCCGCAGTGACGGCGCCGAGCAGCGATACGTCCATGTTCAGACAGATCGCCGCGACGCACTCGCCCGCGCTGTTCTTCAGCCCGATGGAGGTGCTCTTGACCGGACGGCCATCAGGGAAGCGATTGGGATAGTTGGCGACCACATCGGGGAAGCCCGGGTCCGCGATGCGCGCGAGACCCATTTCGGTAGCCGCTTCGCCGACCTGGCGGCCCGACAGATTGTTCGCAATGGCGACGACCGACTGCTCGGGCGCGGTGAGGTCGTGCAGCACCACCTCGACGAGCGGCGCGAGCGTCTGGCCGAGCGCCTCGACGATCTTGCGGCCTTCGCGCAGGAGGAGCTGGTTTTCGCGCTCGACGGCGCTGGGATTGGCTGGCTTCGACATGGATGACATTTTGACGGTTTACGACAAAATGTCAAACAGTACACGCAGCGATTGAGATTACCTGCCGAGCAGGCGCGCGAAGAAAGCGAAGACGAGGCTGGCCGCCGAAGCGCGCACAGGGGCGACGGGCGCGGGCGACAGTTGCTGCAAGCGGGTAAGGTCGATCAGTGGACCAGGACTCATGGCGTAACTCCGGTTAAATGCAGCGATGTGCCGCGTTTAAAAAAGAGTCAGTTTGGATATCCCGTTTTCCTGCCTGAATCGGACGAATACTAAAACGCGTGAAACCCATGAAAAACGCCCTTGCAGCGAGCGGGCTGCAAGGGCGTTTTTGAAGCGGTACTACGCGGGCGAACGCTTAAAACGGAATATCGTCGTCCATTTCGTCGAAGCCGCCGCCAGCCGGCGCGCTCGGACGGCCACCGCCGCTGCTTGCGCCGCCACCGCTCGAACGCGGAGCGCCACCGCCGCCACCGGACATACGGCCGCCGCCGCGCGGTGCCGACGATTGCTGGCTGTAGCCGCCGTCGTCGCCCATATCGCCGCCTGCCGGAGCACCGCCGCCGCTGCGGCCGCCCAGCATCTGCATCTGATCCGCAACGATTTCCGTCGAGTAACGGTCGGTGCCGTCCTGCGCCTGCCACTTGCGCGTGCGGATGCGGCCTTCGATATACACCGACGAGCCCTTCTTCAGGTATTCCGAGACGATCTCGGCCAGACGGCCAAAGAACGCCACGCGGTGCCATTCGGTCATTTCCTTGAACTCGCCGGACGCCTTGTCCTTGTAGCGGTCGGTCGTCGCGAGGCGGATGTTCGCCACGGCGTCGCCGCTCGGCAGATAACGGACTTCCGGCTCAGCGCCGAGGTTGCCGACGAGGATCACCTTGTTCACGGATGCCATGAAATTCTCCTGTTGATTCAGTTGCAAGGAGCGGCCGGGCGCACACCACGCAATCGCTCACCGTGCGACTGCCGGGCGCGGACCATCTCCGCGAAAGTTGTTGCTGCGCGGCGCGCCTCATGACGCGCGAGCGCTTCTATTCAGATTCAGGCCCGCCGGGCTCGGGTCCGGCGCGGGTCTGGCTCAAGCCTGCTTCGGCTCGGCCCGCTTCGGCGGGGCCTTCATGGTGGCCGCGATTATAAGCCAGCACGCTACGAGGCCCGAACACGTGTAAAACACGGCGCTCGCGCCGTCGTGCTTGAGCATCCAGCCGCCCACCACGCCGCCCAGCGCAAGGCCGATCGACTGCGTGGTGTTATACACGCCAGTTGCCGCGCCCTTGCGGTTGCCCGGAGCGAGTTTCGACACCAGCGAAGGCTGCGACGCTTCCAGAATATTAAAGCCCAGGAAGTACGCGAAGAGCACGGCCGCCACGATTGCAATGGTATGCGCAAGCGAGCCAAGAAGAAGCTGGCCAATCAGGATAAGTCCAATGGCCGATACCAGCACCGCCTTCATCTTGCCCTTCTTCTCCGCCGCGATGATCGCCGGGACCATCAAGACGAAGGACAGGCCCATCACCGGCAGATAAATCTTCCAGTGCGCCGACACCGGCAGGCCCGCATCCACGAGCAGGCGCGGCACGACGAGGAACAGCGCCGTCTGCGTGGCATGCAGCACCAGCACGCCGAAGTTAAGCCGCAGCAGTTCGACGTTATGCAGCACTTCGGAGAACGGCGCGCGCACTTGCACGGGCTTGGGCGCATCCGGCACCACCCACAGCACCACGCCCACGGCCACGATCGAGAGCACGCCCACCAGCGTGAACAGCCCGCTCATGCCGAGCCAGTGGAACACGACCGGCGCGCCCACGATCGCCACGGCGAACGACAGGCCGATCGAGCCGCCCACCGTCGCCATCGCCTTGGTGCGGTTCTGCTCGGAAGTCAGATCGGCGATAAAGGCGAGCACGGCGGACGACACCGCGCCCATGCCCTGAATCACCCGGCCGACGATGATCCACGTCATGTCGTGCGCGCCGGCCGCGACAAAGCTGCCGATCGCGAAGATCACGAGACCGGCGGCGATCACGGGCTTGCGCCCGATCCTGTCGGAGATCCAGCCGTAGAAAATGTAGAGGAGCGACTGCGTCACGCCGTACGCGCCCAGCGCGATACCGACGAGCAGTACGTTGTCGCCGCCGGGAATGGTTTTCGCATAGACCGAAAACACCGGCATGATCATGAACAGGCCCAGCATGCGCAGCGCGAAGATCGCGGCAAGCGACACGGTCGCACGCCGTTCAGGCGCGCTCATGCGTGAAGAGGTAGCGGGTGAGTTGGAGGACATCGGAGCGTTTTGTGATTTGGCCGCCGCTGCCCGCCGGTCATGCGCGTTGGGGCTTTGGCGCTGACCGAGGCCCGGTACTTGCCCGGGTCGCATGCTAGAGCTGTCGATTCGCTTGCAGGGTCCTCGTGCGAACGCTTCAGAACCCTTTCAAAGACCGTCAGCAAGCCGTAACGGCGGTCTGGAAAAGTCGTTATAGTAGCAGGTTTAGCCTCCCTTTCTCCCGCAGGTTCATGGAACAGATCCGTATCCGTGGGGCCCGAACCCACAACCTGAAGAACGTCAATCTGGACCTGCCGCGCCACAAGCTCGTGGTGATCACCGGGCTTTCGGGCTCGGGCAAGTCCTCCCTGGCATTCGACACGCTTTACGCGGAAGGCCAGCGCCGCTACGTGGAAAGCCTCTCGGCCTACGCCCGCCAGTTCCTGCAACTGATGGAAAAGCCCGACGTCGACCTGATCGAGGGTCTGTCGCCGGCTATCTCCATCGAGCAGAAAGCGACCTCGCACAACCCGCGGTCGACGGTCGGCACGGTCACCGAAATTCACGACTACCTGCGACTTCTTTACGCACGTGTGGGCACGCCCTACTGCCCGGATCACGAGATCGCGCTGGAATCGCAAAGCGTCTCGCAGATGGTGGACGCCGCGCTCGCGCTGCCCGAAGAAACGAAGCTGATGATCCTCGCGCCGGTCGTGGTCGACCGCAAAGGCGAGCACGCCGAACTCTTCGACGACATGCAGGCGCAGGGTTTCGTGCGCTTCCGGGTGCGCTCGGGCGGCGGCACGGCCAACGAGGGCGAGGCGAAGATCTACGAAGTGGAGTCGCTGCCCAAGCTCAAGAAGAGCGAGCGCCACACCATCGACGTGGTGGTGGACCGCCTGAAGGTGCGCCCGGACATGAAGCAGCGTCTCGCGGAATCGTTCGAGACTGCGCTGCGTCTGGCCGAAGGCCGCGCCATCGCGCTCGAAATGGATACGAACAAGGAGCATCTGTACAGCTCGAAGTTCGCCTGCCCGATCTGCTCGTACTCGCTGCCGGAGCTAGAGCCGCGCCTCTTCTCGTTCAACAACCCGATGGGCGCGTGCCCGGAGTGCGACGGCCTCGGCCAGATCACCTTCTTCGATCCGAAGCGGGTGGTCGCGCATCCGTCGCTGTCGCTCGCGGCGGGCGCCGTGAAGGGCTGGGATCGCCGTAACCAGTTCTACTTCCAGATGCTGCAAAGCCTGGCGGCGTTCTATGACTTCGATATCGATACCGCGTTCGAAGATTTGCCGGAGAAGGTGCGCAAGATCCTGCTGTACGGTTCGGGCAAGCAGGAGATCCCGTTTTCGTACATCAACGAGCGCGGGCGCACGTCAGTGCGCGAGCATGTGTTCGAGGGGATCATCCCGAACCTGGAGCGCCGCTACCGCGAGACCGATTCGTCGGCAGTGCGCGAGGAACTCTCCAAGTACCAGAACAACCAGGCGTGCCCGCACTGCGAAGGCACGCGTCTGCGCCGCGAGGCGCGCTTCGTTCGCATCGGCATGAACGAGGACGCGCGCGCCATCTACGAGGTGAGCGGCTGGCCGCTGCGCGACACGCTCGGCTACTTCCAGACGCTGCGCCTCGAAGGCGCCAAGCGCGAGATCGCCGATAAGGTCGTCAAGGAAATCGTCGCGCGTCTGATGTTCCTGAATAACGTCGGGCTCGATTACCTGTCGCTGGAGCGCAGCGCCGAAACGCTTTCGGGCGGCGAGGCGCAGCGTATCCGGCTGGCGTCGCAGATCGGCTCGGGCCTGACGGGCGTGATGTACGTGCTCGACGAACCGTCGATCGGCCTGCATCAGCGCGACAACGACCGCCTGATTTCCACGCTCAAGCATCTGCGCGACCTCGGCAATTCCGTGATCGTCGTGGAGCACGACGAAGACATGATCCGCATGGCGGATTACGTCGTCGATATGGGACCGGGCGCGGGCGTGCACGGCGGCATGGTGATTGCGCAAGGCACGCCCCAACAGGTCGAGCATGATCCGGCTTCGATGACGGGCCAGTACCTGTGCGGCGCGCGCCGCATCGACTACCCGGACGAGCGCATCGAGCCGGGCGAGCGCCGGCTGCGCATCGTCGAGGCTTATGGCAACAACCTCAAGCACGTCACGCTCGATCTGCCGGTCGGGCTGCTGACCTGCGTGACGGGTGTGTCCGGCTCGGGCAAGTCCACGCTCATCAACGACACGCTGTACCACGCGGTCTCGCAGCATCTGTACGGATCGTCGGCGGAACCGGCGCCGTTCGAGGCCATCGAAGGTCTGGAGCACTTCGACAAGGTCATCAACGTCGATCAATCCCCGATCGGGCGCACGCCGCGCTCGAATCCGGCCACCTACACGGGCCTCTTTACGCCGATCCGCGAGCTGTTCGCGGGCGTGCCGGCAGCCAAGGAGCGCGGCTACGAATCGGGCCGCTTCTCGTTCAACGTGAAGGGCGGGCGCTGCGAAAGCTGTCAGGGCGATGGCGTGCTGAAGGTGGAAATGCACTTCCTGCCCGATGTCTACGTGCCCTGCGACGTCTGCCACGGCAAGCGCTACAACCGCGAGACGCTGGAGATCCAGTACAAGGGCCGGAACATCAGCGAAGTGCTCGACATGACTGTGGAAACCGCCTACGAGTTTTTCAAGGCGGTGCCGGTCGTGGCGCGCAAGCTCAAAACCTTGCTGGACGTGGGTCTGGGCTATATCCGCCTGGGCCAGTCGGCCACCACGCTTTCGGGCGGCGAGGCGCAGCGCGTGAAGCTTTCGCTCGAACTGTCCAAGCGCGATACCGGCCGCACGCTCTACATCCTGGACGAGCCGACCACCGGTCTGCACTTCCACGACATCGCGCTGTTGCTGGAAGTGATCCACCGGCTTCGCGATCAGGGCAATACGGTCGTGATCATCGAGCATAATCTCGATGTAATCAAAACTGCGGACTGGATCGTCGACATGGGTCCCGAAGGGGGCGCGGGCGGCGGACAGATCGTGGCGCAGGGCACGCCCGAGCACGTGGCGAAGGCGAAGGCCAGCTTCACGGGCCGCTATCTCGCCCCGCTGCTCAAGCGTTCCGGCGGCAAGGTCACGGCACTCGACACGGCGTCGGGAAAATAAGCAGTCACTAAAACTGCGCAAACAACGGGACGGGGGCTTCACGCTTTGAGCGGGTCGCCCCCAACGAACGGGACGGGGACCGCTCAGGCGATCGGCCCCCAGGGTCTGGAGACGGGAAACACGCATGGTCAAGCGCAACGAAGCGACCGACGCGACGGACGACAAGCAACAGGTTCGCGACCTGCGGCCGCGGCCCGTCAGGCTCACGAGCGACATGAGCCTGCCGAAGCTTTCGGCGGTGGAGATCGGCAGCTATGTGGCTGCACTCGCCGGCATGCTGGCGATACTGCACCTGAACCTGCTGGGCGCCCTGCTCGCGGGCATGCTGGTTTATCAGCTCGTGCATACGATTTCGCCGCTGATCGAGCGGCGCATGTCGAGTAGCCGCGCGCGCTGGCTTTCGGTAGTGCTGGTATCGATCGTGATCGTGGGCGTGCTCACGGGCCTGACGATCGGCGTCATCGAGCAGTTCGAGAACGACGTGCCGAGCGTGCAGAAGGTCATGGCGCAGATGATGAATTTCGTCGATCAGGCGCGCGGGCGCATTCCCGACGCCATCGCCGCCTATCTTCCCGTCGATGTCGCGCAGATGAAGCTCAAGGCGCTCGCGCTGATGCACGAGCACGCCACCCAGCTGGGCCAGGGCGGCAAGAACGCGGCGCGCATCCTCGGGCATATCGTGATCGGCATGATCATCGGCGCGATTATCGCGATTGGCGCGCAGAAAAACGCCACGCGCTTGCCGCTGTCCACTGCATTCGTCGCGCGCGTGGCGCGTTTCGCCGATGCGTTCCGCCGCATCGTGTTCGCGCAGGTGAAGATTTCGGCGATCAACACGGTGTTCACCGGTTTGTTCCTGCTGCTGGTGCTGCCGGTGTTTCACGCGCCGCTGCCGCTGGCGAAGATGCTCGTGGTGGTGACGTTCGTGGTGGGCCTGCTGCCAGTGATCGGCAATCTGATTTCGAATACGCTGATCGTCGCGATTGCGCTGACGGTGAGCCTGCCGGCGGCGGTCACGGCGCTGGCGTTTTTGATCGTGATCCACAAGCTCGAGTACTTCCTGAACGCGCGCATCGTGGGCGGGCAAATCGAGGCGCGCACGTGGGAACTGCTGGTGGCGATGCTGGTGATGGAAGCCGCGTTCGGCATCCAGGGCGTAATCGCCGCGCCGATTTTTTACGCGTATATCAAGCGCGAGCTGATTTATTTGCGGCTGGTTTGAGGGCTGGTTTGAGAAGCGCGCGCGAGCGCGTTACCAGATGGTCTTGACGTGGGCATACGCGCGGATTTTTTCGTCGCGCGTGACGAGCGGCGCGGCCAGCTTGCGCGCCGTCGCCACAATCATGCGATCTGCCGGGTCCTTGTGAAATTCACCCGGTAGATCGACGGATTTCAAGCCGACTTCCACGTCGACCGGCAAAAAGTGCACTGCGTCGATTTCCGCCACAGTTGAGAGCCAGGCGCCCACTTCCATGGTGAGGACGAGCTTTTCGCGCTGCACGAGCATCGCGATCTCCCAGCCGGAGATTGCCGATATCACAATCTGGCCGCCATCCAGCTCACGCTCGATCACCGACCGGGCCTTGCGGCTCAGTTCCTTGTCGCCAGTCGCCCACCAGACCAGCGCATGCGTGTCGAGAACGATCACTGCGCCGCGTCCCATTCGACTTCGATCGGATCGGTCGGGCCGTCGTAACGCACGACCGATCCGCGCAGGATCTCGAGCGGATCGCGTTCGAGATTGCGATAGGGCCTCAATTCCAGCGTTGGCCTGCCGTGATCGGTGACCACCACGCTTTCCCCCGAAGCCTCGACCTGCCGGAAAAACTCAAGCGCCTTCGCCTTGAATTCAGTCTTGGAAACCTGATGCGCTTCCATGCGTGCCCTCTTCGCGCGTTTGTCAGAGTCACTCATGCTATGCCCCTAATGACTAGGTGTACAAGTCATTATTAGGCGATCTCCTGACAAAAGACAATGGCCCCTTTCGGGGCCATCGTTGCGTCACATCGAAGCGCTCAGATCAGCACGGCATCAACGGAACACCACCGTCTTGTGCCCATTGAGCACGATGCGATGCTCGACATGCCACTTCACCGCACGCGCGAGCGTCACGCACTCCACATCGCGGCCGATCGCGGTGAGCTGCTCCGGCGTCATGTTGTGGTCGACGCGCTCGACTTCCTGCTCGATGATCGGGCCTTCGTCCAGATCCGACGTCACATAATGCGCGGTCGCGCCGATCAGCTTCACGCCGCGGTCGAATGCCTGGTAATACGGCTTCGCGCCCTTGAAGCTCGGCAGGAACGAATGGTGAATATTGATCGCGCGGCCTTCCAGCGCCCCGCACAGTTGCGGCGACAGAATCTGCATGTAGCGCGCGAGCACCACCAGATCGGCGCGCTCGTTGTTCACCACGTCCAGCACGCGTGCTTCCTGCGCGGCCTTGTCGGCAGCCGTGCCGCCGAGCAGCGGGAAATGATGGAACGGGATGTTGTAGCTCGCCGCCAGTTGATAAAACTCCTTGTGATTCGAGATGATCGCGGGAATTTCAATCGGCAACTGGCCGGTGCGGTAGCGGAACAGCAGATCGTTCAGGCAGTGACCGATCTTCGACACCATGATGACCACGCGCGGCTTCACGCTCGCGTCGTGCAGTTCCCAGCGCATGCCGAACTCATCGGCCAGCGGCGCGAACGCTGCGCGCAGACCGTCGAGGCCCGCGTCGCCGCCCACCTGCTGGAAGTGCACACGCATGAAGAACTCGCCCGTGTGGCTGTCGCCGAACTGGGCCGAATCGAGAATGTTGCTGCCGCGCTCGAACAGGAAACCCGACACGGCATGCACGATGCCCGGCCGGTCGGCGCACGACAGTTTGAGAATGAAGCTGTGATCGGTCGACATGACCTTGGTAACTCCCGTCATTGCTATCTGATTCAAAAGGGCTAGTTAAAAACCCAACGCCCTTTCACAGCGTCGGTGATTCGAAAATCGCGGCGATGCCCTCGCACGCGTCTTCGTCGATCCATTGGCGGCGCAGCAGCAGATCGAGCGTCGCGAGGCTCGCGTCGACCGTCATGCGGCCTTCCTCGACCCAGCGCGCGGCTTCGTCGATGCGCGCGAGACGATGCTCTCCCACTTCGCCGTCCTGATTGTGCGGCACGAAATCGTCCGGCAACACGAGGTCGTAGACGAAGATCTGCTCGGCCTGAGTGCCTTCGGGCAGCGATTGCAGCACGTGTACCGTGCGGCCGGGCGTGGCGCGCGCGGCCAGTTCGGCGGCGATGCCCGCCTCTTCCCAGCATTCCTTGGCGAGCGTGGCCTCGATGCCCAGGCCCCAGCCGATACCGCCCGCCACGACGTTGTCGAGCATGCCGGGATCGGTGGCCTTGGTGTCGGCGCGGCGCGCGATCCACAACTTCGGCTCGCCGGGTGTTGAAGACGCCGCATATTCTACGACGCCGTTCAGATGCACCGCGTAGGTCATGGTGCCGAAGAAGCGCGAAGCGGCGCGCTCGATAAACGCAAGCGGCGGCGCATCGAAGCTATTGCGGATCGCGTAGGTTTCGTCGCGCCAGCCGGGAATACGGCCTTCGGCCGCCAGCGCGCCGATCACCGAACCCAGCGCCGCGCTGCGCGCCGTCACGTTGTCGAAGTGCTCGCCGAGCACCACGCGCGCATCCGGCCCGGCATCGACGATCGTGAAGACATCCGGCCAGCGTGCCAGCAGCGCGACATCGGCGCGGCGAATCCAGCCCACGCGTTCGTCGGCGATAAAAAACGGCAGATGCGCGCTCGCGTCGAAGCGGCGCGCGTCGGTGATGCAAGGCAAGGTCATCTCGGGAAACTCCGGGCGTCAGTCGCGCAGCGCAATGCGCATACCGATGGCGATGAAGGTGATGCCGGCAAGGCGGTCGAGCCACACGCCCGCGCGCGGACGGCGCTTGAGCCAGCCGCCGATGGTGCCCGCGCACAGCCCGAACACCGAAAACACCACGAGCGTCTGCGCCATGAACACGAGGCCGAGTTCGAGCATCTGCAGCGTCACGCTTTGCGCGCCGCCTTGCACACCGCGCGTATCGATGAACTGCGGCAGAAACACCACGAAAAACAGCGTCACCTTCGGGTTCATCACATTACCCAGCACGCTCTGGCGAAAGATCGTCGAGAGCGGCTGGCGCGGCCGCTCGCCCGCCGCGGCCAGACCCTGGCTGCGCAAAGCCTTCACGCCGATCCAGATCAGATACGCGGCGCCCGCGAGCTTGAGAATCTGGAACGCGAGCGGCGACGAACGCAGCAGCGCGGCAATGCCGAGCGCCGCCAGCGTGGTATGAAACGTCACGCCCGCAGCGAAGCCGAGCGCGGACACCAGCCCGGCCGCGCGGCCCTGCGAAATGCCGCGCGCGAGCACCTGAAGGTTGTCCGGGCCAGGCGCGAAGGTGATGGCAAGCGACGTCGCCAGAAAGAGCGCGAAGTTGGGCATGGCCTCAAGGCCTCCGTGGAATCAATGTCCGCTGAACGAGGTGATGGTGAAGAGCGGCAGGCCGGCTTCGGTGAGCAGCTTCGAGCCGCCCAGTTCCGGCAGGTCGATGATCGCCGCGCCTTCCACCACGCTTGCGCCCAGACGCTCCAGCAGGCGCTTGCCCGCGAGCATGGTGCCGCCCGTGGCGATCAGATCGTCGACGATCACCACGCGGTCGCCCTGGCCCACCGCATCCTCGTGAATCTCGACCGTCGATTCGCCGTATTCGAGCTTGTAGGTCTCCGACACCGTCTTGTACGGCAGCTTGCCGATCTTGCGGATCGGCACGAAGCCCACGTTCAGTTCGTACGCCACGATCGGCCCGATGATAAAGCCGCGCGCGTCCAGACCCGCGATGCAGTCGAGCTTCATGTCCACGTAACGCTCGACGAACAGGTCGATCAGCACGCGCAGGCCCTTCGGGTCGCCGATCAGCGGCGTGATATCGCGGAACTGCACTCCCGGCTGAGGCCAGTCGGGCACCGTGCGGATCAGGCTGTTTACGAACTGCGCAGAATCGGCGCTCGCGTTCGCAGGTGCGTTGGACATGATTTCTCCGGGTAGTAGCAAGAGTTGAAGCAGGAATAAAGAGAGGAGCCGATAAACGGGGCTGGACCCCGTTCGCGCCTTACACCGCCGCTGCGCCCGTGCCCGACTTGCGGTGCCGGGAAAGGCGCTCCTCGGCCAGCGCGAGCTGTTCGGGCAGGCCGCGCAGCACGACGATGTCGGCTTCGCGCAGCTTCGTCGACGGGTCCGGCTCCACGCCGCGAATGCCGTGGCGGCGGATCGCCGTCACTTCCACGCCGAGATCGACGAGGCCCAGATCGGCCAGCGTTCGGCCCACGGCGTCGGCGCGCGGATCGACCGGTACGGATTGTAGCCGCACCTGCTCGTGACCGTCCTCGCCGGCATCGTCGGTGCCGTGGAAATAGCCGCGCAGCAGGCTGTAGCGCTCGTCGCGCAGTTCTTCCACGCGCCGCACCACGCGGCGCATCGGCACGCCCATCAGCACCAGCATGTGCGAGGCCAGCATCAGACTGCCTTCGACGATTTCCGGGATCACCTCGGTTGCGCCGGCCGCCAGCAGGCGTTCGAGATCGGCATCGTCGACGGTACGCACGATCACCGGCAGCGTCGGCTCCAGTTCGTGGACGTGGTGCAGCACGCGAAACGCCGACTGCGTATTCGCATAGGTGATCGCCACGGCCGCCGCACGGTGGATGCCCGCCGCGACCAGCGACTCGCGCCGCGCCGCGTCGCCGAACACCACCGATTCGCCCGCCGCCGCCGCTGCCGCCACGCGATCCGGGTCGAGGTCGAGCGCCACATACGAGAGCCCTTCGTATTCGAGCATGCGCGCCAGGTTCTGCCCCGCGCGGCCATAACCGCAGACGATCACGTGACCGCTCTGCTTGAGGCTTTGCGTGGCGATGCGCGTCATCATCAGCGACTGCTGCATCCATTCGGTCGAGGACAGGCGCAGCACGATGCGATCGGCGTTCTGGATCAGGAACGGCGCGGCCAGCATCGACAGCAGCATCGCCGCGAGAATCGCCTGCAGCAGCGTGGGATCGACGAGGTGCTTGTCCAGAATGAGGTTCAACAGCACGAAGCCGAATTCGCCGGCCTGGGCGAGACCGAGGCCCGTGCGCATGGCTACGCCTGGCGAGGCGCCAAAGAGACGCGTGAGCGCCGTAATAAGCACGGCCTTGAGCACGATCGGCGCGACCAGAAACGCCGCCACCATGAACGGGTGCTGCCAGATCACATGCGGATTGAGCAGCATGCCCGTGGTCACGAAGAACAGACCGAGCAGCACGTCGCGAAACGGCTTGATGTCCTCTTCCACCTGATGCTTGTAGGGCGTCTCGGCGATCAACATGCCTGCGATGAACGCGCCCAGCGCCAGCGACAGGCCGAATTTATCGGTGATGAACGCCGCGCCCAGCGTGACCAGCAGCACGTTCAGGACGAACAGCTCCTGCGAGCGGCGGCGCGCGACCACGTTGAACCAGCGCGTCATGAACTTCTGGCCGACGAACAGCAGAATCCCCAGCGCGAGCACGATCTTGATCGCCGCCATGCCGAGCGATTCGATCAGCGACTTCGACGATCCGCCGAACGCCGCAATCACGATCAGCAGCGGCACCACCGCCAGATCCTGGAACAGCAGCACGCCCAGAATATTGCGCCCATGCTCCGATTCGATCTCCAGCCGCTCCGCCAGCATCTTGCTGACGATGGCCGTCGACGACATCGCCAGCGCGCCGCCCAGCGCCACGCACGCCTGCCAGGTGATATGCACCCACGGCGAGAGCGCGAGGCCCACCAGCAGCGCCACCGCGATCGTCCCCACGACCTGCGAGAGCCCGAGCCCGAACACGGCGCGCCGCATCGCGCGCAGCTTGGTGAGCGAAAACTCCAGCCCGATCGAGAACATCAGAAACACCACGCCGAACTCGGCCAGATTCTGCGCGCCGTGCGTGTCCGGCACGATGCCGAGCGAGCGCGGCCCGACCAGAATGCCGACCGTGAGATAGCCCAGCATCGGCGGCAGGTTCAGGTAACGGAACAGCACGACGCCGACCACCGAAGCGAGCAGCAGGAACAACGTCATTTCCAGCGGGGAGATCATCGTGTGAAGCGTCCTCGTTCTCTTAGGCGTTGCCGAAACTGCTTGTCAGAAAGCGTGTAGCCGGCGGTAATAAAATTTGCCCGCGCCGGTCGGGTCCATGATCGGCGCAAACGATGCGAATTGGGAAGTGCTGCGAGGGACTGCCGAAGAAAGCCAGGCGGGCGACAAGCGCCAGTGGACGGGCCACGGAGCGCCAGACACGGTGCGCCGCACGCGCATCGATCGCTGTCCGGACACGGGCCGCGCGCGCGGGGTGCGCAGGCGCGGCGCGCAGACGCCTTTGCTATACTCCCCGGATGATAGCGAAAATCAATGGCGACCGGGCGCTGAAGCTCGCTCGCGACGTGCTCGACATCGAAGCTGACGCCGTGCGCGGGCTTCGCGACCGGCTCGACGACAACTTCGTCAGCGCGGTCGACCTCATCCTCAGTTGCCGCGGACGCGTCGTCGTTTCCGGCATCGGCAAATCGGGCCACATTGCCCGCAAGCTCGCGGCCACCCTGGCTTCCACGGGCACGCCGGCCTTCTTCGTGCATCCCGCCGAAGCCAGCCACGGCGACCTGGGCATGGTGACCGCCGAAGACGTCTTTATCGGCCTGTCCAACTCCGGCGAATCCGAAGAACTCGTGGCGATCCTGCCGCTCGTCAAGCGCATCGGCGCGAAGATGATCGGCATGACGGGCAACCGTCCGCAATCGACGCTCGGCAAGCTGTGCGACGTCCACCTGGACGCCGGCGTCGAAAAAGAAGCCTGTCCGCTGAATCTCGCGCCGACCGCCAGCACCACGGCGGCGCTCGCGCTGTCGGACGCGCTCGCGGTTGCGGTGCTCGACGCACGCGGCTTCGGCGCCGACGATTTCGCGCGCTCGCATCCGGGCGGCGCGCTCGGCCGCCGTCTGCTCACCTATGTGCGCGACGTGATGCGCACCGGCGACGCCGTGCCGCAGGTCAGCGACACCGCCAGCGTGCGCGACGCCCTCTTCCAGCTCACCGCCAAGCGCATGGGCATGACGGCGATCGTCAACGCCGCGGGCCACGTGGCCGGCATCTTCACCGACGGCGACCTGCGCCGCGTGCTCGAACGCACGGGCGATTTCCGCGATCTGCCGATCGCCGACGTCATGACGAAGGGTCCGCGCACCATCGGCCCGGACCAGCTTGCTGTCGAAGCCGTGGAACTGATGGAGCGCCATCGCATCAATCAGATGCTGGTGGTGGACGCCGAGGGCGCACTCATCGGCGCACTCAACATGCACGACCTGTTCTCCAAGAAGGTGATCTGATGGCGGCTTCCGGCCTTGATGCGAATGCGCGCGCCGCGCGCGTTCGACTGATGATTTTCGACGTCGATGGCGTGCTCACCGACGGCGGCCTGCTGTTCACCGGCGCAGGCGACACCATGAAGGACTTCAACTCGCTCGACGGCCACGGCGCGAAGCTGCTGCGCGAAGCGGGCATCGACACGGCCATCATCACCGGGCGCAAGTCCGAGATCGTCGCCGTGCGCGCGAAGGAACTGCGCATCACGCATCTGTATCAGGGCGTGGAAGACAAGCGCGTTGCGTTCAAACAGTTGCTCGCCGAAACCGGCGTGACGCCCGAACAATGCGGCTACATGGGCGACGACTGGCCCGATCTGGCCGTGATGCTCCAGTGCGGCTTCGGCGCCGCGCCGGCCAACGCGCACACCGAAGTGCTGGCGCGCGCCCATTGGGTCACCGACCGCACCGGCGGCCACGGCGCCGTGCGCGAAGTCGCCGACCTGATCCTGCGCGCCCAGGGCCACTACGACGCGATGCTCGCGCAGGCCTGCGCACCCGAGAGCCCGGATACCGGGCACGCCGGGGCGCCCCGATGAACCAGAAGTTCCGCCTCACCTCGCTGATTCCGATCGTCTGCGTGGCATTTCTCGCTGGCTTTACCTGGTGGCTGTTTCAGGCCGTCAAGCCGCACGAGAACGAGGCTGCGCCGCGTCCGCTCACGCATTCGCCGGACTATTTCGCCGATAACTTCTCGGTTTCGGAGCTCGACCAGTCGGGCGCCACGCAGTACCGCCTGACCGCCACCCATATGGTGCATTACGAGGACGACGAAGACAGCGACCTCACGATGCCCGCGGTGCGCGCGTTCCAGCCCGGCAAGCCGACCGTCACGGCCACCGGCAAGCGCGGCACGGTGAATTCGGACGCCTCGATCGTCAATCTGTACGACGATGCACGGATCTTGCGCGCGGCCGGTTACGGCGACCCCGAAATGCAGGCTGATTCCGAGCATTTCCGCGTGCTGGTGAACGACGATGTGATCCTGACCGAAAAGCCGGTTAAACTTCGTCGCGGCCTGTCGGTCATGACGGCCACCAACGGCATGAACTACAACAACGTCACCCGGGTCATCCAGCTCTACGGCAACGTCCGTGGCGCGATCGCCCCGGCTGATTCCGGCGGCTCGTCCTGATCCCCCGGGCCGTCCACGCAAGGCATGATTGCATGAACGAATCGCTTTCCCGTCCCTTGTCCGGTCTGTCGAGCGCCGGGCGCTGGCGCCGCGCCGCGTTTGCGACGCTGGGCGCGCTCGTCCTCGCGCTGCCGCTCGCGGGCTTCGCGCCCGCGGCGCACGCCGAACGCGCCGACAAGGACAAACCGCTCAATATCGAAGCGGACAACATGACCTATGACGACCTCAAGCAGCAGACCATCTTCACCGGTCACGTGGTCGCCACCAAGGGCACGATCCTGATCAAGGCCGACAAGCTCGTCGTCACCCAGGACCCGCAGGGTTACCAGTACGCCACCGGTACGGTCGCGCCGGGCACGCCCGACGCCAACCTCGCCTACTTCCGCCAGAAGCGCGAAGGCATCGACGAATACGTCGACGGCACGGCAGAGCGTATCGACTACGACGGCAAGCAGGACCTCACCACGCTGACGACACGCGCAACGGTACGCCGCCTGCAAGGTTTGTCGACGGTGATGGACCAGGTCCACGGCAGCGTCGTCACCTATGATGGCCAGAACGACTTCTACACTGCGAAGTCGGGTTCGGACGTCGCGGGCCCGGGCAATCCGAAGGGCCGTGTGCGCGCCATGCTGTCGCCGCGTAACGGCGGCGCGCAGCCGCTCACGAGCGCTTCGGCCACGCTCGCGCCCTCCACGAAGCTTCAGGAAGCGCCGCAACAGTGAACATCGCCACCGCCTCCCCCATCCATCAGCGCCCGTCCGCGGGCAAGACGAGTTCGCTCGTCGTGCGCAACCTCAAGAAGCGTTACGGCTCGCGCACCGTGGTCAAGGACGTTTCGCTCGACGTGAAAAGCGGCGAAGTGGTCGGGCTGCTCGGGCCCAACGGCGCGGGCAAGACCACCTCGTTCTACATGATCGTGGGGCTCGTGCCGCTCGACGCGGGCGAAATCGATCTCGACGGCCAGTCCATCAGCCTGCTGCCGATTCACAAGCGCGCGGCGCTGGGCCTGTCGTATCTGCCGCAGGAAGCATCGGTGTTCCGCAAGCTGACCGTGGAAGAGAACATCCGCGCGGTGCTCGAACTGCAAAAGGACGAACACGGCAAGCGCCTGGCGAAGGACGTCATCACGGCACGCGCCGAAGCGCTGCTCGACGAACTGCAGATCGCGCATCTGCGCGAGAATCCGGCGCTGTCGCTGTCGGGCGGCGAGCGCCGTCGCGTGGAAATCGCCCGCGCACTGGCCACCGACCCGAGCTTCATCCTGCTGGACGAACCGTTCGCCGGCGTGGACCCGATCGCCGTGCTGGAAATCCAGAAGATCGTCAAGTTCCTGAAGCAGCGCAA
This sequence comes from Paraburkholderia sp. Ac-20340, assembly GCF_017104965.1. Taxonomy (GTDB): domain Bacteria; phylum Pseudomonadota; class Gammaproteobacteria; order Burkholderiales; family Burkholderiaceae; genus Paraburkholderia. The sequence goes on from NZ_JAAGPR010000014.1 coordinate 64,214, forward strand.
CATCGGCGTGCTGATTACGGACCACAACGTCCGTGAAACGCTCGGCATCTGCGATCACGCCTACATCATCAGCGACGGCACCGTGCTCGCGGCCGGCGCGCCTGGCGAGATCATCGAAAACGAAAGCGTGCGCCGCGTGTATCTCGGCGAACACTTCCGCATGTAATACGGCCATCCGGGCGCCGCACGCGCCCGGACTCGGCCTTGCCGTCCCCGGGGCACCCTCGCGCCCCACGCTTCCCCTGAGTTTTCCGTTGTATTTGCCCGCCGCCGCGTTCACTCGCTGCGGGCGAGCGATGCGCTATCGTGTGTGCGCGCCATGTGGCTGCGCGCCGCTGTTGCATCGCATCGAACCCGCATCCGGCATCACTGTTTGCGCACCAGATTCGCCCCTGCAGCCGTAACGGCACCATGGCGGGGCACGCGCGTTTTCGCGAATGTCGCGTGGTATCGCGAGCGTGGCAAACTCTTTACAATGAATCGCACATTGCCATGAAAGCCAGCCTCCAACTCCGCCTCTCGCAGCATCTTGCGCTCACGCCACAACTGCAACAGTCGATCCGGCTGCTGCAGCTGTCGACGCTTGAACTGCAGCAGGAGGTCGCCACGGCGATCTCGCAAAATCCGCTGCTCGAGAACGACGACTGGATCGCGAGCCCCTTGCGCGTCGCCGCCGACGGCTCGCTCATCGCGCAGCCGCCGCAGTCCTCCGGCGCGGAATCGATGCAGGGAGCGAGCAACGGCTCGAGCTCGTCGGGCAGCGATAGCGACAACAGCGACGGCGAACCGCGCGGCGTAGACGACTACAACGGTCTCGGCGGCGACTCGAACGGCGACTCCAGCCAATGGAACCTCGACGACTACGGCCGCTCCGGCAGCGCTTCGGACGACGACGACCTGCCGCCGCTGCAGATCCACGAATCCACCACCACGCTGCGCGATCACCTGATGGCGCAGCTGCGTGAAACGAATGCGAGCCTGCGCGATCGGGCGCTTATTACGTTCCTGATCGAATCGCTCGACGAAGACGGCTATCTCTCGTCGACCTTCGACGAAATTCTTGCCGATATCCCGGAAGAACTCGAAGTCGACGCCGACGAACTGAACGCCGCGCTCGCCCTGCTGCACAGTTTCGACCCGGCAGGCGTGGGCGCGCGCTCGGCCTCCGAATGCCTGAAGCTGCAACTGCTGCGCGTCAATTCGTCGCCTACGCGCACGCTGGCGCTCGAAATCGTGTCGAACCATCTGGAACTGCTCGCGGCGCGCGATTTCACGCGCTTGCGCAAGCAACTGAAGACCGGCGACGACGAACTGCGCGACGCGCACACCTTGATCCGTTCGCTCGAACCGTTCCCGGGCGCGTCGTACGGCAAGGCCGAAGCCGACTACGTGGTGCCGGACATCATCGTCAAGAAGACGGGACAGAACTGGTTCGCAGAACTGAATCCGGAAGTGGTGCCGAAGCTGCGCATCAACCATCTGTACGCGAATATCCTGCGCAACAACCGTGGCGATCCGGGCAGCGGCTCGCTGCGTCAGCAACTGCAGGAAGCGCGCTGGCTCATCAAAAATATCCAGCAGCGCTTCGAAACCATCCTGCGCGTGGCGCAGGCTATCGTCGAGCGTCAGAAGAACTTCTTCGTGCACGGCGAGATCGCCATGCGCCCCTTGGTTTTGCGGGAAATTGCTGATACGCTGGGCCTACACGAATCAACTGTCTCGCGTGTGACAACCGGTAAATACATGCTGACTCCGTTCGGGACACTTGAATTTAAGTACTTCTTCGGATCGCATGTATCGACGGACACGGGAGGCGCAGCATCGTCTACCGCGATCCGCGCGCTCATCAAGCAACTCATAGGAGCCGAGAACACCAAATCCCCTCTTTCGGACAGCCGCATCGCCGAACTGCTGGCTGAACAGGGTTTCGTGGTGGCGCGACGCACCGTCGCAAAGTATCGCGAAGCACTGAAGATTCCAGCGGTCAATTTGCGCAAGTCTCTTTGAGCCTGTTCCGGCCTTTACGGAGCAGGCGTTTTCCGGCCGCAACGCCAGTTGGCGGAAATGGCCGGCCGCGCTAGTCGTTCGTAGCAGGCCTTTCGGGGAGCCGCACGCATCGGCAAGTCAGTCGACCGGCACAGCCGCGCTTCACGCGTCACGCGGCCATCAGCCTGGAGAAGCACTATGAATCTGAAGATCAGTGGACACCATCTCGAAGTAACGCCAGCGTTGCGCGAATACGTGATCACCAAACTGGACAGGGTGCTAAGGCATTTCGATCAGGTCATCGATGGCAATGTGGTCCTCTCGGTCGACAACCACAAGGAAAAGGACAAGAGACAGAAGGTTGAAGTGAACCTTCATCTGAAAGGCAAGGACATCTTCGTTGAGAGCTGCAATGGCGACATGTATGCCGCCATCGATCTCGTGGTCGATAAACTCGATCGCCAGGTCGTGCGTCACAAGGACCGCGTGCAGGGACATCAGCACGAAGCGCTCAAGCATCAGCCGCAGGTACAGATCGAACTACCGCCGCAATGATGCGATGAAGATGTAGGTGCAGTGGCGTTCGCGGGGCAAGCCGGTTGAGTTCCGATGCAGCCCCGTTAAAAACTGGTTCGAGCGCCCATTCAATGCGCCCGCGCAGCCGCCCCACCGGGCGGCTTTTTTAATGGAAGCATGCAGGAAAGCAACGGCAGGCACGCGGCGCGCGTTCGGCATCGAACGGTGTTGCCGGGTGCAACCGTGCAACAATGGTTGCGCCGATGCACGGTGCATCGCACCATCGGCCAGTACGCTTGATCTATAATGGACTGGTCGTTTTTCGGGGTATCACGTCCCCACGGTCCCGGCTCCGCGCAGGTAGTGCCATCGAGGCGCCGGCCGCGCACGCATTGCCCGGTGCGCAAAGGCATGATTGCCTCGCGTATCCGTCGTGTCGTTTGCCGGGGTGAGGAGCATTTCAGGCCACGTTTTCGCCTGCCAACATGAATCGTTTAGCCAAAATACTTCCCATCGAGAACGTCGTCGTCGGCCTGTCCGTTACCAGCAAAAAGCGCGTATTCGAACAAGCTGGCCTGATCTTCGAAAACCAGAACGGCATTGCCCGCAGCACGGTCACCGACAATCTGTTCGCGCGCGAGCGCCTCGGCTCCACCGGTCTCGGTGAAGGCGTGGCGATCCCGCACGGCCGCATCAAGGGCCTGAAGCAGCCGCTCGCCGCCTTCGTGCGACTCGCCGAACCGATCGCTTTCGAAGCGCCGGACGGCCAGCCCGTCTCGCTCCTCATCTTCCTGCTCGTGCCCGAACAGGCGACGCAGCAGCATCTTGAAATTCTGTCCGAGATCGCCCAATTGCTGTCGGATCGCGAAACGCGCGAGCGCCTGCACACGGAAGAAGATCGCGAGACATTGCATCGCCTGCTCACCCAGTGGCAACCTTGATGTAGTGCGCGTTCGCGCGGGCGCAGCGCTTGCCGGCCACGGGCCTCGCAGGCGCCGCTGCGCGCATGCATTGCAGCGGTGCGCCGCCCATCCGTGAAAACACGGGACAACCGGGCAAGGCAAGTATCCGTTAAAACGGTGGAAGTACTGAAGAAGTAGTCAAGCGAGTCACTGCGGAGTCACCGACTCATGGACACGTCCAGCATCAACGCCCAAAGCATCTTCGACGACAACGCCACCACGCTGAAGCTCAGCTGGTTGACGGGGCACGAAGGCTGGGAACGCGGCTTTTCGGCCGAAACCGTTGCCACGGCCACGGCCAGCGCCGACCTCGTCGGCCACCTGAATCTGATTCACCCGAACCGTATCCAGGTGCTCGGCGACGCCGAAGTGCATTACTACCAGCGTCAGACCGACGAAGACCGCTCGCGCCACATGGCCGAGCTGATCGCGCTGGAACCGCCCTTCCTCGTGGTCGCCGACGGCATGACCGCGCCGCCCGAACTGGTCCTGCGCTGCACGCGCTCGTCCACGCCGCTGTTCACCACGCCGATGTCGGCGGCTACCGTCATCGACAGTCTGCGTCTGTACATGTCGCGCATTCTCGCGCCGCGCGCGACGCTGCATGGCGTGTTTCTCGACATCCTCGGCATGGGCGTGCTGCTCACGGGCGATTCGGGTCTGGGCAAGAGCGAGCTCGGTCTCGAACTCATCAGCCGCGGCCACGGTCTGGTCGCCGACGATGCGGTGGATTTCGTGCGCCTCGGCCCCGATTTCGTCGAAGGCCGCTGCCCGCCGCTGTTGCAGAATCTGCTCGAAGTGCGCGGTCTGGGCCTGCTCGACATCAAGACGATCTTCGGTGAAACGGCCGTGCGCCGGAAGATGAAGCTCAAGCTGATCGTGCAACTGGTGCGCCGCCCCGACGGCGAATTCCAGCGCCTACCGCTGGAAAGCCAGACCGTGGACGTGCTCGGGCTGCCCATCAGCAAGGTCACGATTCAGGTGGCGGCGGGTCGAAACCTCGCCGTGCTGGTCGAAGCGGCCGTGCGCAACACGATCCTGCAACTGCGCGGCATCGACACATTGCGCGACTTCATGGACCGCCAGCGTCTGGCGATGCAGGACCCGGACAGCCAGTTTCCGGGCAAGCTGATCTAAAACCGCACAGCAAATACCCAGCGCGCATCGCGCTGCGGCCAGCCCGGCTGCGCCCTCCTGTCATCGCGAGGGCGCGGATCGGATGCTATGATGACCCAATCGGGTTCATCGACTTTCCCATGCGTATCATCCTGATCACCGGCATTTCGGGCTCCGGCAAGTCAGTGGCGCTCAACGCGCTCGAAGACGTCGGCTATTTCTGCGTCGACAATCTCCCCCCGCGTTTTCTGCCGCAACTCGCGCAATATCTCTCCGAAGATCGCTACGAGCGGCTTGCGGTGGCGATCGACGCGCGCTCGAGTTCGTCGTTCGAAGACATGCCGGAGATGATCCGCGACCTCGCACGCGAGCACGATGTACGGGTGCTGTTCCTCAACGCGAGCACGCAGTCGCTGATCCAGCGCTTCTCGGAAACGCGCCGCCGCCATCCGCTTTCGGGTTCGGCCGCGCACGACGCCAACGTGGGCATGCTCAAGTCGCTGGAAGAAGCGATCGAGCACGAGCGCGAACTGGTCGCCAATCTCGCCGAATTCGGCCATCAGGTCGATACCAGCAATCTCAGCTCGAACTCGCTGCGCCAGTGGGTCAAGGTGTTCGTCGAAGGCGAGCGCGGCTCGCTGATGCTCACCTTTGAATCGTTCGGCTTCAAGCGTGGTGTGCCGCTCGACGCGGATCTTGTGTTCGACGTGCGCACGCTGCCCAATCCGCATTACGACGCCCGCCTGCGGCCGCTCACCGGGCTCGACCAGCCCGTGATCGACTTCCTCAAGGCGCAGCCGGCCGTGCATGAAATGATCGACGATGTCTATGCGTTCGTGGCCAAGTGGCTGCCGCATTTTCGCGCCGACAACCGTAGCTATCTGACTGTCGCGATCGGCTGCACCGGCGGCCAGCATCGTTCGGTCTTTATCGCCCAGACGCTCGCCGCGCGCTTTGCGGGCGAGTCGAACGTGATCGTGCGTCATCGCGATGCACCTCTCGACGTCGGAGAATCGTCCCGGCTGATCGCCTAACCGGTCGCGCGTGCGCGGCCTTTTATGAAGCGTTGCGCCATGTCCTCCTCTCCTGCCGTGCTCGCCGATTTGCCGCTGTTTCCGCTGCATACGGTGCTCTTTCCCGGCGGCCTGTTGCCGCTGAAGATCTTCGAAGCGCGTTATCTGGACATGGCGCGCGAATGTCTGCGCGAGAAAACGCCGTTCGGCGTGTGTCTGCTCAAGAGCGGCGGCGAAGTCGCGCTGCCCGACGAGAAGTCCGTGCCCGAAAACATCGGCTGTCTCGCGCAAATCGAGCAATGCGATGTGGAGGCGTTCGGCATGCTGCTGATCCGCGCGCAGGGCACGCGGCGCTTCCGCTTGCTCTCGCATCGCACGCAACCCGACGGCCTGCTGGTCGGCATGGCCGAGCCGCTACCCGACGATATCCCGCTGGAAGGCGCCGATCATCTGGCGCGTTTCGGCGCCTGCGCGGAAGTGCTGGAGCGCATCATCGCGACCATCAGCGAGCGCGACGCGGCCAGCGTGCCTTTTGCGGAGCCGTTCCGCTTCGACGATCCCTCGTGGGTCTCCAACCGTCTCGCCGAAGTGTTGCCGATTGCACTGCGGGCGCGCCAAAAGCTCATGGAACTGAACGACGCCAGCGAGCGCATCGACGTCGTTCATCACTACATGCAGCAGCATCAGTTGCTCTGACACCGCGGCCCTGAACCCCATCGCTCAGATCAGCGAACCGCGCAGACCGTCGAGCACTTTGCGCACCGGCGCGGGCACGCCGTAGGCGTCGATGTCGGGCAGCGATACCCAGACCGTCTCGGCCTCCTGCGCGACCAGCTTGCCGCCCTTGCGGCCCAGCTCCGCCACACGCGGCTCGATATCGAGCTTGAAGTGCGTGAACGTATGCGTGAGCGGCGCGAGCGGCGAAACCGTTGCGACATCGGCGCCAAAACCTTCGGCGCGCGCAGCCAGCGCGGCTTCATCGGCCGCTTCGGGCAGGCTCCACAAACCGCCCCAGATACCCGAAGGCGGGCGCTTTTCCAGCATCACCGAATCGCCGTCCATCAACACGAGCATCCACGTCTGGCGCAGCGGCACGGCCTTCTTCGGGCGCGACGCAGGCAACTGACGCTGACGGTTGGTCGTCTTCGCGACGCAATCGTCAGCGAACGGGCAGCGCTCGCAATCGGGCTTGCCGCGCGTGCACAGCGTTGCGCCCAGATCCATCAGGCCTTGCGTGTACGAACTCACATCGGCGTCGGTGGCGGCGGCGTCCGGCACGAGCGACTCGGCCAGCGTCCACATGCCGTTTTCCACGCGCTTTTCGCCCGGAAACCCTTCCACGCCGAACACGCGCGCCAGCACGCGCTTCACGTTGCCGTCGAGAATCGTCTCGCGCGCGCCGAACGCGAACGAGGCAATCGCCGCGGCAGTCGAGCGCCCGATGCCCGGGAGTTCCGCGAGTCCTTCGACGGTGCGCGGGAACTGGCCGCCGTGCTGCTCCGCCACCACCTGCGCGCAGCGATACAGATTGCGCGCACGCGTGTAGTAGCCGAGCCCGGCCCACAAGGCCATCACATCGTCGACGGGCGCATTGGCGAGCGCTTCGACGGTCGGAAAACGATCGAGAAAACGGGCGTAATACGGAATCACCGTGGAAACCTGCGTCTGCTGCAGCATGATTTCCGATAACCAGATGCGATACGCGTCGCGCGTGTTCTGCCACGGCAGGTCGTGACGGCCGTGCTCGCGCTGCCAGGCGATCAGGCGCGGCGCGAAGCTGGCCAGCAGCGCGACGGGGTAGGTGGACTTCAGCGCGGCCTGGCGCGCGGCGCTCGTGAGCGTGTCGGTGGATGCGGTCGAGAGATACATGTTGATGCGTGCCCGTCAGCGCTGGCAGCGCGGACAGAAATAAGTGGAGCGCTGGCCCTGCACGATCTGCTTGATCGGCGTGCCGCAAACGCGGCAAGGCTGGCCCGCGCGGTCATAAACGAAATATTCGAGCTGGAAATAGCCGCTCTCGCCGTTGCTGCCGACGAAGTCGCGCAGCGTGCTGCCGCCCTTCTCGATCGCCGATGCGAGCACGGCGCGCACGGCGTCCGCGAGCAGTTCATAGCGCGCGAGCGAGACGCGGCCCGCCGGCGTGGTCGGGCGAATGCCGGCGCGAAACAGACTCTCCGACGCGTAGATATTGCCCACGCCCACCACGATATCGCCCGCAAGCAGCGCCTGCTTGACGGCAACCTTGCGCCCGCGCGTCTCGCGAAACAGCAGCGCGCCGTCGAAAGCGGGCGTGAACGGCTCGATGCCCAGACCCGCGAGTAGCGGATGACCGAGCACGTCGCCCGCTTCGCGCGGATGCCAGAGCACGGCGCCGAAGCGGCGCGGGTCGCGGTAGCGCAGCGTGAAATCGTCGAATAGCCAGTCGACGTGATCGTGCTTTTCGGCCGCCGGCGGCTTTGGAAGATTACGTAACACCCGCAGCGTGCCAGTCATGCCAAGATGGACGATGAACCAGCCTTCGTCGACTTCGAACAGCAGATATTTGCCGCGCCGCCCCACGGAACGAATCGTGCGGCCGCGTAGCGTGCGGGCGAGCGTGGCGGGCACGGGCCAGCGTAGCGACGCGTTGCGCACGTCCACGCGCTCGACGCGGCGACCCGCGACCCACGGCTCGATGCCCCTGCGGGTGACTTCGACTTCTGGCAGTTCTGGCATGTCTGGCTGCTGGAGAAAGGCTGGTGAGATTGAGCTGGCACTAAAGCTTCAATAATGCGCGGATGGCGCCGGGCTGGTCTGCAACTTGCGTCATCGTCGTGCGCGTATTGTAGCCAGCGCGTTACAATCGACCGAAACATTCGACGGAATTCCATGGAACTGTCTTTCGTAAAGCTGTTTGCGAAGCGCCTGCCTGGAGCAGCGCCGCGCCCGCGCAACACCTCGGCGCTACGTGCGTTCGGACCCCGTCGCCTGATCGGCGCAGCCGTGCTCGCAGCGTGGGCGTTGACCACTTCGAGCGCCTACGCGCAAGATCCGTCCCCCGACGCGGACGACACCTCCGTCACGATGCCGGATGCCTTCGGCCCCGCCACGGCGGACGAGCAGAAGGATCTGCCGGGCGTCCCGCTCTCCAGCCAGATCGTCTTCCAGGTGCTCGCCGCCGAAGTCGCGTTGCAACGCGATCAACCGGCGCCGGCCTTCCAGACCTATCTGGCGCTCGCGCGCGACACGCATGATCCGCGCATGGCGCAGCGTGCGACGGAAATTGCGCTCGCCGCGCAAAGCCCGACCGACGCGCTCACCGCCGTGCAGCTCTGGCAACAGTACGCGCCCGATTCGGAGCGCGCGGCCCAGCTCGACGCCTCGCTGCTCGTACTCGGCGGCAAGCCCGCCGACGCGCAGCCGCTGCTCGCGCGCGAACTGGCCCGCGTGCCGGCCGACAGCCGCGGCCCGGCCATCCTTTCGCTGCAACTGCTGCTGTCGCGCGGCCCGAACCGCTCGGGTGGCCTGGACGTGCTCAAGTCGCTGCTCGCGAACGACATGAACCGCCCGGAAGCGCAGCTCGCGATCGGCCGTCAGCAACTGCTCGCCGACGATGTGCCCGGCGCGCGCAAGTCGTTCGAACAGGCGCTCACGATCAAGCCCGACTATCTGCCGGCCGCGCTGATGCTCGCGCAGATGGGCCCGGAAGAGCGCAAGGAAGGCATCGCGTCGATCGAAAAATACGTGCAGGCCAATCCGAAGTCGCGTGACGGGCGCCTTGCGCTCGCGCAGACCTATCTGGCCTCGGATCGCCTCGACGACGCGCAGAAGCAGTTCGAGATTCTGCACAAGAACGACGCGAAGGATCTGATGCCGCTGATGGCGCTTTCGCTCATCAGCGTGCAGCAAAAGAAGTTCGACGACGCGAAGAAGTATCTGGTTCAGTACGCGCAGCAGGCGGAAAAGACGCCGGGCGCCGATCCTGGCCAGGCTTACATCTATCTGGCGCAGCTTTCCGTCGAGCAGAAGGACGACGCGGGCGCGCAGGCGTGGCTCAACAAGATCGGCCCGAGCAGCCAGCAGTACGTGCCCGCGCAAATCACGCGCGCACAGATGCTCGACCGTCAGGGCAAGATCGACGATGCACGCCGTCAACTGGCCAGCATCCAGAGCGACGATCCGCGCGACCAGGCGCTGATCGCCCGCACGGACGCCGCCATCCTGTTCGACGCGAAGCGCTACCCGGAAGCCGAAGCCCGTCTGGCCAAGGCCACCGCCGATTTCCCGGATGATCCCGACCTGACCTACGACTACGCGATGTCCGCCGAAAAGAACGGCCATTACGAAGTCATGGAAGCGCAGTTGCGCAAGCTGATCAAGACGCAGCCGGATAACCCGCAGGCGTACAACGCGCTCGGTTATTCGCTGGCCGACCGCAACCAGCGCCTGCCGGAAGCGGACAAACTGGTCACGAAGGCTTCGGCGCTTGCCCCGGACGACGCGTTCATCATGGACAGCGTGGGCTGGGTCAAGTACCGCATGGGCGATACCGCAGACGCCATCAAGGTGCTGCGCAAGGCTTACAGCCTGCAGCCGAACGCGGAAATCGGCGCGCATCTGGGCGAAGTGCTCTGGAAGAACGGCGACCAGGACGCCGCGCGTCAGGCATGGCGCGAAGCGCACAAGCTCGAGCCCGACAACGACACGCTCCTGAAGACGCTCAAGCGCTTCCAGGTCAACGATCTTTGATCGATATCCGATGGCTGAACTTCAACTGCATCAAGGCTCGCACTCTGGTCTGTCCGGGCGCCTGATCCGGCGCCCGGCGCTGGCGCGGGGTGTTGCCGCCGCCGCCGCGCTGCTCGCCCTCGCGGGCTGCGCGACGCAAACGCCGCACCAGCCGTCCACCGCGCGCGCGACCACCTCGCTCACGACGCAGACGTCGCGCGCCTGGCACGGCCGCTTCGCGATCCAGTACAACGATCAGAACGGCCAGCAACGTAACGCCTACGGCAATTTCGACTGGCGCGAAACCGACTCGACCGTCACGCTGCAACTGCTCAATCCGCTTGGGCAAACGCTGGCGATCGTGACGTCGGCGCCGGGCCAGGCCACGCTGGAACTGCCGAACAAGCAGCCGCTGACCGCCGATAACACCAGCACGCTGATGCAGCAGGCGCTGGGCTTCGCGCTGCCGGTGGAAGGATTGCGCTACTGGCTGCAGCCGTCGGCGGCACCGGATTCGCGCGCTCATACGACGCCCGATCCGCAGAATCCGCAGCGCCTCTCGAAGATCGAGCAGGATGGCTGGACCATCGACTATCTCGCTTACGCGGACGCGCCGGCCACCGGCGTCAAACGCGTGAACCTCACGCGCGAAGATCCGCCGCTGCAGATCAAGCTCGTGATCGATCAGTAACGCACACGCACACCCAGGCGTAATCCAGATAACCCAGGTAAATCCAGGAATGCGCCCGGCACGCGCCGCACGCCTCTCTCGCCGGCCCGGCGCAGGCGTCGAAGCGCGCGAAGCCGGGCACCAGGCATCATGACCGAAACTCAAGACTCGCTGCGCGGCTGCCTCGCGCCCGCGAAACTCAATCTCTTCCTGCACATCACGGGCCGCCGCCCGGATGGCTATCACAATCTCCAGACCGTATTCCAGTTGCTCGACTGGGGCGATACGCTGCATTTCACGCGTCGTCAGGACGGCCGCATCACGCGCACGACGGAAGTCGACGGCGTGCCCGCCGAAACCGATCTCACGGTGCGCGCCGCGACCTTACTCAAGCAGCACACGGGCACCCAGGAAGGCGTCGAAATCGACATCGAGAAACGCCTGCCGATGGGCGCGGGTCTCGGTGGCGGCAGCTCGGACGCGGCGACCACGCTGCTCGCGCTCAACCGTCTGTGGAAACTGAATCTGCCGCGCGAAACCCTGCAGGCGCTCGCCCTGAAGCTGGGTGCGGATGTGCCCTTTTTCGTGTTCGGCAAGAACGCGTTCGCCGAAGGCGTGGGCGAAGCGCTACAGGCGGTAGAATTGCCGGCACGCCACTTTCTGGTGGTTACGCCGCAGGCGCATGTCCCCACCGCCGAAATTTTCTCGGAAAAGCAGTTGACAAGGGACACACAGCACTGCACAATAGCATTCTTTCTTGCACAGCAAGCAACGCAGCAGGGATGGCCAGATAGTTTCGGTCATAACGATATGCAAGCGGTTGTCGCAGGAAAATACGCGGAAGTAGCGCAAGTGCTGCGATGGTTTGATGATGTATCAAACAGTGTCGCGCCAGCGCGGATGACCGGATCGGGTGCAAGCGTCTTCGCAGCATTCGCCAGTCGGAACGAAGCAGAATCGGCTCAGGCCAGACTGCTTGCGGAACAGCCGAACTGGAGAAGCGCAGTCACCTCGAGTCTGGACAAGCATCCACTCTTCACTTTCGCGTCATAGTTTTGCGTGACTGATCGTCCTACCGGTCAGTCAGGCTCGAAGTTGAGTGTAGGGGAGTCGCCAAGTTGGTTAAGGCACCGGATTTTGATTCCGGCATGCGAGGGTTCGAGTCCTTCCTCCCCTGCCAAAAATTCTAAAGTAGTTCGCCCAAGTAGTTCCTCTCGCCCCCCCAAGTCCGCAGCAGGTGCATGATGAGCAGCCATGACGGCCTGATGGTTTTTACTGGCAACGCAAATCCCGCGCTTGCACAGGAAGTCGTCAAGACCCTCGGTATTCCCCTCGGTAAGGCTATGGTTAGCCGCTTCTCCGACGGTGAAATCCAGGTCGAAATCCAGGAAAACGTGCGCGGTAAGGACGTCTTCGTCCTTCAGTCGACCTGCGCACCGACCAACGATAACCTGATGGAACTGATGATCATGGTCGATGCGCTCAAGCGCGCATCTGCTGGCCGGATCACCGCAGCCATCCCCTACTTCGGCTATGCCCGTCAAGACCGCCGCCCCCGTTCGGCGCGCGTCGCCATCTCGGCGAAGGTCGTGGCGAACATGCTGGAAATCGCGGGCGTCGAGCGGATCATCACGATGGATCTGCACGCTGACCAGATCCAGGGCTTCTTCGATATTCCCGTCGACAACATCTACGCTACGCCCGTGCTGCTCGGCGATCTGCGCAAGCAGAACTACGAGAACCTGCTGGTCGTTTCGCCGGACGTCGGCGGCGTGGTGCGCGCCCGTGCGCTCGCCAAGCAGCTGGGTTGCGATCTCGCGATCATCGACAAGCGTCGTCCGAAGGCGAACGTCGCCGAAGTGATGAACATCATCGGTGAAGTCGAAGGCCGCACCTGCGTGATCATGGACGACATGGTCGACACCGCCGGCACGCTCTGCAAGGCAGCGCAAGTGCTGAAGGAACGCGGCGCCAAGCAGGTATTTGCTTACGCTACGCACCCGGTTCTCTCGGGTGGTGCAGGCGAGCGTATCGCTGCTTCGGCTCTGGACGAACTGGTCGTGACCGACACGATTCCGCTGGGCGCAGAAGCCCGTGCGTGCCCGAAGATCCGCGCGCTCACGAGCGCCGGTCTGCTGGCAGAAACGTTCTCGCGTATCCGTCGCGGCGACTCGGTGATGTCGCTGTTTGCGGAAAGCTAAAAAGATTGGCGCGAAGGCGCGGCATTCGCAAGGATGCCGCGCCTTCGTGTAATCAGCGCAAGCGGACGAAGGTTTGCGCTGCATCGTCGGGGGCCTTCTGGCAAATCGCCGAAAGGACCCCGTTTTATTTACTGCCTGGTCGCGGGCAGTGCATTGAAAAGAGAACACCATGAAAGTCATCGCTTTCGAGCGTAACCTGCAAGGTACGGGTGCGAGCCGCCGCCTGCGCATCGCTGGCAAGACCCCTGGCATCGTTTACGGTGTCGGCGCTGAGCCGGAACTGATCGAAGTCGATCACAACGCGCTGTGGCACGCCCTGAAGAAAGAAGCTTTCCACTCGTCGATCCTCGAGCTCGAAGTGGCAGGCAAGTCGCAACAAGTTCTGCTGCGCGACGTGCAATACCACCCGTTCCGTCAGCTCGTGCTGCACGTGGACTTCCAGCGCGTTGACCCGAGCAAGAAGATCCACACGAAGGTGCCGCTGCACTTCCTGAACCAGGAAACCAACCCGGCTGTGAAGACGGGTGGCGCGATCATCTCGCACGTTCTGGCTGAAATCGAAGTTCAGTGCCTCCCGGCCCAACTGCCGGAGTTCCTCGAAGTCGACCTGGCCAAGATTGAAGCCGGCCAGTCGCTGCACGCCAAGGACATCACCCTGCCCGCAGGCGTGACGCTGGTTCAGCACGTTGAAGTCGAAAACCCGGTCGTCGCTTCGGCACCGGTTCCGGCTGGCGCGCAAGCTGCTGCTGAAGGCGAAGCTGCTGCTGAGTAATCAGCCGGCAACAGCCGATCCTCTCGATCCGTTTGCATAAAACGGTCGAAGTGACCCGCCGCGGTTCGCCCCGGCGGGTTTTTTTTCGCACTCTTTTCGACTCTTCCGTACACTTGCGAATCCATTAAGCGATTTACGCAGGCGGAACACCCAACATGATCAGGTTGATCGTCGGGCTCGGCAATCCGGGCGCCGAATACACGGCGACGCGCCACAACGCGGGCTTCTGGCTCGTGGACCAGCTCGCGCGCGAAGCCGGCACGACGCTGCGCGACGAGCGCCGCTTCCACGGCCATTACGCAAAAGCGCGCCTCTACGGCGAGGAAGTGCATCTGCTCGAGCCGCAGACCTATATGAACCGCTCGGGCCAGTCGGTCGTCGCGGTGGCGAACTTCTTCAAGATCCTGCCCGATGAAATCCTCGTCGCGCATGACGAACTCGATCTGTCGCCCGGCACCGTCAAGCTCAAGCTCGGCGGCGGCAGCGGCGGCCACAACGGCCTGAAGGACATTTCCGCGCATCTGTCGACGCAGAATTACTGGCGTCTGCGCATCGGCATCGGCCATCCGCGCGACCTGATTCCCGAAGGCGCACGCGCCGGCGCGAAGCCCGATGTGGCGAATTTCGTGCTGAAGCCGCCGCGCCGCGAGGAGCAGGACGTGATCGATGCGTCGATCGAGCGCTCGCTCGCCATCATGCCCACCTTCGTCAAGGGCGAAACCGAACGCGCTGTGATGCTGCTGCATCGCAACGGCTGATTTTCGCGCGCGGCACAGCCGACCAGGCGGCCGCGCGCCGCTGGTCAATTCGAAGCAAGGAGAGCGTCTTGAGTCGTTTCTGGAGTGACATCGTCCACCGTCTCGTGCCTTACGTGCCCGGCGAACAGCCGGCGCTCGCGCATCCGGTGAAGCTGAACACCAACGAGAACCCGTACCCGCCCTCGCCGCGCGTGCCCGAAGCGATTCGCGCCGAACTGGGCGAGCATGGCGAATCGCTGCGCCGCTATTCCGATCCGGTCGCGAAGCGCCTGCGCGCCGCCGTGGCCGCGCATCACGGCCTGCGCGCCGATCAGGTGTTCGTGGGCAACGGCTCCGACGAAGTGCTCGCCCACGCCTTCCAGGCGCTGCTCAAGCACGACAAGCCGATCCTCTTCCCGGACATCAGCTACAGTTTCTATCCGACCTACGCGCGCCTGTACGAAGTCGAGTTCGAAACCGTGCCGCTCGACGACAAATTCGAGATTCGCGTGGACGATTACCTCAAGCCGAACGGCGGGGTGATTTTCCCGAATCCGAATGCGCCGACGGGCCACGCGCTGTCGCTCGCCGAAGTCGAGCGTCTGGTCGCGGGCAACCCGGACGTGCCCGTGATCGTCGATGAAGCCTATGTGGATTTCGGCGCGGAATCGGCGATTGCGCTGATCGATCGCTATCCGAATCTGCTGGTCGTGCACACGACCTCGAAGTCGCGCTCGCTCGCGGGCATGCGCGTGGGCTTCGCGTTCGGCCACGCCGATCTGATCGACGCGCTCAACCGCGTGAAGGACAGCTTCAATTCGTATCCGCTCGATCGCCTCGCGCAGGCGGCGGCGACGGCCGCGTACGAAGACGATGCGTACTTCAAGTCGACCTGCGAACGCGTGATCGCGAGCCGTAAGCGTTTGACGGCTGCGCTCGAAACGCTGGGCTTCGAGATCGTGCCTTCGGCGGCGAACTTCGTGTTCGCGAAGCATCCGAAGCACGACGCCGCGGCCATTTCGGCGAAGCTGCGCGAGCAGGAGATCTTCGTGCGCCACTTCAACGCGCCGCGTATCAACCAGCATCTGCGCATCACGGTCGGCACCGATGCCGAATGCGACACGCTGGTCGAAGCGCTCAAGGCCATCCTCGTGTAAAAACCGAGGCGCTTTCCCGCGTCCAGCCATAAAAAAACGCGCCCTTGGGCGCGTTTTCTCTTTGCAGCAGCAGTTCGTGCAGCTTCAGGCGTTTTTCGTCGCCGTCAGCGTCTCGTACTTCTGCATCAACTGCTCCTGCGATTCGATGTGCTCGGGATTCTTCGGGATGCACTCAACCGGACACACCTGGATGCATTGCGGCTCGTCGAAATGGCCGACGCACTCCGTGCATTTGTTCGGGTCGATCACGTAGATTTCCGGGCCCATCGAAATCGCGTCGTTCGGGCACTCGGGCTCGCAGACGTCGCAATTGATGCACTCGTCGGTAATCATCAGGGCCATACTTCTCTCGCGTTTCCCTTAAAAAACAACAGATTATAACGCTGCGGCCCTGCGCTTGCCGGCCTCGCGAAATGCCTGCGAGGTCAGACTTTAGGCGCTGCGCCGAGCGCCGCGACCTTGTCCTGCAGACGCTTTTCCACCGACGGAAACACGAACTTGCTGACATCGCCGCCCAACTGGGCGATTTCGCGCACGATCGTGCCCGAAATGAACTGATATTGATCCGACGGCGTCATGAACATGGTCTCGACGTCCGGCAGCAGATAGCGGTTCATGCCCGCCATCTGAAATTCGTACTCGAAATCCGACACCGCACGCAGGCCGCGCACGATCACGCGCGCGTTGTTGCTGCGCACAAAATCCTTCAGCAGCCCCTTGAAACTCATCACCTGCACATTCGGATAATGACCGAGCACCTCGTGGGCAATTT
The DNA here is from genome assembly GCF_017104965.1 of Paraburkholderia sp. Ac-20340. GTDB lineage: Bacteria > Pseudomonadota > Gammaproteobacteria > Burkholderiales > Burkholderiaceae > Paraburkholderia. The sequence goes on from NZ_JAAGPR010000014.1 coordinate 80,823, forward strand.
CGAGCCTTTCATCGAGCGAGAAGAACGGCTTCTTGTTGCGGCTGTCGGCCACGCCGACCACCAGCGTGTCGAAAATGCTCGATGCGCGCCGCACGAGATCTTCGTGACCGCGCGTGAGCGGATCGAACGTACCGGGGTACACGGCGACTACCATGAGGCTTCTCCTCTCAACAGAAATGGGGCGCATTGCAACGCCGCTGACGGTTTGCACGGCATGCGCGAGTGCTTGCGTGACGCCCCTGGGCGCCCGCCCGCTTCGTTATCGAACGCGCATTATTCCTCATTTTCGCGCTGCAGCAAATGATAGCGAACCGCACCGGCCTTGCCCTCGCGCACCACGCTCCAACCCGCCAGCGCGGGCTGCGTGGCGGGATCGAGCGCGTCGCCGCACTCGACGTAGAGCCAGCCGTCGGACGCCACGAGCGGCGCGGCCAGTTCGAGCGCGCGCTGGAACAGCGCGGTGTCGCCGAACGGCGGGTCGAGAAACACCACGTCGAACGAGCCCGGCGCGAGGTTGGCGGCGAGCCGCAGCGCGTCGGCTTCGGCGATCTCGATCATGCGTGCGCCCAGGCGCGCCTGGTTCGCGCGCAGCTGTGCCGCCGCGCGGGCGCTGCGCTCGACCATCACGACGCGCGCGGCACCGCGCGACGCCGCCTCGAAGCCGAGCGCGCCGCTGCCCGCGAACAGATCGAGGCAGCGCTGGCCGTCCAGATTCTGGCCGAGCCAGTTGAACAGCGTTTCGCGCACACGGTCGGGCGTGGGGCGCAGGCCGTCGAGATTGAGCACCGGCAGCGGCGTGCGTTTCCACTCGCCGCCGATAATGCGGATCGCGTGCGGAGCGTTGACTGGCGCCTTTGAGGCGGGTTTGGCGGCAGGCTTCGCGGCCTGCTTTTCAGCGGCTTTGAAGTCTTCCGGACGTGACAATGTTGAACGGCCCATACGTGTTGAAGTCAATCTGTTAGAGCGGAGGGATCGGTGCGGCTTGTGCCTGGGCGTGCAAAGCGCATGTCGCCCGCGCCGCACCGGCCATTGCGCGAACGTTACCACAGGGCCGCCTGCTAACCGCAACCCGATCCGCAACCCCGAGGCCTGATCGCCAGCATACGGCGCCCGCAACGGTCGCATGCGCGCCAGGCGCGCCGCGGCGACGCGCGCGGGGACGCCTGATAAAATGCTGTGTTTTCCACGCGTTGCCCGTATTTTCGACGTCGATGACCGTCCCTCGGTCAGACCCGCAACGCGACCCCACCACACCAGATCATGTTCAGTTTCTTCAAACGACTCCGGGGCTCGAAGGGCGCCGAAAACGAGGCAGCCGAGTCCGCCGCGAGCGAAGCCGAAGCCGCACACGACGAAGCGCCTGCAGCCGCCGAAACGGCCCCTGAAGCGCCCGCGCCCATCACGAGCGCGGCGGCGCCTGCGCCGCAAGCCGCCAGCGTCAACGTAAGCGATGCCAACGAAAGCGATGTCGACGAATTCGAAACCGTCGAAATCGTGCCGCCGCCCGTGCAGGACGCGAGCGCCAAGAAATCCTGGCTCACGCGTCTGAAGTCGGGGCTGTCGAAGACCGGCTCGAATATCCAGAGCATCTTCGTCAACGCGAAGATCGACGACGATCTCTACGAAGAGCTCGAAACCGCGCTGCTGATGTCCGACGCGGGCGTGGACGCCACCGAATATCTGCTCGACACGCTGCGCCAGAAAGTGCGCGCCGATCGCCTGACCGAAGCGCAACAGGTGAAAACCGCGCTGCGCCAGTTGCTGATCGATCTGCTCAAGCCGCTCGAGCGCTCGCTGATGCTCGGCCGCGCGCAGCCGCTCGTGATGATGATCGCGGGCGTGAACGGTGCGGGCAAGACCACCAGCATTGGCAAGCTCGCCAAGCATCTGCAGAGCTTCGACCAGAGCGTGCTGCTGGCCGCCGGCGACACGTTCCGCGCCGCCGCGCGCGAGCAGTTGACGATCTGGGGCGAGCGCAACAACGTGACCGTCGTGCAGCAGGAAAGCGGCGACCCGGCCGCGGTGATTTTCGACGCCGTGAACGCGGCGCGCGCGCGCGGCATCAACGTCGTGATGGCCGATACGGCCGGCCGTCTGCCGACCCAGTTGCACCTGATGGACGAGTTGAAGAAGGTCAAGCGCGTGATCGGCAAGGCTTTCGATGGCGCGCCGCACGAAGTCCTGCTGGTGATCGACGCCAACACGGGCCAGAACGCGCTGACCCAGGTGAAGGCTTTCGACGATGCGCTCGGCCTCACCGGCCTGATCGTCACCAAGCTCGACGGCACGGCCAAGGGCGGCATTCTGGCGGCGATTGCGCGCCAGCGTCCGGTGCCGGTGTATTTCATCGGCGTGGGCGAGAAGGTCGAAGATCTGCAACCGTTCGTCGCCGAAGAATTCGCGGACGCGCTGCTCGGCAACTGATCAGCGCCAACGCTGTCGCCGTCCCGCTCAAAACAAAGGGCGCCGCTCTCACGAACGGCGCCCTTTTTCCATCCAACTCACGCGAACGCGAGCTTATTCCGCGTCAGGCTGCGCGCCTGGCGCCGCGCGCGCGAAGACATCGAGTTGCGACGCGTGATCGCAGATGCGCTGGATCGTCGGGTAACGCGTGGTGTCGATCTTGAAGCGATTTGCGTTGAACACCTGCGGCACGAGGCACAGATCGGCGAGCGTCGGCGTATCGCCGAAGCAGAACTTGCCCGTGCGCGTGTCGCTGGCCAGCCGCGCTTCCAGCGTTTCGAAGCCGCTTTCGATCCAGTGGCGATACCACGCGTCTTTGGCCGCATCGTCGACGCCCAGCGTGTGCTTGAGGTACTTCAGCACGCGCAGGTTGTTGACCGGGTGGATCTCGCAGGCAATCTGCAGCGCCAGCGAGCGCACGTGCGCGCGGTCGGCGGGCGACTTCGGCAGCAGCGCCGGCTCGGGATGCGTCTCTTCGAGATATTCGATGATCGCGAGCGACTGCTGGATCGCGTGATTATCGTCGTCGACGAAGGTGGGCACGATCCCATCGGGATTGAGCGTGCGGTACTCGGGCTTTAGCTGCTCGCCGCCGTCGCGCAGCAGATGCACGGGCACGGTCTCGTAGGGCAGATTCTTCAGGTTCAGCGCAATTCGCACGCGATACGACGCAGAACTGCGGAAATAGCTGTAAAGCTTCATGCTCTCCTCTCACGCTCTCTGGCTGAGTGTTGTCAGGCGCGCGTTTTCAGACCACACGCACGGCAAATTCGCCGATGCCGTCCACGCCGCCCGTCATGACGTCGCCGGGCTTCACGGCGCCCACGCCTTCAGGCGTGCCCGTGTAAATCAGGTCGCCGGCCTTCAGCTCGAACAGCGTGGAAAGGAACGCGATCGTGTCGGCAACCGGCCAGATCAGCTGCGAAATGTCCGAGCGCTGCTTTTCTTCGCCGTTCACTTTCAACCAGATCGCGCCCGCGCCAATCTGGCCGACCTGCGCAACCGGATGAATCGGGCCGATGGGCGCCGAATGGTCGAAACCTTTCGCGGTATCCCACGGACGACCGAGCTTTTTCGCTTCCGCCTGCAGATCGCGGCGCGTCATGTCGAGGCCGAGTGCGTAACCAAACACGTGATCGAGTGCGCTTTCGACGGGAATGTTTTTCCCGCCCTTGCCGATCGCAGCGACCAGTTCCATTTCGAAGTGCACGTTCTGCGACTGGTCCGGGTACGGAAAGTCGGCGGTCGTGCCGGGCGCGACGTAGAGCACGGCGTCGGCGGGCTTGGCGAAGAAGAACGGCGGTTCGCGGTTCGGATCGTGGCCCATCTCGCGCGCATGCGCCTCGTAATTGCGGCCAACACAGTAGATGCGGCGCACCGGAAAGCGCGCGTCGCTGCCAGCGACCGGCACGGCGGCGAGCGGCGCCGGATCGAATACGTAAGTCATCGAAATCTCCGTCTTCTTAATGATGCCGGGTCGGCGCCGAGGGATTCGCGCGCGGCCTGGCGCAACGCACGAGTGTAACGCGCGCTGAACAAGAGGCGTCAGCACGCCGCGGCAATCCTGGCCGCGCGACGCTCGCTGCTGCGGTCATTGCGGCCCTCACTGCGTCGGGCTGGGCCGCGCGGGTCGTGCGATACTTCCTGCATCCCCGACATCTCCAACTTGAACCGGAGCAGCGCGCGCCGCCGGCTCCGCCCCACGCTGCCATGAACGCCCCCGAATCCGCCGATACCAACGCCCCCTTCTCCTGCGCCCGCTTCATCAAGGAGATCGGCCGCGGGCCGCACGGTGCGCGCTCCTTGTCGCCCGACGACACGCACGCGCTCTACGCGGCGATGCTCGACGGCCGTGTGTCCGATCTCGAACTGGGCGCGGTCCTGCTCGCCTATCGCCTGAAGGGCGAAACCGCCGAGGAACTGGCCGCGATGCTGGCCGCCGCGCACGCCTCGTTCGCGCCGCTCGTGGTGGCCGATGGTGACTATCGCGCGGTGTCGATTCCGAGCTACAACGGCGCGCGCAAGCAGCCCAATCTCGTGCCGCTGCTCGCGCTGCTGCTCGCCCGCGATGGCGTGCCGACGCTCGTGCATGGCGTGGTCACCGATCCGGGCCGCGTCACCAGCGCCGAGATTTTCGCGGCGCTGAACCAGCCCGCCGCCCGCGATCATGCGCAGATCGAAGCGCAACTGGCCGCGCAAAAAGTCGCGTTCGCGCCGATCGAAACGCTCGCGCCGCAACTCGCGCGGCTGCTTTCGCTGCGTCGGCGCATGGGTGTGCGCAACTCCACACACACGCTGGTGAAACTGCTGCAGCCGTTCGCGCTGCCGGGTCTGCGCCTCGTCAACTACACGCACCCGCCGTATCGCGAAAGCCTGAGCGCCCTGTTCTCGGCGCACCCGGATGCCGCCGTGGGCGGCGCACTGCTCGCGCGCGGCACCGAAGGCGAAGCCGTCGCCGATACGCGTCGCCAGGTGCAGGTGGACTGGCTGCACGACGGCATCTGCGAAACGCTGATCGAGCCGGAGCGTTCGTCGCCGGACGCGCCCGAAGTCGATCTGCCCGAAGCCCGCGACGCCGCCACGACCGCCGCGTGGATCGCCGAGGTGTTGCGCGGCGATGCGCCGGTGCCCGACGCCATCGTCCGTCAGATCGAGACGATCAAGCGCATCGCCCGGCGCTAAAGCCCGCGCCTCATCGAATCGCCGAAAGCCGCGCGGGGCGGGCGTCCCGTGCGATTGCGAAAGCTACATCGGCGCGCTTCGTCGGCCAACTTCCGGCATCTTCCCGCCGCCGATCTGTCAATTCCCTGTTGACACGCGCATCCGCCCTGATTTACATTGGACGAATGCGTTCCTTCCCGAACACCCTCCGCATTGCCCACGGCCTACTATCGGCCCTATCGCTACGCCTAGCCTAAAGCTGGTGTAGCGCCGCAACGACCACCTCTCCGGTCACCGCGGTCCTCCCAAAGCAGTTCTCGCAGTACCCCAAATCCGCTGTATCTCTACAACCTGTCGTCTGCATTCGTCCGCTTACCGTTCGGACGAGTCGCGAGGTCAAAATGCACGTTGCATGGGCATCGTTCACGTCCGCTTTCGCCGCGCCGGCTACCGCCGTCACCGTGGCCGTCTTCTTCGCGTTCGAGGTTGCCGCCCGAACGCGTGAAGTTTCGCGCATCGTGCTCCGTCGCCAGCCCGCCAGCCGCCCGCTGCCGACCGCCATCGCAAACGACACCATGAAGAACGAGGCTCGTCATGTTGCGTAATCCCGCCGAGAAATACCGCCCTTTCCCCGCCATCCGCCTGAACGGCCGCAAATGGCCGACGCGCACAGTCGAACGCGCGCCGATCTGGATGAGCACCGATCTGCGCGACGGCAACCAGTCGCTGATCGAACCGATGAGCATCGAGCAGAAGACCGAATTCTTCGACATGCTCGTCGCGATCGGCTTCAAGGAAATCGAAGTCGGCTTTCCGTCCGCTTCGCAAACCGACTTCGATTTCGTGCGCAAGCTGATCGACGAAAAGCGCATTCCCGACGACGTCACCATCGAAGTGCTCGTGCAGTCGCGTGAAGACCTGATCGCACGCACCTTCGAAGCGCTCCAGGGCGTGCCGCGCGCCATCGTTCACCTCTACAACGCGATCTGCCCGTCGTTCCGCAAGATCGTGTTCGGCCAGTCGCAGGATCAGGTGAAGGCGCTCGCCGTCGAAGGTACGCGCATCATCCGCGAATTCGCCGATAAAAACCCGCAAACGCACTGGATTTACCAGTATTCGCCCGAAACGTTCAGCATGACCGAGCTGACTTTCGCCCGCGAAGTCTGCGATGCGGTCGCGCAGCAGTGGCGCCCGACGCGCGATCACAAGATGATCGTCAATCTCCCGGCGACCGTCGAAGCGGCCATGCCCAACGTCTACGCCGACCAGATCGAATGGATGGACCGCAATCTTGCTTATCGCGACAGCATCGTGCTCTCCGTGCATCCGCATAACGATCGCGGCACCGCCGTGGCCGCAGCCGAAATGGCCTTGCTCGCGGGCGCGGATCGCATCGAAGGCTGCCTGTTCGGCAACGGCGAGCGCACCGGCAATGTCGACATCGTCACGCTCGCGATGAATCTCTACACGCAGGGCATCGACCCGGGCCTCGATTTTTCGGATATCGATTCGGTGCGCCGCATGGTCGAGCGCTGCAATCAGCTTCCCGTGCATCCGCGTCATCCGTATGCGGGCGACCTCGTGTTCACGGCGTTTTCGGGCTCGCATCAGGACGCGATCCGCAAGGGTTTTGCCGTGCAGCAGCCGGATGCCGTGTGGGAAGTGCCCTATCTGCCGATCGATCCGGCCGATCTCGGCCGCAGCTACGATGCGGTGATTCGCGTGAACAGCCAGTCGGGCAAGGGCGGCGCGACGTATCTGCTCGAACGCGGCATGGGCTTCACGCCGCCGCGCCGCGTGCAGATCGAGTTCAGCCACGCCGTGCAGAAGGTCACCGATACCTCCGGCGAAGAAATCACCGGCGAGGCGATCTGCGCACTGTTCGCGAACGAGTACTTCGAAACCGAAGGCCCGGCGGTTCATGCGGGTGCGGGACGTGTGCGCTTCGAAGGTCGCGATGTGGCGACGCCCACCGCCGCGCAGATCGACGAAACGCACGCACAGGCCGTGGCGACCGCGATTGCCGCAGCGGCCGGCGAAAGCATCGAGATCACGTCGTATGAAACCGCGCGCACGGCGCAAGGCGGCACCGCGGTGTTCGTGGGCGCCCGTGTGGGCGGCCAGGCGCTGCGTCACGGCGTAGGCGTCGCGGACGATGCGGCGCATGCCGTCGCCGCCGCCATCGTCAGCGCGGTCAATCGCGCGGCGTGGCAGGACATCGACCGACGCGTCGCGGCCTGAGCCTGATCCTGATAAACGGATTTAGCCAGTTTTAGAAGCAGTAACAGCAGTCAGGAAGGCGGCGCCGTTGAGCGCCAGCGGCATAACGGGCCGCTGGCGTGCGCCCGATCCGCTTAACGTGCGGAATCGGCGAGTGGACTTACCGGTCATCACTCGAGAGCACAACGCGTCGCCTGCCACGCGAGCAGACGCCAGTGGCCATCCTCCTGGGTCTGGATCGCGGTATAGGCAATCGGATAAAGCAGCGCGCCATTGTTGGCTTCCATCTCGATGAGCGCGCGGCCCGAGATCAGACAGGTCTCGGTGCCCACCGGCAGCACGTCCTGCGACTGGATCTCGATCTGTCGATAGCGGCGACGCCCCGCCGTAATCGCGTCGATAAACTGCTGCTTGGTTTCGCGCTTGCCGTTCGTGTGCACGAAGGTCGCGCTATCGGAAAGAAGCTGGTCCAGCGACGAGCCGTCGCCATCCACCATCGCGCGGAACCGCTCGCGCTCCAGTCCGCGAATCGCATCGATTACTTTCGCCGCCATTGCTCGAGCCCCTTGCGTGCGAGCCAGCCTGACTCCGCCTACTCACACCTAAGATTTACCCCACGCGCCTGGCTGAAATTTATACCAGGATTTCGCACATGGATACTTGCGATCAAAGGCTGCGCCCTTATATAAGTGGGCAAGCGCACACGCGCTACGTGAATGCGCGATCCAATGCCGCAGCCGAGCACTTTCAGATAATTCCGATGTCTATTGATCGTGCTCAGGAATCACAATGCCTGCCCTTCTTCTGACCCGCTTAAACGCCGTTTAAGACCAGATTAAGAACTGCTCGCTACGATAAGAATCGTGGCAAACATTATTCCGAAGCAGCGCTATTCCAGCCCTTTTTCTCCTCCGTTTCCGGTGTGGAAGCGGTCCAGTTCTAGAGTCTTTCTTCGGCCCGCCGATGTGCGCGGACCCGTCCGGGCCGCAGGCCCCGTGCAGCTTGCCTGCCAGCGTTTCGCTGAAATCTATTGATACAAGTTTTCGATAGCATCAGTGGAACCATGAAGCCCCTACAGACTCCAAGTAATTAGCACTCACTGATTCAGAGTGCTAACATCCACCGTGGAGTCGCTGTCTGACTTTTGCAAGATTCCTGAGGAGTTCGCTACGTGAGCAACGCAATGACCATGACCCTTCCGAATATGCTTAGCCCGTCGTCGGCCAAGGCCGGGGGTTCGGGTGTACTGGCGCTCGCGAACGCTTCCATGCTGCCCGGCCAGCTGGGCAACATCGACGCCTACATTCAGGCCGTGAACCGGATCCCGATGTTGACGCCGCAAGAGGAGCGCCAGTTCGCGACCGAGTTCCGCGAGCAAAACAATCTTGACGGCGCGCGCCGCCTGGTGCTTTCGCACCTGCGTCTCGTCGTCTCGATTGCGCGCAATTATCTCGGCTACGGCCTGCCGCACGCCGACCTGATCCAGGAAGGCAACATCGGCCTGATGAAGGCCGTGAAGCGCTTCGACCCGGAGCAGAACGTTCGACTGGTGTCGTACGCCATGCACTGGATCAAGGCCGAAATCCATGAATACATCCTGCGCAACTGGCGCATGGTGAAGGTCGCCACGACCAAGGCGCAGCGCAAGCTGTTCTTCAACCTGCGTAGCCACAAGCAGGGCCTGCAGTCGTTCACGCCGGAAGAGATCGAAGGCCTCGCGCAGGAACTGAACGTCAAGCGCGAAGAAGTCGTCGAGATGGAAACGCGTCTGTCGGGTGCCGACATCGCGCTGGAAGGCCAGAACGACGACGGCGAAGAATCCTTCGCACCGATCGCCTGGCTGGCCGATTCGCACAACGAGCCGAGCGCCGTGCTCGCCGCCCGTTCGCGCGACCGTCTGCAATCGGACGGCATCGCCAGCGCACTGGAAGCGCTCGATGCGCGCAGCCGCCGCATTATCGAAGCGCGCTGGCTGAACGTCGAAGACGACGGTTCGGGCGGCTCGACGCTGCACGAACTGGCCGACGAATTCGGCGTGTCGGCCGAGCGTATCCGCCAGATCGAGGCAAGCGCGATGAAGAAGATGCGCACGGCACTGGCCGAATATGCCTGATCGACAACGGCGCGGGTCTTAAGACTCACCTCCCGCGCCAGGCTCCGCCACATAAAAGCCCCGCTCACTGCGAGTGGGGCTTTTTCTTTTTGCGCGCACGGACAACGCGCCGTACAACTTCGCGCCGTCGTTTTGCGTTCCCTCATAAGATATTTTCGAGATGATGCCGCCCTATCCAGCAAGGGAGCGGCAGAGACTCGGTAAAGGTGTCGCGCAGTTTTGCATTCGACCCTGTCAATCTGACCTATAACATCTGCATGCAATGCCTTAGCAGTCCGTAGTAGTTAGCAAACGAATCATCGATAAAAAAGGGAGAAGCGAGCGTTCGCGACGCTGACGACCAGCGCCGGCGCTCCGGAAACAGGACACAGGAAGGAGCCATCCGTCGCCATGCTTTCCACTTCCGGCCAGTCCCGCCGTATGCCCACGGAGTTGGGCGCGCGCGTGCTTCGTTGGGCGCGCGGTCCGACCTTCGCGCGCGACATCGTGCTCGTCCTGATCTTCAAGCTCGCGCTGCTGATGGCGCTGAAGTACGCATTCTTCAATCATCCGCAAGCCGAAAACATGTCGATGCGGCCCGCGGAAGTCGCACAGGCGATTCTTTCCGTGCCCGTGCCGCCCGAGTCGACTCCGCCGCAAGCGCACCAGGGGGACCACCATGCCCATTAGCGAAACTGTAGATCTCTCGCGCCTGCAGTTCGGCGTCACGGCGCTCTATCACTTCCTGTTCGTGCCGCTCACACTGGGTCTTTCGTGGCTGCTCGTGATCATGGAATCGGTCTACGTGATGACCGGCAAGCAGATCTACAAGGACATGACGCAGTTCTGGGGCAAGCTCTTCGCGATCAACTTCGTGATGGGCGTCACCACCGGCCTGACGATGGAGTTCCAGTTCGGCACCAACTGGTCGTACTACTCGCATTACGTCGGCGATATTTTCGGCGTGCCGCTCGCAGTGGAAGGTCTGGCCGCGTTCTTTCTCGAATCGACGTTCGTCGGCCTGTTCTTCTTTGGCTGGAACCGCATGACGAAGGGCGGCCATCTGATCACCACGTTCTTTGTCGCGCTGGGCTCGAATCTTTCCGCGCTGTGGATTCTGATCGCCAACGGCTGGATGCAGAACCCGGTGGGCGCTTCGTTCAACTACGAAACCATGCGCATGGAACTCACCAGTCTGTTCCAGGTGATCTTCAATCCGGTCGCGCAGGTGAAGTTCGTGCATACGGTGTCGGCCGGTTATGTGACGGCGTCGATGTTCGTGCTCGGCATTTCCTCGTGGTATCTGCTGCGCCGCCGCGATACCGAATTCGCGTTGCGCTCGTTTGCCATCGCCGCGGGTTTCGGACTGGCATCGACGCTCTGCGTGATCGTGCTCGGCGACGAATCCGGCTACCGCACCGGCGAAGTGCAGCAGATCAAGCTCGCCGCGATCGAGGCCGAATGGGACACCGCTCCTGCGCCCGCGCCCTTCACGCTGTTCGGCATCCCTAACCAGAAGGAACAGCGCACCGACTACGCGATCCGCATTCCGTATCTCATGGGCATCATTGCGACGCGCTCGATCGACGAACCGGTGATCGGTTTGCGCGATCTGATGGGCCGCGCCGAAGTGCGTATCCAGAACGGCATGCTTGCCTACGCCGCGCTGCAAAAGATGAAAGACGGCAGCGCCGATAACGACACCCGCGCCGTGTTCGAAGCGCACAAGGCCGACCTCGGCTACGGCCTGCTCGTGAAGCAGTTCGCGCCGAATGTCGTCGATGCCACGCCCGAGCAGATCAAGACGGCCGCGAATCACTCGATTCCGCCGGTCGCGCCGGTGTTCTGGTCGTTCCGCGTGATGGTCGGTCTGGGCATGCTGCTCCTGCTGACCTTCGTGCTGGCGTTCTGGTTCTGCGCGCAGCGCTCGCTGCTGCAGGACAACCGGCGCTGGTTCCTGCGCTGGGTCGTCTGGGCAATTCCGCTGCCGTGGCTCGCCGCCGAATTCGGCTGGGTGGTCGCGGAAATGGGCCGCCAGCCGTGGACCATCGCCGAGGTGCTGCCGACGCATCTTTCCGCCTCGAGCCTCGCGCCCGGCGATGTGTGGCTGAGCCTCGCGGGCTTCGTGGTGTTCTACACGGCGCTCTTCATCATCGAGATCACGCTGATGTTCAAGTACGCGCGCCTCGGGCCGTCCGCGCTGCATACGGGCCGTTATTTCCACGAGCGCACCGCCACGGTGACGAGCGACAACCGCGTCGCCTGACCCACGCCATCGCCCTTTAAGGAACCACACCATGGACTACGCAACGCTCAAAGTAATCTGGTGGGTGCTGATCGGCGTGCTGTTGATCGGCTTCTCGCTCACCGACGGCTTCGACATGGGCGCGGCCGTGCTGCTGCCCTTCATCGGCAAAACGGATTCGGAGCGACGCATCGTCATCAACACGGTGGGCGCGACCTGGGAAGGCAATCAGGTCTGGCTGATCACCGCGGGCGGCGCGATGTTCGCGGCCTGGCCGCTCGTGTATGCGGCGTCGTTTTCGGGCTTTTACTTCGCGATGCTGCTCGTGTTGTTCGCGCTGTTTTTCCGGCCTGTGGGCTTCGACTATCGCGGCAAGCGCGACAACCCGAAGTGGCGCGGCGCGTGGGACTGGGCGCTGTTTATCGGCGGCTTCGTGCCGGCGCTGGTGTTTGGCGTGGCGTTCGGCAACCTGCTGCAAGGCGTGCCGTTCCAGTACGACAGCGACCTGCGCGTGACCTACTACGGCAGCTTCTGGGCGCTGCTCAATCCGTTCGCGCTGATCTGCGGGCTCGTGAGTCTCACCATGCTCACCGCACACGGCGCGGCGTTCGTGAAGATGAAAAGCGACGGCATCGTGGCCGTGCGCGCGTCGAAGGCGCTGCGCATCACGGCGGGCATCGCGGTGCTGCTGTTTATTGTGGCGGGCGCGCTGGTGGCGACGCTGATCGGCGGCTTCGTGATCACCAATCCTGCGCCCTACGATTCGGTCGCCAATCCGCTGTTGAAGAGCGTGGAGCCCGGCACGGGATTGTGGATCAGCAACTATGTGCAGTATCCGTGGATGGCCATCGCGCCGATCCTCGGCATTCTGGGCGGCGTGATCGCCTTCGCGGTGGCCGGTTCGCGGCTGGAGAAAACCGCGTTCATGGGCACTTCGCTGCTGATCATCGGCGTGATTTTGACGGCGGGATTCTCGATGTTTCCATTCATCATGCCGTCGTCGCTCGATCCGCGTTCGAGCCTGACGGTGTGGGATGCCACGTCGAGCAAGACGACGCTGGAAATCATGCTGGTCGCCGTGATCATCTTCCTGCCAATCGTGCTCGCTTATACGACCTGGGCGTATCGCATCATGCGCGGCAAGGTGACGGTGGAGGCGATCGAGGACAAACGCAATTCGCTGTACTGATTTCCGAATCCATCGCGGAGACAAAAAAACCGGCGCCAGGCGCCGGTTTTTTCATGAGCTTGCAGAACGTCAAGCCGATCTTTACGCCGATTGCAGCGAGAGCGCCTGAGCGTAGCGCGACGCCGCGCTGCCCACGACGATGTGCAGCGTATCCGCCGACACCCACACCACATCCAGCGCATCGAGCCGCGCACGGTCGACCGCGGAAGGATCGCGCACGATCACGCGCAGACGCGTCGACGCCACGGCATCGAGCGACACGATGTTCGCCGCGCCGCCCAGCACCGCGAGCCAGCGCGAGGGATCGGGATCGAGCGGACCGGCATCGGCCGCAGCATCGGCCGCCGCAGCAACCGGTGCTGTCTTCACGGCGCTGGCCACAGGCGCGGCCGACGCAGCGACCGCAGCCGCAGGACGCCCACTCGCAATCTCACGACGAATCTCATCGGCGATGATGTCCGCTTCCGGCCCGATGATGACCTGCACGCTTTCGCCGCCGCGCTTGAGCACGCCACGTGCGCCAATCGCCTTGAGCGCCGGTTCGGAAACATGCGCCGGGTCCACCACGTTCAGACGCAGACGCGTCGTGCACGCATCGACCACCTTGAGGTTGGCCGCGCCGCCGAGCGCATCGATATAACGCGCCGCCCGCGAAGCCGATGCGGCACCGCCCGCCGTCACGCCCGACATCGACGCCGCGATTTCCGTGTCGCCCGCCGATGCTTCACGGCCCGGCGTCGGCAGATTGAACCGGCGGATGAAGAAGCGGAACAGCCCGTAATACACGACCGCGTAGACGAGGCCGAGCGGAATCGCTTCCCAGCCATGCGTCGACAGACCGTAGTTCAGGAAGTAGTCGATCGCGCCCGCCGAGAACGTGAAACCGAGCTTGATGTTCAGCAGCGAGCAGATCGCCAGCGACAGCCCCGTGAGCACCGCGTGGATGCCGTACAGCACCGGCGCGAGGAACATGAAGGTGAACTCGATCGGCTCGGTCACGCCCGTGAGGAACGACGTGAGCGCCATCGACAGCAGCAGGCCGCCGACCATCGCGCGCTTGTCCTTCGGCGCTTCGTGCAGCATCGCCAGACATGCGGCCGGCAGGCCGAACATCATCACCGGAAAGAAGCCGGCCATGAAGCCGCCCGCGCTGGGGTCGCCTGCGAAGAAGCGATGCAGGTCGCCCGTGACCGGTGCGCCGCCCGCCGGCGTGAAGGTGCCGAACACGAACCACACGAGCGAATTGAGAATGTGATGCAGGCCCGTCACCAGCAGCAGACGGTTCAGCAGACCATAGACAAAGGTGCCGATCGCGCCCGCCGTGGTGAGCCAGTGGCCGGCCGTATCGATCACGGCCTGCACCGGTCCCCACGCATAGCCGAATATCACGCCGAGCAACAGACACACGAGCCCGGTGATGATCGGCACGAAGCGCTTGCCGCCGAAGAACGCCAGGAACTCGGGCAGCTTGATGTCCTTGAAGCGGTTGTACAACATGCCCGCGACGACACCGGCCACAACGCCCGACAGCACGCCCATGTTCAGCTTGTCGTTGATGTCCTTCATCACGGCGGTTTCGACCAGATAGCCGAGCGCGCCCGCGAGCGCCGCCACGCCGTTGTTATCCTTCGCGAAACCCACGGCAATGCCGATCGCGAACAGCAGCGGAAGATTGTCGAAGATCGCGCCACCGGCATCGGCGATGATCTTGATATTGAGCATGTCGCTCTGGCCGAAGCGCAGCAGAATGCCCGCAACGGGCAGCACTGCGATCGGCAGCATCAGCGCGCGGCCGAGGCTTTGTATCTTGAGAAACGGATTGCCATCCATCGAACTGCCTCCAGTCCCTGTCTCTTGCGTGACGTATTGAGGTGAGAGAAACCGGCGCGCGATCGCTGCGCGCGCCGGTGTGATTTACGACGCTTAATGCAATGACTTAGTGCGATGACTTCGTGCACTTAATCAGGATACTTAACGATTGAATCTGCCGACCGCGTGAATCGCGGTCGAGCGGATCAGTCGAGCGGCCAGTGCGCGCGGCTTGCAGCGCGCACTGCTTGCGCCGATTCGAGCGCAAGGATGTCGAACACGCGTTCGCGACATTGATTGAAGTCGAGATTGCGCACGCGCGCCTTGATCGTCGGCACGGAAACCGGATCGACCGACAACTCCGTGATGCCAAGGCCAACGAGCAGCGGCACCGCCAGCGGATCGCCCGCCAGCGCGCCGCACACGCCCACCCATTTGCCGTGCTTGCGCGCGCCCTCCACCGCTACGGCAATCAGGCGCAGCACGGCCGGATGCAGCCCGTCGGCCTGCGCCGCGAGATCGGGCTGGCAACGGTCCATCGCCAGCGTGTACTGCGTCAGATCGTTGGTACCGATCGAGAGGAAATCGGCATGGCGCGCCAGTTGATCGGCCAGCAGCGCGGCGGACGGCACTTCGATCATCACGCCCACTTCGATGCGGCCGGTGCGGCCCGCTTCCTTCGCGAAAGTATCGATACGTTCGCGCAGGCGGATCAGTTCGCCCACATCGGTGACCATCGGCAGCAGGATGCGCACCGCGCCGAGCGGCTCGACCGCGAGCAGGCCGCGCAACTGATCGTCGAGCAGATCGGGGCGCACCTGGGCGAGGCGTATACCGCGCAGGCCCAGCGCCGGGTTCGGCTCGGGCGGCAGCGTGAGGTAATCGACCTCCTTATCTGCGCCCACGTCGAGCGTGCGGATGATGGCCGTGCGACCGTTCAGCGCCTGCGCGATGGCCTGATAACTTTCGCGATGCTCGTCGACGCTCGGCGCGGCCTGGCGATGGATGAACATCAGCTCCGTGCGCAGCAGGCCCACGGCGTCCGCGCCGTTTTCCACGGCGGTGCGTGCGTCGTCGAGCGTGGCGATGTTCGCCGCGACTTCGACGGCATGGCCGTCACGCGTGGCAGCGGCCTGCTGCGAGGTCAGACGGTTCGCTTCGCGCACGCCGGCGAGGCGTTGCTTCTCCGCGCGCGCACGTTCGATGTCCTGCGCGCTGGGTGCGTACAGCAGACGGCCCGCGCCCGCATCCACCACCACTTCCGTGCCTTCGGCGATCCGGTTCAGCGCATCGCCAAGCGCGACGATGGCCGGAATGCCCGCCTGACGCGCGATGATCGCCGCGTGCGAGGTCGCACCGCCGCGCGCCATCACGAGCGCGGTCACCCGCTTGCGATCGAGCGTGGCGAGATCCGAAGGCGTGAATTCATCGGCGGCCAGCACGGCTTCGTCGGGCAACTCGCGCGCGACGTTTGCATTCGCTGTGCCGTTGGTGAGCGCGAGCGCGCGCAGCACGCGCTTTTCCAGATCGCGCAGATCGGCGGCACGCTCCGCGAGCAGCGGATCGTCCACCTTGCCGAGCACGGCGATCTGCGCGCGGATCGACTCGCGCCACGCAAAGCCCGCACTCTTGCCGAGGCTGATGAGATCGCGCGCCGCGTCGATCAAAGTGGGGTCTTCCAGCAACACGCGATGCATCTGGAAAATGCCCGCTTCGCCGATCGCCCCGCGCTGCGACGCCGCGCGCACGGAGGTGTCGAGTTCCGCGTCCACGGCGGCAACGGCTTTGTCGAGCAGACGGCTTTCTGCCGCTGACGGCCCGCTCGCGAGTTCCACCGGCGCGATATCGGCATCGTCCCAGCGCACCAGCTTGCCGACCGCCACGCCCGGCGCCGCGCACACGCCCGAGAGCGTGCCCGGCGCGGCGCTGGTTGCCGTAGGCGCAGTCGCAACGACCGCAGCCGGCGCCGGCGACAACGCACGCGCTGGCGCTTCACCGCCCTCGCCCGGCGCTGCGCGCAGCAATTCGTTGGCGACCGCATCGACGGCCTTCTGCGCCTCGCGGCCCATGCCGACGAGTTCGATCGTCGCGCCTTCGCCCGCGCCCAGACCCAGCAGGCCCACCACGCTTTCGATCGCCGCCTTGCGCTCGCCGAAGCGCACTTCCACGCGCGCCTCGATGCCGCGCACCGCTTCGCGCGCCCGCGCCGCCGGACGCGCATGCAGACCGCCCGCATGCGTGAGCGTGACGTTGCGGCGCACTTCGTCCATCACCAGATTCGCGCTGCCCGCCGCGCCCACCGTGTGCGCCGCGCCGTCACGCGCGCGCAGCACCAGCAGCGGCGTCTTGCCCGCTTCCACATGGCCCGCGCCCGCGCGCTGGATCACTTCGAACGCATCGGAGTTCGCCACGGCGATCACCGAAACGAGGCTCGGCGCCTCGCACGCCACGACATCGAGATCGAATTCGATCAACAGGTCGCCGCGACGCACCTGTGCGCCCTGCTCGACCTTGGGCGCAAAACCCTTGCCGCCCAGCTCGACCGTATCGATGCCGATATGCACGAGCACCTGCGCGCCTTCGGCGGTCTCCAGCGTGACCGCATGGCCGGTGCGCGCGAGATGCATGACGGTGCCGTCGCACGGCGACAGCAGCTTGCCCGCGAGCGGATCGATGCCGATACCGTCGCCGAACAGGCCTTCCGAGAACACCGGATCGGGCACCGCTGCGAGCGGCACGACCGGGCCGGTGAGCGGCGCGACCAGCGCGATGCTGCCCTCGCGCTGGCTCTGATCGGCGGAATTTTCCGGGTTCATCAGGCGAGACTCCTGGATGCGTTCCATCAGCTTTCCAATCTAGTGGGTTTCGGTGACTTTGTTCAGGTAACGCGGCTCGTCCGGGTTGCGGCCGCGCGCGGCGGCGAGGCCCGCCGCCATCACGTAGAACGAAAGAATCGCGGCGATCGGATCGAGTGCCGCATCGGCGCTTTGCGCGAGCGGCAGCGTGGCGCCTTCGACGCCCTCGGGCGCAGCCAGCAGCACGCGCGCGCCGCGCTTTTGCATGTCGTGCGCGAGATCGACGAGACCCGCCTGCTCCGGCCCGCGCGGCGCGAACACCAGCAGCGGATAGTCGCGGCCGATCAGTTCCATCGGGCCGTGACGCACTTCGGCGCTGGAGAACGCTTCGGCCTGGATGCCTGAGGTTTCCTTGAGCTTGAGCGCCGCTTCCTGGGCGATGGCCAGACCCGCGCCACGGCCGATCACGATCATTTGTTTGACGTCGCGCAGTTCGTCGACGGCCTTCGACCAGTCGAGCGAGCCCGCGCGGTGAAGTGCATCGGGCAGTGCGCGCACGGCGTCGAGGAACGCCGCGTCGCGCTGCCAGAAGGCCACGAGTTGCGCGGACATCGCGAGCATCGCGATATAGCTCTTGGTGGCGGCCACGCTCAGTTCCGGCCCCGCCAGCAGCGGCAGTTCGGTGCCCGCGGCTTCGGCCAGCGGCGAATCGGCCACATTGACCATCGCCGCTGTCAGCGCGCCTGCGTCACGCAGCGCCTTGATGGTCGCGACGAGATCAGGACTCCTGCCTGATTGGGAGAAAGCAAGGGCAAACTGGCCGCTTACACGTAAGGGCGCCTGTTGCAGCGTGGCGATCGACATCGGCAGCGAAGCCACCGGCACGCCGAGGCGGCTCATGGTCAGCGCGGCGAAATAGCTCGCCGCGTGGTCGGAGCTGCCGCGCGCGACGGTGAGTGCGACGTGGCGCGGCGCAGCGTCGAGCGCAGCCGCGAGCGCCTCGACGCGCGAGGTGTCCGCGAGCTGCGCGGCGACGACGCTGGCCGAGGCCAGCGCTTCTTTAAGCATATTCGACAATCGATTCTCCTTCGACATAGGTCGCGGTGAGCGCGAGGTCGCGATCGAACACGTTGACATCGGCCCAGGCGCCGCGCTTGAGGCGGCCCCGATCTTCGATGCCGAGGTAGTCGGCCGCGTAGCGCGACAGGCGTGCGGATACGTCCGCGATCGGCAAGCCGAGCGAGACGAGATTGCGCAACGCCTGGTCCATGGTGAGCGTGCTGCCGGCCAGCGTGCCGTCCGCAAGACGCACGCCGCCGAGGCATTTGGTGACGTGCTGGCTGCCGAGGCGGTATTCGCCGTCGGGCATGCCGGTCGCCGAGGTGCTGTCCGTCACCACGTAGAGGCGCGGAATCGCGCGCAGCGCGGCGCGGATCGCGCCCGGATGCACGTGCAGCAAGTCGGGAATGATTTCGGCGTATTCGGCATGCGCGAGCGCCGCGCCGACCACGCCGGGATTGCGGTGATGCAGCGGCGACATCGCGTTGAACAGGTGCGTGAAACCGCAGGCGCCGTGCTTGAGCGCGTTCACGGCGTCGTCGTAGGTCGCCAGCGTATGGCCGATCTGCACGCGCACGCCGCGCGCCGCCATCTCGCCGATGATCTCGATATGACCGGCGATTTCCGGCGCCACCGTGACCACGCGGATCGGCGCGATCGACAGGTACTTGAGCACTTCGTCGAGCACGGCGGAGACCGCCGCGTCGGGCTGCGCGCCCAGCTTGCCCGGGTTGATGTACGGCCCTTCCAGATGCACGCCCAGCACGCGCGCACCGCCCGCCGTGCGCGTGCGGGCGACATCGCCCAGACCCGCGACCACGTTCATCAGCTCCGCGCGCGGCGCGGTCATGGTGGTGGCGAGCAGGCTCGTGGTGCCGAAGCGCGCATGCGTGCGCGCGATGGTTTCGATGGCGTTGCCGGCTTCCATCACGTCGGCGCCACCGCCGCCATGCACGTGCAGGTCGATGAAGCCCGGCAGGATGTAGGGCGCGTCGTTCTTCGCCGGATCGGCGGCCTCGCCCTCGATCGACGTGATGCGTCCGTTCTCGAACGTCAGCGTGCCGTTGATCCAGCCATCAGGGGTGAGAATGTTTCCGCTCAGCATGAGATTTTTCCGATATTGCACGCGGCGACGGCCTGCGCGCGGTCAGTCTTGACGGTGACGTGCATGAGAGAGTCATGGCGCGCGCAGGTGTTCCCGCGCGCCGTATTTTTTGCGAGATTCGGTACGGTCATTGGCGCAGCTCCGCCACGAAGTCGTAGTAGCCGTCGCGGCAGTAGGTGTCGGTCAGCTCGATGGCGTGCTGGTCGCGCGAGAAACCCACGCGCGTAATCACGAGCAGCGCCGCGCGCGGTTCCACGCCCATCAGTTCGGCGATCTCGCCGGTCGCGTTGACGGCGCGAAAGTGCTGCAGCGCGCGCACCACCGGCATCTCGCGCGCCTCCAGATACGCATAGAGCGAACCGTCGAAGCCCTGCGGGTCCGGCACGATCGACACCGGCAGCGCCGAGTGCTCCACCGCCATCACGATGCCGTCCGCGCGGCGCAGCCGCCGCAGACTCGACACCGACGCGCCCGGCGACAAGCCAAGCTGCACGATTTCCTCGCGATGCGCGGGCCGCACGCCGCGTTCGAGCCACACCGAATCCGCCGTGAAACCGCGCTGCTCCATCTTTTTCGTGAAGCCGGTCAGGCGCGAAAGCGGATCTTCCACGCGCGGCGTGATGAAGCTGCCCGCGCCGCGCGCGCGCCGGATCAGGCCCTGTTCGACCAGCAACTCGATCGCCTTGCGCGCAGTGATGCGCGATACGCCGATGGCGTCCGACAGCGTGCGCTCCGAAGGCAGCGCCTCCCCGGCCGACCAGACACCGCAATGAATGGCCGTGGCAAGGTTGCGCGCCAGCTGCAGATAGAGCGGCGTGACATTGCGCGCATCGGGCATCAGGGCAGACCAACGGGTTTCCATGGAACTCCGGCCAGCGGTTTGACGAATATCGTGGGGGTAAGGCTTCGATCAGATGCAACCTGCTTCAAAAGCGAGCCCATTATATAACCACAATAATACCAGTCAACCTGCGCGACACTTATCGCCAACCAGAGATAAACTTATTTAAAATCAATAATTTGCACGAAACCATAAGGCGCCGGGAGGTGCCGCTTGAACATTGGGATTTTCCCTGGATTGGAGTCCAGTGGGCTCTTTTGTGGTGACCATAAAAGGGCCATTTGGGCTCTTTCAATCGCCCGACGGAATTCAGCGTTGGATCCAATATGTAGGTTCAGACAAAGAACGATATCGCGCGCCTCTGACATCCCATATAGTGATAGCTGACCTACATCAACGAACTGACCACGGGGCCCCAGTTTGTCGAATGATTCCGACACGAGACGGCGTGCAGAAGCCGTCCTGCAGTTCAACCGCTTTTACCGCACATTTTTAGGTGCGCAGCAGGATGACCAGCCTGCCTCGCCGTTTTCGCTGACCGAAATTCGCGTGCTACGCGAGCTCTACAGCGGCGGCACGCAGACCTCCGCCACGCTGGCGCGTATGCTCTCGCTCGATTCCGGCTATCTGAGCCGTATCCTCGCGAGCTTCGCGCGACGCCATCTGATCGCGCGCGCCGCCTCGCAGGCCGATGCGCGCCGCAGCTTCATCTATCTGACCGAAACGGGCCGGGAAACCTATGCGTCGCTCAAGAACGCAGCCATCGGCGGTCTGGCGGAACGGCTCGGCAAACTCTCGGCGGCCGAACAGGAAGAATTGATTGGCGCGATGCAGGTCGTGCAACGACTGCTCGGCTGAAAAAACAAAAAAGCCGCGCCATCGAAATGGCAGCGGCTTCTTCGCTTGCGGTACTGACTGTGCGCGGCACGCGGGCCGCGCACAGTCATACGCTTAGAACGACGGGACCATCGAGCCCTTGAATTCGTTCTTGATGAACTGGCGCACGTCTTCCGACTGGTACGCAGCAACCAGCTTCTTCACCCACGGCTTGTCCTTGTCCTGCGCGCGCACGGCGATCAGGTTGGCGTACGGGCTGTGGATGTCTTCGATCGCGATCGCATCCTTGGTCGGCTGCAGGCCGGCTGCCAGCGCGTAGTTCGTGTTGATCACGGCGGCGTCCACGTCGCCCAGCGCGCGCGGCAGTTGCGCGGCGTCGAGTTCGACCAGCTTCACCTTCTTCGGATTCGACGCGACATCCAGCGGCGTAGCGTTGTTGCCGTTCACGCCCGCGCCAGCACGCAGCTTGATCAGACCCTTGCTTTGCAGCAGCAGCAGCGCGCGGTTTTCGTTCGACGGATCGTTCGGCACGGCGACCTTCGCGCCTTGCGCCAGGTCGTTGAGCGACTTCAGCTTCTTCGAGTACACGCCGATCGGCGAGATGTACGTGAGGCCGGCGTTGACGATCTTGTAGCCGCGCTGCTTGATCTGGCTGTCGAGGTACGGGCCGGTCTGGAAGCTGTTCGCGTCGAGGTCGCCCGAATCGAGCGCCGCGTTCGGCTGCACGTAATCGTTGAACTCGATGACCTTGACGTTCAGGCCTTCGCGCTTCGCGACCTTCTGGACGACGGCCCACACCTGGGCGTCCGGGCCCGACACCGTGCCGACCTTGATGACCTGGTCGTCTGCGCGTGCGCCGAAGCTGGCTGCGAGCGTGGTGGCGGCGACGCCGGCGAGGAGTACTTTGATCAGATTTCTGCGCTGCATGGAGATGGTAGTTCCGCTTGTTGCTTGTTTATTACGTTATCGAGCCGCTGGGCCGCATTGTGTGCCGCCCGCGGCAGACATAAATGCTCTCATATGGCACCGGCCCCGCGAAATATAGAAATCGCATACTGGTATGCCCGCGGGCTGGGCCGGCGCGCGCCAGTGTGGCGCATCGGGCTTTCAGGGAGCCTGCGAGCCCCTGAAATACCCGCTTGAAATCAGTTGCCGTCGTTCGAGCCGAGCAGGATCTTGAGATCGTGCACCCAGGGCGTCACGCCCTGACCGTCGCGCGCGAACAGACGCAGCTTGCCGGTGGTGTCGAACACATAGCTCGCGGCGGTGTGATCCATCGTGTAACCGTCCGCGGTCTGGCCCGGCACCTTCGCGTAGTAGACGCGGAAATCCTTGGTCACCTGCTTGAGCTGCGCGTCGTCGGCCGGGCGCAGGGCGATGAAGGTGGGATTGAAGGCGCTCACGTACTGGCCGAGGATCTGCGGCGTATCGCGCTGCGGATCGACGCTCACGAAAATCACCTGCACGCGCTTTTCGGCATCGGGCCCCAGTTGCTGAAGCGCTTGCGACAGCTCGGCCATGGTGGTCGGGCAGACGTCCGGGCAATGCGTGTAGCCGAAGAACAGCACGACCACCTTGCCCTTGAAATCCGCCATCGTGCGGGTTTTGCCGTTCGAATCCGGCAGCGAGAAGTTGTTGCCGAACTGCGTGTTGCCGGTGATGTCGAGATTCGAGAACGACGGCGGTTGCTGGCCGCAGCCTTCGAGGCCGAGCGTCGCGCCCAGCGCGCCCGCTGCGGCAAGCGCAACCACCGTGGCGCGCGCGAGGCGCGCAAGTGTGCGTCGGGTCATCGTCTTATGCCCCGATCAGTGCGTGCACGTAATGATCGACGAGCAGCGCGACGAACAGCAGCGAGAGATAGATGATCGAGTAACGGAACATCGCACGCGCGAGGGCATCCGAATACTCGAGGTAGATCTTCCACGCGTACGCCAGGAAGACCGCGCCGAGCAGCACGCTCGACACCAGATACACCAGACCGCTCAAGCCCGAAATGTAGGGCATCAACGCGACCGCGAAGAGAATCAGCGAATACAGCAGCATGTGCAGACGCGTGTACTTTTCGCCGTGCGTGTTGGGCAGCATCGGCAGGCCAGCTGCTTCGTAGTCCTTGCGGCGGTACAGCGCGAGCGCCCAGAAGTGCGGCGGCGTCCACACGAAGATGATCAGCACGAGAATCCAGGCGTCGCCGGGCACGTGGCCGGTGACGGCAGCCCAGCCGAGCGCAGGCGGCATCGCGCCCGACGCACCGCCGATCACGATGTTCTGCGGCGTGGCCGGCTTGAGCAGCAGCGTGTAGATGATCGCGTAACCGATGAAGGTCGCCACGGTCAGCCACATGGTCAGCGGGTTGCAGAACGTGTACAGCACCCACATGCCGATGCCGCCGATCACCATCGAAAACAGCAGGATCTGCCGGCTCGTGATCTCACCGCGCGCGGAGGGACGCCACGAAGTGCGGCGCATACGCGCATCGACTTTTTGTTCGACCAGACAGTTGATCGCGAAGGCCGCGCCGGCCGTCAGCCAGATGCCGACGGTGCCGCCGATCAGTTGCTGCCAGGGCACCATGCCCGGCACTGCGAGGAACATGCCGATGACCGCGCAGAACACGGCCAGCTGAGTCACGCGAGGCTTGGTGAGGGCCAGATACTGCGAAATCCGGCTGCCGGGCGACTGGGGGAGGGTTGTACTTTCCATAGGGCGGGATCACACCGCAGCGGTGTCGCGCGCAGGGAGAACGGCGCGGCCGGGGCGGCTACAAGCAATTCGAAAGTTTAGCACGACGAGCAAAAGCAGCAGGATCGCCGCGCCACCGTTATGGGCCACCGCGATGGGCAGCGGCCATTGCAGGACGATGTTAGAAAGTCCTGTCAGAAACTGGATTGCGATCACGATCAGAACCCAGTTCGCGGGGCGGCGCAACGAGGCATAGCGCCGCATTTTGAGGGCGAACCATACCAGATATGCGATGACCGCGAAGGCAAACGTGCGGTGCGTCCAGTGAATCGCGACGAGCGCGTTCTGGGTGATCACATCGCCGTTTCCATCCATGCCGAGCGCGCGCCAGAGATGAAAACCGTGATGGAAATCCATCGGCGGAATCCAGGCGCCGTTGCAGGTGGGGAAGTCGGTGCAGGCGAGCACGGCGTAGTTCGTGCTGACCCAGCCGCCCAACGCGATCTGCACGATCAGCAGCACGAGCGCTGCGAGCGCGGCCACGCGCCAGCGTGCGGCGTCGGGTTCGAACGCCGGCAGCGGCGTCATGCGCGCACCCAGCCAGGCGAGCGTGCCGAGCAGCGTGAGGCCCAGCAACAGATGCGTCGTGACGATCACCGGTTGCAGCTTCATCGTCACGGTCCACGCGCCGAAGATGCCCTGCACGAGAATCAGGCCGAGCAGCGCGGTGGGCCACCACGGCGACACATGCAGCGGCAGACGCTTGATGCGCGCGCGCCAGGCGATCGCCATCTGCGCAATGATCAGGACACCGATGGCCATCGCGAAGTAGCGGTGAATCATCTCGATCCACGCCTTCGACATACTCACGGGGCCGCTCGGCATGGCCAGATGCGCGGCGGCGATCTGCACATGCGCGATGAACGGCGAGGACGTGCCGTAACAACCCGGCCAGTCCGGGCAGCCGAGACCCGAATCGGTCAGGCGCGTGAAGCCGCCGAACATCACGAGGTCCAGCGTCATGAACGTCGTGAGCCACACGAGTTTGCGGAATTTGTTGTCGTCGGCTTTGACCCACACCCACGAAAGCGGCAGCAACGCGATGCACAGGCCGATCAGGCCCAGCTCCAGGATAAACATCTCTCTTACTCTTCTCTGTCAGAACTCGCGCTGCGCACCTTAACCGATGCGGGACCACTTGAGGAGCTTAGTCACGTCTTGTTTGATCTTTGACGGATCGGCATGCGCGGGGAAACGCTCCATCAGGTTGCCGTTGGGATCGACCAGGTAGATGTGATCGGTGTCTTTGGTGCTGTCGGTGGCGGGCAGCCACGCGGCCAGAGCGGCGGAATCCGCGCGCAGCACGCGCGTGTCCGGGTAGGCGCTGCGCAGCACGGCGGGCACGCTGGCGTCGTCGGTGCGCAGCCAGACCATGAGCACGCGCTCGCGTTCGGCGCCTTGCGTCGCGCGCACCTGGCGCATGAAGTAGAGCTTCTGCACGCAGGCTTCGTTGCAGGCGCTGCCATCGACGGAAATCATCAGCCAGCGGCCGCGCAACGAATCGAGCGGCACTTCATGGCCGTCGTCGCCGGTCACTTTCAGCGCGGACGGAATCGGGCGCTGCGGCTCGATCAGCGTGCCGTAGCTCGTGCTGCCGCCCTTCGGCTTGATCACGTAATACGTGAAGTACGAAATGACGATGGGCGCGCCGCAGATCAGCGCGATCAGCAGCAGCATCCAGCGGCCGCGCCGCCAGGAACCTTGTTGCGGCGCGCCGTTCGAGCCGGCCGCGTTGCGGGAAACCTGCGTGGTATCGGGAGAATGCGTCGACACTGCATGAACCTCGTTTCTGTCGCTTCCTGTTGACCGTGCGCTGCCGGATTGCAGCGCCGGATTGCCAGCGATGCCTGACGATTGCGTTACGACGAAATCGTCAGGCGTCCTTCGCGCCGTGTACCGGCCCTTGTGAACCTGGCGTGCTTTGCGCGGCTTGCGTGCGCTCTTTTGTCGCAGCCCGGCGGGCCGCGTAAAGACCGAATCCGAGCGCCGCGACCGCCATGCCCCACCACTGGAACATGTAGCCGTAATTACGCTCGACGTCCGTGGCCGGTGCGGGCCAGTCGCGCACGAGACCGTCCTTGAGGGCCGTCGCCGTGGACGATACGAAGCCCGTCTGCTGGATCACGAACGGCTGCAACGGCAGCCCGGCTTCCGTCGCGAAGGAAGCGACGGCCAGATTCTGCCGGATCTTCTGATGCGCTGCAGAGCCGCCGGCACCCAGCTCGAACGCGCGCGTGGCATCCGCGCGCGCGATGCCCTCCACTTCCACCGGCCCTGTCGGCGTCAGATAGGGCGCGATCCGCGTGCGATCGTCGATGCTGCGCGGCAGCCAGCCCCGGTTGACCAGCACGTAGCCGCCGTCGTCCAGTTTAAGCGGCATCACCACGTAAAAGCCTGGCTGGTCGTTATAGGGACGATTGTCGAGATACACCACCTGCGCGGGCAGGAACGTGCCCTTCGCACGCACGCGATGAAACTCGATGTCCTTGAGCGCGAGCGGCACGGCGCTCACCGTCTGCGCGCTGGCGTTTTCATACTGCGTGATCTGCGCCTGCAAGGCTTCCTTCTGATGCGCGCGATCGCGCTGCCAGAAACCGAGCCGGATCGTCACGGCCATCACGATCAGGATCAGCAAGGCGGGGACGAGCCGGATCTTCATCGGGCACGACCGATGCGGCACATACGGCTGATCGAACCCCGCGCGCCCAGGCGCGGTGCGATAATAAGACAGGCGTTTTCAGACATACGAGACTCCGCAAACTTCGCCGCACATCCCGCCGTGAACTTCATGCACATACTCGTCCCCATTGCCTTCGCGCTGATCATCGCGAGCATGATCTCCGCGCTCTATTTCATGATGCACGACCGGGGCCGCACCAAGCGGATGGTCTGGTCCCTCGCCACGCGCGTGGGCTTTTCCATCTCGCTGTTCCTGTTCATTCTGTTCGCGCACTGGATGGGCTGGATTCAGCCGACCGGCATTCCGCTCGGGCGCTAGGCGCTCGACTTCTTCAGCACTGCCGCGCATTCTGCGCGACTGCAAAAACCAAAGCGCCGCGCCGACCATGTCGGAGCGGCGCCTTCGTGTTTTCAGGCGCGCCGCGTGAGCCGCCGCGCGCGCCATCGGCATCAGAGCCAGTAGACCACCACGTAGAGGCCGAGCCACACCACGTCCACGAAGTGCCAGTACCAGGCCGCGCCTTCGAACGCGAAGTGATGTTCGGGCGTGAAGTGTCCGCGAATCATGCGGAACATCACCACCGCGAGCATCGTGCCGCCGAGGAACACGTGGAAACCGTGGAAGCCCGTCAGCAGGAAGAAGGTCGAACCGTAGATGCCCGAAGCGAGCGTCAGATTCAGTTCGTTGTACGCGTGAATGTATTCGAAGGCCTGCAGGCAGAGAAAGCAGAAGCCCAGCACCAGCGTGCCCGCGAGCCACGCGATGGCCTTCCTGCGATGGTTGTCGCGCAGCGCGTGGTGCGAGACCGTCAGCGTCGCGCCCGACGAAAGCAGCAGCGCGGTGTTGATGGTCGGCACCGGCCACGGCGTCATCGAGCGGAAGTGCGAGACCAGCGCCGCCGGGCCGTTGTTGGGCCACACCGCCGCGAAATCCGGCCAGATCAGCTTGAAATCGAGGCTGCCGAGCTGATGCAGCGCGATCTGGCGGGCGTAGAACAGCGCACCGAAGAACGCGCCGAAGAACATCACTTCGGAGAAGATGAACCAGCTCATGCTCCAGCGATACGACACGTCGACGCGTTTGCCGTACATGCCGCCCTCGGATTCGGCGATCGCGTCGCCGAACCAGTGCCAGAGCGTGAAGAGCAACCACAGGAGGCCGATCACCACGCCGATCGGCGCCCACGAGTCGCCGTTGATCCACGACGCGAGCGACGACAGCATGACCAGCAGGCCAATGGCCGCGCTGATCGGATGCCGCGACGGGTGCGGTACGAAGTAGTACGGGCTATCGTTTTGACCGCTCATGCCTGTTTCTCCAGTTTCCAGTTGCTCCCGGACGCTGCCGGTGTCTCTGCGTTATTCATTGTTCGTCGCGCTTGGCGCACGGCGATTGCGTTGCGACCGTTCTACTTACCGACGACTGCATGCACGATCAGCAGCAGCACGACGATGAACAGGATCGCGCCGAGAATGCCCGCGCCGATCAGCGCCGCCGGATGCAGTTGCGCGGCGTCGGATTCCAGATCGGCACGCTTGCGCACGCCGAGAAACGACCACGCCACCGCCTTCACCAGTTGCAGCACGCTGCCCTTCTTCGCTTTTGCCGCGCCTGCGCCGCTGTCGTCGTTCATCGCCGCCTCATCCTGACTCACGCTCCGGCCGCCTGCTTCGGCGCCTGCGGCACCGCCGGCTTGTTCAGCTCGAAGAAGGTGTACGACAGCGTGATCGTCTTCACGTCTTTCGGCAGTTTCGGATCGATCACGAACACCACCGGCATGCGCTTCGTTTCGTTCGCCTTCAAGGTCTGCTGCGTGAAGCAGAAGCACTCGATCTTGCGGAAGTATTCGGTTGCCTGTTTCGGCGCGTAGCTCGGAATCGCCTGCGCGTCGATCGTGCGTCCTTCGTTGTTCGAAATGTCGTACATCACCGTCATCACTTCGCCGGGATGCACGTCGATGCTGTTCTGTTCCGGCTTGAAACCGAGCAGCCCGCGCGCATTGGCGTCGAGTTCCACCGACACCGTGCGCGTCATATCGACCTGCGTGTTGCGCGCCTCGCGTGCGCTTACATCGCGCTGCACCAGATTGTTGACGCCCGTGACCTCGCAGATCGCGCGATACATCGGCACCAGCGCCCAGCCAAAGCCGAACATCAGCAACGCCACCACCACGAGCTTGATCAGCATCGAGCGGTTGAATGCGCGGTCGCTACCTGCGTGCTGCGTGGACATCGGACTTCCTCGAACAGTGTGCGGGCACGACGCCAGCGCGTCAGTGTCCGGCGAAATACACCTGCTTCACGACGCCGCCCAGAAAGAACGCGGCGGCGACCAGCAGCAGAATCAGGCCGAGCCGGCGGTTGCCCGCGCGAATCTGCTCGGGCGTGCGTCGTGTCTGAGAATTACGCGTCATGCTTGCAGTGCGGTTGGCCGCGGCGTGTTCATCCAGCGCGACTGGCGTGATTCCCTGCATCGTGAATCGCTCCCTGCGTGAATCGTGCGGCTGCGTTGCTGTTTCGATGTGTCCGGCTCAGGCGATACATGAAGCCGGACACCGTATGTCGAGCGGGTTTTATTCGACCGTCGGCGGATTCTCGAAGGTGTGGAACGGCGCCGGGCTCGGCACGGTCCATTCGAGGCCGGTTGCGCCATCCCAGGGCTTGTCGCCGGCCTTTTCCAGTTCGCCGCCGCCGCGATACGCGGGCAGCGCGACGAAGAACAGGAAGTACACCTGCGACAGACCGAAACCGAATGCGCCGATCGTGAT
Source organism: Paraburkholderia sp. Ac-20340 (assembly GCF_017104965.1). Taxonomy (GTDB): domain Bacteria; phylum Pseudomonadota; class Gammaproteobacteria; order Burkholderiales; family Burkholderiaceae; genus Paraburkholderia. The sequence continues at coordinate 110,325 of NZ_JAAGPR010000014.1, forward strand.
GACCTGGTTCCAGTCGGTGAACTGGGCCGGATAGTCGGCGTAGCGACGCGGCATCCCGGCGAGGCCGACGAAGTGCATCGGCAGGAACGCGACGTTGAAGAACACCAGCGAGCACCAGAAGTGGATCTTGCCGCGCATCTCGTTGTACATCCAGCCGGTCCATTTCGGCGACCAGTAGTACCACCCCGAGAACAGCGCGAATAAGGACCCCGCCACCAGCACGTAGTGGAAGTGCGCCACCACGAAGTAAGTCCCGTGATACTGGATGTCGAGCGGCGCCATCGCCAGCATCAGACCCGACAGCCCGCCGAACGTGAACACGATCAGGAAGCCCACGGCCCACAGCATCGGCGTTTCGAACGAGAGCGAACCGCGCCACATCGTCGCGACCCAGTTGAACACCTTCACGCCCGTGGGCACGGCGATCAGCATGGTGGCGTACATGAAGAACAGCTGGCCCGTCACCGGCATGCCCGTGGCGAACATGTGGTGCGCCCAGACCATGAACGAGAGAATCGCGATCGACGCCGTGGCGTACACCATCGAGCTATAGCCGAACAGCGGCTTGCGCGAGAACGCCGGAATCACCTGCGAGACGATCCCGAACGCCGGCAAGATCATGATGTAGACCTCGGGGTGACCGAAGAACCAGAAGATGTGCTGGTACATGACCGGGTCGCCGCCGCCTGCCGCATTGAAGAAGCTCGTGCCGAAGTGGCGGTCGAACAGCAGCATGGTGATCGCGCCTGCCAGAACCGGCATCACGGCGATCAGCAGATAAGCGGTGATGAGCCACGTCCACGCGAACATCGGCATCTTCATGAGCGTCATGCCCGGCGCGCGCATGTTCAGGATCGTGACGACGATGTTGATGCCGCCCATGATCGACGAGGCGCCCATGATGTGGACCGCGAAGATCGCGAAGTCCATGCCGGGGCCCATCTGCGTGGAAAGCGGCGCGTAGAGCGTCCAGCCCGCGGCGGTCGCGCCGCCCGGCACGAAGAACGAACCGACCAGCAGACACGCTGCGGCGGGCAGCAGCCAGAAGCTGAAGTTGTTCATGCGCGCGAAGGCCATGTCCGATGCGCCGATCTGCAGCGGCACCATCCAGTTCGCGAAGCCCACGAAGGCCGGCATGATCGCGCCGAACACCATGATCAGGCCATGCATCGTGGTGAGCTGGTTGAAGAACTCGGGGCGCATGATCTGCAGGCCCGGTTCGAACAGCTCGGCGCGGATGCCTAGCGCCATCACGCCGCCCGACAGGAACATCACGAACGAGAACAGCAGGTACAGCGTCCCGATGTCCTTGTGGTTGGTGGCCATCAGCCAGCGGCGCCAGCCGTGTGGCGTCGCGTGGGCGTGGTCGCCATGCACGTGACCGTGCCCCCCAGCTACATCGTGTCCGATGCTAGACATGACTTATCTCCTGAAGCGAATTGCTTTGCGTCTCTTACTGCAGTGTTGGCCAGTGCGGTAGGTCCGCGACTCGTGCCCGCTTTTTTACAGCGTACTGAGTGTTTCTTGTTATCGAATTCGTTATGGACTGCTTGTGGACCCGCCAGGCTGCGTTTTATGCAGCCGGGCCGATTTCCACGCGGCGCGCTTCTTTCGCGTCCGCACCGCCGGTGACGGTTTCCGGCTTCTTCAGAATGATGTGATCTTCGGCGATGCCGGCGGCCTTCAGCGCGTCGCGCACGGCTTGTGCGCGGTGCTTGGCCAGTTCCGCGTTGGCGTCGGCCTTGCCGCTTGCATCGGTATAGCCCGAAAGCGTGAACTTCGCGTCCGGATGCGCCTTCGCGTAGTCGGCGGCGGCCTGGATCGCGTCCTTCGCGTCGGCGGGCAGCGTGCTCTTGCCCACTTCGAAGTAGACGCTCGCCGGCAGCGCAGCCGTGCTTTGCGCCGCGCCCGAAGCCTGATCGGCGCCGCTTGCCGCTGCTGCCGGTGCGCTGGCTTCAGCCGCACCGCTGGCACCACTGGCACCCGCTGCCGCCTGATCCGCACCTGCCGCAGCCGTCGTGCCGCCGCCTTCCGGCATCTTGCCGTTGCGCGCATCGGCCACCTGACGCGGTTGCAGGATGTCGCCCGTGTGGTTGCCCCACGCGTTGCGCTCGTAGGTGATGACCGAAGCGATCTCGACGTCGTTGAGCGTGGGCGCCCACGACGGCATCGCCGCCTTGCCCTTGAGCACGATGCTCACGTGTTCCGCGATCGGACCGTTGGCGACCTTGCTGCCGTCCAGCGCCGGGAACGCGCCTGCGCCCTTGCCGGTGGGCTGGTGGCACACCGCGCAGTTCGAGGCGTAGACCTTCTCGCCGCGCTCCTTGAGTTCGGCCATCGTGTAGGTCTTGTTCGGGTCGTCGTTGGCCGCGGCCATCTTCGCCTTCTGCGTCTGCACCCACTTCGCGTAATCGTCGTCGGACAGCACTTCGACCACGACCGGCATGTAAGCGTGTTCCTTGCCGCAGAGTTCGGTACAGAAGCCGCGATACGTACCCACCTTCTCGGCCTTGAACCAGGTGTCGCGCACGAAGCCCGGAATCGCATCCTGCTTCACGCCGAACGCGGGCACGTACCACGAGTGCACCACGTCGTTGGCCGTCGTGATCACGCGGATCTTCTTGTTGACCGGCACGACCAGCGGGTTGTCGACTTCCTGGAGATAGGTATCGGTGATCGGCGCGAGGCCGTTCACTTCGCTACGCGGCGTGGTGAGCGTGGAGAGGAAGCTGATGCCCTCGCCCGGCCCCTTCACGTAGTCGTAGCCCCACTTCCACTGATAGCCGGTCACCTTCACGGTGATGTCGGCGTTGGACGTGTCCTTCATGGCGACAACGGCCTTGGTGGCCGGCAGCGCCATCAGCACGACGATGATGAACGGCACGATCGTCCAGATGATTTCGACGGTCGTACTTTCGTGGAAATGCGAAGCCTGGTGACCCTTCGACTTGCGATGCGCAAAGATCGAATAGAACATGACGCCGAATACGCCGATGAAAATCACCGTGCATAGAATCAGCATCATCGTATGGAGGCTGTAGAGCTCTTCTGCGATGCGCGTGACGGGCGGCTGGATATTGATCTCGTTGACCGCTGGGCCGCCCGGACTGTCTCCGACTGCGAGTGCCGCGCCGGCGAATACGAGTCCGCTGCACGCCAGCACGCCCTGTAGGGCTCGCTTGATTGTTTTCATAGCTTCCTTACCCATAATTTCCATTCAAACCCTCGACCCCGCAGGAAGGTTTTGCAACCAGGTCACGCCCTGGGGGCGCACACGCCGCGTCGCGATTCACTCACAACGCGCATGAATTCAAAGTGCGCGCACGAGCCACATGCGCAGTTCCCGCACGAACTGCGCACGCCGATATTGCGGCAGATGCAAGCCGACAGCGACCGCCTGGCCGCGGGACACGAGACGCACCGGGTCGCGTGGGGTAGCGCCCGGCTCGACCCGGACCCAGCGGGGATTGAATTCGAACTGCGTGAGCGCGTCAGCGCTCATCTGCTCGATCACCAGCCGGTTCGGATAAAGCCTGATTCGTTCGTAATCGACAGCATGGCGCGCATAGATGGCGAAGGCGCCCCCAACGACCAACAGATCGATGCCAGTGAACGGCAAAACCAGCCAGGCGCCGTGGATCAACAGCAGAACGGCGATCGCGATGGAGACCAGCGCCAGCGAGACATAGAACAACACGAATTGCCTGGGCGAAACCGAACAGTTGCGCTTCATCGTCCAGTCCTTGAGGACCGGCTCCGGACTCGCCAGCAGATCAGATGTCTGCATCGCTCGTTTCCCCCACTGCAACATCCTCAGACTATCGCCGCTTTGCGCCTTGCACAACTGCGGGAGAATCTGGAGGCGCCGCGGTGTTGCACGGTTCCCGATACGGCTAACCGGCCGCCCCGCCACCTGCAGACGGACGCATTATAGGCGCGATCCCCAGCCCTAACAAGCAAGCCACAATCCGCCGCAAACCCAATACCAACGGGCATTCCAGCGATTTTTCGACAAATTTCCGGGGGCTTTTCAGGCGCTAATTTCAGGCATAACGAAAGCCCCCTTATTACCTTACCGATTACCTCAACGATTCCTCGACGGACCGCGCCCGATATCTTCGATCCGCACGATGCCGTGGCCTTCCGCCGTCATGCGCGGCACGGCTTTCCACGCGTGACCGTAGATGATCTCGAAGGTCAGCGGGATCGTGCCGGCGTTCGGGCCGTCCTTCAGGCGGCGCGCTTCGAGCGCGGCCAGCAGCGCACGATAGAGGCGCTTCGACGGGCCGCCCGCAGGCTGCGTGTGCTCGCCTTCGGCTGCGTCAAATGCGCGCGCGAACGGATACGCGCCCCAGCGGCGCACATCGGCGAGCAGCTTTTCCGGCGTCTTGTAGGTCACGGTGAGGGTTTCCTGATCCATCACCGGAATCTCGAAACCGTTCTCGACCAGCATGTCGCCCAGATCGTGCATATCGACGAAATCGATCACATGCGGCTGCGTGGGCACGCCATGCGCCGCCTCGACTTCCGCGTAGGCACCGCGCAATTCCTTGAGCGTGTCGGGCCCGAGCGTGCTGAACATCAGCAGGCCGTTGACCTTGAGCACGCGCTGCCATTCGCCGAACACGAGGTCCGGGCGCGGATGCCAGTGCAGCGCGAGGTTCGACCACAGCAGTTCGAAGGCTTCGTGCGCGAACGGCAGCGCCGCGAAATCGGCCTGCGCGAAACGCGGCCCGCGCGAGCCGAGCGCGCGGCCGATCGAGGCCGGCAGGAAACGCCGCCAGCTGGTGTCGTTGGCGTCGTGCGCGCGGGCGCGTTCGAGCATGGCGAGGGAGAGATCAGCGCCGAACACGGGCGCTTCGGGGAAGCGCTCGCGCAGTTTCGGCAGATCGTCACCGGGTCCGCAGCCCAGGTCGAGCACGCTCGACGGGCTCACCTTGATGTATTCGAGGCGCTCGCGCATCCGCTCGGCGATTTCTCGCGGGAGAAACGCAACCTCGTCGAAAGCCGCGGCGCGACGGTCGAAAGTCCGCTGCAGATAGCGCGGATCATAGGCCGGACGGCCGGGTCTGGGGTGAGACGGGGACATGTCGGTCGTATTGGCGAAGTCTGCGAAGTATACTCGCTCACTCCCATCCTTTCAGTTCACTCGCCCTGTCCGGGCTGTCCACGATGCCGCCGCCGCCCGATTCGACGTCCGATTCGCCTCCAACCGTGACGTCCAACCTGTCGCCTGCCCCGCGCCGCGCGTGCCGGAATCTGGCGTTGCGCGCGTTTCGGAGCGGGCGGGCGCGATGGCCGCGGCTCGTCCAGTTCGTGCTGACGGATCTGCTGCCGAATTCGCTACCGCATTGGTTACCCAGTGCCTGCGCATTATGCGGCAATTTGCCGCGACGCTCGCCCGGTGTGCGCAGTGCGGGCGCAAGGCCACGGGGCGCACGCCCGGTCCTGTGCGCAGCCTGCGATGGCGCGTACTGGAACGAGGCGCGGCTGCGCTGCACGGTCTGCGCGTTGCCGCTGTCGAGCCGGCGCGGCGGGCACGGCGGGCATGCGCGTTACCGATGTGACGCTTGCGTGAAAACGCCGCCCGCCTTCGACGCGACCATTGCGCTGGCCGACTATCGCGCGCCGCTCGATGCGCTCGCGCGGGGCCTGAAGTTTCGCGCGCGGCTGGGATTGGGAGAAGAATTCGCGCGACGTCTCGCGCGCGCAGCCGAAGACGCCCTCGATCCCGCCGATCCGCCCGCGCTGATCGTGCCCGTGCCGCTCTCGCGCGAACGGCTGATCGAGCGCGGCTACAACCAGGCGTGGCAGATCGCGAAGCCGCTCGCCCGCGCGCTAGGCGCTCGCGCCGACGCCACGCTGGTGCGCCGCACGCTGGACACCGCCGCGCAATCGAAACTCGATCGCGACACACGCCGCCGCAACGTGGGCCGCGCGTTCGCGCTGCGGCCCGCGCGAGCGCCGCTGGACGGCCTGCACATCGGCGTAGTCGACGATGTCATGACTTCGGGCGCGACGCTCGACGCCATGGCTCAACGGCTCAAAGCCGCCGGCGCGCGGCGCGTGACCAATTTCGTCGCCTTGCGCACCCCGAAGGACTGAGCTCCTTCATTCGTTTTCACGTTCTCTTCACGGTTGTTATCGTCATGTTCAACGTCGTTCTGGTCGAACCGGAAATCCCGCCGAATACCGGCAACGTGATCCGCCTGTGTGCCAACTCGGGCGCGCGGCTGCATCTGATCGAGCCGCTCGGCTTTCCGCTCGACGACACCAAGCTGCGCCGCGCCGGCCTCGACTATCACGAGTACGCGCAGATGCAGGTGCACAGCGACTGGGAGGCCTTTGTCGCGAAAGAAACGCCCGATCCATCGCGCATGTTCGCGTTCACCACGCGCGGCTCGGGCCGTTTTCACGATCACGCTTTCCTGCCCGGCGACTGGTTCGTGTTCGGCGCGGAAACGCGCGGTCTACCCGATGGCGTGCTCGAACGCTTCGCGCCCGAGCAGCGCGTGCGCCTGCCGATGCGGCCGGGCAACCGCAGCATGAATCTGTCCAATACCGTCGCCGTGGTGGTGTTCGAGGCGTGGCGGCAGGCGGGTTTCGAGGGCGGAGAGTAAGTTTGCGGCGCGCTCAGCTGGACTCGCGCGCCGCGAGTTCGCGCTGGTAGCGCGCGAGCATCGCGTCGTCGAAACAGGCGAAGATCACCTGTTCGAGCGCAGCAAACGCAGGCAATGAATCGATGACGGTTGCGAGCGCAATCGTCACGGCCTGGTCGGGCGGAAAGCGGTACACGCCGCAACTGATCGCCGGAAACGCGATGCTTTTCACGCCCGCATCGCGCGCCACGTCCAGCGAGCGCCGGTAGCACGAAGCGAGCAGCGCTGCTTCGTCGCGTGCGCCGCCGTTCCAGACCGGCCCGACCGTGTGAATCACGTGTTTGGCGGGCAGTTGATAGCCCGCGGTGATTTTCGCGTCGCCGGTCTTGCAGCCGTTGAGCGTTTCGCATTCGCGCAGCAATTGTTTGCCGGCTGCGCGATGGATCGCGCCATCCACGCCACCGCCGCCGAGCAGCGACGTATTGGCGGCGTTCACGATGGCGTCGACATGCAGCGTGGTGATGTCGACGACTTCAGCGTCGATACGGCAATTTCCGATTGTCAGCATGACGGCACTCCTTGTTCAGCACGAGGCAGAAGCACCGTCGTGCGGCGCTATTCCGCCTTCGCGTCGCGCCGGAGCAGCGCGCTCACGGCGTCGCGCGGCGCAACGCCATCGAACAGCACGGCGCATACCGCTTCGGTAATCGGCATGTCGATCTGATGGGCGCGTGCAATCGCCAGCACGGCGCGCGCGCAGCGCACGCCTTCGGCCACATGACCGAGCGCGCCCAGAATATCGTCGAGGGTGCGCCCGCTCGCGAGCTGCTTGCCCACGGTGCGGTTGCGCGACAGATCGCCGGTTGCGGTGAGAATCAGATCGCCCAGGCCCGTGAGACCCGTGAAGGTTTCTGCGCGGCCGCCCAGCGTCACGCCCAGACGCGACATTTCCGCGAGACCGCGCGTGATGAGCGCGGCGCGGGCGTTCAGGCCGAGACCCAGACCGTCGGAGATGCCGGTGGCGATCGCCAGCACGTTCTTGACCGCGCCGCCCACTTCCACGCCCACGACATCGTCGCCGGTATAGATGCGCATGGCGCGATGATGGAACGCGGCGAGCGTGCGCTCGCGGCAATCGGCCGAGGCGCTGGCCACCGTCAGCGCGACCGGCAGGCCATCGCCCACTTCGCGCGCGAAGCTCGGGCCGGACAGCACGCCGTTACTCGCATGATCGGGCAGCTCGGCGGCCACGACCTGATGCGGCATCAGTTGCGAATCGGCTTCGAAACCCTTGCACAGCCACACGAAATGCGCAGGCACGCGGTCCATGTCGCGCATGGTGCGCAGCATGTCGCGCAGGCCCGCCACGGGCGTGCCGAGCACGACGAGATCCGCCTCGCCCGACGCATGGTCGAGCGCCGCAGCCAGATCGGTTTCGTATTCGAGTGTTTGCGGCAGCGAGACGCCCGCGAGATAGCGGGCGTTCTCGTGCGTCTTGCGCAGCGTATCGACGAGCGCGCCATCGCGCGCCCATAACAGCGTGTCATGCGCCTGGGCGAGATGCCCTGCCAGCGCGGTGCCCCACGCTCCGGCGCCGAGAACGGCGACTTTCATTCCAGTACTCCGCACCGGTTGTGAGGTTCAGCGGTCAATCAATGCGTGGCGTTGCTGCTGGCGCCTTGTTGCTGCGCGAGCTGCTGCAGGCGTTGCTCGTAGAGCGCCTGGAAGTTGATTTCGGCCAGATGGATCGGCGGGAAACCCGCACGCGTGATCGCGTCGGCGATGTTCGAGCGCAGGTACGGGAACAGGATCGTCGGGCAAGCGATGCCGACGAGCGGGTCAACCTGCTCTTCCGGGATGTTGCGGATGTCGAAAATGCCGGCTTGCTTGGCTTCGATCAGGAACGCGACCTTGTCCTTGACCTTGGCGGTGACCGTGCCGGTCACGAGGATTTCGAACACCGATTCCGCGAGGCGCTCGGCCTTGACGTCGACTTCCACTTCGACGGAGGGCATGTCCTGCTCGAGGAAGATGGCCGGCGAGTTCGGCTGCTCCAGCGAAAGGTCCTTGAGGTAGATGCGCTGGATGTTGAAGAACGGCTGGTTGTTCTCGTCAGACATGGTGTTTGGCTTCCTGATTAGATGGAGTTGCGGTGGCACAGTATCGCGAGGTTTGGCTCTGGCCGATATCGGCCAGAGCCAAAACTTCACTGCGAAACTTCACTGCGCAGCCGCAATGAGCAGCAACGGCAAAAACGACAATAACAAGCGACAGCAAGCCCGCGCGCGCCTTACCGGCCCGCACGGGCGAAAACATCGCGACGCGGCCGTCGAGCCAGGCACCGCATGCCCGGCTGGACGCGTGAAGCTCAGGCCGCCGCTTCGAGCAGCGGCATCAGGCCGCCGGCACGGTCGAGCGCGGAGAGGTCATCGTAACCGCCCACATGCGTCTCGCCGATGAAAACCTGCGGCACGGTACGGCGGCCGGTGCGCGTCATCATTTCTTCGCGCCGCGCCGGGTCCCGGTCGATCAGCACTTTCTCGATGTGTTCGACGCCGCGCGACTTTAAAAGACGTTCGGCCATCTGGCAATACGGGCACACCTGGGTGCTGTACATGACAACCTTGCTCACTTCGTACCTCCTTGTTTCACGACCGGCATGCCGGCCTGCTGCCAGGCGTTCACGCCGCCGTCCAGCACGTGGACTTCGGCAAAACCGGCTTCCTTCACGAGGTTTGCGGCCTTGTGCGACTGCTGGCCCGTCTGGCAGACCAGCAGCACCGGGTTGCTCTTGTTCTTCACGAACTGGGCGACCTTGCCTTGCAACTCGCCGACCGGCAGGTGGCGGGCAGCAGGCAGGTGGCCCTTCGCGAATTCGTCCGCGGAACGCACGTCGATCACGACCGCGTTGCGGCGGTTGATCATCTGCGTCGCTTCAGCGGCCGAAACGCCGCCGCGCCCGCCGCGTTTAAGCGTCGGCCACAGGAGCAACCCTCCTGAGATGAGGACGATCGCGATGAGTACAAGGTTGATGTAATTGGTAAAGAACGTCACGGATGAGCCGCCGGGAAAAAGAGAAATCGAGGGAAATCCAGTTCAGACAATCCGCTCATTATAAAATAACCCTTTGTCGCAGGGTTGCCGCCCCCCAGCCCGGGTGTGCAGCCCGCTGGACCGGGCAGCGTTCGCCAGGTAGCCGTATCACCGACGTTCCCCGTCCCCGATTACCGCTTCCCTCACTACCGACCGTCATCCACATGTACAAACTCGTACTCATCCGCCACGGCGAATCGACCTGGAACAAGGAAAACCGCTTCACCGGCTGGGTGGACGTCGACCTGACCGAACAGGGCAACCGCGAAGCCCAGCAGGCCGGCCAGCTGCTCAAGGCTTCGGGCTTTGCGTTCGACATCGCCTATACGTCGGTGCTCAAGCGCGCGATCCGCACGCTCTGGCACGTCCAGGACCAGATGGACCAGATGTACCTGCCCGTCGTCCACTCGTGGCGCCTGAACGAGCGCCACTACGGCGCGCTTTCGGGTCTGAACAAGGCCGAAACGGCCGCCAAATACGGCGACGAACAGGTCCTCGTCTGGCGCCGCAGCTACGACACGCCGCCGCCCGCGCTCGATCCGTCGGACGATCGCACCGCCTACAACGACCCGCGCTACGCGAAAGTGCCGCGCGAAGAGCTGCCGCTCACGGAATGCCTGAAGGACACCGTGGCGCGCGTGCTGCCGTTGTGGAACGAGTCGATCGCCCCGGCCATCAAGGCGGGCAAGAAGATCGTGATCGCCGCGCACGGCAACTCGATCCGCGCGCTCGTGAAGTACCTCGACGGCATTTCGGACACCGACATCGTCGGCCTGAACATTCCGAACGGCGTGCCGCTCGTCTATGAACTGGACGAGAACCTCAAGCCCATCACGCACTACTACCTGGGCGACGCCGATGCCATCGCCAAGGCGCAGGCTGCCGTGGCGAACCAGGGCAAGGCGGGCTGAACCCAAGCGGGTTGAACCCATCTTTTCCCTGCTCTGCATCACATTCACCGGCCGTGCGCGCCACGCCTCGGCCGGTGGGTGCTTGCGCGACGCGCGCCGCCGCGCGCCTCTTGCGCCCGCGCAAAGTCGCGTTCAAGACCGATCCAGTATTTCCTGCCGATTTGCGTGCGCTCACTGGCAAAGCTGCCAGCTGCCCGACACATCGCTGCCAGACCCGCACCCAGCAAGGCTCTGCGGCACGCGCCTTGCGAACCCGCAGGCATTCCGACTGTCGAACCCGCAACGTTCGTCCCTGCATCGCGCCTTATATACAGGGCGGCCGGGTGTGCAGTTATACTTGTCCGTCGCTTTTCCATTAGACGCTGCCACGCGCCTTTCGACCGCACGCAACAACCTCTATGCGAAAGAACCTAAAAAACATCGGCCTGATTGCCGCTGGCCTCGCGACCGGCGTATTTGCCACGCTGCAGATTTCCGCCGAGGCGCAGCAAACCCAGCAGACGGTGATCGAGCCGCTGCCACTCGACCAGCTCCGGCTTTTCGCCGAAGTCTTCGGTCAGATCAAGCATGAGTACGTCACGCCGGTCGACGACAAGAAGCTCCTCACCGCTGCCATCAAGGGCATGGTGTCGAGTCTCGACCCGCACTCGTCGTATCTCGACAAGACCGACTACCAGGAACTCCAGGAACAGACCAAGGGCCGCTTCGCGGGCCTCGGCATCGAGATCTCCTCGGAAGACGGCCTCATCAAGGTGATCTCGCCGATCGAAGACACGCCCGCGTTCCGCGCCGGCATCCGTCCGGGCGACCTGATCACGCGTATCAACGACAAGCCCGTGCGCGGCATGACGCTCGACCAGGCGGTCAAGCAGATGCGCGGCGACCCGGGCACCAAGGTCACGCTCACGATCTTCCGCAAGACCGACGACCGCACCTTCCCGCTCACGATCACGCGCGCCATCATCAAGGTGCAGTCCGTGAAGTCGAAGATCCTGCAGCCGGGCTACGCGTACATCCGCATCACGAGCTTCCAGGAACGCACCACGCCTGACCTCGCAGCCAAGCTGCAGGACATCGCGCGTCAGGAGCCGAACCTCAAGGGCCTCATTCTCGACCTGCGCAACAACGGCGGCGGTCTGCTGCAGAGCGCGGTCGGTGTCGCGGGCGCATTCCTGCCGGCGGATTCGGTCGTCGTTTCGACGAACGGCCAGATCCCCGATTCCAAGCAGGTCTATCGCGACAACTACGAGAACTACCGCCTGCCGTCGTTCGACGGCGATCCGCTCAAGGGCGAAGCAGCCGAGTTCAAGACCGTGCCGATGATCGTGCTGACCAACGCCTACTCGGCGTCGGCATCGGAAATCGTCGCGGGTGCGCTGCAGGACCAGAAGCGTGCGCTGATCATCGGCAAGACGACGTTCGGCAAGGGTTCGGTGCAGACCGTGCGCCCGATGACGGCCGACACGGCACTGCGTCTGACCACGGCGTACTACTACACGCCGAGCGGCCGTTCGATCCAGAACAAGGGCATCCGTCCTGATGTTGCGGTCGATCAATACGCCGAAGGCGATCCGGACGACGCACTCGTCACGCGCGAAGTCGACTACTCGAACCACCTTGCGAACACGCAGGACCCGGACGAGAAGAAGGAACAGGATCAGCGCGAGCAGGAACGCATGGACATGCTGCGTCAGCTCGAAGAGCAGAACGACAAGAAGACGCCGGAACAGCGCCAGAAGGATCGCGAGCGCAAGCCGGTCGAATTCGGTTCCACCGACGACTTCATGCTCCAGCAAGCCCTGAACAAGCTGCAGGGCAAGCCGGTGACGGAATCGAAGTCGCCGATGGAGCGTCGTCTCGCGCAAGCCAAGCCGCCTACGTCGGCATCGGCGCCTATCGCTGTGAAGCCGTCGGCTTCGGCAGTGCCGGGTGCATCGACGCCGGCTCCGGCCACGGCGCCTGCGAAGTAAGACGTAGCGTCACGCAAAATCCAGGCAACACCAGGCAACATCCAGGCAGTACCCGCCTTGCGGCCCTTCGCGCTTCACGCGCCAAGGGCCGCAAGGCCATCTGCGCCAGCGCCGGTACAATAGGCGGTCTGTACTTCTGGCGCGCGTCGCGGCCTCCCGGCCCATCGTCGCGCCCGCACCGTGCGCATTGCGATGAACGACGACCAACTCCTCCGCTATTCCCGCCACATTCTCGTCGACGAGATCGGCATCGAGGCGCAGCAGCGCTTTCTCGACGCGCACGCGCTCGTGATCGGCGCGGGCGGCCTTGGCTCGCCGGCGGCCATGTATCTCGCCGCTTCGGGCGTGGGCACGCTCACGCTCGTCGATAACGACACCGTCGATCTCACCAATCTGCAGCGGCAGATCATGCACGAGACGGCTTCGGTTGGCCGCGCCAAGGTCGAGTCGGGCCGCGAGGCCATCGCGCGCCTGAATCCCGAGGTGAAGGTGAACGCCGTGCAGGCGCGCATCGACGACGCCTGGCTCGACGAACACGTGCCGCGCGCAAGCGTCGTGCTCGATTGCACCGACAACTTCGCCACGCGCCATGCCATCAACCGCGCCTGCGTGAAGCATGGCGTGCCGCTGGTGTCGGGCGCGGCGCTGCGCTTCGACGGCCAGATCAGCACCTTCGATTTCCGCGACGAAAGCTCGCCCTGCTACGCCTGCGTGTTCCCCGAAGATCAGCCTTTCGAGGAAGTGGCGTGTTCGACCATGGGCGTATTCGCGCCGACGGTCGGCATCATCGGAGCGATGCAGGCGGCGGAAGCGCTGCGCGTGGTCGGCGAGATCGGCACGCCGCTGGTCGGGCGGCTCATGATGCTCGATTCGCTGCGCATGGAATGGAACACGATGCGCATCGCACGTCAGCCCGACTGCCCGGTTTGCGGCGAGCGGCACGCGTAACACAGCAAGCGATACGCAGTACGCATAAAAAGCCCCGGCATGCCGGGGCTTTTTTGCATCGCTTGCAGCACGATAAGCGGATAAACCGCGTTCAGGCCTGCGCCAGACGGCCCAGCGCCGCTTCCAGTTCCTCGGGCTCGTAAGCCGCCAGTACATCGGCGACCGGCTTTTCCAGCGCCTTCAGTTGCGAGCGCAGAATCTCCTGCTTCACCACCAGCAACTGGCTCGGGTGCATCGAAAATTCCGTGAGACCCATGCCCAGCAGCAGACGCGTGAGTTGCGGATCGCCCGCCATCTCGCCGCACACCGAAACCGGCACGCCCGCGCGCTTCGCCTCGCGCAGCGTGTGCGAGATCAGTTGCAGCACGGCCGGGTGCAGCGGATCGTAGAGATCGGCCACGGCGTTGTCGGCGCGATCGATCGCCAGCGTGTACTGGATCAGGTCGTTGGTGCCGATCGAGAGGAAATCCAGACGCCGCAGGAACATCGGCAAGGCCAGCGCCGCAGCGGGAATCTCGATCATCGCGCCCACCTGCACGTTCGGATCGTAGGACAGGCCCGCGTCGTCGAGCTGGCGCTTGGCTTCGCGGATCAGGTCGAGCGTCTGGTCGATCTGCTGCGCGTGCGCGAGCATCGGAATCAGGATCTTGACCGTGCCGAACGACGACGCGCGCAGGATCGCGCGCAACTGCGTGAGGAACATCTGCGGCTCGGACAGGCTCCAGCGGATCGCGCGCAGGCCCAGCGCCGGGTTCGCGGCGGTCTCGTAGCCGTCGCTGGCGCTCATGGCGTCGAGCGGTTTATCGGCGCCCACGTCGATCGTGCGGATCGTCACGGGCAGGCCGTTCATCAATTCCGCCGCGCGCTTGTAGGCTTCGAACTGCTCGTCCTCTTCCGGCAACTGGTCCTTGTGATTCATGAACAGGAACTCGGTGCGGAACAGGCCCACGCCGGTCGCGCCCGAATCGAGCGCCGCCTGGGCGTCCTCGGGCAGTTCGATGTTCGCGCAAAGCTGGATCTTCGCGCCGCACAGCGTCTGCGTGGGCGAGAACTTCAGGCGCTGCAGCTTGCGCCGCTCGAGCGCCATCTCGCTCTGGCGATAGGTGTACTCCTCCAGCACGATGGGCGCGGGATCGACGATCACCACGCCATGATCGCCATCGACGATGATGAGATCGTCCTGACGGATCAGCGTGCTCGCCTGCTGCACGCCCACGGCGGCCGGAATGCCCAGACTGCGCGCGACGATCGCCGTATGCGAGGTGCGCCCGCCCAGATCGGTGACGAAGCCCTGAAACGTTTGCCCTTTGAATTGCAGCATGTCGGCGGGCGCGATGTCGTGCGCCACCACGATCATCTCGTCGCAGCCGCCGTGCAGCGCGGGCGGCGAGGCGCCCGCGAGCGCCTTGAGCACACGCTCGACGACCTGTTCGATGTCGGCTTTGCGCTCGCGCAGGTATTCGTCTTCGACGTCGTCGAAGTGGCGCGAGAGGCGTTCGAGCTGTTCGGTCAGCGCCCACTCCACGTTGAAGCGGCGCGTGCGGATGAGGTCGATGGTCTCCTGCACGAGCATGACGTCGTTCAGGATCATGAGGTGCACGCCAATGAACGCGCCCATTTCACTGGGGGCGTCGGCGGCGAGGTCGGCACGCAGCGTATCGAGTTCCTGCTCGACGAGCTTGAGCGCCACCCGGAAGCGCTCGATTTCGCCGTCGATCTGCGCGAGTTCGACCAGATAGTGGTCGACGTCGAGCGCAGCCGGCGCGATCAGATACGCCCGTCCGATGGCGATACCACGTGATACGGGAATTCCATGCAGCGTGAACGGCACGCGCACCTCCTCTGGTTATGTGATGCCGCGGCAAACCGCTGCAATGCGCTCTCTCTGACCCCGGCCTTTATTATAAATTCCGCGCCGCGCGGATGTTCTTTTTACGCAGGATTCGCAGCGCGAAATAGCGCTTTCTGCAGGTGTTATCGTCGCGGGGCACCAAAGAAAACGCCGCGTTCGAACGCGGCGTCGTGGCTTTGGCTTTCGTCCGTCGAAACGGAGCAGTGAGGCGCTTTTCCAGGACGCCTTTATTACTTGCTTACTGCGCGTGCTTATTGACCTTCGCCGAATTTATCGGCGATCAGCTTGAGCAGCGCGCCCATCGCGTCGGCCTCGTCCGGGCCTTCGGTTTCGATCAGCACCGTGCTGCCGATGCCCGCGGCCAGCATCATCACGCCCATGATGCTCTTGGCGTTGATGCGGCGGCCGTTACGGCTCATCCAGATTTCCGACTGATAGTTGCCCGCCAGTTGCGTCAGCTTCGCCGACGCCCGCGCATGCAGGCCGAGTTTGTTCACGATGGTCGTTTCTTGTTGCAGCATAGGTCGATCCAGGCGCTGAGGGATGAAGTAAAACTGTGTGATTGTGCGTCGATTGTGCGTCGCGCGCGTCAGACACGCGCGCTGCGCGTCCGGCCGCTTGCGCGACCGGAAACAGAATGCGGGTGAGATGAGGCGCGCCCAAGCCGGCGTAAGCCAGATCCAGCCGGCTCAGGCCGTGCCGGCAGGCTTGAGCGCCATGGCCGCAGCCGCGGGCGCCGCAGTGCCTGCTTCGTTACGCGCGGCCAGATCGGCCTTGGCGGTGCTGTTTGCCGCAGCGGACGCCGCCGCCGCGGTCACGGCCGCTTTTGCCACGGCTTCGGAGGCCGCTTCGGCGCACGGTGTCGGCGAGCAACCGCAATCGTTGACCTGTGCGGGCGTGCTCGGCCCAATCGGCTGAACGCCCTTGCTCGCACCCGCCAGCGCCTTTTCCACCAGCGTGTCGAGCGGCGTCGCACGGTAACAGACCGCGCGCACCAGCATCGGCAGATTGACGCCCGCCAGCACGCGCACCTGCGGCAACGTCGCCAGACGCGCGGCGATGTTCGACGGCGTAGCGCCGAACATATCGGTGAGAACGAGTGCCCCGTTTTCCTCGCGCAAACGCTCGACTTCGGCGTTCGCCTGCGCGACGACCTGGGCGGGGTCGCTGTCGGGCAACACATCCAGAGCGCCGATGCGCGCCGGACAGCCGCCGTAGATGTGGGCAATGCATTCGCGCAGCGCAGTAGCGAGCGGTGCGTGAGCGATGATCAGAATCCCTGCCATGTCAGCGTGACTACAAATAACGGCTTCGGTTGATGCCTTGGGCCGATCTCCGAAGATCGCGTCCGACAGCGCCGACCTGCGGCCAGCCGTGGGCCATCAGGGTCGGAACATGCGCCGGGTTGCCGTGCCGCGACGTTTATGGCGTCGCAGCGCATGACCCGGGCGCGGGCTCGCGGCATTGTAGCAGGGTCATTTTCGTGCCGACCATGCGGTTTTGCTCGCAGTATTCACACCTCGATTTGAGCAGATCTTGTGCCTTGCAGCACGCAATCGCCCGTCTCAAGGCGCGCCCACAGTCGGAAGATGCCGTCGCGGCGGTAGGAATCAAGCACCCTGCCACCGCGATTCGAGCCCTTCCTCCATCGATTTATAGCCGTTTTTATGCGTTTCGGGCTGTTGCGCACACACGACGGGCAAAATCAGGCCGCCGCACGCTCCAGCGCGTCGATGAACATCGCCGCCACGTCGAAGCCGGTCTGCTCCATGATTTCGCGGAAACACGTCGGGCTCGTCACGTTGACTTCGGTGAGCCAGTCGCCGATCGCATCGAGCCCCACCAGCAGCAGCCCGCGCTCGACCAGCTTCGGCCCCAGCGTTTTCGCAATCTCCAGATCGCGCGCCGTGAGCGGCTGCGCCACGCCCAGCCCGCCCGCCGCCAGGTTGCCGCGCACCTCGTTGCCCTGCGGAATGCGCGCGAGCGAATACGGCACCGGCTCGCCGCCGATCAGCAGGATGCGCTTGTCGCCGGCCTTGATTTCGGGGATGAACTTCTGCGCCATGACGCTGCGACGGCCGTCCTCGCTCAGCATCTCGATGATCGAGCCGAGGTTCATGCCGTCCGCCTTGACGCGGAATACGCCCATGCCGCCCATGCCGTCGAGCGGCTTGAGGATCACGTCCTGATGCTGCTCGTGGAATTGGCGCAGACGCGCGGCGTCGCGCGTGACCAGCGTCGGCGCGACGAACTGCGCGAACTCGCCGATGGCGAGCTTTTCCGAGTGATCGCGGATCGCCTGCGGCTTGTTGAAAATCTTCGCGCCCGCGCGCTCGGCGATTTCGAGCAGCCACGTCGAGGTGACGTACTCCATGTCGAAGGGCGGGTCCTTGCGCATGATGACGGCGTCGAAGCCGGTCAACTCGCGCGAATCGGGCGCGTCCTTGAACCACGTCTCGCGATGCAGATCCGCCGTATCGCCGACGATCTCGAAGCGGCGCACATCGGCTTCGACCTTGCCGTCCACCCAGGCGAGATGCTGCGGCTCGCACGCAAACAGCGTGTGACCGCGCTTCGCGGCCTCGGCCATCATCGCGTAGGTCGAATCCTTGTAGATCTTGAACCGCTCGAGCGGATCGGCGATGAAGAGAATGTCCATGTCGTCCCTGCAGCTATGCTGATGTTTTGCTGGAAATTTGCCAGCCTTGATGACGGCTGCGCCCGCTCGGGGCGGGCGCAGCAAGGTGTTGTTATCGACGGTTTCGACGCTTTCTGCAGCAATCCGGCCTTACACCTGGATTGCCTCGGGATCGGTCTTTTCCAGCTCGACCGATGCCGCCAGCAAGCCAAGACGCGCGACCACGCCGTACATGTAGAAGCGGTTCGGCGGCGCCGCGCCCGGCTTCGCCCGCGTATCGGGCAGCGCCGTGTGCTCGAAGCCCAGCGGCACGAAATGCATGCCCGGCGCGTTCAGGTTCTGGTCGCGCTCGCGGCTGCCGTGCGCGCGGTAGAAACCGCCCACCACGTAACGGTCGATCATGTA
Source organism: Paraburkholderia sp. Ac-20340 (assembly GCF_017104965.1). Lineage (GTDB taxonomy): Bacteria > Pseudomonadota > Gammaproteobacteria > Burkholderiales > Burkholderiaceae > Paraburkholderia. The sequence continues at coordinate 128,741 of NZ_JAAGPR010000014.1, forward strand.
CACGACCGGCTCGGCCACTTCGTCGCCGATATGCTCGAAGGTGTAGACGCCTTCCTGCACGATGACGTCGCGCACTTCCAGCCCGTCCTTCGTGGCCGACATCTTCGCACGTTCGCGCTTGGTGAGTGCGGCGACCTCAGAGGCGTCGTGCACCGTCATCACGCCGCGGCCATCGGTGCCCGCATCGGACTTGATGACCACGTAAGGCTTTTCGGTGATGCCGTACTCGCGATACTTCTTCGCGATCTTCTTGAGCACCGCGTCGATCGACGTGGCCAGTTGCTCCTCGCCCGTGCGCGCCTCGAAATCGACGTTTTCCACGTGCGCGAAGTACGGATTGATCATCCACGGATCGACGCCGACCATCTTGGCGAACTTCTTCGCCACGTCGTCGTAGCAGGAAAAGTGCGTCGATTTGCGGCGCACGGCCCATGCGGCGTGCAGCGGCGGCAGCAGATATTGCTCGTGCAGATTTTCGAGCACGGACGGAATGCCGCCCGACAGGTCGTTGTTCAGAAGAATCGAGCACGGGTCGAAGTTCTTCAGGCCCAGGCGGCGCTGCGAACGTTCGAGCGGTTCGAGCACGATCTTCTGGCCGTCGGCGAGCGAAATCGTCACGGGACCGGCGATGTTCTCGTCGAAAGTGCCGAAGCGCACGTTCAGCCCCGCCTGACGCATGATGGTCGCGAGGCGCGCGACGTTTTCGAGGTAGAAGGCGTTGCGCGTGTGCTGCTCGGGAATCACGAGCAGGTTCTTGGCGTCCGGGCAGATTTTTTCGACGGCGGCCATGGCGGCCTGCACGGCGAGCGGCAGCACTTCCATCGGCAGGCAATGGAAGGCGCCTGGGAACAGATTGGTGTCGACCGGCGCCAGCTTGAAGCCGGCGTTGCGCAGGTCCACGGAAGCGTAAAAAGGCGGCGTGTGTTCCTGCCATTCGAGGCGGAACCAGCGCTCGATGGCCGGCGTCGCGTCGAGGATGCGCTGCTCCAGCTCGAGGAGCGGGCCGTTCAACGCCGTAACCAGATGCGGGACCATAAGGTATTACTCGCGGACAAAAGCTGATTGATTGTAGGAAAACCGGGAGCTTATCTGGGGACGATTGCGCCGGTTACAAGATGGCTTTTCCCTTACGTTCCATAGGGTTACTCACCGATCCGGCCATCGCGCACGCCGCGCACCCCGCCGTGGCGTCACCTGCCCCCGTTATCCACATCGGATATCCATTCTGGACCGCACGCCCCGTCAAACGCAATGGGGCCGCACGAATTCGGGGCTCAACGGTGTAACGCCTGAGCGCGCGTCTTATTCCAGCGCGCGTGTCCTGTTTCCAACCGCTTGCCCGCCCGCAAAAGCCACGCCCAAAAAAGAAAGGGCCCGCCATAAAGACGGGCCCAAGTCGCTGTGCTCCAGGTACTGCTACTGCTGCACTGCTGCTACACCGCTGCTAAACCTTCTCCCAGCATGCTGCCACCCCGTGCGAAGTCATGCTGTGCTGCTCGTAAGATTATTCGACGCGCTCGCCATGGAGGATCACGTCGAGACCTTCGCGTTCTTCTTCCTCCGTGACGCGCAGGCCCATGACCATGTCGATCACCTTCAGCAGGATGAAGCTCACCACGCCGCTGTAGATCACGGTCGTCATCACGCCCTTGATCTGCAGGATCACGCTGCCGTCCGCGCCGCCGATGTCATGCACCGCGAACACGCCGGTCAGGATTGCACCGATGATGCCGCCGATACCATGCACGCCGAATGCGTCGAGCGAGTCGTCGTAGCCGAACTTGTGCTTGAGCCACGTTGCCGACCAGAAGCAGACCACGCCTGCCACCACGCCGATCACGATCGAACCCATCACGCCCACGAAACCCGAAGCCGGCGTGATCGCCACCAGACCTGCGACTGCACCCGAAGCGATACCGAGCACCGAAGGCTTGCCCTTGGCGATCCACTCCGCGAACATCCAGCCGAGCGCCGCGCATGCCGTGGCGACCTGCGTCGTGAGCATCGCGAAGCCGGCACGGCCGTCAGCCGCGACTGCCGAACCTGCGTTGAAGCCGAACCAGCCCACCCACAGCATGGCCGCGCCCATCAGCGTGAGGACCAGGTTGTGCGGTGCCATGACTTCGCGGCCATAGCCCACGCGCTTGCCCAGCATCAGGCAGCAGACCAGGCCTGCAACACCGGCGTTGATGTGCACCACCGTGCCGCCTGCGAAGTCGAGGATGCCTGCGCTTGCCAGCCAGCCGGTCGGTTCCCAGACCATGTGAGCGATCGGCGAGTAGACGATGATCGACCACAGCGACATGAACACCAGCATCGCCGAGAACTTCATGCGGTCAGCGAATGCGCCGGTGATCAGCGCCGGCGTGATGATCGCGAACGTCATCTGATAGACGAAGTAGACGCTTTCCGGAATCGTCGAGGCCAGGTGGCTCACCGTCAGCGTGGTCGCCTTGTCGCCCTTGATGTAGTTCATGCCTTCAAGGAAGACGCGCGAGAAGCCGCCGATGAACGGGCCGCCCGGCGTGAACGCGAGGCTGTAACCGATCACCGTCCAGATCACCGTGACGACGCAGGTGATGGCGAAGCTTTGCATCAGCGTCGAGAGCACGTTCTTCTTGCGGACCATGCCGCCGTAGAAGAGCGCGAGGCCCGGGATCGTCATGAACAGGACGAGCGCGGTGGAAGTCAGCATCCACGCGGTATCGCCCGAGTTGATCTTCGACGAATCGACCGAGAACGGCGCGGTCGGTGCGGCCGGCGCTGCTGCTGCAGCGGCGGCGGCCGATGCGTCAGCCGGTGCGCTGGCTGCTGCGGCCGGCGCCGAAGCGGCGGCGGCGGAAGCCGTAGCGGCTGCCGATGCGTCAGCGGTCGTGGCTGCGGGTGCGGATGCCGCGGCGGGAGCGGACGCATCGTCCGCCAGCGCGGCGCCGATGCCGCCAGCCAGCAGCGAGCCGGCCATCAGCAAGGACATGATTAGTTTGCGCATCTCGGGTTCCTCTTGTCTCTTCTATCTGGTCTCTAACGCTCGTTGAAGCGTTGGTTAAAGCGCGTCGGCGCCGGTCTCGCCGGTGCGGATGCGGATGACTTGTTCGATGGGGGTGACGAAAATCTTGCCGTCACCGATCTTGCCGGTGCGCGCTGCGCGCTCGAGTGCCTCGATAGCCTGATCGACGATGTCGTCGGACACGGCGGCTTCGATCTTCACTTTCGGCAGGAAGTCGACGACATACTCCGCACCGCGATACAGCTCGGTATGGCCCTTCTGACGGCCGAAGCCCTTCACTTCCGTGACCGTGATCCCCGACACGCCGATGGCCGACAGAGCCTCGCGTGCTTCATCGAGCTTGAACGGCTTGATGATTGCTGTAATCAGTTTCATGTAGTCCTCGCTGTGGTTGCTTTCATCCCGTATTCACTTCTGCAACGGGCGCCTGCGGTGCGGGTCTCGCCCCGCTGGCGCACCGCGAGCCAGCCGTTTTTCGGTGCGCGGGGGGTTATTAGCAACACCCGTGCCAATTCGATCGAAGGCGTTTCTTTGTCGCGTTCGCGGCCTGGCTGCGACGAAGTTCGATGCACGAAGCGGCCATCCCGTGGACAATGCCGTTCCGCACGCCGAAGTCCGCGCCGCGCGGGCCGCGGCGCGCTCGCACACGGGCCTGGCCGAACGGCCAGCGCTGGCCTCGAGCGGTGGCGGCGCCAGGCGAGAGTTGCTAGAGTGTCCTCAAGGATTCAGGCGCGGCACGATCGCCTCAGATGCACGCGGATAAGCGTGAGAACGAAGCGCGGCGGGCCGCGAAGCGCTCATGGAAGGCGCGCCGCGTGTGCACATTCCAGGCACGCGGTTCGCGAACGAATTCCGCACACCAGACGCGCACCAGATGCGCACACGGGCATCGCGGGCTTCGCGGGTCTCGCACCAAGATCGATCACGATCGGCAGCGAGGCACAGTCGAAACGAAATCTGCACATTTTTTGTGCAGCGAAGGGGAAACCGAATGAAACAACCGAACGACGTATTCAACGATCTGCAGTCGAAGGTCAGCGAACTTCTCAAGAACTCGCCCGCGCGCGATGTCGAGCGCAATGTGCGCGCGATGCTCTCGCAAGGCTTTTCGAAGCTTGAACTGGTCACGCGCGAGGAATTCGACGCGCAGACGCAGGTGCTGGTGCGTACGCGTCAGCGTCTGGAAGAGCTTGAGCGCCGCGTGGCCGAACTCGAACAGAAGCTGCCCGTTGCCGCCGCCTCAACTGGCCAGTCGTCCTGATCAATTCTCTCTTCATCAAGGCAAGCGAGCCGTAACGGTTTAGCAATGGAACCGTAAAGGGGCACGCGCTTCACCAGCCTGGCGCATGCAGTTAAACGGCGTGAACCGCAAATCACGCCGCAACGCATGCGCTGCCTTTCGGAGATTTCCATGTCGCTTGCCGTGGTGAAAAGCCGCGCGCCGGCTGCTGGCCGCGCGCCCGAAGTGACTGTCGAAGTTCACCTCGCCAATGGGTTGCCGTCGTTTTCCATCGTCGGTTTGCCCGATCTGGAAGTCCGCGAGAGCCGCGAGCGTGTGCGCGCCGCGCTCTCGAACTGCGGCTTCGACTTTCCGGTCCGCAGAATCACCGTCAATCTCGCGCCCGCCGATCTCCCGAAAGAATCGGGGCGTTTCGATCTCCCCATCGCCTTGGGCATTCTGGCGGCCAGCGGGCAGATTCCTGCGGCTTCGCTCACGTCCACGCGTGAATTCGCGGGCGAACTTTCGCTCACGGGCGCGGTGCGCCCCATGCGCGGCGCGTTCGCGATGGCCTGCGGGACAGCGCGCGCGCACGCCGCCAGCGAGACAACGCCCGAGCTTTATCTCCCCGCCGATAACGCCGCCGAAGCCGCACTCGTGCCCGGCGTGGACGTCTACGCGGTCACCGACCTGCGCGCGCTGTGCGGGCATCTCGCGCGCGCTGAAGACGCGCGCCTCGCGCCCGTGCGCGCTCCTGCAATCGATACCGCGCTCGCCACGCCAGCGCCCGATATGGCCGATGTGATCGGCCAGCGCGGTGCGCGCCGCGCGCTCGAAGTCGCTGCGGCGGGCGGTCATCATCTGCTGATGGTCGGGCCGCCCGGCGCGGGCAAGTCGATGCTCGCGGCGCGCCTGCCCGGCCTCCTGCCGCCGATGAGCGACGAAGAAGCGCTTGCCAGCGCGGCGTTGCTCTCGGCCAGCGCGATCGGGTTTTCACCGCAGCAGTGGCGTCGCCGGCCGTTTCGCGCGCCGCATCATTCGTCGAGCGCGGCAGCGCTGATCGGCGGGCGCAATCCGCCCCAGCCCGGCGAAATCACGCTCGCGCATCTGGGCGTGCTGTTCCTCGACGAATTGCCGGAATTCGACCGGCACGTGCTGGAGACGCTGCGCGAGCCGCTGGAAGCCGGCGCCATCACTATTTCGCGCGCCGCGTGGCAGACGGATTTTCCCGCCGCCTGCCAACTGGTCGCGGCGATGAATCCGTGCCCGTGCGGCTGGCGCGGCGACCCTTCCGGGCGTTGCCGCTGCACGCCCGAAGGTGCGGCGCGTTATCGGCGCAAACTGTCCGGGCCGCTGCTCGACCGGATCGATATCCAGATCGAACTGCCCGCGCTGCCGCCTGCCGAACTGGCTTCGCGTGCAGTCACGCCCGGCGAACCGAGCGGCGTGATCGCGCGGCGCGTCGCGGCGGCGCGCGAGCGTCAACGGGTCCGCCAGGGCAAAACCAACCGCGAACTGAGCGGCCGCGAAACCGACGAAGTCTGCCGCCCCGACGCCGCCGGCGAAGCCTTGTTGCGCGAAGCGGGCGAGCGGTTCGGCTGGTCAGCGCGCGCTTACTATCGCGCCCTCAAGGTCGCCCGCACGATCGCCGATCTCGCGGGCGCCGCCATGCCCGATGCCGCGCATGTCGCCGAAGCGGTGCAGTATCGGCGGGCTTTTAGCGATCAGTAGTGCGGATCAATCGTCTGACAGGAACCGCGGCAAGCTGGCGCACGGGCTGCAAAGCTGCCTTCAAAGCCACGCGACAAACCACCGCCGCGGCCTTGCACCCAATCCTTCAGATGGATCAAAAAATCGAAGTCAAGACTTGACTTATGCACACTTCGTCGGCTTGGTCTCGTTTCGAGATACGATTCGCATTCCGCCTCGATCCAAAACGCAAGTCATTGATTTTTATACGTTTCAAAAAACGACAAGAAGCGGCGAAAACTGACAAACAGCCCACAGCGCGGCCTTTTGCGGGCGACGGCGCCGTTTTACCCACAAAGTTGTCCACAGGACCTGTGGGTAACCAGTAAACCTTCAATCAAATCCAGCAGATAGCTCGTAAACCCAGGAGAGGACTTTCACTTCGGCGCGCAAATGGCCATGTGAACGGGCGTGCAGATACGTCTACGCTCCGGTCTCCTGAATACGTACTCAGTAGAGCTTGAACGATTGGAAGAACTGATCGACCTGCTCGGCGGCGGGCTGCTCGCGCCCGACGATCGCCAGTTGATAGGCGTGCGCGCCCTTCGCAACGAAACGCGCGTGGATCGTGCGCGCTTCCTCTTTCGCCCCGGCTTTGCCCGACAGTTCCATATCGAAGCCCGGCACGCTGCCGCCCGTCGCCAGCGGCACGGCCACAGCGCGGGCCTCGGGCGGCGCGCCGACATTGCGAGCAAGGCCGTTGCGCAGGAAAGTCAGCGCCTTTTGCTGCGTGGCGGGCTGCGCGTCGGGCAGATCGAGCGTGCCGATCACGAACACCGCCCCGCCGACCTCGGCGGTCTGCATATGCATGCGCATGGGCGCGCCGTTCACGTCGATGCTGCGCACGTCCGCGCCGGGTTTGGCGGGCATGTCCACGCTGTAGCCGCTCGCGTTGTTCGAGATCGTGCGCCAGTCGTAGGTCGGCGAGCAGGCGATCAGCGCGCCAAACACCAGGCAAAACGACAGGCCACAAAACGAAACACACAGCGCGCGGGCCGCAACCAGGCGAAAACGGCGAATGACGTCGATGAGCATGTGAGCGCAAATGGGGCGAGATGGCGGACGCCGAACATTATCCTGCACCGGCGAGCACGCGTGCCGCCGCAGCCGCTATGCCGGGAAATTCGGCGCTACAATGTTCGCCCGAGCCATTGCGAGATAGACTGGCTCCGCCAGATCCGCATCCGATCGGCACCATTGCGCACCGATTTGCGCTCTTTCCAGCGCCCGAGGCTTCACCCATGACCGCATCCCCGACTCCTGCCAAGGCCCGTTCCGGCGCACTCCGCAACATCGCTGCGGCGATCGTTGTCGTCGCCATCGCCGTGGCCGGCTACTTCGCTTTCTTCGGCAGCCAGCAGCGCGTGCCCGACGCCACCTTCACGCTGCTTTCGGGCCAGAAGGTGTCGACGGCCGACCTCAAGGGCAAGGTCTATCTGATCAACTTCTGGGCGACGAGCTGCGCAACCTGCATGCAGGAAATGCCGCAGATGGTCCAGACCTATAACCGCTTCAAGGGCGAAGGCCTCGAATTCGTCGCCGTGGCGATGAACTACGACGCGCCGATGTACGTCGCCAACTACGCGCAAACGCGCCAGTTGCCGTTCAAGGTGGCGATGGACGACGGTTCGGCGGCGAAGCAGTTCGGCAACGTGCAACTCACGCCGACGACCTTCGTGGTCGACCGCAACGGCAAGATCCTCAAGCGCTACGTGGGCGAGCCGCAATTCGCGGAACTCGACCAACTGCTGCAGAAGGCGCTGGCGACCTGATACGCCGCGCGCTGCGCAAACCGGCACACGTGAAAACGGCAGCGAATTCGCTGCCGTTTTGCTTTTGCGCGCTCAACCGCGCGTGTCGCTCTCCTGGCGCGCCACCAGCCCATAGCGGCGAATCTTCTCGTAGAGCGTGGCCTTGGCCATCTGCAGGCGCTCGGCGGCCTGAGCGACCGCGCCATGCGTCTGCTGCAACGCATCGGCGATCAAGGCGCGCTCGTACTGCTCGACACGCTCCTTGAGCGGCAAGGCCTCGTCGGCGCCTGCGGACGACGGCGGCGCGACATCGTCGGGAATCCCAAGCACATGGCGATCCGCCGCATTGCGCAGTTCGCGCACATTGCCCGGCCAGTCGCGCTGGGCAAGGCGCATGCGGTCGCGCTCGGTCAGCAGCGGCGCGGGCCGTTGATATCGCACGGCCGCATCCAGCAGAAAATGCTCGAACAGCGGCACGATGTCCTCGCGACGCTCGGCGAGCGGCGGCAGCGCAATCGTCACCACGTTCAGCCGATACAGCAGGTCGCGCCGGAACGTGCCCGCCGCGACGTGCTCGTTCATGTCGCCCTTGGCCGCCGCGACCACGCGCAGATCGACTCGCACCGGCTGGTTCGAGCCCAGCCGCTCCAGCACGCCGTCCTGCAGCACGCGCAGCAGCTTCACCTGAAGCGCAAGCGGCATGCTCTCGATTTCGTCGAGGAAGAGCGTGCCGCCCGCCGCATGTTCGAGCTTGCCGATCCGCCGTTTGGCCGCGCCCGTGAACGCGCCCGGCTCGTAGCCGAACATCTCCGATTCGAACATCGGCTCGGGCAGCGCACCGCAGTTCACGGCGACGAACGGCTTGTCGTGGCGCGGCGAAAGCTCGTGCAGACTGCGCGCGATCAGTTCCTTGCCCGCGCCGGTGTCGCCGTTGATCAGCACGGAGGCATCGGTGGGCGCGACGTTCGCGATCAGCCGGCGCACCTGCTCGATCGCCACGCTCTTGCCGATGATGCGCGGCGCGAGCGTGTTCTGCCCCGCCAGTTCGCGGCGCAGCGCGAGGTTTTCGAGCATCAGCGTGCGGCGCTCCAGCGCGCGGCGCACGGTTTCGATCAGGCGTTCCGAGGCGAACGGCTTTTCGATGAAGTCATACGCGCCGTCGCGCATCGCCTGCACGGCCATCGAGATATCGCCGTGGCCGGTGACGAGAATCACGGGCACATCGGGCGCGCGCTCGTGGCACTGCGCGAGCAGATCGAGCCCGCTCATGCCGGGCAGGCGGATATCGCTGACCACGACGCCCGCGAACTCCGCATCGACGAGCGGCAGCGCGGCTTCGGCGTTCGCGTAGCCGGTGGCATCGAAACCCGCGAGTTGCAGGCTCTGCACACCGGCGCGGCGCACCAGTTCTTCGTCCTCGATATAGAGCACCCGGCCGGGCGTTGAGCTGACCATGTTCGTTCGTGTTCCTTGTATCCAATGCGGCGCGCGATTGTGCCAGGCTTGCGCGTGGCGTGCATCTGCTTTGTGCCGACTTTATCGCGACGTACCGGCGGCCGCCGCGCCATTCATGCGCGAGCGCCGCAGCGTCAGCACGAACGCGGCGCCGCCGTCAGCGACATTGTGCGCCGTCAGCGCACCGCCGCAGTCGCGCGCAATCGACGATGAAATCGCCAGACCGAGCCCCAGCCCCTGCCCCATCTCCTTGGTCGTGAAGAACGGCTCGAAGAGACGCGGCATCACGTCGGCGGGAATGCCCGGTCCATTGTCGCGCACCGAGATTTCCAGCGTCGCAGGCTGCGCCCGCACGTCGATGACGATGCGCGGACCAGGCAGGCCCGCCACCGCGTCGAGCGCATTGCCGATCAGGTTGATCAGCACCTGTTCGAGCCGCAGATCGTCGCATTGTGCGATCAGTTCGGGGTACTCGCCGTGCGCGTCGAGCGCAACGCTCGCGGCGTCGCCATCGGTGAACGTGAGCTCGACCTGCACGCCTTCGAGCCGCTTGCCGAGCAGCGCCAGCGCATTGCGCACCGCGCGCGCCACCGGCGAGCGCTGGCCCTTGGGCTTCGCGCGCCCCACGAACAGTTTGAGCTGATTGACGATCTTGCCCATGCGCTCGGTGAGCGAGCCAATCGCCTCCAGATTCTCGTGCGCCACGTCGTACTGGCCGCGTTCCAGAAACACGCGCGTGTTGTCCGAAAAACTGCGCAGCGCCGCCAGCGGCTGGTTCAGTTCATGCGTGATGCCCGCCGCCATTTGCCCAAGCGCGGCCAGCTTGCTCGCCTGGATCAGTTCGTCCTGGGTCGCGCGCAACTCCTGCTCCGCGCGCGTGCGTTCGGCCACTTCGCGTTGCAGGCGTTCGTTCGCCTGCGACAGATCGGCGGTGCGTTCGGCCACGCGATCGTTGAGCATCGCATAGGCTTTTTGCAGCATCGCGCGGCTCTTGACCACTTCGCGCACGCGCGCGCGGCGCATGCGCCAGTAAAAGCCCAGCAGACACAGCGAGACGTAGCCGAAGCCCGTCATGATGGTGGCGTTGCGCGTGGCGTCGAGCACCGGATCGACCGGCGACATCGTCACGAGATGCCAGTCCGGTTCGCCCAGCGCGCGGCGCGTTTCCAGATAGCGCGGCGCGCGCAGGCCGCTGCCGATGCGCACGATATCGGCATCGCCTTCCAGCACGCGCTCGACGCTCGCGGGCAGCGGCGGAATATCCTGGCGCGCGTACTGTTGCGTGGCGTCGATCGAAGCGACGATGTCGGTCGGCAGCGGGCGCACCGTGCGGTACTTCCACGCGGGCACCGAGGAGAGAAAGATCACGCCATGGTCGTCGGTGACGAGCAGCGGTTCGGAGGCATCCGAGCCCGGAAACCATTCGAGATTGAGCTTCACCACCGCCACGCCGACAATCCGCCCATTGCGCCGCACCGGCTGCGAAATGTAGTAGCCCGGATCATGCGAGATCGTGCCGATGCCGAAGAATCGGCCGACGTTGCCCTTGGACGCATCGATGAAGTACGGGCGAAAGCGATATTCGACGCCCACGAAACTGTCCGAGCCGCGCCAGTTGCTTGCGGCGATACACGTGCCGTCGTTGCGGATGATGTAGGTGGTCGTCGCGCGCGCGTGACGGTTCACGTCTTCGAGATAGCGATTGGCCGCCGCCACCAGCTCGGGCTTCGGATCGGCCAGCGCGTCCTGCACGAGCGGATGCGCGCCCACCAGATACGGCAGCGATTCGTAGCGCTCCAGCGTGCTCTTGAGCGCGGCGGTCGTGCGGTCGCCGCGCACGGCGGCGTTGCGGCGCAGCGCGTCGATGCCGGTCTGCCAGGCGAGCGACCACACGAGCGCGCAGACAGCCACGAGCCCGACAGCGAGCGCAAACAGCAGAAGAAGACGGCGCGTCACGGATGAGGCTTCCGGGTGATCGAGCGGGGATGGGTGGGATTGTGGCACACGCATACCGCGCAAGGCGGCCGATCGTGGAAGGCGGTGAACGCCGGGAAAACAGGTGGGGTAGCGGGCGGCGTATCGCAGGGGAACAACACGCCGCCCAGCGGCTTACGCCGCTTACTGCCGGTACAGCAGGTACAACCGGTACAGCGACAGCCTGACAAGACCGGGGACGCTCGCGCGCCGCCCGGTCGAACACACTCACGCGTGCTTACGCACCTGCGCTTTCCTTCACTTCCGAAGACTCGCCGGACAGCACCGCACGCAGCTTGTTGCGGTCGAGTTCCTTCTCCCATGCCGAGACAACCACGGTTGCCACGCCGTTGCCGACGATGTTGGTCAGCGCGCGGCATTCGCTCATGAAGCGGTCGATACCGAGAATCAGCACCATGCCCGAGAGCGGGATCGTCGGCACCACGGCCAGCGTCGCCGCCAGCGTGATGAAGCCCGCGCCGGTCACGCCGCTGGCGCCCTTCGAGGTCAGCATCGTCACGGCGAGCAGCGTGAGCTGCTGCGTCCACGTGAGGTCGGTGTTGGTCGCCTGGGCGATGAACAGCACGGCCATCGTCATGTAGATGTTGGTGCCGTCGAGGTTGAACGAGTAACCGGTCGGCACCACGAGGCCCACCACCGAGCGCGAGCAGCCCAGACGCTCGAGCTTCTGCATCAGTTGCGGCAGCGCCGACTCCGACGAGCTCGTGCCCAGCACGATCAGCAGTTCTTCCTTGATGTAGGAAACGAAGCGGATGATCGAGAAGCCCGTCATGCGCGCGATCGCACCCAGCACGACCAGCACGAACACGACCGAGGTCAGATAGAACGTGCCGATCAGCTTGAGCATCGGCAGCAGCGAGCCCACGCCGTACTTGCCGATGGTGAAGGCCATCGCGCCGAACGCGCCGATCGGCGCCAGCTTCGTGACGATCTTGACGACGCCGAACAGCACGCCCGAGATGCCGTCGATGAAGTCGGTCACCACGCGGCCGCGCTCGCCCAGTTGCGTGAGCACTGCGCCGAACAGCAGCGCGATCAGCAGGATCTGGAGGATTTCACCTTGCGCGAACGCCGAGAAAATCGTGTCCGGGATGATGTGCATCAGGAAGTCGACCGAGCTCTGGCCGTGTGCCTTTTCGGCGAAGCTCGCCACCGACTTGGCGTCGAGCGTGCTCACGTCCACATTGAAGCCCGCGCCCGGCTTGAGCACGTGCGTGGCGATCAGGCCGAGCACCAGCGCGAAGGTCGAAACGATCTCGAAGTAGAGCAGCGCCTTGCCGCCCACGCGGCCCACTTTCTTCATGTCCTCCATGCCGGCGATGCCGGTCACGACGGTACAGAAGATGATCGGCCCGATCACCATCTTGATGAGCTTGATGAAGGCGTCGCCGAGCGGCTTCATGTCGATACCGAGCGCCGGCCAGAAGTGGCCAAGAATCACGCCGATGACGATCGCCACGATCACCTGGAAGTAGAGGACTTTGTGGAGAGGTTTCTTCACTTGGGGTGCCTGCAATAAGTTAAGCCGATGGCCGCGCTTTTCGAGCGCCGTGCCGCGACAGGTCGAAACGGGGGGAATCAGCGAAACCAGATGAGGAATGTGGACATCGGCTGTCTCCTTGATGTTTTTTTTGTCGCGGCCGGGAGGTTGGCCGCACGTTTCTAATTGCAAGGTTGATGCCAGCGACGCATTGCCGCGCCAGCCTTGATTTACAAGGTTTTTATCGGCATAGGGCGCGCGCGCAATCTGGTTTTCCAGAAATGCGGATTGAATGCGTCCGGGAATCCGGAACGCCAGATGCGAAAAAGCCCGCACGAGGCGGGCTTTTTTCTGACAGACCGGCGAGGCTTAGACTACGCCCGCGCCGTGTGCCTGGACGTCGGCGTGATAGCTCGAACGCACCATCGCGCCAACCGCGGCGTGCGTGAAGCCCATCTTGTACGCCTCTTCCTCGTACATCTTGAAGGTGTCCGGGTGCACGTAGGAACGCACCGGCAGGTGGTGCTCCGAAGGCTGGAGATACTGGCCGATCGTCAGCATGTCGACGTCGTGCGCGCGCAGGTCGCGCATCACCTGAAGAATTTCTTCTTCGGTTTCGCCCAGACCCACCATCAGGCCCGACTTGGTCGCGACTTCCGGGTGCAGCGCCTTGAAGTCCTTGAGGAGCTTCAGCGAGTGCGCGTAGTCCGAACCCGGGCGCGCTTCCTTGTAGAGGCGCGGCACCGTTTCGAGGTTGTGGTTCATGACGTCGGGCGGCGCGGCGTTGAGAATTTCCAGCGCGCGGTCCAGACGGCCACGGAAGTCCGGCGTGAGAATTTCGATGCGGGTTTCCGGCGAATGCTCGCGCACCTGGCGGATACATTCGACGAAGTGACCAGCGCCGCCGTCACGCAGATCGTCGCGGTCCACGCTCGTGATCACGACGTACTTGAGCTTGAGCGCGCCGATGGTGCGCGCGAGATTGCCCGGTTCTTCCGGATCGAGCGGATCGGGGCGGCCGTGACCGACATCGCAGAACGGGCAACGGCGCGTGCACTTGTCGCCCATGATCATGAACGTGGCCGTGCCCTTGCCGAAACATTCGCCGATGTTCGGGCAGCTCGCTTCCTCGCACACCGTATGCAGGTTGTGCTCGCGCAGGATGTTCTTGATTTCGTAGAAGCGCGACGTGCCCGTGGCCGCCTTGACGCGAATCCACTCGGGCTTCTTGAGCTTCTCGATCGGAACGATCTTGATGGGAATGCGCGCGGTCTTGGCCTGCGCCTTCTGCTTCGCGGTGGCGTCGTACGGGACGGCGTCGGCGGCAGGATTCACTGCGGGGGTCGCTGCGGGGTTGGCAGTTACGTCAGTCATGCTTTCGATCCAGTCAGGCCGCCGGAGTAACGCCAGCCTGCGGTTGTGGCGGTTGCCCGCCTTCAGACCGCGCGAGCGGCCGGGTCCACAGCGGCCGCTTCGGCCGCGAGGTCTACGGCAGCCGCTTCGGCTGCCGGAAGAGGTTCTGCTTGCGCGGCTTCGTTGTCCGCTGCTTCGTCGTTGGGCGCGTGCTTTGCAGCATGTTCCGCGAAATTCGCTTCGAGTCGCGCGGCCAGCGTTGCGGCCGCTTCGCGCCACGTCGCCTGCGCGCCGAGCGTCGCCATATCGACGGTTTCGAGTCCCGCGTAACCACACGGATTGATGGCGAGGAACGGGCTCAGATCCATCGACACGTTCAGGCTCACGCCGTGGTAGCTGCAGCCGTTGCGGATCTTCAGACCCAGCGCGGCGACCTTGGCGCCACGGTGCACGGCGCTTTCGCCCTGGGCGTCATCTGGCACGTAAATACCGGGCGCGCCGTCCTTGCGTACACCGGCGAGATTATACGCCGCCAGCGTTTCGATCACGGCCTGCTCGATGAGCGTGACGAGCTCGCGCACCATCAGTTTCCGGCGCCGCAGATCGACCAGCAGATACGCCACGACCTGCCCCGGCCCGTGATACGTGATCTGGCCGCCGCGATCGATCTGTACGAGCGGAATGCCGCTATTGGCGATCAGCAGATGTTCGGGCTTGCCGGCCTGGCCGAGTGTGAAGACGGGCGGATGTTCGACCAGCCAGATTTCGTCGGGCGTGGTCGCATCGCGTTGCGCGGTGAACTCGCGCATGGCGTCGAAACTGGTCTGATAAGGCTCCGTGCCGCGCCAGCGCAGCACGAATGGCTCGCCATTCTGCTCAGAAGCGGGGTCGGACGGGATAGACGGGGATAAAACCGGGGTGGCGCACATGATTTCGGGAGTTTACCCAATTCGGGACAAGCGCGCCGACGGCTGCGGCCGAAAGTCTCTTGCGGATCGCGAGAAAAGCACAAACGGGCGCTCCGTCCGGTGAGCGCCCGCCTGTTTTACTACCTGTCCTGGCTGCCGCGATAGGAACTCAAACCGTGCGCCAGCCGTCGCCCATATGAACGCCCAGGCGTGCTGCCTTGCGCGTGACCCAGTCCGCCGCGCGCTCGCCGATACGCGTCGGCGTGGCGAACGCCACCCACGCCGCCGCGCCCTGCTCCGCGCCGATCCACAGGCGCTCGCCGCGCCGCAGCCGCAGCGTGTGGCCCGGCTCCAGCCAGTAGTCGGCGGTATCGTCGCTGCGCGTGACCCAGACCGCGCCGCAACGCACCGTCAGCCGCGTGCTGTGCGAAACGCGCACCGATGCCACTTGATTAGCCTCGACTTCGAACGTGATATCTGAAGAAATCTCTCTCATTTCCGCCTCCGAATGCCCTGCTTTGATAGCTACAATCCTAGACAACACAAGGGATCGGGCAAAACGATCATTTTTCACGGCTATGTGAGAAAAATTACGATGGACCTGCGTACGCTCCCGGCGCTGAACGCCCTCAAGGCCTTCGAAGCCGCCTCCCGCCACGAGAGTTTTTCGCGCGCCGCCGACGAGCTTTTCGTCACCCACGGCGCGGTCAGCCACCAGATTCGCGCGCTCGAAGCGGAGCTGGGCGTGGCGCTGTTCGCGCGCGACGGCAAGCGCGTGCGCCTGACCGACACGGGCCGCCGCTACGCCAGCCAGGTGCGCGACGCGCTCGGCCAGCTTGCGCATGCGACCCAGGAAATCCGCGCGGGCGACCGCGACCGGCGCCTGGTCGTATCGATGCTCACGTCGTTCGCGGCGCGCTGGGTGACGCCGCGCATCGGCCGTTTTATCGAAGCGAATCCGCAGTGGGACGTCGAGCTGCAATCGACCAATTCCCTCACCGATTTCGCGCGCGACGACGTGGACGTGGCGATCCGCTTCGGCTACGGCCACTATCCGGGCCTGCACGCTGAACTGCTGCTCGACGAGATTTTCTTCCCGGCCTGCTCGCCCGATTTCCGCGACGGCAAGCTGCCCGCCGATCCGCGCGAAATGACCAGACTGCCGCTGCTGCGCTCCGACGACGAACTCTGGCGCCCGTGGTTCGACGCCGCCGGCATGCAGGACATGCCCGAGCCCAAGCGCGGCGTGCTTTATCAGGATTCGTCGAACCTGCTGCAGGCCGCGATGGACGGCCAGGGCATCGCGCTCGTGCGCCGCTCGCTGGCGATGCACGAGATCACGCGCGGGCGCCTCGTGCGCCTCTTCAAGGACATCGACGGGCCGAGTCCTTGGCGCTACTACCTCATCTGCACGCAGCAACGCCTGCAGACCGAGCGAGTGCAGGCATTCCGCAACTGGGTTTTCGACGAAGTCGCGCGCTTCCGGCGGCTGTACGAAGACGCCTGCGAAGCCGGCCCGCTGATGACGGCGGCGGCTGCCGCGCTACGCGCAAACGAAAACGAAAACGACGCGGCATAAAACCCGGAATCGCGCCCCAAAAAACAAAAAGGCTGCCCGAAAGCAGCCTTTTTTCATGCTCCAGCGCCGCAGCGCCAGCCTTTACAGCACGATCTTCACCATCGGATGACCGGTGAGCGCGCGGTAGATATCGTCCAGATGCGCCTGGCTGGTCGCGCGCACCGTCACCGTGAGGCCGGTGTAGTTGCCGCCGCTCGACGGACGCTTTTCGATGATGGTTTCATCGAAACCGCCGTCGAATTCGCGCAGCACCGCGATCATGGTCGATTCGAATTCCGGGTGCGTCTTGCCCATCACCTTGATGGGGAAATCGCAGGGGAATTCGATCAGCGATTCCTTGACTTCCTCGCCCGCGCCGATCACGGCCGGGGTGTTAGCCGAGTTGTTCTGTGATGCAGTCATTTTTCCACTTCCTGTAGCGTGGCTCGCGCAACATCGCGTGCCTCGCGCGCCTTCGCACGCTGATAAGCCTCGTAGAGCGCGGCATAAACCGGCCCTGGTTTGCCGTTGCCCACGGCCGCGCCATCGAGCGCAACGACGGGCAAAATTTCCTTGGTCGCCGAGGATACCAGCAGTTCGTCGGCGCTGCGCAGCGCCGCTTCGTCGATCTCGCGCGCCTCGAAACGCAGGCCGCAGTCCTGCGCCAGCTCCTCGATGAGCCCGTAGCGGATGCCTTCGAGGATCTTGTTGCTGCGCGGCGGCGCGTAGAGCGCGCCATCCTTCACGATCCACACATTCGACGACGAAGCTTCCGTCACCCAGCCGTCGCGCAACTGGATCGTCTCGAACACGCCATGCTCGACGGCGTTCTGCGCCATCAGCACATTGCCGAGCAGCGAAGTCGCCTTGATATCGCAATTGAGCCAGCGGCGGTCTTCGGCCGTGACGCAGGCCACGCCCGCCGCACGCTGCGCGGCGCCCGGCATGACGAGCGGATTGACCATCACGAATACCGTCGGCGTGATGCCGGCCGGAAACGCGTGACCGCGCTTCGCGACGCCGCGCGTCACCTGAACGTAGACGTTCGCGTGCGCATCGTGCGCGAGCGCGCCCGCTGCTTCGTTCGCCTCGATCACGCGCGCGATCAGCGCACGCCAGCCTGCTTCATCGAACGGATTCGTGATCCCGACCTTGTCGAGCGAGCGCGCCAGCCGCCCGAGATGCTGGGCAATGCGAAACGGCACGCGCACTTTTTCGGGCGCATCCGCTATGTCCCCGGTTTCGAGCACATACACCGGCACGACTTCATAAATCCCGTCGCCGAAAATAAAGCCACGGTCCAGCACCGGCACGCGCGCTTCGGAAAGCGGCGTGAGTTCGCCGTTGAGCCAGACGATCGGCTCGGCGGCTTCATGGATCGAAATCGAGGACATGGCGTCGCCCCGCGTCGCTTACTTCTTCTTGTTGAACATGAGCATCAGCGAATCCCACACGCGACCGACGATGCCGGCTTGCGGCACAGCCTGCAGGGCGACCAGCGGGAACTGCGCGAGCACCTTGCCGTCCGCGCCGACGAACTTCGCCGTGCCGACCTGCTGGCCGTCCGCGAGCGGCGCGATCAGCGGGCTGGTGATCTCGATCTGCGGCTTGGCCTTGTCGGCCGCGCCCTTGGGCAGCGTCACGAACTGATCCTTCTTCACGCCAACCTTGACGCTGTCTTCCGCGCCCTTGTAGACGCGCGGCGTCGCCACGGCCTGGTTCGCGCCGTAGATGCGCGTGGTGTCGTAGGCGCTATAGCCGTAGTTGAGCATCTTCAGGCTGTCCTGCACCCGGTCGTGCTCTTTCTGCTCGCCCATCATCACCGAGACCAGACGGCGATCGCCGCCGCCCGCCATCGGGCGCTTGGCCGAAGCGATCAGGCAGTAACCGGCCGCTTGCGTGTGGCCGGTCTTCAGACCGTCGACCGTCGGGTCGATCCACAGCAGGCGGTTGCGGTTCGGCTGCTTGATGTTGTTGTACTTGAATTCCTTGACCGAGAAGATGCTGTAGTACTCGGGATAGTCGCGAATCAGGCGCGCCGACAGCGTGGCCAGATCGCCCGCCGTCGTGTAGTGATTCGGGTCGGGCATGCCGTTCACATCGGCGAAATGCGTGTGCGCCATGCCGAGCTTCTGCGCCTCGGCGTTCATCATGTTGACGAAGTTCGCTTCGCTGCCGCCGACCAGTTCGGCCAGCGCGATCGCCGCGTCGTTGCCCGACTGGATGATCATGCCGTAGACGAGGTCGTGCACGGACACCGGCTTGTTCGCCTCGATGAACATGCGCGATTCGTCGGTCTTCACGCGACGCACGGCTTCGCTCGGCGTGACGATCTGCTCCATCGAGATCTTCTTCGTCTGCAGCGCCTCGAACGTGAGGTACGCCGTCATCAGCTTGGTCAGCGATGCGGGTTCGACGCGCTCGTCAGCGTTGCCCGAAGCGAGCACCTGGTTGGCGGTGGCATCGACGAGCACCCACGAACGCGCGTTCACCGCGGGCGGCGGCACCTGCGCGAAGGCCGATGCACTCGCGAACAGCGTGGCGCCGAGCGTGAGGGTACGAACGATGGAGGGGGAAACAAAGGAGGACTGCTGGCCGTTGGAGAGAAAACGCATAGGTTCAGGTCGGACGGGATTGGGGTCGGGATGAACGTTGCGCGCCATGCGGCGCACGGTCGGGTGAGCCGGAATGCGGCGCCTCGCTCACGCGCCTGGATGAGGTCCAGGCGGGCGCGGCTGGCCGCAAAAAGAGCGCTCATTATACGCGTCACGTAGGGGCGTTTTTCGATGAAGCCACACGTTTGCGCGTACCTGTCGTGCATTTTTCACGCGTCGCGTATTTCCCGCACGTTTTTTTCGGCGTGCTTCTCAACTATTTCTCAAGAAATTCTCACGAACTTCCGACGCACGCCTTACACCGTCCACGCAATCGGCTGACGCAGAAACTCACTCAATACGAAGGCTCAACGCCAGGCATCGACGATGATGCGTTTGAGCACATGCAGCTTGCGATGCAGGAAGTGTTCTGCCCCCGGAATCACCACCACGGGTAGTTCCTGCGGGCGCGCCCATTCGTACACCGACAGAATCGGCACCGTGTCGTCGAGTTCACCGTGAATCACGAGCGTGTCGTCGCGCACCGGGGCCACTTCCCAGCGGCTCGCCGCCGTGCCCACAAACACCATGCGCTCGATTGCGCCACCGGCTTCCTGGTAGCGCTTCGCCACGTGCGAAAGCACGAAGGTGCCGAACGAAAAGCCCGCGAGCACGAGGGGCACATCGCTTTGGCCCGGCTGCGCGCGCATGTACTCGAGCAGTTCGAGCAGATCGTCCTGTTCGCCGATGCCGTTGTCGTGCGTGCCGGCCGTCGTGCCCACGCCGCGGAAATTCGAGCGGTAGACCACGTAGCCCAGTTGCACGAGCGTGCGCGCGAGCGTCTGCGCGACCTTGTTGTCCATCGTGCCGCCAAAGAGCGGATGCGGATGCGCGACCAGCGCGATGCCGCGCACGGTCGTGCCGGCGTCCGGGCGGTCAAGCGCGCATTCGATCGTGCCGACGGGGCCGTCGATATGAAACTTCTCGGTTTGTGCGTTCATCTTTCTGCAGTTCTGTCAGGTTCCGGGCGCAACGGGATGGGGGCGATCGGTCGCTCAGACGTCCTTGCGGTCGATCATCAGGCGCTCGACCGGCTGGCCGTTCTGCAGATGCGAAACCACGATTTCGTCGATATCGCTTTCGTCGATGTAGGTGTACCAGGTGCCTTCCGGGTAGACCACCAGCACCGGGCCTTCCTCGCAGCGGTCGAGGCAACCCGCCTTGTTGATACGCACCTGACCCGGACCCGAAAGGCCCAGTTGCTTGACGCGCTTTTTCGCGTATTCCTGCATGTTCTGCGCGTCGCAGCTTGCGCAGCTAGGACGCTCCGCGCCGGGATCGCGCTGGTTCAGGCAGAAGAAAACGTGATGCTTGTAGAAGGAATCGGTCATGGCGTGGCGCTCTATTGTCTGATCGCGTGGAGACGGCGAAGCCTGCGAGGCTTGCGCGGCGCGGCGCGCGCACGAGTGCGGCGGCCGCGATGAAAGGTTCGAATGCGTAAAGCGGATGCGGTCGATTATAGCGAGCGCGGCCGCTTCGTTCCGGGCGCCGCGTGGCTCAGCGCGCGCGCCGTGCAAGCCACGCGCGCTCCAGCGAGAACGCCGTCCAGCCCAGCGCCATCCACGGCCAGGTCCACGCCAGCCAGCGCGCCAGCCCGTTGAAATGCAGATAGCGGCCCTGGCGCCAGTCGGCCAGCACCACATCGAAATAAGGATTCACCGACAGCACGTTGACCAGAGCCAGCGCAACGGCAAGCGCCACGGTCGCCGCCGCCGCGCGCGCGGTGCGCGGTAGGCGCAGCGCGAGAAAGGCCGCCAGCGTGCCCCACACGAGACCCGCGAGCGCGCCGGGCGTCGCCCAGTCGAACAGCAGGCCGCTTTGCGATTGCAGAAAAGTCGCGCCCGCTTTCACCACCAGCGTGGTGGCGAGCAGCACCACGATCAGGCGGGCGCGCGGCGCACGCGCGCGCATCGGCAGCGAGGCGAAGGCCGCCGCGCCGAACAGGTTCAGCGTCGTTACGATCGCTTCCCAGTCGCTGTCGGGCAGACGTGCAACCAGCGCATCGGGCAAGGCGCGCAGATGCCAGGCCGCGGGCGTCCACGCGAGCACGGCGTCCTGCATCGATACATCGAAACGCTGCCAGAGCGCGCGCGGCCAGTCGCCCATGCCGAAGAGGCGCGGCGCCGGAAACATGGTCGCGAACGGCCAGAGCGCGGCCAGCACCATCAGCGCGCCGGCGTCGCGCTCGAACCAGCGAAAACGCAGCCGCCGCAGGAAGCCGCGCTCCAGCAGCGCGCCGGTGAGCGGCGCCGCCAGCAAGGCGCCGAGCAGCGCGCCGAGCGCATTGGTGGCGAGATCGAGATTCGAGGCGACGCGCGTGGGCAAATAGGTCTGCACGGCTTCCATCACGCCGGACAGCAGCGTGCCGCCGAGCGTCGCCAGCGCGATCGCCGCCAGCCCGCGACAGCGCGGCCACACGGCGAGCACGGCCAGCGCGCCGAACGGCATATAGCCGAGCACATTGGTGACGATGTCGAAAACGGTCCAGTAGCGCGGGAACGGATCGCCAAGATAGGCGAGCGGGCTCAGGCCGAGCGAGCGCCAGCCCGAAAACGGATACCAGGAACCGTAGACGATCAGCGCGGCATAGAGCGCGAACGCCTGGCGCGAGAGCGTCGAGGACCGGCGCGGCAAGGCCTCGGGCGCGCGGGCTTCGACATCGTCGCGCTCGCCTGCGGAAGGGGATTTGGAGGTACTGTCGCCGCTCATTTCACTGCTCTTGCCGATGCCGCCCGCTGCTTTGCCATCTCATGCCGCTGATCGCAGGCAGCGCCACCATCGGCTCACTTCATGGCGTGCCGGCAAACGCCTGCACGCTCAGCCACGCGCCGATCTGGCCCGCAAAGTCGTCGCTTGCCGCGCGCAGCGCAGCCGCGCCGCCCGCCGCGTCCTGCGAACTGGCCGGCGCGCGCGAGATGAACGAACGCTGCGCAATCACCTTGCCACCCTGCATCAGCGTCGCGCGGGCGGCCAGCACGCCGGAACTGGAATTCGCGTTGTCGAACACCTGTTCGAACTCGGTCAGCTCGATCTTGAGCATGGGCGCGGGCACGGCGTCGGCGCCCGAGAGCACCGTCGCGCGCGACGACAGCGAGGTGCGCAGACGCTGCGTGAGCAGGCGCGCGGGCGACATGGTCCAGCGGCTGTTGGCGTAGCGGCTTTCGCGCTGCGCGTCACCGCTGATGCGATAGAGGATGCCGTCGTGGTCGAGCGTGGGTGGCGCGCTCACTTCGAGCACCTTGAGCGGCGGCAGCGAAGGCGGCGCGGGCTGCGCTTCGAGCGGCCCGAGGTCGTAGCGGATATCGGACAGCGCGGCCTGATTGCCCGCGCAAGCCGCGACCAGCGTGCCGACGGCAATTGCCGCCAGCAAGGCGCGGCCCAGCCCGGCGAACGAGCGCAATGAAAGTGAAGCGGCGTGGCGTGACATGGCGTTTCCTTCTGTGTCCTTCGTGTTGCAGCGGCCCGGCAACTCAGTCGTTCGCGGTCCGGCGATTCCTTGCAGCGCGCCCGGCATTCACCTCGCCTCGCGCGCATCGAAGCTACTCCGACCATGTTGCAGCGCCGCAGTTCGCGCGGCGCGCCGGGAATCGCACCCAGGCCGGCGTTTTCGAAACCCTTCGATCAGGGCCGCGCCCTATTTTCCAGCCGATCCGGCCGGCCACGAGAAGCCCGCCTCGCCCGGCCCCGGCGCGGGCAGCGGCGCGCCGCCGAACAGCAGACTGCGCGGGCTGCTCGTGAAGGTGCCCGCCGCGCGGTCCACCGACCGCATCGCGGAGCGCACATCGTCGGTCAGCGAATCGACGCGTGGCAGCGTGTCGTAACCCACCCGCGCGGAAAGCTCCGCGATCGACTCGTTCATCGACGTCAGCGCCTGTCCGGCCTGTTGCGCGGCCGTGCCGGCCTTGTTCAGATTGACCTGGAACGGACCGTCCGGGCGATTCACGCTGACGATCAGCTGATTGGTCGATTGCAGCGTCTTCTGCAGATCGGCGACCGTGCCCGGCAGGCGCTGCGCGGTCGGCTGCAACTGTTCGGCCAGCACATTCACGCTGCTCGCGGCCTGCTGCAAGGAAGCGACCGTCGCCATCACCTGCTTGCGGTTGTCCTCGCTGAGCATCTGGTCGACGTCGCTGGCGATGTTGTCGAGCTTGCGCAGCAGCGCGTCGCCGCGCCGCTGAAGCTGGTCGAGCAGCCCGGGCCGCAGCGGCACCTCGGCCACATGCTTCTCCGACGAAGGCAGCGGCGAAAGATCGAGATTGTTGTCGTCGAGCTGCACGAAGGCGATGCCGGTCACGCCCTGCAAGGCCAGCGTGCCGAAGGTCGAACGCGTCATCGGCGCTTTCTGGTCGATCAGCACGCGAATGCGGATCTGCCCCGGATGATTCGGATCGAACTGGATCGACTGCACCTTGCCCACGTCGATGCCGCGATAGCGCACGGCCGCGTCCGGGTACAGCCCGGTCACGCTGCTGTGCGAGATCATGTCGTAGGGCACGCGTACCCTGTGATCGGCGCTGAAGAAGAAGACCGCCAGCGCGATCGCGGCCAGCAGACCGATCGTGAAAAGCCCGGCCCAGAACGCATGCGGTTTGTTTTCCATCGTCAGATTCCCTCGTTGACGGCCGTTTCGATGACCGCTTCAGCGTCGGCAGCTTCCGCGGCCCTCGAGCTGTGCAACCTGTTCAACACGGTTTGGCGCCCACCGAAGCCGGCGCGAGCGCCGCCGCCGGCAGCTTCGCGCGGCGCTCGGGCGGCAACGCCTGGAGCGCGCGGCGCCCGCGCATGCCCAGAAAATATTCGCGGATAAACGGATCGTCCACGCAGGCCGCCTCTTCCACCGGCGCGGCCACCAGCACCTTGCGCTCGGCCAGCACGGCGACGCGCGTGGAAAGCGCGACCATCGCGTCCAGATCGTGGGTGACCAGCACGACGGTCAGGCCGAGCGCCCGGTGCAGCGTGCTGATCAGATCCACCACTTCGTCCGACGAGCGCGGATCGAGCCCCGCCGTCGGTTCGTCGAGAAACAGAAGCTCCGGCTCCAGCACGATGGCGCGCGCCAGCCCCACGCGCTTGACCATGCCGCCCGAGAGCGCGGCCGGCATCTTGGAGGCGTGCTTGCACGGCAGGCCGACCATTTCCAGCTTGAGCATGACGATGTCGCGCAGCAGATCGGCCGGCACCTTGCCGAGTTCGCGCACTGGCTGCGCCACGTTGTCGAACACCGACAGCGACGAAAACAGCGCGCCGTGCTGGAACAGCATGCCGGTGCGCGTGCGCATGAGGCGCGCGCGTTCCGGTTCGACCTGCGAAATGTCTTCACCGAACATCTTGATCGTGCCGGATGTCGGCCGCTCGAGGCCCAGGATCTGGCGCACGAGCGTGGTCTTGCCGGAGCCCGAACCGCCCACGATCGTCACGATCTCGCCGCGCCGGATCTCCAGATTCAGATGCTGATGGACGATGTTGCGCCCGTAGCGCTTGGTGAGATTGCTCACCTCGATGATGGGCTCGCCGATGGCCGGCAGCGGCAGGTCGTCGGCGACCTTCTTGAGCGGCGTGCTCATCGCGCCTGTCGTGCTCGTCGCGCCCAGCGTACTCATGACAGCCCCACGTTCTGGAACAGGATCGCGAACACGGCGTCGGCGAGGATCACGATGGTGATCGAGGTCACCACCGAAGTGGTCGTGCCTTCGCCCAGACTCTGCGAATTCGCCTTGATCCGAAACCCAAAGTGGCAACCGACGATGCCCACCAGCATGCCGAACGCCACGCCCTTGCCCAGCCCGATCCAGAGATTGGCGATCGGCACCACGCTCGGCAGCGAGCGGATAAACCACGACATATCGATGCCGAGCACCGCCTTGGCTGCCAGCGCTCCGCCCAGCAGCGCGATGATATCGGTCCAGATCACCAGCAGCGGCATCGCCACGCCCAGCGCGATCACGCGCGGCAGGATCAGCCGCAGCCCGTGCGAAATGCCCATCACGCGCATGGCGTCGAGTTCTTCGGTCACGCGCATCACGCCGATCTGCGCCGTGATGGCGGAACCGGAGCGCCCGGCCACGAGAATCGCCGCCAGCACCGGCCCGAGTTCGCGGATCACCGCGAGGCCCAGAATATTGACGATGAACTGGTTCGCGCCAAACAGACGCAACTGCTGCGCGGACAGATACGACAGCACGATGCCGATCAGGAACGCCACCATCGCCGTGATCGGCAAGGCGCGCGCCCCTGCGTTATAGACGTTCGCCGATATCTCCACCCACGGCGTGGCCTTGGGCTTGCGCAGGATGAAAAGCAGATCGAGCACGACGCGCCCGAGCATCGCGAGGCCGCCGTACAGATGATCCCAGAACGCGAAGATCCCGAGGCCGAGTTTCGTGATGGGGTCGATGCGCACCACGCGCTCGACGGGTTCGCGCACCGAATCGAGCAGCGCGATGCGCTCGAAGATGTCGCGCTGGGTGTCCGACAGCGCGACCAGATCGGCCGGCAGCCGGTGACCCCAGACGCGCCAGAGCGCCTGGCCGCCCACGTGATCCATGCGTTCGATACGCGACAGATCCCATTGACCGACCCGCTCGCCGACCAGTTCGCGCAGCCGCCGCACCGCGCCGCCCTGATCGCGGTCGCGCGCGAGCGCCAGCGCGGTCCACTGGCCGGACAGGCGCACGATTTTTCCCTGGGAGCCGGCCGCGATGTCGAGGCCGGGCGGTGTCTCTTGAGTCAAGGCGGGGCGCTCGGGCGGGGAAATGATCAGTCATTGTAGCGAACGCGCCCTGTTTCGTCGGTCCGGGCGCGCACCGACGCCGCAGCTTTCAGGCGCCTTCCCGAGCCTGTGGATAATTCTGTGGAAGAACTGTTGGCAGGCTGTGGGAACGGTGTGGAACATTAAGACAGTAAGCGATATTTCTCGACGACTCCGTATTACGGCCTGTGGATTATTCTGTGGATTTCCTGTTGGCCGCTTGTGGATCGGCTGTGAATTGCCTAAAAATCAGGCAATTTCGCGGCGCAGGATCGGCTATTTTGTGGCCGAGCTAGTGAGGCCCCTTTCGGTCGCGCCAGGTTTGCACGCGCGTGCGTCAGCGCGGCATCGAGCCACTACGCCACTACAATACGCACCATGAACGCTACTCCCTCGTCCCCCGACACTCCGCGCGCCGACGACTGGCGCATCGACCGCGATCGCGCGGTGACGCTCTTCGGTCCGGCCGCGCACGCCTGGCCGATCGAAATCGTCGAGGAAACCGGCTCGACCAACGCCGACCTGATGGCGCGCCTCAAGGCGCTGCCGCATCGCGCCGACGCCCTCGCGCGGCCGATCGTGCGCGTCGCCTATCTGCAAACGGCCGGCCGTGGCCGGCGCGGCCGCAGCTGGGTCGCGCAGCCCGGCGACGCGCTGCTGTTCTCGCTCGCCTGCGTGCTGCCGCGCCCGATCGAAGGGCTTGCCGGGCTGAGTCTCGCGATCGGATCGGCGCTGGTTGACGGCCTGCGCACGCTGCCCGTGGCCGCGCCCGGCCAGATCGCGCTGAAATGGCCGAACGACGTGCTGCTCGAAGGCGACAAGCTGGTGGGCATCCTCGTGGAAAGCGCGTGGAGCACGCCGGATGCATCGGCGGTGGTGATCGGCATCGGAACGAATGTGCGCGGCGCGGACGCGCTCGCGAAGAAAGTGCAAGCGCTCAATGCGGATGCCGCCGCCCAGCAGGCCGCGCCGGTGCCTGGCACGACGCCCACCGCGCTCTCGCGCGTGTGGCCCGGCGCCAATCTCACCGAGGTGCTCGCCGCCGAACTCAACGCGCTCGAAAATGCGCTCGAGCGCTTCGGCGCGAACGGTTTCGCCGCCTTCCAGGCGCGCTGGAACGCGTGCCACGCTTACGCGGGCCGCGAGATCGCGCTCTACGAACAGGGCGCGGAACTGATGCGCGGCATCGCCGTGGGTGTGGACGAGCGCGGGCAACTGCTCGTCGATACCCCGCGCGGGCGCGAAGCGGTCACGACCGGCGATGTCTCGCTGCGGCTTGCGGGCAGCGGCGCATGAGCGGCGCGCAGCACGCCGGGCCGTCTCCCTTTCTGTTGATCGACGCTGGCAATAGCCGGATCAAGTGGGCGCTGGTCGCCGCCGATGGCGCGCGGCTGCACTCCGGCGCGGCGAATCACGCGGATGCGCCGCCAGCGCCGGGTACGCCCGGCGGTTCTGACATACGCTACTTTGCCGATTTTGCCGATTGGGCCACCCTGCCCGCCCCCGGCAGCGCCTGGATTTCGAACGTGGCCGGCGCGGCGGTGACGCAGCGCCTGAACGCCGCGCTCGACGCGCACTGGCCGGGCCTGGCTCGCACGGTCATTCGCGCACAGCAACAGCAATGTGGCGTGACCAACCGCTACACGACGCCCGATGCGCTCGGCAGCGACCGCTGGGCCGGCATGATCGGCGCACGCGCGGCATTTGCCGGCGAACCGCTGTTGATCGCCACCTTCGGCACGGCCACGACGCTCGAAGCGCTGCGCGCCGACGGCACCTTTGTCGGCGGCCTGATCGCGCCGGGCTGGACCCTGATGATGCGCTCGCTCGGCGAGCACACGGCGCAGTTGCCGGTGCTGGACGCGCACACCGCGCCCGGTTTGCGCGGCACGGCATCGGGACCGTGGTTCGCCACCGACACGCAACGCTCGATTGCGGCAGGCTGCGCGCTCGCGCAGGCGGGCCTGATCGAGCGCGCCTGGGCCGATTTGCAAGACGAGTGGAAAATGCCGGTGCGGCTGGTGGTGAGCGGCGGCGCGGCAGCCGAAGTGACAGCGGCGCTCAAGGTGCCGCATACTCGCCACGATGCTTTGGTGCTCGCGGGCCTCGCCCTGATCGCCGCACAATCCTGAGCGCGCCTTGCGCGCGCTCGTTTTCAAGAACGATATCGACGGAGTTTCACACGATGCTGCGTGGGCTGATCGCCATTCTGATTCTCGCCAACCTGCTCGCACTCGGTGCGGTTCGCGGCCTGTTCGGGCCCACGCCCGCCTCCGGTACGCTCGATCGCAAACAACTGAGCCGGCAGATTCACCCGGAAAACCTGAGCGTTCGGCCGATCAAACCGTCCGAATCGGTCGACGTGCCCATCGTGGGCGGCCCGGTCGCGGACCCGGCCATCCAGTCGACCACATTGACGCAATAAGCGCAAAACCAGCGCAAAACCGGCGCAAAAAGACACAAAAAAACGCGACCATGCAATACGCATGGTCGCGCTTCACGCCGCAGTGAGCCCGCGCTCAGTCCTGTTGCGCGCGCACCTTCTTGAGCAGCTTGGTGGTCGAGCGATCGTGCTCGAACGCGATCGCCAGCGCCGTACCGCCCCAGCTACGCACCAGCGCCGATTCGGGCAGCGCATCCATGTCGTAATCGCCGCCCTTCACGAGAATGTCCGGGCGCACGGCCTCGATCAGCTCGACGGGCGTGCGCTCGGTGAACTGCACCACGTAGTCCACGCTTTCCAGCGCCGCCAGCAGCGCCATGCGGTCGTTCTCGTTGTTGATGGGGCGATCGTCGCCCTTGCCGAGCATCTTCACCGAAGCATCGCTGTTCACGCCGACGATGAGCGTCGCGCCCAGCGCCTTCGCATCGGCCAGATAGGTGACGTGGCCGCGATGCAGGATGTCGAAGACGCCGTTGGTGAACACCACCGGACCGGGCAGCGAGGCGCGCAGCTGCGCGAGCGCGTCGCGGGTCATGATCTTGCGTTCGAAGGAGGCGGGCATCGGATGAGACTCGAAAAATGAAATAAACGAAATAAACGCACAAACGGCCCGGACGCTGATGCGTAACGGGCCGCTTTCAATGGCTTGCCGCGGGATTCCGCGTCATTCAACCGCTCAGGCCGGCTGCTGCGTGCCTTGTTCGGCCTGCAGGCGCTGCACGACTTCCTTGCGGTAACGGTTCAGTTCCTGAGCCGTGCTGAAGGTGCGTTCGAAGAGGATCGACAGGTTGTGCAGAATGCGCTCGACCACCTTCTTTTCCCAGCCGTCGTCGAAGCGGATCTGCTCGTCGAGCCAGCGCTCGAGCCATTCCGGGTCCGGCAGGCGCGACTGGATGGTGTCGCGCGGGAACAGCGCCTGGTTCACGTGCAGGTTGGTCGGGTGCAGCGGCTTTTCGGTGCGGCGCGCCGAAGCCATCAGCACGCCGATCTTCGCGAATGCCGCACGTGCGACGTCGCCGGCGTTGTTGAGCGCCTTCTTCATGTAGCGCAGATAAGCGCCGCCATGACGGGCTTCGTCGCGCGAGATGGTTTCGTAGATGGCCTTGATGACCGGCTCGGTGTGCCATTCGGCGGCACGGCGATACCAGTGGTTCAGGCGGATTTCGCCGCAGAAGTGCAGCATCAGCGTTTCCAGCGGCGGCGCCGGATCGAACGTGAAGCGCACGGCGTGCAGCTCTTCTTCGGTCGGCACCATTTCCGGCTTGAAGCGGCGCAGGTATTCCATCAGCACGAGCGAATGCTTCTGCTCTTCGAAGAACCAGACGCTCATGAACGCGGAGAAGTCGCTGTCATGATGGTTGTCACGCAGGAACATTTCCGTGGCCGGCAGCGCCGACCATTCGGTGATCGCGTTCATCTTGATGGTCGCGGCCTGCTCGTCGGTCAGGAGCGAGCCGTCGAACTTGTCCCAGGGAATGTCTTTTTCCATGTCCCAACGGACCGATTCGAGCGATTTGTAAAGTTCCGGATAAAGCATCGTGTTCATAGTCCCGCCCCTGTTCTGCGCATGACGACTTCGTAGCGTGCTGCCCGCTGGCCCGTGCCCTCACGCGGCCGGCAGGCGAAAAGCATTTAATTTTACGCGGTAACCGGCCCTCTGGACGCAATTGCACCTGCGCTAAACAGATTACTTCCTGTCGAGCGACAATCCGCCGTGCCGGTATGGAAGGCGCCGTGATGGGTTCTGGGTAGCTGCACCGTGCCTCGAACCCGGCTGCCGGATAATCCGCGGGAGCCAACCGCGCCGTCTGCCCGCCCCGCCCGCGTGGCGCGCGACGGACCCGACGGTCCCGCCCAGTCTGGACTTGCCCGACCGGCATCACCCGGCTCTACTGCGACAGTTTGTCGCAGTACGGCACCCTCGCTGGCCCCGCCCCTGCCTTGGGCCGCCGCGACATAACGCGCGCGCTGGCTCGCTTGACCGAAGACCGACGGGGAACGTCTCGAGGCACAGATCGGCATGCGCAAAAAACGACCTGACGCCCATAAGACGGTCGGAAAAACCTTACACGATGATAGCACGGCGATCTTTCAGTTCCGGGGCACCAGCGGGCGCTCCGGCGCCGCGCCCGCACGCGAGTCCGACAATGTTTTGAGCCACATCAAAAGAACCTCGCTTTTCGCTTGCGTGTCGCGATATCCAAGCTCGATCAGCTCTTCGGTGAAAGCCCGCTCGAACAGCAAATAGCTCGCAAATGCCGCGCCCGACGCGCGATTGCCGCCCATCGCGCCCAGCATCATGCGCACCGATCGCGGCAGTTGCCGCAGATGGCGTGCCGCGATCAGCTCGATGCGCTCGCTCGGGCCGATCGCCAGCACGTCGATATGCCGCCAGCCGCTCTCCGGCTCGATCGTGTGCGGCAGATGCTCGACCATGCGGTTGACGTGCTCGATACGCTCGATATCGGCGCCGATCGCGTCGAAAAACACGCTCGCGAGCACTTGCTGGCCGACCTGCGCGAGCGTCGGGTACGCGTTGAGATCGGCATCGGGGCGCGTGGCGGAGGCGGCCACTTCGGGCGCGCTCGCACTCGCGCCGATCACGACGATGCGCTCGGCGCCGAAGTGGATCGCGGGCGACAGCGGCGCGATCTGCCGGATCGAGCCATCGCCGAAATACTCGTGGCGGCCGTCGAGTTCGAGCCGCACGGCGGGAAACACATAAGGAATGGCCGCCGATGCGAGCAGATGCGCGGGCGTCAATTCGACCATGCGCGCGGTGCGCTGGGCGCGCCGCCACGCGCGAATCGGCTCGCTCGCCTGGTAAAAGGTGAGATGACGTCCCGACGAATAGCTGAGCGCCGTCACCGCGAGCGCGTGCAGCACGCGCCGGTCGAGCATCTGCTCGATGCGGCGAAAGTCCAGCGTGCGGGCGAGGAAGTGCGCAAGCGGCGCATTGTCGAACAGCGTGCGAGGCGTGCGCGGCGCGGCGATGCCGAAAGTGGCCCAGCCGAACGCCAGCGCCCCGAGCCAGCGCGCGCCCGCCGCCGCGATGCCGGGCCAGTCGGTGCGATAGACCTGATCGGCGGACAGATGCGCCCAGACATCGACGAGACGCTGGGCGCCGGTAAGGAACTGATCGGCGTGACTGGCGATGGAGGTGGCGTTGATCGCGCCCGCCGACGTGCCGCAGATCACGGTGAAAGGCATCGCGCGCCGCGCGGGATCGGCCTGCGCGGCGAGTTCCGCGAGCGCACGCAACGCGCCGGCCTGGTAAGCCGCGCGTGCGCCGCCGCCCATCATCACGAGCGCAAGCCGCATTGCCGACGCTCCCCGTCTTGATCGCTGCTGTTATGCGCCTACCGTTTCGTACCTGCGGTCACATACGATTCGCCCGCTTTGATACGCGGGCTGCCGCGTTACTCCGGCCGCGCAGGCGCTTTCTTCGTGCTGCGCGCGGTCGTCTTGCTGGCCGTTGCACCACTGGCGCTGCTGCTGCGCTTCGCCGCCGGTTTCGCGCGCGCCGATGCGGATTCAGCACCAGCCGCGCCCGATGCACCCGATGCGCCCGTTGCCGCCGCCGAAGCATCGGCTGCCGCCTGAGCCGCGGCCTGCGCGGCTTGCGCCGCCGCTGCGGGCTGCGCCATCGCGAACTGCGCAAGCTGGTTGAACTGCGATTGCAGCAGATTCCACCAGCCCGACGCGTCGAAACCTGCCTGCGCGCCGGCCTCGTCGCCTTCGGCGGCCTGCGCGCTCTCGCCCGCAAATGCCGCAGATCCCGGCGCAGCCGAAGCCGACGATGCCGCCCCACGCGCCGGCGCTTCGTGCGCAGGCGGCGGGCTCATCTGCGATTGCGCGAACGCGCCGAAGGCACGCAGCGTCGAAAGCGTCGCGCGCTGCACTTCCAGCGCCTGGATCGCCGACTGCAGCATGCTCAGATTGAGCTTGAGCCACTGTTCGACGGCGCGCAGATCGGTGATGCGCTTGTCGAGTTCTTCGATATTGGTGAGCGGCGTCATCATGTCGGACATCATCGACAGCGACGGCCCGAGGCCTTGCGCCGCGCCCGGCTCGCTGCCGGGGAACGCGCTGCCGAACGGCGTGAGGCGCATCATCCCCCACATGCGGTCGAGCATTTCGGCGGGCGGAAAACCGGGAAAGCCCGGGAACGGCGGCATTGCACCTGCTGAATCGGTCATGCGAATCTCCCTCGCAAAACAATCAGTGTTGGATACGCGTGGCGCAATCAAGGCGTCTATAAGCTTCGATAAACGTGCGCGCACGCATCGTTTCGATCATACCGCGCGCCGAATCTGAACTCAGCCCCGGCGCGTTGAGAATGCAACTCGGGAATGCCGTTTCAGGCCGCGCGACTCAAAACGGATCGCCGCCAGGAAAATCCGGCGCGCGACGCTCGCGCAGCGACTTCACGCCTTCATGCACATCCGGCCCGGAAAAGCCCATGAATTCCAGCGCCAGCGACGCATCGAATGTCGGCCCCGCCTGACGCAGCCAGTTGTTGAGCGCGTACTTGGTCCAGCGCAGCGCCGTCTGCGAACCGTTCGCCAGGCGTTTGGCCACTTCGAAGGCCTTGGGCAAAAGATCGGTTTCATCGACGGCCAGCGACACGAGGCCGATGCGCTCCGCCTCCTCGCCGCTCACCGGCTCGCACAGCAGCAGGTAGTACTTCGCCTTCGCCATGCCGCACAACAGCGGCCAGACGATCGCCGCATGATCGCCCGCCGCCACGCCCAGCCGCGTATGACCGTCGATGATGCGCGCCGTTTTCGCGGCGATCGAAATATCGGCGAGCAGACCGGCGACGAGTCCCGCGCCCACGGCCGGCCCGTGCATCGCCGAAACAATCGGCTTGCTGCAGTTGATGACGTTGTAGACGAGGTCGCGCGCCTCGCGCCAGACGCGTGCGCGCACGTCGAAATGCTGCGCCATGTCCTCGACGAGCGCGAGATCGCCGCCCGCCGAAAAGCCCTTGCCCTCGCCGCGAATCACCGCGACGCGCGCATCGGGATCACGGTCCACGTCGCGCCAGATTTCCGCGAGTTCGCGATGCATGTTGGCATCGGCGGTGGCGAGCGCGCTCTTGTTGGCGCCCTCGCCGCTCATCACGATCTCGACGATGCCGTGTTCGTGGCGCCGCACGCGCAGGGCGTGATAACGGGCGTAGTAGGGATCGTTCATGGGCGCTGTCTCCTTTATTTCCATAATGCGCATTCAATGCGGCTGATAAACCCACTTGCCGTCGCGGATCTCGACCATCACGCGCGCACGCGCATCGAGGCCCAGATGGTCCGTGGCGCTCATATTGATGATGCCGTTGGTCGTGTGCAGGCCGCGTGTCGCTTCGAGGGCGTCGCGCAGCGCGCGCCGAAACGCGCTCGTGCCCGGCGCCGCGCTCTTGAGCGCGACCGGCACCGCGCTGCCGAGCAGCAGCCCCGCATCCCACGTATAAGCGCCGAACGCCGACACGGAACCCGCGCCGTAACGTGCTTCGTACCGCGAAATATAGTCGAGCGCGAGACGCCGTTCCGGGCGATCGTCAGGCAGTTGCGCAGCGACCAGCACGGGGCTCGCGGGCAGGAACGTGCCGTTGCAATCGGCGCCGCACACGCGCAGGAAATCGCGATTACCCACGCCATGATTGTGATAGACGAGGCCCTTGTAGCCGCGCTCCTTGAGCGCCTTCGGCGGCAGCGCGGCGGGCGTGCCGGCCGCGCCCACCACCACCGCATCGGGCTGCGCGGCGACGATCTTCAGCACCTGCCCCGTCACGCTCGGGTCCGTGCGGTTAAAGCGCTCGTTCGCAACGATCCTGATATCGCGCGCCTGCGCGGCCTTCGCGACTTCGGCGTAAAACGTTTCGCCCAGCGCGTCGGCCTGACCGATATAGGCGATCGTTTTGACCTTGTGCGCGCTGGCGTGCTCGACGATGGCGCCGGCCATCATCGCGTCGGTTTGCGGCGTCTTGAACATCCAGTGGCGCTTGTCGTCGACGGGCTCGATGATTTTCGCCGATGAAGCCAGCGAGATCGCGGGCGTCTCGCCTTGCGCGATCACGTCGAGCATCGCCAGCGTGTTGGGCGTGATCGAGGAACCGACTACGGCATCGACGTTTTCTTCGTCGATCAGCTTTTTCGTGTCCTGCACGGCCTGCGTGGTATCGGACGCATCGTCGAGCACGATGTACTGCACCTGCTGGCCGGCGATCTGCGTGGGCAGCATCGCCACGGTGTCGCGCGCCGGCATGCCTAGCGACGCAGCAGGCCCGGTCAGCGAAAGCACGAGGCCGATCTTGATCTGCGCCAAGGCAAGCGTGGGAACGAATAAAGCGGAAAGCGAAGCGAACAAGCAAGCGAAAAGCGTGACTGCGGCGCGGCGTTGCGGGCAACGTCGGCGCGTGCGAGAGGACTGCATGGTGTCTCCCTTTCGTTTGGGGCGAGCGTATTCTGCGTACGGCTTCGAAGGCGTGGCAGCGCCGCTTTTCAACGACGCGCCCCGCGCGTTCGCCAGTGTAGCCGCACATCGGCAGTGCGGCATCCGGCGAAACCCCTTTTTTGCGGCCTGGTGAGCGGCCTGATTGTGCGGCCTTAAGCGCGACCTGCTGCGCGACCGACTGCGCGGATTACTGCGCGTCCGACAGAGCCGACACGCCCTGATCGATCGCACCGAAAATCGACTGCCCGGCCGGGTCGAGCATCTCGATCTTCACGCTGTCACCGAACTTCATGAACTCCGTGCGCGGCTCGCCGTGCTCGATCGTCTCGAGGCAGCGTTTCTCGGCGATACAGCAATAGCCGCGCTTCGCGTCCTTGTTCGACACCGTGCCCGAGCCGACGATCGCGCCCGCACGCAGATTACGCGTTTTCGCCGCGTGCGCGATCAACTGGCCGAAGTGGAACACCATGTCCGTGCCCGCGTCCGGCTGGCCGACTTTCTTGCCGTTCCAGTAGACCAGCATCGGCAGATGCACGCGGCCTTCGCGCCAGTGCTCGCCCAGTTCGTCGGGCGTGACGACGACCGGCGAAAACGATGTCGCCGGCTTGCTCTGGAAGAAGCCGAAACCCTTGGCCAGTTCGGCGGGAATCAGATTGCGCAGCGACACATCGTTGGCCAGCGCGACCAGTCGAACGGCCTTGAGCGCTTCGTCGGCGCTCGCGCCCATCGGCACGTCGCCAGTGATGACGGCCACTTCGGCCTCGAAATCGATACCGAACGCTTCCGATGCGCACACGATGTCGTCGGTTGCGCCGATGAAGTCGTCGCTACCGCCCTGGTACATGAGCGGATCGGTCCAGAACTCGGGCGGCATTTCCGCGCCGCGCGCGCGTCGCACGAGTTCGACGTGGTTCACGTAGGCCGAGCCGTCGGCCCACTGATAGGCGCGCGGCAGCGGCGCCATGCAATCGCGCGCGTCGAAGCTGAACGTGTTGCGCGCGCGGCCGTGATTGAGCGCGTCGTAGAGGTCGATCAGTTGCGGCGCGTAGAAGCGCCAGTCGTCGAGCACGCGTTGCAGCGTGGGCGCGATCGCATCGGCGATGGCGGCGCTGCGCAGGTCGCGGGAAACGACGATCAGCTGGCCGTCGCGGGTACCGTCCTTGAGCGTGGCGAGTTTCATGGAATGAGGCGTGGATGACGATAGAGGAAATGTATTCTACGATGGTGAATCGGCGCGACCCAAGGGAAGCGGCGCGCCATCCCGAACCTGCCGATCCGAACGCTCGCCGATCGCTCTCTCCACGCTCTTTATGCCGCCGTCCAACCGCACTGCTTCATCGTCCCCTTCCGCCGCTGAATCCATCGACGAAACCGTGGATATCGACGATTCGAATGAGCCAAACGAACCGAACGATAGCGGCGAAGAAAAGCTGCGCTCGGGCATCCAGTCGATCGAAGTGGGCTTTCGCCTGCTCGACGTGCTCACCCACGAACCGCGCGCCATGATGCTGCGCGATCTAGCACAGCGCGCGGGCATGAGCCCGGCCAAAGCGCACCGCTATCTGGTGAGCTTTCTGCGTCTGGGCGTGGTGGCGCAGGACCCTGTGTCGGGGCGCTACGAACTGGGAGGCTTCGCGCTGCAACTGGGTCTTGCGCGCCTCGCGCGCGTGGACGGCGTGAAGCTGGCGCGCATCGCGCTGGCCGAACTGCGCGATGGGCTCGACATCACCGTGGGCATCGCCGTGTGGGGCAACCAGGGGCCGACGGTCGTGCACTGGATGGAATCGAGCCATCCGGCCAAGGCTTCGCTCAAACTCGGCGACGTCATGCCGATGCTCAGTTCCGCGACCGGCCTGCTGTTCGCCGCCTACCTGCCGCGCGGCAAGACCGCGCCGATGATCGAGCGCGAACTGGCCAGCGCGCAGCATTACGCGTGGGGTTCGACGCCGCGCACCGCCGAAGCGCTCGAAGACACGCTCGCCGAGGTTCGCAAGCATGGCTCGGCGCGCGTCGAAGGCATGCTGCTGCCGACCATCCACGCGTTCTGCACGCCGGTGTTCGACGCGAGCGGCGATCTCGCGCTGGGTCTCATCGCGCTCGGGCATGAAGGCGCGTTCGACAGCGACTGGCACGGCAGCGTCGATACGGCCTTGCGCGAGTGCGCGCAAAAGCTTTCGTACGAATTGGGGTACAGCCCTGTGGCGCGCTGACGATCGCGTTGGTGCGTTGGTTCTGCAAGGGTAAGGCGCGACGTGTCACAGTAGCGTTTATCCGCGATCCGGCCCGAAGGCCTCAGACCGAACCCGATGTCCACTCCCACCGCCGATAGAAACGCTTCCACTACGCCGCGCCGCCCGCGCGCCTGGCGCTGGCTGGCCGTGTTCGTCGCGGTGACGCTGCTGCACTGGCTCGCGGCCGAATGGTTCGAGCGCCATCACGGCCCGCAGCAGCCGGTCGCGCCCAAACACGTGCCCGTGCAGATACGTTTGCTCACGCCCGAGCGCATCGAGCAGCAGGCGAAGCCCGCCGCACCCGCTGCGAAACCCGCCGAAAAACCGGCCGCGCCCGCGCGCCCCAAACGCGCGCCGAGTCCGCCGCATACGCTTGAAGCGATCACGCCGCCCGTGGCGCATCCGAAAGTTGCTGCGGCACCCGAAGAGGCGGCATCGGCGCCTGAAGCGTCGGACGCTGCGGCATCGGCATCGGCGCGAGCCAGCGGCGCCTCGCAGGCGGCCGCGCCCGGCAACGGCAACACGCCGGCAGCTCCGGCCGCCCAGGTTTCGCACGGCGTCAAATTCCAGGTGCCGCCGTCGGGCGAACTCAAATACGACACCTTCTTCAACGGCGCGCGTAACGAACCCGGCACGATTCACTGGAAAAGCGACGGCCAGCACTACGAGATGGTGGTCTCGATTCCGCTGCCTTTCGTCGGCACATTCAGCTGGACGAGCCGTGGTCACGTCGATGCGTTCGGGCTCGCGCCGGATCAGTACATCGAAAAACGCGGCCGCCGTCCCGCCGATTTCACCGTCTTCAATCGCAACGACAAGCAGATCGTTTTCACGCGCACGCCGAATTCGCTCGCGCTGCCCGACGGCGCGCAAGACCGCTTCAGCATGGTCATGCAGCTCGCGAGCCTCGTGCGCGGCGACCCCGACACCTACAAGCCGGGCGTGACGCGCGAGTTCTATGTCGCCGATAACGACAGCGGCGAGACCTGGCCCATCACCACCATCGGCGATGAAACCGTGCGCACGGATCAAGGCTTCGTGAGCGCGCGCCATTTCATGCGCCTGCCGCGCCACGACGGCGACAAGCGGCGCATCGACGTGTGGCTCGCGCCGTCGCTGGGCTGGCTGCCGGTACGTCTCGTGCAGACCGAACCGAACGGCACGGAAGTGGAACTGCTCTGGCACGGCGCGTTGAGTGTGCCGAAGGTGTCGGGTGCCTCCGACGATGCGTCGAATGACATGACGAATCAGCCTGCATCGGCGCCGACGGCCGCGAGCGCGAGCGTGAGCGTCCCCGCGCCAACCGCCGAACCGTCCGCCGCTCAACCTGCGCCCGAGTCCGTACCCGAAACCGCGCCGGAACCCCTGCCCGCACCGCCCGCCGACGCACCGATGCACCCATAAGCGCCCTGCCGCACACTGGCGCGCAACGAATGCGCGTGCGAGCCAACAAAACGGCCATTCAGACCGCACGTTTGCGCGAAATAGCGCATACTGAAAATCATCGAAGCGCCCTGTATCCAGGTTGCATCCGGCCTGAATCGAATGCGCGCGCGGCACGAGACGAGCACAAAAAAGAACAGAGGAAAGCGTTCGCAGGAGGCTCGAGCCACGCACCGCACCGGACACCCCGGCTGCACAAAATACCGGCCCTGCGCCTTTCAGGCGCGCGGCTTGCGACAACCGCACGACGTCCACGCAGCACCTCGCAACCAGCCTGACTCCCGACCGTATCGGCCAAGGAGGAACGCATGCAAGCGACTGTCAATGGCATCGATACGCGCTACGTCTTCGAAGACCGCAGCGGCGGCCCCGCGCTGACGTTCATTCATCAGCTCGGTGGCGACCTTACCGTGTGGGACACGCTCGCCGGACATTTCCGGCATCGTTTTCGCGTCCTGCGTTACGACGTGCGCGGACACGGTGCGAGCGCCGTGTCGACCAGCGCGTTCGGCTTCAAGGAACTCGCCGCCGATCTTTCCGCCCTGCTCGATGCAAAAGACATCGAGAAGACGCATATCGTCGGCATGTCGATGGGCGGCATGATCGCGCAGCAGTTCGCGCTCGATCACGCGCGTCATGCCAGCACGGCGGGTTCGCGCGTGCTCTCGCTCACGCTTTGCGACACCGCCAGCCGCACCTCGCCCGACGCGCGCGAGACATGGAACGAACGCGCCGCGCTCGTGCGCCGCGAAGGCACGGCCGCACTCGCCGACGTGACGATGGCGCGCTGGTTCACACCGGACTTCCGTCGCACGAATCGCGATACGGTCGCGCAAACCTGCGACGTGTTATTACGGACACCTGCCGAAGGCTACGCGCGCGCCTGCGAAGCGCTGCGCGACTTCGACGTTCACGAACGACTCGCGCAGTTGCGCGTGCCGACGCTTGCCGTGGCAGGACGACTCGACAGTGGCACGCCGCCCGCGCTCACCGAAGCCATGGCGAACGCCATCCCGGAAGCACGTTTCGAAACGCTCGACGCAGCACATCTGGCCCCGGTAGAAGAATCGCATGGGTTTGCGGCCCTGCTCGAAACGTTTCTGCGCCAGCGGGTCTAAAGCTTGCAGCAGGAATTGCACTGAAATATGCATCCGATTTGCGCCAGAAACTGCATCCGGAACGCAACGGAATCCGTAGTACCCCAGGCAGCACCGAAGAGCAGCACGAGCAAGGCACCAGGCAACAGAAGGGCAATAAAGGGCAATAAAGGGAGAGCAGTCCGAAAAAGAGGTGATGCGGGACCCACCCCTTGAATTCCAGATCGAACGCTCCATTTATCGACATGAGCAGTGAGGGAGCACAGGAAAAAGGAGTGTCGCCATGCAGATGATCTACAACAGTCCCAACTATTGCGTTGTCGAGTTTCCCCCGCAGGACGGTCACGTCGCCATGCGCTCTGGAGGCTACGAAATCGTCGACAAAAATGCGCGGCGTGAACTGTTTATCGACGGCGTGATGGCGGCACGTTTTCGCGAAGACGTGCAGAAGCTGATGGATGAAGAGCAGTCGCTCGACGAGGTGGACGAATTCCTCGGACAGTTCGACAGCCTCATGCAGCAACCCGTTGTGCTGCATTGATACGTGGCGGCAAGCGCAGGACGGCTCCGCTCCCGCAGTTCCACCTGTCGGTCAACCCGTCATACCCACTGTCGTCCAATCTGCCGTAGAACACGCGCCGCCGGCACCCCTGGCGGCGCCCCAGCTCAGGAAACCCCGCCCGGTCCCGCGCCGCGCGGGGTTTTCTTTTTCCTGGCGGACGGCAAACCCGGCGCGCCTGGTGACGCCGCTACAACGCCCACGCCAGCGCCCGGCCCCTGCTGCGGATACAATATTGGGTTTCCCAGCTCGACCGGCGCTTAAGCCCGCCCATCATCCATGAACCAGCCCGCCGAACACGCTACGCGCCCAGTTGGAACGTCCTCTGGAGCCACGCCGTACACGCGCGCAGCCTCGCTGCCCGCGCTGCTTGCCTCGCGCATCGTGATCCTCGACGGGGCGATGGGCACGATGATCCAGCGCTACAAGCTCGACGAAGCCGCCTATCGGGGCAAAGGCGGCGTCGAACGCTTCAAGGATTACCCGCGCGACATCAAGGGCAACAACGAACTGCTCTCGCTCACGCAGCCGCAGATCATCAGCGAAATTCACGAGCAGTATCTGGCCGCCGGTGCGGACATCATCGAAACCAACACGTTCGGCGCGACCACGGTGGCGCAGGACGACTACGGCATGGGCGAACTCGCCATCGAGATGAACATCGAATCGGCGAAGCTCGCGCGCGCCGCATGCGACAAGTACTCGACGCCGGACAAGCCGCGCTTCGCCGCCGGCGCGATCGGCCCGACGCCGAAGACCGCCAGCATCTCGCCCGACGTGAACGACCCGGGCGCGCGCAACGTGAGCTTCGAGGAACTGCGCCGCGCCTACTACGAGCAGGCCAAGGCGCTGATGGACGGCGGCTGCGACCTGTTCCTCGTCGAGACGATCTTCGACACGCTCAACGCCAAGGCCGCGCTGTTCGCGCTCGACCAGTTGTTCGAGGATACCGGCGAGAACCTGCCGATCATGATCTCGGGCACCGTCACGGACGCCTCGGGCCGCATTCTCTCGGGCCAGACCGTCGAGGCGTTCTGGAACTCGCTGCGTCACGCGAAGCCGCTCACCTTTGGCCTGAACTGCGCGCTGGGCGCGGCGCTGATGCGCCCGTATATCGCCGAACTCGCGAAGCTCTGCGATACCTACGTGTCGTGCTATCCGAACGCCGGCCTGCCGAACCCGATGAGCGATACCGGCTTCGACGAAACGCCTGCGGATACCTCCGCGCTGCTCAAGGAATTCGCTTCGGCGGGTCTCGTGAACGTCGCCGGCGGCTGCTGCGGCACGACGCCCGAGCACATCGCCGCAATCGCAAAGGCGCTCGCCGAAATCAAGCCGCGCCGCTGGCCCGGGCAGTATCGCGACGCCGCCTGAGCTGACAGCGATGTCTGAGTAAACGTTGGCCATTCGGCCAGATGACGTGAGTTCGGGCATCGCACAAACTGGCATGCAAACCACTGCGCAAGGAGTCTGCCGTGTTGCATGCCGTAACGGGAAATCAGAACATGCCTGCCATCAGCAAGCTCACCATCGCAGGA
Source organism: Paraburkholderia sp. Ac-20340 (assembly GCF_017104965.1). GTDB lineage: Bacteria > Pseudomonadota > Gammaproteobacteria > Burkholderiales > Burkholderiaceae > Paraburkholderia. The sequence continues at coordinate 170,382 of NZ_JAAGPR010000014.1, forward strand.
TACAAGTCGATACGCGAATTGCGCGAGTTCGAGCTCCGCGATCTGAACGTGCTGATTGGCGCCAATGGCTCCGGCAAGTCGAACTTCATCAGCTTTTTCCGGATGTTGGCGGAGATGTATGGGCAGCGGTTCCGGATTTATGTCGGCAAGCAGGGGGGCGCTGATTTCATCCTGCGCTACGGACGGAAAATGACCCGTCAGGCGAGCGGGGAAATCGAATTCAGCGACGACTTCGGCCGTTACGACTTCACGCTCGACAGCAACAAGGAAAACGGACTGGTTTTCGCACAGGAAGGTGTCCAGTTTCCAGGCTCGCAGCGCATGCCGCTCGTCAGCCCCAGCGTCTACGAATCGGCGCTTCCCGAGCTTAAAAAAATCGTGCAGGACAAAGGCTGCGAATTCGACGACATGGCGCGGACGATCCCGCCAATCGACCGTATTCGTGTCTACCACTTCCACGACACCAGTGACCTGGCAACGGTCAAGCAGATCCACGCGAGGAACGACAACCTGCGTCTGAAAAACGACGCGGCCAACCTCGCGCCGTTCCTGCGCATGCTGCGCGAACAGTACGAAGGCCATTACCGTGCGATCGTCGAATCGATCCGCCTGGTTGCGCCCTTCTTCGACGACTTCGTTTATCGCGAAGGCAACCCCGCGACGGTCGAACTCGAATGGACCGAAAGGGGCAATCCTGATGCCTCGTTCAATGCGCACATCCTGTCCGACGGCACGCTGCGCTTCATCTGCCTCGCCACGCTGCTGCAACAGCCCGTCGAACTGATGCCGCCCGTCATCCTGCTCGACGAACCGGAACTCGGCCTGCATCCGTTTGCGATCAACATTCTCGCCGACCTGCTGGAACTGGCCGCAGAGCAGGTGCAGTTGATTGTGGCGACGCAGTCAGTGCCCTTGCTCAGTTGCCTCAAACCCGAAGACATCGTCGTTGTCGACCGGCAGGACAATGCCTCGACGTTCAGGCGCCTCGACGAAGCAGAACTGGGTACCTGGCTGGAAAACTATTCGCTCGGCGAACTGTGGGAAATGAACGTGCTCGGCGGGAGACCTGCGTAATGGTGAATCTCGTCATTCTCGGCGAAGGTCAAACCGAGGAAGTTTTCGTTCGCGAAGTGCTGGCGCCCGAACTGGCGGCGCGAAGCATTTTCGTCCACGCACAAACCGTCAAGTCGTCCAGAACCGGACGGGGCGGCGCGCTCAATCTGGACCGCGTGAGAAAGAATCTTCGCGACATTCTCGGTCAGCGCAGCGACACCTATGTGAGCACGCTGTTCGACCTCTACGGCCTGGGCCCGTCGTTTGCGGACTTCGCGCAGTCCCGCCAACACCCGCCGGCATCGCGAGCACGACGCATCGAACATCATTTGCACGAAGACATCGTGGCGCACAGCGGTTGCCGGCGCGAACGGTTTATCCCGCACGTCCAGCCGCACGAATTCGAAACGCTGCTGTTCAGCGACGTTCGCCAGATCAGCGCGACTCGTCCCGAGTGGGCGCAGTATTGCAGCGATCTCAAGCGCGTGCGCGAAGAATACGAAAATCCCGAGCATATCAACGACTCGCCAACGACCGCGCCGTCGAAGCGACTCATGAATCTGCTCAAACCGTCATACAAGAAAACAACGCACGGCCCGGTCATCGCCAAACGCATTGGACTGGCCACCATCCGCGCGGCTTGTCCGCATTTCGGCCAATGGTTCGACAAACTGACCGCCCTGCAACCCCTTTGATCGCCCAACGACCATGACTGACCATACCCTGCGCCTCAGCGGCCTCGAACCCTTCAACGTCACCGACGGCACGCTCTTCATCAACGTCGGCGAGCGTACCAACGTGACCGGCTCGAAGGCGTTCGCGCGCATGATTCTCAACGGCCAGTTCGACGAGGCGCTGGCCGTCGCGCGCCAGCAGGTCGAAAACGGCGCGCAGATCATCGACGTCAACATGGACGAGGCGATGCTCGACTCCAAGGCGGCGATGGTGCGCTTCATGAATCTGATCGCCTCCGAGCCGGACATCGCGCGCGTGCCGATCATGATCGACTCGTCGAAGTGGGATGTGATCGAAGCGGGCCTGCAGTGCGTGCAGGGCAAGGCCATCGTCAATTCGATCTCGCTCAAGGAAGGTAAAGAGCCGTTCATCCACCACGCGAAGCTGATCCGCCGTTATGGCGCGGCGGCCGTCGTGATGGCTTTCGACGAAACCGGCCAGGCCGACACCTTCCAGCGCAAGACCGAGATCTGCAAACGCTCGTACGACGTGCTGGTGAACGAAGTCGGCTTCGCGCCCGAAGACATCATTTTCGATCCGAACATCTTCGCGGTCGCCACGGGGATCGAGGAGCACAACAACTACGCGGTGGACTTCATCGACGCCACGCGCTGGATCAAGCAGAACCTGCCGCACGCGAAGATCAGCGGCGGCGTGTCGAACGTGTCGTTCTCGTTCCGCGGCAACGATCCGGTGCGCGAGGCGATCCACACCGTATTCCTCTACCACGCCATCCAGGCGGGCATGGATATGGGCATCGTCAACGCCGGCCAGCTTGGCGTGTATGCCGATCTCGACGCCGAACTGCGCGAGCGCGTGGAAGACGTGGTGCTCAACCGCCGCGACGACGCCACCGACCGTCTGCTGGAAATCGCCGACAAGTTCAAGACCGGCGCGGCGAAGAAAGAAGAAAACCTCGAATGGCGCAACCAGCCGGTCGAGAAGCGTCTGGCGCACGCGCTCGTGCACGGCATCACCAACTTCATCGTCGACGATACCGAAGAAGCGCGCGCGAAGATCATGGGTGACGGCGGCCGCCCGATCAACGTGATCGAAGGCCCGCTGATGGACGGCATGAACATCGTCGGCGACCTGTTCGGTCAGGGCAAGATGTTCCTGCCGCAGGTGGTGAAGTCGGCGCGTGTGATGAAGCAGGCGGTCGCGCATCTGATCCCGTTCATCGAGGAAGAAAAGCGTCTGCTGGCCGAATCGGGCGCGGACGTGCGCGCGAAGGGCAAGATCGTCATCGCCACCGTGAAGGGCGACGTGCACGACATCGGCAAGAACATCGTGTCGGTGGTGCTCCAGTGCAATAACTTCGAAGTGGTCAACATGGGCGTGATGGTCCCGTGCAACGAGATTCTCGCGAAGGCGAAGGTCGAAGGCGCGGACATCATCGGTCTGTCGGGTCTCATTACGCCGTCGCTCGAAGAGATGGCCTACGTGGCCAGCGAAATGCAGCGCGACGATTACTTCCGCGTGAAGAAGATTCCGCTCCTGATCGGCGGCGCGACCACCTCGCGCGTGCACACGGCCGTGAAGATCGCGCCGAACTACGAAGGCCCGGTTGTGTACGTGCCGGACGCGTCGCGTTCGGTGTCGGTGGCATCGAGCCTGCTGTCCGACGAAGGCGCGACGAAGTACATCGACGAACTCAAGAGCGATTACGAGCGCATCCGCGACCAGCACGCCAACAAGAAGGCGCTGCCCATGGTCACGCTCGAAGAGGCGCGCGCCAACAAGACGAAGATCGACTGGTCGGGCTTCGAACCCGTGAAGCCGAAGTTCATCGGCCGCCGCGTGTTCAAGAACTACGATCTGAACGATCTGGCGCAGTACATCGACTGGGGTCCGTTCTTCCAGACCTGGGATCTCGCTGGTCCGTATCCGCAGATTCTCAACGACGAGATCGTCGGCGAATCGGCGCGCAAGGTGTTTTCGGATGCGAAGTCGATGCTCTCGCGTCTGATCCAGGGCCGCTGGCTGCAGGCGAATGGCGTGATTTCGCTCTTGCCCGCCAACACCGTCAACGACGACGACATCGAGATCTACACCGACGATACGCGCACCGAAGTCGCCATGACCTGGCGCAATCTGCGCCAGCAGTCGGTGCGTCCGGTCGTGGATGGCGTGATGCGCCCGAACCGCTCGCTCGCCGACTTCATCGCGCCGAAGGATTCGGGCAAGGCCGATTACATCGGCATGTTCGCGGTCACGGCGGGCATTGGCGTCGACGTGAAGGAAGCGCAGTTCGAGAAGGATCACGACGACTACAGCGCGATCATGCTCAAGGCGCTGGCCGACCGCTTTGCGGAAGCCTTCGCCGAAGCCATGCACGCGCGCGTGCGCCGCGACCTCTGGGGCTACGCGGCCAGCGAAACGCTCGACAACGACGCGCTGATCGCCGAGAAGTACGCGGGCATCCGTCCGGCGCCGGGCTATCCGGCCTGCCCGGACCACCTCGTCAAGCGCGATATGTTCGACGTGCTGCAGGCGAACGAGATCGGCATGAGCGTGACCGAATCGCTGGCGATGCTGCCGGCGGCGAGCGTGTCGGGCTTCTACCTCGCGCACCCGGACAGCACGTATTTCTCGGTCGGCAAGATCGGCCAGGATCAGCTCGCCGATTTCGCGCAGCGCATGGCGCTGTCCGCCGACGACGCGCGCCGCGCGCTCGCGCCGCTGCTGTAACCCGCGCGGGCGCACTCGCGCCTGCGTTCACCCTGCTCCATCTCCGTCGGGCCGTGCATCGTCGCAACGGCCCGACGCATCGACGCAACATTCCCGACATACGCCATCCGCTAGCCTGAATATTTCGCGCACGGAATTTTTCGGCTTTGTAAGATGGCCGCGCATCACCCAGAGCCGCACGCGGCGGCCCGTTCCGGCGCCGCGCCGGTTCTCATCAGCAAGTCCTTAAAAAGCCAGATCGAAGAGCAAACTCGAAGCAACCTCGACGGAGAACAATCGTATGAAGAAGCTGATGTTGATGTTGACCGCCTTCGGCGTCGCTGCGCTCGCGCAGCCGTCGTTCGCCCAGCCGGCCTCGGCGCCGCACGAGTCCAGCGCGGTGTCGTCGTATTCGGCGCCCACCGAAAAGCACGTGAAGAAGCCGAAGAAGAAAAAGGTCAAGAAGGGTGCCGCATCCGCCGCGCAACCGGCCGAGCCGATGGCAGCCAGCCAGTAAGCACGAACTGAAGGGCAAACTGGCCACGCCATGCAAAAGAGCCCGCAGACGATGCGGGCTCTTTGTTTTACTGCTGGCCGGTTTCAGTGGCGGCGCGCTTCAGACGCCCCACATGATGTCGTTGTCTTCTTTCTTCGCCGCGCGCAGCATGTCGAGGAACGGGAACGCGCGCTGGGCAAGACCCGGCGGCAGTTCATGCGGCTCGCGGCCTTCTTCGCCTTCGTGGAAATGGCCTTCGTGCTCGGCGCGATCTTTTTTATCCACGGCGATGGCCGATTCGAGCTTGCTGATGGCGGTGTCGAGTTCGTCGTGCATGATGACGCCGCGCTCGCCCAGCCGCTTGCCGATGATGCCGAGGAGATATTGAGCGAGGCTGTCGAGCATCAGCACGTCCGGCGACGCGTGGCATTTGAAAGTAACCAGCATGTCTGTTCCCTTTTGATTTTCTAAGATGAGCGCGTTCGAGCCGGACGCTCGCGCGGCCCGTGACCGCAGGCCTGCGCGCAACCGGCGAGCCCAATGCTGCAAGGAGCCGGGCGGCCGCGCTTGCCGGGCTTCTCATTTCACATATTAGCACCTGCTAAAATCCGTCTGAACGGAATTACCCGCAGGGCGCGGCACGCCCGCCCGTCAGGCCGCAGCGCCATCGCTGGCGCACGCCTCGCGCGCTCGCAAAGCCCGCCCGCACCCGAATTCGACGGCAAGCGCCGCACCCGCGACCACGCGGCCGGCCCCGCACCCAACTACCCGCACAGGACCTGCAACAAGCATGCTGCCCGCACAGAAACACACCCTGGAGACTCTGCTCGCCGACGCCGTCGCCCAGGTGGCGAAGGCCACCGAAGGCGCCACCGAAGCCGCATTCGTCGTGCCCGCCATCGCGCTCGAGCGCCCGAAGGTCGCCGCGCACGGCGACGTCGCCTGCAACGTGGCGATGCAGCTCGCCAAGCCGCTGCGCGCCAACCCGCGCGCGCTGGCCCAGCAGATCGTCGATACCGTCAAGGCGCTGCCCGCCGCAGCCGGCCTGATCGCCGACGCCGAAGTCGCCGGTCCCGGCTTCATCAACCTGCGCCTGAGCGCCGAAGCCAAGCGCTCGGTCCTGAACGCCGTGTTCGCCGAAGGCGCCGCGTTCGGCCAGTCGCAGCGCGACGCCGGCAAGCACGTGCTGGTCGAGTTCGTGTCGGCCAACCCCACGGGTCCGCTGCACGTCGGTCACGGCCGCCAGGCCGCGCTCGGCGACGCCATCTCGAACGTGCTGGCTTCGCAGGGCTGGGGCGTGCACCGCGAGTTCTACTACAACGACGCGGGCGTGCAGATCGGCAACCTCGCCGTCTCCACGCAAGCGCGCGCCCGCGGCTTCAAGCCCGGCGACGCCGAGTGGCCCGAAGCCGCCTACAACGGTGAATACATCGCCGACATCGCACGCGATTACCTCGCGGGCGAAACCGTCGCGGCCAAGGATGGCGACCCCGTCACGGGCGAGAAAGACCCCGAGAACCTCGAAGCGATCCGCCGCTTCGCCGTCGCGTATCTGCGCCACGAGCAGGATCTGGATCTGCAGGCCTTCGGCGTGAAGTTCGACCGCTACTACCTGGAATCGTCGCTGTACACGGAAGGACGCGTCGAGAAGACCGTCGAGGCGCTGGTCGCTTCGGGCCAGACCTACGAGCAGGACGGCGCGCTGTGGCTCAAGACCACCGACTACGGCGACGACAAGGACCGCGTGATGCGCAAGTCCGACGGCACCTACACGTACTTCCTGCCGGACGTCGCCTACCACGTCACCAAGTGGGAACGCGGCTTCACCAAGGTCATCAACATCCAGGGCTCGGATCACCACGGCACCATCGCGCGCGTGCGCGCGGGCCTGCAGGCCATGGGCGTGGGCATTCCGAAGGGCTACCCCGACTACGTGCTGCACAAGATGGTCACCGTCATGCGCGACGGCCAGGAAGTGAAGATCTCCAAGCGCGCGGGCAGCTACGTGACGGTGCGCGACCTGATCGAATGGTCGGGCGGCGCGAATCCGGGCAGCGAAGTCGCGCCCGATCTGCTCGACGAAGCGACCATCCGCCGCGGCCGCGACGCTGTGCGCTTCTTCCTCATCTCGCGCAAGGCCGACACCGAATTCGTGTTCGACATCGACCTCGCGCTGAAGGAAAACGACGAAAACCCGGTGTACTACGTGCAGTACGCGCACGCCCGTATTTCGTCGATTCTCGGCGACTGGCAAGGCAAGCACGGCGGCAACCTCGCCGCACTGCCGACGGTCGATCTCTCGCCGCTGTCGAGCGAGCGCGCCCTCGCGCTCATCGCGAAACTCGCCGAATTCCCCGACATGCTCACGCATGCCGCCGCGGAACTCGCACCGCACGCGGTGGCCTTCTACCTGCGCGAACTCGCGGCTGAATTCCACTCGTTCTACAATGCCGAACGCGTTCTCGTGGACGATGCCGCCGTGCGCGATGCTCGCGTCGCGCTGCTCGCGGCCACGCGCCAGGTGCTGGCGAACGGCCTCGCCGTGATCGGCGTCTCGGCGCCCGAGCGCATGTAACTGGGCCAGCGGCTACGTCAGCCGGCCCGCGCGGCAGCCGTCGCGCGGGCGCTCCGTCCAACACGCATGACGACATGTTTGGGGCGTGCCCGCCTGGGCGCGCCATTCCGGAATACTCTTGTTTGCAGGTGATTCAGACGATGGCACAACCGATTGCAAAAGCGCGCCGCACGATAAAACCGCAGTCGAAACAGTCCGGGGGTACGTTTCTCGGCGTCGTGCTGGGCCTGATTGTCGGCCTTGCGATCGCCGTGGTGGTGGCGCTCTACATCACGCGCTCGCCCACGCCGTTCGTCTCGAAGGTCGCGCCGCCGGCCGCTTCCGACGCCAGCCAGAGCGAGCAGTTCGATCCGAATCGCCCGCTGCAGGGCAAGTCGCCGGGCCAGCCGGTCACGCCGCAAGCCGCACAGAGCACGCCGCCCAACACGGCGCCGGGCCAGACCACGAACCAGTCGCAGTCGTCGGGCATGCTCGACGAACCGCAGATCGTCGAAGTGCCGCCTTCGGGCAATGCTGGCAACACCGCGCCGGGCAATACCGATAACGGCAACGCAGCCGCGAACAACGGCGTTGCGGTCGCACCGAAGCCCGCGACCGGCGACACCGGCACGACCATCGCGAAAAAGCCGCAGCCGCCGCAGCAGCAGCAACCGTCGAGCCAGGCGAATCAGGCACTCCAGCAGTTCGCCAACAATCAGCCGATCAAGACGCCGAACGCCGCCAACAACGCCGCGCCGGCCGCCAAGCCCGCGCAGCCGGGTTCGGCCGCACCGACGGCGGGCGACGCCAACACCGGCTACTTCCTGCAGGTGGGCGCGTACAAGACCTCGGGCGATGCCGAACAACAGCGCGCGCGCCTCGCGTTCCAGGGCTTCGAATCGAAGGTCACGCAGCGCGATGCAGGCGGCGTCACGTACTTCCGCGTGCGTATCGGGCCGTTCTCGAAATTCGACGACATGAACTCGACCCGTCAGCGTCTGTCAGATGCCGGGATCGATACCGCCGTCATCCGCTTCACGAAGCAGTAATCGCGAAGACTGGACGCCGCGCGCGTTCGACACAAATCTCAACATTCGCACGCCGCGCGCCTCGCGCCGGCGTGCAGCCTGGCCGGACGCCGCCGGCCCTGTTCACTGGAACAACACGCTATGAAACGCATTCTCGGAACGCTTCTGATCTCGCTCTCGATGCTCGCCGGTGCGGCGCACGCATCGTCGGCCGCTCCCGTGGCCGGCAAGGAATACACGGTCCTCAAGCAGGCCCAGCCGCTCGACGTGCCCGCTGGCAAGATCGAAGTGATCGAATTCTTCTGGTACGGCTGCCCGCACTGCAACGCATTCGACCCGTTCCTCGAAAGCTGGATCGCCAAGCAAGGCCCGGATGTCGTGTTCAAGCGCGTGCCGGTCGCGTTCCGTGACGATTTCGTCCCGCATTCGAAGATGTACTACGCGCTCGACGCGCTGGGCCTCGCACAGAAGCTCACGCCGGCCGTGTTCCACGAAATCCACGTGAACAAGAACTACCTGCTCACGCCGGAAGACCAGGCCAAGTTCCTCGCGACGCAAGGCGTCGACGCGAAGAAGTACATGGACGCGTACAACTCGTTCTCGACGCAAAGCGCGCTGCAACGCGACAAGGGCATGCTCGACGCGTACAAGATCGACGGCGTGCCGACCATCGCGATCCAGGGCAAGTATGAAACCGGCCCGGCGCTGATGCAGGTTTCCGAAGACAAGGCCGAACCCGCCACGCTGCAGGTGATGGACTTCATCGTTTCGCAGATCCGCGCGAAGAAGATGTGAGCGCGCGCGCCGGTATGACTCAAGCCCTGAAGGTTTTCATCACCGGCGCGTCGAGCGGCATCGGCGCCGCCCTCGCCGCCGAGTACGTGCGGCGCGGCGCCATCCTCGGACTGGTCGCACGCCGCACGGAAGCGCTCGAAGCGTTTCGCGCGGCCCATCCGCAACATCCCATCTCGCTCTATAGCGCCGACGTGCGCGACGCCGAGGCGCTCGCCGCCGCGGCGCTCGCCTTCGTGGCGGAGCACGGCATGCCCGACGTGGTGATCGCCAATGCCGGCGTGAGCCGCGGCGCGCTCACCGGTCACGGCGAGCTGTCCACGTTCCGCGACGTGATGGACACCAACTACTTCGGCATGGTCGCCACCTTCGAGCCGTTCGCGCAGGCGATGGCCGAAGCGAAGCGCGGCACGCTGGTCGGCATCGCGAGCGTGGCGGGCGTGCGCGGACTGCCGGGCTCGGGCGCGTACAGCGCGTCGAAGGCGGCGGCGTTCGCCTATCTCGAAGCGCTGCGCGTGGAAATGCGGCCGTTCAAGGTGCCGGTCGTGACGATCGCGCCCGGCTACATCCGCACGCCGATGACCGCGAAGAACCCGTACCGCATGCCCTTCCTGATGGACGCCGACCGCTTCGCGGCCCGCGCCGCCGACGCCATCGCGCGCGGCACCACTTTCGCGGTGTTTCCGTGGCCGATGCGGGTGGTCGCGAGCCTGCTCGGCGCCCTGCCGCGCTGGCTCTACGACCGCGCTTTCGAACGCGCGCCGCGCAAGCCGCGCACGGTCGAGCAGTAAAGTCGTTTTCGCGCAGCGCGGCGCTTCTCATGCGCCGCGCATCGCTTTCAGGCCGCACGCTCCGCCTGAATCGCCCCGCCCCGATCGCACCCTATATGGGTATGCCGATTAAATTGTTGTCTGGGCAATTTCCCTTCGATAAGCTTTCCCCGATCGGGCCCCGTGCGCGGCACGCCGAAGCCGCCTGCGCGCAACCCGGCCCTTCGCAGTCACCTCTCGCCAAACCCGGCTAAACGGACCAACGGAGATCCCATGCGCTTCACCTCGCCCGCTCCCGTGCTCGCCGCTGCGCTTTGCGCGGCCCTCGCCTGCGCGGCCACGCCCGCGCTCGCGAAACCGCTCACGGTCTGCACGGAATCGAGCCCGGACGGCTTCGACGTCGTGCAGTTCAACTCGCTCGTGACGACCAACGCCTCCGCCGACGTGATCTTCAACTCGCTGGTGTCCTACGACGAAGCGCAGAAAAAAGTCGTGCCCGCCCTCGCGCAATCGTGGGACGTGAGCAGCGACGGCCTCACCTACACCTTCCATCTGCGCCCGAACGTGCAGTTCCAGACCACCGAATGGTTCAAGCCCACGCGCACGCTCAACGCCGACGACGTGGTCTTCACCTTCGAGCGCATGCTCGACGACAACAACCCGTGGCACAAGGTAGCGGGCGCGAGCGGCTTCCCGCACGCGCAGTCGATGGGCCTCGCGAAGCTCGTGAAGTCGGTCACGAAGGTCGATGCGAACACGATCAAGTTCGAACTCAACGAGCCGAACGCCACCTTCCTGCCGATCCTATCGATGGGCTTCGCGTCGATCTATTCGGCCGAGTACGCAGATCAACTGCTCAAGGCGGGCAAACAGGTCGATCTGAACGCCAAACCCGTGGGCACCGGCCCGTTCGCGCTCAAGAGCTACACCAGGGACGCGGTGATCCGCTATGACGCGAACCCGAGCTACTGGGGGCCGAAGCCCAAGGTCGATCGCCTGATCTACGCGATCACGCCCGACGCCGCCGTGCGCGCGCAGAAGGTCAAGGCCGGCGAATGCCAGATTGCGCTCTCGCCCAAGCCGCAGGACGTCGCCGATGCGAAGACCGACAAGGCGCTCAAGGTCGTGCAGACGCCCGCTTTCATGACCGCTTTCGTCGCGCTCAACACGCAGAAGAAGCCGCTCGACAACCCGAAGGTGCGCCAGGCGCTGAACCTCGCGTTCGACCGCACGACGTATCTGAAGACGGTGTTCGACAACACCGCCACGCCCGCGACCAACCCGTGGCCGCCCACCACCTGGGGCTATGACAAGTCGATCCAGGCATATCCGCATGACATCGCCAAAGCGAAGCAACTGCTCGCCGAAGCCGGCGTGCCCAACGGCTTCTCGACGACGATCTGGGTGCGCCCGAATGGCAGCGTGCTCAATCCGAACCCGCGCGCGGGCGCCGAACTGCTGCAGGCCGATTTCGCGAAGATCGGCGTGAAGGCGGAGATCAAGGTGATCGAATGGGGCGAGCTGATCAAGGAAGCCAAGCAGGGCCAGCACGACACGCTCTTCATGGGCTGGGCGGGCGATAACGGCGATCCGGACAACTATCTCTCGCCGCTCTTTAGCTGCAATGCCGTGCAATCGGGCATCAACTTCGCGCGCTTCTGCGATCCGCAACTCGACAAGCTGATTACCGAAGGCAAAGCGAGCGCCGATCAGGCGAAACGCACGAAGCTCTACGACGCCGCGCAGAAGATCATTCACGATCAGGCGCTGTGGATTCCGCTCGGCTATCCGACCGCTTCGGCCATCACGCGCACCAACGTGAGCGGCTATCAGGTCAGTCCGTTCGGCCGCCAGAACTTTGGCGCGGTGAGCGTGCAGTAAGAGCGCGTTGCGTTCGTTAGCGAAAAAGCCGGGACATGTCCCGGCTTTTTTATTGCTGCGCAGATGGGTGTGCGCGGCTCAACGCAGGACCGGCACGCCCTTCACGGCGCTGCGGATCGCATCGGCGGCCTGACGCCACCATGGCGTGCCCACGCGCCGGCGCGCGTCCCAGGCGTGATCGTGCAGCGCCACGGCGCGCCAGTGATCCGCGTGCGACTGGAAACGCGCCACGCCGAAACTATCGGGCGCTTCGAACAGATCGAAATACGCACGCCGATAATGCTCGACGAGCGTGGCTTCGTCGTAATACGTCTCCATCCAGCGGCGCGACGCCTGGCCGATCTCGTCGCGCAGCCGTTTGTCGCCCAGCAGCGAGCGCAGGACGGGCTCCGCGTCCTCCAGCCTCACATCGAGCCACGGCAACTCCACCGCGCCCGTGAGCGCGCGCAATTGGGCCTGCACGCGCGCATCCAGATGGCCGACCACCGGCTTGCCCTGTGCCAGCGATTCGAGCCCGCTGAGGTGATAGTTCCCGGTCACGCATTCGTCGACAGCCAGCGCCGCGTGCTGCTTCAGGCGCAAACATTCGTCATGCGGCGTGTTCACGATCGCGCGCAAGCGGCACAGCCCCTTGCGTTCGAGACGGCGCAGCAGCGCCAGCGTCTGCGGCGCGCCCTTGGTCTCCCAGCGTTTTTTCCAGGCGCTCGCGCCGCCGCTCGGCGCATAGACGACGATGGGCGGACCGTCATCGGCTTCCGGCGCGGGGCGGTAGCGTTCGTCGTGCAGCGGCACGAGATTGGGCACCACGCGCGCGAACGGATAGTAGCGCTCGGGCCCTTGCGCGATCACGAGTTGCGGCACCGGGTCGGTGACGATGCGCGTGAGCAGTTCGCGATCGTGCTTCGCCCACAGCGCGGGCGCCGAGTGGTATTGGCGGATCAGCTTGCGCGTGCCGAAACGGCGCGGCAGATCGGCGCCGAACGTCTCTTCGAAGGCGAAATGCTGATGCAGATGGATGACGTCGGCGGCGTCGATGGCCGCGAGCGCTTCGTCGCGCTGCGTGCGCCAGTCGATATCGACGGCAAAGGTGCGCGTGCCGTAAGCCTGCGTGTTGAAAACGACGTGGCGCGCTTCGATGTCCGTGTGCCGGTTGAGCGCCGCGACGATGTTGCCGGGACTGCCCGCCACCGGCGTATTCGAAAGATGAACGACCCGCATGGCGTTCAGGCGAAAGCCAGCACGGCGTCGCGCAGATCCGCGCCTGCCCGCGCGCGGCCCGTTTCCCTCGCGCGCTTCGCGGCAGCCTGCACGAGCGTCTGCCAGCGCAGCTTGGGGAAAATATCGTCGCCCAGCGCGCTGTCCAGCGAGAGGTTGCGCACATCGACGCCGCGCCGTGCGAGCAGCGCGGCCGCATGACGGAACGACGGTTCGATGAAATCCGCGAAGTTGTCGTCGAGATAACTGGGCTGCATGTCGGTGGCCGATTCGTAGAAACGCGGCGTGCGTTTCGCGGCGCTCAGATCGACGCCATGCAGATAAAGCCGCTTGAAACCCAGCGCGGCCAGCACTTGCAGGCCTGCGTACGCCACCGTGCGGCCGTCGAATACGCCGCGACGCACATCGAGACTGAAACCGAGCGGCTGCGGCGTATCGAAAAGCGCGAGCGAGCGCGGGTCGTAAAGCGCGCGCAATTCGCGCGGCGAGGGCGCGCGACGGCCGGCGGGAAACAGCATGTCGTCGAGCAAAAATACGCGACAACGGATGCGCTCGATCCCGAAACGCTCGGCGATATGCCAGAGCACGATCGGCGTGGCGAACAAGGTGAGCGGCTCGTTGATCACGCGCTCGACCAGATCGGGCCGGTTGCGCACGAAACCCGTATCGACAATGCAGTAATAGTCGAAACGCACGCCTTGCTGCGCTGCCAGCGCAATCGCGCCATTTACGCCGAGCACGCGTGCCATTGGCAGTGCCCGGTAATCGATGGCATTCACCGACGGACCCGTGGCGATCAAATGACATTCGCGGGTTTCGGGCGCGGCTTCGCTTGTGTCTGCGAGCAGATTGGGCAGATCGTTCACGCACGCGATCTTGCGCCCGCGAATGCGCATGCCCGTGAGACGCCCTGCTGCGTCGCGATCGAGCGCCACGCCATGCGCGAGACGTTCGTTATGTCGCCACGCGCGCGTATGCGTATAGCGATAAAGCAGCTTGAAAAACGTGTTGCCGACACGTTTTATTGGCGATTTAGTTGCACACGCAACTTGCCTGCCACTCTGCTCGCGCACATCTGCATGCGCCGAATGCGTAGCGTTGCCTTCGGTAACCATTGCTCTGCCTTGCAACGAAGCGAAGCCGGCGGCTTCGCATCACATTAAAGCGCGAGTCTAGGGTGTTTGATCGTTACAAAGGTTACATGCGAGCCGCTTGTTATTACTGATATTTACGGGTTATTGCGTTTTCTGTATGAAAGCCACTCGTAACGCACTGCCGCAATGCGCAAAAAATTGCTTCAACGCACGCGCCCGCGGGGATTTCGCGGAATCCCCGCAAAGCCGCGCCCAGCCTTGAATACATAGGGACGCATGACACTTCCAAATGTCTTCGATCCCTTACTGATCTGCTTCATGTCGAGATCATTGTTGCAGATTCGTAATTTACAGCCCGCCGCGGCACGCTAGATTGGAGTCGTCCATTCATCGAACGCCAGGAGGCTCGAATGAACAAGAAACTCATCGCCGCATTGGGTGCGGGCGCAACGATTCTCGCCATTTCGCAAACCGCGACGGCGGGTGTTTCAGTGGGATTGAATGTCGGCGCGCCTATGCCGGTTTATGCCGCGCCGGCTCCGGCCTACGGTCCGACCTATGTCGATTGGCGCGACGATCGCCGCTGGCAGGAACGCCGCTGGCACGAACATCAATGGCGCGAACGCCATTGGGACGATCATCGCTGGGGCGGCGACCGCCGCTGGGATAATCACCGTGACGACGGTTACCACCGCTGGTAACCGGCCGATCCGAGTGGGTTGTAAAGCGCTACGCCATGATGTGCGCGCCGCCGTCGACATAGACCGTATTGCCGGTCAGACGGCGGGCGTAGCGTGTCGCCAGATAGGCGGTGGCGTAGCCCACATCCATGATGTCGACCAGTTCGCCGAGCGGTGCACGCTCGACCGCATCGGCGAGCATGCGGTCGAAATCAGGCAAGCCGGACGCCGCACGCGTCTTGAGCGGCCCCGGCGACACCGCATGCACGCGAATGCCAAGCGGCCCGAGCTCGTAGGCCAGATAGCGGCATGACGCTTCCAGCGCCGCCTTCACCGGCCCCATCAGGTTGTAGTTCGGCACGACGCGATTCGCGCCGTCATAGCTCATGGCGAACAGCGTGCCGCCGTGATTCATCAGCGGCACCGATCGCTTAGCCATCCGAATGAACGAATGACACGATACATCCATCGCGTAAGCAAAACCTTGCGCCGATGAGTCGAGGAGACCGCCTTGCAAGTCCGCCTTCGGCGCGTAGGCGATCGAATGCAGCATGATGTCGAGCGAGCCCCACTGTTCGCGCAGCGCGTCGAATACGGCTTCGAGTTGCGCGTCGTCTTCGACATTGAGCGGCAGCAGCATCTTCGCGCCTAGCTCCTGCGCGAGCGGCTCGACGTAGGGCTTCGCCTTGTCGTTGAGATAGGTGAGCGCGAGTTCCGCGCCGAGTTCGGCGAACGCACGCGCGCAGCCATAGGCGATCGATTCCGCGTTCGCCACGCCCGTGACCAGGGCGCGCATGCCGGCAAGCGGACGGTCGGGAGGAGTCTGCATGGCTGACCTCGTTGCGCTGGTTACGCTGATTGCGCTGATTGCGCTGATTGAATAACGATCACGACGCAGCGACCACTCAGGGCCGCTGCGTCTGCGTCGCGGATACCGCTTTATGCGCTCACTCGCCCGCGCGCGATG
>NZ_JAAGPR010000015.1 GCF_017104965.1 Paraburkholderia sp. Ac-20340
CGATCTGCTTGATACCGCCCGACGAGCCGATGCCTTGGTAGTTCACCTTGCCGCCGCCCGACTTTTGATAGGCATCCGCCCATTTCGTGTAGATCGGTGCTGCAAAGGTGCTGCCCGCGCCAGTGATGTCAGCAGCGTGGGCTGCCATCGCGAAGAGGGCGCCAGCAACGCCAGCGAGCGCGGTTTGCATCAATTTCATGAGACCTCCAGTGTGTGAGCGGATGAACGACAGGGCGAAGAATAGGGCCTCTTTGTGACAGTACCGTGACGATTCATGAAGCAGTCGTGACAGTACGATTACCGGCTGAAAGGCGGAGGAAGAATGAAGAAGGTGCTTACTTCAGGTGCGATAGCATCCGGCCTGCCAGCGCTGGCGCGCGCGGCGGCCCGTGGGGCGGGCGTTTGGCGGACTCGCGGGGTCGGACGCGTAGAGACGTGCGCGACCGTTTGAAAGGCGTCTGAAACCAGCAGTTGAACGTTTGCTCCAACTGCAAAAAAATCGTTCCGCCAGATGGCTTTTGAGGGCTGAATCGGGAGGCTGCACAACGAGGCGCGGCACCTTGTCGCAGACAAGGTGCCGCTTTAATCGGCCATCGCGTCAGCCAGAGACTCCGATCAGGCGATAGCGCGCTTGACCGTTTCGGCGATGGATTCGGCGTAATGGAGCGTCTCGCGCTCCTCGCGCGCTTCCACCATCACGCGCAGGACCGGCTCCGTACCCGAGGCGCGGATCAGCACGCGGCCGCGACCCTTGAGTTCGGATTCGGCAGCGGCAATCGATTGCTGGATATCGGCATTGCCCTTCCAGTCGGCGCCCTGCGCGATACGCACGTTGATAAGCTTCTGCGGGAACAGCGTGACGCCGCCGAGCAATTGCGCAATGGTCTGGCCGCTGCGCTTCATCGCCGCGAGCACCAGCAGCGCCGAAACGATGCCGTCGCCGGTCGTATGGCGATCGAGCGAGAGAATGTGGCCCGAGCCTTCCGCGCCGATCTGCCAGCCGTGCTCGCGCAGTTGCTCCAGCACGTAACGATCGCCCACATTGGCGCGCACGAACTGCACGCCAAGGCGATCGAGCGCCTGCTCGACCGCGAGGTTGGTCATCAGCGTGCCGACCGCACCTTCGACCTTGCCGTCGGTCGCAATGCGATCCTTGACCAGCACGTAGAGCAGTTCGTCGCCGTTATAGAGACGACCTTGCGCGTCGACGATCTGCAGGCGGTCCGCGTCGCCATCGAGCGCGATACCCAGATCCGCGTGGTTCGCCCGCACCGCACGCACGAGCGCATCGGGCGCAGTGGCGCCCACGCCGTCGTTGATGTTGAAACCGTTAGGCGACACGCCGATCGGAATCACATCCGCGCCCAGTTCGTGGAACACGTGCGGCGCGATGTCGTAGGCCGCGCCGTTCGCGCAGTCCACCACCAGCTTCAGGCCGCGCAGGCTGAAGGCCTGCGGAAACGTGCTCTTGCAGAATTCGATGTAGCGGCCACGCGCGTCGTCCAGACGGCGGGCGCGGCCCAGTTGCTCGGACGGCGCGCAATCGAGCGGCTGTTCAAGCTGCGCCTCGATCTGGGTTTCCACTTCGTCGGGCAGCTTGTTGCCGTCGGCCGAGAAAAACTTGATGCCGTTATCGAAGTACGGATTGTGCGAGGCGCTGATCACCACGCCCGCCGCGAGTCGCAGCGCGCGCGTGAGATAGGCGACGCCAGGCGTCGTCATGGGACCGGCAAGCATCACGTCGATGCCGGCCGCCGACAAGCCCGCTTCCAGCGACGCCTCGAGCATATAGCCCGAAATGCGCGTGTCCTTGCCGATCAGCACGGCCGGGCGCGGGCCCGACGCCGGTGCGGCCCCCGCGAGCACCTTGCCCGCCGCGTAGCCGAGACGCAACACGAAATCCGGCGTGATCGGCGCCACGCCGACCTTGCCGCGAACCCCATCGGTTCCGAAATAACGACGTCCCATACCTCAAACCTCACATTGATACTGTTGTATGGCGCCCGTGGGCCTGTCCTGCCCGGCCGCGCCCTGTCTCTCAACGCCCTGCTACTGCTATTTACTGCCCCGTCGCGCGCTCGGCCTCGCGCATGGCGCCCCAGACCTTCAGGGCATCCACGGTTGGCGCGACGTCGTGCACGCGGATGATCGCCGCGCCCTTCTGCGCCGCACACACCGCCGCCGCCACGCTGGCCGCGATGCGCTCCGGCGCCGGCCGGTTGATCAACGCGCCGAGCATCGACTTGCGCGACATGCCCGCGAGAATCGGATACGGCGCAACACCCGCGCCGACTTGCGGCGCGCTGTCCTGCATACGCGCGAGCAAAGCGTAATTATGCTCGACCACCGACTTGCCGAAACCAAAACCCGGATCGACGCTGATGCGCGCCTTCGCCACGCCTGCCACTTCGAGTTCGGCGCAACGCGCTTGCAGAAACTCGCGCACCTCGCGCACGACATCGACGTAATCGGGCTCGCCTACCTGCATGGTCTGCGGCTCGCCGAGCATGTGCATCACGCACAGGCCGCAGTTGCTGTCGCGCACCGCGTCGATCGCGCCCGGCATGCGAAAACCCCAGATGTCGTTGATCAGATCCGCGCCCGCCGCGAGCGCATGGCGCATCACTTCCGGCTTGTAGGTATCGACCGACAAAGGCACGTTCGCGCCTTTGAGCTTTTCGACCAGCGGAATCACGCGTTCGAGTTCTTCGTCGAGCGGCACGGGCGGCGCGCCCGGCCGTGTGGACTCGCCACCGATATCGATGATGTCGACGCCATCGAGCAGCATTTGCTCGGCGCGGCGCTGCGCGTCGTCGAAGGCGATATAGCGGCCGCCGTCCGAAAACGAATCGGGCGTGGCGTTGAGAATCCCCATGACGAGCGGACGCTCGAAGGTCAGCGTGAAACGGCCGCAGACGAGCGGTTCGGGCAGATTACCGTGGGAAGTGAGCTTGGACACGTCAAGAAACGTCAGATGTGTAACGAAATGCAGCCACCCGCTGCGACGCGGAGGCGGCCAGAAATGCAAAACGGGCCGGTGTGAAGATCACACCGGCCCGCAACTCTACTCGATCTGGCGAACCGCAGCGGGTCAGGCCGGCTGGGTTGCGCTGCTGCCCGGCTTCACTTCGCTGCCCGTGCTGCCGCCCGAGGAAGACGCATCGCCTGCAGACGGCGAGCTCTTCGGCGAGCGCGGCGGACGACCGGCCATGATGTCGTTGATCTGATCGGCGTCGATCGTTTCCCACTCCATCAGCGCGGCGGTCATGGCTTCGACCTTGTCGCGGTTCTCGTCCAGCAGACGCTTGGCGAGGCTGTACTGCTCGTCCAGCACGCGGCGGATTTCCGCATCGACCTTCTGCTGCGTCGCTTCCGAAATCGCACGCGTGAAGCCCTTGCCGAACGGGCCGCCTTCGTTTTCGTCGTCGACGTAGACCATCGGTCCCATCGCGTCGGTCATGCCGAAACGCGTCACCATCGCGCGGGCCGTCTGCGTTGCCTTGTTGAAGTCGTCCGAAGCGCCCGTGCTGATCAGGTTCATGAACAGCTCTTCTGCCACGCGGCCGCCGAACAGGATGGCCAGACGGTCAAGCAGATAGTCCTTCGAATACGTCTCGTTGTCGTGCTCCGGCAACTGCCACGTCACGCCCAGTGCGCGACCGCGCGGGATGATCGTGACCTTGTGCACCGGATCGGCCTTCGGCAACAGCTTGGCGATGACCGCGTGACCCGACTCGTGATACGCCGTAGCACGCTTGGCTTCTTCGCGGATCACGGCCGACTTGCGCTCCGGACCCATGAAGATCTTGTCCTTCGCGTCTTCGAAGTCCTGCATTTCGACGATGCGCTTGCCGCGACGCGCGGCGAACAGCGCCGCTTCGTTCACGAGGTTCGCGAGATCGGCGCCCGAGAAGCCCGGCGTGCCGCGTGCGATGACCGCTGCGTCCACGTCGTTGGCGATCGGCACCTTGCGCAGGTGAACCTTCATGATCTGTTCGCGGCCGCGGATGTCCGGCAGACCGACGTAGACCTGACGGTCGAAACGGCCCGGACGCAGCAGCGCCTTGTCCAGTACGTCCGAACGGTTGGTTGCCGCGATCACGATGACGCCCGAGTTCGCCTCGAAGCCGTCCATCTCCACCAGCATCTGGTTCAGCGTCTGCTCGCGTTCGTCGTTACCGCCGCCCATGCCGGCGCCGCGATGACGGCCGACCGCGTCGATTTCGTCGATGAAGACGATGCACGGCGCGTGCTTCTTGGCCTGCTCGAACATGTCGCGCACACGGGCCGCGCCCACGCCGACGAACATTTCGACGAAGTCCGAACCCGAAATGCTGAAGAACGGCACCTTCGCTTCGCCGGCGATGGCGCGCGCGAGCAGCGTCTTACCGGTACCCGGAGGGCCGACCAGCAGCACGCCGCGCGGGATGCGCCCGCCCAGCTTCTGGAATTTTTGCGGATCGCGCAGGAAGTCGACGAGCTCGGACACTTCTTCCTTCGCTTCGTCGCAGCCTGCGACGTCGGAGAAGTTGACCGCGTTGTTGTTCTCGTCGATCAGACGGGCGCGCGATTTACCGAACGAAAACGCCCCGCCTTTGCCGCCTCCCTGCATCTGTCTCATCATGTAGAACCAGAACACGATGATGAGGATCGTCGGTCCGAGGTAGTACAGCGCGGAGACAAGCGCGTTCGGCTCTTCATCGGCCTTGCCGCTCACCTGAACGTTGTACTTCATCAGGTCGCCGACCATCCAGATGTCGCCCGGAGAGACGATCTGGTATTTCTGGCCATCGGCCGGAGTGACCGTGAGGTTCCGCCCCTGCACTACGACGCTCTTGACCTTGCCATTCTTTGCGTCGTCCATGAACTGCGAATAGGAAACGCCTTCCTGGACACGGGGCTTGTCGAACTGCTTGAACACCGTAAACAGCACCAGTGCGATCACCAGCCACACTGCTGCTTTCGAAAACATGTTGTTGTTCAAAGCACCACTCCTTCACTCATAGACGGGCGCCTACATTTGCCTTGCGACACCACCAAAGCATTCTAATCCAGTACGCAGGGCCCTGCCATAACGTTTCGCTAAGGCATAAATAGCCGATGCGCCTTGTCGGACAACGTCCCGAAGCTTATTCGGGCGAAACTTTACAGTCCTTGCAAGGCGCCTGACGCGCTGGAACCGATCCTTGCGTAATGCCCGAGGTTAACGGGGTCGCTTCAGATGTTTGCCCAATATAAACGTTTCGGACGATTTATCGCGCGAAGCTTTCGGCTTGCGCGCGGCCACGACCTTGAACTGATGCTTGAATTTCTCGACGATCTGGCTGTAACCACTGCCGTGAAAGCATTTTACTAAAAGGGCACCATCCGGTTTCAGATGATTCTGCGAAAATTCGAGCGCGAGATCGCAGACATGCTCGATACGCGCGGCATCCGCCAGCGCGACTCCCGACAGATTGGGCGCCATATCCGAAATTACAAGATCTACCGGACGCCCATTCACGATTTCTTCCAGCTGCTCAAGCACGCTGTCTTCGCGGAAGTCGCCTTGCAGGAATTGCACGTCGGAGATTGGCTCCATCGGCAGGAGGTCGAGCGCAATGATCGTACCGTCGATACCGCCTTGACGTTGTTCGTCGCGTTTCGTGCCCTGCGCCAGCTTGTTGCGGGCGTACTGGCTCCAGCTGCCGGGCGCGGCGCCCAGGTCGACGATGACCATGCCAGGACGGATCAGCTTGTCCTGCTCGTCGATTTCCTTGAGCTTGTACGCGGCACGGGCGCGATAGCCCTCCCGTTGCGCCAGTTTCACGTACGGATCGTTGATATGGTCGTGCAGCCACGACGTATTGAAGCGGTTTTTTGCCATTAAAGATTGAACTCTTGCTGCGTGATGTCGCGCTTTTAGCGGATAATACGCGTTTAATTCGTGCGGCCGTCGCGGCCCGTGCGGCTATGTGAGCGTGTTTTCACCGCCACACCTGCCTTCACCAGCCCGCGCCACGCCGTTCTCCACGGTTTTCCGTTGTTTCCGACGCGCCTTTCGCCTTCCTGTGCGCCTGCCCCTCGTCTTGAGGTCTGACAGGCTGCCCGGCGAGCGCCGTCATTTTAGTCGAGTCTGCCACATCCCATGCCCGCCCTCACTCTTACTGCCGAACAGCGCTCCGAACTGCGTTCCCAGGCTCACGCCCTCAAACCGGTCGTGCTTATCGGCTCCGAGGGATTGACCGACGCCGTCCTGAAGGAAATCCAGGTCCACCTGGGCGCTCACCAGCTCATCAAGGTCCGCGTCTTCGGCGACGAACGCGAAGAGCGTATCGCGATCTACGAAGAAATCTGCGATCGCCTGAACGCCGCGCCGGTCCAGCACATCGGCAAGCTGCTGGTGATCTACAAGCCCGAAGAAGCCAAGCCGAAGACCACCACGGCTCGCGCCGGTGCCCGCGGCACGGTTACGCGCCCCACGGGCGATGTGCCGAGCGCACGCGAAGCCGGCAAGCGCGCACCGCGCGTCGTGAAGGTCGTCAAGCCCAGCGACAACCCGATGCGCAAGCCGAAGGCGCAAAAGGTGACCGTCAAGGGTAACGAGCGCGTCACGCAAGGCGGCAACGTCAAGCGCGCCAAGAAGCGTCAGACCAGCTCGAAGCGCATTCACCAGGGTTCGAAATAATCCCTGGCGATACGCATCGCGGAATAAGAAAGCGCGGCCTTCGAGCCGCGCTTTTTTTCGCCCGATGCAGCCACAAGACTGAACCAGGCGCCCTGAATGCCTAGTTGCGTCGCGCCGACGGCAGCAGCCACACCAGCCAGGCGCCCAGCAGGCTTTCGACCAGATAGAACACGCTCGAAATGCCGTGCAGCATGCCGAAGCGGCTCGCATAGGCCGAATGGGCGATATCCACGCCAGCCTGCAGCGCATTCATGCGCATGGCGTTCATGAACGGCTGCAAAGCGTAATAGCCGACCACCACGCACAGCAGCATGCCTACCAGCAGCCAGCGCAGGCGGCGATACCCCACGTCCCCGCGCCGCACGAACACGTTCGCCATCACGAGCAGCAGCACGCCGCCGACCAGCCCGATCATGCCCTCGATGCGAAAGAGCTGCGCCGCCAGCGCGCCCGCCGTCATACGGTCGAGCGTGGTGAACAGCACCGGCGCCACCGCATAACCGATGGTGAGCTGGCTGCCCACCCACAGCATGGCGAGCAGCGCGAACAGGCGATGCGGCACCAGCGAGCCACCAGACTGCGCTGCGCGAATATCGGCGCTCACGTCATTTTTCACATCGTGACCCATTGATCGCGCCTCGTCAGACGTAGCGAACCTCGATGACTTCGTATTCGCGCACGCCGCTCGGGGCCTGCACGGCAGCGACGTCGCCTTCCGACTTGCCGATCAGTGCGCGCGCGATGGGCGAGCTCACCGAAATCAGGCCGTGTTCGAGATCGGCTTCGTCGTCGCCGACGATCTGGTACGTCACGGTCTTGCCCGATTCGAGGTCTTCGAGATCGACGGTCGAACCGAACACGATGCGGCCATCCGCTTCGAGCGTGGCCGGGTCGATGACCTGCGCGGCCGCCAGCTTCGATTCGATTTCAGCGATACGGCCCTCGATGAAGCCCTGCTTTTCCTTCGCGGCGTCGTATTCCGCGTTTTCCGAGAGATCGCCCTGCGCGCGCGCTTCGGCGATCGAATTGATGACCGCCGGACGCTCGACGGATTTCAGGTGTTGCAGTTCGCCGCGAAGCTGGTCTGCACCGCGCCTGGTCAAGGGAATCGTGCTCATAAACAACTCGTTCGGCCGCTTGGGGCCGTATTGATGCCGCATGCAATACAGATTGCGGCCATAAAAAAAATCACCGCGGTTAAGTGCATCCCGCGAGGGCGGCGGCGCATGCTGGCGCAGCCTGAAAACCCTGTTGGGACGCCGCTTAACCGCGGCACATTCAGCTATGTTTGCCTGCCTCGTTCGTATTGGACAGACAATCGAAGCCTTAGTTTAGGCGAGCGTGGAGGCCTTGTAAATCATAGACTTCCAGGTTCTTCAGGTAGCGCAGACCCTCGACGGCGGCGCGCGCGCCGGACATCGTGGTGTAGTACGTGACCTTGTTTGCCTGCGCGCTCATGCGGATCGAGCGCGAATCGGCGATCGCGGCGCGGGTTTCGTCGACGGTCGTGAAGACCAGCGAAATCTCGCCGTTCTTGATCATGTCGACGATGTGCGGACGGCCGTCCTTCACCTTGTTGACGACCTTGACCGGCACGCCGGCCGCTTCGATCGCGGCCGCGGTGCCGCGCGTGGCGACGATCGCATAACCGAGTTCGTGCAGCATGCGCGCGACTTCAACCGCCTTCGGCTTGTCCGAATCCATCACGGTGATGAACACCGTGCCCGATTCCGGCAGACGCGAACCGGCGGCGAGCTGCGACTTGAACAGCGCTTCGCCGAAGGTCTTGCCCACGCCCATCACTTCGCCGGTCGAACGCATTTCGGGTCCGAGCACCGGATCGACAGCCGGGAACTTGATGAACGGAAACACTGCTTCCTTGACGCTGAAGTACGGCGGCACGACTTCCTTCGTCACGCCCTGATCCGCCAGCTTCTGGCCGACCATCGCACGCGCCGCGATCTTCGCGAGCGGCAGGCTGGTTGCCTTCGAGACGTACGGAACGGTACGCGAAGCGCGCGGGTTCACTTCCAGCACGTAGATGATGTCCTTCTTCGAACCGTCATCCTGCGGAACCTGCTGGATCGCGAACTGCACGTTCATCAGGCCGACCACGTTCAGTGCCTTGGCCATCGCGCCGGTTTGGCGCTTGAGTTCCGTGACCGTTTCCTGCGACAGCGAGTACGGCGGCAGCGAGCAGGCCGAGTCGCCCGAGTGCACGCCAGCCTGTTCGATGTGTTCCATCACGCCGCCAATGAACACGTCCGTGCCATCGGAGATGCAGTCCACGTCGCACTCGATCGCGTCGTTCAGGAAGCGGTCGAGCAGCACCGGCGAATCGTTCGACACCTTCACGGCCTCGCGCATGTAGCGCTCGAGGTCGCGCGGCTCGTGGACGATTTCCATGGCGCGGCCGCCCAGCACGTACGACGGGCGCACGACGAGCGGGTAGCCGATTTCGTCGGCCAGCTTGAGCGCTTCGTCTTCGGCGCGTGCGGTGCGGTTAGGCGGCTGGCGCAGGTTCAGGTCCTGCAGCAGCTTCTGGAAACGCTCGCGGTCTTCAGCGGCGTCGATCATGTCCGGCGAGGTGCCGACGATGGGCACACCGTTCGCTTCGAGGTCGAGCGCAAGCTTCAGCGGCGTCTGGCCGCCGTACTGCACGATCACGCCAACCGGCTTTTCCAGATCGACGATTTCGAGCACGTCTTCGAGCGTCAGCGACTCGAAGTACAGACGGTCGGACGTGTCGTAGTCGGTCGAAACCGTTTCCGGGTTGCAGTTGACCATGATGGTTTCGTAGCCGTCTTCGCGCATCGCGAGCGCAGCGTGAACGCAGCAGTAGTCGAACTCGATACCCTGGCCGATCCGGTTCGGGCCGCCGCCCAGCACCATGATCTTCTTGTTGTTCGTCGGGTTGGCCTCGCACTCTTCCTCATAGGTCGAGTACATGTAGGCGGTCTTGGTGGCGAACTCGGCCGCGCAGGTGTCCACGCGCTTGTAGACCGGGCGCACGTTCAGCTCGATACGGCGCTTACGCACGTCCGTCTGCGTGCTGCCCAGCAGCTTCGCCAGACGGCGATCCGAGAAACCACTCTGCTTGAGGTACTTCAGCTCTTCCTTCGAGAGGCTTGCCAGCGTGCGGCCGGCGAGCGCCTTTTCCTTCAGGATGATCTGTTCGATCTGCGCGAGGAACCACGGGTCGATCGCGGTTTCTTCGAAGATCTCTTCGCGCGTCATGCCCACGCGGAATGCGTCGCCCACGTACCAGATACGGTCCGGACCGGCTTCGCCGATCTCGCGGATGATCTCGTCGCGGCTGGTGGTCTTTTCGTCCAGACCGTCGACGCCCACTTCCAGACCGCGCAGCGCCTTCTGGAACGATTCCTGGAAGGTGCGGCCGATCGCCATCACTTCGCCGACCGACTTCATCTGCGTGGTGAGGCGCGGGTCGGCTTCGCGGAACTTCTCGAACGCGAAACGCGGAATCTTGGTGACGACGTAGTCGATGGTCGGCTCGAACGAAGCCGGGGTCGCGCCGCCGGTGATTTCGTTCTTCAGCTCGTCCAGCGTGTAGCCGACGGCCAGCTTCGCCGCGACCTTGGCGATCGGGAAGCCCGTCGCCTTCGAAGCCAAAGCGGATGAGCGCGACACACGCGGGTTCATTTCGATCACGATCATGCGGCCCGTGCGCGGGTCGATCGAGAACTGGACGTTCGAACCGCCCGTGTCCACGCCGATTTCGCGCAGCACAGCCAGCGAAGCGTCGCGCAGGATCTGGTATTCCTTGTCCGTGAGCGTCTGCGCCGGCGCGACGGTGATCGAGTCGCCGGTGTGGATGCCCATCGGGTCCAGGTTTTCGATCGAGCAAACGATGATGCAGTTATCCGCCTTGTCGCGGACCACTTCCATCTCGTATTCCTTCCAGCCGAGCAGCGATTCTTCGATCAGCAGTTCGCGCGTAGGCGACAGATCGAGACCGCGCTTGCAGATCTCTTCGAATTCTTCGCGGTTGTACGCGATACCGCCGCCCGAACCGCCGAGCGTGAACGACGGACGGATCACGACCGGATAGCCGCCCGTGCCGGTTTGCTCGGCGATTTCGCCTTGCACCTTGAGCGCTTCTTCCATCGAGTGTGCAACACCCGACTTCGCCGAACCGAGACCGATCTTGGTCATCGCGTCCTTGAACTTCTGGCGGTCTTCGGCCTTGTCGATGGCTTCCGGCGACGCGCCGATCAGCTCGACGTTGTACTTCGCCAGCACGCCGTGGTGGTGCAGGTCGAGCGCGCAGTTCAGCGCGGTCTGGCCGCCCATCGTCGGCAGGATCGCGTCCGGGCGCTCCTTCTCGATGATGCGCTCCACCACTTCCCAGGTGATCGGCTCGATGTAGGTGACGTCGGCCGTGTTCGGGTCGGTCATGATCGTCGCCGGATTGCTGTTGACGAGGATGACCTTGTAGCCTTCTTCACGCAGCGCCTTGCATGCCTGCGCGCCCGAATAATCGAACTCGCACGCCTGGCCGATGATGATCGGACCCGCGCCGATGATGAGAATGCTCTTGATGTCTGTCCGCTTGGGCATAACGCTCTCGCTAAATATTCCTGTGTCTTTTACGTCTGACGGCTCGCTGCCTGCCTTGCTTGCCGCCCGGGTGCGCGCGTGGGCCGTGTTTTAAACAGCTCGCTGCGCACCCTGCTCTGCTCTTTCCTGTCAGGCGCGGCTTACGCGGCCTTCGACTTGTCCATCAACGCCGTGAAGCGATCGAACAGATAGCCGATGTCCTGCGGGCCCGGCGACGCTTCCGGGTGACCCTGGAAGCAGAATGCCGGCTTGTCGGTCAGCTCGAAACCTTGCAGCGTGCCGTCGAACAGCGACACGTGCGTGACGCGTGCGTTCGCGGGCAGCGTGGCGGCGTCCACCGCGAAGCCGTGGTTCTGCGACGTGATGACCACGCGGCCATCGGTCAGATCCTTGACCGGATGGTTCGCGCCATGGTGACCCGTCTTCATCTTGAGCGTCTTCGCGCCGACGGCGAGGCCCATGATCTGGTGACCCAGGCAGATGCCGAACGTGGGGATGCCGCGCTCGATGAATGCCTGCGCCGCCTTGATGGCGTAGTCGCACGGTTCCGGGTCGCCGGGGCCGTTCGAGAGGAACACGCCGTCCGGGTTCAGCGCGAGCGCGTCTTCAGCGGTCGATTGCGCCGGCAGGACGGTAACGTCGCAGCCGCGCTCGGCCAGCATGCGCAGGATGTTCTGCTTCACGCCGAAGTCGAATGCGACGACCTTGTACTTCGGCGCCGATTGCGTGCGGTAGCCTTCGCCCAGACGCCATTCCGTGGTGTTCCACGGGTACGACTTGTCCGTCGAGACGACCTTCGCGAGGTCCATGCCCGCGAGGCCCGGGAACGAGCGTGCGAGTTCGATGGCTTTGGCTTCGTCGTCCGAACCTGCGAGGATCGCGCCGCTTTGCGCGCCCTTGTCGCGCAGGATACGCGTGAGCTTGCGCGTGTCGATACCGGCGATGGCAACCACGCCTTCGTCCTTCAGGTACTGACCGAGCGTGCGGTCCATGCGGAAGTTCGAGGCGAGGACAGGCAGATCACGGATGATCAGGCCGGCGGCATGGACTTTCGTGGCTTCGACGTCTTCGGCGTTGACGCCGACGTTGCCGATATGCGGATACGTGAGGGTGACGATCTGGCGAGCGTAGCTCGGGTCGGTCAGGATTTCCTGATAACCAGTGATGGCCGTGTTGAACACGACTTCACCGATCGTATGGCCCGGCGCGCCGATCGAGTAACCACGAAAGACCGTGCCGTCGGCGAGCGCGAGCAGAGCGGGAGAGAATGACGGCAACACGGGAGACTCCTTGGGGGAGCACCCTTGTGCCGACCTGTTGTCCGACGTTGCGATCTTGCGACCTGGGTGCGGCTGCGGCGTCGGCATCGACATCGTTAGATGGGATGCGCGCGCGGCTCGCACCTTACGCGGCTATTCCGTGTCGTGGGGCTCGCAGTGAACTGCGTCGGGCGCCTGCCAGAATGGAGCGTTTGTGACGCTTGATCGGGCGGCAGCCAGCCTTCGATGGGGAAAGCGCGGGCGGCGGATGAACGGATGGGGGGAGGTAGGCGCTAGGGTGCGGGTTGATAAGCTCAAACCTTCGAATTATAGCGTGAAAACACCTATTTCTCCAAATTTCGAGATGACGGTTGTGTGAAACGCGGTGCCAAATCTGCCGACAATTTCGTATCGCGTCCGACAGCGCCGTCGGCGTTTCGCGAAGATCCGGTATCTCGTCTTGCACCGCTCTTCACTATAGACGCCCTTCACGTGGGCGCCAGCGTGGCAATTTGGGGTCGGCCGAGGATGGCCTGTTGTGGACGACCAGTTGCGCCCTGCCGCCGGCACCACCAATCGGCGGCAACAATGAAAACGCCGCCACCCAGCCGGGTGACGGCGCGAGAAGAGCTTTAAAGTGATCGGAGCGAAACCACCATGCGTTGCCCCCGCAACGCATGGCTGAGCACCCTCAGCCAGCCGCTATTTGGACGACTTGTGTTTCTG
This sequence comes from Paraburkholderia sp. Ac-20340, assembly GCF_017104965.1. Lineage (GTDB taxonomy): Bacteria > Pseudomonadota > Gammaproteobacteria > Burkholderiales > Burkholderiaceae > Paraburkholderia. Next base: position 13,234 of record NZ_JAAGPR010000015.1, read on the forward strand.
CGTGTGGGTTTCGGCCTTCGGGCGGCTCGCCGCACCCTTCGACGCCTTGCTGGGCGCTGCGCCGGAAGACTTTGCCTTGACCGGTTCGGAAACCTTGACGACTTCCGTGTGCGCGCGACCGTGTTTCTTATCATAGCGCGACTTCGAGCCCGACTCCGCAACGCGCGTACCAATCCGCTCCACACCCCCGCCCGAGACGTTGGTGGCGAGGCGTTCCGGCCCCGGCTCGCTCGGCATCGACTTGCCCACCGGCACGTGCAGCACGAGCACCTGGCCCGGCGCCACCGCGTCGCGGCGCGTCTTGTTCCACGCCTTGAGCTGGCCAACCGAGACGCCATAACGGCTCGCGACCGTTTCCATCGACTGCTTGCGACGCACGCGAATCAGCATCTTGCGCGTGTCGGGCACGTCCGGCTCCATGGCGAGCACGGCGCTTTCGGCCACATCGGCGCTGATGTCTTCGTCGTCGGCGTCGTCGGTGCGCGGCACCACGAGCGTCGAGCCCGGCTTCAGGCGCATGCCCGCCGGAATCTTGTTGACCGACATGAGCGTGTCCGCGTCCACGCCGATCTTCTGCGCGATGGCCGCCGGCGTGGCGCGCGAGTCGGTGGTGTAGACGGTCCACGAAGAAAGCTGGCCCGAATACGACTTCAGGTTGCGCTCGAACGCGCTGGCGTTATCGAACGGCAGCAGGATCTGCGGATCGGTCGCGCCCAGAATGACGGGCTTCTTGAACGACGGATTGAGCGTGCGGAATTCGTCCGGCGTCATGTTCGCCAGTTTGGCGGCGACGTCCACGTCGATATCGTGCGAGGTGGTGACGGTGACGAAGTACGGGTGATTCGGGATGCTCGGCAGCGTGAGGCCGTATTGCTGCGGGTTCATCACGATATTCTTGACCGCCTGCAGCTTGGGCACGTAGTTACGCGTCTCGTTCGGCATGCGCAGGCTCTGGTAGTCGGTCGGCAGACCGGCGGCCTGGTTGCGCGCGATCGCTCGCTGAACATTGCCTTCGCCCCAGTTGTAGGCGGCCAGCGCCAGATACCAGTCGCCGAACATGTCGTGCAGGCGCGAGAGGTAGTCGAGCGCGGCGCTGGTCGAGGCCAGCACGTCGCGGCGCTCGTCCTGCCACATGTTTTGCTTGAGGTTGTAGGTCTTGCCCGTGCCCGGCACGAACTGCCACATGCCCGCGGCCTTCGCAACCGACAGCGCCTGCGGGTTATAGGCCGATTCGATGAACGGCAGCAGCGCCAGCTCGGTCGGCATATGGCGCGCTTCGAGTTCTTCGACGATGTGGTACAGATATTTCTGCGAGCGCTCGGTCATGCGCGCGACGTAGTCCGGACGCTGCGCATACCACTGCGCATTCATGTCGACGAGGTCGCTTTGCAGGTCGGGCATCTGGAAGCCGCGACGGATGCGACCCCAAAGGTCGGCATCGGGGCTCGTGAGCTGGTCGACCGAGCCTTTATCGACGTTAATCGTTTCTTTCGCGGCGGAAGTCTTGCGGATGGCGTCGGCGCGTGCCTGGGGATCGGCGGGAGAAAGTGAACTGGCTGAATCCGCGTTGGGTCCCCCGCTCGCACAGGCGGCGAGCATCAGGACCAGCAGCGCGCTTAGGATAAATCGCATGAACGTCAACTTGCAATGGCTGGAATTTGCAGCCGATAGTACGGAACGCACACGTTTCCGTCAATCGGATTAATTGGAAAAAAACCATGCAAATCCGCGGCTTGGATCACGTTCCATACGTTTGGGTTGAGCATACCCACTTGCTCTGGCGGGTTAGCGGAACCTGTTCTTCCACTCGCGCATCAGCGTGAATGCGGCGAGCCGGTCGGGCACCGTTTCGTGCAGCGCTTCGGCGAGCGTTGCCTGCACGGCCGGTTCATCGGCGCGCAAAAATGGGTTCACAGCACGCTCGTGCGCGATCGTGGTCGGCAAGGTCGGCAAGCCGCGCTCGCGCAGGGCGGCTGCTTCGCGGCTCCAGGTTTGCAGCGCGGCGTTATCGGGATCGCAGGCCAGCGCGAAACGGATATTCGACAGCGTGTATTCGTGCGCGCAGTGTACCTGGGTCGCGCCCGGCAGCGCCGCGAACGAGTCGAGCGACGCCAGCATCTGCGCGGGCGTGCCTTCGAACAAGCGGCCGCAGCCGCAGGCGAACAGCGTGTCGCCGCAGAATAGATGCGGCACGCCCTGGGTACCGATCGTATCCGCGTCCTGAAAATAAGCGATATGGCCGCGCGTGTGGCCGGGCACGTCCATGACCTTGAAATCGAGCGCAGGGGCATCCAGATGCACGGCGTCGCCGCCCTTCACGCGCGTGACGACCGCGTCGAGCGGGCCGAGCGCCTCGCCGGCCGGGCCGTACACGGGGACGCGCTCATCCGAAAGGAGATCCGCTACCCCGCCGACATGGTCGTTGTGATGATGGGTGAGTAAAATAGCGGCGAGCCGCCAGCCGCGTTTAGCGAGATATGCACGAACCGGCGCGGCGTCGCCCGGATCGACGGCAACGGCATTGCGGCCGTCCGACACGACCCAGATGTAGTTATCTTCAAAAGCCGGAACCGGTACGTATTCGAGTGCTGCGGCGGGACGGGCGGCCGGGCCGTGGTGCGCCGGCGCGTGCTCAAGCGGACTCTTCATGGGGCGACGTATTCTTGGACAAGTCTGACCGAACGATTATAGACTGGCCCGCCTGGACCGCTTCGCCGGCCGGCAGGTACGTGCTGGAGTGGGAGCAGGAACAGCTCGACCGGATGGTGTCGAACGTGTTCGGCTACCATGCGCTCCAGCTTGGCCTGCCGCAACTCGACGCGCTGCGCGAAAACCGCATGACGTATCGCGGCCTCGTGCTCGACGCCGCCAGCGCGGCCAGCGCGCCCTACACCCTGCCCGGCGCCCAGCCGTCGCGCGCGCCCGAACTGCATACGCCGGACGGCCGCAGCACGGTCTGGTGCGATCATCTCGATCTGCCGTTCGAAGCGCAGAGCGTCGATCTGATCGTCATGCCGCACACGCTCGAATTCACGAGCGACCCGCACCGCCTGCTGCGCGAAGCGGAACGCGTGCTGATGCCCGAAGGTCAACTGGTGATCGTCGGCTTCAATTCGCTGTCGCTGTGGGGCGCACGGCAGTCGGCGGGCAAGCTCACGGGGCATCCGTTTTTGCCCACGCAACAGGACCTGATCGCGTTCACGCGCCTGAAGGACTGGATCAAACTGCTCGGTTTCGAGCTCGAACGCGGCCGTTTTGGCTGCTACCGGCCGCCGCTTTCCACGGACAAGTGGCTCGGCCGTTATGAATTCATGGAGGCCGCCGGCGACCGCTGGTGGGCGATCTTCGGCGCGGTCTATATGGTTACGGCGATCAAGCGCGTGCGCGGCATGCGGCTCGTCGGCCCGCTGAAGGTCAAGAAACCCGTGCTGGCGCCGAGCCTGAAGGCCGCCGCCACCACGCCCTCCCCTACACGCAACAAGGACTCATGAGCACACCCGATTTCGTCGAAATCTTCTCCGACGGCGCCTGCAAGGGCAATCCCGGCCCCGGCGGCTGGGGCGCGCTGCTGCGCTTCGGCACGCAGGAAAAGGAACTGTTCGGCGGTGAGCACGGCACGACCAACAACCGCATGGAACTGATGGGCGTGATCGCCGCGCTCGAAGCGCTCAAGCGTCCGTGCAAGGTGATCGTGCACACCGACTCGCAATATGTGCAGAAAGGCATCAGCGAGTGGATTCACGGCTGGAAGAAGAAGAACTGGATGACGGCGGCGAAAACGCCGGTCAAGAACGACGATCTGTGGAAGCGGCTCGACGCGCTCGTCGCGCAGCATCAGGTCGAATGGCGCTGGGTCAAAGGCCACGCCGGGCATCCTGAAAACGAACGCGCCGACGCGCTCGCCAACCGCGGCGTCGCCACGCTCAACGAACATTGAGTCGGGCCGCAGCCCGCGCTCGATCAAGAATCACGCTTCATAGCATTACGCCCGATACGCCATGCGCCAGATCATTCTCGACACCGAAACCACCGGCCTGAACCCTCGCACGGGCGACCGCCTCATTGAAATCGGCTGCGTCGAACTGCTGAACCGCCGGCTCACCGGCAACAACCTGCACTTCTACGTGAACCCGGAACGCGACAGCGATCCTGGCGCACTGGCGGTGCACGGCCTGACGACCGAGTTTCTCGCCGACAAACCCAAGTTCGCCGAAGTCGCCAACGAGATTCTCGACTTCATTCGCGACGCGGAACTCATCATTCACAACGCGCCGTTCGACATCGGCTTTCTGGATGCGGAGCTCGCGCTCGTCGGCAAGCCGCCGCTCAAGGAGCATTGCGGCAACGTGATCGACACGCTGGTGCAGGCCAAGCAGATGTTCCCGGGCAAGCGCAATTCGCTCGACGCGCTGTGCGACCGCTTCGGCATCAGCAACGCGCACCGTACGCTGCACGGCGCACTGCTCGACTCGGAACTGCTCGCCGAAGTCTATCTCGCGATGACGCGCGGCCAGGAAAGCCTCGTGATCGATATGTCGAGCGCAGCGGAAACCGCAGGCGAAGTCGCGACAACGCGCGTGAAGTTCGATACACTCGCGCTCCCCGTGATTGCGGCGAGCGCCGACGAGCTGGACGCACACAATGCGCTGCTCGATGGTCTCGACAAAGCGGTCAAGGGCACGTCGGTCTGGCGTACCGAACCGGCGCCCGCAGAAGAAATTTCAGCGACTACGCAAAATACTTAAAAAAGGGCTTTACAAGATTGAAAATGCCCGGCATAATTTCAATCTCTTCGGGTGGTTAGCTCAGCGGTAGAGCACTGCCTTCACACGGCAGGGGTCACTGGTTCGATCCCAGTACTACCCACCAGGATTCTGGTGTTGGTAAAGACAAGCACCGAAGATAAAAAGCCCCGTTGCGCAAGCAACGGGGCTTTTTTCATTGGCGCGCAAAACGTTGTCGGCACACGCTACTCGCCCACCGTCTCCACGCCGATGCCGCGCGCCATTCCGGTCGCTGCGAACACCATCGCCACCAGCAGCAACGTCTGCCAGCGGCCGATGCGCGCGTACTTCGGCGCGGCGGTCAGATCGGGCACATCGCCGCGACTCACCGCCGTACGCCAGCGCACCAGCGCCCGCATCGGCATGATTTCCAGCAGCAGGATCAACACGAGCGCGCCCATCTTCAAATGGAACAGCGGTTCGTGCAGATAGTATTCGGCGCCCTTCTCGAAGCCGCCGAATGCGCGCGCCGCGCCGGTGAGGATCAGCACGACGGCCGAAGCGCCCCAGCCGTTATCGGCGCTGAAAATCATCGGCAGATCTTCGGTTGAGGTGCAGCGACGCAGCCCGCGCGTGCGCCGCAGAATCGAGGCGAGCGCGAAGCCGAAGGCAAGCAGGTGAATGGCGGCAAGCAACCAGCGGATCAGCATGGCGACTCCTTCGAGATCACGACGGGATCGGCAAGCATGCGCGAAGTGCGATCGATCCGAACTTCAGATACGAATCAGATGCGGACCTCGCGCAGAACAGCTCGTGATGCAGTGCGGCCAGGCTGACTAGCCGGCAGTGAACGCCGCCTGTTGCAAGGCGGTGTCGAGCGCGCGTGCCGCCTCGCGGTCGCTCACGCTGGCAAGACGCACGCGGAAAACGAGCTGACGGTTATGCCCCGCCGCTGCGGGCGAATCCCACAGCAATTCGATTTTCGGCCGACGTTCGCGAATCTGCGTGTGCGTTGCCGCACGCGCCGCAACGACGGGCACGAGACTCGTGCCGGTTGACGCTGGCAGCGCAGGCGAATCGGTTGCGTGCGCATCGACCACGACATCGGCAGCATCGGCGAGCGGCGCGACGGGCATGATCGGCGCAACCGGCTGGCTCACCGCCGCCGCGCCCTGCTCGCCCGACGGCCAGCGCACCGACAACTCGCGCGCATCGTATTGCCCGAGCTTGCGGCTTTCGAGCCAGACGACCGTGGTGCGCGTTGCCGCATCGATCGACACCGCATAGCGGCCGATCGCGAAGCGGCGTGCCGCGATGTTGGTGCGCCAGAGCGCGCGCGGCCGGCAGATCCACACGACCGCCGCATAGAGCGCGGGCGCCACCACCAGCCAGCCATTGGTTTCCGCCACCGCATGCACGGCGCGCCGCCAGCCGGCGAACCACGTGAACGCGCCGATCGACCAGAGCGCGAACAGGCAGCCGAGCAGACCGAAGCAGCGCAGCGCCTGGCGCAGCCACTGCGGCAGCGGATGGAACGGCCGCTCGACGCGCGCCTTCGCGCCCGGCAGCACGATCAGCAGAAACAGAAAGACGAGATTCAGACACGCCGCCGGTGACGACGCCATGGCTTCGAGCGAGGTGAGGAAATGCTCCATCTCGCCCATCGAATGCAGCCAGCGCGCGAGAATGACGAGGCCGATCGCGCGCAGCGCGAAGAGCGTGCCGGCACCGGGAACGGTAGCCGCGCGCGTCGGACGGGGTCTCGCCAAGGTACTTCTCCTGATGTCGCTGAGGTCTTGCGCTGTTTTCATGAACTAGCCGCGGTTTTGCGCGGAACGGCCATTATAGGGACATTGCCTCGCCGCCTCACGCTCGCCGCCGCATACGGTGGACCGCCTGCAGTCGTGTCTTGAGGTAGCGCAGATACGACAACGCCCCCGTGCACGGGCACAGGGGCGTTGATGCGACGCTGGACGCGCAGCGCGCGTCCAGAACAGCTTACGGCTTAGCTTGCGTTGACTTCGCGCAGCACGGTGCGGCGCTTCTGGCGCAGCATTTCTTCGTACACGGCGACGTAGTTGCGCGCCATCACCTTCGACGAGAAGCGATCTTCGAACGCCTTGCGCACGCCGGCGCGCGACAGCGACGACAGACGCTTGACCGCTGCGACTGCGCTGATTTCGTCTTCGACGACAAAACCCGACACGCCGTTTTCGATGACTTCCGGCACCGAACCGCGCTTGAACGCGATCACCGGCGTACCGCAGGCCATGGCTTCGATCATGACGAGACCGAAGGGCTCCGGCCAGTCGATCGGGAACACCAGCGCGTGCGCGTTGCCGAGGAATTCACGCTTTTCGTGCTCGCCGATTTCGCCGATGTACTCGACGTGCGACTGCGCCATCAGCGGCTTGATGACTTCTTCGTAGTAAGCGCGGTCGGCCTTGTCGATCTTCGCGGCAACCTTGAGCTTCATGCCTGCCTGACCGGCGATGCGGATCGCCTTGTCCAGACCCTTCTCCGGCGACACACGGCCGAGGAAAGCGAGGTAGCCCGGCTCGACGTTGTCGATCGGACGCAGCACGTCTTCCGGCAGGCCGTGATAGACGGTCTGCTGCCAGTTGGCTTGCTGCAGCGGCAGGCGCTGGTTGTCCGAAATCGACACAACCGGCACATCGCTGAATGCGTTGAAGATCGGCTGCAGTTCCGGCAGGTCGAGACGGCCGTGCATCGTCGTGACGAACGGCACTTCCTGACGCTGGAACAGCGAGAACGGGTAGTAATCGATGTGGAAATGCAGCACGTCGAATTCGTCCGCGCGGCGGCGCACTTCTTCGAGCAGCAGCATGTGCGGAGCCATCACGTCGCGAATCGTGGGGTCGAGGCGCAGAGCCTGCGGCCAGAACGCTTCGAGCTTCGCCGAGGTGATCGAATCGCCGCTTGCGAACAGCGTAACGTCATGACCCTGTTCGACCAGCGCTTCGGTCAGGTAGGAGACCACCCGTTCCGTGCCGCCGTACAGCTTGGGAGGAACCGCCTCGTGCAACGGAGCGATTTGAGCGATTCGCATAGTGGTGAACTCCTTCCTCGTAATAAATCGGGCTAAGTACTACAAATTTGACAATCGACCTTGCGTGCTGCGGCAGGCTTGCCGCGCGCCTCACCAGGCGTTCTTACCGCTAACCGCGCCGGATAGCCCGGCACACAGACCGACGCAGTTGTACACGCAGTTGTACAGTGTGTTATTGACACACGCGGCGGCTCAGGCGGTAAACGCGCAGGGTTCGCGGTCGTTGACAAGAAAGCTGTCAAATTCCCTACGCTATTCGAGACGGCATTATCCGGGCTTGCGCCCGCTACCGGCTAGAACATTTCAAAGTCTTTACGTTGTTACAAACCAGAAACACTCCGCAACCCACTGTTTTCAAAGACAGTTCTAAATTGGGGGTTCGTTTCCGGGCAGCAGGCCGTCGTCACGGTCTGCACATTTCGCGGATGGCGCCGACATCAAAGTGTCAGATGCTTAAGCACACGGCCATCCTGAATGCAATCCGTAATTGTATCTCTAAAAGCGCCCTGAAAACCTGTTGAACCTCCGGCGCGACACCCTGTCGGGAAGGAACACGCTGCGCCGCCCGCTCGCGATAAGATTCGCCTCCCGTCGGGCACAGGCGATGCGTCATGCGCCACGCGTGTTTACAATGCGGGAATGCCTTCAAGGTTTTGCCGCTGGCACCTTCCTTCCTCTTTTACTACCTTGCACGGACGAAGCTCCGTCAGACCGACCACCGATCAATTGGAACATCTGACCATCGCCCAGCGTAACGCCCACAACGCAAAGCTCGCGAGCTATGCGCGGCGGCCTCTTGCGTTCCTGTTTCGCTATATCAAGCGCCATCCCTTCGCTCACGCCGTCGTACTGGCCAGTGTCTTTGCGGCCGTTGGCTGCGCGCTCGCCTCGCAGTACGCGATCAAGCATCTGATCGACGTGCTCGGCGCGGGACGGCACCATCCGGGGCCGCTGTGGACCGCCTTCGCCATCCTCGTCGGCCTGATTGCCGCCGATAACCTGCTCTGGCGGGTTGGCGGCTGGTTCGCCGCGCACACTTTCGTCGCCGTCACCGGCGACTTGAGGCGCGACCTGTTCCAGTATCTGAGCGGCCATTCACCCACCTATTACGCGGAGAAACAGCCCGGCACGCTCGCCAGCCGGATCACGGCCACCTCGAACGCCGTCTATACCGCCGAAAACACCACCGCCTGGAACGTCTTGCCGCCGTGTATCGCGGTAGCCGGCGCGATCGTCATGATCATCGCCGTCAATCCGATGATGGCGGCGGGCCTGCTGCTGTGCTCGGCGATCCTTTCGGTGATCCTGTTCAAGCTGGCCGGCCGCGGTTCGGCACGCCATCACGCGTTCGCCTCCAAGGCGGCCGCCGTGGACGGCGAACTCGTCGATGTGATCGGCAATATGGCGCTCGTGCGCGCCTTCGGCATGACGCTGCGCGAGCAAAAACGCTTCGGCACGACCGTCAAGGCCGAACTCGACACGCGCCGCGCCAGCCTGCTCTATCTGGAAAAGCTGCGCCTGCTGCACGCCGTCATCACGGCGATGCTGTCGGCCGGCCTGCTCGGCTGGGCGCTGTGGCTCTGGAATCAGGGCAAGGCCACGTCCGGCGACATCGTGCTGGTGAGCTCGCTCGGCTTCACGATTCTGCACGGCACGCGCGACCTCGCGGTGGCGCTGGTGGACGTGACGCAGCACGTGGCGCGTCTGGCCGAAGCCGTGCAGACGCTGCTCGAACCGCACGGCATGCCCGACCGCAACGATGCGACCGAACTGATCGCGCAAGGCGGCCGCGTGGACTTCGAAGGCGTGACCTTCGCCTATCCGCACCGCAAGCCGATTCTCGATCACTTCGATCTGAACATTCAGGCTGGCCAGCGCGTGGGCCTGATCGGCAAGTCGGGCGCGGGCAAGACCACCGTGCTCGCGCTGCTGCAGCGCTTCTACGAGACCCAGGGCGGCGCGATCAAGATCGACGGGCAGGACATCGCCCACGTCACGCAGGACAGCCTGCGCCACGCCATCGCGCTGGTGCCGCAGGACATTTCGCTGCTGCACCGCTCGATCTACGAGAACATCGCCTACGGCCGTCCCGAGGCGAGCCGCGAAGAAGTCATGGCGGCCGCCCGCGAGGCACGCTGCGCCGACTTCATCGAGGCGATGCCCGAAGGCTACGACACGATCGTCGGCGACCGGGGCGTGAAGCTCTCGGGCGGCCAGCGTCAGCGCATTGCCATCGCCCGCGCGATTCTCAAGAATTCGCCGATCCTGCTGCTCGACGAAGCCACCTCGGCGCTCGACAGCGCGTCCGAAGAAGCGATCCAGCAGGCGCTCGACCGCCTGATGGTGGGCCGCACCGTGATCGCCATCGCGCACCGGCTGTCTACGCTGAACAACTTCGACCGCATCATCGTGATGAGCACGGGCAAGGTGATCGACGACGGCAGTCCGGAAGAGTTGCGCAATCGTCCGGGCCTGTATCGCGACCTGCTCGCCAAGCAGTACGGCAAGCACTCGACGCTGCATCTGGGCAGCAAGAAGAGCGACGAGAAACACGTCGCCTGAGCGCGACGCCCTTCCCGCTCCGCAAAAGAAAAAGCCGCTTCGTCATGAAGCGGCTTTTTTATTTCCAGCGTCGGCCGATGTGCAAGCCTATGCCGTGCGTCCTGTCAGATCGCGCATGAAGCGGTCGCGCCAGACCGAGACATTGTTCTCGCGCAGTTGCACCATCATGTCGTTGTAGCGCGCGAGGCGTTCGGCCAGCGGCATCGCCAGAGCGGTGGCGAGCGCATCGGCCATTCCGTCGATATCGAGCGGATTGACGATCAGCGCACCCGACAACTCCTGCGCCGCGCCCGCAAAGCGCGACAGCACCAGCACGCCAGGATTTTCCGGGTCCTGCGCGGAGACATATTCCTTCGCCACGAGATTCATGCCGTCACGCAATGGCGTGACGTAGCCCACGTGCGACGCGCGGAACAGCGCCGCCAGCACCGCGCGCTCGTACTGTCGATGGATGTACCAGATCGGCGTCCAGTCGAGTTCGGCGAAACGGCCGTTGATGCGGCCCGACTCCGCCTCCAGGCGCAGACGGATGTCCTGATACGCATGCAGATCGGCGCGCGTGGGCGGCGCGATCTGCACGAACGAGACCTTGTTGCGCTGCGCCGTCGAATGTTCGAGCAGACGCTCGAACGCGCGAAAACGCTCGACCAGCCCCTTCGAGTAATCGAGCCGGTCCACGCTCATGATCACCTTGCGGCCATGCAGCGTGGACTTGAGCGTGCGCACCGGCTTGCCGCGCTCGCCCGCCTTGGCGAGTTCGGCGACTTCGTCCGGATAGACGCCGATCGGATAGTCGTTCGCGTAGAGCGTCTTGCCGAAGGCATCGATGCGCGTGCGGCCGTCCTCGCCCTTTTCGACCGTGCCGCCCGCCTCGTTGACGATGTAGTCGCAAAACGCGCGCACGTCGGGCCGGGTCTGGAAGCCGAGCAGATCGAACGAGCACAGCGCGTCCACCAGTTCGCGATGCGGCGGCACCGCCAGCAGCACCTGCGAAGCCGGAAACGGAATGTGCAGGAAGAAGCCGATGCGGTTCTTCACGCCCGCCGCGCGCAGCGCCTTGGCAAACGGAATCAGGTGATAGTCGTGGACCCAGATGACGTCGTCGTCCTGCAGCAGCGGCACGAGCTGCTGCGCGAGCCACGCGTTGACGCGGCAATAGCCTTCGTATTCGTGGCGGTCGTACTGGAGCAGATCGGCGCGATAGTGGAACGCCGGCCAGAGCGTGGCATTCGAGAAGCCGCGGTAGTACTGGTCGTAGTCGCGGCGCAGCAGGCCGATGGTCGCGAAGGTGACCGGACCGCGCTCTTCGAGCTGGATCTGCGGCTGGCCCGAGGAGAGCACTTCGCCGCTCCAGCCGAACCACATGCCGCCGGTTTCCTTGAGCGCGTCGTACACGCCGACCGCGAGACCGCCGGCGGCCGGGCCGCCTTCGGAGATCGGCGCGACCCGGTTCGACACGATGATGAGTCGGCTCATGAATTACAGATTCCGTGCTGGATTGAGACAGGACGTGCCCGTGCGGGCGATGCTGGCACGGGCGCGAGGACCTTGAACGTCGTCAGGGTCGCGAAAAATACTGGCTGGGGTATGGGCATCAGGCGCCAAGCGCCGCGAGCCACGCCAGCAGCGCTTCGACCGATTCGACACGCGTGCGCGCGATGGTTTCGCCGCCGCCGACCTTGATCGACAGCCCGCCCACTTCGTTGACCACGGCGAAGCCTTTTTCGTCGGTGAGATCGTCGCCGGCGAACACCGGCGTGCGGCCCGCGAACGGCGGCTCGTTCAAGAAGGCGCGCAGCGCGCGGCCTTTATCGACGTCCTTGGGCTTGATCTCGTAGACCATCTTGCCGGGCTGCAGCACGTAGGCCGCGGCAAATTCGGCCGCGAGCCTTTCGGTGGCCTCGCGCGCCGTGGCTTCGTGCTCGGGCGCGTTGCGATAGTGCAGCGCGAGCGCCGCGCCCTTGATCTCCAGCAGCATGCCCGGATGCGTGCGCACGACTTCCGCCAGCACCTGCTCCATGTGCAGCAGACGCTCGTCGTTGAAGCCGACGCGCTGGGTGTCGCCATTGGCGTCGCGACGCTCGGCGCCATGCAGACCGGCGATCGGCAGATCCGGCATGCGTAGAAAATCGTCGATGCTGTCGATGCCGCGACCGGACACGATCGCCACCGCGCCGTGCGTCGCGCGCCGCAGATCGCCCAGCAGCGCGAGCATGTCGGGGCGCACGAGCACGCCGTCGGGCGTGGGCGCGAGATCGACGAGCGTGCCGTCGAAGTCGAAGAAAAATGCCGTCTTGTCGAACGGCAATTCAACCGGAAGTTCTTGCGCAGGTTCTTGCATTACGTTCGTTTCGTCCCTCGGCACGTCGGCCGGGTAAGCGTGAGGCGCACTGGCGCCCGCCGGGCAGAGTGTGCGCATCTTACCGCGCCTCACTTCAATTTTCGAGAAAGTAAGCCTATAGGGCCGTTTTTGGGGCCTAACCGGGGCTAACCACGCCCATTTGAGCCGGTTTCGGCATCCGGCTTCTGGCCACCGCTTCTGTCGATTTTGACGCCGATACACCGCGCGCCCATTGATGCGACAAATTGCCCCTAAACCTGGTCATAACAGCCTGTCTGCGACTGCCTGTGCCCAATTTTGCTACAGTCCACCGACATGCCGCAGCCAGCCGCGCTGCCTGGCCAAGAATTCGAGCCCATTCGAGCCGCCGAGACAGCCCTTGCTTGCCACCGTTGCCGTGTTGCCATTCCAGCGCTTCATCCGCTGCCTGCGCCTTCTCCGCCAGCGGGTCGGGGCTGGCATCGGCGCCTGGCTCGCGGTGATCGCCGGCACGACGCTGATGCTGGGCGCCTGCTCGCAGCCCGCCGCACCCTGGCAGCTCACCAATGTCAGCGGCCATCTGCCCGACCTCGAGTTCACGCTCACCGCCAACAACGGCCAGCCGATGCGCGCCGCCGATCTGCACGGCAACACCACGCTCGTCTATTTCGGCTACACGCATTGTCCCGATGTCTGCCCGGAAACCATGGCGCGGCTGATGCAGGTACTAGCAAAACTCGGCCCCGACGCGCAGCACGTGCGCATTCTCTTTATCAGCGTCGATCCGGTGCGCGACACGCCGCAGGCGCTGCACGCCTATGTGGGCGCGTTCGATGCGCAGCACGCGCTGGGTCTGACCGGCAGCGACGCGCAGGTCGAATCGCTCGCGAAGCGCTACCGCGTGGCCTATCAGATGGAGAAGCGCGATCCCGACGGCAGTTATGAAGTCACGCACAGCTCGGCCGTCTATGTGTTCGACGCGCAAGGCCGCGCACGCCTGCTGGCCACCGACAAGGACACGCCGGACGCCATCGCGCATGATGTGCGCCGCGTGATCGACGCCGCGAGCTGAGCGCTTCACAGCACGCTTTAACCGAAACGATTTCCCGCACCACCCGCAACAGGAACTGCCATGACGATGAAACTGAAATCCCTCACTGCCTCGCTCGGCTGCGCCCTCGCCTGCACGTTCGCCGCTTTCGCGCCTTCGGCCCAGGCGGCTGGCGCGGCGCTCAGCGCGCAGAACGCGTGGGTCCGCTGGCTGCCGAACGATCTGCCGGCCGCGGGCTACGTGACGCTGAAGAACGACGGCGATCAGCCGGTCGATCTCGTCGATGTGTCGAGCGACGACTACGGCATGGTGATGCTGCATCAGACCGTGTCGAACGGCTCGACGCAGAAGATGGTGATGGTGCACAAGGCGACGGTGCCCGCGCACGGCACGCTCGCGATCGCACCGGGCGGCTATCACCTGATGCTGGAGCACGCGAAGCACAAGGTTGCGCCGGGCGATACGGTGCATCTGAAGCTGCAATTCTCCGATGGCGCGACGCTCGACACGCCGTTCGCAGTGAAGCCGCCGTCGCAGCAGTAAGCGAATCGGCGCACGCGCGATGAACCTGCACGCTTGAGCCCGCGATGAACCCGCACGCATGAAAACGCGATGAACCTGCTCTACTGGCTCGATCCCTGGGAGCCGTCGCCCACGGTCGTGATCGCCATCGCCGTGGCGGCGATCCTCTTCGTGCGCGGCCAGCGTCACGCGCGCGTTACGCTCGCGCGGCGCATTGCGTTCTGGTTCGGCCTGAGCGCGCTGTATATCGCGCTGCACACGCGGCTCGATTATTTTTTCGAGCATGAGTTCTTCATGCACCGCGCGCAGCATCTCGTGCTGCATCACCTCGGGCCGTTCTTTATAGCGCTGTCCTATCCGGGCGCGGCGCTACGCGCGGGCATTCCGTTCCGATGGCGGCAGCGCTTCGTGCGCCCCGCTCTCGCGGCGCGGCCAGTGCGCATGGCGCTCGACATCGTCATGCATCCGGTCGTGGCCGTGACGCTCTTTGTCGGGCTGATTTATTTCTGGCTGCTCTCGCCGATCCACTTCATCGCGATGCTCGACTGGCGTCTGTATCGCGTCATGAACTGGAGCATGGTGATCGACGGGCTGCTGTTCTGGTGGCTCGTGCTCGACCCGCGGCCCGCGCCGCCCGCGCGGCTGGCGCCTGGCAAGCGCGTGCTGGTGGTGATCGCGGCGATTCCGCCGCAGATCGTGCTCGGCGCGTTTATCTTTTTCACTTCGCACGAGCTGTATCCGATCTACTCGATCTGCGGACGCGCCTTCACCTGGCTTTCGCCTATGCGCGATCAACAGATCGGCGGACTGCTGCTGTGGATTCCTGGCTCGATGATGAGCGTGATCGGCGCGCTGCTCGCGCTGCGCCACTGGATGCGGCTTTCCGCGCGCGGACGCCTCAAGCGCGTTCAACACGCGCAACGCGCTCAACACGTCCAACCCGCCAACGACCCGCGCCGGGACGCCTCACCGGCCACGCAGGCAGAACAACGCAGCTAGCTTATTCGGAGCGCATCCAGACGTGCGGGATGCCGTCTTCGTCGTGGATCTCCGAAACTGGCTTGAAACCGAACGCGCCGTAAAACTTCTGTAGATGCGCCTGCGCGTGCAGACGCATCGGCACGCCCGGCCATTGCTGCGCGATATGGCCGATCGCGCGCTCGAGCAGGCCGTTGCCCAGCTTGATGCCGCGAAAATTCTGCGATGTCACCACGCGGCCGATGCGCACGTCCGCGTCGTTTGCATCGGGCAGCAGCACGCGCAGATAGCCCGCGAGTTCACGCGCGCCGTTGCGCTCGCCCCAGGCGAACAGGTGCCAGGCATCGGCGTCGAGACCGTCGATATCGCCATAGACGCAGTTCTGCTCCACCACGAACACCGCCGAGCGCAGCGCCAGCATCGCGTAGACATCGCGCGCGCTGATGGCATCGAAGTGACGCCACTGCCACTCGAGTTGCGCCGCCGGCAATGCGGGCGAGATGGCAGAGGACACGGCGGGAGACTGCGCAGTCATGGGATTTCCGTCAAAGCTGGCTGAAAGGTCGATTATGCCTTGTGGCACGAGCGGCCCACAAACGCGGACTTTGCGGATTCACTTGCGCCGGCGCGGAGTTTCGAACTTGCGCCAGTACTCGAAAGGCTCCTCGTGCAGATCGATATCGAGTTCGACGATGCGGGCCTGCATGCGCTCCTGCGCATCGGCAATCGCACGGTTGTAGACAGCTGGTGCGATCTCTTCGAGAAAAAATCCCAGCAGCGCGCCCGCCGCGATATTGCCGATCGGCTCTTCCATGTTGGTGTCGAAGTAACGCTGGATCGACGCGATCGCGGCCGCGCGTGCGTCTTCAGGAAGCTCGATGGGCATGGTGGAGTCCGGGTGGGAGATGGTCCGGGTATTGTGCGCGATGGATTTGATACGGCACAAACCCAACTCACGCCTTGGCGATAAACCACGAAACCAACCAGCGCCGACGCTGACCAATCCCGATGCGCAAGAGCGCTGCAGCGGATATGCCACCCTTCCCGATTGTTGACTTGAGCCATGGGCACCGATAGCATGACCTGTATCAACAACGTCGATACATCGCCTGCCGAAACAGATCCAGTCGATGAGGAGCGAAACATGGCGCTGCAATTGATCAAGCGGTGGGGCAACAGCCTCGCCATCCGTATTCCGTCGAGCGTAGCGGAGGAGCTGCACCTGCGCGAAGATCAGGAGGTCGCAGTGGAAGTCGTCAACGGTGTGCTGGAGGTCAAGCCCGCTATCAAGACGTTCAATTGGGATGTCTATCGCGAACAACTTGCCAGCATGCCGGACGACCTGCACCCGACACTCGATCGCGGCGCATCTACAGGCACCGAGCTTCACGATCCCGAAAACCAGGACGACTGGTAAGGAAAGCAATGAATCGAGACATTCCCGATATCGGCGACGTGGTGTGGATCAACCTCGAACCGGTCGTTGGCCATGAACAGGGCGGCAAATATCCGCGTCCCGTGATTGTGATGACGCCTGCCGCGCACAATGGCCCATCGCATCGCATCGTCGGCGTGCCGTGTACGACCAAAAACCGGGGGTTTGCAACGGAGATTCCGATCGAGTCGCTCGCTAAACCGTGCGTCGCCTTGATCGATCAAATGACGACGCTCGATTGGGTCGAACGCAAAGCCTCTTTGAGAGGCGAACGAATCAGCGAAGCCGAGCTGGATGCCGTCAGGCGCAGCCTGAAGGTTTTCCTGAATCTGTAGGGATGAGGTGAACAGCCGAGGCGGCTGGCCCTGCCCGCATGAAGCGCACAAAAACCACCGCAGAAAAAAGAAAAGCCACCCGAAGGTGGCTTTTCTTTTTCTACCTGGAGGCGCGAGCCGGAGTCGAACCGGCCTAAACGGCTTTGCAGGCCGCTGCATAACCGCTTTGCTATCGCGCCAGAAGCGGGCTGTTTGATGCGAATGCCTTTTGGCTCGCCAAACAAAAGGGGAAGCGCTGCTTCCCCTTTCTAAATGGAGCGGGAGACGAGGCTCGAACTCGCGACCTCAACCTTGGCAAGGTTGCGCTCTACCAACTGAGCTACTCCCGCATAACCTACCGTACTGCTTTTCCTGCCTGGCACCTCGTTTCACATTTCTGCAAAACGCTGCACCTTAATATGGAGCGGGAGACGAGGCTCGAACTCGCGACCTCAACCTTGGCAAGGTTGCGCTCTACCAACTGAGCTACTCCCGCATGGGTTACTGCTTTTACTGCTTCACCGTTGATTTGCCACTTATCTTCGGCCATCTCCACCGCATCTGCTTCGTTTGCTGCTTGTCGTGCAGCGGAGAAGTGAGATTATGTAGAACCCGCTTCATCCTGTCAACACCTTCGCACGAACTTTTTGAAAAAAGATTGGCGGGGAGGTGAATCAACGTACCTGAAAGCCCCGCCAGACGTGCGTTACAGCGCGAAAATACCGGCCGAAAATATTTGCAGATGAATCTGCGCTTACAGACTGCCCCGCTCGCGGATCTGCGGCCACGCCAGCTTCATGTAGTAAAGCATCGACCAGATCGTCAGCACGGCGGCGACATAGATCAGCCAGGTGCCCCACACGCGGGCGTCGAACAACGTCGTGCCGCCGATCGTGAGCGGCGCGTAATACAGCAGCATGGGAATCGCCACCATCTGGCAGGCGGTCTTGAACTTGCCGAGCTGGTTCACGGCAACGCTACGCGATGCGCCGATCTGCGCCATCCATTCGCGCAGCGCGGAGATTGCGATCTCGCGGCCGACGATCACCAGCGCGATCACCGCGTCGAGTCGTTGCAGGTGCACGAGCACGAGCAACGCGGCGGTCACCATGAGTTTGTCGGCGACCGGATCGAGGAAGGCGCCGAACGACGAGGTCTGATTCCATTTGCGCGCGAGAAAGCCGTCGAACCAGTCGGTCAGTGCGGCCAGCACGAAAATCAGCATGGCCGACATGTTCGCCTGCATCGGGCTCAGCATTGTCTGCGGCAGATAGAACACGCCAACCACGAGCGGAATCAGCACGATCCGCAGCCACGTCAGGAGAATCGGGATATTGAACGGCATCGTGTGGCGCAGTCTGTCAGGGGGAGATTGCAATTATGGGAGATGCAATTGTGCCGCGTCGCTGCACCTGCCACAAGCAAACGTAAGGAAGCAAGCGGGTAGCAGGCACAAAGCAGGCCGACGCGGCGCGCGGACATCAATGGAGTTGCTGGTAGATCTGCTCGGCGAGCGAATGTGAAATGCCTTCGACGCTCGCCAGATCCTCGACGCTCGCCGCCATCACGCCGCGCAGTCCGCCAAAGCGCGCCAGCAGACGTTGACGGCGTTTCGCGCCCACGCCTTCGAGTTCTTCGAGTCGCGAGGTCTGCCGCGTCTTGCCGCGCTTGGCGCGCATGCCGGTGATCGCGAAACGGTGCGCCTCGTCGCGGATCTGCGCGACCAGCATCAGCGCCGCGCTTTCCTTGCCGAGTTCGAGCGGCGTGCGGCCATCGGCGAACACCAGCGTTTCGAGGCCGACCTTGCGCCCTTCGCCCTTGGCCACGCCCACGAGCATGGCAGGGTCGAGTCCGAGTTCGTCGAAGACCTGACGCGCGATTTCGACCTGCCCCTTGCCGCCGTCGATCAGCACGATATGCGGCAGCGTGCCGCCCGCGGCGACCGGTTCCGCGCCATCGCCGCTCACCGAGGAATCGGACGGATCGGCGCCTTCGGCCTGCAGCGTCTGCGCTTCGTCGGTTTCGTTGCGCGCGGCCTGCGCGACCATTTTCTCGTAGCGGCGCGTGAGCACCTGGCGCATGGCCGCGTAATCGTCGCCGCCGGTGATGCCGGTGATGTTGTAGCGCCGGTACTCGCTCGACTGCATCTTGTGGTGGTGATAGACCACGCACGACGCCTGGGTCGCCTCGCCCATCGTGTGGCTGATGTCGAAACACTCGATGCGCAGATGCGCGAGATCGTCGAGTTCGAGCCCAAGCAACTGTGCAAGCGTGCGTGTGCGCGCCTGCTGCGAGCCTTGTTCGGAAAGCAGACGGGCGAGCGCCAGGCGCGCGTTCTGTTCGGCCATCGCGAGCCACGCGCGCTTCTGTCCTTGCGGCTGGCGCAGCAGCACGACCTTGTGGCCGGCCTGTCCGGACAGCACATCGACGAGTTCGCGGTTCGCGGGCGGATGGCTCACCACCAGCACCGGCGGCACGCGATTGCCGAAGTAATGCTGCGCGATGAACGCGTCGAGCACTTCGGATTCGATGCCGCCAGCGCGCGATTTGCGCGCGGACGACTTCGACGCGGCGGCGGCTTCCATTTCTTCTTCGCCCTGGGCGTCCGATGCGTCCGAAACTTCACCGCCCTGCGCGACTTCATCGTCGAGATCGGCAGCGATGGCGAGCGGATCGGGCAACTCAGCGTCTTCGGCAGCCGCTTCTTCAGCCGCTTCTTCGGCTTCGGCCCGCGCTGCCGCGCCTTCCACCAGCGCCTTGCGCGCCAGCGACGGCAAGGACTTCAGCGCCGCGGCCGCCACCACCGTGTCAGCGCCGATCTCTTCGGCCACGCCGCCTTCGTCGTCGGTGAGCGCGCGCTCGACGTGCGCCGGGAAATACGCCTTGTCGCCCAGATGCCGGCCGCCGCGCACCATCGCCAGATTCACGCAGACGCGCCCGCCCAGCGCCACGACCGCGAGAATATCGACGTCGCTATCGCTGCCGGTCTCGATCGCCTGCTGATGCAGCACGGTCGACAGCGAACTCATCTGGTTGCGCACCGCCGCGGCCTGCTCGAACTTCAGCTCGCTGGCGAACGCGTGCATCTTGGTCTCCAGCTCTTTCATCACTTCGCCCTGGCGGCCCAGCAGAAAACGCGACGCATTGCTCACATCGCGCGCGTAATCCTCCGCGCTGATCGCGCCCACGCACGGCGCCGTGCAACGCGCGATCTGATGCAGCAGACAAGGCCGCGTGCGGTTGTTGAACACCGAATCCTCGCAGGTGCGCAACTGGAACACGCGCTGCAGGATCTGGATGCTCTCGCGCACCGCGTAAGCGCTCGGGAACGGGCCGAAATACTGATTGTTGCGATCGACCGCGCCACGGTAGTACGCCATGCGCGGAAACTTGTGGCCGGTGAGCTTGAGGAACGGATAGGACTTGTCGTCGCGAAACAGGATGTTGTAACGCGGCGCGAGCGCCTTGATCAGGTTGTTTTCGAGCAGCAGCGCTTCGGCTTCGGAGCGCGTCACCGTGGTTTCGATACGCGCGATGCGCGTGACCATCATGGCGATGCGCGGCGAAAGCTGCGTCTTGTTGAAGTAGCTCGAGACACGCTTTTTCAGGTCGCGCGCCTTGCCCACATAGAGCACCGCGTTCTGCGCGTCGTAATAGCGATAGACGCCCGGCAGGTGCGGGAGCTGCGCGAGGACCTCTTTCGGGTCGAAAACGGCGGGTTCGGTGGAAGCGGTCATCCAGTGCGGGGCGTTCGGTGTCGGGCCGGTGGCAGGCCGGTATCAGGCCGATAACAGGCCAGTAGCAGGCGGGGGCGCGTCGATGGCACCCTTTGCCGCCTTCGCGACGCCGTCATGCCGGTGTCTTAGAATCGCAAGTTTAGATCATTCCGCGTGGCCCCGAACCCGCCGCCCGGCCTGCCCGTCTGTCGCTGCAAGGCCGCGCTGCTATTCGAACGCTCCCGGACACCGTGGTCGCGCCGTGTACTGCGACCGCGCCCCCACTCTCCATCGCGCGCTATCCCGCCACCATGCCCCACGATTCACGCCCGCCTGCCGCAGCCGGCCACGACCACGCGCCAACCGGCTCGACGCCGCGCATCGCCTGCGACCTCTTTTGCGCCGTGATCGATAATTTCGGCGACATCGGCGTGTGCTGGCGTCTCGCGCGTCAGCTTGCGCACGAGCACGACTGGGAAGTGCGCCTGTTCGTCGACGATCTGCAGTCTTTCCAGCGCCTTTGCCCCGCGCTCGATCCGCAGCGCCTGACGCAGCTTGTCGAAGGCGTCGTGGTCGAGCACTGGCACGAGCCCACGCATGCTGGCGAAACGCTGAGCATCGCCGATGTGGTGATCGAAGCATTCGCCTGCGAACTGCCGCCCGTCTATATCGCGGCGATGGCGCAGCGCGAGCGCAAGCCGGTCTGGTTCAACCTCGACTATCTGAGCGCCGAAGACTGGGTCGCGGATTTTCATCTGCGTCCGTCGCCGCACCCGCGTTATCCGCTGCTCAAGCACTTCTTCTTTCCGGGACTCGGCAAGGGCACGGGCGGCGTCTTGAAGGAACGCGATCTGGATGCGGCGCGCACGGCGTTCGAAGCCTCGCCGCAAGCGCGCGCCGCGTGGTGGCAAAGCACGACCGGCGGTCCGCCGCCCGCCGCCGACGCCACGGTGATCTCGCTCTTCGCCTACGAAAACCCGGCCGTGGACGCGCTGCTCGAACAATGGCGCGACAGCCCCACGCCGATCGTCCTGCTGGTGCCGCAAGGCCGCATCTCGGGCGCACTGGCGCGCTTTTTCGGCGTCGATGCCTTCGCTGCCGGCGCGCGCGCCGAGCGCGGTTCGCTCACCGCGCACGGTCTCGCATTCACGGAGCAACGCGGCTACGACGCCCTGCTGTGGGCCAGCGATCTGAACTTCGTGCGCGGCGAGGATTCCTTCGTGCGCGCGCAATGGGCGGCGCGCCCGTTCGTCTGGCACATCTACCCGCAATCCGACGACGCCCATCTGCCCAAACTCGACGCCGCCCTCGCCCACTACGCCAGCACGCTCGACGATGCGCCGCGCCGCGCGCTCGAACGCTTCTGGCACGCGTGGAACGGCAACGGCGCAACCGAAGCGCAGCCAGGCGGCGGCAAAGCGCCCGAAGCGATGGCGAACTGGAGCGAATTTGCCGAGCACTTGCCGGCCTTCAAGGCCCGTGCACAGGCGTGGGCACGCGAACTCGCGCAGGCCGGCGATCTCGCTGGAAATCTAGCCGGATTCGCAAAAACTCAGTTAAAATAAGCGGTTACCCGACGGCAGCCGTCTCAAGCGCTTCGATGTTTCTAACCGCGCTCGCAATCCGTCGTTCTCACCCCAATACGCGGGCAGCAGTACGAGAACGGCCGGCGCGGACACCTCGAATCGCTTGCGACGTTTGCCGTTGCGCACACTCGAAGCTATTTAAATCTGGACAGGACAGTTTTTTATGAAGACCGCACAGGAACTCCGCGTCGGCAACGTCGTCATGATCGGCAGCGACGCCATGGTCGTGCAGAAGGCCGAGTACAACAAGTCGGGCCGTAACTCCGCCGTCGTGAAGATGAAGTTCAAGAACCTGCTGAGCGGCGCAGGCATGGAAACCGTGTACAAGGCCGACGACAAGTTCGAAGTCGTGGTGCTCGAGCGCAAGGAAGTGACCTACTCGTACTTCGCTGACCCGATGTACGTGTTCATGGACGCCGACTACAACCAGTACGAAGTCGAAGGCGAGATGATGGGCGACGCCCTGAACTACCTCGAAGACGGCATGGCTTGCGAAGTCGTGTTCTACAACGAGAAGGCCATCTCGGTCGAACTGCCGACCGTGCTCGTGCGCGAAATCATCTACACGGAACCGGCTGTCAAGGGCGACACGTCGTCGGGCAAGGTTCTGAAGAACGCCAAGCTGCAAACCGGCTTCGAACTGCAAGTGCCGCTGTTCTGCAACATCGGCGACAAGATCGAAATCGACACGCGTACCAACGAGTACCGCAGCCGCGCCTAAGCCCAAACGGCGCTTTTATGCGCCGTGCGGCCGCGCGAGCACCGCTGCCGTGCGATTTTCCATGCGTGGCGGATGCAATCGTAAAAGCGCCCCTCGGGGCGCTTTTTCTTTTTTTCCCGAGCGTGTATGTTTGTGACTTCATGGGAAAACCTTACCGGTTTTGCGCACGCGCAAAATCGCCGCAGCTTGATGCGGTAAGGCGAGGTGCTCATGGCATGGTTCCTGCTGGCTTCGTTTTAAGATAGCGCGCAAGCGCCCTTCCACCGAAACCAGGAGAGACTCGATGAACAATGACATCGCTGAAGGCAAGTGGAAGCAGTTGATCGGCAAGGCCAAGGCCGCGTGGGGCGAGTTGACAGACGACGAACTCACCAAGGCCGAAGGACGCGCGGATCGGCTGGCGGGACTGATCCAGGAACGTTACGGCAAGACGCGTGACGAAGCGGAGCAGGAAGTGAAGCGCTGGTTTGACGCGCACCGGCCGTTCGACGACTGAAACATCGGCGTCGATCGATATCCGGGCGTGAATTAACGCGGTCCGCGGCGACGAGTCCGAAGCTCGAACCGATCGCCGACGGACTTGCAGAAGCATTGGGGGTAGGACAGACCGAGCGCCGCGAGCCTTGAACTTCGCGGCAAATCGGGGCTGCGCGCAGGCATGGCGCGGCGGTAAGCAGGCGCTTCAAACGAAAAACGATGCGAAGAACGCCGCGGCCGCAGCAGCTTGCCACGCGACAATCTGGGGAGGACCGGAGCTGAACAATCTGATTCGAGACACGCAGGTGATCTCGGTGACCACTTCCGTATCGTGCCGCGCCCTGGCGCGCCGTCACGTTGCGCCTGTCGCCTGGCGACCGGGCTGCGCGCGCCGTCGCGCCGCTCCGGCCGTCATGCGCCCCGCTTCACGCCTGCTTCACGCCCATCGGTAAGCCGCTTCCGCCATGCCACATGCCCTGATTGTCGAAGACGATCCCAATAGCCTGTCCGGCCTTTCCGCCATCCTGGCCGCCGACGGTTTTTCCGTCGATACGGCCGCCACCCTCGCCGATGCGCGCGCCGCCCTCGCGCGTTTCATCCCCGACGTCGTACTCGTCGACCTGAACCTGCCCGACGGCAGTGGCCTCGAATTGCTGCCCCACCTGCCGGCGCAGCCGCCCGGCGGCGCGCTGCCCGTGATCGTGATGACCGGCAACGCAACGGTCGAAAGCGCGATCGAAGGTCTGCGCCACGGCATCTGGGACTATCTGCTCAAGCCGGTCAACATTCCGCGCCTGCGCAGCCTGCTCGCGCGCATTCCGCGCCCCTACGAACTGACCGAGGAAGTCCGCACGCTGCGCGAAAGCCTGCGCCTGCTCGGCCGCTTCGGACCGATGCTCGGGCGCAGCGGCGCGATCCAGCACGTCTACGACGCCATCGAACAACTCGCGCCCACCGAATCGGCGATCCTCGTGCACGGCGAGCCCGGCACCGGCAAGGAAGTCGCGGCCCGCACGCTGCATCAGCTGAGCCGCCGCCGCAAGGGACCGTTCGTGCTGTGCGACGCGCGTGCACTCGCGGCCGAGGCCGCCAGCGGCCGGCCGCTCGCCAGCATCCTGTTCGGCCACGAGCGCGGCGCGTTCAGCGGCGCCGAGCAGCGCGAGCCGGGTCTGGTCGATCACGCCAGCGGCGGCACGCTCTTTATCGACGAACTCACCGACCTGCCGCGCATGCAGCAGGAAGCGCTGTTGCGCGCGCTCGACTCGCAGACCTTCATGCGCGTGGGCGGCAGCAGCGAAGTGGGCACCGATTTCCGCCTGATCGCGGCCACGCGCGCGGTGCCGCGCGACGCGGTCCAGCAAGGCATGCTGCACGAAGACCTGTGGCTGCGTCTCGACGCCGCGGCGCTGCAACTGCCGCCGCTGCGCGAGCGCGAGGAAGACGCGGCGCTGCTGGCCGCCGCCTGCGTCGACGAACTGAATCTGGATGCGCATACGCGCGGCCTCACCGGCACGACGCGTCTGGTGGCGCCCTCCTTCGTGCGCGAATGTCTGGCTTACGACTGGCCGGGCAACGTGCGCGAATTGCAGGAGCGTGTGAAGCGCGCGTGGCACGCTTCGGGCGACATCCTCGAAACGCTGCAGGCCGAGGAAAGCAGCGGCGCCTCCACGCGCGACATGAACGGCGGCCGCGTGCAGGTGACGGTGGGCACGCCGCTCGCCGATGTCGAGGAAATGCTGATCCGCGCCACGCTCGATGCGGTGGGCGGCACGCGCCATCGTGCGGCGTCGCTGCTCGGCATCAGTCCGAAGACGCTCTACAACAAGCTCCAGCGCATGCGGCTGAATTAATCTTCAGCGCGTCCGGGACGTAAAAAAACGGCGGCCCCTTCGATACCGAAGGGGCCGCCGTTCTGCTTTCAGCTAACTGCCGGATCCGCTTAAGGCAACACGCTGCGCAGCAAGGCCTGCGCCGACAGATACGCCGGATCGGCGACCATCTTGTCCCAGCGCATCGCCTTGCCGCGCCCGCGCATCCTGGCGATGCGTCGGGCCGATGCCTTGCGCTCGCGCGACGGCTCTTCGCTGCGCAGCGCGTCGAGCACCTTCTCGGCCTCGTGCGGCTGGTTGCAGATCAGCACCATGTCGCAGCCCGCTTCCAGCGCGGCGCGCGCGCCTTCGGTCAGCGTGCCGCCCTGGCGCGCGGCTTCCATCGACAGATCGTCGCTGAAAATCGCGCCCGGGAAGCGCAGGCGCCCGCGCAGGATTTCCTGCACCCAGATGCGCGAGAAACCGGCCGGCTTGCTATCGACCTTCGGATAGATCACGTGCCCCGGCATCGCCGCCGCCAGCGACAGGCCGAGCCAGTCATACGGCTGCGCATCTTCGCCGAGGATCGATTCGAGCGGACGCTCGTCCACCGGCACCGCGACGTGCGAGTCGGCCGTCGCGAAACCGTGACCGGGAAAGTGCTTGCCGCAGTTCGCCATGCCGGCGAGCGCAAGGCCGTGATTCAGGCTCTTGGCGAGCATCGTGACGACGCGCGGATCGCGATGGAACGCGCGGTCGCCCACCACCTTCGATTGCCCGTAGCCCAGATCGAGCACCGGCGTAAACGACAGGTCGATGCCGCAGGCGCGCAACTCGGCGGCGAGGATATAACCCACCGCGGTCGCCACCTTGGTCGCGAGCAGCACGTCCTTGTCCCACAGCGCGCCAAGGCGCCCCATCGCGGGCAGGACGGTGAAGCCGTCGGTGCGAAAACGCTGCACGCGACCGCCTTCGTGATCGACGGCGATCAGCAGATCGTCGCGCACGGCGCGGATCGCATCGGTAAGCGCGACCAGCTGGGCGCGGTTTTCGTAGTGGCGCGCGAACAGGATCACGCCGCCGGTGGAAGGATGCGCGAGACGACGCACGTCGTCATCGTTGAGCGTCGTGCCGACCACGTCGAGCATGACCGGACCGGGAATTCGTTTCATCGATTGTTCGGGCATTAAGAGCACTTCATGGCCACACTTCGAGGCCACATTGGAGCCGCACGCCATGCGCGCGGCGGGAGGGAAACCGGCGTGAAGCTCAGGCGCGCGGCTGGTCCGTTTCGGCGATCACGAACGAGACGGCATAGTCGCGCTCGTCGGTGATCGTCACCTGCGTGGTGATGCCGCGCTCCTCCAGCCAGAGCGCGAGCTCGCCCGAGGCGACCATGTACGGCTTGCCGCCGGGCGCGTTGAGCGTCTGCACGGCGCGCCAGGTCATCGGCATATGGATGCCCAGACCGATCGCCTTCGAAAACGCTTCCTTGGCGGAAAAGCGCGTGCACAGATACGCGAGACCGCGCACTTCCGAACGGGCCTTGCGCGCCTGGTAGACCTTGAGTTCGTCGGGGCCGAGGATGCGCTCGGCGAAGCGTCCGCCGGTGCGCTCCATCGTCGCCGCGACGCGGCTGATCTGGATGATGTCGGTGCCGATGCCGTATATCGCCATGCGCTCCTCGTCCTTTGTTGCGGTGTTTGAAGCAGCGTGCGCGCTTATTGACGCACTTATCGACTCACTTAAGCGCGCGCAGCCGCTACGCGCGCTGCAACCATGATCGCCTTCATCTCGCGCACCGCGTTCTCCCAGCCCGCGAAGATCGCATGCGCGACCACGGCGTGACCGATATTGAGTTCGTGGATGCCTTCGATCGCGGCGATCTGCTGCACGTTGGTGTAGTGCAGGCCGTGACCCGCGTTGACCTTGATGCCCAGCGCGACGCCACAGTTCACGCCCGCCACCACACGCTCGTATTCGCGCTGCTGTTCGGCGGCTTCGTGCGCTTCGGCGTAACGGCCCGTGTGCAGTTCGATCACCGGAGCGCCGGCGGCCTGCGCGGCGCGGATCTGCGTTTCGTCCGCATCGATGAAGAGCGACACGCGAATGCCCGCATCGGCCAGTTGACGGCAAGCCGCCGACACGGCCTCGAATTGCCCGGCCACGTCCAGACCGCCTTCGGTCGTCAGCTCGGCGCGCTTTTCGGGCACGAGACAGACGTCGTGCGGCTTGATCTCGCAGGCGATGTCGAGCATTTCGGCGGTCACCGCGCATTCGAGATTCATGCGCGTCTTGAGCAGCGGGCGCAGCTTGCGCACATCGGCATCGACGATATGGCGGCGATCCTCGCGCAGATGCAGCGTGATCGCATCGGCGCCCGCTTCTTCGGCGAGCAGCGCCGCGCGGATCGGATCGGGATAAGTCGTGCCGCGCGCGTTACGCAGCGTGGCGACGTGGTCGATGTTGATGCCGAGGTCGATCACGTTGGGCGAAGTCAGGAAGAAGCTCATAGGTTCTGCAGGTCGATCAGGATCTGGCGCGTCGCGAGCGGCGTGCCGCCAAGGTAAGTGTTCAGCAGGAAACGCATCAGCGCCTTGCTCTGCGCGACGGTCTGGGGACGATGGTAATCGTCCTCTTCCATGTCGAGCAACGTCTGGCCCGACAACACGGGCCATTGCGCGGGCCATTCGTCCGAGGCCTCGCGCACGCCACGCTCGGGATCGAACACGTAGCGGCCTTCGGCCACCACGGTCCTGCGATTGACGGTGCGGTTGAGCGCCAGCGCGTAGCCGGTGTCGCGCAGCAGCACGCGCTCGAACGAACGCAGCACCTGGACGGGCGGCAGATCGTGCGCGAGGCGCGTCAGCGTGACGACGTAGTGATTGAAAAGCGCGGGATGCGGGTCTTCGCGAGCGAGAAACTTCACGAGCAATTCGTTGACGTAAAACCCGCAGAGCAGCGCGTCGCCCACGAGCGGCAACATGCCGCCGACCCATTCGGCGCCGGTGAGCGTGCGCACTTCGCCTTTGCCGGTCCAGTTCAGCGTGAGCGGCTGGAAGGTCTGCAGCACGCCGCGCAGCGCCGAGTGCGGACGCTTCGCGCCCTTCGCGACCAGCGCGACGCGGCCATGATCGCGCGACAGCACATCGATGATGAGACTGGTTTCGCGATACGGATAGCTGTGCAGCACGAAGGCCGGCTGCTCGCTCACGCGATAGTCGGATGCCGTGCTGCGCGAGGCGCGCGGCAATTGCGAGCGAGCGGTGGTTTTGCGCGGCGTGGCGCGGCGTTCGAGCGTGGCGTCGGCGCCTTCGCTCATGTCGCGCTCGCTCGATGCAGGCGAGCGCGTGCGGCGGCTGCGCGTGCCGCTGGTGCTGCTGTTGCCGATGCTGCTATTGGCACCCGCGCTGTTTGAACTCCCCGAGCGCCGTGCGCGTGCCGCGCCGGCGCCGGGCGATTCGAAATCGGCGTCGTCGGCGCTCGCGTCGGGCGCGGACCAGCCGTCGTTCAGGGTTCCGGCTTCGCCGTCACTCATGCCCGCTCACTCGCACCTTGAGATTGCTGTCGCTGGATTGCGTTCTGGGATGAACGGACTACGCGTTACTCGTAGCCGTACGCGCGCAAGCCGGCTTCGTTATCGGCCCAGCCGCTCTTCACCTTCACGAAGGTTTCGAGATACACCGGACCGTCGAAGAGCTTTTCCATGTCGAGGCGCGCTTCGGTGCTGATCTGCTTGAGCTTGCTGCCCTTCTGGCCGATCACCATGGCCTTCTGGGTATCGCGCTCGACCAGGATCGTCGCGAAGATACGGCGCAGACGCCCTTCCTGCTCGAATTTTTCGATGACCACGGTGCTCGTGTACGGCAGTTCGTCGCCGGTCCAGCGGAACACCTTTTCGCGCAGGATTTCAGCGGCGAGGAAACGCTCGCTGCGGTCGGTCAGATCGTCTTCGCCGTAGATTGGCTCGCCTTCGGGCAGATACGGCTTGAGCACCGCCAGCAGACGCTTGATGTCGTCGTTGTTCTTCGCCGACAGCGGCACGATCTCGCGGAATTCGCGCTGCTTCTGCACTTCCTCGATAAACGGATAAAGCGTGGCCTTGTCCTTCACGCAATCGATCTTGTTGGCGATCAGGATCGTGGGCGCGCCCGGCGGAATCAGGTCGAGCACCTTTTGATCGTCGGGACCGAACTTGCCTGCTTCGATCACGAACAGCACGGCATCGACGGAACTCAGCGTCGAGGTCACGGCGCGGTTCAGCGAACGATTGAGCGCCGTGCTGTGGCGCGTCTGGAAGCCCGGCGTATCGACGAAAATGTACTGCGCGTCTTCGGTCGTATTGATGCCGGTGATGCGGTGGCGCGTGGTCTGCGCCTTGCGCGAGGTGATGCTGATCTTCTGGCCGACGAGTGCGTTCATCAGCGTGGATTTGCCGACGTTCGGACGGCCGACGATCGCGACCATGCCGCAGCGGAAACCGGCAGGAGTGGAAATAGGTGCGTTCATGATCGGACCGGAGAAATAAAGCGGGGCGCGCGTGGTTCGCGCGCCCGGGTGGAATCAGTGGCCGGCGTCGGCGGCGCGCACGGGAACGGCCGCGCCGATTTCGGCGCTGGCCTCGGCGGAGCCGGAGGATGCGTTGGACGACGCCTTGTCGTCTTGTGAATCGTGACTGCCGTGTTGCCCGTGCTGGCTATCGCGGTTGCGCGAGGTGCGCGGCGCGATCGAAGCGGCGGACGGCACAGCGTCGAATTTGTCGGCAGCGGGCTTTTCAAGAATAGCGCGTTCTGGCTTTTCAGCGCCCCGCTCTGCTGCCTTCTCCTGCACGTGCGCGGCGCGGATCACCGCGAGCGGCGCCGTTTCGGCAGGATTGGCGCCCGCAGCGGCCGCCGCAGCGGCGCCTGCAACCGTGGTCGGACGCTCGCCGCGCCCACGGCGTTCCGGCGCGCGCAGATCGAGCGCGCCTTGCACGCCCGTTACGCCCGGCACGACGTCGATTTCGGCTTTCGGTGCGCGCGCGCCTTTCGAGCGGCGCGGCTTGGCAACCAGCGCGGGCGCGGCAGCCATCACCTCGTCGAGCGCCTTCTTCGCGGCGGCCTGCTCAGCCGCGCGACGGCTCGCACCCGAGCCCGCAACCTTCACGTCGAGCTTGGGCACCGTGCATTCGACTTCAAACTGCTGATTGTGCGCCGCACCATGCGTAGCGACCACCGTGTAGGTGGGCAGCGCAATCTTGTGACCTTGCAGATATTCCTGCAGCAGCGTCTTGGCGTCCTTGCCGAGCGTGCGCGGGTCGATGTGATCGAGGATCGGCACGTACAGGCGCTTGATGACCGTCTGCGCGGCGTCGAAGCCGCCATCGAGGAAGATCGCGCCGAAGATTGCTTCGAGCGCATCCGCGAGAATCGACGGACGGCGGAAACCGCCGCTGCGCAATTCGCCCTCGCCCAGACGCAGGCCATCGGCAATATTCAGGGCCTGAGCAATCTCGTACAGCGACTGCTGTTTGACCAGATTTGCGCGAACGCGCGAAAGATCGCCTTCGTCCAGCTTGCCAAAACGTTGGAACAATAGGGCAGCCACCGCGCAATTCAGAACCGAATCACCGAGGAATTCGAGGCGTTCGTTATGCGTGGCACTATGACTGCGGTGGGTGAGAGCCTGGCGCAACAATTCCGCATTGCGAAATTCATAGCGCAGCCGGCTTTCCAACGGAGATTGGGGCATGGGGAGAGTATAACGCGCCCGCCGCCCCCGGCGAAAACGCGGGGCGGCGGGCGAAAAACCGTGATGAAGCGGCGTTGCCGCGGGTTCTTCAAGTAGCGCGCGAAGATGCGTTGCGCGTAGCAGTCACGCTGCACGCGCAGATCGCATCCTGCGTTACTCGAACGAACCGATGCGCTTCAGGCTGCTGAAGTTCATCCAGATGAAGAACGCGCGACCGACAACGTTCGCGTCGGGCACGAAGCCCCAGTAGCGGCTGTCCGCGCTGTTGTCGCGATTGTCGCCCATCATGAAGTAGTGGCCTGCGGGCACCTTGCAGATCACACCGCGTGCGTTGTACTGGCAGTTGTCGCGATACGGATAATCATCCGCGCCGACGACGAACGGCGGCACCGCCGGGTTGTTCAGGATGTTGTTCTTGCGGCCGTTGCCGAGATCTTCCGTGAACTGCTTCGCGTAACCGATGCGCTCTTCGTCGAAGAAGTCGGCTTGCGGCGTTTCAGGCACCGGCTGGCCGTTGATCGTGAGCTGCTTGTCCTGATACGCAACCACATCGCCCGGCAGACCGATCACACGCTTGATGTAATCGACCGACTCGTCCTTCGGATAGCGGAACACCACCACGTCGCCGCGCTCGAGCGCACGGCCATGCGTGATCTTCGTGTTGGTGATCGGCAGGCGAATGCCGTATTCGAACTTGTTCACGAGGATGAAGTCGCCCACCAGCAGCGTCGGCACCATCGAACCCGAGGGAATCTTGAACGGCTCGACGACAAACGAACGCACGAGGAACACGACCAGGATGACCGGGAAGAAGCTCGCCGTGTATTCGAGCCACCACGGCTGACGCAGCTTTTCGTTACGCAGGTTCTGGCGCGTAACCGGTGCGTTTTCGTCGGCGAAACGCTCGCCTACGCGTTCCTGCTGCCGGTCGAATTCGGCGACCGCCGCATCGGCGGCGAGGCGCCGGCGCGGCATGAAAACCAGCTTGTCTGCAACCCACGCGATGCCCGTCAAGATGACGAGCACAAAAAGGATCAGCGCAAAATTCATGTAGTGGTCCGTTGTTCGGGCTTATTTGTCTTCGACGCGCAGAATCGCAAGGAACGCTTCCTGCGGAATTTCCACAGTACCCACCTGCTTCATCCGCTTCTTGCCTTCTTTCTGCTTTTCGAGGAGCTTCTTCTTACGCGAGATGTCGCCGCCATAACACTTGGCCAGCACGTTCTTGCGCAATGCCTTGATGTTTTCACGCGCGATGATGTGCGCGCCGATCGCGGCCTGGATCGCCACGTCGTACATCTGGCGCGGAATGATTTCGCGCATCTTCGCCGCCACTTCGCGGCCGCGGTATTGCGACTGCGAACGGTGCACGATGATGGACAGCGCATCGACCTTCTCGCTGTTGATCAGCATGTCGACCTTCACGACGTCCGCGTTGCGGTATTCCTTGAACTCGTAGTCCATCGACGCATAGCCGCGCGACACCGACTTCAGACGATCGAAGAAGTCGAGCACGATTTCCGCCATGGGGATTTCGTACGTGAGCTGCACCTGACGGCCGTGGTACTGCATGTTGATCTGGCTGCCGCGCTTCTGCGTACAGAGCGTGATCACCGAACCCACATAGTCCTGCGGCATGTACAGGTTCACGGTCACGATCGGCTCGCGGATTTCAGCGATGCGCGAAGGCTCCGGCATCTTCGCCGGATTCTCGACCTTGATCAGCGTGCCGTCGGCCTGGACGACTTCGTACACCACGGTCGGCGCCGTCGTGATGAGGTCCATGTCGAACTCGCGCTCGAGACGCTCCTGCACGATTTCCATGTGCAGAAGACCCAGGAAGCCGCAGCGGAAGCCGAAGCCCAGCGCCTGCGACACTTCCGGCTCGTATTGCAGCGAAGCGTCGTTCAGCTTGAGCTTTTCGAGCGATTCGCGCAGCGCGTCGTACTGGTTGGCTTCGACCGGATAGAGACCCGCGAACACCTGCGGCTTCACTTCCTTGAAGCCCGGCAGCGGTTCCGGCGCGGGACGGTTCACGAGCGTGACGGTGTCGCCCACCTTGGTGGCGGCGAGTTCCTTGATGCCCGCGATGATGAAGCCCACCTGCCCCGCCGACAGCGATTCCAGGTTGCGCGACTTCGGCGCGAACACGCCGACGTGCTCGACCGGATACTGCGCGCCGGTGGCCATCAGCTTGATCTTGTCCTTCGGACGCAGCGTGCCGTTGACGATACGCACGAGCATGACCACGCCGACGTAGTTGTCGAACCACGAGTCGATGATCAGCGCCTGCAGCGGCGCTTCCGGGTCGCCCTTGGGCGGCGGCACATTGGCGATGATCGATTCGAGCACGTCCTCCACGCCGAGGCCGGTCTTCGCGCTACAGCGCGTGGCGTCGGTCGCGTCGATGCCGATCACGTCCTCGATTTCCTCGATGGCGTTTTCGGGATTGGCGGCGGGCAGGTCGATCTTGTTGAGCACCGGCACGACTTCCACGCCGAGTTCGATCGCCGTGTAGCAGTTCGCCACGGTCTGCGCTTCCACGCCCTGGCTGGCATCGACGACGAGCAGCGCGCCTTCGCACGCCGACAGCGAGCGGCTGACTTCGTAGGAGAAGTCGACGTGGCCCGGCGTGTCGATCAGGTTCAGGTTGTAGACCTTGCCGTCACGTGCCTTGTACGTGAGGGCCGCGGTCTGCGCCTTGATCGTGATGCCGCGCTCGCGCTCGAGATCCATCGAGTCGAGCACCTGCGCTTCCATTTCGCGGTCGGACAAGCCGCCACACAGCTGGATGATGCGATCGGCGAGCGTCGACTTGCCATGGTCGATGTGCGCAATGATCGAGAAGTTACGAATATGATCCATTCAGTACCGATCAAGCGAAAAAGGCGCGCCCCAACGATAGCTGGGCACGCCTCGTAAACAGATGAAAAACCGAACTATTTTAGCCGAAAAGGGGTGTCAAGGGCGAACCGCGCTGTGAAGTCTTGCAGCGCATGTCCGATATGACGACTTTCGTGGCGGGATCGACAGCGTGCTGTCAGGTTCCGCTCGGCGGCTTCTTCGGTACGTAGGGGGTGTCGGCGCTCAGGCCCAGCGTGGCGCGCACGCGCGCCTCGTCGAGCCGGTAGCGGCACAGTTCGATGCCGTCGCAGACCAGCACCGGCACGAGTTCGTCATACCGCGCGACGAGTTCGGGGTCGGAATCGACATCGATGACATCGAGACGCGCACCCGCCGCTACCGCCAGCGGTTCGAGCGCCTCTCGCATTTCTTCGCAGAGATGACACCATGCCCGGCCGTACAGCACCAGATGCGCGCTGGCGCGCGAGACCGCGCGCGGCTGGGTAGCGGTCGAAGTGCGCATCGGTGTGGTGGGCATGATGTTGTCTCGCTTATTTCTGCTTGCAGCCGTTTAACGCCGCGGTTTACTTCTGCGCCGGCGCGCGCGGGCGAAGCGGCACGAACTGCGTGTTGTCGCCACGTCGCACGAGGATCGCGACCATCTTCTGCGTATCCAGATGCGAACTGACGTCCTGGAACTGCTTCGCGTTGGCGATATCGGTGTCGCCTACGCGCAGGATGATGTCGCCCTTTTGCAGACCGGCGCGCGCCGCGGGACCGTCCACCGCATCGACCACCACGCCGCCCTTGATCTTGAGCTGGGCCAGTTGATCGGCGGGAATGTCGGTCACCGACAGACCCAGCGCGTTCGCCGCACGCGGCTTCGGCGCCGGCGCTTTCTTCGCGTCGGGCTTGCCGCCCTTGTCGGTCTGCATTTCGGCGATCGAGATCGGCAGGTCGCGGGTCTGGCCCTTGCGCCAGATCGTCACCGTCGCCTTGCTGCCCGGCTTGGTGTCGCCGACCATGCGCGGCAGATCGGTTGCGGCGTCCACGGTCTGACCATTGAACTTCTGGATGATGTCGCCCGGCTGGATGCCCGCCTTGTCGGCCGGTCCGCCCGGCTCGACGCTCGACACCAGCGCGCCCTGCGCCTTCGGCAGACCGAGCGAATCGGCGACATCCTTCGTCACCTCGCCGATCGCCACGGCGATGCGGCCGCGCGTGACCTTGCCGGACGTCTTGAGCTGATCCGCCACGCGCATCGCCTCGTCGATCGGAATCGCGAACGAAATGCCCATGAAGCCGCCGGTGCGGCTATAGATCTGCGAGTTGATGCCGATCACCTCGCCCTGCATATTGATGAGCGGACCGCCCGAATTGCCGGGGTTCACCGCCACGTCGGTCTGGATGAACGGCAGATAGTCGCCGGTATCGCGCCCCTTGGCGCTGACGATGCCCGCCGTCACGGTGTTTTCGAGGCCGAACGGCGAACCGATCGCCACGACCCACTCGCCCACGCGCACCTTGTTCGAATCGCCAACGTTCACCGCCGGCAGATTGTTCGCCTGGATCTTGACCACGGCCACATCGGTGCGGTCGTCCACGCCGATGAGTTTGGCCTTGAATTCGCGCTTGTCGGTGAGCGTGACGTAGATGCTGTCCGCATCGTCCACTACGTGAGCGTTGGTCATCACGTAGCCGTCGCTCGTCATGATGAAGCCGGAGCCGACGCCGCTGTTCTGTTCGCTGTCGCTACCGCTGTCCGGGCCGGAGTCCTGGCCGCCCTGGCTGCCTTGACCGCCCTGCCCGCCGCCCTGGCCGCCGCGCGGCGACTGGCCTTGCCCGCCCTGCGGACCTTGCGGCAAGGGAATGCCGAAGAAGCGGCGGAAAAATTCCGACATGTCGCCGTTATCCATGCCCGGCGGCAGATTCCCGCCCTGCGAGAGCGTCACGCGTGTCGTGGTGCGGATGTTGACCACCGAGGGCCCCACCTTGTCCACGAGATCGGTGAAGTCAGGCAGATTGGCGGCGGGCGCCGCCGTTGCCACGTGCGGGGCGAACGGCAGGCACACCGCCACCACCGCGGCCGCGAAGAATTTGCGCAGCGGGAGGATCGTCATATCGTAATCGGCCGTAGGAGTTACTTGGGAGCCTTGTATTCTATGGCAGACGCGAATTGCTGCAACGTGGCCTGGGGCACTTCGCCGAGCAGCGTGATCCAGTAATCCCCGTTGCGCTTGACCAGCACGTGGGTTGCGCCATTACTTCCCGCGCCTTCCTTGCGGCTGTTATGCTCGACCGGTTCGACGAACACGGACACTGCCGAAAGGCCATCCGAGAACACCGCCTGGTCAACCGGAATGGGCGGCTCGCTCGCATCACGCGCGGCCATCGGGCGGCGCAACTCGCGAATCTTCGCAAAACCCGGCACGGTCTGGGCGAAAGTCCAGCCCTGCGCTTCCATATCGACGCTTTGCAGCGGCGGACGTACCACCGTCCAGCCCGCCGTGTTGCGCATGCCGGCCACGATCGGCGCCTTGTCGACCGGCACGCCGATGCTCACCTGCGTAAACGACAGTTGCTGCAGCACCTGGCCGTTCGACGGATCGAGCGTCTGCGAACGCAGCAACAGGCCCGTCTTTGCGTCCGCCCACAGCTTGTAGGCGAAACGGTAAGCGTCCTTGGGATCGAGTTCGATGACCTGACTGTCGACGCCCGCCACGCGGTCGGAGCCGAGCATCTTCGGGTCGTAGACGGACAGCACCTGATCGCCGCTCGTGGCGAGCAGCGCCGGGAAGGCGTCCTTGTTCTGGCGTTTTTCGACGACGCAGAGCTTGCGCTCCGGCACGAACGTGTAGAGGTCGTCGTTATGGCGCAACATCTTGCGCGGCTTGCCGTCGAGGCTTTCGAGCTGCTCGAACTCGCCTTCGCTCTTCGTCGCGTAATGCGTGATGCGCGTCGACTGCACGAAGTTGCCGCGCTGGTAGACGAAAGTGCCGGTGTAATTCTGCTGCTGGGCGGCCTGCTGGATGCGGTCGAGCCACTGCGCAGCGCTCTGGCGCGTGGCCGGGTCCGCAGCACGGGTGGCCGATCCAGCCGACGCGCCTTGCGCGTGTGCACGCGTAGAGGCAGACAGAGCGGTGAACATTACGGCTGCACAGCACAGGATTGCCGGCAACCGCCCCCAGAAAGTGTTTTTATTCAACCGCAATGTCTGCATCAGACTCACTGGCCTTGCGTGGTAAGAGCAGCAGAACGGATCAGCGGCATCGAATCCGACATGACCGGCTGCTGCGCGAACTGCTGATGTGCTTCGAGATAAGCGTCCAGACGCGCGTCGCGGATGATGTTGCCGCCATCCTGAACCGCCGCCGTCTGCACGGGCACGGCATTCATCGCCACGCGCTGGACGTTGTCGCCCGCCGGTTGCATCGCAGCGATCTGCGAGCCGCCGGCCATGCCGACGCCACGCATCTGCGGCACGACCACCCAGGTGAGCGTGGCAGCCGCAGCCGCGACAGCCAGCGACGGCACCACACGGCGGCGCAGCGACAGAATACGCGCGACGCGGCCGTTATGCGTGGCCGCCGGAGCGTCCGCCGCGACGGCGGCAGGCGCCAGCACGTGCGGCTCCGCCTCGAAGCGCGCGGCGAAATTCGCCATGAACGACTGGCTCGCGGCCGGGCTCATCGCCAGGTCGTCCGAGCGCAGCGCGTCGCCGATCAGGTGATACGCCGACCAGGCCTTGCGGTCCTCTTCGACGAATCCAGAAAAAATGGCATTCAGATGCGCCTGCGTGTCCACTTCAGCGGCGAATTCGCCGTCGACAAACGCGGACAGACGCTCGCCATGCGAGCTTGACACCGATTGCATCGAAACCGACCCCATGATGCTCCCCATATCCTTACAGAGCCCCGTAGTGACACACTCACTTTAGTGACTTGCGTCCGTACCCGGCGCGAGCGTGGCTTTTTACCAGCGCTTGCCTTCCGGTGTGTCCAGCAGCGGACGCAATTTTGCCGCAATGGCTTCGCGAGCGCGGAAAATTCTCGATCTGACGGTGCCGATCGGGCAGCCCATCATGTCGGCAATTTCCTCGTAGCTCAAACCTTCAATTTCCCGAAGAGTAATGGCGGTACGCAGCTCTTCCGGTAAAACCGCCATTGCAGCATTGACCGTCTGGGCGATCTGCTTGCTCATCAACATCGACTCGGGCGTGTTGATATCCCTTAGTTGATCGGCGTCCGAGAAAGTTTCCGCTTCTTCTGCATCTGCTTCGGTCGAAGTAGGAGCGCGTCTGCCCTGGGTTGCAAGGTAGTTCTTCGCCGTATTGACAGCGATCCGGTAAAGCCAGGTATAGAAAGCGGACTCGCCACGGAATTGCGGCAGCGCCCGGTACGCCTTGATAAAGGCGTCCTGCGCCACGTCCTCGACCTCCGCGGGGTCCCGCACGAGGCGCGAGATCAGGCGGATGATCTTGCGGTGGTACTTGGAGACCAGCAGTTCGAACGCGGCCTTGTCACCTTTTTGCACGCGCTCGACCAGCACCTGGTCAATTTCTTTTTCGCTCACCTGAAAAGTCCGTTAGCTCATGAAGTGGACGCGGGGCCTCATTGTAGCGTCACCGCCACGGCCCCACGTTACGCGCGTTACAGCGGTTACAGTCTTTACAGCAGACCGCTGGAGGTGGAACCGGACTAATTGGGGACGCCGTGACGAAGCGCAAGAGCGCAGCGGCAGATGAACGGAAAAAGCGGAGAAAATCAGCGCCCTGACGCGCTGCGGGCGGCCACGGCGAGCACGCGGAAAGATTCCGCGTCGAGCGAATCGGCAGCAATCAGAACACTGCGGCGGCGCGCGCCGGCTGCCACGCTCAGCGAGAGCATGGCCCCGCCCCACTGCGCGGCGCCCAGCAGGCGGCCTTCCAGAAGACAGGCCTGCGAATGCGAAAACGCCGCAAAGCGATCGGTCCCGATTTCGATGAAAGCCGGTTGTGCGCGGCGCCACGCGGCAAACGCCAGTCCACCGGTGGCCGCCAGCGCGAGCGCAGGCGGCAACGCCCGCCAGGCGCCCAGCCACGGCGCCAGCGTCGAATACAACGCCAGCGCAGCGACTAAAACACCCACAAGCAGCACAGCCTGAAGCGTCCACGACGGACGCATGGCGATACGCAGCGCAGGCCCGCGCCGATCAGCAGAATCGGAACCAGAAATAGAAACGCGGCCGCCCGACCCAGATAACTGGGCCGGAGCGGCCGCGGTGTCGCTCGAGGCGATCACATCAACTCGCTAGCGTCTTAAGCGTGACGCTTGAACACCAGCGTGCCGTTCGTGCCACCGAAGCCGAACGAGTTCTTCAGCGCGACGTCGATCTTCATGTCCCGCGCGGTGTTCGCGCAGTAGTCCAGGTCGCAAGCCGGGTCCTGGTTGAAGATGTTGATCGTCGGCGGCGAGATCTGGTTGTGCACGGCAAGCACCGTGAACACCGATTCCAGACCGCCCGCGCCGCCCAGCAAGTGACCCGTCATCGACTTCGTCGAGTTCACGACGATGTCCTTCGCGTGGTCGCCGAAAGCGCGCTTGATTGCGGTGGTTTCCGCCAGGTCGCCGAGCGGCGTCGAGGTGCCGTGGGCGCTCAGCCAGTTCACTTCGTTGGCGTTCACGCCGGCGTTCTTCATCGCCGCCAGCATGCAGCGGCGTGCGCCGTCGCCGTCTTCCAGCGGAGCAGTCATGTGATAAGCATCACCGCTCATGCCGTAGCCGCCGATTTCCGCGTAGATCTTCGCGCCGCGCGCCTTCGCGTGTTCGTACTCTTCGAGCACCATCACGCCAGCGCCTTCGCCGAGCACGAAACCGTCACGGTCCTTGTCCCACGGACGGCTGGCCGTTGCCGGATCGTCGTTGCGCTGCGAAAGCGCACGCGCCGCAGCGAAACCGCCGATACCGAGCGGCGACACGGTCGATTCCGCGCCACCCGCGATCATCACATCGCAGTCGCCGTATTCGATCAGACGCGACGCTTCGCCGATGCAGTGCAGACCGGTCGTGCACGCCGTCACCATCGACAGGTTCGGGCCCTTGAGGCCGAATTTGATCGACAGATGGCCGGAGATCATGTTGATGATCGAAGCCGGCACGAAGAACGGCGAAATGCGGCGCGGGCCGCGGTTGAGCAATTCGGTTTGCGTGACTTCGATCATCGGCAGACCGCCGATACCCGAGCCCACGTTCACGCCGATGCGCTCCGCGTTGGCTTCGGTGACTTCGAGGCCACTGTCCTTGAGCGCCTGCATGCCCGCAGCGATGCCGAAATGGATAAACGTATCCATATGGCGCGCTTCTTTGGCCGGCATGTAGTCTTCGACGTTGAAGCCCTTCACTTCCCCGGCAAAGCGGGTCGAGAAGTTCGTCGCATCGAACTTGGTGATGTTGGCGATACCCGACTTGCCAGCGACCAGATTGGCCCAGCCGTCGGCAACATTATTGCCAACAGGCGAAATCAGCCCCAGGCCTGTAACAACAACTCGACGGCGGCTCACGGTAACCCCTTTTCCATAGATGACAAAAACAAAAGCCACAGAGGCCGCAGGAAATGCTCCTGTGAGCCCTGTGGCTAGTTGACCGGCAGATGCCCCGCAACGAGTGCGGCAGGCTTACGCGGTTTCACGGGCGAGCGTCCTCGCGGGCCAACCGCACGCACGCGGCGCTGGCGGCCCGGGAAGGAAGTAGCCTTAGGCCTTGACGTTCGCGCGAGCGTAGTCGATCGCTTGCTGAACCGTCGTGATCTTCTCGGCTTCCTCGTCCGGGATTTCCATGCCGAATTCGTCTTCGAGGGCCATCACCAGTTCGACGGTGTCGAGCGAGTCTGCGCCCAGATCGTTCACGAACGAAGCTTCGGTCTTGATTTCAGCTTCGGCGACGCCCAGTTGTTCGGCGACGATCTTCTTGACGCGCTGTTCGATGTTGTCCATTACCCCTCCAAGGGAAAAAAGTTAGCTCATGAATGCGAGTGCGCGCATTTTATCAGGTTTGACCTGGCAGAAAAGCAGTGCGCCCGCGGTTCCGGAACGGCTGTCCGCGCCTGCGCCTAACGAATCATTTCGCCAGACACTTCAAGGCGCGGATAGTACCTGAATCCGGTTAAGACATATACATGCCGCCGTTCACGTGCATCGTCGTGCCCGTGATATAGCCCGCCTGCGGCGAAGCCAGGAAAGCCACCGCATGAGCGATGTCTTCCGGGCTGCCAAGGCGTCCCAGCGGAATCTGCTGCTTGAGCGCAGCCTGTTGCTCGGCCGGCAGATCCTTGGTCATGTCGGTATCGATAAAGCCCGGCGCCACGCAGTTCACCGTGATGCCGCGGCTGCCGATTTCGCGTGCGAGCGCGCGCGTCATGCCCGCGACGCCGGCCTTGGCCGCCGCGTAATTGGCCTGACCCGGGTTGCCCGACGAGCCGACCACCGACGTGATATTGATGATGCGGCCAGCCTTGGCCTTCATCATGGGGCGCAGCACGGCGCGCGAGAGGCGGAACACCGACTTCAGGTTGGTGTCGATCACCGCGTCCCACTCGTCGTCTTTCATGCGCATCGCCAGGTTGTCCTGCGTGATGCCCGCATTGTTGACGAGGATCGCCAATGCGCCGAATTCCTTGACCGTTGCGTCGATGAGCGCTTCTGCCGCAGCCGCGTCGTTGACGTCGAGGACCGCGCCGCGGCCCTTCACGCCTGCCGCTTCGAACGCTGCCGTGATGGCTTGCGCGCCGCTTTCGCTCGTTGCCGTGCCGATCACCGTCGCGCCCTGGCGCGCCAGTTCCAGCGCGATCGCACGGCCGATGCCGCGCGAGGCGCCGGTGACGATCGCGGCTTGATTATCGAGAGTCTTTTCCATCTTTTGAATCCGTTGCGAGTTATGCGTTCAGAAGCGCGAGCGCTTCTTCGAGCGACTTCGGATCGAACACCGAGGCGCCGACCAGCTCGCCGTCGATACGCTTCGTGAGGCCCGCGAGCACCTTGCCCGGACCGCATTCGACCACGTGCGTCGCGCCTTGAGCGGCGATCGCCTTCACGCACTCGACCCAGCGCACCGCACCGGCGGCCTGACGCACCAGGGCGTCGCGGATCTTCGCGGGATCGGTTTCGAAGGCCACGTCGACGTTGTTGACAACCGGGATCACCGGTGCGTTCAGCGTGACGCCTGCGAGGTATTCGCGCAGCTGGTCCGAAGCGGGCTTGAGCAGCGACGAGTGGAACGGCGCCGACACCGGCAGCGGCAGCGCGCGCTTGGCGCCCTTCGCCTTGGCGACTTCGCAGGCCTTTTCGACCGCAGCCTTGTGGCCCGCGATCACGACTTGCGCCGGCGCGTTGAAGTTGACGGCTTCGACCACGCCGCCGCTTGCTGCGGCCGCTTCCGCGCAGACCGCGCGCACGGTGTCGTCGTCGAGACCGAGCACGGCGGCCATGCCGCCTTCGCCGACCGGCACCGCATTCTGCATCGCCTGGGCG
The DNA here is from genome assembly GCF_017104965.1 of Paraburkholderia sp. Ac-20340. GTDB lineage: Bacteria > Pseudomonadota > Gammaproteobacteria > Burkholderiales > Burkholderiaceae > Paraburkholderia. The sequence continues at coordinate 55,595 of NZ_JAAGPR010000015.1, forward strand.
CGGAAACGCACGAGCGGCACAGCGTCGCGGAACGCCAGCACGCCGGCCGCGACCAGCGCCGTGTATTCGCCGAGGCTGTGGCCTGCGACGATTGCGGGCGCCGGGCCACCTGCCTGCTGCCACGCGCGATAAACGGCGTAGGCGGCGGTGAGCATGACCGGCTGCGTGTTGGTGGTGAGGTTGAGCTCTTCTGCCGGGCCTGCGGCGATCAGCTTGCCGAGATCCTGGCCCAGTGCGTCGGACGCTTCCTGAACCGTCTCGCGCACGATGGCGTTATCGGCAAAGGCGTCGAGCATGCCGACGGCCTGCGAGCCCTGGCCCGGAAAAACGAATGCGAATTTCATGACTTCCCCAAAATTCGGTCAAAACGGATGGGCGATGCGCTCGGGTGAACCGCCGCGGACCGCGCACCTCGCGTGTCTTTCGGACGCGAGTGCTGGCGGCCAGCGAGGCGGGAGCGCGAAAGCCCGCTCGGAAATCAGTAGCGAATGACGGAAGCGCCCCAGGTGAAGCCGCCGCCCACGCCTTCGATCAGCACGTTCTGGCCGCGCTTGATGCGGCCGTCGCGCACTGCAACGTCGAAGGCGAGCGGAATCGACGCCGCCGAGGTGTTGCCGTGTTCGCCCACCGTGACCACCATGCGCTCTGCCGGCAGGCCGAGCTTGCGGCACGTGCCCTGCATGATGCGGATGTTGGCCTGGTGCGGAATCAGCCAGTCGATCTGGTCGGCCGTGAGTTGCGCCTTTTCCAGCGCCTCGATCGCGACCTTCTCCAGCACATTCACCGCCAGCTTGAACACTGCCTGGCCGTCCATGTGCAGGAACGCGTTGCCCGCGATCACGCCGCCGTTGACGTTGCCCGGCGTGCACAGGATGTGCGCGTAGCTGCCGTCAGCGTGCAGGGCGCTCGCGAGCACGCCCGGTTCTTCCGAAGCCTGCATCACGATCGCGCCGGCGCCGTCGCCGAACAGCACGCAGGTCGTGCGGTCGTTGAAATCGAGAATACGCGAGAAGGTTTCCGCGCCCACCACCAGCGCCGTCTTGTGCTGACCGCTGCGGATCAGGCTGTCGGCCACCGAAACGGCGTACGCGAAGCCCGAGCACACGGCCTGCACGTCGAACGCCGCACCGTGATTGCGGATACCGAGCTTGTTCTGCAGCAGGCAGGCCGTGCTCGGAAACACGAAATCGGGCGTCGAGGTGGCGACGATGATCAGGTCGATGGACTGCGGATCGACGTCGGCGGCGGCAATCGCGCGCTGCGAAGCGGCCAGCGCGAGGTCGCTCGTGGTGACGTCCGGCGCCGCGAAGTGGCGCGCGTGGATGCCCGTGCGGGCGACGATCCATTCGTCGCTGGTTTCGACGCCTTTGGCGGCGAGACGCTCGGCCAGATCCTGGTTGGTGACGCGCTCAGGCGGAAGGAAACTGCCCGTGCCGAGCACGCGGGAATAAAGAGTCGATTGAGCCATTATGCCTTCGAGGATGATGCCTTCGAGGTGGGTGTCGCGGCGGGCGGGACGGGCTGGGTGGCGTCCGTAGCCGGCTCGCCAGCGGTTGCGGCGGGGCTGTCGGGGGCCGGGCTGCCGGCGCTCTGGCCAGCGGCAGCGCCGTTCTGGCTGCCGGCCGCCTGTTCGATCGAACCGGCGTTGTCTGCCATGGCGCGGGCAAGACCCTCCAGCACGCCATTTTTGACGGCATCATACCCGCGATTGATCGCACACTCAAACGCGTAGGCATCGGCTGAGCCGTGGCTCTTGATGACCAGGCTCTTCAGGCCAAGCAGCGCCGCGCCGTTGTACTGGCGGTGATCGACGCGTTTCTTGAAACGCATGAGCACGGGCAAAGCGGCCACCGCCATCAGCTTGGTGAGCCACGAGCGGCCGAACTCTTCCTTGATCATGTCGTTGAGCATCTGTGCGAGGCCCTCTGACGTCTTGAGCGCGACATTGCCGACAAAACCGTCACAGACGATCACGTCGACGCTACCTTTGTAGATGTCGTTGCCTTCGACGTTGCCGCGGAAGTTCAGCGTGCTCGCGCGCAGCAGTTCGCCGGCGCGTTTGATGGTTTCGTTGCCTTTGATAACTTCTTCGCCGATGTTCAGGAGCCCGATGGTCGGGCGCTCCTTCCCTTCGAGCGCAGCGACGAGCGCGTGGCCCATCTCGGCGAACTGCAGCAGATGCTGCGGTTCGCAATCAACGTTCGCGCCAAGGTCGAGCATCGTCGTGTAGCCGCGCGGATTGGGCAGCGCGAAGGCGATAGCCGGACGTTCGATGCCGGGCAGCGTCTTCAGGACGTAGCGCGACACGGCCATCAGTGCGCCGGTATTGCCGGCGGACACGCAGGCCTGCGCCGCGCCCTCTTTCACACGATTGAGGGCGACGCGCATCGACGAGTCTTTCTTCTTGCGAAGAGCGACTTCGACCGGATCGTCCATTTCGACGACTTCGGTGGCGGGAACGATGGAAAGTGCGGGGAGTTCCAGCGCCTTCAGCTTCTTGAGCTGGGCGCGGATCGCCGTTTCGATACCCACGAGCTGCAGGTGTGCGTCGGGGTGGGAACGGACGAAATGGACTGCGGCGGGCACCGTCACAGACGGGCCGTGGTCGCCTCCCATGCAATCTATCGTGAGCGTAACAGTCATGGAATGCGACGGATTTCAGGCACAAAAAAGCGGCAGTTGAATGCCGCCTTTTTTGCCGAGCCGAACAATTGTCAAGCGAACGGAATCGCCATGTGCAGCGCTGATGGCTGGCCCCGGAAGCATCCAGGACCGCCGCGCCACACGCTGGAACGATTAGTCGTTCTTGGTCTTGACGACTTTCTTGCCGCGGTAGTAGCCGTTCGGGCTGATGTGGTGACGCAGATGCACTTCACCCGTGCTCGGCTCGACAGCCAGCGGAGCGCCCGTGAGGAAATCGTGCGAGCGGTGCATACCGCGCTTCGACGGCGACTTCTTGTTTTGTTGAACTGCCATGATAACTCCTGAAAATTTTCCGAATTCTAACACAGCCCGATCCGGCCGCCGCCACCCTGGGGGATGGCCGGACTCCGGGCTCAGGCCCACGTATCTGATACTGCTGCCCCTGCGACAGCCTGATTGTCAGATGCTGACGATCAGTGCTTGCTGCCGGGACCGTCCTTCTTGAGCGATTCGAGCGCCGCAAAAGGGTTGATGCGCTCTTCCGTCTCGATCTCCTGCTCCGGCACGTCGTCTACGGAATCCACGCCGTCCGCGCCATCGGGACCCGAGGCGAGGCTTTCGTGAATTTCCGGACAGACTTCGTGCTTCGGCACGAGCGGCAAGGCGAGCAACAACTCCTCTTCGATCAAGTCGACGAGATCGAAATGGCGCGAGCCAACGATCACTTCGACTTCATCGTCGTCGAGCGGAAACTCATCCGCCTCTTCTTCCGTCTGGACGATACGGAAGACCGCATCGGCATTGAAGGCCTGCTCATAGGGAGCGAGGCACCGCTGACACGTGAGCCAGGCGCCGCCGTGGATCACGACCCGCAGATACGGCTGCGGAGCATGGGTGCCGTCATCCTGCAATTCCGGCTGCGTGAAGCCTTCGGCCTGCCAGTTGAACGCGGTGTCGCGATCGGGCGCATCGGCCGGAACTTCATTCAATATGCGCGGCAACTGCGAAATGCGCACCACTCCGGCGGCATCGCGTGCACTGCGCGCGAATTCAAAAATATCGATATCGCGTGGGTTGAGCTGTTCGGTCATGTGAGCCTCTCCTGCTTCAGACATGCGACCTGCACGCGATGCAAGGCGGTTCGCGCACGCGTCGAAACGCGCTGAAAGTTCACGCGGAACGTCAAACGTTCGAACGTCGCTAAACGGCCATGATCGTGCTGCTTGATCCCCACTGCACCGGCTACGTTTCAATCTTCCCCGCCAAACGTGCAAAGACCGTGCAAAGACGTGGGAGGCGAACGTACCGATGAAAAGCCCAAAATCATATCGCCTTTATCTTTGTCAGTCAAACACTTATGCTCACGCCCATAAGCTGGCGTGTGGCACGAGTTTTTCGGCGATCTTTGGCGATACCCGGGCGCCAGACGATGAAATCCGTCCCCGCTTTTGCAATTTTGCCGCCGCCGCGCCAGCGACCGCTCCCTAAAGTGTTTTAGTCCAGATTCCTGACATGCAGCCAGATTCTTCGACCGCCCGCGCCCCGGGCCTGCCCACACCGGCGCCCACGCTGATTCTCGCGTCCAGTTCGCGCTACCGCCGCGAGTTGCTCGAACGCTTGCGCATTCCGTTCGGCACCGCCGTGCCCGACATCGACGAAACGCCGCACGCCGGCGAAACGCCCGAAGCCACGGCGTTGCGTCTTTCGGTGGAAAAAGCGCGCGCCGTGGCCGCCGCCCTGCCCGCCGGCACCGGCCGCACGCTGGTGATCGGCTCCGACCAGGTGGCCACCTTCGACGGTCTGCAGATCGGCAAGCCGGGCACGCACGAACGCGCGCTCGCCCAGCTGCAGGCCATGCGTGGCCGCGAAGTGCTGTTCCATAGTGCCCTCAGCCTGCTCGACACGTCGACTGGCCAAACGGCCAGTGTCGATGTCGTGACGAAGGTGCGCTTTCGCGATCTGTCAGACGCCGCGCTCGACGCCTACCTGCGCGCCGAACAACCCTACGACTGCGCAGGCAGCGCCAAGTCCGAAGGCCTCGGCATTGCGCTGCTCGAAGCGATCGAATCCGACGATCCCACCGCCCTGATCGGCCTGCCGCTCATCGCGCTTACGCGCATGCTGCTGGACGCTGGCTACCCGCTGCTGGAGACGCAATCGTGAGCACAGGCACCCTCTATCTGATCCCCAACACGCTCGGCGACGGCGACGAAGCCGCGCTCGCCTACGTCCTGCCCGCGCCTGTGCGCGAACGCGCGGGCACGCTCGCGAGCTACATCGGCGAAAACGCCAAGACCACGCGCGCCTTTCTCAAGCGCGTGGGCACGACGCGGCCGATCCAGGAAATCGAGATCCACGAACTGAACGTGAACACGCCCGCGAACCAGATCGACAAACTGCTCGCGCCGCTTCTGGCGGGCATCGATACGGGTCTGGTTTCGGAGGCGGGCGTGCCGGCCGTGGCCGATCCCGGCGCGCTGCTGGTGCGCCGCGCGCACGAACGCGGCATCAAGGTCGTGCCGCTGGTCGGGCCGAGCTCGATCCTGCTCGCGCTGATGGCGTCGGGCCTGAACGGCCAGAGCTTTGCGTTTCACGGCTACCTGCCGGTGGACGCGAACGAGCGCATCAAGAAACTGCGCGAACTCGAACAAAGCTCGCGCAAGGCGAAGCAGACGCAGATCTTTATCGAGACGCCGTACCGCAACAAGTCGATGCTCGATACTCTGCTCTCGACCTGCGCGCCCTCGACGCTCGTGTGCGTGGCCGCCGACCTCACGCTGCCGACGGAGACGATCCTCAGCCGCGCGGTCTCGGACTGGAAGAAGAAGCCCGCGCCCGACCTGCACAAGCGCCCGGCGATCTTCCTGATTCTCGCGAACTGATTTTTGCAAACTGAAATCGCGAACTGAAATCGGTCGCCAGAAGTGATAACGGCCGCTGCGAAATCCGCAGCGGCCGTTTTAATTTGCACCGAAGCTTGCGACGCTTTACCGCAGCGAGAGCTTCGCGCCCGAAATCAGCGAATGCATGGCGCCCGAGCCGACGCTTGCGCCAAAACGCTTGGCCACGCGGTCGGAAATGCTCTGCTTGACCGTGTAATCGACCACATCCGGCGCTTTGATGACTTCACGTGCGACGTAATCGGTATCGCCATAACCGTCGGCGAGACCCAGATCGACGCTCTTCTGGCCGGTCCAGAACAGACCCGAGAAGATATCCGGCGAATCCTTCAGGCGCTGGCCACGTCCCGCCTTCACGGCGTCGATGAACTGCTGGTGGATCTGGTCGAGCATTTCCTGCGCGTGCGCGTCCATCTTGGGCGTATCGGGCGAGAACGGGTCGAAAAAGCCCTTGTTTTCGCCAGAAGTGCGCAGACGGCGCTCGACGCCGAGCTTGTCCATCAGGCCCGTGAAGCCAAAGCCGTCCATCAGCACGCCGATCGAACCGACGATGCTGGCCTTGTTCACGTAGATCTTGTCGGCGGCCGCGGCGACGTAATAACCACCCGATGCGCACATATCGCCCACCACCACGTAAAGCGGGATGGCCGGATATTTCGCGCGCAGGCGATGGATTTCGTCGTTGATGATGCCGGCCTGCACGGGCGAGCCGCCCGGGCTGTCGATATGCAGGATCACGCCAGCCGTGCCGTCGTCGTCGAAGGCGCTGTCGAGGGCGCTGTTGATGTCTTCGGCGTTGGCGGGCGTATCGGCGGCAATCTCGCCGTCGAGCGACACCAGAGCGGTATGGCGGCCACCGCCATCCACCCGCGCGCCGGAGAAGTCGAACACGCTCCACGCGATCAGCACCAGCACCGCGAGGAAGGCGAACCGGAAGAAGATCTTCCAGCGTCGCGCCGCGCGCTGCTCGTTGATGGCGGCCATGGCGATGCGTTCGAGCGCTTCGCGCTCCCAGCCGCCATTGCCGGCATCCACCTTGCCCGAATGCATGGGGCGCGGCGGCACGTTCGAATCAGGGGTCGGATTATCTGACATGCTTGAGCGGTGAAATCAGCGAAGGAAGCGCCAAGGGAAACGGCGGGAAATCAGATCGGGGCCGGATGCAGGTCGTCGTCCGGCAGCCAGAATACCGCACGGCCTTCGGGCGTGTCGCGTTCTTCGACCTTCACCGCACGCAAACGCCCGCCGCGGCAAGGGCCGCCTACGCATTTGCCGGTTTCGGGCTGATAGATCGCGCCGTGCGTCGCGCACATCAGATAGAGCCCCGACGATTCGAAGAACTGTCCTTCGACCCAGTCGAGTTCCATCGGCACATGCGCGCAGCGGTTCAGGTAGCCGTAGACCTCGCCGCCGAAGCGCACGAAGAACACCACGGCCGACCCGCCCGCGTAGGTCGCGTCCATGCGCTGGCCCGCGCCGCCTTCGGCGAGCGCCTCAGCGGCGCAGACGCGCACCGGAGCATGCCGCGTTTCGCTCATGCGTGCTCCCGCAGCCAGGCCGCCAGTCCGGCCACGTCGGCGGCGATGTATTGGGGCGCAAGCGCCTCGAGCGACGCGGCCGAATGCGCGCCATAGCCCACGCCCACGCCCGCTGCGCCCGCGTTCGCGGCCATCTGCAGGTCGTGCGTGGTATCGCCGATCATCACGGTGCGGCCCAGATCCTGCCCCAGTTCGCGCGTGAGTTCGTGCAGCATGGCCGGATGCGGCTTCGAGAAGGTTTCGTCGGCGCAACGCGTGCCGTCGAAAAGACTCGTGAGGTTCGAGTCGGCGAGCGCGCGGTTCAGGCCCACGCGGCTCTTGCCGGTCGCCACGCCGAGCAGATAGCCGGTGTCGCGCAGTTCGGTGAGCATGTCGCGCACGCCCGCGAACAGCTCGGTCTGCTGATCCTTGAGCAGATAGTGGATGCGATAGCGCTCCACCAGACGCGGGTAGTCGGCCGGATCGAGCGTCGGCGCGGCGATCTGCAGCGCCTCGCGCAGGCCAAGGCCGATCACGTAGCTCGCGGCCTCGTCGCCGGGCACGGGCAGGCCCAGGTCGCGGCAGGCGGCCTGGATGCTGCGCGTGATGTGGGCGGTCGAGTCCATCAGCGTGCCGTCCCAGTCGAACACAATCAGGTCAAATTGCTGTCGGGCCATTCGGTCCTTCTCCAAACACTGTTGTTCTTGAGTACGGTGTATTTCATTCGTCGGGCCGCATTGTGCCTTTCAGGCGCACAACGCGGCCGCAACGTGTTCCAACCCTCATTGGGGTCAGGGCGCGGCGGCGTCCTCGCCACCGGCTTCGCGCTGCGCACGCAGTTGATCGACGAAGCGGCGCAGCTCCGGCGGCAGCGGCGCTTCGAACTGCAGCGGCGCGCCGGTGATCGGGTGCGTGATCTTGAGACGGTGCGCGTGCAGGAACATGCGCTTGACGCCGGGTTTCGCATTGGCGCGCGCGAGTTCCTTGTTGAGGGCGAAATCGCCGTACTTGGCATCGCCGACGATCGGCAGGCCCAGATGCGCCAGATGCACGCGAATCTGGTGCGTGCGGCCGGTCTTGAGTTCGGCTTCGAGCAGCGCGTACTGCGGCCAGCGATCGACCAGATTGAACACCGTATGCGACGGCAGACCGTCCGGCTGCACGCGCACGCGGCGCTCGCCTTCCGGGGTCAGATACTTGTGCAGCGGTTCCTTGACCGCGCGGCGGCGGCCCCAGTCGCTGGCCCAGTCGCCGTGCACGCAGGCGTAATAACGCTTGTCGGTCTTGTTTTCGCGGATCTGCTCGTGCAGACCCACCAGCGCCGCGCGCTTTTTTGCCAGCATCAGCACGCCCGAGGTTTCGCGGTCGAGACGGTGCACGAGTTCGAGGAACTTGCTCTGCGGCCGCGCCTCGCGCAACTGCTCGATCACGCCGAAGGCCACGCCGCTGCCGCCATGCACGGCCACGCCGGCCGGCTTGTCGATCACCAGCATCGCTTCGTCCTCAAAGAGCACCTTGAACTCGGCGGCAGGCACCGGCGCCGACTCCGGCGCGGTTTTCTCGGCGATACGGATGGGCGGCACGCGCACCAGATCGCCCAGCTCGAGCCGATACTGCGCATCGACCCGGCCCTTATTCACACGCACTTCCCCGCTGCGCAAAATGCGATAGATGTGGCTTTTCGGCACGCCTTTGCAGACGCGCAGGAGGAAATTGTCGATCCGCTGACCGGCGGCGCCGTCATCGATTTCGACGATAGAAACCTGGTCGGCTGCGACCTGATTCTGGGATATTTTGCCTAACCCTTTCATTCTGAATATAATTTGCCCAACGCTGACGCGAAGGTAGGCCCAACGGCCATAAAGTTCCCGATCCGCCCGATGGCTATCCAAGGGGGATCTTCCGGACCTGGACCACGCGAAATGCGCAGGCAGCAAGCGATAAACCGTTATTTTACTTGCGCCCGGGGTTGGTTGCTCACCCTGTTCATACGAGAAGCAACGAGTTGCACGCACGGAACACCCGACGGCAGGGACGGCGCCCACAGGCACGTTCGGTCGCACCGGGCTCCGACGGTAACGGAAGGTTGGTATAAAGAATTCATCCGGCGCGTCGCGCCGCGTGCCCTGAACGATTTCTGTGTGGCCGCGGTACGACACGACGGTGGCGAAAATACGGCGAGCGCCCGAAGCGTCCCGGCAATGTGCGGGACATGGCGACGTCAAAGGTGTTGAGACACCCGAGGGGGAAGACGGGCGTTCCTGTTAGCTTCCCATACGCGGCACTTCTGCTTTCCAGCGAAGGCCGTGAAGCCGGTCCAGCCAGCAGCGCGCGTAGTTCGCGGCTGCGGTTTTTTATCCTGTTGCGGTCGTGCGTGGCGCAGTTTGCCGCCGGTGCACGCAGCAGCCGGACCGGAAGTTGGAAGCGCAGGAAAAACCGTGCCCCGGCGGCACGTCTCTTCGCTTCTTGAAGACGTATTTCGCATGTGCCCACGCGGCCCGTTCCTGGCAACACAACGCCGGCGGCCGCTCCAACGGCAATTCTCCCCGCCATCTTTCCCGCTCCAGCGTGCTTGTGAAAACACAATAAGGCGCGGCTTGCCGCTGCCCGCCCCTCCTGTGCAGCCCGGCGAAGCGCCGGGCGCCTTTCAGGTCAGGGTGGCGCGCGAAGCCGCACTGGAGTCGTTCAATGAAACGAATGCTGTTCAACGCGACGCAGCAGGAAGAACTGCGCGTCGCCATCGTCGATGGACAGAAGCTGATTGACATCGACATCGAAACCGCCGGTCGCGAACAGCGCAAAGGCAACATCTACAAGGGGATCGTGACCCGCATCGAGCCGTCGCTCGAAGCGTGTTTTGTGAACTACGGCGAAGATCGTCACGGCTTCCTGCCGTTCAAGGAAGTCGCCCGCCAATACTTCCGCGACGGCGTGGACATGCGCGGTGCGCGTATCCAGGACGCCCTCAAGGAAGGCCAGGAACTGATCGTTCAGGTCGAAAAAGAAGAACGCGGCAACAAGGGCGCAGCCCTGACCACGTTCATCTCGCTCGCCGGCCGCTACCTCGTGCTCATGCCGAACAACCCGCGCGGCGGCGGCGTGTCGCGCCGCATCGAGGGCGATGACCGTCAGGAACTGCGCGAAACCATGGCGCAGCTGCAACTGCCGGAAGGCATGAGCATCATCGCGCGCACGGCCGGCATCGGCCGCTCCGCCGAAGAGCTCCAGTGGGACCTGAACTACCTGCTGCAACTGTGGCGCGCGATCGAAGCCGCCTCGCAGGCCGGCACGACCGGTCAGCCGATGCTGATCTATCTGGAATCGAGCCTCGTGATCCGCGCGATCCGCGACTACTTCCAGCCCGATATCGGCGAAATCCTTATCGACACCACCGAAATCTATGACCAGGCACGCGCCTTCATGGATATCGTGATGCCGGACAATGTCAATAAGGTGAAGCGGTATCACGACGATGTGCCGCTGTTCTCGCGCTTCCAGATCGAGCACCAGATCGAGACGGCTTACTCGCGCACCGTTCCGCTGCCCTCGGGCGGCGCGATCGTGATCGACCACACCGAAGCGCTGGTCGCCATCGACGTGAACTCGGCGCGCGCCACCAAGGGCGCCGACATCGAGGAAACGGCCGCACGCACCAACCTGGAAGCCGCCGACGAAGTCGCGCGCCAGCTGCGTCTGCGCGACCTCGGCGGCCTGATCGTGATCGACTTCATCGACATGGAGTCGGCCAAGAGCCAGCGCGAAGTCGAGCAACGCCTGAAGGACGCCCTGCGCCACGACCGCGCACGCGTGCAGATGGGCAAGATCTCGCGCTTCGGCCTGATGGAGCTGTCGCGCCAGCGTCTGCGCCCGGCTCTCTCGGAAGGCAGCCACGTCACCTGCCCGCGCTGTAACGGCACGGGTCATATCCGCGATACGGAATCGTCGGCGCTTCAGGTCCTGCGCATCATCCAGGAAGAAGCGATGAAGGAAAACACCGCGGCAATCCATTGCCAGGTGCCGGTCGAAGTGACCGCCTTCCTGCTGAACGAAAAGCGTGCGGAAATCAACAAGATCGAGTCGCGCTTCAAGGTCGGCGTCGTGCTGATCCCGAACAAGCACCTCGAAACGCCGCACTACAAGCTCGAGCGCCTGCGTCACGACGATGCACGTCTGGACGATCCGCGCGCTTCGTGGAAGCTGGCCGAAGAAGCGGCTCGCGAACTGGAATCGGAAACCGGTTACAGCAAGCGCAACGCCGAAGCCAAGCCGAAGCAGGAAGCCGCTGTGAAGGGCATCACGCCGGAGCGTCCGGCGCCGTCCGCACCGGTCAAGCCGGTGGCGGCAGCGCCCGTGGCCGCACCGGTTGCAGCTGCACCGGCCGGCGGTGGTTTCTTCGGTTTCATCAAGCGTCTGTTTGGCGGCGCACCGGCTGCGGCACCCGCACCGGCACCGGCTGTCCAGCAGGACAAGGCTGCACGTCCGGCACGCGCCGAGCGTGGTGAACGCGCTGAGCGCGGCGGCGAGCGCGGCGACAAGTCCGCTTCGGGCGACCGCAACCGCAACCGCCGTAGCGGCGGCCGTGACGGCGCAGGCCGTGGCGAAGGCGCGACCGGCACGCGTGGCGCTCAGTCGGCGCAGGCAGGTCAAGCCGGCCAAACGGCACAGGCAGGCCGCCCGGAACGCGAAGCCCGCGAGCCGCGCGAGCAACGTGAGCCGCGTGAAGCCCGTGAGCCGCGCGCACCGCGTGAGCAACGCGAGCCGCGTGAAGCACGTGAAGGCCGTGGCGAGCGCGAACCGCGTGAGCAGCGCATCGAGCGCGTCGAACGTGGTCAGGACCGCAACGAAGCAGCCGAAGCCGCACCGCGCGGCGAACGCCAGGAACGTGGCGAGCGCCGTGAACGCGGTGAGCGCGCAGAACGTGGCGAGCGCGGCGAGCGTCAGGAACGCGGCGAACGCCGTCGTCAGCAGCAGCCGGGCGAAGCCGCCGAGGCGCAGGAAGCCCGCCTCGAAGCCGCCAGTGCCGGCGCCGATGCGGAAACCGCTGACGCCGCTCAAGCCGCCCTCACCGATGGCGTGAACCAGGCAGGTTTCGATGAAGATGGCGCAGCGCCGCAAGGTGAAGAGCGTCGTCGTCGTCGTCGCGGCCGTCGTGGTGGTCGTCGCGAGCGCGATGCAGACGGTTCGGCAGTGATGGAAGGTGCGGAAGGCGAAGAAGGCGCAGCAGTTGAAGCGCAAGCCGAAACGCAAGCCGAAGCCCCCGCGCAGGAAGCCGTCGTCCACAGCGCCGTTGCCGAGACGGTCGTGGTGACGGCACTGCCGGTCGCAGCGGCTGCAGCAGCAGAAGCCGTGCAGGCAGTGCAAAAGGCGCCGGAAGCGCCGGTTGCTCCGGTTGCTCCGGTTGTCGCTCCGGTTGTCGCTCCGGTTGTCGCTCCGGTTGAGGCTGCAACGCCGGTCGAGACCGTTGCTTCGGCTCCGGTTGCGCCGGTCGCAGTCGAAACCGCCGCGCCGGTTGAAACCTTGAAGGCAGTCGAGACCACCGCTCCGGTCGAAGCAGCGCCGGTAGCCGCCGAACCCGTCGCGCAAGCGCCGGTCGAAGCCGCTGCGGCACCGGTCGAGGCGCCTGTCGCCGAGATCCCGGTGCGCGAAGACCGCGTCGAAGCGCAGCAAGCCGAAGTCGCGCAACCGGCTCCGGTCGAAACGCGCGTCGAACTGGCTCAGGTGGAAACGTCGGTGGCAACTCCGGTGGCAACTCCGGTGGCAACGCCGGTGCAGACGCAGGTTGAAACCGCAGCCGCTCCGGCCCCGGTCGAAGCAGTCGCTCCGGCTCAAGTCGAAACCGCAGCTCCGGCTCAAGTCGAAACCGCAGCTCCGGCTCAAGTCGAAACCGCAGCAACGGCTGCCGCAGCCCCCGCTGCCGACCTGACCCCGATGCTCGAATCGGTTGGCCTCGTGTGGGTGAATACCGACACGACCAAGCTGCGCGCTGCGCAGGACGCTGCCGCCCAGCTGGTGAAGCCCGCGCGCGTGCCGCGCGAGCGCAAGGCGCTGCCGGCCGTCGACGCCACGCCGATGCAACAGGTCGAAACCGACCGTCAGGCGTAAGCCTGATGGCGTTCAGGCACCGGATACCTTCCTCGCGGATAGTTCCGGTGCCAGCCTGATCGCCGCATTGCAGCAAAAAGCCCGCCATATATTGGCGGGCTTTTTTTTGATATATCAGCGTTCACCCTCGTCGGTGAGCAGTGGGTCCTTCGGCTAAAATCGAAACATCGCGCGAAGTTGCAGCCAAGGCTGCCGCCAAAGTCCAGGCTGAAATTTGTAGCGCAAGTCTTACGCAGAACGTAGAAAACATGTCCCGACGCATCATCCCTGTTGCCGATGCCCGCTCCCTGCCGCCGAGTCTCAAACCGGCGGCGGCTGGCGCGCGTGCGCCGTCCGGCGAAGTGGTCGATGCGCTCGCGCGGCCGCTGCGCGACCTGCGCATCTCGGTGACAGACCGCTGCAATTTCCGTTGCGTCTACTGCATGCCGCGCGCGGTCTTCGACAAGGACTATCCGTTCCTGCCGCATTCCGCCCTGCTCTCGCTCGAGGAAATCGAACGTCTCGCGCGGCTTTTCGTCGCGCAGGGCGTGACCAAGATCCGCCTCACGGGCGGCGAGCCGCTGCTGCGTAAAAACATCGAATTCCTGATCGAGCGGCTTGCCGCGTTGCGCACGCTCGACGGCGCGCCGCTCGATCTCACGCTCACGACCAACGGTTCGCTGCTGGCCCGCAAGGCGCGCGCGCTGCGCGACGCCGGGCTCACGCGCGTGACCGTGAGTCTCGACGCGCTCGACGACACCCTGTTCCGCCGCATGAACGACGCCGACTTTTCGGTCGGCGACGTGCTCGACGGCATCGCCGCCGCGCAGGCGGTCGGTCTCGCGCCGCTCAAGGTCAACATGGTCGTCAAGCGCGGCACCAACGACGGCGAGATCGTGCCGCTCGCGCGCCACTTCCGCGGCTCGGGCGTGGCGCTGCGCTTTATCGAATACATGGACGTGGGCGCGACCAACGGCTGGAACATGGCCGAAGTGCTGCCGTCCGCCGACGTCGTCGCGCGTATCGCCGAGCATTTCCCGCTCGTGCCGCTCGAAGCGCACAGCGCGGCCGAAACCGCACAGCGCTGGGGCTATGCCGACGGCGCAGGCGAAATAGGCGTGATTTCCAGCGTCACACGCGCCTTCTGCGGCGACTGCACGCGCGCGCGCCTGTCGACCGAAGGCAAGCTGTACCTGTGCCTGTTCGCCTCGATGGGCTACGATCTGCGCGCGCTCGTGCGCGGCGAAGCCAGCGACGCGGCCATTTCCGCCGCCATCGCGCAGATCTGGGAACAGCGCGCCGACCGCTACTCGCAACTGCGCGGCAGCGCCGAAGCCCCGGCTTCGAGCGACGAGCGCCGTATCGAAATGTCGTATATCGGCGGCTGATCCCTTCGCGGGACAGGCCGTCCGCTTCCTGCTTGAGCGCCTCGCGCTCCCTTCACCCGTTTTGCCGATGCCCGACACCCGCGCCGCTCTCCCCGTTTCCGATATCACCGGTCTTGTGCTCGCGGGCGGCCGCGGCCAGCGTATGGGCGGCGCCGATAAAGGCCTGCAGTTGCTGCACGGCCAGCCGCTCGCGGCCCACGTGCTCGCGCGTCTCGCGCCTCAGGTCGGCACGCTCGCGATCAGCGCGAACCGCAATCAGGACGTGTACGCGACGCTCGGCGCGCCCTGGCAAGCCACGGTGCTCGCCGATACGCTGCCCGACTACCCCGGCCCGCTCGCCGGTCTGCTCGCCGGCCTGCGTGCCGCGCGCACCGGCTGGCTGCTGAGCGCGCCCTGCGATTCGCCGTGGCTGCCCGCCGATCTCGCCACGCGCCTGAGCGCAGCGGCGAGCGAACACGGCGCCGCCATCGTCACGGCCCAGACCACGGACGCCGCCGGCGAAGTCAGCCTGCACCCGGTCTTCGCCCTGCTGCGCACCTCGCTCGCCGACGACCTCGCCGCCTTTCTCGACGCCGGCGAGCGCAAGGTCCGCGCGTGGTACGCGCGCCACACGGCGGCCGTCGTAAGCTTTGCCG
This sequence comes from Paraburkholderia sp. Ac-20340, assembly GCF_017104965.1. Classification (GTDB taxonomy): domain Bacteria; phylum Pseudomonadota; class Gammaproteobacteria; order Burkholderiales; family Burkholderiaceae; genus Paraburkholderia. The sequence continues at coordinate 70,759 of NZ_JAAGPR010000015.1, forward strand.
ACGAACGTGCGTTTTACAATGTCAACTCCCTGCAGGAACTCGCCGACTTCGACCGTGCCTGACCGGCACAGTCCACCGCCGCTCCATGCGCTCTGCATGACGCGGGCTTCAGGCACCTCCCAGGACGATCGCCGCAGCCGTTGTGCGAATGCGTGCGAACGCGACGCTTCTTCACCCCATGACCACGCCTAACATTTTCTCCGCGAGCGCCGGAAGCCTCGGCCAGTTCGATCCTCAAGCCTTGCCCGTCAGTGCCGCCCAGGCCATCGTGCTGCAATGGGTGACGCCGCTCGCGCAAGGCGAACGCGTACCGCTGCGCGACGCGCTCGCACGCGTCCTCGCGACAGACGTGATCTCGCCGATCGATGTGCCCGCGCACGACAACTCGGCGATGGACGGCTATGCCTTCGACAGCGCCGTGCTCGCGCAGCGCGAAGGCGCGCTGACCTTGCAGGTGGCGGGCAAGGCGTTCGCCGGTCATCCGTTCACGGGCGCGGTGGCCGCGGGCGAATGCGTGCGCATCATGACGGGCGCGCCGATGCCCGCAGGCTGCGACACCGTCGTGCCGCAGGAAAGCGTCACCGCCAGCCAGCATGCGATCACCTTTGCCGCCAACGCCGTCGCACCTGGCGCGAACCGCCGCCGCCAGGGCGAAGACCTCGCGCGCGGCAGCGCGGCGCTGCGTGCGGGCCGCGTGCTGCGCGCCAGCGACATCGGCCTGATGGCCTCGCTCGGTCTCGTCGATGTGAAGGTCAAGCGGCGTCTGCGCGTGGCGTATTTCTCGACCGGCGACGAATTGCGCTCGCCGGGCCAGACGCTCGACGCGGGCAGCATCTACGACAGCAACCGCTATACGCTCGGCGCGATGCTGCAACGCCTGAACGTCGAGCCGATCGATCTGGGCGTCGTGCGCGACGATCCCGATGCGCTCGCCGCCACGCTGCTGCAAGCCGCCGAAAGCGCCGATGTCGTGCTTACGTCGGGCGGCGTTTCGGTTGGCGAAGCCGACTTCACGCGCACCCAGTTGCAGACGCTCGGCGACGTGACCTTCTGGGGTCTCGCCATGCGTCCGGGCCGCCCGCTCGCGTTCGGCCGCATCTGGTCGGGCGGCCGTCCCGGCGCGGGCCGCGCGGCGCTGCTGTTCGGCCTGCCGGGCAATCCGGTCGCCACTATGGTGAGCTTCTACCAGATCGTGCGCCCCGCGCTGATCGCGATGTCGGGCGCGCAGCCGCAGCCCGTACCGCTGATTCCCGCGCGCTGCGATGCGCCGATCCGCAAACGCCCCGGCCGCACCGAATTCCAGCGCGGTATCGCCGAACGCGACGCGCAGGGCCAGTGGCGCGTCACGCCTACAGGCTCGCAAAGTTCTGGCGCGCTGAGCACCATGAGCGAAGCAAACTGCTTTATCGTGCTCGCCCATGAGGCCGACAGTCTCGATGCCGGCGACGCCGTCGACATCATGCTGTTCGACGGTCTCGTTTAGCGCAGCGCCCCTACCAGCCGCTTTTTATCAGTCAACGACACAGCAACGACACGCTACGTCCACTCGACCTACGGACCGACTCACATGAAAAAACAGATCTCGTTCATCGCCGCGGGGCAAACCGCCAAGGCGCTCATCCTCGTGTACCTCACCTTCAGCGTGCCGGTGGTGCTGCTCGTCGCCGTGGTCGCGTTCTTCCGCTACGGCACCTTCGAACTGGGCACCGTGTTCAGCGCGCTGATCCTCAATGCGATCGTCGGCTTCGTGCTGCTGTGGATCGCCTGCCATCTGTACAACTGGGTGGCGTCGCGCTTCGGCGGCATCGAGATCCATCTCTCCGACGTCCCCGAGGAAGCCTGATGTCCGCGACGATCCGCGCCGCAGCACCCGCCGACGTCGGCGCCATTCACGCGCTGATGTACGAGCTCGCCGAGTTCGAGAAGCTCACGCATCTGTTCACCGGCACGCCCGAATTGCTGAGCGACGCGCTGTTCGGCGCGCATCCGGCCGCCGAGGCGCTGGTCGCCGAAGACGCGGGGCAGATCGTGAGCTACGCGGTGTTCTTCCACAACTACTCGACCTTTATCGGTCGGCGCGGGATGTATCTGGAAGATCTCTACGTCAAGCCGGAGCAACGCGGCACGGGTCTGGGCACGGCGATGCTGCGCGCGCTCGCGGCCATCGCGGTCGAGCGCAACTGTGCGCGCTTCGAGTGGAGCGTGCTCGACTGGAACGAGCCGGCCATCCGCTTCTACGAGAAGATGGGCGCGACCATCCATTCCGACTGGCGCATCGTGCGCGTGACGGGCGACGCACTCGACAAGCTCGCCGCGCCGGACCAAGCGGCCATCGCTTAAGCCGATTCAGGCCAAACGAAAAAACGGGCCGTCCGCAGTGTTGCGGACGGCCCGTTTGCTTTGGCTGCGCGCCTGGAAGCTGCGCTGCTGGAAGCTGCGCGATTCATCCGCGCTATTCGTCCCCGGTGCGCAAGCCATCGCCGAGCAGATCCGACGCTTCCTCGCCCGGCAGCGCCTCGACGTCGCGCAGCTTGCGGTTCATCACGCGCGTGCGCACCTCGGCGGCTTCGATCGAACGCGTCACCGTTTCCAGTTGCGTTTTGGTACGCGCGAGCACATCGCCGAACTTGCCGAACTCCGTCTTCACCGCGCCCAGCACCTGCCAGACTTCGCTCGAACGTTTCTCGATGGCCAGCGTGCGGAAACCCATCTGCAAACTGTTCAGCAAGGCCGTGAGCGTAGTCGGCCCCGCCACGCTCACGCGATAGTCGCGCTGCAACAGATCGGTGAGACCCGGGCGACGCAGGATCTCCGCGTACAGCCCTTCGGTCGGCAAAAACAGCAGCGCGAAATCCGTCGTGTGCGGCGGCGACACGTATTTTTCGGCGATGGTGCGAGCTTCGGCGCGCACGCGTGCCTCCAGCGCCCGCCCCGCTTCCTCGATCCCGGCGAGATCGGCGCGCTCCTGCGCATCGATCAAACGCTCGTAGTCTTCGCGCGGAAACTTGGCATCGACGGGCAGCCAGACCGGCGCGTCCGTCACCGCGCTCGAATCGCCCGCTTTCACGCCGCGCCCCGGCAGGCGAATCGCAAACTCCACGCGCTCGCTGCTGCCCGGCACGGTCGCGACGTTCTTCGCGTACTGCTCGGGCGTGAGCATCTGTTCCAGCAGCACTTCGAGCTGCACTTCGCCCCAGGTGCCGCGCGTTTTCACGTTGGTCAGCACTTTCTTGAGATCGCCCACGCCGGCCGCCAGCGTCTGCATTTCGCCCAGGCCGCGATGCACCTGTTCGAGACGATCCGACACCAGCTTGAACGACTCGCCCAGACGCTGCTCCAGCGTCGCGTGCAGTTTTTCGTCGACGGTGCGGCGCATCTCTTCGAGCTTGGCCGCGTTGTTCGCCTCGATATCCTTCAGACGCTGTTCGAGCGTCGCGCGCACCTCGGTCAGACGCCGGTCGTTGGCCTCGATCATCTGCGCGACCTGCTGGCCGAGCAAAGTGCCGAACTGACGCAGCGCCGCGCCCTGCTCCTCGCGCGCCTGCTGCGCCTGCACCTGCTGGCTCTGGCGCACGGCGTCGAGTTGCTGCGCGTTGGTCTCGCTGAGCTTGGCGAGCTGCTGCGCGAAGCTGTCGAGCTGGCCGTTCTGCACCGTCGCGATGCTGGTGAGATGCGCCGCCAGCGCCTGCTGCACCTGGCCGAAGCCGCCGCCGAATTCGCTGCGCGACGCCTGCGCCGTGCGGGCGATTTCGTTGCGCAATTCGCGCTCGATACGCTCGGCCGCGCGCGCCTGCGTTTCGCTGGCGCCCGACAGCCGATCGCTCAACTGATCGAGCGCGTCGAGCGTCGCATCGTCATGGCCATGCGCGCCCTGCCGCGCGCGCAGCAACGCGACGATCGAAACCGCCAGAGCGATCGCCAGCACCAGCAAGGCGATCGCCATCAACGACTCGACGCTCATGAACGCGCGCGCCCCAGCACGTCGGGGTTGATCGGATTGGCCGGCTGACCGGCGCGCGGACCTTCGCCGAGTGCGGCGATCAGGTTGTCGGCGGCGAGATTGGCCATCGCGCGGCGCGTGCCTTCGCTCGCGCTGGCGATGTGCGGCGTCAGCACCACGTTATCGACTTCGAGCAGCGCCGGATGCAGAGCCGGCTCGCCCTCGAACACGTCGAGGCCCGCCGATGCGATGCGACGCGTGCGCAGCGCGTCGGCCAGCGCCGCATCGTCGACAATGCCGCCGCGCGCGATGTTGGTGAGCGTGGCCGCGGGCTTCATCAGCGCGAGTTCGGCCGCGCCGATCGTGTGATGGTTCTCCGGCGTGTAGGGCAGCACCAGTACGACGTGATCGGCTTCCTTGAGCAGGTCCGCTTTCGAACGATATTCGGCGTTCAGTTCGCGCTCGATCTCCGGCGCGACGCGCGAACGGTTGTGATAGATCACGCGCATGTTGAAGCCGCTCGCGCGGCGCGCCAGCGCCTGGCCGATGCGGCCCATGCCGATCACGCCGAGCGTCGCGCCATGAATATCCGCGCCGAGGAACATGTCGAACGACCACTTCTGCCATTGGCCCGCACGCAGATAGTGTTCCGATTCGGTGACGCGGCGCGCGGCCGCCATCATCAGCGCCCAGCCGAAATCGGCGGTGGTTTCGTTGAGCACGTCGGGCGTGTTGGTGCCGAGCACGTTGGCCGCGTTGAAGGCCGTCATGTCGAAGTTGTTGTAGCCCACCGCCATGTTCGAGACCACACGCAGACGCGGCGCGGCCGCCAGCACCGATGCATCGATCGGCTCGCCCATGGTGAGCGCGCCGTCCTTGTCGGCCAGACGCGCCTTGAGGGCGTCGGCGGACAGCGTTTCGCCGTTGTTCCAGTCGACGTCGAAATACTGCTTGAGCCGGTCGATCACGTCCGGAAAGATCGGGCGCGCCACGAGAATCTTTTGCATCGTTGCTCTCCACACTGCTGAGGTTGGTTCGTTACCGCCGGGCTACATTGTCGCGCGATCAGGCTAAACGAAGAACAGCCAGGTCGCCACGGCGAACACCGGCGTGAGCGCCACGCACGACCAGCCGAGGTAGCCGAAGAAACCCGGCATGCGCACGCCGCGCTGCTGTGCGATGGCCTTGACCATGAAGTTCGGCGCGTTGCCGATATAGGTCATCGCGCCCATCCACACCGCGCCCGCGGAGATCGCCGCGAGCGTGCGCGCGCCGCTTGTCATGAGCGTGGGCGCATCGCCGCCCGCGAGATTGAAGAACACGAGCCAGGTCGGCGCGTTGTCGAGGAAGGACGACAGCAAACCCGTCGCCCAGAAGTAGAGCGCGTCGTTGGGTTGGCCCGGCGCATCGTTGACGAACTGGATCAGCGCCGCAAACGCGCCCGCCTCGCCCGCGCGCAGCATCGCGATCACCGGCGTGATGGTCGCGAAGATGCCCGCGAAAAGCTTGGCGACTTCGGCGATCGGCGCCCAGTCGAAACCGTTGTCCGTGCGGGCTTCGCGCGACGTGCAAAAGAGCGAGATCGCCGCCAGCGCAAGCAGACCCGCGTCGCGCACGAGGTTCTGCAGTTCGAGTCGCGCGCCCGGCAGATCGATGGCGATGCCCGGCTTCCAGACGCCGCTCATCAGCACCAGCGCGATCACGCCCGCGAGCAGCACGAAGTTGAACTTGCCGCCGATGCTGAGGCTGCGCGTATCGGGCGTCGGGTCGAGCACTGCGGCGCGCGTTTCGCCTTCGCGGCGGAAGTACCACGTATCGATCAGCCAGAACGCAGCCAGCAGCACGGCGCAGACGAACAGCATCGGCAACGCAAGATGTTGCGTAGTCCAGAAGAAACTCACGCCATTGAGAAAGCCGAGGAACAGCGGCGGATCGCCGAGCGGCGTGAGCGAACCGCCCGCATTCGCGACGAGAAAGATGAAGAACACGACCACATGCACGTTATGCCGCCGGTTGTCGTTGGCGCGCAGAAGCGGCCGGATCAGCAGCATGGCCGCGCCGGTCGTGCCCATCACGCTTGCGAGCAAGGTGCCCAGCGCAAGAATCACCGTATTCGTGCGCGGCGAGCCGCGCAGATTGCCGTAGATGCAGATGCCGCCCGCGATCGTATAGAGCGCGCCGAGCAGCACGATAAACGGCACGTATTCATCGACGAGCGCGTGCAGAAAGAGCGGATACGTCGCCGATACACCGTGCGTCGCGGCAAACGGCAGCAGAAACGCCAGCGCCCAGAACGCCGAAATCTTGCCGAAGTGGTGATGCCAGAACGTCGCCGCGAACATCGGCAGGAGCGCGATCGACAGCAGCATCAGCGCGAACGGCAAGCCCCAGAAAGCGCTGAGCGTCGCGCCATCGACACTGGCCGCGTGTGCGCCTGGCGCGGCGAATACCGCCAAAGCCAGCGCACCGCCCTTCAATACGCGTTGCAAGCCCTCACGCGCCATGCACAACCACGACATGCACGCGATACGGCCCATGCGCCCCCAGAACGATCGTTTGTTCGATATCGCCGGTGCGCGACGGCCCCGACACGAAGTTGACCGCGCGCGGCAGCTCGCCGCGTTCGGCGCGCATGAGCGCGAAGGCATCCTCGTGACCGGCGACGATGCGCGAAGCCGGCACCACGGCGATGTGCGTTTCAGGCAGCAGCGCACCCGATGCCCACGTCTGCGCACCGGAAAGCAGCACCAGCGTGCCGGTTTCCGCCGTCGCGCAAAAACAGCCCGTCAGGCCGACGAGATCGCGATCTTCGGGTTTGCGGAATGCGACGCTCAAGCCCGCGCCTGCCCAGTCGAACGATTCGAGCGTTTGCCACGCGACCGCCTGCGTCGGCAACGCGCGCGCGGCGAGATAGCGCGCCGCGGCGGCGGGCACGTCGGCGAGTTGCGCGACTTCGTCGACGGTCGTGGCCATCTTCTGCGCCTGCTCGACGAAATGCGCGACGAGGTCGCCTTCGAGCGGCGGACGCGGACCTTCCGGATGACGCGCGAGGTAATCGGCGACGGCTTCGCGCTCGTGCGGCGTGGGCGTGGGCGACGTCACCGCACGGCCCTGCGCCGCGCGGATGCGCGCGAGGATGCTGCGTCGAGCGGCCGTGGTATCCATGAACGTCCTCGTCAAAAAGAAGAAAGGCCCAAGAAAAAAGGCGGCGCGCCGATTATACCGGCGCACCGCCTCGTGTTTTGACGGCTCGGGCGCGGCGCTTAGGCGCCCGCGATCTCCACTTCCGTCGGCTGCTCGATGCCGAACACCTGGCGCAGATAGGCGAGATACGCCTTGTCGTCGCACATGTTCTTGCCCGGCGAATCGGACAGCTTGGCAACCGGCTGGCCATTGCAGCGAACCATCTTGATGACGATCTGCAGCGGCTGATAACCAAGATCGTTAGTCAGATTCGTGCCGACGCCAAAGGCCAGACGGCAGCGGTCGCCGAAACGCTCGTAAAGACTCAGCACCTTCGGAATATCGAGCGCGTCCGAGAAGATCATGGTCTTGGTGCGCGCGTCGACGCGATTGTCTTCGTAATGCTTGAGCAGGCGCTCGCCCCACTCGAAGGGATCGCCCGAATCGTGGCGCGCGCCGTCGAAGAGCTTACAGAAGTACATGTCGAAGTCGCGCAGGAAGGCCTGCATGCCATAGACGTCCGACAGCGCGATCCCCAGATCGCCGCGATACTCCTTCGCCCACATCTCGAAGCCGTAAATCTGCGAGTCGCGCAGACGCGGCCCGAGTGCCTGGCACGCCTGCAGATACTCGTGCGCCATCGTGCCGAGCGGCGTGAGATTGTGCTTCATCGCGTAGTACACGTTGCTCGTGCCGGTGAACTGCTCGCCCAGATCTTCCTTGAGCGTGAGGATCACCTCTTCGTGCCAGCGCTTGGAGAAACGGCGGCGCGTGCCGTAATCGGCGATCTTGCAATCGGCGAATTCGGGCTTCGCGCCCAGCAGTTCGATCTTGCGGCGCAGACGCTCGCGGCCTTCCTCGTACTGCGGATGATGCTGCGTGTTGCGGAAATAGACTTCGTTGACGATCGCCAGCACCGGGATTTCGAAGAGGATCGTGTGCAGCCACGGCCCTTTGATCTCGATGTCGATTTCGCCGTTGTTCTTCGGCGAAGGCGTGACCGAAATGTACTTCTCGTTCAGATGGAACAGCGCGAGAAAGTCGATGAAATCGCCCTTGATGAAGCGCATCTTGCGCAGATACTCGAGCTCGGGCTCGGCAAAGCGCAGACGGCAAAGCTTGGAGATCTCGCTGCGGATTTCATCCACATAAGGCACGAGATCGACATCGGGCGTGCGGCAGCGGAAGCGATATTCCACGTTGGCCGCGGGGAAATGATGCAGCACCACCTGCATCATCGTGAATTTGTACAGATCGGTATCGAGCAGCGAAGTTATGACCATGATTGACTAGCCGGACTGCAATCGGAGGGCGCCCACCTCTCCTTCCCGAGCGACTGCCGCGCCTCGTGGGGCAAGCGGCGACGCCGGCGGGCGGCGGGCATCAGCGGTGCGCCCATGTTACCCGAATGCGGCATTCGGACGCGGTGCGACTCGCACGACCGTGGCGCGCGCAGGGATATTGCGCAAAAAACCGGCCGATCGGTCTTGCGTTGCACTTGCGCGCGTGAGTATGCGAAGCCCACGCAACACCGCATAAACTAATCACGAAACGATATAAACGGTGCCGCGAGGGTGTGGATAGGGAATTTCCCATTCAGTTACAATACCGCTTTTGGCGCGCCCCAACCCAGCGCCATCCCCAATACAAAAGCTTGCAGGAGCTGCCTGAATGACCCACGTTGTGACCGAAAGCTGCATCAAGTGCCGCTATACCGACTGCGTCGATGTGTGCCCGGTGGACTGCTTTCGCGAAGGTCCCAACTTCCTCGCGATTGACCCGGACGAGTGCATCGACTGCGCTGTGTGCGTGGCCGAGTGCCCGGTGAACGCCATTTACGCTGAAGAAGACGTCCCTGGCGATCAACAACACTTCACCGAACTCAACGCCGAACTGGCAAAGAGCTGGCCGAGCATCACCAAGACCAAGCCCGCGCTGCCGGAAGCCGAAGAATTCAAGGACGTGAAGGACAAGCTCGCACTGCTGGCTCGTTAATCTGGATGAGTCGGCGCGCGCCGGCTGCACGTATCGGCTGTACGTCCCGATAGTGACCTACGTGCAGTCCGGCGCCGTATCTGCAGCCTCTGCGGTATCGTCACCCACTCCCGAAACGGTTTTTTATCGGGAAGAAAAATAAGATGACGAATGGGTGTTGACAGACTGCGCCAGACCCCATAGAATCTCGTTCTCTGCTTTTGTTGATTCCCCGATAGCTCAGTCGGTAGAGCGCCGGACTGTTAATCCGTAGGTCCCTGGTTCGAGCCCAGGTCGGGGAGCCAGAATTTTCAAAAGCCCGTTAATCACAACGGACTTTTTAAAGAAGTTAAAGCTGTAGATGTACTGCTGTTCCCCGATAGCTCAGTCGGTAGAGCGCCGGACTGTTAATCCGTAGGTCCCTGGTTCGAGCCCAGGTCGGGGAGCCAAAATCGAAGCCGTTGCGTGTCTCACGCAACGGCTTTTTCTTTTGGGGTGGCGCAAGGTGTTTGATGGCATAATCTGCCAATCAACTCATGCCGAAGGCTGCAGCCATGCCCACCCGCAATGTCGTCCTCACCGACCGGCAAGCCCATCTCGTCGACTCCCTCGTCAATTCCGGCCGATTCCAGAACGCAAGCGAAGTTCTGCGGGCTGGATTGCGTTTGATCGAGCGCGAAGAAGTGGAAATGCAGGAAAAGCTCGAAGCGCTGCGCGACGCTACTCGTGCGGGCATCGCAGATATCGATGATGGACGTTCGAAGAACTTCTCGTCCGCTGCGGCGCTCGGTGAATTTCTCGATGCAATCACCGATGATGTCCTTGCTGCACCTGACGCGACGAAACGCACGCGATGAGCACGGTCAAGGGAGATTGGCACATCGCACTCGCCGATCTGGCTCAACAGGACTTCCGCAATATTTTGCGCTGGACGGCCGAAAAATTCGGTCAGGCGCAAACGCGTGACTACGCGCTGACGATCTCGACAACGCTGCAGGATTTGTCTTTCGGACCAGACATGCCCGGTGTTCGCCAACGCAACGAAATCGGACCCGGCATCATGACATTGCACGTCGCCCGCAATCGTCGTCGAGGCCGGCATTTCGTGGTGTTTCGCGTTTCGGAAAAAGAAAAACAGCGCATCGACGTGCTGCGCATTCTGCATGAAGCCATGGATTTGCCGGCACACGTCTAGCCGTCACAGCCAATCGCCCCACCCTGCCCGATAATACAGCTTCAACATTCTCGGGAATCCGCATGAAAACGATCCGCCAACTTGCGTCAGCCCTTTGCGCGAGCGTGCTTGTCATGGGCGCGGCCCACGCCGAGCAGATCGGCAGCGTGAACACCAACTTCCGCATGACCGGCTCCGACAAGGTAGTCGTCGAGGCCTACGACGACCCCGCGGTGCAAGGCGTCACCTGTTACGTGTCGCGCGCGCGCACCGGCGGCGTGAAAGGCACGCTCGGCATCGCCGAAGATCCGACCGAAGCATCCATCGCCTGCCGTCAGGTCGGGCCGATCAGCTTCGCCGCCCCGCTCAAGCAACAGGCCGATGTCTTCAGCGAGCGCATGTCCTTCCTGTTCAAGACGCTACACGTGGTTCGCGTGGTCGACACGAAACGCAACGCGCTGGTCTATCTGACCTACAGCGACCGCGTCGTCAGCGGCAGCGCGAAGAACAGCGTCACCGCCGTCCCGATGCCCGCCGGCACCACCATTCCGGTGCGCTAAACTGCAGGGATCGTCGCAGGATCTGTGTCATGGCCCTCTCCCGTTTTCGCGATTCCGCCCGTTACTGGCGCTCGCCGCTCCTGCCCGGCGCGGAGCTGCTCACGGCCGAGTATCACGATCACGAGTTCACGTCGCACTGGCACGATACCTACACGGTCCCCGTGATCGAGGAAGGCGCCGAGTGGTTTCGCTACAGCGGCACGCGCCACGTTGCGGAAGCGGGCAGCGTGCCCGTCATCAATCCCGGCGAGATCCATAACGGCGCGCGCGCCGTCGATGAAGGCTGGCGCTACCGCGTCATGTATGTGCCGGTCGATTACCTGCATGATCTCGCCAGCGAGATCGCGGGCCGCGCGCAGCCGCTGCCGTGGTTCGATGCCGAGGTGATCCGCGACATCGATCTCGCGCGCCGCGTCTCGCGGGCGCATCGCCTGATGGAAGCGCAGGCGGCCGAAGGCCCGGCGCCCGCGCCCGCCGATCTGCTCGCCGCCGAAGACGCGCTGATCGACGCGCTGTCCACTCTGCTCACCCGTCACGCGCGCACCCGCGCCGCCCCGCTTGCCGGTGCGCCGGATGAGCCGCGCGTCGAGGTCATGAAAGCGCTGCTCGCCGCCGATCTCACCACGCAGTTGCGGGTCGCCGATCTGGGCGTGGCCGTCGGTCTTTCGCCCTTTCATGCGACGCGGCTTTTCACCCAGGCCACCGGTTTGCCGCCGCACGCCTGGCGCACGCAACTGCGGCTGCAGCGCGCGCTCGCGCCCTTGCGCGCGGGCGTATCGGTCGCCGATGTGGCCGCCGCACAGGGCTTCACGGATCAGAGTCACTTCACGCGCCACTTCCGCCGCATGTTCGGCGTGCCGCCCGGGCGCTGGCAGATGGCTTAAAACCGGACTTAAACCGGGCTTGAACCCGGCCCGAACCGTGCCGGACCAGCGCTGATCGCGCCCCAGCACCGCAAGAACGTACAAGCCACGCCCGTCGCCACCCGCTAAGCTGGCTCTCCCTATCAGGAGACCGGTTTGACCACGCATCCCCACCGTTTCAAGGAATTCGTCGCGGGCGCGCGCGACACGCTGCCGATGCTGGTCGGCGCGGCGCCCTTCGGCATGATTTTCGGCACGCTCGTCGTGACGGGCCCGCTCGCGCTCTGGCACGGCCAGCTGATGTCGCTCGCCGTGTTCGCCGGTTCCGCGCAGTTCATCGCGCTCGGGCTGATCGCCTCGCACGCGAGCTTTACGGTGATCCTGGCCACCACCTTCATCGTCAATTTGCGGCACGTGCTCTATAGCGCGACGCTCGCGCCTTATATCTCGCACCTGTCGCTGCGCTGGCGCCTCGCGCTTGGCGGCGTGCTCGTCGACGAAGTGTTCGCCGTGGTCTGGGCGCACTACCGCCGCCATGCGCCGGGCGAGGTCTCGCCGTGGTATTTCCTCGGCTCGGGGCTGTCGATGTACCTGAACTGGCAGATCTGGACGGCGCTGGGCCTGCTGTTCGGCGCGGCCTTTCCCGGTTTGCAGTCGCTCGGACTCGATTTCGCGATGGTCGCCACGTTTATCGCGATCGTCGTGCCGCAGCTAGTCGCCTTGCGTTATGTCGCCGCGGCCGTGACGGCGGGCGCGCTCGCCTTTTTCTGGCAGGCCTGGCCGTACAAGCTCGGCTTGCTGGGCGCGGTGCTGGCGGGCGTGGCGGTTGGCGTCGCGCTGTCGCGGCCGCGCAAGCCGCTGGAATCGGCCGATTCGAGCGATGCCGGCGCGCAAACGAACCGCGCGTCGCCCCCCGCCGCGCACCAACCCCAAAACCCGCACGCCATCGCCGGAGGCCGTCAATGAACTACGTCGCCCTGATTCTCGGCATGGCGCTGATCACCTGGGTCGTGCGCGCCGCCGTCTTCGTGCTCGGCGAACGCGTGGTGTTTCCGCCGCTCGTGCGCACCGCGCTGGGCTTCGTGCCGGTCACCGTGCTCACCGCCATCATCGTGCCGATGGCCGTTTCGCCGCATGGCCAGAACGCCGAGCTGACCTGGCGCAATCCGCAGCTTGTCGGTGCGCTGGCGGCCATTGCGGCGAGTCTGCTCACCAGACGGCCGCTGCTGACCATCGCTGCCGGGCTCGGCGTGTTCTTTCTCTGGCAAGGCGTGGTGTTGCGCTAACGCCCGACGCCCTGACGCACGAACGCACCAGCGCGCCAACGCAAGCGCCTGGGGATTTCGAGCAGTCCATCGACTGGCAACGCTCAAGTTTCGCCCCCGTAAGCCGTTAAACCGACGAGGCCTGCTTTGGCGCCAGCGGCGACGAAGCAGGCCAGGTACCGCCAAGCAATGCCAGGCACCTGCCCGGCACCGTCAGGTACGGCAACACCAGGCACGGCCAGGAATACACCGGGGCAACCACAATGGGGCACATCACCCTCAATCTCAAGGATGAAACGCTTGCGTCGCTGCGCAAGGATTTCGACGCGTTCCTGCGCGTCTCGCTCAAGCTCGACCCGCAGTTTCTGACGCCGTCGTTTGAGGATTTCCTGCGCGCGAAGCTGCTCGACAACATGACGCCGCTCACCGAGCAGGCGGTGCAGCGTCTGTTGCAGGGTGGCCAGTACGCATGGGCCAAGCGCACGCTCGACAAGGAATTTCCGCAAGTCGTTGCGATCCTGCTGCGCCAGGCGAGCGAGTTCGGCTTCGGTGTCGCATCGCGCCCCGAATGGACGCCCGACGAGTTGACCAAGCAGTGCCGTGACTGGGCCGCGGCGATCGTGACCGAGGCCCAAGGCGAAGAAGCGCTGATCGACCCGCTCGCCGCCCAGATCAAGTCGAGCGTGCAGGACATCCAGACGCTCGAAGAGACGATGCAGACGCCCGCGTGGCGCCTCGCGGAATCGTTGCGCCAGCGTGTCTACGAAGCGAAGATCGGCTGCGAACAGTCCACCGGCAGTCTGGCGCGCGAGCGTCTGGGCGAGCTGCGCGGCCTGCTGCGCATGGGCATCACGCACGGCACGTTCCAGAAGCAGGAAGCGCAGCAGATCATGGAATACCTGCGTCTGCTGAAGCCGGAAATCTTCCTCGAAGAACCCGACGACGTGTTCACGCGCCTCGCCGCCTGGCTGCGCAACTTCTTCGTACCGCCGCCGAAGAACCAGCCGCGCTAAGCCACCTTCGACCCCGACGCGGCCCCTGCGGCCGCGACATCGGCGGCACGCTTACTCCCACATCTTGCGCAGCTTCGCGCCGATTTCCACCTTCGCGCGCGCCGCGGCGGCCAGCCCCGCCGCACTCGGCGCAGTCACCACGGGCGGCGCCGGCCAGGCGCACGATTCGAACAGCGGCAGCATCGGCGCACCGATAAACCGCGTGCGCGACGCCCACACGTGCCGGTCGCCCGACGCCGCCTGGTTGTGCACATAAAAGCGCTGCGGCACGACGATGTGCAGATCTTCCTTCGCACGCGTCATCGCCACGTAGAGCAGGCGGCGCTCCTCTTCCAGTTCCTCGTCGCTGCCCGCGCCCAGATCGGAGGGAATGCAGCCGTCCACGCCATTGAGCACGAACACGTTGCGCCACTCCTGCCCTTTGGCCGAGTGGATCGTCGAGAGAATCAGGTAATCCTCGTCGAGCAGCGGATCGGCCGATTCGGCGCTGGTGGCGTCGGGCGGATCGAGCGTCAGCTCGGTCAGGAAGCGCTCGCGCGAAGCATAGGTGCTGGCGATGCTTTCCATCTGCAGCAGATCGGCCATGCGCACCTGGGCGTCTTCGTGATTGCGCTCCAGATGCGGCTCGTACCAGCGCCGCACGCGCTCGAATTCGCCGGGCCAGGGCGTGGCGCGCGCGCCGAGATTGTCGATCAGCGCGGTGAACGCCGGCCAGTCTTCGGCGGCGCGCGGCGGCGGCGCGAACGCGGCCAGCGCCTGCGCCGCGCGATAAGCGCCCGTGCAGGCCGCAACCTGATCGAGCAAACGCGCCGCCGTGGCCGGCCCGACGCCGGGCATCAACTGCGACACGCGAAAACCCGCCACGCGATCGAGCGGATTCTCGGCCCAGCGCAGCACCGCCAGCACGTCCTTGACGTGCGCGGCGTCCAGGAAACGCAGGCCGCCAAACTTCACGAACGGGATATTGCGACGCGCGAGTTCGATTTCGAGCGTCGCGCTATGGTGCGCGGCGCGAAACAGCACGGCCTGCTGCTTGAGCTTCATGCCGCCTTCGCGCGCCTCCAGAATCTGCTCGACGACGTAACGCGCCTGCGTGCTTTCATCGGCGACGGTCACGAGGCGCGGGCGCTGCTGCGAGGCCTTGTCGGTCCAGAGATTCTTGGTGTAGCGCTCGGCGGCGGCGTCCATCACAGCATTCGAAGCGGCGAGAATCGGCTCGGTCGAGCGGTAGTTGCGCTCGAGCGTCACCTGGCGCGCCGGCGGATCGAAATGCGCGGGGAAATCGAGGATGTTGCGCACCGTTGCGCCACGAAACGAGTAAATTGCCTGCGCATCGTCGCCGACAACGGTGAGCCCGCGTCCGTCCGGCTTGAGCGCGAGCAGGATGGACGCCTGCAGCCGGTTCGTGTCCTGGTATTCGTCGACGAGAATGTGATCGAAGCGCGCAGCAAGATCGGCGGCGATAGCCGGTTCTGCCGCCATATGCGCCCAATATAAGAGCAGATCGTCGTAATCCAGTACGTTCTGCTTCTGCTTGGCCTCGGTGTAGGCGGCGAACAGCGCGCGCAGTTGCGGCTCCCATTCGAGACACCACGAAAACGAGCGTGCCAGCACGTTGGCGAGCGAATCGCCCGTGTTCACTACGCGCGAGTAGATCGCCAGACAGGTCGATTTAGCCGGAAATCGCTTCTCTTTCGCCGACAATCCCAACTCATGGCGAATCAGGTTCATGAGATCGGCGGAATCTTCGCGGTCGTTGATTGTGAATGCGGGCGACAGGCCGATCTGCTCGGCGTATTCGCGCAGCAAACGCGCGCCGATGCCGTGAAACGTGCCCGCCCACGTCAGGCCTTTCGACAGCGTGGCTGCCGCGCCCGATACGCCCTGAGCGATGCGCGAAACGCGGCGCGTCATCTCCTGCGCCGCGCGGCGCGAGAAAGTTAGCAGCAGGATGCGATGCGGATCGGCGCCATTGACGACCAGATGCGCGACGCGATGGGCCAGCGTATTGGTCTTGCCCGATCCCGCACCGGCGATCACGAGCAGCGGTTCCGGCAGTACGGCGCCCGGCGCGAAGGCCTGCGGCCCGCCATGCTCGACCGCTGCGCGCTGCGCCTCGTTGAGCTTCGCGAGATAGGCCGCGGCATCGAAGCCCGCTTCGGCTGGAGAAGAATCGGCGAGGGAGACGGTAGACACGGCGGCAGTGGGCAAGAGTCGGGAAAGCGCCTCGGACAAAGCGCCGACGCACACTGTATATCCATACACCCCGGCCCGGCAAGCGCCTGATTCTGCTGTGATCTGGCGATATTTACCGGCAAATGACCGTCAACCGCGAACGCCCGGAAAATCACGCAAAAACGGCGACGCCCGTTTCCAGGCGTCGCCGCTTCATGGTCACCGCAGGTTACTGCGGTGATCGAGCCAGCGTTACTGCTGGCCCGTCGTGCCCTGCTGCTGCGCGCCAGCCTGCTGGGCCGACTGACCGTTCATCTGATCCTTCATTTCCGAATCGTTGGCCTGGCGGTCCGCCTTGCGGTTGATCTTGGCGTCCTTGACCTGCGACTTGTACTGCGTCTTGGCCTGCTTCTTCGCGTCCTTGTATTCCGCGTTCGCCGACTTCTTGGCGCTGCGGTACTCGGCGCTGGCCTTCGCGTTGGCGTCGCGCTTTTGCACCAGCGGGTCGGTGGACTGCGGCGCGGTCAGGTTCTGCGGCGCGGGCGCGGGTTGCGCGACGCCGGCTGCGGCGGGCGCCTGGCTGGGCGCCGCGCCCGGTGCGAGCGTGGGCGCGGCCGACGGCGCTTCGGTCTGGGCGAACGCGCCCTGAGCGAAGATGGCGGCAGTGGCGAGAGCGGTACCGGTAAGCAGCTTGCGAATCTGAGTCATGGCATATCCTCTTTGCAGTAGTTCCGGGAACCGGACAGCAACACGCATTCCTGTCGAAAGTGGCCAGTTTGCGTCGTCGTTGCGCGGTCCCGCTCGATCCATCCGCTTCGTTCACAGCGCCTTGTGCCTGTGAATCGGCTGAAGCGGCGTTCTCGGCTGGGGTGAATCCATTTTTGTCTGAGGATGCCGATGAAGTCCCGCAACGTTACTCAAGGTTTCACTTTCTGACGATTTCATAACATCTGGCCCCGAGATGTATCCGCCGCCCAGGCCGCCGCGATCGCTTATCATGCTCACCCTTCGCGCAGCCTCACTGGCGCGCTTCAGCTTCTGCTTCTGCCTCTGGATTCGCCATGCCCAATCTCGATTTCACCCTGACCGGCGACTACGTCGAACTGCACAACCTCCTCAAGATCACGGGTCTTGCCGATAGCGGCGGCTCGGCCAAGCAGATCGTCGCCTCGGGCGCCGTCAAGGTCGACGGCGAAGTCGAACTGCGCAAGACCTGCAAGGTGCGCGCGGGCCAATCCGTGCTGCTGGGCGACACGCGGATCGCGATCCACGAGGCGCAATAGCCGAAGCCCAGGAACGCCACCCAACGCAACCGATTCGAAAGCAAATGCACCATATAGGTGCTTTTTGTCCCAAACAGGCGTAATCTGCGTTTAGGCCCAAGCCTCCGCTTCTGGCCCAACTCGAACGCACACAAGGACACGCGGCGCGATTTTTCGCGCCGCGTCTGCTTTCATGACCCGATCCACCGCCCCCACGCGCGCCCACCGCGACCACGATTCGCGCCGCGCCTTCGCTCCACCCTCGCTGCGCCGCCACGCCGCCGATACCGCGCGCCTCGCCGCCCCGCTCGCCATCGCCCAGCTTTCGCAGATGGCCATGAGCGTCACCGATACCGTGCTGCTCGGCTCGCTGGGCGCGGGCGCACTCGCGGCCGGCGGTCTCGGCGCCAATCTGTTCTTCGTCGTGGTCACCGTGCTGCAAGGCGTGCTGACCTCGGTCAGCGTGAGCGTCGCGCAGGCGCGCGGCGCCGACGATCTGCATCGCGTGCCGCACATCTACTGGACCGGTTTCGCGCTTTCGCTGCTGCTGTCGCTGCCCGCGTTCGTGCTGATGTCGTTCGCCACACCCGTGCTGCTCGCGCTGGGCGAGCCGTCCGTGCTCGCGCATCAGGTCGGCGAATACGCGGCCGTGCTGCGCTGGGGCGCACCCGCGAGTTTGATCGGCGTGGGGCTGATGCGCTCGTTCCTGCCCGCCATCGGCGCGGCGAAACGCCTGCTCTGGGTGTCGATCGGCAGCGTGTTCTTCAATGGCTTTCTCAATTACGGGCTGATTCACGGCGCGTGGGGCCTGCCGCACATGGGCTTTCTCGGCTCGGCGGCGGCCACCAGCATCACGATCTGGCTGACCACGTTGCTACTGATGGCGCTGCTGCATCTGCGCCCTTCGCATCAGCATTTCGTGAGCGCGCGCCGCCCCACCGCGCCGCTGATGGGCGAACTGTTCACGATCGGCTGGCCTGTGGCGATTACCTTCGCGGTCGAGGCGACGCTTTTCCTCGCCACCGGCATCGTCATGGGACTGCTCGGCGCGACGCCGCTGGCCGCGCATCAGATCGCGCTGAACGTGGCGTCGGTGATGTTCATGGTGCCGCTCTCGATCGGCCAGGCCGCCAATGTGCGCGTGGGCTACTGGATCGGCGCGGGCCAGCCGGGCGCGGCGCGTCATGCGGGCTTCGTGGCGCTCGGGCTGGGCGTGGGTTTCATGACGATGTCGGCGCTCGTGATGGTGCTCGCGCCGCACTGGATCGTCGGGCTGTATCTGCGGCTGGACGATCCCGCGAATGCGCAGACGGTCGCGCTGGCGGCTTCGCTGCTGGGCGTGGCGGCGCTGTTCCAGATCGTCGACGGCATGCAGACGGTGGGCTCGGGCTGCCTGCGCGGCCTCAAGGACACGCGCATTCCGATGCTGGCCGCGACGCTCGGCTACTGGGGCATCGGCTTTCCGTTCGGCTATGCGCTGGCATTCCACTTCGGGATGGGCGCGCTCGGCCTCTGGTGGGGACTCGCGGCGGGTCTGGCGAGCGTGGCCGTGCTGATGACCTGGCGCTTCCATCACATCAGCCGCCGCGTGCAGCGCGAAGCGGCAGCGCATGCGGGCCCGGACGCATAAGCGGCTTGCTGCACGTGACGCAGCCCGGCGGGCGTCCGGGCACCATTCGGGCGCATTCTGGCGGGCGGTTAGAATACGCGGCTGGCAAACACGGCTACCCGCCGCCCGCCAGCCGTCCCACGAGGGCGCTTGAGAATTCAATCCGGTAGAACCGGCGCATCGCCCACCCGAACCGCTCCCAAAACGCCTCCGCTCACGGACCACCCGCTCATGCTCGCCCCGATCACCCGACTGTTCCCGCTGTGGGCCGTCCTCGTTTCGCTGTTCGCCTACTTCAATCCGGGCGCGGTCGCGCCCGTCACGCCGCACGTCACCACACTGCTGACGATCATCATGCTGGCCATGGGCGTGACGCTTTCGTTCGCCGATTTCCGGCGCGTCTTCACGCGCCCCGCGCCCGTGCTGGCCGGCATCGTCCTGCACTATCTGGTGATGCCGCTGGCCGCCTGGGCGATCGCCCACGCGCTGCACATGCCCGCCGATCTGACCGCCGGCATGGTGCTGGTCGGCAGCGTGGCGAGCGGCACGGCCTCGAACGTCATGATTTACCTCGCGCGCGGCGACGTGGCGCTGTCCGTGACGATCAGCGCGCTCTCGACGCTGGTGGGCGTGTTCGCCACGCCGCTGCTGACGCGCCTTTACGTCGATGCCTCGATTACCGTCGATGTGCACGGCATGCTCATGAGCATCCTGCAGATCGTCGCGCTGCCGATCGTGGTCGGCCTGATCGTCAACCGTCTCGCCGGCGGCCTCGTGCGCCGCGTCGAACCGGTGCTGCCGCTCGTGTCGATGGTGTCGATCCTCGCGATCATCGCCGCTGTAGTGGGCGGCACGCATGCGAGCATCGCCACGGTCGGGCCGATCGTCGCGCTTGGCGTGGTGCTGCATAACGGCATCGGCCTGCTGGGCGGATACTGGGGCGGCCGCCTGCTGGGCTTCGACGAATCCGTGTGCCGCACGCTCGCCATCGAAGTCGGCATGCAGAACTCGGGGCTCGCCGCGACGCTCGGCAAGCTCTACTTCTCGCCGCTGGCCGCCCTGCCGGGCGCGCTGTTCTCGGTCTGGCACAACCTGTCCGGCTCGCTGCTGGCCGGTTACTGGGCAGGCAAGCCCGCACGCGGCAGCGAGCGCGACGCCGACGAAGCACGCGCGGCAGCTTCGTCCGCGCCGCGCGGTTAAGCGCCGTCGCGCATTGCCCTCGCGTATTGCCCTCGCGTATCAGGTCGATCACCCGCGCTGCACGCGTAACCGTGCACGCGCGGGCCGCCTGAGCACGCTGGCCGCCAGCCGCTGACACCACCTCAGCCACGCAAGCTCCGGCGCCATCGGCACGCTCACCTCGCAACTCACGGCCTCATCCCATCCGCCGATCCACACGCGCTCGCCCGGCGCGAACGGCAGCGCCTCGCCTGGTTCGAGCCAATAGTCCTGCGCGTCGCCCTCGACGGTCATCAGCACGCGCCCTTCGAGCACGCCGATCACCCCGCCCTGTGCCCGCCGCACGAGGCGGCAGGCGCGTCTTGCCACATCCAGCCGCTCCACCTTCGCTTCGTCCGCTCGCGTCAGCCGTTCCATCGCCGTCTCCTGCTGTTGATGATGGAAGCAGTGTTGCGCGCGCAGCACCGGCAACGTTTCCGCCCGACGTGAAACGACGGCGCGTTCGCTCCCGCGCATCACGTTGCGCCGCTTGCCGATAGAATCGACGCAAAACGGCGCGCAACGTCAGCGAACAAAACACGCCCTGCGCCAAACGGAGAGGAGAACCCGCTTGCACGCCTTCAATGCATTGAACGCCGCCCGACGGATCGCCGTCCGACGGAGCGCCGCCCGACGGTTTGCCGCCCAACGGATCGCCGCCCGACGCCTCTGCCTCGCGCTCGCGTGCGTGACGCTCGTTGCGGCCTGCGCCACGCGCCCGCCCGCCACCGATTACCCGCGCCAGTCCACCTCCGCGCTGCCCGCCGCCGATGCCAGCGCCACCGCGCTCGGCACCGCGCTGGCCGCGCCCGAAGCCGCGCATCCGGGCGAGTCGGGCTTTCGCCTGCTCGCCACCGGCACCGATTCGCTGCAGATGCGCGTCGCCCTCGCCCGCGCGGCGACGAAGACGCTCGACATGCAGTACTACATCGCCAACGAGGACACGACCGGCAAGCTGCTGCTCGGCGCCGCGCTCTATGCCGCCGATCGCGGCGTGCGCGTGCGCATGCTCGTGGACGACCTGAACTTCCACGACATCGACCGGCTGATGGCGTCGCTCAACAGCCATCCGAACATCCAGATCCGCGTGTTCAATCCGTACGGCAGCACCACCGAGAGCATGTTCACGCGCACGCGCAACTTCTTCTCGAACGTCGATCAGTTCACGCGCCGCATGCACAACAAGTCGACCATCATCGACAACGAACTGGTGATCGTGGGCGGGCGCAATCTCGGCGACGAATACTTCAGCGCGAGCCCCACGCTGCAGTTCCGCGATCTCGATGTGCTGGGCGCGGGGCCGGTTGCGGCGAGCGTCTCCGCGAGCTTCGACGAGTACTGGAACAGCAGCGTTGCCTACCCGCTGGGCGTGCTCAATCATCAGAAGTTCGACGCGCACGATCTCGACGCCGCACGCGACGACTTGCGCAAACACTGGCGCGAAACCGCCGATCCCTACAACGCGAAGCCGCTCAACGCCACGCCGCTTGCGCAGCAGATCACGCGCAACGAGCTGGGCCTCGTCTGGGCCAAATGGCAGTTCGTGGCCGATTCGCCGGGCAAGATCGGCGGGCCGGAGCAAGGCGAACTGGGCGACGCGATGCGCTCGCTGCTCGACCGGATTCGCACGGCAAAGAGCAGCGTGCTGGTGTTCTCGCCGTACTTCGTGCCGCACGACGCAGGCGTGCAGGAACTGACGAAGCTCACGGCGCGCGGCGTGCGCGTGGCGATCCTCACTAACTCGCTCGCCGCCACCGACGCCGTCGCCGTGCAGGCCGGCTACAGCCCGTATCGCGTGCCGCTTCTCAAGGCGGGCGTCGAACTGTACGAATTCAAGCCGATCCAGCACGAAGGCACGCGCGAGCGGCGCTTCGGCATCACGGGCTCGCAATCGCGGGCGAGCCTGCACGCGAAGGCTTATGTGATCGACGACAGCACGCTCGTGATCGGCTCGCTCAATCTCGATCCGCGCTCCGCGAAGCTGAACACCGAACTCGCGCTCACCATCGACAGCCAGCCGATCGCGCACGAAGTGACCGGCTATTTCGCCCACGCGACCGCGCCCGCGGTGAGCTATCACGTCACGCTCGCGACGCCCGAGCAACTCGCGCAGCAGCGCGGCACCGTGACGAATTCGCCGCTCGTCTGGACCGATGAGGAAAACGGCATGATCCGCACCTACAACCTCGATCCTGGTGCGGGTTTTTACCGGAATCTGCTAACCGGGCTATTCTTGCTGTTGCCGGTCGATAGCCAGTTGTAGACGCATCGGCCGAGGCAAACCGGAAGTCCGCCCTTTAGCCAGACCTAGCTCAGCGTGACGTCCTTCGCGGGCGCTCACGCAGGCGCCGCCACGCTGCGCCGCTGCCCAGCCACCTCGCGGACCCGACCCGTCATATGCGGCGCCGCGCCGAAACACCGGCGCCGCCTCAACATCGGAGTGTCAAGATGACCGCCAGTCATGAAAACGTCAGAATGGAACGCGACACGTTCGGCGAGATCGCCGTACCTGACGCGCAGCTATGGGGGGCGCAGACGCAGCGCTCGCTGCAGAATTTCCGTATCTCGACCGAAAAGCAGTCGCCCGAACTGATCACCGCACTCGCGTGGATCAAGCGCGCCGCCGCCGAAGTGAACCAGCAGCTTGGCGTGCTCGACGAAGCCAAGGCGCACGCGATCGTGCAGGCCGCCGACGAGATCGTCGATGGCAAGCATGCAGGCGAATTCCCGCTCGCGGTCTGGCAAACCGGCTCGGGCACGCAGACCAACATGAACCTGAACGAGGTGATTGCGAATCGCGCGAGCGAGATTCTGGGCGGCGAGCGCGGCGAGGCGCGCAAGATCCATCCGAACGACGACGTCAACCGCGGCCAGTCCTCCAACGACGTGTTCCCCACGGCCATGCACGTGGCGGTGGCGGTCGGCATCGTCAAACATCTGCTGCCGGCGCTCAAGACGCTGCGCGAAACGCTCGCGGACAAATCGAAGCAATTCGCCGATATCGTCAAGATCGGCCGCACGCACCTGCAGGACGCCACGCCGCTCACGCTCGGCCAGGAATTTTCGGGCTACGTCGCGCAGCTCGATCACGGCATCAAGCATGTGGAATCGTCGCTGCCGCATCTGTACGAACTGGCGCAAGGCGGCACGGCGGTGGGCACCGGTCTGAACGCGCATCCGCAATTCGCGCAGAAAGTGGCCGAAACCATCGCGAAGCTCACCGGCGTGCCCTTCGTGACCGCGCCCAACAAGTTCGAAGTGATGGCCGCCGCCGATGCGCTGGTGTTCGCGCACGGCGCGCTCAAGACCGTGGCCGCCAGCCTCATGAAGATCGCCAACGACGTGCGCTGGCTCGCAAGCGGCCCGCGCTGCGGTCTGGGCGAACTGTCGATTCCCGAGAACGAACCGGGCAGCTCGATCATGCCGGGCAAGGTGAACCCTACGCAGTCCGAAGCGGTGACGATGCTCTGCTGCCAAGTGTTCGGCAACGACGTGGCCGTGAATATGGGCGGCGCGAGCGGCAACTTCGAACTCAACGTGTTCCGCCCGATGATCGCGCACAACGTCCTGCAATCGATCCGCCTGCTCGCGGACGGCGCGCTCTCGTTCAACGATCATTGCGCCGTGGGCATCGAGCCGAACCGTGCGCGCATCGACACGCTGCTCAACGAATCGCTGATGCTGGTGACGGCGCTCAATCCGCACATCGGCTATGACAAGGCCGCGCAGATCGCCAAGAAGGCGCACAAGGAAGGCACCACGCTCAAGGCAGCGGCGCTCGCGCTCGGCCACGTCACCGAACAGCAATTCGACGAATGGGTGAAGCCGGGCGAGATGGTCGGCAACACGAAATAAGCCTTTGGCAAAGGGCTGAAACGCAAAACGGGCGGCGAAGCTTCTGGCTTCGCCGCCCGTTTGCTATTGGCTTTTCAGTGTCTCAAACCTGCCCTTTCGCGACTTCATCGGGCTTGAGTTCGACGATCGCATCGAGCGCTTCCTTCACGTCGAGCGCGTATTTCGCCAGGCGCTTCTGCTCCTCGGTTTCCGGCGTGAAGGTGGGCACGGGAATCGGGTTGCCGTTTTCGTCGACGGCCACGAACACGATCAGGCAGTCGGTCGTCAGGCGCAATTGACCGCTCTTGGGGTCGCCCGCGTGCACGGTGATGTGGATGTGCATCGAGGTGCGGCCCGTGGCCACCACGCGCGCGCGCAGTTCGACCATGTTGCCGACCAGGATCGGCCGGCGAAAACGGATATTGCCCACGCTCACCGTCACGCAATAGCGGCCCGACCAGACCGCGGCGCAGGCGTAGGCCGTTTCGTCGATCCACTTCATCAGCGCGCCGCCGTGGACTTTGCCGCCGAAGTTCACCGAAGTCGGCTCGGCGAGAAAACGGAACGTCGTTTCCGAACGGTCCAGCGGTTGGGAAGGCGTACTCATATCGGCTCCGGCTCGTGGCGTAGTGTGGGATGCGGGCCCGGCGCGCTTGCGCGTGGGCGTCGTTTTAGGTGCCGTCGATTATACGAGCGCCGAATGTCATACCGGATATCGTCAGTGATGCCACGCCCGAAGCGCGCGTCGCTCCCCGCCGCTTCACGCATTCAGCGCGGAAAATCTGGCGCGATAGTCGGCGGGCAGCACGCCATAGCGGCGTTCGAACGCACGCCGCAGATTCTGCTCGGTGCCGAAGCCGCAGTCGGCGGCAATCCGTTTGAACGGCAGGCGCGATTGCGCGAGCGCGTGCGCGGCGGCCTCCACGCGCATCGCCGCGACCGTGCGCGCGGGCGTGCGCCCCACCGCTTCCACATAACGCCGCGCGAAGGTGCGCGGGCTCATACAGGCGGCTTCGGCGAGCCGCTCGACGTTCAATTCGATGTGCAGGTTCGCGGCCATCCAGCCATGCAGCGCGTCGAACGCACCGCCCGCCGCGCTTTGCGCCGCCAGCGCCTCGCTGAACTGCGCCTGGCCGCCGGGGCGCTTCATGAAGACCACGAGGCGGCGCGCGGCCTGCATCGCGACGGCGTGGCCGCAGTCCTCTTCGATCAGCGCCAGCGCGAGATCGATGCCCGCCGTCACGCCCGCCGAGGTCCAGACCACGCGGCCGTCGCGTTCGTCGCGGATAAAGATCGGTTCGTCGTCGACATCGACTTGCGGGAAACGCCGCGCGAGCTGCGCTGCATTGCGCCAGTGCGTGGCCGCGCGGCGGCCGTCGAGCAGCCCGGCCGCCGCCAGATAGAACGCGCCCGTGCACACCGAAGCGACGCGGCGCGCGCGTGGCGCATGCGCCGCGATCCAGGCGACGAGTTCGGGTTGCAGCGCGGTGTGATCGTCGATCGGCACGCCGGGGACGATCAGCGTGTCGATGCTGGCCGGATCGAGGGTGGCGAGTTTTTCCGCGACCACGGGCAGGCCCGCGAAGGTCGGCAGCACGCCGCCTTCGATCGACGCGAGCGTCACGCGGTAAGCGCCCGGCTGCGTCGATAAATTCGCCGCGTGCGGCGATTGCGCGCGCATCGTGAGTTCGGCACGCCAGAACGCCTCGATGGGACCGCAGGCGTCCAGCAGGACAAGATCGGGGGCGACCGCGAAGACGATATGGCGTGCGTGGGTGGTTTCGGCGTGCATGGCGGGGAGCAGTCTTTGAGACTCGACCGCCGCATGATCGCACGCGCGCGACTGGCAGTTACGTCAATCTGCCATCAATTCCTGCCAGCCTTCGCTTACTTGTGAAACGAAATGCCTTCGTCGATCGTACCGTACATGGTGATGCCGCTCGCGCTGCCGCCCGACGGGGGCGAGCCGCCCGCGCAGGCGGCGCAGAGCAGCGTGAGCGCTGCAAGGGCCAGAATCCGTTTCATGACTGCCTGTGTGCTTTCAAAGGAGCGGTCATTCTAGCCCTGCGGCATGGGGCGGCGCGGTTTCGCCAGCAAGGCGCCTTGCGCGTTCGATCACACGCGATCACACCCGAACGCACGCGACATTTCACGCCAGCCTGAAACGTCGAATGCGGCACTTCGTTAGAGTATCGGTATGGGTCGTCGCCCGTACTTATCTCTGGGAGAACCTGTCATGCCGCTGCCTACCGCCGATGAATCCGCGCACTTCCCCGGTCTCGCGCGCGTCGCCGCACTGCTGGCCGATCCGGGCCGCGCCGCCATGCTGTGGGCGCTGATGGACGGCAGCGCCCGGCCGGCCGGCGAACTCACGCTGATCGCCGGTCTTTCGCCTTCGGCCGCCAGCGCGCATCTGGCGCGTCTCGCCGAAGGCGGCTTGCTCGCGCCCGAGGTGCGCGGGCGGCACCGCTATTACCGCATCGCCACGCCCGAAATCGCCCAGACCATCGAGGCGCTGATGAACGTCGCGCACGCCACCGCGCCCACGCGGCCAGTCACGCGGCCGGCGCGCACCGTGCCCGTGGAGATGCGCCACGCGCGCACCTGCTACGACCACATGG
The DNA here is from genome assembly GCF_017104965.1 of Paraburkholderia sp. Ac-20340. GTDB lineage: Bacteria > Pseudomonadota > Gammaproteobacteria > Burkholderiales > Burkholderiaceae > Paraburkholderia. The sequence goes on from NZ_JAAGPR010000015.1 coordinate 97,450, forward strand.
CAGGCGAAGTGGCCGTGCGCGTCTTCGACCGGCTCGTGGCCGGCGGCCTGCTGGTGCGCGAAGGCGACGATCTGGAAGCGACCGAAAGCGGGATCGCCCGGCTCGCGAGTTGGGGCGTCGACCTCGGCGCCCTGCGCGCGCGGCGGCGACGCTTTGCCTGCACGTGTCTGGACTGGAGCGAACGGCGTCCGCATCTGGGCGGCGCGCTGGGCGCGGCGCTGCTCGAACGCTTTACCTCGAACGGCTGGGTCGAGCGCACGAGCCGTCCGCGCGTGCTGCGCATCACGCCGCTCGGGCAGCGCGAATTCGACGCGTTCGAACGCGCCTGAAACGCCGAATCACCTGACAAATCGCCGACAAATTCATTTAAAACATCCGCAAAATCGGCGTTTTGGGCGACTGTCACACGTTCTGTTACAGAAGGTGCATAAGCGGCAACAAATGCGTGCGCATGGAAACACGGGCGTTGGATAAAGTGGGCCACATGACCTTCCCAAATCTTTCCTCGGGATCGTCAGCTGTGCATGGGGCAGCACTCGCGGCTAAAGCCGCACGTGCTGTCGACAGGAGATCACCATGAAATCGCCCACACAAACCAACCGCTACTTCGTCAGCCGCCACACGCTCGTCGCCGGCGCCGTGCTCGCCGCCTTCGCGTTCAACCTCGCCAGTCCCGCAGCCGTTGCGCAGTCCGCGCCTCAGGCCGCACGTCAGGCCGCACCCCAGACCGCAGGCGATCCGCCCTCGCGTATCGCGCGCCTCGACTACATGGCCGGCGACGTCACCACCGAACCCGCGGGCGCCAGCGACTGGTCCTACGCCCAGCTGAACCGCCCGCTCACGACCGGCGACCAGCTCTGGAACGACGCCAATGCGCGCTCGGAACTGCACATCGGCTCGACGGCCGTGCGCATGGGCCCGCAGACCAGCCTCGACGTGCTCAATCTTGACGATGCCAGCGCCCAGCTCAAGGTCGCGCAAGGCACGCTGTCGACGCGCGTGCGCTCGCTGCCCGCTGGCACCGCGTACGAAATCGATACCCCGAATCTCGCGCTCGGCCTGAATGGCCCGGGCGACTATCGCGTCGATGTCGCGCCCGACGGCAGCGCCACCACCGTCACCGTGCGCAGCGGCAGCGTGACCGTCTACGGCGAAAGCGGCCAGATGCCGATGCAGGCCGGCCAGCAGATTCGCTTCACGGGCACCGCGCTGCAACAGGTCGCCAGCGACGCCGCGCCGCCGCCCGACGCGTTCGACCAGTGGGCGCTCGCGCGCGATTCGGCGGAAGACCGCTCGGTGTCGGCGCGTTACGTTTCGCGCGATATGCCCGGCTATCAGGATCTGGACGCCAACGGCACGTGGCGCGAAAGCCCGCAGTACGGCGAAGTCTGGGTGCCGAACGCGGAGCCGGCCGGCTGGGCGCCGTATCACGACGGTCACTGGGTCTGGCAGGCGCCTTGGGGCTGGACGTGGGTGGATGACGCGCCCTGGGGTTTCGCGCCTTATCACTATGGCCGCTGGGCGCAGGTCGACGATTCCTGGGCGTGGGTGCCGGGCCCGATGGCCGAAAGCGCGCCGCCGGTCTACGCGCCGGCACTGGTCGCCTTCGTGGGCGGCGGTGGCGGCGGTTCGGACTGGGGCGTGAATCTCGCCATCGGCGGGGCGGCGGCGGCAGGCGTCGCGTGGTTCGCGCTCGGGCCGGGCGAAGCGTGGCATCCGGGCTGGGGCGGCTGGAGCCCGCATTACTATCAGCGCGTGAATCAGACGGTGGTGGTCAATAATTATCGCCAGAACTACCGCCAGAACATCAACGTTCACAACACCTATGTGAACTACCGCGTACCGGGCGCCGTGACGGCCGTGCCCGCGACAGCCTTCATGCACGGTCAGCCGACCGCGCGCTTTGCGCAGCGCGTCGATCCGCGTCAATGGCAGAACGCGCGCATCCAGCCGGGCACGCCGGGCATCGCGCCGGTTCAGGGTAGCTTCGGCTCGAGTATGCGCCGCGCCGATTATCGTCCGCCGGCCACGCTGAACCAGCGTCAGGTCGTAGCGACGCGCGCGCCGGTCGCGCCGCCCGCCTTCCGCGATAACCTCGCGCAACGTTTTGCGCACAGCGGCGGTACGGTGCCGGGTGCTGGCGCGCCGGTGGTGCGCGTGTCGGCGCCGACTCATGCGTCGTTTGCGCCGTCCTCGGCAGCTGCGCACGGCGGCTGGCCGCAGCAGAACGTGCGGGTCGTGCCGCCCCACTCGCCTGAAATGAGCGCGGCGGGCCGCCCGAACGGTGCGCCAGGCATGGCGATGCAAAATGCGCCGCATGCGCCGAATGTGGCGGGTCAGCCGAATCAGCCCTTGGGCCAGCACGGGCAGCCGAATTTCGCGCCCACGGGTGCGGCGGTGGCCAATATGCACGGTCCGGCTGGTGCGCAGCCGAATGAGCCGCACGGCGTGCCGCGCCCGCCGCAGTTCGGCGGTCATGCGGAAGCGGGCCAGCCGCAGGCCGCGATGAACGGACGTGCGCCGGCAGCCGGTCAGCCAGGCGACGCGCGCCAGCCTGCGCATCAGCCCGAATGGACCCAGGCGCATACGCCGATGGCGATGCGCGGACAACCGGGCGCGAACGAAACTGGCCGCCCGCAGGCGCTGGCGATGCAGCCGCCGCATCAAGGCGCTGGGGAGCGCGCGCCTCAGGTGCAGCCTCAGGCGCAGGCGCCATCGCAACCGCAGCAACATGCGATGCAAACCCAGGCACGGCCTGAACAGCGTCCTGAAGCGCGCGAGGTGCCGCAACCGCAAGCCCACGCTGACGTCCGCGCGCAGCCGCAGCAATCGCCGCAGCGTGAGGCATTCCACCCGCAACCTCAACCGCAGGCTCAGCAGCAACCGCAAGTGCAACAACAGGCGCGTGCGGAATTCCATCCGCAGGCTCAGCCTCAGCCGCGCCAGGAATCCCACCCGCAGCCGCAACCCCAACCGCAGCCGCGTGCGGAATTCCATCCGCAGCCGCAACCTCAACCGCAGCCACGCGCGGAATTCCACCCACAGCCGCAGCCTCAACCGCAGCCACGCGCGGAGTTCCATCCACAGCCGCAACCCCAACCGCGCGCCGAACCGCGCCCGCAACCGCAACCCCAGCCGCATCCGCAGGAACACGCGGGCGGCAACCACGACGAACACCACCACGGCTGATCGTCGCCAAAACAAAAGCCCGCGAACATCGCTGTTCGCGGGCTTTTTCCATCTGACGCAACAAAAACGTTACACCGCCATCGGCGCCGTCAAATGCTCGTGATGCCGATAACCGGCCAGCGAGAAGTCCGAAGGCTCGACCTTCTCCAGCCATTCCGGCTCGTACACGCCCGTCTTCGCGTAATCGGGCACGCGCCCGGAAATTTCCAGACGCGGGCTTTCGAAGGGCTCGCGGCGCAACTGCTCGTTGAGCATGTCGAGCTGATTCTCGTAAATGTGCGCGTCGCCGATGAAATACGTGAACCAGCGCGGCGTGTAGCCCGTCAGCCGCCCGACCAGGCTCAGCAGCACCGCGCCTTCGGTCAGATTGAACGGCGTGCCGAGACCCACATCGTTGCTGCGGATGTACAGGCACAGCGAAATTTCGCGCTTCGCCGGGTTCGGCAGGAACTGATACAGCAGGTGGCAGGCAGGCAGCGCGATCTCTTCGAGCACGGCCGGGTTCCACGCATGAAACAGAATCCGACGATCCGCCGGGTTGTTCATGATGGTGTCCAGGCACTGACGCAGCTGATCGATCGCCTTGTAAAGCAGCACTTTGGGCTGGCCGTCTTCGCTGAATTCCGTCACGCGCGCATAGCCGCGCGATTCGGCATCGGCGATCTGCGCGCTCGCGCCCGCGTCGAGCACCTTGTAGGCCGGCCACTGGCGCCATTGCACGCCGTAGACATCGCCGAGATCGTCGGTGCCCTGACGGTAGGGGTTGGCGAGCCACTGGGCGTTGTCGTTCGCGTTGGCGTCCCAGACCTTGCAGCCGAGCGCGCGGAAATCGGCGGCGCTGCGCGAAGCGCGCATGAAGCCGATCAACTCGCCCACGGCCGACTTGAACGCCAGCTTCTTGGTCGTGACAGCCGGAAAGCCCTGCTGGAGATCGAAGCGCAACATGGCGCCCGGCATGCTGATCGTGCGGATGCCGGTGCGGTTTTCCTGCCAGCTGCCGGTGTCGAGAATCGAGCGGACAAGCTCGAGATACTGTTTCATGCGGAGTTCCTGAACGGGGGCGCCCGCGCCCCGTGCGGATTCAAAAGCGAGATTCTATAGCAAGCGGGCGTTCGCTGATCGGGGGCCATTTCGCCGCAATCCGGCCGTCTGCACGCGCGCTTTGCTGCGGCGGCGGCAAAACCGGTAAAACCATTTGCAGACCATTTAAATCTCGCACGCGTTCGGCGCTGCAGAACATTCAGCCCAAATACTTCAATCCTGGGAGGAACACGTATTCGTATAGGAACGCCTTTTGCGCAAGCGATTTTTGCGCCCTGCCTTGCTTCATACGAAACGGCAATTAATGCCGATAACTGCCTTGGCAATTGCCTTTGATAATCGCTGAAAAAACTATTTGCGCGACACGTAACATCGCAAAGTCGCCGATTTTAAAGGCGTGAAAAATCGCGGAGAAAATAACAAGACTATTGGGCGAGACCCAGCGCAACGCCGTTATCGCGATTCGGGAAAAAGAAGAATGGGAAGGAAGACAATCTGGCGGACGTGGCGGCCCGCCTGTGCGGGCCGCCATCCGCACGAGTCTGCGCCCCCGCGCAAGCCCGCTTGCACCCCTGACACCCTCATGGCCATTTCAGGCTCTTCGTCAGCGCTTCAAAAACGTCTCGATGCCGCACGTCCTGATCACGCCCAGACGGCCGGCAGCGATCGGGAGCTGCACGGCTGTCGTTGGTCCCCACCTGCGAAGCCCGTCAGGCTCCGCCCCCCGAAACCAGTCCGCCCGGATGCGGCGCAAGCGGATCGCTTTCCATATGCCGCATGCCGTGCGCGCACAGCAGCCGGTACAAGGTCACCCGCGAAATGCCGAGTTCCTGCGCCGCGTCGCCCAGCCGGCCGCGATGACGCAGCAAGGCCAGTTCGATCGCCTGACGCTCCGCCGCTTCGCGCGCCTGCGCGAGCGACACCGGCACGACTTCGACGTAATCGCCCAGTTCCAGATCGCGCGCCGTGATCGCGCGCCCTTCCGACATGACGATGGCGCGGCGCACGCGGTTGATCAGCTCGCGCACGTTGCCGGGCCAGCTGTAGTTATGCAGCGCCGCGATGGCGTCCGGCGAAAAGCCGCGCAGGCGGCGCGCGCCGTCCTTCTTGAAACGTTCGAGCATGTGGCGGGCGAGCAGTTCGATGTCCTTGCCGCGCGCGCGCAGCGGCGGCTCGTCGATCTGCAGCACGCACAGGCGGTGATACAAATCCTGCCGGAAACGCCCTTCCACCATGGCCGCGCGCATATCGACGTGGGTCGCCGAGATAATCCGCACATCCACCGGCATCGACTGATGGCCACCGAGGCGTTCGATCTTGCCTTCCTGCAGGAAGCGCAGCAGGCTGGCCTGGCTTTCCATCGGCAGATCGCCGATTTCGTCGAGGAACAGCGTGCCGCCGTTGGCCGCTTCGACCCGGCCGATCTTGCGCTGGCTCGCGCCCGTGAAGGCGCCGCGCTCGTAGCCGAACAGTTCGGATTGCAGCAGATGCGGCGGAATCGCGCCGCAGTTGATCGGCACGAACGGCGCGTTACGGCGCGACGAGCGCTCGTGAATGGCCACTGCCGTGAGTTCCTTGCCGGTGCCGGATTCGCCCGAGATAAACACCGGGGCGTCGGTCATCGCCACCTTGCGGATCGAGCGGAACAAGGCGAGCATCGCCTCGCACGAGCCCACCATTTCGCCTTCGGCGCCGCCCGTGGTGTCGTTCGAGGCGGCTTCGACCAGCGAGACCATGCCGTAGGCGTGGCCGACGGAATCGACGATGCGCTCGCCGCTCCACGGCACCGTTACGTAATCGAAACAGTAATCGCGCACCAGACGGCGCAGATTGGCGTCCTGCAACTGGCCCGTGGTGGTCGCGGCGACCCAGCCCACGTTCGGCAACGTCAGACACGGCTCGAACGCGCCGATCTCATGCAGATGAAACTGGCTCGACAGATCGAGCAGGCCGCCTGCAGGCGTGCCCGCGCGCAATGCGCGCCGGGCGTCCCGGGCATTGCCGACGATCTCCACCTGCCAGCCGCGCTCGTGGAACCGCTCGTTCAGCGCTTCGTTGGGACTGCGCGTCACGTAAACCAACTGCCGCGTTGCGGATTCCATTATTCAGATCCTCTTGCCAACACATCGTTGCGGAATGACGGCACGCTCCTGATGTACAGACACGCAGCAAACGCACCCTGCGCCCGGCACCTTTGGACCAGACGACACAGAAGCATTTGCTGACAGTGAATCCCCGAGCTGCGACGTGTGTATGTCAACAATCTGCCCATGAACTGGGCTTTTTCTTATCGGCTTTACGCTTTTTTCTGAAGCTTACTATATGCACCCAGGAATTGGATAGGAAATATGCGGCGTGAATGGATTAGGGCTCAATGGAAAGGTTTCCATTAGAGGTTTGCCCTGAATCATAAGAAGAAAAAGATTACGAACGTATCAATTCCGGGCGCGCGGGCAAAGAAAGGCTTGCAACAGACATTACGTAACGGCATTACGTAACAAAAAAATCGCGCAAACGTTCTCCGTTGAAACTCCTGAATCATTTCCAGGGGTTAAAAGAGTCCAACGTTTCAGCGCTGAAACATTTTCTCGAAAATCCGCTATTCAAAATCCGCTGAAAATAACGGGACCCCCGTCGTATCAACGTTTTGCGGGACATGGCACACGTTTCGCTAAATGAGTCGCACCAGGAGACACGCCATGCGACTCATCCCTTCGAACGTCAAGCTCAGCGCAGTCAGCCACACCACCGCCCTCGCGGCCGTGCTGATTCCCGCTGCGCTTTTCACTGTTGCGCCGTCGGTGTACGCCCAGACCGCAAGCGATGCGGCCGGCGCCCCGCTGGTGGTCGCAAGCGTGAATGCCGATGTCGTTCCTGTAACGACGGCTGCCGTGGCTGTCAGCGATGCAACCGACACGAACACGTCCGGCGCAGCAGCATCGGCCAGTTCGCTGAGCGCCGCGCCGCTGGCCGCCGATCCGGTGCCGGCCGGCGACGACCAGGCGGTTGCCGGTGTCGGTTCGATCGACGACCAGACGCTCTCGCGCCAGCGCGGCGGCGCGGTCGGCATGTTGATGGTGGCCGCGACCCCGCAGCTGATGCGCGGCGGCAACAACGTGACGCTCTGGGACGAAATCGCCCCACCCGCGCCACTGCCGATTCCGGTCGATAGCGGCCAGGCGGCGCAAGGCAACATCGCCAGCTACACGAGAAAGTAAAAGCAGCAGCAGAAACAAAAGCGGCAGATGAAACAGATTAGCGCAGTCGACCAGACGCAGTAATCCAGATACAGGACCCACGCCGTACGCGGCGTGGTGCGGGAGCGGCGAACCCGAGTCGCCGCCCCGAGGGGCAAGACGGAGACCGACATGACAGTTCGCTTTACGACGCCAGGCTCGCGCCGGCGTTCCGCGCGGATCGCAGCCGTCCTGAGCGGCGCGTGCGCGGCGGCGCTCGCAGCAGGTGTCAGCGCGCAGCAGGTGGTGAACCCCGGCGACATCATCGTCGAGCGTGACATCACCCCGCGTAGCGCGTTCGCCAATGTACCGAAGAGTCAGGACCCGGTACTCGTGCGGGCCACGACGTTCCCGAAGAATTCGTTCGATCCGGCCATGGCCACGCTCGTCAACGATACAGATTTGACCAACGCACGCGGCAACTCCGGCGTGAACACGACTGGCGCGATGGCTGGCGAAGCAGCCGGCGTGCAGGCCATCAACCGGATCCTCGTGGGCAACCCGGCAGGCGGCTCGAACAGCGCACTCGGCGCGGGCGGCAGCGCGACGGCGATGGGCGGCATCGGCAACACGATTTCCAGCACGGTCACCGGCGCATTGGCGCCGCTCACCAGCGCACTGGGCTCCATTGGAGGAGTGAAATGATTCGTCGTCCCAACCTTCTGTCCGCGCTTGCGCTCGCTCTCGCATCCGTTGCGTGCGCAACGGTCGCGCAGGCGCAGGTCACGGTCGGCGCCATCGCTGTGATCGCACCGAATGCCGCGGTCTCGACGACGGGCGCGCTGACGGTGAACGAAGCGGCTGGGCTCGACAACGCTCAAGGCAACCAGTTGACCATCACCAATGGCAGCTCGGTCGCCAATGTAAATCTGGATGATCAAAGCACCTCGACCCGCGCACGGCTGGCCAATGCCACCGCGCTGATCGGATCGGGCGCTTTCTCCAACACGTCCGGCGCCATGATGGTGAATCAGGCGGCAGGCGTGGGCAATATCCAACGCAACAGTGCGCAGATCGGCACTGGGGCGCTCGGAGTGGCGATGCTCTCGGACGGCGAGCTGTCCGCGGTCACCGCTCAGAACGGCAACAAGGGAAGCCAGGCAGGCCAGGCAGGCGGCATTCGTGAGGTGCGCATCGATGGTGCGGCCTTCAGGAATGCAACGGGCCTCGTGCAGGTGAACCAGACGGCCGGTGCCGGTAATGCAACGGCGAACAGTTTTGTGCTCCGTCCCCCGGCGGGCACTCTTTTCTAACTGACCACTCAAGTATCGGAGCGAAACATGAAGCGCACCCTCATCGCAGCGGCAGTCCTCGCAACGGCAGCCAGTTCCGCTTTTGCAGCCCCGAAGACGGCCTACCTGTTCAACTACACGGCAGTTGGCGAGCAAGTCGGCATTGAAGGTTGGGTCAGCCTGTTCGGATGCGTCAGCGTCTCGAGCACGGCCGGCGCCGTCATCAACAACACGCAGACCACGAGCGGCGGCAAGCTCATTCCCCAGGCACAGAGCTATGTCACCGGCAACGTGACGACCACGTATGACAACAACACGTGGAGCGTGAACGGCACCGGCACGAACTCGACCTACAAGAACTCGTCGTATGCGACGGCTGAACAGTCGGCATCGTCGAGCTCGCAGTCGAAGACGCACAACGTCGCTTCGTCGACGTCGACGACATCGGCCAGCAACAAGGCCTTCTCGAAGACCTACAACGCCGGCATCGCAGCTGACTATCACGTTGCCACCGACAGCGGCAGCGCTCACAGCTCGTCGAAGACCAGCGCGTCCAGCAACACGGGCGACGCAGCGGTTGCCACGACGTACAGCAGCACGGGCAACAACACGTCGACGAAGTCGCAGAGCGGCAACGGCAGCGCAGCCGTGCAAGTGACGACGAACAGCAGCGGCAACCTGGCTAACGGCACGGCAGGCATCGCTGTCGCCGGCAACGAAGCTACGTCGCATACGAAGACCAACTCGCACAACAACACCGATTCGACCAGCGCAGGTATCGCGTGGACGTCGCAGGACAACAAGAGCTCGAGCCACACCTCGCAAAACGCGAACACCGCCTACGCCGACGGCACGGGCAGCGCAGCCGTCTCGGCCTACGAGAACGGCACGAGCTCGAAGTCGAGCAATTCGAGCAAGACGTACAACCATTCGTATGGCGAATCGAGCTCGAGCCAAAGCGCTCAGGCTCACTCGTATGCGAAGGCCACGCAGGAAAGCAAGTCCTGGGGCTATAGCGTGAGCGACTCGCTGACCACGGTCAACGAAACGACGACCGGTTCGGTCACGCAGCACTACAACACGCAAGTCGCCGGCACGCTGAACGCCACCACGGGCAGCGATGCAGCAACGGGCGTGACGGGCAATCTGGGCGTGAACATCGCCGAAGGTATCAACAACGCACAGAGCAACAACGTTGCCCTCGCGTCGGTCGATGTCGGCAATGTGTTCGGCAACGCTCAGATCTTCAACAATCAGGCTTCGGGCGGCTCCGCCAACGTGAAAAACTTCAACCTGAATGCGTCGGTGGGTGATGGCTCGCTCGCCAGCGTTTCGGGCAACGTGGGCGTGAACGTCGCATCGGGTATCGGCAACGCGCAGAACAACAGCCTCGCCGGCTCGGTCACGACGTCGAGCAACGCTGGCACCGCCAAGACGACGGCCATGGTCGCCACCGACAACAACGTGCAGGACGCAGCGATGTCGGCTACGGGTCAGTTCCAGGGCACGGCAACGCTGGGCGCAGGTGCACTCGCCGGCGCAAGCGGCAACATCGGTGTGAACATCGCCGGCGGTATCGGCAACCTGCAGCACAACGGCATGGCCATCGCCGCAATCAGCAACGGCCACTAAGCAGTCCGGAAGTAGTCGCAAAACAGGGCTGTACCCAGATGCACCGGTCGCCGCCACACGCGGCCGGTGCATAAACCAGAAGCAGGAGACCACCATGTCCGGGTCGGAATCGTCCCCGGCGTCAAGGATGTGTGCTGTCGCGCTGGCGCTCTTCGCCACCGCGGCTTTCGTGCCTGTCCATGCGCAATCGATGATCGATGCAACCCACCTGGTCGGCGTGCCGATCAAGTTGCCGTTGCGTTCGATGCGCGATATCCGCTACAGCAGCATCGTCAACCAGCAGTACGACTACAGCTGCGGCGCCGCCGCGCTCGCCACGCTGCTCAAGTACGGCTATGGCATCGACATCCCGGAACCGGAACTGATTCGCCGCATGATGGTGTACTCCACGCCCGAGGTGGTCGTGAAGAACGGCTTCTCCATGCTCGACATGAAGAAGTTCGTCGAAACGATCGGCCTGCGCGGGCGCGGCTTCCGCGTCAATACCGATGCCCTGTATCACCTGCAGATTCCCGTGCTCGTGCTGATGAATATCGATGGCTACGAGCATTTCGTGATCGTCAAGCACGCCGAGAACGGCCGCATCTTCATTGCGGACCCGGCGCTCGGTAACCGCATCGTCGCTGAAGACGATTTCGCGAAGACATGGAACGGACTCGTCTTCGCGGTGCTCGGCAAACCGTTCCTGGAGGACTCTCCGCTGTTGCAGAACAACGAGTCGCTCGCATTGAAGCTGCGCGAGAACGCCCTGCTCAACGGCGCGGCACCGACTCCCTTCTTTGAATACGGCCTCGATAAGGCCGTCATGTTCTGAAGTACACAAGAGTCATGAATCGCAACCTCTCACAGACTGGCATCGCTGCAGGTATCTGCGCGCTCGCCTGCGCTTATTCGAACGGTGCGTGCGCCGCAGAGAGCCTTGCTGCCACGCTGCCCGTTTTGCCTGCAGTACCCGCTTTCCTCGGCGCCGACAGCGCCGATGCCCATCCCGTGCACTGCGAAGCCGTCGACGATGACGTGCTCGCTCATCAAACCGGCAAATACGCCGGCAACGACATGATTTCGGGCATGGTCCTGAACGTCATTTCGCAATGGCAACTGCCCAACGGCGCCACCGCCACCGCCCAGGGCGCGCTTACCGTCGTGCAGAACACCGCCAACCAGCTCAGCGCCAGCGTGCAGACCAGCGCCAGGGTCACCGACCCGGTCGCAGGCGGCACCACGGCGGCCAACAGTGGCGCAACACCGAACACGTCGGCCTCGGGCGGACAAAACGTGGCAGTCAACGGCGTCTCGCAGATCACCCAGGTGGCCGGCAACAACAACGTCGGCTCCAACGCCGCGACCATCGATTACACCAGCAGTACGGGTGGCGCCGCCGTGATCGCCGGCGGCTCGAATGCGTCGAGCGCAGCAGCATCGAACGCCAGCGGCACCATCAAGGCCGGGATCGCCTTCGGTGGCAACGGGGTCACCGTCACGTTGCAAACCCCTGCGGGCGTCGCCACGCAAAACATCATGCCGAGCAACATGGCGCAGGCGGGCTCGATCGCCCAGCTGCTCCAGGTCGCGGGCAATAACCAGCAGGTCGCCAATCAATTGCAACTGAGTCTGCAGACGCAGCAGATGAGCGCGCAAATGATCCGGCAGGCCGGCGTATTACAGGCTCTGCGCAATACCCGCTGACAACCGATTAACCCTTGAGCGCCGCCCACCGCCATGGGCGGCGCGAGAAAACCCAGAGGAGACCTAAGAAGGAGACCAGTACACGCAGGCCGAGGCCCTGCGTGACGTATCGAGGAGGTGCATCGACGTGCGCGGGCGCGGGACCAGGGGGTTCCGGCAGGCGGGCGATTTCGATCCGGGGGAAGAAAAATGAACACGATATTCAAGACGGCAGCGCCGCAAATGCGGCTGGCCGCCATTCCTGTAGCCGTGCTGGTTTTCACGCTTGCGCAGAACGCTCACGCGCAGGCACTGCAAGGCCAGTCGCTCGAAGACCGGCTCAACACGCTCATGCGTGTGGTCGACGAGCAGCAACGCCAGATCCAGTCTCTCGAACGCCAGGTGACGAACCTGGAAATGTCGCAGCGCGGTCGCGGCATGCCGGGCGCCGGTGCGCCCGATGCGTCCTCCGGCACGAGCGTCGCCGAGCAGCCGGGCGCGGACGGTTTGCCCGTGCCGCTGCCGCCGCTCGCACAAGCCTTGCCCGGCGCCAACGCGCCCGGCTCGCTCACGGGCACCGCCACCGGCGTGCCGGTGAACCCGCCCTCGCCTGACGCAGGCGCGACCAGCAGCGCAACCGGCACCTCGGCCACCAGCGGCCCGCAACAAGGCGCGCCGGTGGGCGTGAATCCGAACAATCCGACCGTGGGCGAAACCCAGAAGAACGCCGAGCCCGAGCGCACCCAGGCCGAACAGGCCGTCGTGCAGCGCGAACATGCTCCGCTCTTCGACCACAAGCTCACGCTCGACTGGGGTATCAGCGATACCTACTACGACCGGCGCCAGCTGCAGCTTTCGGGCTTCCTCGCGCTGGACGCGATTTTCCTCGGCAACATCAATCTGGGCGAGACCAAGTCGCACCAGATCATGGCCGATCTGGACACGCGGTACGGCCTGACCGACCGCATGAGCATCGACGTCGACGTGCCCTACGTCTACCGCCACAGCAGCTTCATCGTGGGCGGCGCGGGCGGCTCGGCCAGTTCGCTGTCCGATTCGTCGGTCAACTCGAACGCCATCGGCGACGTGAACTTCGGGATCTACTACCAGTTCCTGAAGGAAACCAACAATATGCCCGACGTGGTCGGCAGCCTGCGCGTGAAAACGCCGACCGGCACCTCGCCGTTCGGCATCAAGGTGCAGCAGATCTCGCAGGACAACACCAACCTCGTCGCGCCGACCAAGCTGCCCACCGGCACGGGTTTCTGGAACGTGACGGCCGGCGTCTCGGTGCTGAAGACCTATGACCCGGTCGTGCTGTTCGGCAGCCTCTCGTACACGTACAACATTTCGCGCTCGTTCTCGGACATCTCCTCGGTGATCGGGCAGACGCAGCCGGCCGACGTGAAGCTCGGCGACATCATCCAGTTCGGCGGCGGCGTCGCACTCGCCTTCTCCGACAAGGATTCGGCCAGCATCTCCTACACGATGGCGATCGAACCGCAGTCGAAGACCAAGTCGCCGGGCGGCAGCTGGACCGGCGTGCCGGGCAGCGAGACGACGGCCTCGGTGCTCAACTTCGGGCTCAATCATGTGGTGAACAAGCACCTGACGATCAACGGCGCCGTATCGGTGGGCCTCACGCCCGATGCGCCGAATTTCGTGGTCGGCGTGCGGTTCCCCTACACCTTCTGATGAATACGAGGTCAATCGTGCGCGAATCCTCACATCTGAGCGCCAATGTGACGTCGTTCGCCGGGGCGAGCCAGCGGCTCGCCGTGGTCGGGCAGTCCCCACGAGCCGCATTCACGGCGGAGGAAGCTGCGGCAGCCGTCGCGGCTGCGGCCGATGCTGCGGCTGCGGCAGCCAGTGCAGCAGCGAGCGCCGCGGCAGCCGAAGCCGCGGCAGCCGATGCTGCGGCAGTCGACACTGCGGCAGTCGACACTGCGGCAGCCAACGCAGCGTCCACGACGGCGCGCGGCAGCGATGCACCGGGCGTGGCGAATATCACGAATGTAGCGAAAACGACGAAGACCGCCGATGCGGACGCCGCCTCGCCCACGCAGCGCGCCACCGGCCGCGCTGGCGACGGCCGTCCGATCGCCGACATCGACCGCATGCTTCTGTACGTCGCCCGCACGCCGGACACGCAGCTTGGCGCGTATCTGAAAAGCCGCGGCTGGGAAGTCGCCACGGCCAAGAGCGCGCACGAAGCCACGCGGCTCGTGAAGCAGGAGCCGACCTGCGCCGGCATCGTCGATCTGACCGGCTTCGCGCCGCGCGATCTGGCCGGGCTCGAAGCCGTGCTGCGCCTGCAACAGGTGGGCTGGATCGCGCTCACCGACGCGCAGCGCCTGACCGATCCCGAAGTGCGCCGCATGATCCGCCACTACTGCTTCGACTACGTGAATCTGCCGGTCGCGCCCGCCACGCTCGACTATCTCGTGGGCCACGCCTTCGGCATGGTCACGCTCTGCGACCTCGACGAAGTGCCGGCCAGCGCGAATCAGGACGAAGACGAGATGGTGGGCACCTGCGAAGCGATGCAGCAGCTCTTTCGCACCATCCGCAAGGTGGCGAACACGGACGCAACCGTGTTCATCTCGGGCGAATCCGGCACCGGCAAGGAACTCACCGCACTGGCGATCCACGAACGTTCGCCGCGCCGCAAGGCGCCGTTCGTGCCGATCAACTGCGGCGCGATCCCGCATCATCTTCTGCAATCCGAACTATTCGGCTACGAACGCGGCGCGTTCACGGGCGCGAACCAGCGCAAGATCGGCCGGGTCGAAGCCGCGAACGGCGGCACGCTGTTCCTCGACGAAATCGGCGATCTGCCGCTGGAAAGCCAGGCCAGCCTGCTGCGCTTCCTGCAGGAAGGCAAGATCGAACGGCTCGGCGGCCACGAACAGATTCCCGTCGACGTGCGCATCATTTCGGCCACGCACGTGGATCTCGAATCGGCGATGCGCGACGGACGTTTCCGCGCCGACCTGTTCCATCGTCTGTGCGTGCTGCGCGTGGACGAGCCGCCGCTGCGCGCGCGCGGCAAGGACATCGAAATCCTGGCGCATCACGTGCTGCACAAGTTCAAGATGGACGGCGCGCGCAAGATCCGCGGCTTCACGCCCGATGCCATCGAGGCCATGTACAACTACAACTGGCCGGGCAATGTGCGCGAGATGATCAACCGCGTGCGCCGCGCGATCGTGATGGCCGAAAGCAAGCTGATTTCCGCCGACGATCTCGACCTTGGCCAGTTCGCCGAGCAGCAGACGGTCACGCTGGCGCAGGCGCGCGAATCGGCGGAAAAGCGCGCGATCGAGGCGGCGCTGCTGCGCCATCGCCATCGCCTGACGGAAGCGGCCGCCGATCTTGGCGTGTCGCGCGTGACGCTGTACCGGCTGATGGGCACGCACGGGCTGCGCGACGAGAAGTCGATCTTCGGCGGCGAGGCGGAAAACCAGGCAGATTGTCAGATTGAAACTCACCCTGGGCTTCCGGCCGAACCGGGCGAGCCTGCGGAGTAACGGTCCGCGCAGTACGCGCCGCTGCGGGCCGGCTTCGGCTTGCGGCGGCGCGCGTTTGTGCCTGCATGCCTTCGCGCCCTTCCAGGGCCATGAACGGGATTCAAAGCGCCGTCGGGTAGAATCGATGGGATCGACCTTTCAATTTCATCGCACTTCGACTCTCCGACACACTCGATGACGACGCTCACCCTGATCGTCGCTCGCGCCCAAAACGGCGTGATCGGCCGCGACAACGAGCTGCCCTGGCGGCTGCCCGAAGACCTTGCCTTCTTCAAGCGCACCACCATGGGCGCGCCCATCGTGATGGGCCGCAAGACCCACGAATCGATCGGCCGCGCGCTGCCCGGACGGCGCAACATCGTCGTCACGCGCGACGCCGGCAAGCGCTTCCCCGGCTGCGACACGGTCACGAGCCTCGAAGCGGCGCTCGCGCTCGCGGGCGAAGACCAGGCGCCCGAAGCGTTTCTGATCGGCGGCGCGCAGCTTTACGCCGAAGGCATCACGCTCGCGCACAAGCTGATCGTCACGGAAATCGCCGCCGACTTCGAAGGCGATGCCCACTTCCCGGCACCGGACGCGGCGCACTGGCGCGAAACGGCGCGCGAAACACTGCACGCGAACGCGCCCAACGATTTCGATTTCGCGTTCGTGACTTACGAGCGGCGGGATTGAGCTGGAACATCGCCAGAATCGGCGCGACCGCCATTACCAGTCAGCCTCCGGTTTACTTAGTCCCAAAATGGGACTAATATCCACGCCATGCGCATCGTAGCCAGGAAAACCCTGCTGGAATTCATCAGAAACCACGCACAAGGAGAACAGTCGCTGCTCGCGTGGTACGCGGAAGCCAGCCAGGCAACCTGGCGCACGCCGCAGGACATCAAGGCGCAGTACGCGTCGGCGAGCTTTGTCGGCAAGAATCGCGTAGTGTTCAACATCAAGGGCAACGCTTTTCGATTGATCGTCGCGGTCGCTTACCGGATCGGCGTCGTCTATATCAAATTCGTTGGAACACATGCCGAGTACGACAGGATCGACGCGGCAAACGTGGAACTGGAGTAATGGGTATGGAAATTCGTCCGCTGCACACCGAGCAGGATTACGAAGCCGCACTGGCGATCGTGTCCGGACTCGTCGACGCCGATCCAGCGCCCGGCACGCCCGAAGGCGACGAACTGGAGATCCTGTCGATTCTGGTCGAGCGCTATGAAGCGGAACACTTTCCGCTCGCCAGCCCCGATCCTATCGAGGCCATCAAATTCCGCATGGAACAACAAGGGCTTTCTGTCCCGGATATGCAGCCGTATATCGGCAACGCGAATCGGGTTTATGAAGTGCTCGCGGGCAAGCGCGCGCTGAGCCTCGCCATGATCCGCCGTTTGCACGCGGGACTGCACATTCCCGCCGAAGTGCTGATCGGTACGGCTTGACGCCCTCTGCCCCCAAACAAAACGGCACGCCCAGGCGTGCCGTTTTCACATGTGCAGGGCGCGCGAAGCGCCCACGCAAGCCGCTTACTGCCCGGCCACCGTCATGCGCTCGATCAGCACCGAACCGGTCTGACGCGTGCCACGCGCCAGCGTATCCGCGCCCACCGCGACGATATGGCGGAACATCTCCTGCAGCGTCGACGCCACGGTGATTTCCTCGACCGGATACTGGATCTTGCCGTTCTCCACCCAGAAGCCCGACGCGCCGCGCGAATAATCGCCCGTCACGAAGTTCACGCCCTGCCCCATCAGCTCGGTCAGCAGCAGACCGGTGCCGAGCTTCTTGAGCATCGCTTCGAAGTCGTCTTCCGGGTTCGTCAGCGAGCTTTGCAGTTGCAGGTTGTGCGAACCGCCGGCGTTACCGGTCGTCTGCATGCCGAGCTTGCGCGCCGAGTACGACGACAGGAAGTAGCCCTGCACCACGCCGTCCTTGACGACTTCGCGGCGTTGCGTGCGCACGCCTTCTTCGTCGAACGGCGCGCTGCCGGCGGCGCGCGGCACATGCGGATCTTCGACGATCTGGATATGCGGCGCGAACACCGGCTTGCCCAGGCTATCGACGAGGAACGACGTCTTGCGATACAGCGCGCCGCCGCTCGTGGCCTGCACGAACGCGCCGAGCAACCCTGCCGCCAGCGGCGCTTCGAACAGCACCGGCACCTTGCGCGTGTCCAGGCCGCGCGCGTTCAGGCGCGACAGCGCACGTTCTGCGGCGTAGCGGCCCACGGCTTCGGGCGAAGCCAGTTCACCCGCGCTGCGCCGCGAGGTGTACCAGTCGTCGCGCTGCATGCTGCGCCCGCTGCCCGCGATAGGCGCGCAGGCGATGTAATGACGCGAGTACGGATAGCCCTGCATGAAGCCGCTGGACGTGGCCAGCACGAACTGCGAATGCTGCGCCGAAACGCTCGCGCCTTCCGAGTTGGTCACGCGGCGATCGGTCGCGAAAGCGGCGTCTTCGGCGCGGCGGGCGATTTCGACGGCCTCGTCGGCCGTGACGCTCCACGGATGGTAGAGGTCGAGGTCGCGCGGCGTGGTTTCCAGCAGCTCGCGCTCGGCAAGGCCCGCGCAATCGTCGTCGGCGGTGAAACGCGCGATGTTGTAGGCGGCCGCCACGGTGTCCTTGAGCGCCTGCGCGGAAAAGTCCGAGGTGCTCGCGTTGCCGCGCTTGTTGCCGATATAGACGGTGACGCCGACCATCTTGTCGCGATTGTGCTCGATGGTTTCGACTTCACCGCGCCGCACGGACACCGAAAGACCGTCGCCTTCGGAGAGTTCGGTCGCGGCGTCGCTCGCGCCGAGCGCCTTCGCGTGGCGGAGGATGTCCGACGCGATCTCCTTCAGTTCGTCCTGGGTGTGCGGAAAAAAACGCTGCCGGGCTTCGATGTCTGCTGCCATTGTCGTTACGGTCCGGTTTTGGGCCGGTGCGGCCCGCTTGTCGTGTGTCGGAGGTGTCGCGTGATGCGTCGCGCGCGTGCTGCAAACCGCGCGCAGGTGCGCCTTCGCTGCATGCTGCTTCTGGCGCGTTTTGCGATCATAGCAAGGACTGCGCGCGCGCACCGAGGGCAAGCATGCGGCGCTGCCGCATGACGCAGGCGCGGCGCGCATCGCAGAGCCAACGGCCACAGCCTGCCCGGCACTTAAAGCGCTCCACATCCATCCAGCCCGATCGGCTCGCGCGCGCACGCTACAATATGCGTCATGAAACGCAAAACCCGCATTCAACCTATGAACGACGCTGTCGTCGAAGTCGACGACAACGGTTACGATCGCCCGAGCAAATCGCAGCTCAAGCGCGAGATGGAAGCCCTGCAGCAACTGGGCGTGGCGCTCGTCGAGCTTCCCAAGGACGCGCTCAAGCGCATGCCGATGACGGAAGACCTCTCGGACGCCGTCCACGAGGCGCGCCGCATCTCCGACCACGAAGGCAAACGCCGCCAGCTCCAGTACGTGGGCCGCATGATGCGCGGCCTGACGGAAGACGAAGTCACCACCCTGCGCACAGCCATGGACGCCTACCGCGGCGTGAACAAGGCCGCCACGGCGCGCCTGCACTGGATCGAGCGCACGCGCGACAAGCTGCTGGCCGACGACGAAGCGCTCACGCTCTTCATCCGCGACTATCCGGCCGCCGACCCGCAGGAAGCCCGCACGCTGATCCGCAACGCGCGCCGCGAGCAGCAGCAATCGAAGCCGCCGAAGTCGTTCCGCGAACTGTTCCAGTGGATCAAGGACGTCAGCAGCGTGGGCGACGAAGACGCCGATGACGCCGCCGGCGAGGACCGCGAAGATGACGAAGCCTGAGCGCAGCCATCCTGACGAACTCGTGATCGGCCTCGTGTCGGTCAGCGACCGCGCGACCAGCGGGGTCTACGAGGACAAGGGGATTCCGTCGCTGATGGAATGGCTGGGCGCGGCGCTCAAATCGCCGTGGCGCGCCGAAACGCGCCTGATCCACGACGACGCAGCCACGATTTCGGCCACGCTCACGGCGCTGGTCGACGGTCTGGGCTGCGATCTCGTGCTGACCACGGGCGGCACCGGCCCTGCGCGGCGCGACGTCACGCCCGAAGCGACGCTCGCCGTGGCGACGAAGGAAATGCCCGGTTTCGGCGAGCAGATGCGCCAGATCAGCCTGAATTTCGTGCCGACGGCGATTCTGTCGCGTCAGGTGGCCGTGATCCGCGAAACCGACGATCACGCCGCCCTCATCATCAACCTGCCCGGCCAGCCGAAGTCGATCAAGGAAACGCTCGAAGGTCTGCGCGACGAAACCGGCCGCGCGAAGGTGCCTGGCATTTTCGCGGCCGTGCCTTATTGCATCGACCTGATCGGCGGGCCGTATATCGAAACCGATCCGGCCATCGTGGCGGCATTCCGGCCGAAGAACGCGCAGCGTCAGCCGCAGTCCTGATCCGCCAGGCCGCCTGGCAAAACGGCGCCCGAGGGCGCCGTTTTCTCTATCGACAGCCGATGAACGCTTACTTCGCGTCGCCGCCCGCAGCCGGTGCTGCCGCCTCGCCCAGCGGCGCCGACGGAATCAGGAAATGCTCGCGGTAGTACTTGAGTTCGTCGATCGACTCGTGGATGTCGGCCAGCGCCGTGTGCATCGCGCGCTTCTGGAAACCCTTGTAGATCGCGGGCTGCCAGCGGCGGCACAGTTCCTTGAGCGTGCTCACGTCCAGATTGCGGTAGTGGAAGAAGCGTTCCAGCGTGGGCATCCAGCGCGCCATGAAGCGGCGGTCCTGGCAGATCGAGTTGCCGCACATCGGCGACTTGCCCGGCGGCACGTACTGCGAGAGGAACGCCATGATCTGCTCGGTGGCGCTTTCTTCGGTAACGCTCGAAGCGCGCACGCGCTCGGTCAGGCCCGAACGGCCGTGCGTGTTACGGTTCCACTCGTCCATGCGGTCGAGCACGGCTTCGGACTGATGGATCGCCAGCACTGGGCCTTCGATCATCTTGTCGAGCGTGGAGTTGGTCACCACCACGGCGATTTCGATGATGCGGTCGTTATCGGGGTCGAGACCCGTCATTTCCATGTCGAGCCAGATCAGGTTCATGTCGGTGCGCTCCATCGCCGGAGTCGCCTGGCCCGACGGGTCAGCGGAAGTGATATCTGTCATGGAATTCGCCTGAAACGGTAGGAAAGCGGCGCGCGCCGCGTGCGGGCTCCGGTGTCATCGTGCGACCTCTGCAGGATGCGATGGCCGGGCCGCCAAGAACATATAATTGTCGCATAGATACCACGGACTTCCCGGATGCCTACTTTGTCCCCATCGATGTCCCCGGCGCTGGCCTTCAGCGCGCTTTTCATCGTCGCCGTACTGGCGATGGTCGCCACCAAGCTCTGGCTGGCCTCGCGCCAGACGCGCTTCGTCGCGGCCCACCGTGATGCGGTGCCCGCACAGTTCTCGGCCACCATTGCGCTCACGGCGCACCAGCGCGCCGCCGACTACACCGTCGCGCGCACGCGCCTCGGCATGGTCGAGATCGTGCTGTCGGCGGTCGTGCTGATCGCGCTCACGCTGCTGGGCGGCATTCAGGCGCTCGATCTGGGCCTCTCCGATCTGCTCGGGCGCGGTTACGTCGGCCAGATCGCGCTGATCGGCGCGGTGCTCGCCATCAGCGGTCTGATCGATCTGCCGCTCGATTACTACCGCCAGTTCGTGGTCGAGGAGCGTTTCGGCTTCAATCGCATGACCAGGGGCATTTTCTTCATGGACCGCATCAAGGGTCTGGTGATCGGCGCGGCTTTCGGCATTCCGCTGCTGTTCGTCGTGCTCTGGCTCATGAAGCAGGCCGGCAGCCTGTGGTGGCTGTGGACGTGGGCGGTCTGGGTCGTGTTCCAGATGCTCGTGCTGGTGCTCTACCCCACCTTCATCGCGCCGCTCTTCAACAAGTTCGAGCCGCTCAAGGACGAAGCGCTGCGCTCGCGCATCGAAGCGCTGATGCAGCGCTGCGGCTTCGCCGCCAAGGGCCTGTTCGTGATGGACGGCAGCCGCCGCTCCGCGCACGGCAACGCCTATTTCACGGGTTTCGGCGCCGCCAAGCGCATCGTCTTCTTCGACACGCTGCTCGCGCGCCTGTCGGGCAGCGAAATCGAAGCCGTGCTCGCGCACGAACTCGGCCACTTCAAGCGCCGCCACGTCATCAAGCGCATGGTCGTGACCTTCCTGATCAGCCTCGTGCTGCTCGGTCTGCTCGGCTGGCTCACGCAGCGCGTGTGGTTCTACGAAGGGCTGGGTGTGCGTCCGTCCCTGCTCGGCGGCAACGAAGGCCTCGCGCTGGTGCTGTTCTTTATCGCCGTGCCGGTGTTCCTGTTCTTCATCACGCCGCTGAACAGCCTGAGCTCGCGCAAGCATGAATTCGAAGCCGATGCCTTCGCCGCCACGCAGACCGACGCGCAGCAGCTCGTCAATGCGCTGGTGAAGCTGTACGAGGACAACGCGTCGACGCTCACGCCCGACCCGCTCTACACCGCGTTCTACTACTCGCATCCGCCGGCTTCGCAGCGGATCGACAAACTGCTCGCGCACGCATGAACCGGCGCGCATCGAAAGCCGCCGGCGGGGCTGCACAACCTGCCCAGAACAGCACGACGAACGCGACGCTACACGGCGTCGTGATCGCCGCGCATGGCCGTCACTACCTGGTCGCCCCGGACGACGGCGGCGTGCCGCTCCAGTGCTTCCCGCGCGGCAAGAAAAGTGAGGTCGCGGTGGGCGATCGGGTCGACTATCAGTCGACTTCGGCCGACCAGGGCGTGATCGTCGCGATCGGCGAGCGGCACAATCTGCTCTATCGCTCCGACCAGTACAAGTCGAAGCTCTTCGCGGCCAATCTCGACCAGTTGCTGATCGTGCTCGCCACCGAGCCGCACTTCAGCGAGGATCTGCTCGGCCGCGCGCTCGTCGCCGCCGAAGCCAACGGTCTGAAGCCGATCATCCTGCTCAACAAGATCGATCTGGAAGCCGTGCTGCCGCTCGCGCGCCAGCGCCTCGAGCGCTATCGCGAACTGGGCTACACGGTGCTGGAAGTGTCGGAGAAGAAGCAGCCCGAGGAAGCGCGCGCGATTCTGATGGCGCATCTGGGCGGCCATCAGACGATCCTGCTTGGCCAGTCTGGCATGGGTAAATCGACGCTCGTGAATCTGCTGATTCCCGATGCCGAAGCCGCCACGCGCGAGATTTCCACTGCGCTCAACAGCGGCCGCCACACGACCACCTTCACGCGGCTCTACAAGCTGCCGGGCGGCAACGATGCGGGCGCGCTGATCGATTCGCCGGGCTTCCAGGAATTCGGCCTCTATCACCTGACCGAAGGCACGCTCGAGCGCGCCTTTCCCGAGTTCCGGCCGCTGCTCGCGCATTGCCGCTTCTATAACTGCCACCACCTGCACGAGCCGGGCTGCGCAGTGCTCGAAGCGGTCGAGGACGGCCGCATCGCCGAGGTGCGGCACGCGCTTTACGCGCAGCTCGTGCACGAAATCAGCCAGGTCGTGCGCTAAGGCGCACGCTTTCGTCCACGCTCATGCTCAAGCTCGTGCGCGCGCCCAATGTGGTCATCGCCCAGCACTGGATGAACATTCTGGCCACGGCGGGCGTGCCTTGCGAACTGCATAACCGCTATCTGAGCGGCGCGATGGGCGAGATTCCGGCTGAGCAATGCGCGCCGGAGATCTGGCTCGTCGACGATCGCGACGAAACGCTCGCCCGCAGGCTGATCGCCGATGCCACGCGCGGCCCGGCGCCAGGCGCACCGGCGTGGCGCTGTCCGCAGTGCGGCGAGATGCTGGAGCCGCAGTTCACGGTCTGCTGGCAATGCGGACGCGAGCGCGATCCGCGCGACGAATAAAAAAGCCCGCTTCGAGCGGGCTTTTTTACGGATGTCGGGTCGCCTGGACGGGGTCGCCGAGACGGGGTCGCCTGGACGGGGTCGCCTAGACCCAGACGGCAATCGTCAGCATCAGCAGCAGGATCATCCACAGGATCACCGCGCGCCACACCAGACCGACCGCCGATTGCAACGTGCGCGGCGTGCAGTCGTCGCCGACCGTGTACGGGCCGCCGTCGCCCGGCTGCGCGAGCGCATCGACGCTCGATTGTTCCGCAAGCGGGCCCGACAGACGCGCACCCAGCGCACCGCTACCGGCGGCCAGCAGCACGCCTTCGTTGGTATCCGGCCACTGATTCGCGTGATTGCGCCAGGCGTAGATCGCATCCTCGAAATTACCGACGATGGCAAAACCCAGCGACGTCAGCCGCGCGGGAATCCAGTCGATCACGAAGAACACGTGCTGCGCGAAATTCGAAAACGCCTCGGTGCGGTCTTCGGCCGGACGCGCCCACTCGCGCGCGAGGTATTCGGAGAGGCGATACAGCACCGCGCCCGCCGGCCCGATCGGCACGAGGAACCAGAAGAACACGCCGAACACGTGTCGATGCGAGGCCACCACGGCATGAATGAGCGTGTGGCGCACGATTTCGCTCACGGGCATGTCCACGGCGTCGATGCCGGTCCATTCGGTGAGGATTTCGCGCGCGCGCGGCACGTCGTCGTTATTCAGCGCGAGGTGGATATCGGTGAAATAGTGGCTGAACTGCCGGAAACCGAGCGTGAAGTACACCACCACCACGTTCCAGAGGAACGCCAGCACGAAGCTGATGTGATAGAGCACGTAGTAGACCAGCGCCGTGGCCGCCGTCCAGGGCAGCACGACCACCAGCCAGGCGATCAGGCCATGTTTCTGCTTGCCGGCGTCGAAGCCGTGCGCGGCCCATTCCGCATTGAGGCGCACCAGCGCCATCACCGGATTATTCGGCGAAAGCGCCCGCACCTGTTCGATGACGAGAGCCAGCAATACGGAGAAGAAGGTCATGCGACGCGCCGTGCAAGTCTGGTTGCAAAAGGGGTTTCAGGGGCTTTCTGAAAATTTGTTGCAACGATATCACAGGGCCAGATGTGCCAGAGCGTCGAGCGGCAAAGACGCAACAACGTCGTAAGATTGCGGCGAGAATCGGCAATATCGCGGGATAAATCTCGTGCGCTCAGGTGTGTTCAGGCGAGCAGAAAGCGATAGAAGTTGCGCAGCATGCCGGCGGTCGCGCCCCAGATAAAGTGCGACGTGCCCACCGCCCCGGCGCCCTCGCCCTGTTGCGGATACGGCATCGCGAAAAAGCGGCGCTCGCCGCCTTCCCAGCGGAACAGCCGCACCTGATGGTTCGACGGGTTCATCAGAAAATTCAGCGGCACTTCGAAGATGCTCGCCACTTCGAGCGAGTCGGCGGCCAGCGAAAACGGTTCGTGCACGAGGCCCACCACGGGCGTTACGCGAAAGCCCGTGCCGGTCAGATACTCGGGCAGCGCGCCCAGCACTTCGACGCGCGCGGGATCGAGATCGATTTCTTCATGCGCCTCGCGCAGCGCGGCGGCGACGGGCGTGGCGTCCGACGGTTCGCGGCTGCCGCCGGGAAAGCTCACCTGGCCGGCGTGATTGCTGAGATGGTCGGCGCGCTGCGTGAGCAGCACCGAAAGACCGGACGAACGCACCACGAGCGGCACCAGGACGGCGGCTTCGCGCGGATCGCGCAGATCGGTGAGACGGGATTCCTGCGGCTCCGGGTCCCAGGGCAGGCGCTGCTCGAAGCGCGCGCGCAGTCCGTCGGGCGTGAGGCGCCCTGCTGCGACCTGGGGCAGATCGGCGCCTGTCGATTCGATCGGCAGACTTTCGGGTTCAAATACTGGACGGATCAACGGCTGACTCAAGGTTCGGGCACAAGCGATTATTTTGCGGCCAAAAAGAAAAAAGCACCCCGAAGGGTGCTTCTTTCTTACAGCTTTTACGCCTGCTCTGCAGCCGGAGCAGCTGCGCGGTCTTTCGACACCAGCTTTTCCTTGATGCGAGCCTTCTTGCCCGACAGGTTGCGCAGGTAGTACAGCTTCGCGCGACGAACGTCGCCGCGGCGCTTCACTACGATGCTTGCCAGCAGCGGCGAGTACGTCTGGAACGTACGCTCGACGCCTTCGCCCGACGAGATCTTGCGAACGATGAACGCCGAGTTCAGACCGCGGTTACGCTTTGCGATCACGACGCCTTCGTATGCCTGAACGCGCTTACGCGTGCCTTCGACAACGTTCACGTTGACGATCACCGTATCGCCCGGGGCGAAATCGGGGATGGTCTTCTCGCCCAGCACGCGCTGGATTTCTTCCTGCTCGAGTTTTGCAATCAGATTCATGGATTGACTCCGTAAGCCATCTTGTCGGCGTTCGTACCCGTTGACGGAAAAACCGGCAACTACGGCCCCGATAGAGGATGGATTCACAACTGGCGCCGTTCACGCATGAAGCGGCGCCGCCTTTGGGCGCCTCGCGCCCTGCCCGCCCGAAGCTTTACGCTTCGTTCGCGCTCTTCGCGAGACTAGCGAGCCATGCCTCGTCGGCACGACTCAACATCTTGTTCTTGCGGGCCCGAGCGATCAGATCAGGCCGTTTTTGCCACGTGTTGCGCAGCGATTCGCGACGACGCCATTGCTCGATTTCCGCATGATGGCCGCCGAGCAGCACATCGGGTACACGCACGCCGTCGTATTCCTCCGGTCGCGTGTAATGCGGGCAGTCGAGCAGACCGTCCACGAAACTGTCCTGCACCGCCGAGAGCGCGTCGTTCAACACACCCGGCAGCAAGCGCACCACAGCATCCATCAGCGCCATCGCGGGCAGCTCGCCACCCGAGAGCACGAAGTCGCCAAGACTGACTTCCTCGTCCACGTAACGGTCGACGAGACGCTGGTCGATCGCTTCGTAGCGCCCGCACAGGATCACGAAACCGGGTTCCTGGGCGAACTGCACGGCGCGCTCGTGCGTGAGCGGCTTGCCTTGCGGCGACATCAGCAGCACACGCGGAGCGGCTACGCCCTGCTCCGACTGTGCGGCCTTTGCTGCGCCGATCGCGGCTTCCAGCGGTTTGGCCAGCATGACCATGCCGGGTCCGCCGCCGTACGGGCGATCGTCGATAGTGCGGTAATTGTCGGTCGTGAAATCGCGCGGATTCCACGTACGCAACGTGTAACGCTGCTGTTTGGCTGCCCGGCTGGTGATGCCCCAATCGGTAATCGACCGGAACATCTCGGGAAAGAGCGTAACGACATCGAACTGCATCGCTCTCTCCGTTCAGCGAATCAGCACAGCAGGTTTAATAGTCGGCTTCCCAGTCGACGACAATGCGTTTCGCCGCCAGGTCCACCGTCTTCACAAATACGCCGACAAACGGGATCAACCGTTCGCCGGTGGCGGGTTTGCCGTCCTTGCCCGTTTCCGGGTACTCGATGCGCATCACCGACTGAGCACCGTTGTCGATCAGGTCGGCGACCTTGCCCAGCTCCACGCCCGTCTCATTGACGACGTCGAGACCGATCAGGTCGACCCAGTAATACTCGTCGGCTTCCGGCGCAGGGAAATCGGCGCGGCTCACGTAGATGCGCGCACCGCGCAGAAGCAGAGCAGCGTCACGGTCGGCGATGCCGCCCAGTTGCCCGACGACGGAATCGCCGTGCACCTTGGCGCTCAATCGCACCGCGGAATGACGCTCGGGATGCTCGCGGCCCTTGAGGAGCCACCAGCGCTTCGCCGCCAGCAAGGCTTTGCCGCCTTGCGCGTGCGGCGCGATCTTCAGCCCGCCTTTAAGGCCATAGGCTTCGATCACGGCGCCAACTTCGACGGCATCGGCCGGCCAGCTCGCCGGAGTTTCGGCTCGCAAACCTTCGGCGGCAGCCGAAACCTGCGAACTGGGCGCGCTTTCGCGCGCCGGCGTTTTACGTACTGACGGCACGAACGCACCGAAAACCGGTGCGGACCGTGCCGCGCGTCCGCCAGCCTTGCCACTGTTCTGCGGCGTCACTGCGCCCGTAGCCTTGGCGTCCGCTTTTGCGTCGTCATGCTCGGGCATGGACAAACCTCGCAGCCAGCTTGAAATCGCACACGCGGCTTACGCTGCGCGCACGGGGGTAAAACACGTCAAAGACTTAAGCAGCCGGAGCAGCAACAGCCTTTTGCGCTTCCTTCACGAGACGGGCAACTGCCGGCGACATTTGTGCGCCGTTTTCTTGCCAGTACGTCACGCGATCTTGAGCGATGCGCAGCGTTTCACCCTTGGTAGCGACCGGGTTGTAGAAGCCCACGCGCTCGATGAAGCGGCCGTCACGACGGTTACGCGAATCGGTTGCGACGATGTTGTAGAACGGGCGCTTCTTCGAGCCGCCGCGTGCCAGACGGATGATAACCATACTAGAATCCTTGAAAACCGGGGGTTCGGGACTACTGAAACATGCGATTATAGCCCGAAAGCAATGGCATAACAAACACTTAACTGAAAACTGCGCAGCTCAACCAGAAAGGCCGCCTGAAAAACGGCAAGGAAGGCGACGATGCAAGGCGATCGAACATCGGCTGAAAACGCCGCCATACGGCCGGGTGCGACGGCGGTACAGCGGCCATGGACGCGGGTTGCACGATTCGGGCGCTTGATCGGTTGGCTTCGCCCGGCGCTCCCAGCAACCACAACCAATGCGGCCCCCGATCGGTCGATCTGTGGTTCGCACGCATCGTCGGCTGCCGTTCAATGTGCGGCGAGCCTCTTTATCGCGTTCAGCACCCTTTTTAGCGCCCCGCTCGCCCACGCCGCCCCGCCCATCGAGCGCATCAAGCTGCCGCCGGGCTTTCATATAGCAGTGCTCAGCGACGACGTCCCCGCCGCGCGCGAAATGACGCTCTCGCCCCACGGCATTCTGTATGTGGGCAGCATGGACGGCCGCGTCTACGCGCTCGAACTGCGCGACGGCAAGCTCGTGAAGCGCCACGTGGTCGCCAGCGGTCTGACCATGCCGGTCGGCGTGGCCTGGCGCGACGGCGCGCTTTATGTCTCCGCGATTTCGTCGATATTGCGGCTCGACGGCATCGACACCCATCTCGACGATCCGCCGAAACCGGCCGTGGTCACCGACCAGTTGCCCAGCGAGCGCCATCACGGCTGGAAATTCATCGCCTTCGGCCCGGACGGCAAGCTCTACGTGCCGCAAGGCGCGCCCTGCAATGTCTGCCTGCCCGCCAGCGACCCGCAGCGCACGCATTTCGCGATGATCGGCCGTATGGACCCGGACGGCTCGCACTACGAAACCATCGCGCGCGGCGTGCGCAACACGGTGGGCTTCGCGTGGCATCCGCAGACCCACGAGCTATGGTTCACCGACAACGGCCGCGACATGCTCGGCGACGATATCCCCGACGACAAGCTCAATCGCCTCGCACACCCGGGCGAGGATTTCGGCTTTCCTTATTGTCACGGAGGCAACGTGAGCGACCCGGAGTTCGGCCGGGATCATCCGTGCAGCAGCTTTTCGCCGCCGGTCGCCAGGCTGGGCGCGCATGTGGCGGCGCTGGGCATGCGCTTCTATACCGGCGCGATGTTCCCGGCCGCGTATCGCAACAGCATCTTGATCGCCGAACATGGCTCGTGGAATCGCAGCCGCAAGTCGGGCTATCGCGTGGTGCGTATCTCCGCCGATGCCGATGGCGCACACGCCCATCAGGAAGTCTTCGCCGAGGGCTGGCTCAATCCCGACGATACCCAATGGGGCCGCCCCGCCGATGTGCTGCCGCTGCCCGACGGCTCCCTCTTGATCAGCGACGACTACGCGGGCGCGATCTATCGCGTCACTTACGCGCAGCCTTGATCGGGCGGCGCAAGCTGTTCCGGGCATAAGGCCCAGCATCTGCTGCAGCGCGGGCGCCGCACGTACAATGACCCGCGGGCCGAGACAGCCCGCTCTACATGTACGTGCCCTCCGAGACAACCCGCCAGCTCATGTCCAATCAGAACAATCCCGCACGCTTTCGCAACAAAACGCTCACTGCCGCTCTCGCCTTTCTGCTGGGCAGCCTCGGCGCTCATCGCTTCTATCTGTATGGCCCGCGCGACGTGTGGGGCTGGGCTCATATCGCCGGCACGCTGCTCGGCATTCCGGGCGTGATGCTGCTCGTCGCCAGCGAACGCGCGTCGATTCCCGGCTGGGGCCTGGCGGTGATCGGCGCGGTTTCGCTGCTGTCGGCGTTTCTGGCCGCGATCGTCTACGGCCTGCGTCCCGATGCAAAGTGGGACGCGCAGTTCAACCCCGCCTTCGCCGGCAAGCGCGCGAGCGGTTCGGGCTGGACCGTGATCTTCGTGGTGATCTTCTCGCTGCTGATCGGCGCGTTCCTGCTGATGACCGGCCTCGCGCTGTCGTTCCAGACGTACTTCGAATCGCAGGTGGAAGCGGCCAAAGCGATCTCGCAGTAACGCGAAGCCGCCTTAGAACAGATCGAGTTGCGGCTTGTCGCGCACGGTCTTTTCGCGCATGAACTCCGACATATCCAGAATGCCGTGACGCCGCTCGTTGAGCCCGAGCCGCTTCACGGCCTGATGAAAGCGCTGCTTGAGCAGATCGGCCCATAGCCCCGCGCCCTTCATGCGCTGCGAAAAATCCGATTCGTAATCCTTGCCGCCGCGCATGTCGCGCACACGGCTCATCACGCGCGCCGCACGCTGCGGAAAATGCGCTTCCAGCCAGCCCTGAAACAGCGGCGACACTTCCCACGGCAGACGCAGCAGGATATAGCTCGCGCTGGTCGCGCCTGCCTCGGCGCAGGCTTCGAGCACGCGCTCCATATCCGGTTCGGTGACGAACGGAATCACCGGCGCGATGCTCACGCCCACCGGAATGCCCGCCTGCGCCAGCGTGCGGATCGTGCGCAGACGGCGCGCAGGCGTGGCGGCGCGCGGCTCCAGCGTGCGCGCGATATCGGCGTCGAGCGTGGTGATGGTGATGGCGGCCATGAACTGCCGGCGTTGCGCCATGGGCGCCAGCAGGTCGATATCGCGTTCGATCAGCGACGATTTGGTGATCGCCGCGAACGGATGCTGATGCGCGGCCAGCACTTCGATCACGCGGCGAGTCAGACGCAGATCGCGCTCGACGGGCTGCCAGGCGTCCGTATTGACGCCGAGCGCGATGGGCTCCGGCTCGTAGGACGGCTTGCCGAGTTCGCGCGCGAGCAGTTCGGGCGCATTGATCTTCGCGTAAAGACGGCTTTCGAAATCCAGCCCCGGCGACAATCCCAGATAACTATGCGTGGGCCGCGCGAAGCAGTAGATACAACCGTGCTCGCAACCGCGATATGGATTGAGCGAAACACTGAACGGAATATCGGGCGACTGGTTGCGCGTGAGAATGCTTTTCGCGCGTTCGTCGAAGACCTGCGTGCGCAGAACGTCCGCCTGGCCTTCGTCGTGCGCTTCGCCTTCTTCAGGCTCTTTGGGCGCCTCGTGCAGCCAGCCATCGTCGAAGGCTTCGCGCTGATCGACTTCGTAGCGCCCTTGCAGGTTCGTGACCGCGCCACGCCCCTTGCGCGGCGCAGGCGGCGCGACGGGATACCAGGTTTCGGGTTCGGGCTCGCGTTCGGATTCCGGGGTGTTCACGGCTCAAGGTACAAAGCGGTTAAGTACTGTACAAATATACAGTACTTAACCGCTTTGTCGAGCAGGAAAAACAGGGCCGAGGCGCGCTGCCTGCGGCGTTGTTCGCCTCGTCGTTCGTCTCGTTATTCGCCGACCGCAATCGTCAGCGTTTCCTTGATCTCTTCCATCACCACATAGCTCTTCGACTGCACCGCGCCCGGCAGTTGCAGCAGGATATCGCCGAGCAGTTTGCGGTAATCCGCCATCTCGCCGATGCGCGCCTTGATCAGGTAGTCGAAATCGCCCGATACCAGATGGCATTCGAGCACTTCGGGAATCTTCTGCACTTCGCGGCGGAACTGGTCGAACATATTGCCGCTCTTGTGATCGAGCGTGATCTCCACGAACACCAGCAGCGCCGCCCCCAGCACGTTGGGATTCACGCGCGCGTAGTAGCCGGTGATGACGCCGTCGCGCTCCATGCGCTTGACGCGCTCGATGCAGGGCGTCACCGACAACCCCACCTGCTCGGCCAGGTCTTTCATGGCCATGCGGCCATCTTCCTGGAGGAGTTTCAGGATGCGGTGATCGAGCCGGTCGAGTGCGCGAACCGGCTGACGCTGCGTTCTCATGTTTTTTTCCTGAAAATCTGAAAAATACAATAACAAAATCTGGACGTTGAACAATAGCATAGTCGATATCACTGGCTACATCCGATTTTTCATGCCTTGCGCGCTGCACACGCCCCAAACAGGCGTTCCAGCCCGGTAAAGCGGCGTAGCCCAAACAAATCTAACTGGTGGAGCAGCTATGCGAGTCGTCGTGTTGGGCAGTGGTGTGGTCGGGGTGGCCAGCGCCTGGTATCTTGCCCGCGCGGGCCATGAAGTCACGG
Organism: Paraburkholderia sp. Ac-20340; assembly: GCF_017104965.1. Taxonomy (GTDB): domain Bacteria; phylum Pseudomonadota; class Gammaproteobacteria; order Burkholderiales; family Burkholderiaceae; genus Paraburkholderia. The sequence continues at coordinate 129,347 of NZ_JAAGPR010000015.1, forward strand.
TGATCGACCGCGAAGCCGGTCCGGCACTGGAGACAAGCTTTGCGAACGCCGGCCAGATCTCGCCGGGTTATGCGGCGCCGTGGGCCGCGCCGGGCGTGCCGCTCAAGGCCATCAAGTGGATGTTCGAAAAGCACGCGCCGCTGGCCATCCGCCTCGACGGCACGAAATTCCAGCTGCAATGGATGTGGCAGATGCTGCAGAACTGCACGGCCGAGCGCTATGCGCTCAACAAGGGCCGCATGGTGCGTCTGGCCGAATACAGCCGCGACTGCCTGCAGGCACTGCGCGCCGACACCGGCATCCAGTACGAAGGCCGCACCGGCGGCACACTGCAGGTGTTCCGCACCCAGCAGCAATTCGACGGCGCGCAGAAAGACATCGCCGTGCTCAAGGACGCGAACGTTCCGTACGAACTGCTGACCCCGGCCGAACTGCAACGCGCCGAACCGGCACTCGCCGCCGTCTCGCACAAGCTCACCGGCGGCCTGCGTCTGCCCGGCGACGAAACCGGCGACTGCCAGCTTTTCACCACGCGTCTCGCCGCCATGGCCGCCGAACTGGGCGTCAAGTTCCGCTACAACACGCCGATCGACGGTCTCGTCATGCAAGGCGATCGCGTCGCCGGTGTGCAGTGCGGCGCTGAAGTCGTGCGCGCGGATACCTACGTGCTCGCACTCGGCTCGTTCTCGACGAAGATGCTCGCCGGTCTCGTGAAGATTCCGGTCTATCCGCTCAAGGGTTATTCGATCACCGCGCCTATCGTCAACGCAGGCGCCGCGCCGGTTTCGACCGTGCTCGACGAAACCTACAAGATCGCCATCACGCGTTTCGACGACCGCATCCGCGTGGGCGGCATGGCGGAAATCGTCGGCTTCGACAAGTCGCTCAAGCAGGCGCGCCGCGAAACGCTAGAGATGTGCGTAAACGACCTGTTCCCGGGCGGCGGCGATACGTCGAAGGCCAGCTTCTGGACCGGCCTGCGCCCGATGACGCCGGACGGCACGCCGATCGTCGGCCGCACGCCGTTCTCGAACCTGTTCCTGAACACGGGCCACGGCACGCTCGGCTGGACCATGTCGTGCGGCTCGGGCCAGTTGCTCGCCGACCTGATCTCGGGCAAGCAGCCCGCCATCAAGGCCGACGATCTCTCCGTGCATCGCTACCTCGGCGAAACCCGGGGCGAGCATCGTCCGGCTTACGCCTGACGCGCGCTTCGAGCGGTTGTAGCGAAAACGGCGGCCCGTTCACACGTGCCGCCGTTTTTGTTTGCGCGAGGCGAAATCAGCTCAGAACTGATCCTGGGATAGCGCGAGCACGCCTTCCGCACCCTTCGCGCTGACGATGCCCGCTTCCAGCGCCACCGCCTGCGGCAGCACATGTTCGGCGTAGAACTGCGCCGTGGCGATCTTCGCGCCGTGGAACTTCGGATCGGCCTGCATGAGACGCTGCGAAGCGAGCATCGCACGCGCCATCTGCCAGCCGCCCAGCACCACGCCCGCGAGCTTCAGATACGGCACGCTGCCTGCGAACACGGCGTTCGGATCGCGCTTCGCATTGGCGAGCACGAAGTCGACCGTCGATGCCAGCGCCTGCTGGCCCAGCGCGAGATGCTTCGCCATCGACTCGAACGCCGAGCCTTCCTGCGCGCCAAGCGCGTCGATCGTCTGAGCGATCTCATCGAGCAAGGCCTTCACCGCCGCCCCGCCGTCGCGCAGCGTCTTGCGGCCGATCAAGTCGTTGGCCTGAATCGCCGTGGTGCCTTCGTAGATCGCGAGAATGCGTGCGTCGCGATAAAACTGCGCCGCGCCGGTTTCCTCGATGAACCCCATGCCGCCGTGCACCTGCACGCCGAGGCTCGTGACGTCGTTCGCCAGTTCCGTGCTCCAGCCTTTCACGATCGGCACGAGGTATTCGTAGCGCGCCTGATGTTGCGCGCGCCGCGTTTTGTCGGGGTCGCGATGCGCGCGGTCGCTCTCGCCCGCCGCCACGTAGGCAAGCGCGCGCGCCGCTTCGGTCAGTGCGCGCATGGTGGCGAGCATGCGGCGCACGTCCGGGTGATGAATGATCGTCACCGCCGCTTTCGCCGAGCCATCGACAGGCCGGCTCTGCACGCGCTCCTTCGCATAGGCGAGCGCCTTCTGGTACGCGCGATCCGACACCGCCACGCCCTGCATGCCCACCGCGAAACGCGCGGCGTTCATCATGATGAACATGTATTCGAGGCCGCGATTTTCTTCGCCGATCAGATAGCCGGTCGCGCCGCCGTTGTCGCCGTACTGCAGCACCGCCGTCGGGCTCGCCTTGATGCCGAGCTTGTGTTCGATCGAGACGCAGTGCACATCGTTGCGCGCGCCGGGCGTGCCGTCCTCGTCGATCAGAAACTTCGGCACGATAAAGAGCGAAATGCCCTTCACGCCTTCGGGCGCGCTGGGCGTGCGCGCCAGCACGAGATGGACGATGTTCCCCGCCATATCGTGCTCGCCCCACGTGATGAAGATCTTTGTGCCGAAAACCTTGTACGAGCCGTCGGGCTGCGGTTCGGCGCGCGTGCGCACGGCCGCGAGATCGGAACCGGCCTGCGGTTCGGTGAGGTTCATCGTGCCGGTCCACTCGCCCGAAATCAGCTTCGGTACGAAGCGCAGCTTCTGTTCTTCGCTGCCCGCCGTGAGCAGCGCTTCGATCGCGCCATCGGTCAGCAGCGGACACAGCGCGAACGACAGATTCGCCGCGTTGAGCATTTCCACACAGGGCGTGCCGACGAGCTTCGTCAAACCCTGTCCTTCGTATTCCTGAGGATGTTGCACGCCCTGCCAGCCGCCCGCCACGTATTGCCTGAACGCATCGGCGAAACCGGGCGTCGCGTGGACCGCGCCGTTGTCCCAGCGGCTCGGGTTGCGGTCGCCTTCGGCGTTCAGCGGCGCGAGCACTTCGCCGCAGAGTTTCGCGGCTTCGTGCAGCACGGCTTCGACGGTCTCGGGCGTGGCGTCCTCGGCGCCGGGCAGCGCGGCGATCTCGCCCAGTCCCGCGAGTTCCTGCATGACGAACAGCATGTCCTTGATCGGTGCGTCGTACATATCGGTCCTCCCTGTCTACGTAATTCCGATAATGAAAAAGGGGCGCTAGAAGCGCCCCTTTCCGGTATCAGACGTCATGTGATGACACGCGTCTGCTGTGCGATATCCGCGATTTAGCCGAGCTCTTTGACGAGTTCCGGCACAACCGTGAACAGATCGCCGACGAGGCCGTAATCGGCCACGCTGAAGATCGGCGCTTCTTCGTCCTTGTTGATCGCGACGATGACCTTCGAGTCCTTCATGCCGGCCAGATGCTGGATCGCACCCGAGATGCCCACCGCAACGTACAGTTGCGGCGCAACGATCTTGCCGGTCTGGCCGACCTGGTAGTCGTTCGGCACATAGCCCGCGTCGACGGCTGCGCGCGATGCGCCCAGCGCGGCGTTGAGCTTGTCGGCGAGCGGTTCCAGCACTTGCGTGTAGTTCTCGCCGCTGCCCAGACCGCGGCCGCCCGAGACGATGATCTTCGCGCTCGTCAGTTCCGGGCGGTCGAGCTTCGTGACTTCGCGGCCGACGAAGGCGGCCTTGCCGTTGTCGGCTGCGGCTTCGAGCTTTTCGATTGCTGCGCTGCCGCCTTCTGCTGCCACTGCGTCGAACGCCGTCGTGCGCACCGTGATGACCTTGACCGGATCAGCCGATTGCACCGTCGCAATCGCGTTGCCAGCGTAGATCGGGCGCTCGAACGTGTCCGGCGAATCGACTGCCGTGATGTCGCTGATCTGCGCGACGTCGAGCTTCGCAGCGATACGCGGCGTGACGTTCTTGCCCGCTGCCGTTGCCGGAGCCAGGATGTGCGTGTAGTTCTTCGCGATGGCGAGAACCGTCGCTTCGACGTTCTCAGCCAGACCTTGCGCGAGTTGCGGCGCGTCGGCGAGCAGGACCTTCGAAACGCCGGCGATCTTCGCTGCTGCGTCAGCGGCAGCCTGCGCGTTGTGACCCGCGACCAGCACGTGCACGTCGCCGCCAATTTTCTGCGCTGCTGCAACCGTGTTCAGCGTGGCGACCTTGATCGACTGACCGTCGTGTTCAGCAATAACCAGATTCGTCATTTTACTTAGCTCCCCTTACAGCACCTTGGCTTCGGTCTTCAGCTTCTCGACCAGCGTCTTCACGTCCGCGACCTTCACGCCTGCCGAACGCTTGGGCGGCTCGGCAACCTTCAGGGTCTTCAGACGCGGCGTGACGTCCACACCGAGGTCTTCCGGCTTGATCGTTTCCAGCGGCTTCTTCTTCGCCTTCATGATGTTCGGCAGCGTGACGTAGCGCGGCTCGTTCAGGCGCAGGTCCGTCGTAACCACTGCGGGCAGCGTCAGCGAGAGCGTTTCCGCGCCGCCATCGACTTCACGCGCAACCGTCGCCTTGCCGTCTGCCACCGTGATCTTCGAAGCGAAGGTCGCTTGCGGCAGATCCGCCAGTGCGGCGAGCATCTGGCCGGTCTGGTTCGAATCGTCGTCGATGGCCTGCTTGCCGAGGATCACCAGTTGCGGCTGTTCCTTGTCGACCAGCGCCTTGAGCAGCTTGGCGACAGCCAGTGGCTGCAGGTCTTCGTTCGACTCGATCAGGATCGCGCGATCCGCGCCGATCGCCAGCGCCGTGCGCAGCGTTTCCTGAGCTTGCGTCACGCCTGCGGACACAGCAATCACTTCCGTCGCCACACCCGCTTCCTTCAGACGCACCGCTTCTTCAACAGCGATTTCGTCGAACGGGTTCATCGACATTTTCACGTTCGCGATGTCGACGCCCGTGCCATCCGACTTCACACGAACCTTCACGTTGTAATCGACTACGCGCTTGACTGGCACAAGGACTTTCATTCACATGCTCCGAAGTTACGAATACGTCAACCTGGCGGACATTATAGCGATAGCATTCCCGCACGCCTTCGCCGCCAGCATTTTTCCCGCACGACCCGCTCTGCGCCGCAGCCGCCCATTTTTGCGGCCCGGCTGCCTTGTTCGCCAGTAGCGAACGACCGTGCGATTTTATGTCGGAAAAAACCCGGGCTCAAGCCCGGGCTCCGACTGAACTCTCTATCTAATTCGTCGCGGTCGGTGCCCCACCTTACCAGGAGGCGATCACCGCCCCGCCGAACTTCTGTTCGATGTACTGCTTGACCTCCGGCGAGCGGTAGGCCGCCGCCAGCTTCGCCGCCCACGGCTTGTTGCGGTCTTCCGCACGGATCGCGAGGATGTTCACGTAAGGCCCATTCGGGTCTTCGATCGCAATCGCGTCCGCTTTCGGCTTCAGGCCCGCCTGCATCGCGAAATTCGTATTGATCGCGGCGGCATCCACATCGGCGAGCGAACGCGGAATCTGCGCCGCGTCCAGTTCGACGATCTTCAGCTTCCTCGGGTTTTCGACGATGTCGAGCGGCGTGGCCTTCAAACCCGCGTCGGCGCGCAGCTTGATCAGGCCCTGCTTCTGCAGCAACAGCAGCGCGCGGCCGCCATTGGTCGGATCGTTCGGAACCGCAATCCGCGCGCCCGGCTTCAGTTCCGTCAGCGAATGGATCGACTTCGAGTAGATGCCCATCGGGAACGTGACTGTGTCCGCGAGCTTCACGAGCTTGTAGCCGCGGTCCTTGACCTGCGCATCCAGATACGGCGCGTGCTGGTAGCTGTTGGCGTCGAGATCGCCGCTTGCCAGCGCCGCATTCGGCTGCACGTAATCCGAGAACTCGATGATCTTGATGTCGAGACCGTTCTTCGCCGCGACACGCTTGACCACTTCCATCACCTGCTCGTGCGGACCGCCCGTCACACCCACCTTGATGGTCTCGCCCGCATTCGCGAGCAGCGGCGCGGCGAATGCCGCAGCGCCCAGCGCCGCCACCAGCCCGATCACAAAACGACGTTGCATAGCCAAACCTTTGTCTCTGTAGTGTTATCTATAGCGAAAAAACGCCTGGCCAGCCTCGTCGGTTTGGACGATCGCGCTACTTATTTGTGGCTCAGGCGGCGCACCAGCCAGTCGCCGAACGACTGCACGATCTGCACGAACACGATCAGCACCACGACCACCAGCAGCATGACTTCAGGTTCGAAGCGCTGATAGCCGTAGCGGATGCCCAGGTCGCCCAGACCGCCACCGCCGATCGCACCGGCCATCGCCGAATAGCCGACCAGCGAAATGAACGTGATCGTCAGACCCGCCACCACGCCGGGCAGCGACTCGGGCAGCAGCACCTTGAAGACGATCTGGCTCGTGGTCGCGCCCATCGACTGCGCGGCTTCGATCAAACCGCGATCGACTTCGCGCAGCGCCGTTTCCACCAGACGCGCGATGAACGGCGCGGCGGAAATCGTCAGCGGCACGATCGCGGCCGCCGTGCCGATCGACGAACCGACGATCACACGCGTAAACGGGATCACGGCGACCAGCAGGATGATGAACGGCGTCGAGCGCACGGCGTTGACGACCATGCCCATCGCGCGATTGACGGCCACGTTCTGCAGCACGCCGTTGCGGTCGGTCAGATAGAGCAGCACGCCCAGCGGCAGACCGACAGCGGCGCCGACCAGCCCGGAAATGCCCACCATGATGAGCGTCTCCCAGAACGACTGGACGAACATATCGAACATTTCACTCCACATGGGACAGCTCCTCGACCACCACACCCTGCTCGCGCAGCCACGTCATGGCCTGCGCCACCTTCACCGGATCGCCGCCCGCGAGCACCGCGAGCGAGCCGAACGCCTGCCCCTGGATCTCGTCGATCTGGCCATGCAGGATGTTGAAGTCGAGTTCGAAGCGGCGAATGGTTTCCGACAGCACCGGCTGATCGACGCCCGAGCCCTTGAAGGCCAGGCGCAGCAAGTGCGCGTTGCCCTTCGCGAGACGCTCGACCACACGGGCCTTGAGCGTGGGCGGCAGCTCCTGGGCGATCACGTCGCCGAGCAGCGCGCGCGTGACTTCGTGGTGCGGTTGCAGGAACACGTCGAGCACCGGGCCGGTTTCGACCACACGGCCAGCATCGAGCACGGCCACGCGGTCGCAGACCTGTTTGATCACTTCCATCTGGTGCGTGATCATCACGATGGTCAGGTTCAGCTCGCGATTGATCTTGCGCAGCAGATCGAGAATCGCGCGCGTGGTTTCCGGGTCGAGCGCGGAAGTCGCTTCGTCGGACAGCAGCACCTTCGGCTTGCTCGCGAGCGCCCGCGCAATGCCCACGCGCTGCTTCTGGCCGCCGCTGATCTGCGACGGATAACGGTCCTTCTGCGCGCTCAGGCCGACGAGTTCGAGCAGCGGCAGCACCGCGTCCTCGATCTGCGCGCGCTTCATGCCGGCGAGTTCGAGCGGCAGCGCCACGTTCTCGAACACCGTGCGCGAAGACAGCAGGTTGAAGTGCTGGAAGATCATGCCGATTTCACGGCGTGCTTCGCGCAGATCGGCGCTGGAGAGCGACGTGAGCGTGCGCCCGTTGACGACGATGTCGCCTTCGGTCGGACGCGTGAGCAGATTGAGGGTGCGTACGAGCGTACTCTTGCCCGCGCCGCTGCGGCCGATGATGCCGAACACCTCGCCCTGCGGAATCGTCAGATTGACGTTGTGCAGCGCCTCGACCCAGCCGCCTTGCGGGCCGGCGAAGCGCTGGAACACGTTTCGAATTTCGATCATGAAAAAAACGAAACGGCGGGGTGTGCCGTGCGCCACAGGAATCTTGCAACGATCTTTCAACCGCACAAGCCGCGTCGCACCGGCAGACTGCCGCCGTTTGCTGGACTGGAATCAACTCGCCATTTTACCCTGGCTGGCAAAATTCCTTTTAATAATCAATTCCGATACTTTCATAACCCAAACGCATTAGAGGAATCGTGCGGGAAAAAGCGATGAAGCGCTGCCGAATCGGCGCTACCCTGCCCGACAGCCCGAAACCTGATAACGACACTTCGAGGGAAAAAGAGGCGCATATGGAGACAACCCCGCCGGCCACCGCGCCGAACCCCGCTGCAAGCGCCGCCCAGCGCGCGTATGGCGGTGCCGAAACCGTCACGCTGCGCGCTCGCGACGGCGTCGAGCTGCCGCTTTACGCCTGGCGCGCGCGCGGCACGCCGGCACGCGCCGCCATCGCGCTGATTCACGGTCTGGCCGAACATGCCGGCCGCTATACGGCGCTGGCCGCGCGGCTGAACGCCGCAGGCATCGACGTCTATGCGATCGATCTGCGCGGTCACGGGCGGGCGAGCGGCAAGCGCGCCACCATCCACCGCTTCGACGATTATCTCGACGACGCCGAAGCGCTGGTCGCCCACGCCGCCGCGCAAAGCGCGAAGCAGCGCATGCCGCTCTTTCTGATGGGCCACAGCATGGGCGGCGCGATCGCCGCGCTCTACGCGATCGAACGCGCGCCGCGCTCCGGAGTGAAGTTTGCGGGCCTGTTGCTCTCGAGCGCGGCGCTCGCGCCCGGTCGCGACGTGCCGCAATGGATGATTGCCGCCAGCCGCGTGATGAGCGCGATCTGGCCGCGCTTTCCGGCGATGAAAATCGACGCCGCCCTGCTCGCGCGCGACGCCGCCGTGGTCGCCGCCAATCGCGCCGATCCGCTCGTGCATCACGGCGCGATTCCCGCGCGCACCGGCGCGGAACTGCTGGAGGCGATGAAGCGCATCGAAGCGGGCCGCAAGCAGTTGCGCCTGCCGGTACTTGTCTGGCACGGCACCGATGACAAGCTCACGGAACCCGACGGCAGCCGCGCATTCGGCGAGCAGGTGGGCTCGCCCGATCGCACGCTAACGCTTTACGAAGGCAGCTTCCACGAAACGCTCAACGATCTGGATCGCGAGCGCGTGATCGCCGCGTTGCTCGACTGGATCGGCAAGCGTAGCTAGCGGTGCTTATTTCGTGCCGCGTTTGTCGATAAACGCCTGCACGCCGTCGAGCGCCGGGTCGGTCATCATGTTGCATGCCATGGTCTGCCCGGCCAGTTGATACGCGGCCTCGATGCCCATTTCGAGTTGCCGGTAGAAGAGTCCCTTGCCCGCTTCCACCGCCTCGCGCGGCTTCGCGCAGATGCTTGCGGCCAGCGACTTCACCGCATCGTCGAGCGCCTCGGCGGGCACCACGCGATTGACGAGACCTTCGCGCTGCGCCGTGTGCGCGTCGATAAAATCGCCCGTCATCAGCATCTCGAAAGCGGCTTTGCGCGAGACGTTGCGCGTGAGCGGCACCGCGGGCGTCGAGCAGAACAGCCCCAGATTGATGCCCGACACCGCAAACCGCGCCGTCTCCGCGGCCACGGCCAGATCGCACATGGCCACCAGCTGGCAGCCCGCCGCCGTCGCGACGCCGTGCACGCGGGCGATCACCGGCTGCGGCAGCTTCTGGATCGCCAGCATCATCTTCGAGCAGCGCGCGAATAGCGACTTGTAGTAATCGAGCGACGGTTCCGCACGCATTTCCTTGAGATCGTGGCCCGCGCAGAATGCGCGCCCCGCCGCCGCGATCACCACCACGCGCGCCGATGATTTCGCGATATCGGCCAGTTGCGCCAGCAGCGCGTCGATGAGCGTTTCGGAGAGCGCGTTGAACGCATCGGGCCGATTCAGCGTGAGGCGCACGACACCGTCTACGCCGTAGGCATCCTGCGTGACTTCGATCACTGCGGCCAGCGGGGAAGCTTCACTCATGACGCTGCGCTCCTTTGAAACGCTGCAGAAAAATCAGATGCCGGCCATCACGCGCAGATGCGCCACCACGCTGCGCCCGAGCGCCGAAAGGTTATAGCCGCCTTCGAGGCAACTCACGATGCGCCCTTTGGCATAGCGGTTGGCGATATCGACGATCTGTTCCGTGATCCACGCGTAATCGTCCTCGACCAGCCCCATATTGCCGAGATCGTCTTCGCGATGCGCGTCGAAACCCGCCGAGATGAACACCATCTCCGGCCTGAATTCGTGCAGTCGCGGCAGCCACATGATGTCGATGGCCTCGCGCACTTCCATGCCTTTGCTGCGCGCCGCCATCGGCACATTGACCATGTTCGGCGCCTGGTTGTCCGCGCCCGAAAACGGGTAGAACGGGTGCTGGAACATGCTGCACATGAGCACGCGCGTGTCGCCGGCGAACGCGGCTTCCGTGCCGTTGCCGTGATGCACGTCGAAGTCGATCACCGCCACGCGCGACAGCCCGTGCACGTCGAGCGCATGACGCGCCGCAATCGCCACGTTGTTGAAGAAGCAAAAGCCCATTGCGCGCGCGGGTTCGGCGTGATGGCCGGGCGGACGCACGCTGCAGAAGGCGTTCTCGAAGCGCCCCGCGATCACCGCATCGGTGGCGGCGACGGCTGCGCCCGCCGCGCGCAGTGCGGCCTGCCACGTGTGCGGATTCATCGAGGTGTCGGGGTCGATCGGCGCGTAGCCTTCCTGCGGCGCAAGCTGGCGCAGGTAGTCGATATGCGCCTGCGTATGCACGCGCAGCAGCGCGGCTTCGTCGGCGAGCGGCGCGGAGTCGTCGCGCTCGATCAGCGCGTCGATGCGGCTCGCGATGAGCTGGTCTTCGATGGCCTGCAGGCGCGCGGGGCATTCGGGATGCCACTCGCCCATCTCATGCAGCAGACAGTCGGGATGCGAGAAAAAACCGGTCGTCATGTGTCGTACTGGCCGCGCTGCACACGTGCTCGATTGCACACGTGGGCTTTTCGCGGGTCTCCATCTGATCTTTCGTCGGGTGTGCTGCGCAGGAATCGGCAACAGTCGCGCAATCGCGGCATGATCCGCATGCCGGCACGGTCGGCCGGCGCGAACAGCCATCACGTTACCACACGGCCACTGCATCGATTACGCCAGCCGGTGCGGTCGTGGCGCAAGCGCCCACGCAGGGTTAGTCCACGCGGAGTGCTCGGGTATACTGCCCCGGATCACTTCCTCCCGCTCAGATCTGCCGCCTCCCATGACGCAAAAGCCCGCGCACAAGTCCGCCCTGCCTGCTTCCGGTCACTCGCGCATTCCGTCGTTCGCGCTCGCGCTCTGCATCGCAGCGGCGCTGTGGACCGGCGCTGCACACGCTCAAACGTCGAACGCATCGAACGCAGCGAATCTGCGCCAGAAGCCGTTGACGCTCGCCCAGGCGCAGCCCGCATCGCAAGGTGCCTCGCAAGGCCAGACGTTCGAAGAGGAAATCGTTCCGCAGCGCTATGCGAACAACCCGGATGTCGATGCCTTCATCAACGACATGGTCGCGCGCTACGACTTCAACGCCGATGCGCTGCACGCGCTGTTCTCGAGCGCGAGCTATTCGGCCACGGCCGTGAAGCTGGTCACGCCCTCGCCCACGCCGAGCACGAAGAACTGGCGCGCGTATCAGTCGCGCTTCCTCGACACCGTGCGCATCAACGCGGGCGTGAAATTCTGGCGCGCAAACCAGGCGACGCTGCAGCGCGCATCCGATGAATTCGGCGTGCCGCCCGAAGTGATCGTCGGCATTATCGGCGTGGAGACGATCTACGGCCGCTATATGGGCAACTTCCGCGTGCTCGATGCGCTCACGACGCTCGCGTTCGATTACCCCAATACGCCGAACCGCGCCGACCGCATGGCGACGTTCCGCAAGAATCTCGAAGACTACCTGGTGTGGACGCGCGGTTCGCAGATCGATCCGTCGTCGGTGCTGGGTTCGTACACGGGCGCGATCGGCATTCCGCAATTCCTGCCGAGCAGCATCGTGCAATACGCGGTCGATTACGAAGGCAATCACCATATCGACCTGCGCGCGAGCACGCCCGATGCGATCGGCAGCGTCGCGAACTATCTGAAGCAGAACGGCTGGGAAACCGGCCGCCCGGTGGTGTGGAAGATCGCCAACGACGCCGGCAGCCAGGGCATCGCGCAGGCCGCCGCCGACGGCAAGCCGGAACCGCGCTGGCCGCTCGTGCAACTGCTGCGCTCGGGCCTCGCGCTCAACGAACCGAACGTGGATATCGCAGCCGAAGGCGGCACGCCGGTCACCGTCATCGACCTGCCGACGCCCGGACGCGCCACCGAATACATGATCGGCCTGAAGAACTTCTATGTGCTTACGCGCTACAACCGCAGCTTCTTCTACGCGCTTTCGGTGTATCAGCTGGGCATGCGCGTGAAGGCGCAGATGCTGGCGACGCAGCCAGGCGTCGGTGCAAATACCAGCGCAAATACCGGCGTCGATGCGGGCGATGATGCTGGCGGCGATGTAAGCACGGGGCCGTCGAACGGCACGACCACGCTGACGCCGCAACAACTGCAGTTGCTGAGGCAGGCACGGCCCGCGCAGCCGCAAGCGCAACCCCAATAAGCTTCGCGCCATAAAAAACGGGCGGTCTGTCTCTCAGGACAGACCGCCCGTTTGCATTCGAGCGCGCGAAATGAAAACGACGCTCAGGCCGGGAACACACCCGTCGACAGATAACGGTCGCCGCGATCGCAGACGATAAACACGATCGTCGCGTTTTCGAGCTGACGCGCGAGGCGCATCGCCACCTCGCACGCGCCGCCCGACGAAATGCCCGCAAAGATGCCTTCGACCGACGCAAGACGACGCGCCATCGCTTCGGCGGCGGCCTGGCTCACGTTCTCGACGCGGTCCACGCGGCTGCGATCGAAGATCTTCGGCAGATAGGCTTCCGGCCATTTGCGGATGCCAGGAATGCGCGAGCCCTCTTCCGGCTGCGCCCCGACGATTTCGATCGCCGAATTCTGTTCCTTCAGGAACTGCGACGTGCCCATGATCGTGCCCGTCGTGCCCATCGACGAGACAAAGTGCGTGATGCGGCCTTCGGTGTCGCGCCACAGTTCCGGGCCGGTGCCTTCGTAGTGCGCAAGCGGATTATCGGGATTGGCGAACTGGTCGAGGATGATGCCCTTGCCGTCGCGCTGCATCTGCTCGGCGAGATCGCGCGCGTATTCCATGCCGCCCTTGACCGGCGTGAGCATGATTTCCGCGCCATAGGCGGCCATGCTCTGGCGACGCTCGATCGAGAGGTCTTCCGGCATGATCAGGACCATCTTGTAACCGCGGATGGCCGCAGCCATCGCCAGCGCAATGCCGGTGTTGCCGCTCGTGGCTTCGATCAGCGTGTCGCCCGGCTTGATGCGGCCGCGCTGCTCCGCCTTGCGGATCATCGACAGCGCCGGGCGGTCCTTGACCGAACCGGCCGGGTTATTGCCTTCCAGCTTGGCCAGCACCACGTTGTTGCGGGCGCGGATTTCGTCGTCCGGCAAACGGACGAGTTGCACGAGCGGCGTATTGCCGATCGTGTCTTCAATGGTCTTGTATGGCATAAAAGGTGACGGTCAGGCGCGATTACGTGATTTTTCGATTCTAAACCACGCGGCCTACCTTCGCAGAGGCACCCCGACAGTCCATAACGCGATAAGGGTCGGCGGCCCGCCGATTCGCGACGCCGATTCGCGACACGGATGCGCCACGCAAAAAGCCCGCGGCCTGAACCGCGGGTGCAAGGTCGCCGTAGTGGCTTGCGCGACACCGTAGCGACACCTGAAGGGACTTGCCTGCGCGCCGCCCGAGGAACGCGGCACGCGTAAAACAAACGCACGATTAACGCGAAAGCACGCTACTTCTTGACCGCGACCGTCGTGGTGCCTGTAGCCGCCGGCGTGGCGCCGCCCTTCGCGGGCGCGCCCTTGCCGCCCGCAGCGGCGTTAGCGGCATTCGCGGTTTGCGTGGCCTTGCCATCGCCCGGTCCGACCGACAATCCTTCGGCCTGCAAACGTTCGACGGTATGACCGCCCAGGCCCTTCACACGCTTGCCGAGGTCGGAGGCGTCCTTGAACGGACCGTGCGCGCCGCGCTCGTCGAGAATTGCCTTGGCGCGTGCCGGCCCAATGCCCTTGATGCCGCGCAGCGCGTCCTCATTGGCCGAATTGACGTCCACGGCGCCGAACGCCTGGCCGAAGGCGGCGAGCAGCGCCGCCAATGCGAGAAGTTTTCTGAACATGCTGGATCTCCGTTGACTACCACCGCCGGCGACCATCGCCGGCGAGGAGAATCCAGTTTAGGGAGAGATCGCTTGCGCTTACACCTGGCCGGATAGCCAACGTACGTAACGATCGACCCCTTCCTGAACCGTCAGGAACGGCGCGTCGTAGCCCGCTGCGCGCAGCTTCGACTGGTCGGCCTGCGTGAAGCACTGGTACTTGCCGCGCAGTGCGTCCGGGAACGGGATGTACTCGATCAGGCCTTCCTTGACCTGCTCGGCCAGCGTGAGCGCCGGCTTGCCTTCCATCGCGCGCAGCGTGTTGACGACGCTGGTGGCGATATCGTTGAACGGCTGCGCACGGCCGCTGCCCAGATTGAAGATGCCCGACTTTTCCGGATGATCGAAGAAGAACAGGTTCACCTTCACCACGTCTTCCACCGACACGAAATCGCGCGTCTGCTCGCCCGGCGCATAGCCGTTGTACTCGCCGAACAGCTTCACGCGGCCTTCGGCGCGGAACTGGTTGAAGTTGTGGAACGCCACCGACGCCATGCGCGCCTTGTGCGTCTCGCGCTGGCCGTAGACGTTGAAGTAGCGGAAACCGGCGATCTGGCTTTGCGCCGTGGGCAGCACGCGGCGGATCACCTGGTCGAACAGGAACTTCGAATAGCCGTAGACGTTCAGCGGCGCTTCCACTTCGCGATCTTCGACAAAGCGCGTCGAGCCGCCGTAAATCGCCGCCGACGACGCATACAGGAACTGCGCGCGCTGCGCCTGGCAGGCGTCGAGCACCGCACGGCTGTAGCGGAAGTTGTTGTCCATCATGTAGCGGCCGTCGGTTTCCATCGTGTCCGAACAGGCGCCTTCGTGGAACACGGCACGCACATTGCCGAAGTCGCCGCGCGTGAAGCGCTCGACGAATTCGGTCTTGTCGAGGTAATCGTCGATCTCGCAATCGACGAGATTCTTGAACTTGTCGGCACGCGTGAGATTGTCGACGGCGATGATGCGATCTTCGCCGCGTTCGTTCAGCGCCTTGACGATGTTGCTGCCGATGAAGCCGGCCGCGCCGGTCACAATGATGGTCATGGTAGTTCTGCTGTGATGAGGTGCACGCGCGGCCGGGAAAACTCTCCAGAAATCCCGGCCCGGAAGGCGAGCGGCGTACCGGAAGGCCGCCGTTCTAGCTCGCCGTGTGCTGCGATGCGTGCAGCGTCATTGAAAGAGTTCGTCGTAATCGACGGTGGCGGTGCCGAGCTTGCCGACCACGATGCCGGCTGCCCGATTGGCGAGCGCGACGCCTTCCTGCAGCGAAAGGCCCGCGCCCAGCGCGACCGCGACGGTTGCGATGACGGTGTCGCCAGCGCCCGACACATCATACACTTCGCGTGCGACAGCCGGCGCGTGCAGCACGCCGGCCTCAGAGAAGAGCGTCATGCCCTCTTCCGAGCGCGTGAGCAGCAGCGCGTCCAGTTGCAGTTCTTCGCGCAGCTTCGTCACGCGGGCGAGCAGGTCCTCTTCCGATTTCCACGTGCCCACCACTTCGCGCAATTCCGCGCGATTCGGCGTGATGACGCTCGCGCCGCGATAGCGCTCCCAGTCGTCGCCCTTCGGATCGACCAGCACGGCCTTGCCGGCCGCGCGCGCCGTCGAAATCATCTGCGTGACGTGCGTGAGGCCGCCCTTCGCATAGTCCGACATGAGGATGACGTCGTGCGTGGGCAGCAGCGCGTCGAAGCGCGCGAGGCCCGCAAGCAGCGCCTCGTGCGCCGGCGTGTTCTCGAAATCCACGCGCAGCAGTTGCTGTTGGCGCGAGAGCACCCGCAGCTTGATCGTGGTGGGCAGCGCGGGATCGCGTTCGAGGTGCGCGTGCACATGGCTTTCGCCGAGCAGCTCGACGATACGCTCGCCGGGCTCGTCATGGCCGACCACGCACAGCAGACCGGCCTGCGCGCCGAGTGCCGCGGCGTTGCGCGCGACGTTCGCGGCGCCGCCCAGACGATCTTCCTGGCGTTGCACATGCACGACCGGCACCGGCGCTTCCGGCGAGATGCGGTTGACGTCGCCGAACCAGTAACGGTCGAGCATCACGTCGCCCACGACCAGCACGCGCGATTTGCCGAACTGTTCGCGCGGCACGACCTGGACGTCGGGCGCGAGCGCCGCGTGGTCAGGCTGCTGAGGTTGCGTGTTTGGCATGGGGCCGCCCAATCGAGTGATAGTCAAAGCCGTGTTCCGCCATGGCGTCCGGCTCGTAGAGATTGCGTCCGTCGAAGATCCGCGGCGACTTCAGATCGGCCTTGAGCGCTTCGAAATCGGGCGCCTTGAACGCCGTCCATTCCGTGACGATCACGAGTGCATCGGCGCCCGCGAGCGTGTCGTCCTGGCTCGGCGCGAAGGTGATGCGCGCGAGCAGCTCCGGCGACTGCGCCAGATCGAGTGCGAACACGCGGCGCGCCTCTTCTGTCGCCACCGGGTCATACGCCGACACCGTCGCGCCGCGCGACACCAGATCGGCGATCAGACGGCGGCTCGGCGCCTCGCGCATGTCGTCGGTATTCGGCTTGAACGCCAGACCCCAGACCGCGAAATGCTTGCCCGTCAGATCCTCGCCCAGCGAATCGACGATCTTGCGCACCAGCACGTCCTTCTGGTCGTGATTCACTTCCTCGACCGCTTCGAGAATACGCAGATTCTGGCCCGACTCGGCCGCCGTGCGGATCAGCGCCTGCACGTCCTTCGGGAAGCACGAACCGCCGTAACCGCAGCCCGCGTACAGGAAGTGATAGCCGATACGCGGATCGGAGCCGATGCCGCGACGCACCGCTTCGATATCCGCGCCCACGCGATCGGCCAGATTCGCCATCTCGTTCATGAACGAGATACGCGTGGCCAGCATCGCGTTGGCCGCGTACTTCGAGAATTCCGCCGAGCGCACGTCCATATAGATCGTGCGTTCGTGGTTGCGGTTGAACGGCGCATAAAGGCGCTTCATCTTCTCGCGCGCGAGTTCGCCGTTGGCGTCTTCGTCGATCCCGATGATGATGCGGTCCGGACGCATGAAGTCGTCCACGGCCGCGCCCTCTTTCAGGAACTCGGGATTCGACACCACCGAGAAGCGATGCGCGTCGCTTTCGCCCAGACCGCGCTTGGCGAGTTCTTCTGCGATCACGGCCTGCACGCGCTGCGCCGTGCCCACCGGCACCGTCGATTTATCGACGATCACCTTGAAACCGCTCATGTGACGGCCGATGCTGCGCGCCGCTTCCAGCACGTATTGCAGGTCGGCGGAACCGTCTTCGTCCGGCGGCGTGCCCACGGCGATGAACTGGACCTCGCCATGTTCGACGCTCGCGGCGATGTCGGTGGAAAACGTGATGCGGCGCGCCTTGCGGTTGCGCTGGATCAGTTCGAGCAGACCCGGCTCATGGATCGGCACGCCGCCGTTGTTCAGGATGTCGATCTTGCGCGGATCGACGTCGAGGCAGAACACGTCGTGACCGATTTCGGCAAGGCACGCCCCGGTGACGAGGCCAACGTAGCCGGTACCGATAATGGTGATTTTCATACGCGCTCCGGTGACAGATTCGGATGTTGATATTGCATGTGCGCGGGCTGATTCAGATCAGCCCGTCAGCTTGACGCCGGAATCGGCTCGACGCGGCGCGGCGCGTAGGTTTCCCAACCGCTGCAACCCGGACATTGCCAGTAGAACAGGCGCGCCCGGAAACCACAGTTCTGGCACGTGTAACGCGGCAGATTCTTGGTGCGCTGCTGGATCAGCTTGCGCATCAGTTCGAGTTCGCTGCGGCGCGGTTCTTCGGCGCTGGCCTGCTGCGCTTCGAGCAGACGCGTCATGCCGGCGAGATTCGGCGACTTCTGCATCTGCGTGCGCGCAAGCGTGTGCGCCGCGTCGGGACCGCTTTGCTCGGCTACATATTTATAGGCCACATCGAGCAGATCGTTCGACGAATGACGATCGACCCATTCGGTGAGCAGTTGCGCGCCTTCCGGCGCACGGCCCAAGGTCTCGTACGCCTTCATGATCTTTTCGGCGACGAGCGGCAGATAGGAGGAATTCTGCGCTTCCACGCGCTTCCACTGAACCAGCGCGTTTTGCGCGTCGCCGCTTGCGGCGTCGACATCGCCCGCGAGGATGGTGGCGCGCACGTTCTGCGGATTCGCCTTGAGCGCGAGCCCGAGCTGGCGCCGCGCCTCTTCCGGGTTCTTGCGCTGCAGGGCTTCCTGCGCAAGCTCGCAATGGAACTGGGCGATTTCGAGTTCGAGCGAAGGCGCGCCCATGGTTTCGAGCAGACGCGCCGTATCGATCGAGCGGTTCCAGTCCTTCTCGATCTCGTAGATCGTGAGCAGCGCGCGCTGTGCGCCCTGCGCATAGTCGCCCGACTTGAGCGTGCTGAAGGTTTCCTCCGCGCGGTCGAGCATGCCGGCCTTCAGGAAGTCCTGGCCGAGTTCGTAGAGCGCGTGATCGCGCTCGTTCACGGGCAGGTCGGCGCGCGAGAGCAGATTCTGATGCACGCGGATCGCGCGATCGGTTTCGCCGCGACGCCGGAACAGGTTGCCGAGCGCGAAGTGCAGTTCGACCGTTTCAGGGTCGAGCTTGGCGACTTCGATAAACGCATCGATGGCCTTGTCCGGCTGTTCGTTGAGCAGGAAGTTCAGGCCGCGAAAGTAGGAGCGCGGCAAGTTGGCGCTTTCGGAAAGCAGCGCCTTGAGGTCGTAGCGCGACGCCATCCAGCCGAGTGCAAACGCGACGGGAATAACGAGGAGCCACCAGAAATCGAGATCCATGCGAGCGATGGTATGTGTTCATGCCGCGCGCCACGGCTGACGCGCGACGGGTGTTTCGAATCAGATGAGCGGCGGCAGCGGCGGTTCGGGCTGCACCACGGGCGTTTCGCGCGCCGTGCGCAGTTCGCGCTTGAGGCGGCCGTTTTCCATGCGCAGCCGGAACATCGCCGGCAACGCCGAAAGCAGACCGGCCAGTAGCCCGACCACAAAGAACGCCAGCCCGATCAGGATGAGCGGGGCCTGCCACGCATAGCCGGCCAGAAAGTTCAGCGTCGTGGTTTGCGTGTTGGCCAGTGCGAGCACGAGCAGCAGCACGAAGACCAGCACACGGATCACCCAAGCGATCAATCTCATGAAGGATTCTCTTGGCAGTTGCGGGAAAGCGCCGGCTTGTCCGGCTTGCTGCGCCGCAGCATAGGCCGCGCCGAAGTGTCCCGTATTGTAATGGAACGGCTCGCGAGCCGGCACGTGCACGAAGCCGCACGGTAAGGCGAACAAGATGGGCCGACAGGCACACCTTACACGGCCTCACCTCGCCTCACAGCGCGAAAGAAAACGAAAGATAAAAACCGCGAACGATAAAAACGGCCACGCAAAAAACGCGGACGAAAAAAAAGCGCCGGGTTTCGAAAAACCCTGCGCTTTCTTCGGTCCATGCTGGCCATCTGGCATTGACCGCCAACGGCTGTAACCGCTGCCAATACCCTGCGGCGCTTACAGATCGTCGTCCGGCTCTTCCGCCTTCAGCGGTTCGCCCGAACGACGGTCCACGCGCTCGCGCAGCTCCTTACCCGGCTTGAAGTGCGGCACGAACTTCTCAGGCACCAACACTTTTTCACCCGACTTGGGATTGCGTCCGACGCGCGACGGCCGGCGATTCAGTCCGAAACTGCCGAAGCCGCGAATTTCGATGCGATGACCCTTGGCAAGCGCCTCGGACATCGCATCGAGCATCGTTTTGACCGCGAAATCCGCATCCTTGAGGACAAGTTGCGGAAATCGCGTAGCCAGCTGCGCGACCAATTCAGATTTGGTCATACTTCAGCTTGCCCCCGTTTGAGGCTTACTGGTTCTGGCCGTCGAGCTTGGCCTTCAGCAGCGCGCCGAGGTTGGTCGTGCCGGTAGCGGCAGCGCCCGTGTCGGTCGACATGCTGCGCAGGGCTTCCTGCGTCTCAGCCGAATCCTTGGCCTTGATCGACAGGTTGATGCCACGCGACTTGCGATCGATGTTGATGATCATCGCGTTGACCTTGTCGCCTTCCTTCAGCACGTTGCGAGCATCTTCCACGCGGTCTTGCGCGATTTCCGAAGCACGCAGGTAGCCTTCGACGTCGGCGTTCAGGGTGATAACTGCACCCTTTGCGTCGACCGACTTGACCACGCCGTCAACCGTCGAACCCTTGTCGTTGACAGCAACGAAGTTGCTGAACGGGTCGCCTTCGAGCTGCTTGATGCCGAGCGAAATGCGTTCCTTCTCGACGTCGATGCCCAGAACCACAGCTTCGACTTCGTCGCCCTTCTTGTACTTGCGAACAGCTTCTTCGCCCGTTTCCGACCACGACAGGTCCGACAGGTGAACCAGACCGTCGATGCCGCCCGGCAGACCGATGAAGACGCCGAAGTCGGTGATCGACTTGATTGCGCCTTGCAGCTTGTCGCCCTTCTTGAAGTTGCGGCTGAAGTCATCCCACGGATTCGGCTTGCACTGCTTCATGCCGAGCGAGATGCGGCGGCGGTCTTCGTCGATCTCGAGGACCATGACTTCGACTTCGTCGCCCAGCTGGACAACCTTCGACGGAGCAACGTTCTTGTTGGTCCAGTCCATTTCCGACACGTGAACCAGGCCTTCGATGCCCGATTCGACTTCGACGAACGCGCCGTAGTCGGTGATGTTGGTGACCTTACCGAACAGGCGCGTGCCCGACGGGTAACGGCGCGAGATGCCTTCCCACGGATCGTCGCCCAGTTGCTTGATACCGAGCGAAACGCGGTTCTTTTCCTGGTCGAACTTGAGGATCTTGGCGGTGACTTCCTGGCCAACCGACAGAACTTCCGACGGGTGACGCACGCGACGCCATGCGATGTCGGTGATGTGCAGCAGGCCGTCGATGCCGCCGAGGTCCACGAACGCGCCGTAGTCGGTGATGTTCTTGACCACGCCGTTGACGATCGCGCCTTCCTTCAGCGTTTCGAGCAGCTTTGCGCGCTCTTCGCCTTGGGTCGCTTCGATCACTGCGCGGCGCGACAGCACGACGTTGTTACGCTTGCGGTCGAGCTTGATGACGCGGAATTCGAGGGTCTTGCCTTCGTACGGGGTCGTGTCCTTGACCGGACGCGTGTCAACCAGCGAACCCGGCAGGAACGCGCGGATGCCGTTGACCATGACGGTCATGCCGCCCTTGACCTTGCCCGTGATCGTGCCGGTCACGAGTTCGTTGTTGTCGAGAGCCTTTTCCAGCGACAGCCACGAAGCGAGACGCTTCGCCTTGTCGCGCGACAGGATCGTGTCGCCGTAGCCGTTTTCCAGCGCGTCGATCGCGACGGAAACGAAGTCGCCCGCCTGCACTTCCACTTCACCCGCGTCGTTCAGGAATTCTTCGAGCGGAATATAGGCTTCGGACTTGAGGCCAGCGTTGACGACCACGAAGTTGTGGTCAACGCGCACGACTTCGGCGGAGATCACTTCGCCGGCGCGCATGTCCTGGCGGGTCAGCGACTCTTCAAACAGAGCCGCAAAAGATTCGGTATTCGGGGTGGAGGTTTGCAGGTCGGACATAAAAATCTGGATTTGCATGGTTCTGCTGCGCTTCCAGCCTGTCTAGGCCGGTTGGGCGTTGAGGCCGGAGCGCTTACGCTCGTGGCACAGATGCAAAAGCCATACGGGGTTAAAGGGTTAAGACACGCCCTGCTTCCCAGCAGGGCACCACTACATTTACTGCAACTGCTTGACTGCGATTTCTACAGCATTCTTACTGCGACTTGCCGTGTGCTTCGACATGACGCACGGGCAAGGTCTGGTACCACTGCACGACCTGTTCGACCGCCTGGTCGATGGACAGCGCCGAGGTATCCAGAAGCTTCGCATCCGCTGCAGGCTTGAGCGGCGCGGCTGCGCGGTTACTGTCACGCGCGTCGCGCTCACGCAAATCCCGGAGCAAGTCATCCATATTAGCAGAAAATCCTTTTTGGATCAATTGCTTATGCCGGCGTGCCGCGCGGGCCTCCACACTGGCCGTCAGGAACACCTTCAGACCGGCATCCGGGAAGATCACCGTGCCCATGTCGCGGCCGTCGGCAACGAGGCCCGGCAGCTTGCGGAAGGCCCGCTGACGGGCCACCAGCGCGGCGCGCACGGACGGATGCGCGGCGATCATCGAGGCGCGGTTGCCCACTTCCTCGGCGCGGATATCGTTCGAAACGTCAACGCCGTCGAGCTGCGCGAGCCCTTCGCGGAACGTGATATGGAGATCGTCGATGAGCCTGGCAAGACCATCGGCGTCATCGGCGGCGATCGTGTAGCGGATGCTGGCGAGTGCCGCCAGGCGATACAACGCCCCGCTGTCGAGCAGGTGAAAGCCGAGATGCGCGGCGACCAGCGTGGCCACCGTGCCCTTGCCGGAGGCGGTCGGGCCGTCGATCGCGATGACGGGCGTCGGGTAAAAGGGACGGGTCGATTTCATTCGGCAACGATACTCGGCTACGAAAGATTCAGGGTTGTGCGAGCGCCAGGAAGCGCTCGAAATAATCGGGGAACGTCTTGCCGACGCACTTCGGGTCGTTGATGCGCACCGGCACGCCGCCCAGGCTCACGAGCGAGAAGCACATGGCCATGCGGTGATCGTCGTAGGTGTCGATCGCGGCATTCGGCGTGAGTTTCTCGGGCGGACGCACGATCAGATAGTCCGGGCCCTCTTCCACGTCCGCGCCCACCTTGCGCAATTCCGTCGCCATCGCGGCGATGCGGTCGGTTTCCTTGACGCGCCAGCTCGCGATATTGCGCAGCGTGGTCGCGCCGTCGGCGAACAAGGCGGCGACGGCGATCGTCATGGCCGCATCGGGAATCAGGTTGAAATCCATGTCGATCGGGTCGAGCTTGCCGTGATCGTTGCCGATCCCGCGCACCTCGATCCAGTCGTCGGCCACCGTGACGTTCGCGCCCATGCGCATGAGCGCGGCCGCGAACGCGACGTCGCCCTGGATGCTCGAACGGCCCACGCCTTCCACGCGGATCGGACCGCCGCCAATGGCGCCCGCAGCGAGGAAATACGACGCCGACGACGCATCGCCTTCCACCATGATCTTGCCCGGCGACTGGTAACGCACGCCCGCCGGCACTTCGAAACGATGCCAGCCGTGACGCTCGACCTTCACGCCGAAGCGCTCCATCAGCTTGATGGTGATTTCGATATACGGCTTGGAGATCAGTTCGCCGTCGATTTCGACGACCGTCACGCCGCCTTCGGCGCGCACCAGCGGCAGCGTCATCAAGAGCGAGGTGAGGAACTGGCTCGACACGTCGCCGCGCACGCGCACCGGCGCGCTCACATCGATCTGCGCGGGACGGATGCGCAGCGGCGGAAAGCCTTCGTTCTCTTCGTAGTCGATCTTGGCGCCGATCTGGCGCAGACCGTCGACGAGATCGCCGATCGGGCGCTCGTGCATGCGCGGCACGCCATGAATCCGGTAGTCGCCGCCATTGACCGCGAGCGCCGCCGTGAGCGGGCGCACCGCCGTGCCGGCGTTACCGAGAAAGAGATCCGCGCGCACGGCCGTAAAGGCGCCGCGCGTGCCCTGCACGACGCAGGTGTCGTCTTCGCGCTTGAGCTTCACGCCGAGCTTTTCCAGCGCGTCGAGCATGACGCGCGTGTCGTCGGAGTCGAGCAAATTCGTGATCGTCGTTTCGCCTTCGGCGAGCGCGGCGAGCAGCAGCACGCGGTTCGAGATGCTCTTCGAGCCGGGCAGGCGGATCGTGCCGGACGCACGGGTGAACGGTCCGAGATCGAGGTGTTCCATGAGCGTGTCCTGATGGTGCGGCATGGCATCAAAGTGGCCCTGCCGCATGACTGATGCCTTACTTGTCGGGTCCTGCCTGCGAGGGTGCGCTGACTCCCCCCTGCACGGCATGCTTGCCGCCGCGCTCCTGCCACGCTTCGCGCGCCGCGCGCGAACGCGCGAACACGGTTTCCAGCGCCGCGCCGTCACCGGCGTCGATGGCCGTGCGCAGCTTCGCCAGCACTTCAGTGTAGGCGTCCAGCTCGGCCAGCAGCGCCGTGCGGTTCGCCAGGCACACGTCGCGCCACATTTCGGGGCTCGACGCGGCAATGCGCGTGAAATCGCGGAAACCGCCCGCCGCGAACGAGAATTTCAGTTCGGCGTCGGGCGTGGCGAGAATCTGGTCGACCAGCGCGAACGAGAGCACGTGCGGCAGATGGCTCACCGAAGCGAACACGCGGTCGTGCTGCTCCGCGCTCATCTGGCCGATCACGGCACCGGTGGCGCGCCACATCTGCGCGATGCGCTCCACATCCGCGGGCGCGTTTTCCGGCAGCGGGCACAGTACGACGTTGCGGCCCACGTAGAGATCGGGCAGCGCGGCTTCCACGCCGCTCGACTCGCGGCCCGCAATCGGATGACCCGGCACGAACTGGCCGATGCGCGCGCCCAGCGCCGCGCGCGCGGCCGCGATCACATCGCTCTTGGTGCTGCCGGCATCGGTGACGATGGTCTGCGGCTGCAGATGCGGCGCGATGCGCTCCAGCAGCATCTGCGTCTGCGCGACGGGCGCGGCGATCAGCACGAGATCGGCGCCGTCGAGCGCCTTCGCCAGCGCGGCGTCGTCGTCGAACGTCGCGGTTGCGTCGACCACGCCCAGTTCCAGCGCGCGCGCCACGGAATGCGCACGACGCCCTACGCCGATCACCTCACTGCCCGGCACACATTGGCCGCGCTCGCGCAGCCCGCGCGCCAGCGATCCGCCGATCAGGCCGACGCCGAAAATCACCAGCTTCTTGAAAGAAAACGCGCTCACGCGATCACCAAAAGTAAAAAGTTTGCGCGCTCAACCCGGCGCGAGCGAACGCTCGAGCGCCGCGATGAACGCTGCGTTTTCGTCGGCGAGACCAATCGTCACGCGCAGCCACTGCGGCAAGCCATAGCCGCCGACCGGCCGCACGATCACGCCCTGCCTGAGCAGTTCGAGATTCACGCGATCGCCCGCCGCATCGTCCTGCCCCACGCGCACCAGCACGAAGTTGCCGTCCGACGGCACGTATTCGAGACCCATGCGCTCAAACGCGGCCGTCAGCGTGCGATAGCCTTCGGCGTTCAGCGCTGCGCTCTTTTCCAGATACGCCGTATCGCCTAGCGCCGCCACGGCCGCAGCCTGCGCGAGCGTGTTCACATTGAACGGCTGGCGCAGACGGTTCAGCAGATCGGTCAGCGCCGGCTGCGCAATCGCAAACCCGATGCGCAGACCTGCGAGCCCGTAGGCCTTCGAGAACGTGCGCGACACCACCAGGTTCGGATAACGCCGCACCCACTCGATTGAGTCGTAGCGCTTGTCGGCCGCGAGATATTCCGTGTACGCCTCGTCGAGCACCACGACCACGTCCGCCGGCACCCTGGCGATGAACGCTTCGAGCGCCGCACCGTCGATAAACGTGCCCGTCGGGTTGTTCGGATTGGCGACGAACACCAGCCGCGTATCGTCGGCAATCGCCGCGAGCATCGCGTCGAGATCGTGACCGTACTGCACGGCGGGCGTCACCCGATGACGCGCGCCCAGACCCTGAGTCGCCAGCGCATACCCCGCGAACGAATACTGCGAATAGACGATCGACTGACCGCGCTCCACGCACGCATGCGCGGCGATTTCGAGGATATCGTTGCTGCCGTTGCCGAGCGTGATCCATTCTGCCGGCACGTCGTAGCGCGCGGCCAGCGCGGCCTTCAGCTCGAACGCGTTCGAATCAGGATAGCGGCCCAGTTCGGCGGCTGCCTGCGCAATCGCGCGCTGCGCCGATTCGGGCACGCCAAGCGGATTCTCGTTCGACGCGAGCTTCACGATGCGCGCCTCGTCGAGACCGAATTCGCGCGCGACTTCGGAAATCGGCTTGCCGGCGACATACGGCGCGATCTCTCGGACATAGGACGGGCCGAATGGCGTGGTCATGCGGATCTCTCCAGAACCGGATTTAAGCGGGACTTGTGCCCGATGGGCCGACGCGCCTGCGCACGCAAC
The DNA here is from genome assembly GCF_017104965.1 of Paraburkholderia sp. Ac-20340. GTDB lineage: Bacteria > Pseudomonadota > Gammaproteobacteria > Burkholderiales > Burkholderiaceae > Paraburkholderia. Next base: position 155,382 of record NZ_JAAGPR010000015.1, read on the forward strand.
GTGGCAGGCGTGCAAACCTCGGCGCGAACGTCAGCGCAAACTCAGCGCGAACGCGGATACGAACCGAGAATCTTGAGGAACGCAGCCTTCTTGCCGAGTTCGTCGAGCGCCGCAGCGACCGCCGGGTCGTCGCGATGGCCTTCGAAATCGATATAGAAGTAGTACTCCCACGTGCCGACACGCGCCGGACGCGACTCGAAACGCGTCATCGAGACACCGTGGCGCGCGAGCGGTTCGAGCAGCTTGTAGACCGCGCCCGGCTCGTTCTTCACCGAGACGATCATCGACGTCTGATCGTGACCCGACACACCCGCCGGCTGCTTGCCGATCATCACGAAGCGCGTGCGGTTATGCGGATCGTCCTGGATCAGCGCGTTGGCGATCAAAAGGCCGTAGTGCGTAGCCGCACGCTCGCCCGCGATGGCCGCGACCGTCGGATCTTGCGAGGCAAGGCGCGCAGCTTCCGCGTTGCTCGACACCGCCTGGCGCTCCAGATGCGGCGCATTCGCCGTCAGCCAGTGCTGGCACTGCGCAAGCGCCTGCGGATGCGCGCACACGCGCGTCACACCGGCGAGCTTGCCGCTTTGCGTCATCAGGTTGTGCTGGATCGGCAAGGCGATTTCGCCGCCGATCACGAGCTGCGTCTGCAGGAGCAGATCGAGCGTGCGCGACACCGCGCCTTCCGCCGAATTCTCGACCGGCACGACGCCGAATTCGGAAGTGCCCGACTCGACCGCACGGAACACCTCGTCGATCGACGGGCACGGCAGACCTTCGATCGACTGACCGAAGTACGCGTACATCGCCTGTTCGCTATAGGTGCCGACCGGCCCGAGGAAGGCCGCCGTGATGGTCTTTTCGAGCGAGCGGCTCGCGGCCATGATCTCGCGCCAGATCGCGCTGATGTGATCGTTGCCGAGCGGGCCGTCGCTGAGATTCTGCAGGCGCTCGATCACCTGAAGCTCGCGCTCCGGGCGAAACACGGGCGCGTTGAAGTGCTTCTTGACCTCGCCCACTTCGAGCGCAACCGAAGCGCGCTGGTTCAGGAGCGCGATGAGCTGCGCGTCGATGGCGTCGATGCGCTCGCGCAACGGCTTGAGTTGTGAATTAAGTTCGTCGTCCATGCGTGAAACCGGCAATCTGAGAGGAAATATCGATAAGGCGTCAAGCGCGCTTCAAGCGTGCTTCGCCTCGAATTCCTTCATGTACTCGACCAGTGCCTGCACTGCTTCGAGCGGCACCGCGTTGTAAATCGACGCCCGCATGCCGCCGACGGACTTGTGGCCCTTCAGCTGCAGAAGCCCGCGCGCCTTCGCGCCGGCCAGGAAATCATCATTACGTGTTTCATCGGCGAGGAAGAACGGTACGTTCATCCGCGAGCGCGCGCGGCGCTCCACCTTGTTGATGTAGAAACCGCTCGTGTCGATCGTGTCGTAGAGCAGCTGCGCTTTTTCGATATTGCGCGCTTCGATGGCTTCGAGGCCACCCTGGCGCTTCAACCACTTGAACACGAGGCCCGCGATATAGATCGCGTAGGTGGGCGGCGTGTTGAACATGGAATTGTTGGCGGCGACCGTCTTCCATTCGAACGCCGACGGGCAGATCGGCATCGCGCGGTCGAGCAGATCCTCGCGCACGATCAGCACCGTCACCCCCGCCATGCCGATATTCTTCTGCGCGCCGCCGTAGAGCACGCCGTATTTGGCGATGTCCATCGGGCGCGACAGGATGTGCGACGAGGCATCCGCGACAAGCGGGATATCGCCGAGGTCGGGAATCTCGAAGGTTTCGACGCCGTCGATCGTCTCGTTCGTGCACAGATGCACGTAGGCGGGATCGTCGGAAAGCTGCCATTCGCCCTTCGGCGGCGAGTGCGTGAAACCGTCTTGCGTGCGGCCCGTCGCAGCGATATGCGAGGCGCCGTACTTGAGCGCTTCCTTCTGCGATTTCTGCGACCACGACCCGGTGATAACGAAATCCGCGCGCGGCTTCGAACCGAACAGGTTCATCGGCACGATGGCGTTTTCGCCGATGCCGCCGCCCTGCAGGAACAGGATCTGGTGGCTCGCGGGCACCTGCATCAGTTCGCGCAGATCGAGCAGCGCTTCGCTGTGAATCTGCATGAATTCAGGGCCGCGATGGCTCATTTCCATCACGCCCATGCCGCTGCCGTGCCAGTCGAGCATTTCGTCGGCAGCCTGACGGAGGACTTCTTCAGGCAGTGCAGCCGGTCCGGCGGAGAAGTTGAAAACGCGCATCGTTTGGAGATCCCGAGGCGGGCGCTGCGGCGGTGGAGGCCGGGACGCGCCGGAAAAAGAAAATGGCCGTCTGCGCTTATCGCGCAAACGGCCATTATCGCATTGTCGCCGGGAACCCGCCAACGCAGGGTTTCCGGGCAAGGCGGCTCGATCTGACCCGCGTTTACCGTGCGCTTAAACCGATGCGACGGCGAACGGGATCGTCGACAGGCGGGATTTACTTGCCCGGCTTGACCGAAGCGACTTCCTTGTCAGCCTGGTCGCGCGTTGCCTTGATCGATTGCGGCATGTACTTCTGCATCAGGCCGTTGACCACATCGCGGCCAACCTGGTCTTGCACCTGAATGAACTTGCGGCCGGTCGGGCTGCGGTAGAACGACGTCAGGTCCTTGATTTCCTGGGTGCTGTAGTACTTTGCGTAAGCTTCGTACTGAGCTTCCATGGCGTCCTGCTTGAAGCCGTCCGTGTTGAAGACCTGGCCTGCGCCGTCAACCAGCTTCGGCACTGCGTTCTTCTGCAGCGTCGGGACAGCAGCTTGCTTCTGCTTGTCCGTCATCGTCTTGTTTTCCGACAGCGCGTCCGAGAGGATCGCCGGCACGAGCTGCTTGGCCTGCATCTGTGCGCTGTTGCCGATTGCGCCGACGAGCTTCTGCGCGTCGATCGCGTCCAGCAGGTCCTTGATCGCGGCTTGCTTGGCCGAATCGATCGGTGCTGCGGCTGCAGCCGGAGCCTGTGCGGGCGCCTGGGACTGGAGCGCCTGAGCCATGGCAAACGTCGGCACGAGAGCGGCCAGCAACATAACCTGCTTGAATCGTTTTTGCATCATTACTCCCTCTGTGAAATTAATCGAATTGCCTGCCCGGCGGACGCGGGGCGCGCCTGATTCAGGCCGGTCGCGGTCTGTTCCGCGACCCCTGCACCCGCTGCCCAATCCACCCGGCATTCATTCAGAACCTGCAGCGCCGTTCAGCACTTCTGTGCTGTCACGCCGCCACCGGCAAACCGATACCAACACTCAACAGCCACTTGATGCGGCCACCCGGACGCACACCGAAAGCACCCGAAGAAGCCCACCAGACGCCTGACACGACGCGGCCCGCTCGCGCGGGCCGTTCAGTCCTGCGGGCCTAGCCTTACTCCTCGCTTTCGCCCTCGCCTTCAGCGATGTCGCCGTCGGCGTCTTCCGCTTCGGCAACCTGCTGCAGACCCGAGAGCTTCGTGCCTTCGTCAAGGCTGATGAGTGTAACACCTTGCGTTGCACGGCCCATTTCGCGAATCTCCGAAACGCGCGTGCGAATCAGCACGCCCGTGGTCGTGATCAGCATGATCTGGGCTTCCGGGTCCACCAGCGTCGCCGCCACCACCTTGCCGTTGCGCTCCGACGTCTGGATCGCAATCATGCCCTTGGTGCCGCGGCCGTGACGCGTGTACTCGGTGATCGGCGTGCGCTTGCCGTAACCGTTTTCGGTTGCGGTCAGCACGGACTGCTGTTCGTCGCCGGCCACCAGCAGGGCAATGACCTGCTGGGTGTCGTCGAGCTGCATGCCGCGCACGCCGCGTGCCTCGCGGCCCATCGGGCGCACGTCGTTTTCGTCGAAGCGCACGGCCTTGCCTGCGTCCGAGAACAGCATGACGTCGTGCGCGCCGTCGGTGATGGCTGCGCCGATCAGGTAATCGCCGTCATCCAGACCGACCGCAATAATACCCTTGCGCAACGGGCGGCTGAAGGCTTCGAGCGGCGTCTTCTTGACCGTACCCAGAGCCGTCGCCATAAAGACGAACTTGTCGGCCGAGAATTCCTTCACCGGCAGCACCACCGTGATCTTCTCGCCGTCCTGCAGCGGGAACATGTTCACGATCGGACGGCCGCGCGAATTGCGCGAACCTTGCGGAACCTCATAGACCTTGACCCAATACACGCGGCCACGGTTCGAGAAACACAGGATGTGGTCGTGCGTATTGGCGATGAAGAGCGTGTCGATCCAGTCGTCGTCCTTCATCGAGGTCGCCTGCTTGCCGCGACCGCCGCGCTTCTGCGCGCGATATTCGGACAGCGGCTGCGACTTCACGTAACCGGCGTGCGACATGGTCACGACCATGTCCTGCGGCGTGATCAGGTCTTCGGTGTTCAGTTCCGTCGCGTTCAGCTCGATCTTCGAGCGGCGGGCGTCGCCGAATTCGCTCTTGATCGCGGTGAGTTCGTCGGAAATCATCACCGTGACGCGCTCGGGGCGCGACAGGATGTCCAGCAGGTCGGCGATCTGGGCCATGACTTCGCGGTACTCGCCGATGATCTTGTCCTGCTCCAGACCCGTCAGGCGTTGCAGACGCATTTGCAGGATTTCCTGCGCCTGCGTGTCGGACAGACGATAGAGACCGTCGCCCTGCATGCCGTACAGCGGGTTGAGGCCTTCCGGACGATAGGCATCGCGCCCGCCCGCCGTGGCGTTGTCCTGCTCGGCGCGCGTGAGCATCTCGCGCACCAGCGACGAATCCCACGGACGGTTCATCAACTCCTGCTTCGCGATCGGCGGCGTAGGCGCTGCCTTGATGATGGCGATGAATTCGTCGATGTTCGCCAGCGCAACGGCCAGGCCTTCCAGCACGTGACCGCGTTCGCGCGCCTTGCGCAGCTCGTACACCGTGCGGCGCGTGAGCACTTCACGACGGTGCGACAGGAAATGGTAGAGCATTTCCTTCAGGTTCAGCAGCTTCGGCTGGTTATCCACCAGCGCGACCATGTTCATGCCGAACGTGTCCTGCAGCTGCGTCGCCTTGTAAAGGTTGTTGAGAATGACCTCGGGCACTTCGCCGCGCTTGAGCTCGATCACGACACGCATGCCGCTCTTGTCGGACTCGTCGCGGATGTCGGAAATACCTTCGAGCTTCTTCTCGTTGACCAGTTCGGCGATGCGCTCGAGCAGCGAACGCTTGTTCACCTGATACGGCAGTTCGTCGACGATGATCGCCATGCGCTGGCCGCGATCGATCTCTTCGAAGTGCGTGGCGGCGCGCATCACCACGCGGCCGCGGCCGGTGCGATAGCCATCGCGCACGCCCGCGACGCCATAAATAATGCCGGCGGTCGGGAAATCGGGTGCGGGAATGATCTCGATCAACTCGTCGATCGTGGCCTGGGGATTTTTCAGCAGGTGCTGGCAGGCGTCGACAACTTCGTTGAGATTGTGCGGCGGAATATTCGTGGCCATGCCGACCGCGATACCCGACGAGCCGTTGATCAGCAGGTTCGGAATGCGCGCGGGCAGGATCAGCGGCTCGCTTTCGCTGCCGTCGTAGTTCGGCCCGAAGTCGACCGTTTCCTTGTCGATGTCGGCCAGCAATTCGTGACCGATCTTCGCCATGCGGATTTCGGTGTAACGCATGGCCGCGGCGTTGTCGCCGTCGATCGAACCGAAGTTGCCCTGGCCGTCGACCAGCATGTAGCGCAGCGAGAAGTTCTGCGCCATACGCACGATGGTGTCGTACACCGCCGTGTCGCCGTGCGGGTGGTATTTACCGATCACGTCGCCGACGATACGCGCCGACTTCTTATAGGCGCGATTCCAGTCGTTGTTCAACTCGTGCATCGCGTACAGCACGCGACGGTGCACGGGCTTGAGGCCGTCGCGCACATCCGGAAGTGCCCGCCCGACGATCACGCTCATCGCGTAATCGAGATACGAGCGGCGCATTTCCTCCTCGAGGGAGATAGGCAGAGTCTCTTTGGCGAATTGATCCATTATCGATGTCGTTGTCAGGCACGCGCGGTGCTACCGGCAAAAGCCGCCGGAAGCCGCGCAACGCACCCTGCTGTCGCATGGACGCCGCAGACGCAGCGCAATCTTCCGATTCTATCATGCGCGGCACCCCCGCCCGCCGTCCGGGCACGATGTACGTATACCTATTAGAGGGGTGAGTCCGAACGGCTCAGAAAGGCTCAAACGACCAGGCGCGGATTGACCCGTGGATTGACCCGCCGATTAATCTGCGGATTGCGCTATGAATTCGCAAAGCAATTAAGGAAATCCCGCCTGGATGCGAGGCATAAAAGTCCTATGCGAGTCATATAGGAGTCATCTGCGCGCGACAGAAACGCAGGCATTTACGTCCTGCTTATGACAATGCGCAGCACTTGATCGATGATGGCTTGCGCCCGCCCAGGTACCAGGCAGACTACCAGGCAATCGAGCGGGAACTTTTTGTTGCGGACCTACCACATTCGCCAGGGCCCAAAAGTAAGGGGCGGATTTTTTTTATCGTCGGAAGGGAACGATATGGCAAAATGCGAACGCACAAAGAGTTAGACACCGCTCGAAGTCTACACAAGACGTGCCCCACAACGCGCCAATGTTATACTTCGAGCAATGTATGACTTGTCTTCGTCATATGGCTCGCAGTAAACCTGCGGTAATCTCAATTTCGAGAGGAGAAATATGAATAAACTTTCAAAGCTCGCGTTCATTGCAGCTACCGCAGTAGTCGCTGCAACCGCACAGGCACAATCGGTGCCGGCGTCGCGACAAGCCGTCAATGACAACTGGGTGAATGGTACCGGCGAATACGTGTGGATGAACGGCACGAACGAGCTTTGCTGGCGCGATGCATTCTGGACGCCGGCCACGGCCAACGCAAAGTGCGATGGCGCGCTGGTCGCCCAGGCACCGACGCCGCCGGTCGCTCCGGTTGCTCCGGCTATCACGAGCCAGAAGATCACGTATCAAGCTGACGCCCTGTTCGACTTCGACAAGGCTGTCCTGAAGCCGGCTGGCAAGGAAAAGCTGGACGATCTGGCAAGCAAGATCCAGGCTCTGAACCTCGAAGTCGTCGTTGCGACCGGCTACACGGACCGCATCGGCTCGGCTGCCTACAACGACCGTCTGTCGCTGCGCCGTGCGCAGGCAGTCAAGTCGTACCTGGTCAGCAAGGGCGTTCCGGCAGAGCGTATCTACACGGAAGGCAAGGGCAAGCGCAACCCGGTTACGACTGGTTGCAACCAGAAGAACCGCAAGCAGCTGATCTCGTGCCTCGCACCGGATCGCCGCGTGGAAGTCGAAGTCGTCGGCACGCAAAAGCAGTAATCTGCGAGCTGCGACAGCACGACTCAAAACCCCGCTCCGGCGGGGTTTTTTTATTGCGCGATCGGTCTGGATCGCACGCCGATCTGCCGCTATCCGCCCTCACCTGCCCGTCATCGTCCGGGCATGGCGTCTGCTGACAAGACCCGCAAAGCGGCGCGCGCTATGCCGCCCTGTTTTGCCGTCAAAGGCGCTCGCCTTTATACTCTGGGCTTGTTCCACCCTCGCTTGCGCGCTTCAGGCCAATCCGACATGACGAATGCCGATCCCCACGAACTGCAGAAATTCAGCGATCTCGCTCATCGCTGGTGGGACCCGAACGCGGAGTTCAAGCCGCTGCACGAGCTGAATCCCATTCGTCTCGGCTGGATCGACAGCCACGCGCATCTGGGCGGCAAGCGCGTGCTCGATATCGGTTGCGGCGGCGGCATCCTGTCGGAATCGATGGCGGGACTCGGCGCCAACGTGAAAGGCATCGACCTGTCCAGCGAAGCGCTGGGCGTAGCCGACCTGCATAGCCTCGAAAGCGGCATCACGCTGGAATACGAAGAGATCGCCGCCGAAGCGATCGCGGCACGCGAGCCGGGCTCGTTCGACGTCGTCACCTGCATGGAAATGCTCGAGCACGTGCCCGAGCCGCTGAGCGTGGTGAAAGCGTGCGCAACGCTTGTGAAGCCGGGCGGTTGGGTGTTCTTCTCCACGCTCAACCGCAATGTGAAGTCCTATCTGCTGGCCGTGATCGGCGCGGAATACATCGCGCAGATGCTGCCCAAGGGCACGCACGACTACGAGCGTTTCATCCGTCCCTCGGAACTGGCCAGCTTTGCGCGTCAAGCCGGTCTGACGACGGCCGAGATCAAGGGCATCACGTACAACCCGCTCACGCGTCGCTTCGCGCTGTCGAACGATTCGAGCGTCAACTATATGATCGCCTGCCGGCGCGAAGCCTGAACCGGCGCCCGCACTTCATCTCCGACATGACCCAGAACACGCCTGACACTCCGTCCGTGGACGGCACGGCGCTGCGCGCCTGCGACGCCGTCCTGTTCGACTTCGACGGCACGCTCGCCGATACGGCGCCCGACCTCGCCGCCGCCGTCAACCAGATGCGCCACGCGCGCGGTCTTGCGCCCGCGCCCTACGAGAAGCTGCGCCCGCTCGCCTCCGCGGGTGCGCGAGGCCTGATCGGCGGCGCCTTCGGCATCGGCCCGGACGACCGCGAGTTCGCAGCGATGCGCGAGGAATTCCTCGCCAACTACGCGGCGAATCTGCGCGTGGAAACGGCGCTGTTCGCCGGCATCGACGCCGTGCTCGACGATCTCGATGCGCGCGGCGTGCGCTGGGGCATCGTGACCAACAAGGTCGCGCGCCTGACCGATCCGCTCGTCAAGCTCATGCACCTCGACACGCGCGCGGCCTGCGTCGTCAGCGGCGATACGACACCGTATTCGAAGCCGCACCCCGCCCCGCTGCTACACGCGGCGCAGGCGCTCGGCATCGAGCCTACTCGCGTGGTCTACGTGGGCGACGACCTGCGCGACATCCAGGCGGGCCAGGCGGCCGGCATGGCGACCATCGCCGCCGCCTACGGTTACTGTGGCAACGTGGAGCCGCCTGCGCAGTGGAACGCAGACTTCGTCGCCGATACGGCCGAAGCCCTGTTCGCGCAGCTCCAGTTCGTGGGCCAGCGCGGCTGAGCGCCGATTGAGCGTGCACCGCGCCGCTTGAAAAGGGCACGGTTCGCCTCATCTGCCGAACTATGGGATAATCGTTCCTTCCTCTGGGGCCGACCTGGTTTCGACAGGGGTTATGAAGTAGGCAGGGCATGCCGAGGACCCGTCACCTCGTTAATCAATGGGAAAAACGTAACTGCAAACGACGAAACGTTCGCACTGGCAGCCTAAGGGCCGCCGTCCTCTGCCTGGCTCACTGACGGGCTAGTGTCGCAAGACCGGTAGCAATACCGCCAGAGGTCATATACGTCAGTTAAGCTCTGTCGGCGTCACGACGCCAGAGTCGAAAACCTAGTGAATCGCCGTAGCGCAGCGTGTTCGTCCGCGTCGCTCCGGTTAAATCAAATGACAGAACTACGCATGTAGAACTGTTTATGGACTGCTTCTGGACGCGGGTTCGATTCCCGCCGGCTCCACCAGAATTTGTTGCAGCAATATAAAAAACTCGCGAAAGCTTTTTAAAGCTTCGCGAGTTTTTTGTTTTTGCACTGCAATAAATCTGCCATAAATAAAAAGCGGCGCAAACGCGCCGCCTTTCATTTCAAAACAATTTGTAAATCCCGCAACAATTAATTATCTTGCGGGCATTGCAGATTACAGCCATTCGGATCGCCGAGATCACCCTTCTTGCGCATTGACGATGCCTTGCCGTGCTGATATTTAGCGGACGGCGCGGACGCGGCGAATTGCATCTGCGGATGTTCCTGAAGACGGAATTCGTCGGTCAGGATGCCGCCCGGCACGCCGGGCGAGTTCTGCGCGAAAGCGACGTTGACGGTGGCAAACAGCGCGCCTGCGGTTGCAGCAGCTGCACAAACATTCAGCAAAAATTTCATGGTCGATCGGCGCGGACTGCGCGCATCTGGAACGGGGGAGCTTATACCGGTCGAAAGTATCACAAAAAGCGGCGGGTTCTGCAGCGTAGGCTTACGGAGATATTGCTCCGCGTTACAACCGCCACCGCACCTTAAGCCGCGAACACCTGCCCCGACCAGCCCTCGCCCAGCGGCACCACCGTGCCGCACTCGCCCGGGTCGTAGCCTTCCAGCCGCGCCACCGCCTCGCGAAACGGCGCGCCGCGCAGCAGTTCGAGCACGGCAGCCAGCGGCTCGCGTTCGAGCTGGGCGCGATCGCAGGCGAAGTAATAGTCCTCGTCGACGATGGGGATGAAGTCGAGGCCGAAGTGATGCGCCGCCGGCTCCACGCCGAAGCCCACATCGGCCATGCCGCTGGCCACGAAGGCCGCGATCGCCGAATGCGTGAGTTCGGACGACGCATAGCCGTTCACGCGATCCGGATCGACGCCGATACGCGTGAGCAGCAGATCGATCAGCAGTCGCGTGCCCGAGCCTGGTTGCCGGTTGACGAAGCGGATGTCACCGCGCGCGAGATCGGCGAGACCCGTCACCTGACGCGGGTTGCCACGCCCGACAAACAAGCCCTGCTTGCGCCGCGTCAGATGCACCAGCACGTGACGCTGCGGATCGAGCCAGTTGCGATAGGCGTCGGCGCAGGCGGCGCGGAAATCGCCGCGCGGCAGATGGAAGCCCGCCAGATCGCATTCGCCACGCGCCAGCGCCGTGATGGCGTCGGCGCTATCGCGGTATTTGATTTCCACCGGCACCTGATCGCCAACCAGCGCCGTCACCAGCGCCGCCACCGCATAGCCATGCGAAGCGTGGATGCGCAGATCCTGCACGTCGGGCGCCAGCCAGCGATTGAGGTCGCTCGCCACTTCGCTGGCGAGCGCCTGGAGATTGCCATGCAGACGCTCGGTGCACAGCCGCTGCGAGCGCAGCACCGCCTCGCCCAGTTCCGAAAGCACCGAACCGCGCCCGCGCGCCTTGGCGATCAGCGCGCCGCCCAGGCGCTCTTCGACATCGCGCAACAAACCCCACGCATGGCGATAGGACAAACCCTTACGCTGCGCGGCCTGCGCGATGCTGCCTTCTTCCGCGACGAGCGCGAGTAGCGGCACAACGTCCGTCAGGCTTGCCTCGCGGCCATCCGCGTCGCGCACGACCAGTTGCGCCTGGCAATCGACCTTGATCATTATGAAGTCTTCCTTCCTATTGCAACGGCCATTCTACGGGCCTATTGTTCGTCCATACAACAAGACAACCCCAGCATAGATGCACACTTTATGAATAACAAGTGCATATATGCCCCTGGAGGAGCCTCACAATGGACGAGACAAATCCGCAATCGGCCACGCCGATAGCGGCTTCGGCTGATGCCCTCGTGCAGCGTCACGCGCTGCCGGGCCGCACCCTGCTGGCGATCCTGCACGCCATTCAGGACGAACTCGGTTACGTGCCGCCCGACACGGTCGGGCCGCTCGGTAAAGCGTTGAATCTCTCGCGCGCCGAAGTGCACGGCGTCCTCACCTACTACCACCATTTCCGCACCGCGCCGCCCGCGCCGGTCGTCGTCCAGCTTTGTCGCGCCGAGGCGTGCCGCAGCATGGGCAGCGAAGCGCTCGCACAGCATGCCGAAGCGCATACGGGATGCCACTTCGGCGCGCACTCGCATGACGAGCAGGCTTCGGGCGAAGGCGTCGCGCTGGAATCGGTCTATTGCCTCGGCCAGTGCGCGCTGTCGCCCGCCATGATGATTAACGGCACGCTGCACGCAAAAGTGACCCCGCAGAAGTTCGACAGGCTGCTGGCGAAGGCCGTCGCGGCTTCCACCGCCCGCACCGAGGAGGCCGCATGACGCGTATCTACGTTCCTCGCGATTCGTCCGCGCTGGCTTTGGGCGCCGATGAAGTCGCCGCCGCGATCCAGCGCGAAGCCGCCGCACGCGGCATCGACATCGAACTCGTGCGCAACGGTTCGCGCGGCCTGCTCTATCTCGAACCGCTCGTCGAAGTCGAGACGCCGGACGGCCGCGTCGGCTACGCGAATGTCGATGAAGGCGATGTCGGCGCGCTGTTCGACAGCGACTTCGTGCGCGGCGGCCAGCACGCCAGCGGCGTCGGTCTCGTCGAGCAGATTCCGTATCTGAGCCGCCAGCAGCGCCTGACCTTCGCGCGCATCGGCATTACCGATCCGCTGTCGACCGACGACTACGTCGCGCACGGCGGCCTCGAAGGTTTGCGCAATGCGCTGCAGACCGCCAGCGCCCAGGCCTGCGACGCCCTGATCGAATCGGGTCTGCGCGGACGCGGCGGCGCGGCCTTCCCGGCCGGCATCAAGTGGCGCACGGTCGCGCAGGCGCAGGCCGATCAGAAGTACATCGTCTGCAACGCCGACGAAGGCGATTCGGGCACGTTCTCCGATCGCCTCGTGATGGAAAGCGATCCCTACGTGCTGATCGAAGGCATGACGATCGCGGGCATCACGGTGGGCGCGACGGTCGGCCATATCTATGTGCGCAGCGAGTATCCGCATTCGATCGCCACGCTCGAGGAAGCCATCCAGCGTGCGCGCGCCGCGGGCTGGCTCGGCGACGATGTGCTCGGCAGCGGCAAGCGCTTCGATCTGTTCGTCGCCAAGGGCGCGGGCGCGTATGTGTGCGGCGAAGAAACCGCGCTGCTCGAATCGCTCGAAGGCAAGCGCGGCATCGTGCGCGCCAAGCCGCCGCTGCCCGCGCTGGCCGGTCTCTACGGCAAGCCGACGGTCATCAACAACGTCATCACGCTCGCTACGGTGCCGATCATCTTTGCGAAGGGCGCGGCGTTCTACAAGGATTTCGGCATGGGCCGCTCGCGCGGCACGCTGCCGTTCCAGCTTGCCGGCAATATCGCGCGCGGCGGTCTGGTCGAACTCGCGTTCGGCGTGACGCTGCGCGAACTGATGGTCGATTACGGCGGCGGCACCGCAAGTGGCCGTCCTGCGCGCGCCGTGCAGGTGGGCGGCCCGCTCGGCACCTATCTGCCCGAAAGCCAGTGGGACATTCCGATGGACTACGAAGCGTATGCGGCCGTCGGCGCGGTCGTGGGCCACGGCGGCATCGTGGTGCACGACGACACTTCGAATCTCGCCGAACTCGCGCAATACGCGATGGCGTTCTGCACGCTCGAATCCTGCGGCAAGTGCACGCCGTGCCGCATCGGCTCGACGCGCGGCGTCGAAGTGATTGCGAAGATCCGCCAAGGCGACACCTCCGAAAAACAGGTCACGCTGCTGCGCGATCTGTGCGACACGATGGTGTCCGGTTCGCTGTGCGCGATGGGCGGCATGACGCCCTTCCCGGTGCTTTCCGCGCTCGATCATTTCCCTGAAGATTTTGGTCTCGAACCCGCTGTACAACCGGCCACCGCAGCCTGAACAAGGAACCAGCATGTCCGACACGCTCTCCCAAGCCGGTGGTTGCGGTTCCGGCAATTGCGCCTGCAAATCGGCGGCGATGAACAAGGCCAATGCCCGCTCGCCATTCGACGACACCGATTACGGCACGCCGCTGCGCCACGCCGATATCGACGTCACGCTCGAAATCGACGGCCAGCCGGTCACGGTGCCGGCGGGCACGTCCGTGATGCGCGCCTCGATCGAAGCGGGCATCAACGTGCCCAAGCTCTGCGCGACCGATTCGCTGGAACCGTTCGGCTCGTGCCGTCTGTGTCTGGTCGAAATCGAAGGCCGGCGCGGTTATCCGGCTTCGTGCACGACGCCCGTCGAAGCGGGCATGAAGGTGCGCACGCAAACCGATCGTCTGCACAAGCTGCGCCGCAACGTGATGGAGCTGTACATCTCCGATCACCCGCTCGACTGTCTCACCTGCCCCGCCAACGGCGACTGCGAACTGCAGGACATGGCCGGCGTGACGGGCCTGCGCGAAGTGCGCTACGGCTTCGATGGCGCGAATCACCTCAAGGATCAGAAGGACGAATCGAACCCGTACTTCACCTACGATCCGTCGAAGTGCATCGTCTGCAATCGCTGCGTGCGCGCCTGCGAAGAAACGCAAGGCACCTTCGCGCTGACGATTGCCGCGCGCGGCTTCGAATCGCGCGTCGCCGCGGGCGCGAGCGAGCCGTTCATGGAATCGGAATGCGTTTCGTGCGGCGCGTGCGTGGCCGCCTGCCCCACCGCGACCTTGCAGGAAAAGAGCGTCGTGATGCTCGGCCAGGCCGAACATTCGGTCGTGACGACCTGCGCGTATTGCGGGGTCGGCTGCTCGTTCAAGGCCGAGATGAAGGGCAATCAGGTCGTGCGCATGGTGCCGCACAAGAACGGTCAGGCGAACGAAGGTCACGCCTGCGTGAAGGGCCGTTTCGCGTGGGGTTATGCCACGCACAAGGACCGCATCAAGAAGCCGATGATCCGCGCGAAGATCACCGATCCGTGGCGCGAAGTCAGCTGGGAAGAAGCGATCAACTACGCGGCCAGCGAATTCCGCCGCATCCAGGCGAAGCACGGGCGCGATTCGATCGGCGGGATTACGTCGTCGCGCTGCACGAACGAAGAAACCTATCTCGTGCAGAAACTCGTGCGCGCCGCGTTCGGCAATAACAATGTCGATACCTGCGCGCGCGTGTGCCATTCGCCCACGGGTTACGGCCTCAAGACCACGCTCGGCGAATCGGCCGGCACGCAGACGTTCGCCTCCGTCGACTATTCCGACGTGATCATGGTGATCGGCGCGAATCCGACCGACGGGCATCCGGTGTTCGGCTCGCGTCTGAAGCGCCGCGTGCGTCAGGGCGCGAAGCTGATCGTCGTCGATCCGCGCCGTATCGATATCGTCGATACCGCGCACGTGAAGGCCGAGCATCATCTGCAACTGCGCCCCGGCACCAACGTGGCGATGGTCAACTCGCTCGCGCACGTGATCGTCACCGAAGGTCTGGTCAACGAAGCGTTCGTGGCGGAGCGCTGCGAGACGCGCGCGTTCGAGCAATGGCGCGATTTCGTCGCGCTGCCGGAGAACTCGCCGGAAGCGATGGAAGCGCTCACGGGCGTGCCTGCCGATCAGGTGCGCGCGGCCGCGCGGCTCTACGCGCGCCAGGGCAACTCGGCGATCTACTACGGCCTGGGCGTGACGGAACACGCGCAAGGCTCGACGATGGTGATGGGCATCGCCAATCTCGCCATGGCCACGGGCAACATCGGCCGCGAAGGCGTGGGCGTGAATCCGCTGCGCGGCCAGAACAACGTGCAGGGTTCGTGCGATATGGGTTCGTTCCCGCACGAGCTGCCGGGCTATCGCCATGTGGGCGATGCGAATGTGCGCGCGCTGTTCGAAGATGCCTGGAACGTCGCGCTGCAAAGCGAGCCGGGACTGCGCATTCCGAACATGTTCGAAGCGGCGCTCGACGGCACGTTCATGGGCCTCTACTGCCAGGGCGAGGACATCGTCCAGTCCGATCCGAACACGCAGCATGTGGCGGCGGCGCTGTCGTCGATGGAATGTATCGTCGTGCAGGATATTTTCCTGAACGAGACGGCGAAGTACGCGCATGTGCTGCTGCCGGGTTCGTCGTTCCTCGAAAAAGACGGCACCTTCACCAATGCCGAACGCCGCATTTCGCGCGTGCGCAAGGTGATGCCGCCGATCGCCGGTTACGCCGACTGGGAAGCGACGATCCTGCTCGCCCGCGCGCTCGGCTACGAGATGGACTACACGCATCCGTCGCAGATCATGGACGAGATCGCGCGTCTCACGCCGACTTTCCACGGCGTCTCGTACAAGCGGCTCGACGAAATGGGCAGCATCCAGTGGCCGTGCAACGAGCAGGCGCCCGACGGCACGCCGATCATGCATATCGACGGATTCGTGCGCGGCAAGGGCAAGTTCGTCATCACGAAGTTCATCGCCTCGCCGGAGAAGGTCACGCGCCGCTTCCCGCTGCTGCTCACGACCGGGCGCATCCTGTCGCAGTACAACGTGGGCGCGCAGACGCGGCGCACCGAGAACTCGCGCTGGCACGAAGAGGATCGTCTGGAGGTGCATCCCGTCGATGCCGAGGATCGCGGCATTCGCGACGGCGACTGGGTGGGCATCGAATCGCGTGCGGGGCATACGGTGCTGCGCGCGAAGGTGAGCACGCGCATGCAGCCGGGCGTGGTCTACACGACCTTCCACTTCCCCGAATCGGGCGCGAACGTCATCACCACGGATGCCTCCGACTGGGCCACCAATTGCCCCGAGTACAAGGTGACCGCCGTGCAGGTGAGCCACGTGCAGCAGCCGTCGGAATGGCAACGCGAGTATTCGCGCTTCAACGAGACGCAGCTCGAGTTGCATCGCTCGCGCGAACCGCTGACCACTAACGGCAAATAAATCTGGGAAGACACGCGATGAAAAGCGATCACCTGATCGAAATGGCCAACCAGATCGGCATGTTCTTCGACTCGCTGCCCGATCGCGAGGAGGCGCTCACGGGCATTGCCGAACATATCCGCAAGTTCTGGGAGCCGCGCATGCGGCGCACGCTGCTGGCCGCGCTCGATGCCACGCATGAAAGCGACAGCTTTACCGCGATCGTGCGTGACGCGCTCGTGCAGCATCGCGAGGCGCTCACGCCCGCCACCTAGGAGGTGACAGGCGGACGCCGCGCGATCACTGCGCGGAAGGTTTAGGCGATGGCGCCGGCGCGAACCACGTTTCGCAATGGCGCAGCAGCCCGTGCAGATCCGAGCCCGTGCGCCCGCGCGCGCAGATATAGCCGTCGGGCCGCACGAGATAGAACGCGGGGCGCGTGCGGCCGTAGGCGTCGCCGAGCGTCGGTGCGCCTTCGCCCGCGAGCGGCACATCGCCCTCTTCCAGTTCCGCCAGCCACCAGACCCGCACCGCCTGCGGCATCGCACGCTCGATGGCTTCGGCGAAATGACGCAATGCCTCGGCGCCACTTCCGGCCGCGGGGCTCGCGTCGCCCGCGTGCTCGGCGACATCGGCGGCGCGCACCGTTTCTTCGTCCACCAGCAGAAAGAGCGAAAAACTCGCCGGATCGTGCAGATCGAAAATGCGGCCCTTGCCCGGCGCCTTGCCAAGCGGCCCATCGATCACGCGCACGCAGGCATCGGGCGCACGCTCGCCCGCGCGCGGCCCGCCATCGAGCACACGTTCGAGCGTGAGCGGACTACGCCGGTATTGAATCGACAATTCGCTCACCGCCTGGCGCGCCGCGTCGCGCAGCGGCCCGAGCGCGACCAGCGCCGGCATCACGCGCTCGCGCAGCAGCTTGAGCGGACCGTGATCGGCTTCGACCAGCTGCGTCATGAAGCTGGTCTGGCGCAGCACGATGCGCTCGATCGGCGAACGTTCGGCGTGGTAGGTATCGAGTAGCCGTTCGGGCGCGCCGGCCAGCACGCGCGCGAGTTTCCAGCCCAGATTGAACGCTTCCTGAATGCCCGTGTTCATGCCCTGCGCGCCCGCCGGGCTATGCACATGCGCGGCGTCGCCTGCGAAGAACACGCGCTCCATGCGCAGAAAACGCACCATGCGGCTGTTGATGCGGAAGTACGAGCCCCAGGTCATATCGGCGATCGAGACCGGATGATGCACGCGGCGCTCGACCACCGAGCGGCATTCTTCGAGCGTCGGCACCGGCATCGCGCCTTCGGGCGCGGCGGGCAGCATGGTCTTGTGATCGGCGATCAGGCGATAGCGGCCGTGGCCGTACGGAAACAGCGCAGCCAGACCGTCGCCCGAGGCGAACACGTGGAATTCGTCGTCGGACCAGGGCGTGCTCGCGTCGATATCGGCGAGCAGGAAAGACTGCGCGAGCGTCTCGCCATCGAACTGCATGCCGAGGTGATGGCGCACCGTGCTGTGCGCGCCGTCCGCCGCGATCAGCCAGGCGCAACGCAGCGCTTCCTGGCGGCCATCGGCGCGGCGCACATCGGCGCTGATACCTGCCGCGCCCTGATGCAGTTCCAGCAGTTCGCAGCCGCGCTCGACCTCGACGCCGAAGCTCGCCAGTTGCGCGGCGAGAATGCGTTCGGTTTCGCTCTGATCGAGAAAGAGCAGATACGGATAGCGCGTGAACAGCGGATCGAAGTCGAGTCGCGCGCGGCGCTGGCCGTTCGAATAGAGATTGGCGACGTGCGCGCGATGACCGCGCGCGAGAAACGGCTCGACGATGCGATGCTGCTCGAACAGTTCGAGCGTGCGCGCCTGGATGCCGATAGCGCGCGATTGACGTCCGGGTTCGCGCGTGCGATCGATCAGACGGACCGGAATGCGCGCGCGGGCGAGGCTCAGGGCAGCGGCGAGACCGGTCGGTCCCGCACCGACGATAAGCACGGACGGCTGGGAGAAAACCTCGGTCATGCAGACCTCCATACGGTCGACATGAAGCGTAGTGTACGCCCGCTCTTGGCGTGGCCGCGCGCGGGCCGGCGCGGCACTTAAGTGTGACTGTGCGGCGCGGCACCCAGTTGCTCACTGGAATGCACATCGGCTTGCACATCGGCCCGCATATCGAGCGCACAGCGATGCACGCTCGTACCGAGATCGACCTGCAAGGTCACATGCTGCACGCGAAACCGCGTACCCAGCGCGCTCACGATGGCATCGAGCGCCGCGTCGCCGGGATGGCCCGCCGGCATCACCAGATGCGCGGAAAGCGCATTGCCCGTGGTGGACAAGGCCCAGACATGCAGATCGTGCACATCGGTCACGCCATGCTGCTGCGCAAGAAAAAGCCGGATACCGTCGATATCGATGCCCTCGGGCACCGCCGCCAGCGCGAGACGCACCGATTCGCGCAGCAGACCCCAGGTGCCGCGCACGATCACGAGCACGACGACGATACTCATGGCCGGATCGACCCAGCTCCAGCCCGTACCGAGTATCACCAGCCCGCTCACCGCCACGGCCGCCGACACGCCCGCATCGGCGGCCATATGCAGGAAGGCGCCGCGAATGTTGATATCGTCCTTCTGGCCGCGCATGAACAGCCACGCCGAAAAACCATTGACGATCATGCCGACCGTCGCGACCACGAACACGTCGAGGCCCGCGACCGGCGCGGGATGGACCAGCCGCCCGATCGCTTCGGCCAGAATCGCGCCGCAGGCGACCAGCAGCAGCGCGGCATTGGCCAGCGACGCGAGAATCGAGCTGCTGCCGAAACCGAACGTATAGCGCGCCGAAGGCCGCCGCGTGGCAAGCCAGGCCGCGCCCCAGGCGAGCAGCAGGCCGAGCACATCGGAGAGATTGTGGCCCGCGTCCGCCAGCAGCGCGGCCGAATGCGCGAGCACGCCGTAGACGCCCTGCACGACCACGATGACGAGATTGAGCGCGACGGCCAGCGCGAATGCGCGGCCATGACCGTTGGCCGGCGCGTGGTGGTGATGATGGCCGTGTGAGCCGTGACCGGCGTGACTGTGGTGCGGATGATCGTGATGCCCATCGGCGCTCATTGCGCTGACCTCCGGCAAGGAAGACGCTGGCCCATTATGGCGGTTCTGGCACTGCACCAGGTCAAGAACCCACGTCCGAATGGCGGAACGCCTGCGCGAGTGTGGGAAAATGCCGCCTTTGCATCTTCAAAGTCTCTGCCTTCAGGTCATGGAACAGGTTTTTGTCCGCGCGTTCGCCGCACATCGCGACGGCCGGCTGGATGACGCCGAGCGCGGCTACCGCGCGACGCTCGCCGCCGATCCCGTACACGTCGATGCGCTGCATATGCTCGGCGTGCTGCGGCATCAACAGGGCCAGCACGCCGAAGCCGCGGACCTCGTGCGCCGGGCGGTCGACCTGCGCCCGGACGACGCCGCGCTCCAGTTGAACCTCGGCAATGCGCTGAAGGCGCTCGGCGATCTGGACCGCGCGATCGAGCGCTTTCGCAATGCGCTCACGCTCTCGCCCGCCTTCGCGCTCGCGCACTACAACCTCGGCAACGCCTACGCCGCGATCGGCCGCCACGAAGATGCGATGTACGCGTTCGGCCACGCGGTGCGCCTGCAGCCGGGCGATGCGTCGTCGCACAACAACCTCGGCAATGCACTGCACGCGCTCGGCCGTCACGCCGAAGCCGCCGACGCCTTCCGCCGCGCGCTGAAGATCCGCCCGGGCCACGCGGGCGCGCACAACAACCTCGGTATGGCCCTGAATGCGCTTGGCGACAGCGCGGGCGCGGTCGAGCATTTCCAGAAAGCGCTGCGCGCGCAGCCGCGTTTCGTGGCCGCGCATTTCAACCTCGCGAATACGCTCGACGCGACCGGCTATCACAGCCAGGCCGTATCCGGCTACGAGGCCGCGCTGGCGCTGCAACCGCAGTTCCCGCCCGCGCTGTTTGGTCTGGGCAACGCGCTCGCCGCGCTCGGCCGCCACGAAGCGGCCATCGGCGCCTATGAGCGCGCGATCGGCCTCGATCCCAAGTTTTCGCTGGCCTGGCTCGCGCTGGGCACGGCGCAGCACGCGCTGGGCCGTCACGCCGCCGCGCTGCGCGCCTTCGACGAAGCATTGCGCGCGCGACCCGATCTGGCCGCCGCGCACCTGAACCGCGCGCTCACGTGGCTCACGCTCGGCGACTTCCGGCGCGGCCTGCCCGAATACGAATGGCGTCTCGATCCGGCTTCGCGCGACACCGGCTTTGGCGCGCTGGGCGCGCCGGTCGCCACGCGCGAGTGCCCGCCGCCAACTTGCCCGCAAGGCGTGCCGCGCTGGCGCGGCGAGCCGCTCGGCGAGCGCACGCTGCTGATCCACGCCGAGCAGGGTTTCGGCGACACGCTGCAATTCATCCGCTTCGTGCCGTCGATTTTCGCGCTGGCGCAGGCCGGCACGCGCATCGTGCTCGAAGTGCAGGCGCCGCTCGTGCCGCTGATCGCCCCCGCCGCGCACACGGCGCGCATCACGCTGATCGCCCAAGGCACGCCGCGCCCGAACGCCGACCTGCAATGCCCGCTGCTGTCGCTGCCACTCGTGCTCGGCACCACCTTCGACGCCCTGCCCGCGCCGATGCCCTACCTCGCCGCGCCCACCGCGTACCGCCGCAAATGGCGCGGTTCGCTGGGCGGCCAGGCGCGGCGCAAGATCGGCCTCGCGTGGTCGGGCCGCATTCATCGGCACGAGAACCGCAGCATGCCGCTCGCGGCGCTCGAAGCGCTGTTCGCGCTCGACGGCATCGACTGGATCGTGTTGCAACCCCATTTGACCGACGCCGAACATGCAGCGCTCGACGTGCATCCGCGTGCGCGCTCGATTCATCGACTCGGTGAAAAGCTCGCCGATTTCGCCGATACCGCCGCCGTCATCGAACGGCTCGACGCCGTGGTGTCGATCGATACGTCGATTGCCCACCTGGCCGGCGCGCTCGACGCGAAGCTCTGGCTGATGCTGCCCTTTGCCGCCGACTGGCGCTGGTTCAGCGACACCGACGCGAGCCCGTGGTATCCGCGCGCGCGGCTCGTGCGCCAGCCGCGCCCGGGCGCATGGGACGAAGTCGTCGCGCAGGTGGCGAACGCCTTGCGCGAAGGCTGACGCGCCCGCGCGCCGCTTCGGCAAGCCATAAAAAAACCCGCATCGCTGCGGGTTTTTTTGCGTCTGCGAAACGCGCGGCCAACTTCAAACCGTTTTGTACTGATTGCGCGCTTCGGCCGTCCGGTAGAGCACGAGCGTGGCGATCAGCCCGCAGATACCGGCGACGCCCATCCACGCGCCCGGCGCGGCCTTGTTGCCGCTGACGTGGATCAGATAGGTCGAAATCGCCGGCGTGAAGCCCCCGATCGTCGTCGCGAGACTGTAGGCGAGCGAGAAGCCGGCCGTGCGCACATCGGCGGGCATGACTTCGGTGAGCGCCACGACCATCGCGCCGTTGTAGCAGCCATAGAGGAACGACAGCCACAACTCGACCATCAGCAGACGCGCGAACGACGGATCGGCCACGAGCCACTGCACTGCTGGATAGGCGGTCAGGATCGTGAGGATCGTAAAGGCGAGCAGCACGGGGCGACGGCCGATGCGGTCCGAAATCGCGCCCGACACCGGCAGCCAGAACAGATTCGACAGGCCGATACAGACCGTGACGATGAGCGTATCGAGTTCGCCCATCTTGAGCACTTCCTTGCCGAAAGTCGGCGTGTAGGCCGTGATCATGTAGAACGACACCGTCGTCATGATCACCATGCCCATGCCGCCGAGCACGATGCCCCAGTTCTGCGCCATCGACGCCATGATTTCGCGAATCGACGGACGATGCTTTTTCTTCGCGAATTCCTCGGTTTCCTGCAGCGAACGGCGAATCAGGAACAGGAACGGCACGATCAGACAGCCGATGATGAACGGCACGCGCCAGCCCCACGCCGTCATTTCCTCGACCGGCAGCAGGCGGTGCAGCACCACGCCGAGGAGGGCCGCGAAGATCACCGCGACCTGCTGGCTGCCCGACTGCCACGACACGTAGAAGCCCTTGTTGCCTTTGGTCGCGATCTCCGAGAGATAAACCGAGACGCCGCCCAGTTCCACGCCCGCCGAAAAGCCCTGCAGCAAACGCCCGAGCAGCACGAGCACCGGCGCGAGGACGCCGATGGTCGCGTAGCCCGGCACGACCGCAACGGCCAGCGTGCCCAGCGCCATCAGGCCGAGCGTGAGGATCAGGCCCTTGCGCCGCCCATGATGGTCGATATACGCGCCGAGGATGATCGCGCCCAGCGGCCGCACGAGGAAACCCGCGCCGAACACGGAGAGCGCGAGCATCAGCGAGGCGAACGGGTTATTGCTTGGGAAATAGGTCTTGGCGATCGCCGAGGCGTAGTAGCCATAGACCATGAAGTCGTACATTTCCAGGAAGTTGCCGCTGACGACGCGGAACACCGTGCGGAACTTCGATTCGCTGGAAGAAACGTGGGTCGCTGTGGACATGACGATCTCTGCATCTCTGAAGGTGAAACACGAAACACCGCCGCGGCGGCGATGCGCCACGACCTCACGCGCGCCCGCGCGGGCGCCCATTATGCTGCGGCCCCCAATACCCA
Organism: Paraburkholderia sp. Ac-20340; assembly: GCF_017104965.1. Taxonomy (GTDB): domain Bacteria; phylum Pseudomonadota; class Gammaproteobacteria; order Burkholderiales; family Burkholderiaceae; genus Paraburkholderia. The sequence goes on from NZ_JAAGPR010000015.1 coordinate 178,316, forward strand.
GACATTCGGGGAAAACCTGGCCGTCTCTCGTCAATCAACAGCAACATCGGCCATTTCTTTCTAAATTAATTCAATTATTTCAAATAGCTTTCTTTTCGGCAGGGTATCGACGTGCGATACCTATCATGCACAATAGCTCATCGATGCGGCCTGTTCCGGCGATTTCACCGCCATGGCGATGGGCCGCGCTCTTCCCGCATAACGAATGCCCAGCATGCCCACCGCCGCCACCCTGACGTTGCGCCCGGCCACCGCCGCCGATGCCCCGCTCCTCGCCGCCATGCACGCCGCCAGCTGGCAGGCCACTTACCGCGGTCTGCTGCCGGCCGCCTTTCTCGAACGCGACGTCGATGCCGAGCGCGCCGCCTACTGGCGTGCGCGCATGGAAGCGCCCGGCGAAGAGCGCCGCCTCGTGCTGATCGCGGAACGCGACGCGCAGCCGCACGGCCGCACGCCGGTCGGCTTCGTGTGCGTCGAGCGCCAGCCCGAATCGCCGTGGGGCGTGCTGCTCGACAATCTGCATGCGCTGCCGGCGCATCAGGGCATCGGCGTGGGCAAGCGGCTCATGGAAGCCGCGCAGAGCTGGGCGCGCGCGCAGGGCGAAGCCCAGCTGTATCTCTACGTGCTCGACGGCAATACGCCGGCAATCGCCTTCTACGAGCGGCAAGGCTGGGAATTTTCGGGCGCCGAGCCCGATCACATGGGCGGCATCGACATCACCGCGCTGCGCTATATCTATCGGCTGAGCGCCATCTAGCCGCCGCCTGTTGCGCAAAGCGCACGCGAGCGGCCACGCCCTGCGCACCCAACGCGACCCTCGCGCGCGTGACGACTACACTTCCCGTCATATTTTCGGATGTTTCCGATGGATTGCCGGAAGTCGGACCTGCAAGATCAGAGATCAACCATACGACTTCCGAATAGCGCGCTGCCGCGCTGGATTGTGGCGCGCCTTTCGAACACCACCGTGTTCCGGTGCCCCGCCTCGACAAAGGCAGCGAGAGATCCATGTCAACTTTTCCGTTAGTTCAGGTGGAAGGCGCACTCGCGATGCCGCACATGCGCCCGCTCAACCGCGTCCCGCCGCCATTCGGCCGCGAATGGTCGCTCATGCCTTCGCATTTCAGCCTGCGCACCGAACTGCACGCGCTGTATGCGGCGTTCCTGCGCACGATCTGCCTGAGCGCGGAGGCATTCCGCAAGGTGTATAGCTGGGAGCACGTCGAGCGTGTCGCCCGCGTTGCGCCTGAACCGCCGCGTCCGGCAGCCGCGCCCATCGGTCCAGCGCTGAACGCCGCGCAGGCGCAGCAGGCGGCGGCCGAAGCCATCGGCGCAAAGCCCGTCAACGCGGCGCAATCAAGCCGTTCGATGCAGGCGGCGCCGCTCGAGCGCACGCCGCCGCCATCGCACAAACTCGCGGCTAGCGCAGTGGCCATCGGCGGTGCGGCGCTGCTGGCGTGGATCGTCGCAAGCCACACGCAGCCGGACAACGAGAAAGACCGCACGGTTCTGCGCGAATCCGTCAGTCCGGCGCCGAAAGCCGCAGCCACCGGTGCAGCCAGCGCGCAATCGTCGGCACGTCTGGCCGATGAGCGTGCCGCACACGATCGCAACGTCTCGGTTTCGGGCGTGGTCGAAGGGCCGAAAGCGGTTGTCGCGGCAAAGGCGCCGGACGTTAGCAACGCAGTGAACAACGAGCGCGGCATTGCGATCGGCTCGACGATCGTCGCGCAACGGGAGGCAACGCCAGCGGTCGCGCCTTCGGCGGCGCAACGTGCAGAGAACACCATCGCGGTCGTGGCGCCTGCGACTACGCCTGCTGTGACTACGCCCGCTGTAACCGCGCGCGCGACGCCCGCGCCTGCGCCCGCGTTTGCACCAGTCATCGCGCCGGCAGCAAAGGTAGCGCCTGCGGCGTCGGCATCGGTCGAGCAGCCCGACTTCACGGTGCGTGCGCGCGCGAACCAACCCGTCGAATCCGCGCTCGTGTCCAGGGCCGCGAGCGAGAAGCGCGTCAGCACGACCCGGCGCACGCGCGAGGAAACCGCCTACAGCACACGCGCGGCACGCGAACCCGCCCGCCGCCACGCGGCGCAGGAATTCACGCCGCACCTGAGCGCGCCGGTCGTCACCACGCATCGCACGCAGGGCATGTACTCGGAGGCTGCGGAATATTCGCCGCATCAGTTCGCGACCAATGCCAACGACGAATATGCATCGCTCGCCACCTACGCGAACACGCATGCAGCGCTTCCCGCCGCGAACCGCGCGCCGTTGAACGCCGACAGCACGGAATGGGTCAATCATGTCGCGCAACGCCGCGTGACCGAAGTACCCGACCACTTCGACAAATAAAGCGCACGCCTTTCGGCGCACAGCAAAAAGCCCGGCTCGAAGCCGGGCTTTTTACTTTCTCTCGTCCTGCGCTGACTCGTCATCCTGTGCGCGCCGCGCCATCCCTTTGGACAGCGCGGCGCGGCAATCCACTCAGCAGCCCTTTAGCGTCCTACGGCAGGCAAGCCCTGCTCGGTTTGCCGCTGGAGTTGATTGACCTGATTCTGCAGATCACGCAACTGGGCTTGCGCCTGCAGCTTCTGCGCGTTGAGTGCGGCCGCATTGCCCTGCATCTGACGCTGGTAGTCGTCGACGCGCGCCTGCTGCGTGCGCGCCACGTCGATATCCGCCTGCAGACGCCGCGCACGATCTTCGTTGATCGCAATCACTCGATCGATAAACGCCTTTTGCGCCTCGATCTGCATGCGGCGAATTTCGACTTCGGCAAGACGCTGGGTCTGCTGCACGAAGTTTGCATAGATCGATTCGGCACGTGCTTCGTCCTGCGAACGAATCACGCGCCAGAAGTGCTTGTCCTGGAACAGCACCACGTAATACGTCATTTCGGGCGGATAGAAGAACAGGCTCGCCCCATAACTGGCGTTATAGGTGGTGCGCAATTCAACCAGTTGTGAATCGTGGATCAGCTGCATCAGCGTGGCGACATCGCCTTGCGAGGCGCCAGCCGTGGCCTGGTCGTCGACCATACCGGCGGGCGGCAACGCATTGGCGGGCTGCGGCGTCAGACTGCCGAGCGCCGGGCGGGCGCCCGCCACCGGCGCAGCGTCGCTCGCGGGGCCGCCGGCCCAGACGCACGCGCCGTGCTGCAGGAGTGTGAAGGCCGCAGCGGCCAGCAAAGCGCGCCGCGGCGAAAGGGATTGCTTCATGACTGCCAGTTCCGTTCAGGATTTCGAGTAACCGTTTATTATCGCCGCACGAAAATCTCATAAACGCCAATTAATTTCGGATAACAAAAGAACCTGCTGTTTGTTTGTCAGAAATCACCTAGCAAAGCATAGGAATATTCGGACAGGTTGTATGAAAAATAAAAAGGGCGATTGCTTTCACAATCGCCCCTCTTGATGTCCTGCTTTGCTGATAAATCCAGACGTCTCGCGTCAGACGCGCATCAGTAGCGCATCAGAAACGCGTCTCGCGCGCCGAGCGCAGGAAGTTGTCGAGCAGCGGCGTGCAATCGAGCAGTTCGGGACCGCCGGCGCGATGGAATTCCGGGTGCCACTGCACGCCCACCACGAACGGCGCACGGCGGTATCGCACCGCTTCGATCAGGCCGTCGCCGGCCGACACCGCTTCCACCGTCAGATCGCGGCCGAGCGTCTTGACCGCCTGATGGTGAATCGAGTTGACGATGGCTTCGCGCCGCCCCGGGAACATGCTCGCGAGCGACGATCCTTCCGGGAACGTGACCGCGTGACGATGCTGGTCGTAATGCTCGCTAACGTGCACACCGGCCGTGGGCACATCGGTGGCGATGTCCTGATACAGCGTGCCGCCGAACGCCACGTTGATGAGTTGGCAGCCACGGCACACGCCCAGCACCGGCTTGCCCGATTCGACGAATTCATGCAGCAGTTCCAGCTCGTACATATCGCGCACGCGGTCGCCGGGCCATTCCGGGCGCGGCGCAACCTCCGCATAAGTTTGCGGCGAGACATCGGCGCCGCCTTGCAGCAGCAGGCCGTCGAGGTGCTTCGCGTAGTCGCGCAGACGGATATTGCTCGGATGGAGCATGCCCTGATGGCCGACCGTCGGAATCATGAAGACGATCACATCGCGCGACATGACCCAATGCGCGATCGATTCTTCGAGATATTGCAGCGTCTTGCCGCGCAAACCCTGCGCGCCCGGCTCGGGATGAAAAATACGCGCCGATACGCCGATGCGCAGCGTGCGCTGGGTGATGCGCTGGCCCGCGCGATCGAATAGCTGACGCGCGCGCGCCGCGATGATGCGTCCGAGCACCGACCACGCCGAATCGCTCGGCCGCAGGTAGCGCGGCGAATCGGGCGGCAGCGCGCCCGGCGGCGGCGGATTCTGCGCGCTGAAGTCAGGCGCCTGACCAAAGCCTGCGGGCGCGGCACCGGGGCGCGACGCGCCGCCGGTCTGCGGCGGCTGCGCGGCCGTTCCAGCCGCGGCGCCCGCCGTCGTGCTCTGGCCTTGCGCCGGGGCGGGCACGTCTTTGCTGGCATCGGCGGCAACTTCGATCGGCACTTGCGGCTTGCCCACGCCTGTGGCAGCCGTTTTGGCCGCCGCCTCGGCAGCCTGGCGCTCGACGGCGCGCGCCGTTTCCTCGCGCGCCTGCACGCCTTCGGCAACACGCTGGGCCTGGGTGGGCGCTTCGACGGGTTTTGCGCTGATCGGCTCCTCGTCGGTGCCGACGCCGGAGCTGTCGGCGCCCGCTGTGTCGGGCGTCACGGTCGAGGCGCTTGCGGGCGCGTCAGTCGAGGCGCGTTGCGCGGCTTCGCCCGATGGCGTCTGGGCCGCAGAGGAAGTCGTGGAAGGATTGGACGGGTCGGACTCGGCGGGACGGCCTGCGCCGTCGGGAACCTCGGGGCGGTCGGTCTTGTTTTCGCTCATGACGTGGTGTCGGGGCGCGCCGCATCGTTGCAGGGCGCAAACGGATGAACAGGGTTCCGATTATGCGTCCCACGGCATGACGCCGCCACCCATTTGCACAATTGCTCACATTCCGTCACATTGGGCGCGCCTCGTGCGGGCCCGCCCGAGCGCTGCGTTCTTACTGCGAATCCTGCCCCTGGCGCTCGTCGAAGGTCTCGCGCAGCGCAATCTGCATGCTCGCGTGAATCTTCACGCACCAGCGCCAGAACAGCATCGTCAGCACGGCCGCGCACACCAGCACGCCGATCAGAAAGCCCGTGGGCGGCAGGATCGTGCCCGAGAGCGCGGCCACCAGCACGAACACGCCGATCATCGACACTGCCGGCACCAGTTCGGCAATCGCGTGACGCAGCGCGCGCGTGAAGCGCCCCGCTTTCTCCGGCTGCACGCTCACTTCGGCGAGCAGCAGCGCGAGCGACTGGGTCTTGCGCCACACGGCCACGAGGAACGGCATCGCCAGCAGCAGCGCCGCGCTCCAGAGCACCACGCGCTGGATGCGCTCGTCGGGCACCCAGTTGGCGATGAGCGGCGCGGCGTAGCGCGCGCCATACGACATGCCGATAAAGATCGCCGACACCAGCGCGAGATTCACCGCGATCTGCAGCACGATGCGCCTCGTCAGCGAAAACAGCGTCGGGCCGCCCGCTTCCTGCGAACGCGGCATCAGGCAACGCAGCCACTGGCTATACATGCCGAACACGTTAGAAACCGAAGGCGGCATGGCGCGCGCGAGCCGCTGCGAGAGCGGATCGGCCACGCGGATCAGATACGGCGTGGTGAGCGTCGTGATCGCCGAAACCGTCACCGCGATCGGATAGAGAAAGCCGCTCGTGACCTTCAGCGTCAAGCCGAGCGAAGCGATGATGAACGAGAACTCGCCGATCTGCGAAACCGTCATGCCCACGCGCATCGCCGTGCGGCCGTCGCGGCCCGCGAGGAAGGTGCCCAGACCGCACGACACCAGCTTGCCGAACACCACCGCCAGCGAAATCACCGCGATCGGCCACGCGTAATCGACCAGCACGAGCGGATTGAGCATCAGCCCGATGGTGACGAAGAAGATCGCCGAAAACGCGTCGCGTAGTGGCGCGACCAGATGCTCGATGCGCTCCAGATGCCGCGATTCGGCCATCACCGCGCCGATCAGGAACGCGCCCAGCGCGATCGAATAATCGAGCTTCACGACCAGCAGGCAGAACGCGAAACAAAAACCCAGCACGGAGACCAGCAGCATCTCGTCGCTGCCCACGCGCGCCACGTAGCCGAGCACGCGCGGCACGATCAGGATGCCCGCCAGCAACGAAACCAGCATGAACAGCAGCAGCTTGCCCAGCGTGATCAGCGCGATACCGGGCGAAAGCTCGCCCGTTTGCGCGATGCCGCCGAGCAGCACCAGCATCGCAATACCCAGGATGTCTTCGACGATCAGAATGCCGAACACGAGTTGCGCGAACGGCTCGCGCTTGACGCCCAAATCCGCGAGCGCCTTGACGATGATGGTGGTGGAGGAAATCGCCAGAATCGCGCCGAGGAACAGCGAGTCCATCGTGGCCCAGCCGAACGCGCGACCGATCTCGTAGCCGAGCCACAGCATCACGACGATTTCCGATATCGCCGCGACGATGGCCGTCGCGCCCACCTGGAACAGTTTGCGCAGACTGAATTCCAGCCCCAGCGAGAACATCAGGAACACGACGCCGAGTTCGCCCATCGTCTGGATGGTCTGTTCGTCGTGGATCAGCTGGAACGGCGGCGTATAAGGCCCGATGATCACGCCCGCCGCGATATAGCCGAGCACCACCGGCTGTTTCAGGCGATGAAACAGCACGGTGACGATCCCCGCGATCGCCATCACGACTGCCAGATCCTGAATAAAGCCGACTCCCTGGTGCATAAGCCCAATTCCTTACAAAATGCTATCGAATAGCTGAATGTTACCCGATGATCGCGTTGCGCCGAATTGCGCGGGCAAGAAAAAATCCACGTTCTACAATGGTGCGTCCCTTGCAGGCGAGCATTGCCGCACGGTGCGCGCGGGCCGTTGTTGCGTCGCGATGCGCCGCCGCCCGCTGTTACGAATCCCCTGAACCGCCCGACCCGCCTTCTGTGCGCCCACTGCCATGACCGCTTCCCCTAGCAACGCCCCCTTTGCGCCGCTCGCCCAGCTGGCCGCCGATCTGGCCGCGGGCCGCGCCAGACGGGGCTCCAATATTTTTTCGCTGCGCACCTTGCCGCTTCGGGCACCCGATTTGCGCAATACTCGACTCCTTCTCGAGCGTCCTGCCCTTTTTCGCGCGGACGCCACGAGCCCCGA
>NZ_JAAGPR010000016.1 GCF_017104965.1 Paraburkholderia sp. Ac-20340
TGCGGCGCACGATCTCGCGCTGGTGCGCGTAGTAGATCGACGGCAGTTCGAGCTTTTCGCGCTCGATGTATTGCCACACGTCGAGTTCGGTCCAGTTCGAGATCGGGAACACGCGCAGGTGTTCGCCTATGTGCACGACGCCGCCGCGCTGCCGCCGCTCGACGCGTTCGCCTGCGGCACAGCCGAATCGCCCGAGCAATCGGCCACCGTGTTCGTGCGCGTCGATTCGTTGACCGGCGGCGCCCCGCTCACGCTCAGCGGCCCCGGCATCGAAACGACGCAATCGTTCACGCCCGCCGGCCTGCCTGCGCGCTTCTGGCAGGAACGGGCCGCGCTCGCGCCGCTCTTTCCCTGCGGCATCGACTTCTATTTCGTCTGCGGCGCCCAGCTTGTCGGCCTGCCGCGCACGACTTGCGTGGAGGTGAACTGATGTACGTCGCCGTCAAAGGAGGAGAACGCGCGATCGAGGCATCGTGGCGTCTGCTCGACAAGGCCCGCCGTGGCGACACGAACGTGCCCGAACTGTCCGTCGCACAGATTCGCGAACAGATGCGCCTGGCCGTTGCGCGCGTGATGGCCGAAGGCTCGGTCTACGACGAAGAACTCGCCGCGCTGGCGATCAAGCAGGCCGCGGGCGATCTGGTCGAAGCGATTTTTCTGCTGCGCGCCTATCGCACCACGCTGCCGCGTTTCGGCTACACCGTGCCCGTGGAAACGGAGCAGATGGACGTCGAGCGACGCATTTCCGCGACGTTCAAGGATGTGCCCGGCGGCCAGGTGCTGGGCGCGACCTACGATTACACGCAGCGTCTGCTCGATTTTGCGTTGATGGCCGAAGGCGATAATGATTCGGATATCGAATCAATTGCGCAAGCTGAAGAAACGCGCGAAACCGAAGCCATGCCGCGCGTCGTCACGCTGCTGAACCACGAAGGCCTGATCGAGCAGGAAACGGTTGCGGGCGAAGGCGTGGAACCGGGCGATCTCTCGCGCGAGCCGCTGTCGTTTCCCGCCGATCGCAGTGTGCGTCTGCAAAACCTCGCACGTGGCGACGAAGGTTTTCTACTCGCGATGGGCTATGCCACGCAGCGCGGCTATGCGCACTCGCATCCGTTCGCGGGTGAGATCCGCTTCGGCACCGTGGCCGTGGAAATGGTGCTGGACGAACTGGGCGAAGCCGTCGAGATCGGCGAAATCGATCTGACCGAATGCCAGATGATCAACCAGTTCGCGGGCAGCAAGGACATGCCGCCGGCCTTCACGCAGGGCTATGGCCTCAGCTTCGGCCACGGCGAGCGCAAGGCCATGGCGATGGCGCTGGTCGATCGCGCATTGCGCGCCGAAGAACTGGGCGAGACGCTTGCCTCGCCCACTCAGGACATCGAATTCATGCTTTCGCACAGCGACAACGTGGAAGCGTCAGGCTTTGTGCAGCACCTGAAACTGCCGCATTACGTCGATTTCCAGTCCGAACTCGAACTCGTGCGCCGTTTGCGCGCGCAGCATCGCGAAGCTTCAGGCGGCGAGCCGCAAACCGGAGAGGCCGCATGAACGCGCCCGATACATTCGACACCTCGCTGGCCTCGCACGAAACCCAGGCCGCCGACGGCTACAACTTCGCTTACCTCGACGAGCAGACCAAGCGCATGATCCGCCGCGCGCTGCTCAAGGCGGTGGCGGTGCCGGGTTATCAGGTGCCGTTCGCCTCGCGCGAAATGCCGCTGCCGTATGGCTGGGGCACGGGCGGCATTCAGGTGACGGCGGCGATCATCGGCGCGAAAGATACGCTCAAGGTCATCGATCAAGGCTCCGACGATACGACCAACGCGGTGAACATCCGCCGCTTTTTCGCGCGCACGACGGGCGTGGCCACCACGCGCCGCACGAGCGAAGCGACCATCGTGCAGACGCGCCACCGCATCCCCGAAACGCCGCTCACGGAAAAGCAGATCCTCGTCTATCAGGTGCCGATGCCCGAACCGCTGTTCCGGCTCGAACCGCGCGTAGCCGAATGCAAGAAGCTGCACGCGCTGGCCGATTACGGTCTGATCAGCGTGAAGCTTTACGAGGACATCGTGCAGCACGGCAGCATCGCCACGACTTACGATTACCCGGTGACGGTGAACGGGCGCTACCTCACGTCGCCTTCGCCGATTCCCAAATTCGACAATCCGAAGCTGCATATGAACGCCGCGCTGCAATTATTCGGCGCGGGCCGCGAACGGCGCATCTACGCGATTCCGCCTTATACGCCGGTGAAATCGCTCGATTTCGACGATCACCCGTTCGAAGTGCAGCGCTGGGAACATGCGTGCGCGCTGTGCGGTTCGCGCGAAAGCTTCCTCGACGAAATGATCGTCGACGATGCGGGCAAGCGTATGTTCGTCTGTTCCGATAGCGATTATTGCCACGATCGCCGGGAAGATCAGGATCACGAATCAACAGGAGCGCAGCAATGAATTCCGCAATGACGCCGCTCCTGAGCGCGCGCGGCCTCACGAAACAATATGGCGGGCGCAACGGTTGCCGCGATGTGAGTTTCGATCTGTATCCGGGCGAGGTGCTGTGTATCGTCGGCGAATCGGGTTCGGGCAAGACCACGCTGCTCAACACGCTCGCGCTGCGCACGGAAGCCGATGCCGGCACGCTCGATTACACCAGCGCGAACGGCGAAACGCTCGATCTGCGCACGCTCTCCGAGCCGCGCCGTCGTCTGCTCGCGCGCACCGAATGGGGCTTCGTGCAGCAGAACCCGCGTGACGGGCTGCGCGCGGGCGTATCTGCGGGCGCCAATATCGGCGAACCGCTGATGGCGGTGGGCGCGCGCCACTACGGCCGCATCCGCCAGAGCGCGCAGCAATGGATGCGCCGCGTGGAACTGGACGAAACGCGCATCGACGAACTGCCTTCGGCGTTCTCGGGCGGCATGCAGCAGCGCCTGCAGATCGCGCGCAATCTGGTCACCGGCCCGCGCCTCGTGTTCATGGACGAACCCACGGCCAGCCTCGATGTTTCCGTGCAGGCGCGCCTGCTCGATTTGCTGCGCACGCTCACGACCACGCTGCATCTTTCGGTGCTGATCGTCACGCACGATATCGGCGTGGCGCGCCTGCTGGCGCACCGGCTGATGGTGATGCAGGGCGGCGCGGTGGTCGAATCGGGTCTGACCGATCAGGTGCTGGACGATCCTCAACACCCTTATACGCAGACGCTGGTAGCTTCCGTGCTGCCGGTCTAGGATGAACGCCATGACTCTGAATTCCCAGACCTCCCGCGCGGCGCGCGCGTTCGCCGAGCGCCCCGCGCTCATGCTGCGCGCCGAAGACGTCTGCAAGACCTTCACGCTGCACGGCCAGGGCGGTATCGGCATCGACGCGCTTGCGGGCGTGTCGCTCGATGTGGAGCGCGGCGAATGCGTCGTGCTGGTCGGGCCCTCGGGCGCGGGCAAAAGCACGTTTTTGCGCTGCCTGTACGGCAATTATCTGGCGAGCGGCGGCTCGATTGCGATCCGCGACGATGCCGCGCCCGCGCAGCACCTCGACATCACCGGCGCCGAACCGCACGACGTACTGCGCCTGCGCCGTCATGTCGTGGGCTACGTGAGCCAGTTTCTGCGCGTGATTCCGCGGGTTTGCGCACTCGATATCGTGGCGGCGCCGCTGGTGTCGCGCGGTATCGACGAAGAAGAGGCGCGCGCACGCGCGGCCGCCTTGCTCCAACGCCTGAACGTGCCGCAACGTTTGTGGGCGCTCGCGCCCGCGACGTTTTCGGGCGGCGAACAGCAACGCGTGAATATCGCGCGCGGCCTGATCGCGCAACATCGCGTGCTGCTGCTGGACGAACCCACGGCTTCGCTCGACGCGGAAAACCGCGAAGTCGTCGCGGGTCTGATCGTCGAAGCGCGCGAACGCGGCGCGGCCATCGTCGGCGTGTTTCATGACGAAGACACGCGCGAACGCGTCGCTACCCGCGTGCTCGCGCTGCAAGCGCCGCGCGTGACTGATACCGCCGCCGTGGCCTGAGCGTTTCATACGCGTTTTATGTATCTCACGTACCGTTTCACGTACCTTCATAGCCTGACTCAAGACTGATTTCTGGAGCCTGACGATGTTGATCAAGAACGCTCGCATCGTGACGCGAGACGACGTTTTCACCGGCACGCTGCATGTCGAAGGCGAGACGATTCGCGACATTTCGCGCGGTTCGACCGCTGCGCCCGAGGCCGAGGACTGGGAAGGCGACTTCCTGCTGCCGGGCCTCGTCGAGCTGCACACCGACAACCTCGAAAAACACCTCGCGCCGCGCCCCGGCGTGCACTGGAACACCGACGCCGCCTTCGTGATCCACGACGCGCAGATCGCCGCCGCCGGCATCACCACGGTGTTCGACGCGCTCGCCATCGGCACGCGTCTGGCCGTGGGCGTGCGCGGTCGCGACGTGCAACTGGCCAGCGCCGCCGCGCTCTCGCGCTTTTCCGAACGCAAGCTGCTGCGCGCCGATCACTTCCTGCACCTGCGCTGCGAGATCGCCACCGAAGATGTCATCGAACTGTTCGATACGCTGAGCGCGCATCCGCTGCTGCGTCTGGCCTCGGTGATGGACCACACGCCGGGCCAGCGCCAGTGGCACGACCGCACGCAATGGCGCCGCTATCAGGAACGCCACGGCAAGTGGACCGACGAGCACGCCGAAAACCTGCTGACCGAAATGGAAACCGAGCAGGAGCGTTACGCGGATGCACACCGTCGCGCCATCGTCGAGCGTTGCCGCGCGCGCAACATCCCGCTGGCAAGCCACGACGACACGCTCGTCGAGCACGTCGAGCAGGCGGCCGCCGAAGGCATCGTGCTGGCCGAATTCCCGACCACGCACGCCGCCGCAGCAGCAGCGAAGCAGCGCGGCATCGCCACGATCATGGGCGCGCCCAATGTCGTGCGCGGCGGCTCGCACTCGGGCAACGTGTCGGCGCTGGAGCTGGCGCAGGCGGATCTGCTCGACATCCTCTCGTCCGATTACGTGCCGTCGAGCCTGCTGACCGCCGCCTTCGATCTCGTCACCAAGGCCGACTGGACGCTGCCGCGCGCGCTCGCCACGGTTTCGTGGGAACCGGCGCACAAGGCCGGCCTGCACGACCGTGGCGCGATCGAGCCGGGCCTGCGCGCCGACTTTATCCGCGTGACCATGCTCGATACCTTGCCGGTGCCGCGCGCGACGTATCGCGCGGGCCAACGCGTGATTTAAGGGCGTCTGTAGGGGCTCACGCGCCTGCTGCATCGCATCAAAGGCGTGCCGTCACCGGTTGCGAAACCAACGGCACGCCATCGTTTCGATTTCAACTTCCCTTCATGCGCCGGCGCAGGGCTTTGCGCACGCGCTGGCGCATTCTTCCGACTGTTGCGGCGGAGCATCGCAATCCCCTTTTTGCACACCTGTCCGCAGGCCTCGAAACATCGCCTAAAGGCTTGATCCGCAAGACTTTCGAAGCGCCGGCACAAACCGGCGGAGGTTCGTTAGAGCGCTTGTTCGCCTGCCATCCGGTATTTCACTAGCGACGCCGCATTTTTGACCGGGTAAGCTTTGCGCCGCCGCTCGCAGCTACGCTTGCGAGGTCAACCGAATCTCCGGTGCGAGCTGCGCCGGGAAAATGCGCCGTGGCGGCACGACCGCACATGGCGCGCCATGAACCATAAGAGGAGTACAAAGAGTGAAGAAACTGCTTGCCACCCTGTCGGTTGCCCTGCTGGCCGTTTCGGCCACTGTCGCCCACGCGAAGGATTGGACCACCGTGCGCTTCGGCGTCGACGCGAGCTACGCTCCGTTCGAATCGAAAGCTCCCGATGGCAAGCTGGTCGGCTTCGACATCGACCTCGGCAACGAGATCTGCAAGCGCATGAACGCCAAGTGCGTGTGGGTCGAGCAGGATTTCGACGGCATGATCCCGGGCCTGAAGGCGAAGAAGTTCGACGGCGTGCTCTCCTCGATGACGATCACCCCGCAGCGCCAGGAACAGATCGCGTTCTCGGCCAAGCTGTTCAACACGCCGACGCGCCTCGTCGCCAAGAAGGGCACGAGCTACCAGCCGTCGGCTGACTCGCTCAAGGGCAAGTCGGTGGGCGTCGAACAAGGCACGATCCAGGAAACCTACGCGAAGGACAACTGGGCGCCCAAGGGCGTCAACGTGGTTCCCTACCAGAACCAGGACCAGGTCTATGCCGACCTGATCTCGGGCCGTCTGGACGCAGCGCTGCAGGACGAAGTGCAAGCCGACCTCGGCTTCCTGAAGACGCCGCGCGGCGCTGGCTTCCAGTTCGCCGGCAAGGAAATCCCGACGGGCGCAGCGGCTATCGGCCTGCGCAAGGAAGACGCCGACCTGAAGACCAAGATCGACAAGGCCATCGCCGACATGATCAAGGACGGCACGTACAAGAAGATCGAAGCCAAGTACTTCGACTTCGACGTGTACGGCGGCTAAGCGGTTTTTCACGCTGTTTCGCTTCGCTGAAAGCCCGAACCCTTGCGGTTCGGGCTTTTTGCTTTTCGGGCCCGGATTCAGGCGCAAAGCCCACGCAGTTCTGTCAATTACGCGGATCGGCTAAGATCTTGAACACCGGCCCGCCCGCGGGCCATCCACCCGGTCAAGCCGAACAACGCGCCACGCGCCTCAAACGCCACGCGCGCCTCCATCATGCAAACCCACCACCATCCGTTGATTGCGCCCGCACTGGGCACCGCGCGAGAGATCACGAGTTTCCACTACGGCAAACCCGGCGGCACCAAGGTCTACGTGCAGTCGTCGCTGCATGCGGACGAATTGCCCGGCATGCTCGTGTCCTGGGCGCTGCGCCGCAAGCTGGCCGCGCTCGAAGCCGCAGGGCGCATGCGCGGCGAAGTCGTGATCGTGCCGGTGGCGAACCCGATCGGCCTGAACCAGCACTGGCTCGGCCATCTCGTGGGCCGCTTCGAATCGAACACCGCGCAGAACTACAACCGCAACTTCCACGATCTGACGGCGATGGTGCTGCCGCAGGTCGAGTCGCGCCTGAGCGCCGACGCCCACGCCAACCTCAAGGCGATCCGCGCCCTGATGGGCGAAGGCCTCGCCGCCGTGCAGCCGAAGACCGAGCTCGACTCGCAGCGTCTCGCGCTGCAGCGCCTGTCCTATGACGCCGATATCGTGCTGGACCTGCACTGCGACTGGGAAGCCGCGATGCACATCTACACGAACCCCGAACTCTGGCCCGAGGTCGAGCCGCTCGCGCGTTATCTGGACGCCAGGGCGTCACTGCTCGCGCTCAACTCGATCGGCAATCCGTTCGACGAGATTCACAGCTTCTGCTGGAGCGAGCTGCGCGAGCGCTTCGGCGAGCGTTTCCCGATTCCGCACGGCTCGATTTCGGTGACGATCGAGTTGCGCAGCCAACGCGACGTGTCGCACGAATTCGCCGAGCACGACGCGCAGGCCATCGTCGATTACCTGATTACGCGCGGCGTGATCGACGGCACCGCCGCTGCACTGCCGCCGCTCGCGCATCCGGCCACGCCGCTCGCGGGCACCGAGCCGATCGTCGCGCCCGCCAGCGGCGTGATCGTGTTCCGCGCGGATTGCGGCGCGTGGATCGACGCAGGCACGCCCGTGGCCGATATCGTCGATCCGCTCACCGATACCGTGACCACGCTGAACGCCAGCGTCAGCGGCGTGATGTACGCGCGTCACAGCGCGCGCTTCGCCACGGCCGGGATGGAGATCGCCCGCATCGCCGGCAATACGCCGATCCGCTCCGGTTCGCTGCTGTCGCTGTAAAGCCGCTCCAAACCCGCTTCACGCTGTATTCCGCCCCGGCCCATTCAGCGCCGGGGCGTCGCCCGATCGGGCATTTCTGCCTTTCCCTCGCAACACGACTATTGCAAAAAACGGCGAAATCAGACCAGATAACGGGGCTCGATTCCCATTTTTCGTTGCGACATTTGCGTCATAAAAATAAACAAACGTTCATGCAAATCGGCTGAGCGTTGTTACAAAGCAGAAAATCTTATAACGGTTATTTTGCCGCCCTCCGCTGCAGCAGAAGCCGCTTCAAATTCCAGCAAACCCAATACCATCAAGGCTTTGCGCCGATTGCACCGGCGCACAAGCCCACTGTCGCATTCACGCCACATAACCGAGACATTTCAGAGACATATCCTTACTGTCACATTTCTTTCGCTATCGACCCTTAAATTGCAGCGCGATACATGAACTGGTCCACACGAGACCGGAGACCTACTTTCTTTCATCCGGAGAAACAGTTGAAAAAGAAGATTTTGACCACCGCTATCCTCGGCCTGATCGCCGGCTCCGCTCACGCACAAAGCAGCGTGACGCTGTACGGCCTGATCGACGCTGGTGTCAGCTACATCAACCACGTCAAGGACGCATCGGGCGGCAGCTCGAAGGCATTCCAGTACGGTGATGGCGTGGCGCAAGGCAGCCGTTGGGGTCTGCGTGGCTCGGAAGATCTGGGCGGCGGCCTGAAGGCGATCTTCGTGCTCGAAAACGGTTTTAACAGCGGCACGGGCGCAGCAGGTCAAGGCTCGTCGATGTTCGGCCGTCAAGCCTATGTCGGCCTGACGCAAAGCAACATCGGCTCGCTGACGTTCGGCCGTCAATACTCGCTGAGCACGGACATCCTCGGTTCGCTGTACTCGACCGGTGGCAACACGGTTTCGGGCAACTGGGCATACCACGTCAATGACGTCGACCAGCTCACGTCGAGCCGTATCAACAACGCCGTCAAGTTCCAGAGCGTGAACCTGTCGGGCTTCACGTTCGGCGGCCTGTACGGCTTCTCGAACACGACGTCGTTCGCCGGCGCTCCGACCTCGAGCTCGACCTCGTCGTCGCGCGCTTACAGCTTCGGCGCTAACTACGCATACGGTCCGTTCAGCATCGGCGGCGCGTACACGGACATCACGTACCCGGCTTCGGCTTCGACCACGACCTTCTCGACGACGCTCGCGAACGTCAACACGGCAGGTTCGGGCACGATCCGCGATCTGCGTTCGTTCGGCTTCGGCGGCCGCTACGTCTACGGCCCGGCTACGGCATGGCTGCTGTGGACGAACACGCGCTTCGAGCCGATCACCGGTTCGTCGACGCTGTACAACGCGTACGAAGCAGGCGTCAAGTACGCCTTCACGCCGGCTCTGACGGGTGGCGTGGGCTACACGTACTCGCGCGCTTCGGGCCTGTTCAACGCACACTGGAACCAGGTCAACGGTTCGGTCGACTACGCTCTGAGCAAGCGCACGGACGTCTACGGCCTGGTCGCTTTCGAAGAAGCGTCGGGCTCGTACAAGGGCACGCCGGTTCAGGCGCAGATCGGCGATTCGTCGTCGGGCATCTTCAACACGTCGGGTTCGGGCTCGCAAGAACAGCTCGCCGTGCGCGTCGGTATCCGCCACAAGTTCTAAGCATCGCGCACGCAGCGCCGGCACAGCCGGTGTTGCATGCCATGCCAGCCTGCCGTGCCTCGCACGGCGGCTTCGGGGCATCCTTCGGGATGCCCCTTTTCATTTCATGGCCTTACTTCGCACACGCGCGGGCACGCGCACTCGCGCCTGCGGCGCCGTGCAACCTGCCGCATCGGGCGCCATTCTGGTACGCTGCGCCCTTTCCCTTCGCAGCTTTCCCACCGATGGATCTTCCTTTCAACGAAGCCGGCGTATCGGTCACGCGCAGCACACTGTCTGCCGCGGGACAAATCTTCGCACTACGCGATATCGACGATCTTCGCGTCGTCACGATCGGGCGCAACCGCCTCGTGCCGGTGCTGCTTTCGCTGATCGGCGTGGCGCTCGCGGCTTTTGGCGGCGTGTACAGTTCGGGCGCCGGCCTTGGCTGCGGCGTGATGATGATCGTGGTGGGCTGGCTCGCGTGGATCTGGCAGGAAGTCACGCATCGTCTGATGGTAGTGACGAAGGGCGAAACGCGCGAAGCCGTCGTGAGCAGCGACCGCACGTTTGTCGAGCGCGTCGAACAGGCCGTGCGCGCAGCCAAGGCAGCCAGCGCCGACACGCCGGCGCCGCGCCCCGCCGCGCAATAAACCCCGCCGGTCAGCCTACCTGCTCGACCGGCTTCGTATGCCAGATGTCGCGCGCGTACTCGGCAATCGCGCGATCCGACGAGAACGTGCCCATCCCCGCCACGTTCAGGATCGCGCTCGCACTCCAGCGCGGCGTATCGACGTAACGCTCGTCCGCGGCCTCCTGCGCCTCGATGAACGCGGCATAGTCGGCCAGCACCAGGTAGTGGTCGCCCCAATCCACCAGCGTGTGGAAGATATCCGAATAGCGCGCCGGGTCGCCGGGCGAGAAAAAGCCCGTGCGGATCTGGTCGAGCACGGTGCGCAACTCCGCATTCTCCTCGTAGACCTGGCGCGGCCGATAGCCCGCGCAGCGCAGCGCATCGACCTGATCGGACGTGTGGCCGAAGATGAAGATATTGTCGTTGCCCACCGCGTCGCAGATTTCGATGTTCGCGCCGTCCAGCGTGCCCATCGTCAGCGCGCCGTTGAGTGCGAGCTTCATATTGCCGGTGCCCGACGCTTCGGTGCCCGCCGTCGAAATCTGCTCGGACAGATCGGCGGCCGGAATGATCACTTCGGCCACGCTCACGCCGTAGTTCGGCACGAACACCACCTTCAGGCGGTCGCCCACCACGGGATCGTGATTGATCTTTTCGGCCACATCGTTGATGAGCCGGATGATGGTCTTGGCCATCCGGTACGCCGACGCCGCCTTGCCCGCGAACACCACCACGCGCGGCACCCAATCCCGTTCGGGCTCCTGCACGATACGGTTGTAGCGCGTGATCACGTGCAGCACGTTGAGCAACTGGCGCTTGTATTCGTGGATGCGTTTGACCTGCATGTCGAACAGCGCGTCGGGATTGAAGCTCAGGCCGGTGCGCGCGGCCATGCGCTGGATCAGCCGCACCTTGTTTTCGCGCTTGGCCGCGCGGAACGCGGCCACGAAAGCCGCGTCGCCGCTTAGCTTGCGCAGGCCGTCGAGGGCAAATAGATCGCTGCGCCAGTTCGGGCCGATGCTTTCATCGACGAGATGCGCGAGCGAAGGACTCGCCTGCGCCAGCCAGCGGCGCGGCGTGATGCCATTGGTGACATTGGCGAAGCGATCGGGAAAGAGCCGCGCGAAATCGGCGAAGATATCGCGCGTCATCAATTGCGAGTGCAGCTTCGAAACGCCATTGACCTTGTGGCTCGCGACAATCGCCAGATACGCCATACGCACGCGCCGCTGCCCGTATTCGTCGACCAGCGAAATCCGGCGGATAAAGTCGAGATCGTGCGCGCCTTTATCGCTGGCTTCGCGTAGAAACGCCGCGTTGATATCGAAGATGATTTCGAGGTGACGCGGCAGCAGGCGCGCCAATAGTTCGACGTCCCAGGTTTCCAGCGCTTCGGGCATCAGCGTGTGATTCGTGTACGAAAACACGCGCTTGATGTGGCCCATCGCTTCGTCCCACGGCATGCCGTGGACATCCACGAGCAGACGGATCAGCTCGGGAATCGCCAGTACCGGGTGCGTGTCGTTCAGGTGGACCGCCACTTTGTCCGAAAAGCGCCCGAACGTGCTGTGCGTGCGCAGATAGCGGCGGATCAGATCCTGCATCGTCGCCGAAACGAAGAAGTATTCCTGGCGCAGACGCAATTCGCGGCCCGCCATGGTCGAATCGTCCGGATACAGCAGACGCGATACGTTCTCCGAAATATTCCGCGCTTCGACAGCGCGCTGATAATCGCCCTGATTGAAGGCGGAAAGATCGAGTTCTTCGTCTGCGCGCGCCGACCAAAGGCGCAGCGTGTTGGTCGCGCTGGTGGCGTAGCCGGGAATCACCGTGTCGTAGGCCATCGCGTTCACGTGCGTGGTTTCGATCCACTCCACGCGGCCGTCGCGCTGCACCGTGCGCCCGCCGAAGTGCACGGGATATTGCACTTCGGGCCGCGGAAACTCCCACGGATTGCCCGAGCGCAGCCAGTAATCGGGCGCTTCGACCTGCTCGCCGTTGATGATCTGCTGACGAAACATGCCGTAGTCGTAGCGGATGCCGTAGCCAAAGCCCGGAATGCCGAGCGTCGCCATCGAATCGAGAAAACAGGCCGCCAGCCGGCCGAGGCCGCCGTTGCCGAGCGCGGCATCGGGTTCGAGATCGATCAGCGCTTCCATATCGACGCCCACGCCCGACAGCGCCTCTTTCATCTGCTCATAAATGCCGAGCGCGAGCAGCGCGTTCGAAAAGGTGCGGCCGATGAGGAATTCCATCGACAGGTAATAGACGCGTTTGACGTCCTGGTCGTACTGGCGGCGCGTGGTCACCATCCAGCGCTCGACGAGGCGGTCGCGCACGGCGAGCGCAGCGGCGTGCAGCCAGTCCTGCGGGCGCGCGGTCACCGCGTCCTTGCCGACGCCGTACATCAGGCGGTTCGAGATGGAACGGCGCAGCGCATCGGCGCTGCTCTTCAACTGGTCGAATTCAAGACCGACGGCTGTCATCGAATGCCTCCCGGAAAAAGCGGCGCGCGGCGGGATGCCAGGATGGCGGACGCGGCGCGCGGGCGTTCGGGCTGCGCTTGCACATCGCGTGCCGCGCATGGCGGCGATCATTCGCGCGGCAATGCGCGCGGGCACCGTGGCGGTGCATGTCGTCCGCCTGAAAAATGCGGTCTGGCAAGCGCAGATCAGTTTGCAGAGTAGGACATTTTCATGGCGTGCGGCGGCGCGGCATCGCTGCGAGCCGCTTGCGGCGCCTGGATCGCTTCTCCCAATCGAGGCCGGTCGAGGCCGATCGAGGCACAGCGACGCGCTGCGGGCCTTCGCATGGCGTGCGGGTGGCGTGCAGGTGGAATCGGCGCTGACTGGCTGTTAGTTGCGATTGATGCGATGGCGCGTCGTGCCTTACAGCCAGCCCACGCTCTGAAGCAAGCGCTGCAGAATCGCCCGGCCTCTGTAACAATTGCGGGATCGTCCGGCGGGCACGCCTGCCAGAACGCTCCGTCTCACCCGCATCCCCGCTCACGCCCGAGAATCGCCTTGTCCGAAACCGTATCCGCGCCGAAAGACACCGGCCGCACCGACGCCCCCATGACGGCGAAGAACCGCCGCGCCATGGCCGCCGTGATGCTCGCCGTCGCGCTGGCGACGCTCGACACCGCCATCGCCAACACGGCCCTGCCCGCCATTGCCGCCGATCTGCACGCGGCGCCCGCCGCCTCGGTCTGGATCATCAACGCCTACCAGCTCGCGATGGTCGCCACCTTGCTGCCGCTGGCGGCGCTCGGCGACATCCTCGGGCATCGGCGCATCTATATCAGCGGCCTGGCGATTTTCACCGTGGCCTCGCTGGCCTGCGCGCTCGCGCCGTCGCTCACCGCGCTGGCCGGCGCGCGCGTGCTTCAGGGCCTGGGCGCGAGCGCGATCATGAGCGTCAACACGGCGCTGATCCGCTTCCTCTATCCGCCGCACCGGCTCGGGCGCGGCCTGGGCATGAACGCGCTGATCGTCGGCGTCTCGTTCGCCGTCGGGCCGACCATGGCGTCGCTGATCCTTTCGGCGGGCACCTGGCCGTGGCTGTTCGCGATCAATGTACCGCTCGGCGTGATCGCGCTCGTGTTCGCGATGCCCGCGCTGCCGCAGACGGCGCGCGGCAAGCACGCGTTCGATCCCGTCGCCGCGCTGCTCAATCTCGTGACGTTTGCCGCGCTGATCTTCGCGCTCGGCGAGGCGGCGCAGCAGGCGCCGGCGAGGGAAGTGCTGGCGGCGGCCGCCGTCGCCATCGTGTTCGGCGCGCTGCTGATCCGCCGCGAAATCGGCCATCCCGCGCCGATGCTGCCGCTCGACCTGTTCAAGCGCCCGGTGTTCGCGCTGTCTTCGATCACGGCCATCTGCTCGTTCGCGGCGCAAGGTCTCGCGTTCGTGTCGCTGCCGTTCTATTTCGAAACCGTACTGATGCGCAGCCAGGTGGAAACCGGCTTTCTGATGACGCCTTGGCCCGTGGTCGTGGCCGCCGCCGCGCCCATCGCCGGACGCTTGTCGGACCGTTATCCGCCCGGCCTGCTGGGGGCGATCGGTCTCGCGATTCTTGCCGTGGGCATGGCGTCGCTGGCGATGTTGCCGGTGCACCCGAGCGTGATCGACATCGTGATCCGCATGGCGATCTGCGGCGCGGGCTTCGGCTTCTTCCAGTCGCCCAATCTGCGCGCGATCATGGCGGCCGCGCCGCCCGAGCGCAGCGGCGGCGCGAGCGGGACCGTCGCCGTATCGCGTCTGCTTGGGCAGACCACGGGCGCGGCGCTGGTGGCGTTGTGTTTCGGGATCGCCGGCAAGCACGGCCCGACGCTGGCGCTCAGCCTGGGCGCGGCGTTTTCGGCAGCGGCGAGCGTGGCGAGCGGCTTGCGGCTGTTCGCACCGTCGCATCGGGCAGTGCGTGGATGAATTCCGTAGGCGGCGCGATCGGTCCGATGCGCCGCCTGCCGCAGATCAGCGCTTGAAGTAAGCCTTCACCGCCGCGACAACCGTGTCGATATCGGCGGCGCTCACATCCAGATGCGTGACGAAGCGCGACGCGTAGAGCATCTGCGTCAGAATCCCGCGCTCCTTGAGCCACGCCTCCAGCGGCGCGCAATCGGCCTGCGGAAACTGCGCGAACACCATGTTCGTGGCGTGCGACATCAGCTTGACCTCGTCGATCTGCGCCAGCCCTTGCGCGAGGCGCGCGGCGTTGGCGTGATCGTCGGCCAGACGCGCGACGTTGTGATCGAGCGCGTAAAGGCAGGCCGCCGCCAGCACGCCCGACTGGCGCATACCGCCGCCCAGCACCTTGCGCCAGCGATGCGCCACGTCGATCAGCGCCTGGCTGCCCACCAGCACGGACCCGACCGGCGCGCCCAGACCCTTCGAAAAGCAGATCGACATCGAATCGAAACCCTCGGCCATGGCCTTGAGCGACTGGTTCGACGCCACCGCCGCGTTGAACACGCGCGCGCCGTCCAGATGCGTCGCGAGGCCACGGCCATGCGCGAACTGCGTGGCTTCGGCGACATACGCCGCCGGCAACACCTTGCCGCCGATGGTGTTCTCCAGCGCGAACAGGCGCGTGCGCGCGAAGTGATCGTCGATCGGCTTGATCGCGGCGGCCACGCGCTCGAGCGGGATCGAACCGTCTTCGGCATTGTCGAGCGGCTGCGGCTGGATGCTGCCGAGCACCGCCGCGCCGCCGCCTTCGTACTTATAGGTGTGCGCAAGCTGGCCGACGATGTATTCGTCGCCGCGCCCGCAATGCGCCATCAGCGCGGCGAGGTTGCTTTGGGTGCCGCTCGGGAAAAACAGGCCCGCTTCCTTGCCGGCCTGTTCGGCCACGCGGGCCTGCAGACGCAGCACGGTGGGATCGTCGCCCCAGACATCGTCGCCGGTTTCGGCGCGGGTCATGGCGGCCAGCATGGCCTCGGTCGGACGGGTGACGGTGTCGCTGCGCAGATCGATCATGCAATGGAATCCTCGTAGTGGCCGCGCGGGCTGCGGATGCGCGGCACGGGGCGCCACGCACGTTGGCGTGCGCGGCGATGGAAACCATCGAGTGTATTTTCAAACGGCGCGTCGAGGCAAATCGCTGAAAAAACCGCAATCGCCCCGACGCGCGGGATGCGCGCAGGATCGGCGCAAACCGTTAGCGCGTGAGCAGCGGCAGCGGATCGACCGGCTTGCCGTCGCTGCGCACTTCGAACTGCACGCCCGCGACGCCGTTGTTGTCGACGCCCATTTCGGCGATCGGCTGGCCTTGCGAAACGGCGTCGTCTTCCTTCACGAGCAGGCGGCCGTTGTGGCCGTAGGCCGTCACGGTCTGGTCGTTGTGCTTGATGATCACGAGCGGACCGTAAGCTTCGATGCCCGAGCCCGCGTAGACCACGCGGCCCGCGGCGGCGGCCTTGACCGGCTCGCCCGGCGCACCGCCGATCACGATGCCAGTGGACTTGCCCGGCACGAAACGCTGCAGGATCGGACCGCGCGCGGGCCACATGAGCGTGAGCGCCGAGCCGACCGGATTGGGCACGGCCACGCCGTTCGCGGCGGGCGCACTGCTCGTGAACGCGGGCGGCGGCGGCACGGCGCTGCCGCTGCTATAGCCGGCCGGCGGCGCGACGCGCAGCACCTGACCGGGCAGCACCTGCGCATTCGGCGGCAACTGGTTCCAGCTCGCGAGATCCTGCGGGCGCTGGCCGTAAGCCGACGCGATACGCGAAAGCGTGTCGCCAGGATTGACGCGGTAGTAACCGGCGGGCACGCCGTTGGACGTGGGAGTGGGCGGCGCAGACGGGCTGCTTTCCCAGGGCGTGAGCGTACAGGCGCTGCAGGCAAGCGTGAGTGCAGCCAGAGCCGCGTACGCGCCCGGGTTTCGCCATTGTCGATTCATGTTGCTGTTCCTCGCTGGTTCCTCGCTACGTACGACGGGGATACGTATTTGGATGCGCGTGGGGCCGCCGGCGTTCGCCCGCGAAACCCTCTCCGTTGATTAAGCCGGAATTGGCGAACGGCCCCCATTATATCGTCCCGGGCGCGCGGGCCTTTTTAGCGCGCACGCACGAATGTTTGTTAAATCTTCACAGCCAGCAACTATTTCTTACAGCGACCGGACATACTCCGTATCGTTGATCGCACCCTCGCCTATACTCCCTGCTATCAATTCTGATAATCAGACAATAATTCGACGACACGCCTCTCGTTGTGGTGCAACGTTCCTGAGGGACCCAGGATGAACAAAGCCACTTTTGTTGCCGTGCAACTCAACGTCGAAGATGTCACGGCGTCGCCGGGCCTCGTCGAGTTGTTGAACAACCATCTGGTCTTCGCCGCCGATGTCGCCGAAGCCGCCGACGAGCTGGTCCAGCACGCCAGCGTCGCCCGTCTCTCCGGCGGTCTTGAGGCGACGGTAGAGATTCCGGCCATCGTTATCGAGCGTCTGCGCGACGCGCTCGACACCCTGAGCGGCTACGACGAAACCTGGCTCTTCGCACTCGAACCCGGCCGTGCACTCTTCGACGATATCGCACGCCGCCCTCGCCTGCTGCACTGAGCACAGGCCCATGACTGGCCACGCCGGAGCGCAGCGCATCGATCGCAACGTCGCCCGCTCCTCCTGACCGCCCGCCGAACGCCGCGCCCGCCCTTCTCGCAACGGGTTTGAAGCGGTTTGAAGCGGCGTGCGGCCGGATATTTCTGGGGAAACGCCGTGAAGTCCTTTCTGCATCGCCGTAACGCCGTGCTGTCGGGCGGCGCATCGCATCTCGTTGCCGTGAGCGTCGAGTCCGAGGCGAATGGCGTCAGTGCCGAGGAAATCGAGCTCGAGCATGGCGCAGCGCCATCAGCAAATCCCGGGCCCGAGCGTATCGACGCGCAAGCGCAGGCCGAACTGTCCGCAGACGACGTGACCGACGAAGTTACCGATATACCTGACGCCGGCGCTTCGCCACGGCCGGTTTCCACGCTTCATGCCGTGCCCGCCGTGCCGGCGCATCTGGCCAACCGTCCGGTCCAGCTCGCGGACGGCGCTTCGTTCACCGCCCTCGCCGCCACCGACGAGTTGAGCACCTTCCGCGTATTTCACTGCTTCGATTATTCGGTGACCCTGCTGTTCCACGCGCGCACGCTGTCGTACTTCGTGGCGATGCATCAGGACAACGCGCTCTGGCATGCCTTCCGTGCCGCCGATCTGGATTCTGCGGGCGCCGTGTTTCATCACCTGGAAGAGCAGGCGACACGGCTCGCCGATGGTGAAACCCGCCTCGCGCAACTGGCCGCGCAGAATGCGGTGCTCACGAAGCAGATCGAGGAATCGGAGGCGCATGCGGAGCGGCTGCGCGTCGATCTGCAGCGCCATGCGGAACAGGAACATCGGGTGAGCGCGCGCCAGCATCAGGTGCGCAAGGATGTGGCTCAACTGGAGGCGCAGCGGATCGCGGCGCAGGCGCAACTGAACAAGGCGCACCGCACGATTCATCAGCTAAGCGTGACGAGCAATGAGGGCGTGCCGCATTTGACGGGGCGGTGAGGCGGTGGAAAGCAAACGGCCGGCACAAAGCCGGCCGTCGTCATACCTGCATGATCGTCGCGACGGGCAGGAACAGCCTGCGCGGAATGTCGGTGAACGGCACGAAGCCGTATTTGCGATAGAACGCGACGGCGGAATCGTCGATGGCATCGACGACGATGCATTGCACACCTACCGAGCGCGAAGCGGTCAACACGGTATCCAGCGCATGCATCAGCAGAGATTCGCCAAGTCCACGACCACGGCAACTTAAGTCGACGGCAAGGCGTGCGAGCAGCACGGCCGATACGCTTCTCGGCAAACGCCTATCTGGCATGGAATCCGTCTCCACCGAAGTCGCCGCGAGCGCGTAGTAGCCGACGATTGTCCCCGGCGCCCCGGGCTCGGTCGCGACAAAGGTGCGCGAGAAGTTCTTCTTCTGATGCTGACTGGCCATGTTGCGCAGCCAATCGTTCAGAGCACCGACGCCGCAGTCGAAACGACTACGATCATCGGTCTCCTCAAGACGTCGAATCTGCGTTTCCAATCTTCTTGTTCCTGAAGCGGGCCATTGCGCGCTGCAAGGCTTCGTTCGGCGCGGGCGGCTCATCCAGCAGCGCAAAGAAGCGCTTTGATTCCTCCATCGTCAGGCGGATGGAGCGAATAACTTCTTCCTGCTCGATGACCTGCTCTGCAGCGCGAAGCGCCGACTGCACAATGAACTGGTTGAGGGTGCTACCCGAGAGATCTGCAGCCAGCTGCAGGATTTCCTGTTTTTCCGCACTCAACCGGGCGGTGATACGCCCGCGGCTGGCGTTTTCCATACCGTTGTTGATCGCCATGATGTGTCCTCGCTGGACTTCTGCCGACACGCCTTCCGGCGGCTACGGCTGCGTTGAAGTCCCTGGTTTCGATCAGTGATGAGTTTTTCGCCTTTTTATCTGGCACGGGTCCAGACAAGGCTTGTTGCTCTCCGTTTCGACTGTGGAGTCAGTGTAGCACTCGTGGTGACAAATTGGCACCACCGACAATTCTACCGCCCAAAAAAGAAAAGCGCGGGCCGGTAAGGACCGGGCCGCGCTGGACTGCATGCTGCTACTTCGTACTGCATTTTCTACCTCTACAGCTAACTACACCTGCGGGTACTGCCTGCTGCAACAACTAATGCAACCTCTTTGCGTGCTTCTACTTCTACTACCAACTCTACTTCGTACTGCTTACAGCGACTACTTGCTCTCACGCAACAACTACTACTGCTAGTACATCTACTGCGAACTGCACCTCTTTGCTTACTACCTACTGCAACCTCTACTACCAACTACTCAAGCAACAACAACAACAACAACAACAACAACAACAACAACAACAACAACAACAACAACAACAACTGCGTGCTACGTACTGCAACTGCCTGCAACACCTCTTTGCTTACTGCGACTGCTACTACGTACTGCAACTTCCAGACAAACACTCAAGCTACAACCACAACGACATCAAACTGCAACTGCCTACTGCACCTCTTTGCTTACTGCGACCTGCTACTACACACTGCAACTTCCACTACATACTGCAACTGCAACTGCTAACCACACCTCTGTGCTTACAGCGCCCTGCAACTTCTCACTACAACTACAACAACTCGCACTACATTTCCAACCGCCTGCTTTGCGAAGCCACTGGAAACACACACAGCAACTTCGCTTCAACTCACGACCACGCCCTGCTTAGTGGCCGAAATACACTGCCTGCGACGGCGTGACGTGTGCCGGCTGCACTGCCGGACCGCCCGCTTGCGACGTACCGACTGCCGGCGCGCCGTAACCGCTCGTATCGTTGCTTGCCAGCTTTTCCTGGGTCACGCGAGCCTGAGCAGCCTGCAGATTTTCGGGGTAATTCACACGATCAGCCGACGGGTTGTAACCAGCCTGTTCGAGCTGGACCAGCTCGGCGCGCACCTGGGCGCGGGTCAGGCCTTGCTGGCTCGACTGGGCAAACGAAAGCGCCGGAACGACAAGAGCGGCTGCCACGACGACTGCGGGGATAAGCTTCTTCATGATTCGACCTCCATCTGTTTTATTGGCGCTTTCGGGCTGGTGTTCATGTCCGTCTGCGATTGACTGAAGTCTAGGCTCTTATTCGCTCTAGGGAAAACCCTAATTACTAAATACACCGTTGCGAAAACGGTAATAAAAAAGGGGAACCCCGTGGGGTTCCCCTATTCATTCGACAAATACCCGCAACGACTATGCGGGCAATCGCCGCAGTGAGCGCTAACTTAGCCGATCACTGCCACGTGCCGAAACCAGCCGAAACTAGCCGATTACGACCAGTCAGCGTGGAAGCTGCCCGGCTTGTCGGTACGCTCGAACGTATGCGCGCCGAAGAAGTCGCGCTGCGCCTGCACCAGATTCGCGGGCACGCGCTCCGAGCGATACGCGTCGAAGTACGCAACCGCCGACGAAAACGCCGGCACCGGCACGCCCGCCGTCACGGCGTGGATCACCACGTCGCGCAGCGCAGCCTGATAGTTGGCGGCGATATCGGCGAAATAAGGATCGAGCAGCAGGTTGGCCAGTTGCGCGTCCTTCGCGTAGGCGTCGGTGATCTTCTGCAGGAAGCGCGCGCGGATGATGCAGCCCGCGCGGAAGATCTTGGCGATCGTGCCGTACTGCAGATCCCACTTGTACTCGTCCGAAGCGGCGCGCAGTTGCGCGAAGCCCTGTGCGTACGAAATCACCTTCGAGAAGTACAGTGCGCGGCGCACGGCTTCGATGAAGGCGGTACGGTCGCCCGAGAACGGCTTGGTCTGCGGGCCCGCCAGCACCTTGCTCGCGGCCACGCGCTGCGTCTTGAGCGACGACAGCACGCGCGCAAACACGGCTTCGGTGATCAGCGGCAGCGGCGCGCCCAGATCCAGCGCGTTCTGGCTCGTCCACTTGCCCGTGCCCTTTTGCGCCGCGCGGTCGAGAATCACGTCGACGAGATATTGGCCCGTCTCTTCGTCCTTCTTGTCGAAGATCTTCGAGGTGATTTCGATCAGGTAGCTGTCGAGCTCGCCCTGGTTCCACTCCGTGTAGACCTTGCCGAGTTCTTCGTTCGTCAGGCCGACCACCTGCTTGAGCACCGCATAGCTTTCGGCGATCAGCTGCATATCGCCGTACTCGATGCCGTTGTGCACCATCTTCACGTAGTGGCCTGCGCCGTCCGGGCCCATGTAGGCCACGCACGGCTCGCCGTCGGCCGGCGCCTTCGCGGCGATTTCGGTGAGGATCGGTGCAACCAGATCGTAAGCATCGCGCTGACCGCCCGGCATGATCGACGGGCCCTTGAGCGCGCCTTCTTCGCCGCCCGACACGCCCGTGCCGATGAAATGCAGGCCCGCCTTGGCGAGTTCCTGATTACGGCGGATCGTGTCGGTGAAGTGCGTGTTGCCGCCGTCGATCAGGATGTCGCCCTTGTCCAGCAGCGGCTTGAGCGCTGCGATGGTGGCGTCGGTGGCTTCGCCGGCCTTGACCATCAGCAGAATGCGACGCGGCTTTTCGAGCGACTCGACGAACTCTTCGAGCGTGTACGTCGGCACGAGCTTGCGCTCGGGGAACTCAGCGATCAGCTCATCGGTTTTCTCGCGGCTGCGGTTGAACACCGACACCGCATGGCCGCGGCTTTCGATGTTGAGCGCAAGATTGCGCCCCATCACGGCCAGACCCACCACGCCGATTGCCTGTTTGCTCATGTTGACTCTCCACTTCAATCGATTGGGGTGACGCCCGCGCAGGTCTTGCGAGAGGCGTCGATCGTGCAAGGATAAGGGAAACGCTCCAACGATGCCCGCTTGCGCGCACGGGCCTGCAGCCTTGCTGCGATCGGTTCAGACTGTTGCGCGGCGCGCCTGTCCGCAGGCCTTCGTCGTCACGTCCAGCGCGCGCTTCGTGAGCGCGCACTGCTTATCGAGGGCCGCGATTATCGCTCACTTGACGCTCGATGAGCGCGTGTCGCGGGTCTGCTGCTGCGCTTCCTGACGCTTTTTACGCATTACGCTTGCGAAAAACCACCGTGAAATTGTTCGCCGGCATCGGCACGACGGCCTCGCAGACGAAACCTTCGGCGCGCGCGAGCGCGTCGACGGCTTCGAGGTCCCGCACGCCCCATGCCGGGTCGCGTGCGCGCAGATCGGCATCGAACGCTTCGTTGGACGGCGCCGTGTGTGCGCCGTCGCGCCGGTACGGACCGTACAGCACCAGCGCGCCGCCCTGGGCGATGCGCGCGCCCGCGCCTTTCATCAGCGCAATGGTGGCTTCCCACGGCGAGATATGAATCATGTTGATGCAGACGATGGCGTCCACCGCATCGACGGGCCAGGGCTCGCGGCGCACGTCCAGATCGAGCGGCGCGCGCAGATTGACGAGGCCCGCGTGCTCGCGCCACGCCGCGATGGAGGCGCGGGCGCGCGCATCGGCGTCGCTGGGTTGCCAGTCGATGCCGGGCAGCGCCGTGGCGAAGTGCACGGCATGCTGGCCGGTGCCGCTGGCGATTTCCAGCACCGTGCCGTGCGCGGGCAGCGCCGTGCGCAGGACGTCGAGAATGGGCGCGGCGTTGCGCGCGGCGGCGGGCGCGCTAAGGCGCAGGCTGGCTTGCGGGTCGTTCATCGGTATCAATGGTTCAGTACAGGCTTTTCTTCATGCGTTCGGCGAGATCGGCTTCGTAACGTTCGACGTCGAAGCCCTCGCCATATTGTTCGTCGCTCACGCGGCGCAGCATTTCGCCCGCGCTCGGCAGTTGCGAGCGCTCCACATAACGCGCCGGGTCCCACAGATTCGAGCGCGCGATCGCCTTGGCGCAGTGAAAGTAGACGCTTTCGACGTCGATCAGCAGCACCGAGCGCGGCGGCTTGCCGTCCACGGCGAAGCTTTGCAGCAGCGCGGCGTCCAGACTCACGCGCGCGCGGCCGTTCACCCGCAAGGTCTCGCCCACACCCGGCACCATGAACAACAGGCCGATCTGCGGTGCGGCCACGACATTGCGCAGACTGTCGACGCGATTGTTGCCGGGCCGGTCGGGCAGCGCGAGCGTGCGCGCATCGACGACACGCACGAAGCCGGGCGCGTCGCCGCGCGGCGAACAGTCCATCCCTTCCGGGCCGCCCGACGCCATCACCACGAACGGCGACAACTCGATAAAGCGGCGGTAATCCGCGTTGATGTAGTCGATTTCCTTACGCAGCGAGCGTTCGTTCGGCTCGCCGTAATGGGCTTCGAGTTCGGCGATGGTGTTGA
Organism: Paraburkholderia sp. Ac-20340; assembly: GCF_017104965.1. GTDB lineage: Bacteria > Pseudomonadota > Gammaproteobacteria > Burkholderiales > Burkholderiaceae > Paraburkholderia. Next base: position 23,350 of record NZ_JAAGPR010000016.1, read on the forward strand.
GCATGGTGCGCTTCCTCGTCGATGGGCGGATCGGTTGGCGGCGTTGCGGCGGGCCGGCGTGATGCGATTTTACGAAGGCGATGCAGCGAGGCGCGCCACCAGCGCTTCGAGCGAGGCCGCGCATGGCGCGGCGACCTTGAGCGCGAGCAGCGGATCGGCGCGCGTCTTGCCGAGGTTGATGGCCGCGACCGGCTTGCCGCGCTGCTGCGCCCACGCGCAGAAACGGTAGCCCGAATACACCATCAGCGACGAGCCGACCACCAGCACCGCGTCCGCCTCGTCGAGCGCGTCGGACGCCGCCGCTACGCGCTCGCGCGGCACGTTCTCGCCGAAAAACACCACCGACGGCTTGAGCATGCCGCCGCAGGCCGCGCAGGCGGGAATGTGGAACGCATTGGCGCCGTCGAAGTCGAGATGGGCGTCGCCATCGGCGGCCGGTTCGGCGAATGCGCCCGCGACCGCCGGATTGCGCACCACCAGCTCCGGCTGCACGGAGGCGCGCGAGTATTGCGCGCCGCAATCGAGACAATGCACATGGCCGATGCTGCCGTGCAGTTCGATGACATCGTGACTGCCCGCACGCTGATGCAGCCCATCGACGTTCTGGGTCACGAGCGCACCCACGCGCCCTGCGGCCTGAAGCTGCGCAAGCGCACGATGCGCGCCGTTGGGCTGCGCGAGCCCGACGGTCGGCCAGCCGATCATGCTGCGCGCCCAGTAGCGCCGGCGCCAGCTTTCCGAGCCGAGGAATTCCTGCAAGGTGATGGGCGGCGAACGCTTCCAGGCGCCGTTGTCGTCGCGATAACCGGGAATGCCCGAATCCGTGCTGATGCCCGCGCCGGTCAGCACGAACAGGCGCGGATGGCGCTCGACGAAGGCGTGCAGCGCGTCGAGGGCGGCGGGATCGGCGGCGGTGGCCAATGTGGCCATCGTGGCCGGGGTTTCGACAGACGGGGCGATATCGGGCATGACTCGGCTCGGGAAACGTGGGTCGTCAGCCGTGCGCTTTCGCGGACTGCTCCGCCTGCCGCGCGGCTGCGCGCTTTTCCCATTCCGCCAGCGCGGCGCGGTAACGGCTCACTTCGTCGTTGTAGAGATCGAAGACGCAGGGGTCGCAGCCGCTTTGGCAACAGGCGTTGTCGTCGGGGCGCTCGGGCGGGAGGGGACGCGGATCGTCCTCGGAATTCACTGGCAGGGACATTGCAGGCAGGCTTTAAGGCGGATCGACTGCCAGTATACGGGAGCGCTGGCATGCGCGCCCGGTGCGCCTCGCGCCTTGGCTACGTCGTTATCCGCGACCCACGAAGGGCATCTTGGTCGCCATGATCGTCATGAACTGCACGTTGGCCGCGAGCGGCAGTTGCGCCATGTGCAGCACCGCATCGGCGACCAGTTCGACGTCCATCAAGGGTTCGACCGCGATCTCGCCGTTCGCCTGCGGCACGCCATGCGCCATGCGCCCGGCCATTTCCGTCGCCGCATTGCCGATGTCGATCTGGCCGCAGGCGATGTCGTAACGCCGCCCGTCGAGCGAAACCGATTTCGTGAGGCCGGTGATCGCGTGCTTGGTCGCCGTGTACGCGATGCTGAACGGCCGCGGCGCATGAGCCGAAATCGAGCCGTTGTTGATGATGCGGCCGCCGCGCGGGCTTTGCCGCTTCATCAGCGCAAACGCCGCGCGCGTGCAGAGAAACACGCCCGTGAGATTGGTATCGACCACGGCGCGCCAGTCTTCGACCGAAAGCTCGTCGATATCCACAGCTTTCGCGTTGCGCCCCGCATTGTTGAACAGCAGATCGAGGCGGCCGAATCGCGCGTGCACGGCTTCGAACAGCGCTTCGACGGCGGCCACGTCCGTCACGTCGCAGGGCGCGGCCAGCGCCGTCTGCCCTGCCGCGTGCGCTTCGGCGGCGAGCGCTTCGAGCGGTTCGGCGCGCCGTCCCACCAGCACCACGGCATAACCGTTGGCCAGCAGCTTGCGTGCGCAGGCGCGCCCGATGCCGCTGCCCGCGCCGGTCACGAGCGCGATTTTCTGTGCCGCTTGCGTGGCTTGCCCAGCTTGCTGTGTCGCGTCAATCATCGTTCTTGCCTCCGTTCAGTTAGGTTGCGAGCCGCGCGCGCAGCACATCGACAAACGCCCTGCCCGCCTGCGAATCCATGCCGCCGTCGCGCCACACCGCGAAGACGCCGATCGTCAGTTCCGGCTCCACGCGCCGGATCGCCACCGGCTCGCCCGCGCTGCGCGCCGTGATTTCGTCGAGCAGCACACGCCCGACGCCGCGCGCCGCGAGCGCACGCGCCACATACCAGGTCTGCGCCTCGACGGCCGCGAGTTGCCCATCCACGCCCTGCGTTTCCAGCAGATGCCCGATCGCCTCGCCCAGCGGATCGACATTGCCGATGCTGATCCACGCGCCCTCGACGCAATCCTCCAGCGCGAGCGCTTCGCCCGCAGGCGAAGGATCGTCGGGCGGCGCGACGCACACCACCGCGGTGCGCCCGAGTTCGAGCGCCTCGATGCCGGGCCGCGCGGGCGGATTGAGCGCCACGCCCACATCGAGTTCGCGCGTCAGCAGCGCGTTGAGCAGCTCCGTCGTGTGACGCGTCTGGACCTTGAGCGAGACCTCGGGATAACTCGCGCGAAACGCCTCGACGGCCTGCGGAATCAGGCTCATCCCCAGACTGGGCAGGCAGCCGATGCGCAGCAGCCCCTGCGGGCGCAACGCCAGATTGCGCGCAAGATCGCGGATGCTGTCGAGACTCGATTGCAGCTTCTGGGTTTCGGCGAACAGCAATTCGGCTTCGCGCGTGGCTTGCAGGCGGCCGTGGGTGCGCGCGAACAGCTTGAGGCCCGCGCTGCGCTCGGCATGCGCGAGCACCTTGCTCACGGCGGGTTGCGAAACGCACAGCAGCTCGGCGGCCTTCGAAAGCGAGCCCGTGCGCATGATCGCGTGAAAGACTTCGATGTGTCGTAGACGCATGAGGCGCGAGCCGCACGCGAGCGCGTCAACAACAAAACGCGCCACGCATGCGGCGAAACAAAAGCGCAAGGATAACGCGTCCGCGCTGCGCGACGCCGGTATTCAGACCACAAAATCAGACCTCGAAATCAGACCCGGAAATCCGCCGCCATATCCTCGTCGCTACGCGCGGAGATCGCGCCCGAGCGCGCGGCCTTCACGAACGCGTCGTAGTCGCGCTCCACCTGATCGGCGTAGGCAGCGCCATAGCCCGCGAGCGCTTCGGCGAACTGATCGCTGCGCCCGATATAGGCAGCGATTTCGATCGCCGCGTTACTCGACTTCGCATGCGCGCGCGCCATCGCCCAGCCGCATAAACGTGCATAGCCCGCGAGCAGGGTGCTATCGAGCAGATCGAGTTCGACGGACAGCTTCATGTCGCGCAACTGGCGGAAATAGAAATGCCGCCCCGAAGGCCCCGTCGACCAGCCGAGAAACAGATCGCTCGCGGCCTGCAACAGCCGCTGGCCTTGCACGACGCGCGCGCCTTCGTGCTTGAACGCGGGCGACTTGAAGTACTGCGAAATCACCGAGCGGCGCGCTTCCTTCACCTGGAGAAACAGCGGCTTGTTGTGATGATCGACGAGCAGCAACACCAGACAACGCGTGCCCACACTGCCCACGCCCACCACCTTGAATACGAGATCCTGAAGATCGAAATGCTCGACCAGTTCGCGGCGATCGGGCGCGAGTGTCTTTAGATACGCCTCGTACATCGGCGTGATGAGCTGACGCCAGTCGCCGAGCGTGAGCCAGTTGTCCTCGGATTCGTAGAGCGAGTTCGGGCCGTGTACGTGAAAGAGCGCGGGCGGTGCATCGCGTATCGTCCAGTGCGCGCCGTCGTGATACGCCAGCTTTTCCAGCATGCTTTCGTGCGTGCGGCCCGCGGCCTTTTCCATGCCGCGTCGAATCAGGCGGCGGCCGTCCGGCGTGAGCGCGCTTTCGGCCATACGGTCGAAGGTGATCTTGTCGTACCAGAGTTCGAGCGCGCCATATTCCGAGTACTGACGCATGCGGTCGCGATAGGTGTTCACCACCGTCATCACCAGATCTTCGGCCACGCCGCGCGAATAGCGCATATGCCGCGCCGCCACCACGAAGCTCGCCACCAGCCGCTTCAGATCCCATTCCCAGGGAGCGGGCGCGACTTCGTCGAAATCGTTGAGATCGAAGACAAGCTGGCGCTCGGGCGTGGCGAAGCCGCCGAAGTTCAGCAGATGGCCATCGCCGCAAATCTGCATCGACATGCCGGTGTTCGGCACCTGCGCAAGATCGTGCGCCTGCAACACGGCGCTGCCGCGAAAGAACGTGAACGGCGAAACAATCATGCGCCCGTAGCGTAGCGGCACGAGGTTGGGCACGCGGCCCTCGCTGCTTTGCTGGAGTATTTCGAGCGGATCGCGCTTGAGGTCGCCCACCAGCCGGTGGCCCGAGCGCTTCGCCTTTTCGCGTGCGGCACGCCCGGCCGCTTCGCGTTCCGCAACGGTCTTTCCATTCATGAACTGCTCCCGTTCTTGAGGGTGTTCGTGGATGCCGTGATTCGTCCCGCATCGGCGCCTGCATCGTTCGATGCCGACACGCGCGCCTGCCGTATTTAAGCCCGTGGCCCTCTTTTACGCAAGCCGGACACCGCCCGCGCACCGCACGCCCCGCTCGTGTACCGTGCGCTGTGGACGCCGCTCGCGGGGACGGCGTCATGGTCCGCACACGGCGCACGCCCAGATGTAGCCCCTGGCGCGGCTCGGGCTCGACCTTCGCCGCATTGCGAGGCCTTGATGAATGTCGATGTCTACGGAACGCTGGTGGCCGCGTCGCTCGTCCTGCTGCTCGGCAACCGGCTCGTGGCCGCCTTGCCCTTGCTGCGCAAATGGACGATTCCCGAACCGGTGGCGGGCGGCCTTGTCGCCGCACTCGTGCTGTTCGGTTTGCATTCGTTCGCGCATCTCGACGTGAGTTTCGACGCTTCGCTGCAAACGCCGCTGATGCTGGCGTTCTTCGCGACCATCGGCCTGAACGCGAATCTCGCGAGCCTCAAGGCGGGCGGCCCGATGCTCGCGCGCTTCCTGGTCATCGTGGTGGGACTGCTGGTGTTGCAGAACACGCTAGGCATTGCGCTCGCCTACGCGCTGGGCGTCGATCCGCTGTTCGGACTGCTGGGCGGATCGGTTTCGCTGTCGGGCGGACATGGCACGGGCGCGGCGTGGGGCAAGGTCTTCACCGAACATCACGGCCTGCAATCCGCGACGGAAGCCGCGATTGCGTGCGCAACCTTCGGCCTGGTGATGGGCGGCATTCTTGGCGGCCCGGTGGCGCAGCGTCTGCTCAAGCGGCTCGGGCGCGATGAAGGCATCTCGACCGACAACCCTGCACGCGACGCCCAGGCCTTCGAAGAACCCCAAGCCGAACAACCGACCACCGCCGCCGCTTTCATTGAAACGCTCACGCTGATCGCCATCAGTCTCGCGCTGGGCAACCTCATCGCGCAGTGGCTCACGGGCACGCCCGCCGAATTGCCCGCGTTCGTCTGCGTGCTGTTCGTGGCCGTGCTGCTCGCCAACGGTCTCGCGCTGCTCGGGCGTCCGGTTGCCGGACATGCCGTGGCGCTGATCGGCAATGTCAGCCTCGCGCTCTTTCTGGCGATGGCGCTCATGACGCTGCGCCTGTGGGATCTCGCCGCGCTCGCGCTGCCGGTGTTCTCCATCCTCGTCGCGCAGACCGTGCTGATGGTGCTCTACGCGATGTTCGTGACCTTCCACGTGATGGGCGCGAATTACGACGCCGTGGTGCTCGCGGCCGGCCATTGCGGTTTCGGCCTGGGCGCGACGCCCACCGCCATCGCCAATATGCAGGCCGTCACGGCGCGCTTCGGCCATTCGCATCTGGCGTTTCTGGTCGTGCCGATGGTGGCGGCATTCTTCATCGATATCGCCAACGCCATCGTCATCAAGCTGTTTCTGGCGCTGCCTTTCTTCCACTAAGCGCCTCATTAACCATAAGTCTTTCTGGATGATGCAGAGGAGAAACTTTAACTGTCGTTAATCGACCGCGCCCCCTATGCTCGAATCATCGTCCGTCGGCGCAGCACGTGCGCGCTCAATCGATGGACACGCGGTTTTCAACGTCATTGGGGAATCACATGAAGATCTGCATCTTCGGAGCGGGCGCGATAGGCGGGATGATGGGCGTGCAGCTCGCACGCGCAGGCGCGGACGTGAGCTTTGTGGCACGCGGACCGCATCTGGCCGCCATGCGCGAGCACGGCGCGCGTCTCTTGATGGACGGCGAGGAGTACGTCGCAAAGGTTCGTTGCACGAATGATCCGCGCGAACTGGGCGTGCAGGATATCGTGATCGTCACGCTCAAGGCGCATTCGGTGGCGGGCGTGATCGATTCGATGCAGCCGCTGCTCGGCAAACATACGGCCATCGTCACCGGCACCAACGGCATTCCTTATTGGTACTTTCACCGGCATGGCGGCAAGTTCGAAGGCACGCGGCTCGAAAGCATCGATCCCGACGGTTCGCAGTGGACGCGTCTCGGGCCCGACCGCGCGATTGGCTGCGTGCTCTATCCCGCTGCGGAAATCGACGCGCCGGGCGTGATCCGTCATGTGTACGGCAAGAAGTTTCCGATCGGCGAACCGTCGGGCGAACGCACGCCGCGCATCGTCCAGCTTCATGAAGCGATGACGGCGGCCGGTTTCGAAGCGCCGATCCGCGACAATATCCGCGATGAAATCTGGCTGAAATTGTGGGGCAATCTCTGCTTCAACCCGATCAGCGCGCTCACGCACGCAACGCTCGACGTGATTACGCAGGACCCCGCCACGCGCGCGGTGGCACGCACGATGATGCTGGAAGCGCAACGTATTGCCGAGCGCTTTGGCGTGCATTTTCGCGTGGATATCGAACGGCGTATCGACGGTGCGGGCGCGGTGGGCGCGCACAAGACGTCGATGCTGGTCGATCTGGAGCAGCGTCGGCCGATGGAAATCGATCCGCTGCTGACGGTAGTGCAGGAAATGGGCATGCTGGTGGGCGAAGCGACGCCTGCCATCGATACGGTGCTTGCGTTGGTCAAGCAGCGCGAGCAGATGGCGAAGCTCGCTGCTTGAATGCGGGAGTCGGGAATGTGAGAAGGCCGCGCGAAAGCGCGGCCTTTTTTATTGCGCGATTGCTTTATGGCGCGATGGAATCGGCGGTCTGCGGTTCCTGCGTGTCAATCGCGCATGCCGCTGCCTCGACTTCCTGAACGCGCCCCGCCGCGACAAACTCGGTCCACGCCGCCTGCGCGCACGGACGCAACGAGCGATGACGCCGCCGCACGAGCATCGTGCTGATCTGCACAACGGGATGCAGCACGCGCGTCACGAGCGAAGCGGCAGGCGCGGGCCAATGGCGGGCATCGGCGTCGGTACAAACCGGCAGAATGCCGATACCCATGCCGAGCTGCGTCATGCGCGCGATACCGCTTGAATGTGCGAGTTCCTGTACGGCACGATCGGGCGCGCGCAAACCTTCGAGCGCACGCATCACCGCGCTGTGGCAGCCCGAATCGCGATTGAGCGTAACGAGCGCTTCATGCGCGATTGCGGCCCAAGGTAGCGAAGCATGCTGCGCAAGAGAATGTTGCGCGGGCAACAATGCGCACAAGGGCGTCGCCGCGAGCGGCTGCACGTCGAATTGACCGCTCGACAGGCGCAGCGACGGCACCGCTTGCGAAATCACGCCGAAATCCACTTCGCCCTGCTCGACGGCCTGCAAGACCGCGTCTTGCGGCAAGTCCTGCAAGTGCAAGGTGACGGCAGGCAACGCGCGGGCGCAATGCGCAAGCGCACCCGGCACCCAGCCCGACGAAAGCGCCGGATTGCTCGCCACCGTGACAATGCCGCGATGCGCCTGATGCGCATCGCGGCCCTCGTTCAACGCCATGTCGATTTCGTCGAGCAGATGCGCAATGCGCCGCTCGAAGCCGCTGCCTGCAAGCGTCAGTTCGACCTGACGCGTGGTGCGATCGAAGAGTTTCAGGTCGACGGCTTCTTCGAGATCGCGCACGCAGCGGCTGACCGCAGACTGCGTAAGACCGAATTCGCGCGCCGCGCGCGTGAAGCTGCGCGAGCGCGCGACGGCGACGAACACCTTGAGTTGCTGGAGCGAGACGTTCATCGCCAAACGTCATTCGCCACTTTGGTTCGGCCAGTGCTGAAGCGTGCCGGTGTGCGTGGACAGCGTCGCGGCCGGTTCGCCGTTCTGCTCGATCAGGCGCTGGCGCATCGGTGCGAGGATGAACTTGGCGCTCACGCCGGCCGCAATCGTGATGATCGCCGCGACGATGAACACCGCGCTCCAGCCGCCCGTCGCCGACAACACCGAAGCCACCGGCACCAGCAGCGCAGCCGTGCCCTTCGCGGTGTAAAGCGTGCCTGCGTTGGCGGCGGCGAACTTGCTGCCGAAGGTATCGGCGCAGATTGCCGGGAAGATCGAGAAGATCTCGCCCCAGAACAGGAAGATCAGCGCCGCGAACGTCATGAACGCATAGGGATTCGTGCCGTATTGCATCATGCCGAGCAGCGCCAGCCCTTCGCCCACGAAGATGATGAACATGGTGTTTTCACGGCCGATCTTGTCGGAGATGAAGCCGCACAACGGACGCGTGAAGCCATTGCAGATGTTATCGATCGACAGCGTGAGCGTGAGCAGCGGCAACGTGGCGCCGAACACCGTCATCGGAATGCGTGCGAGCCCCCAGTCTTTCGCGATCGGCCCGATCTGCGCCGTGGCCATCAGGCCGCCCGCCGCGACCGCTACGAACGAGACGTAGATGATCCAGAACACGGGCTGGCGCACCATCTGTCCGGGCGTGTAATCGACCCGCGAGACCATACGGCGAGCCGCAGCGGCGGCGCGCGGCACCGGCTTCACGAGCAGGAAGGCCAGCACGAGAATCGCCGCGCCCTGCAGGATGCCGAAGAAAAGAAACGTGTGCTCATAGCCCGAGCGCGTGATCATGTTGGCGATGGGGATCACCGTGACCGCTGCGCCCGCCCCGAAGCCCGCCGCCGTGAGACCCGCTGCGAGACCGCGGCGGTCGGGGAACAGCTTGAGCGCGTTGCCCACGCAGGTGCCGTACACGCCGCCCGCGCCAATGCCCGCAATCACGGACGCGGCGTAAAGCATCGGCAACGTGGTCGCATAGGAATTGAGCACCCAGGCGAGACCCGCGCACAGCGCACCAACCGCCACGACCGGGCGCGGACCGAACTTGTCGACGAGCCAGCCTTCGACCGGCACGAGCCAGGTCTCGGTCAGGATGAAAATGGAGAACGCCAGTTGAATCGATGCTTCGCCCCAATGATGGCGCGCATTCATCGGCGCAACGAACAAGGTCCACGCGTACTGCAGATTGGCAACGAGTGCCATGCATAGCATGCCGACTACCAGTTGACACCAGCGGTTCGTCCAGAACGGACCGCCTTCGCTCCTCTGACCGATTGCATTCATCTCGCTTGTCTCCGCTATCCATTCATGGGGGCCGGTGCTTTTGCCGGCCTGCATAGTCATCTACTTATGGTTCTCTATTTCTCTACCTTCGACTTTCTGTTTCCATTCGATTAGTCACACGAAAAATCGAATTAAAAATCCTGAAGCTGCTTTAATTCGACGCTTTCGTTTGACTACCTGAATGCGGCTCCGGCCTGCCTTTTCGTGTCGTTCGATTCGGGTTTTCCCGCCTTAAACACAGTGTTTTTCGCTGATTTAGGCGTTAACCCGCACGCAAAAGACGATGCATTCGGACTCCTTTCAACTCATGCTAGGGTGATTACTCAATTAGTCACAATTAAAGTTTGTTATTATGAGGATTCACCATCCTTTATGGATCGGCTATGACCATGCGGAACGCCACGCTGCGCCAGTTGAAGGTCTTCGAGACCGTGGCGCGCCACCTCAGTTTTTCGCGTGCCGCGGAAGAGTTGCACCTCACCCAGCCAGCCGTTTCCACGCAGGTCAGGCAGCTCGAAGAGCACGCCGGCCTGCCGCTCTTCGAGCAACTGGGCAAGAAGATCTATCTCACGCCCGCCGGCACGGAAATGCTTCATTACAGCCGCGCGATCATGCAGCAGTTCCACGAAGTCGACGAAGCCATGAGCCAGCTAAAAGGCGTCTCTGGCGGCAAGCTCAACGTGGCGGTGATCAGTGCAGGCGACTACTTCTTTCCGCGCCTGCTGGCCGAATTCACGCGGCGCTACAAGGGCGTTGAGCTCAATCTCTCGGTGCATAACCGCGAGCAGTTACTGCATCAACTCTCCACGAACCAGACCGATCTGGCGATCATGGTGCGGCCTCCGCACGCCACGGACGCCATCAACGAAACGTTTGCGCCGCATCCTTATGTGATCGTCGCCGCGCCCACGCATCCGCTTGCCAACAAGCGCAACATCAAGATCAGCACGCTCGCCAACGAGGCGTTCATCGTGCGCGAGCGCGGCTCGGACACGTGGAATTCGATGGAGGAAGGCTTCGCGGGCAAGCTCACGAACCTGAAGATCGCGATGGAGATTCACAGCACCGAAACGATCAAGCAGGCCGTGATCGCGGGCATGGGGATCGCGTTTTTATCGGCGCATACGATCAGCCTCGAACTCCAGGTCGGGCACCTCGCCGTGCTCGACGTCGAGGGCTTTCCCGTCATGCTCAACTGGTACGTCGTGCACCGGAAAAACAAGCGTCTGCCGCCGGTTGCGCTCGCGTTCAAACGCTTCCTCATGGAGGAAGGCGCGCAACTGATCGAAAACATTACACGAGTCTCACAGGCCTCACTTCATAAGTAAGGACCTATGGTTACGGGCGTAACAGTTACGCCTGATGAATGATTTTCGTGACGCGCCGCGATTTCGAGGTCTGGCGACTGCGATTGCGCCTTCGGCGTGGGGAATCGCGCGAGGCGTGATGCGTGTCGCGCGGCGTTTCGCCAGGCGGCTCATAGAGGGAAAGCCAGGTATCGAACGCTGCGGGTTCGTAGGCGGCCGTGCCGCATGCCGTGACCAGCCAGCTATCGGGCACGGTGACGAGGCTCACTGGAGCGGGTCGTTTCGATACGTCCTGCGTGCTGCGCGCAGGACGCGTTCGCGGCATGCGCCGCGCGCCGCCCATCAGACGCACGCCTAACGCGGCGGCCAGCACGCAGGCCGCGCCGAGTGCCGAGAGCGCAAATTCCATCGACGATCGCGACGTTCCGATATGAACCGTTGCGAAGCCATCGCCCAACGCGGCAATCAGCGCGAGCGCCGTGAGATGCAGCGCGGATTCGCCACGGCTCAAGGGCTTGTGCTTGCGCGCGATGGTTCGCGGCTCGCGCGCGAGCATGAATGTGGCTGCGCCCAAGGCCACTGCGCCCCATATCGCCGTCATATAGAGCGCGACGCGCATGCTGACCGTGTGCTGCTGTATGAAAACCATGCAGATCACACTCGATACAGTGGCCGTGACGCCGAATACACACCCCATCGCTGCCACCACGCGCACGCGCCGCGTGAGATCGAGACGCGTGCCCATCCATAAGCCAGACAACGCGCCCAATTCCGCCGCCGCTACCGCCAGCGCGCTTTGGGTGAACAAGGCCGCCAGCACGCCTGGCGTGATCGTCAATAGCAGTGCAAAGGAAATGGCCAGCCACAGATGGCGCGAGCGCTCGGTTTCGCTCGTGCGCGTGCAACATGGCCGTGCGCGAACCGGCTCGCGTCGAATCCAGCCCGACGCGAGCGGTGCGAATTGTGCAAATGCACAGACGAACCACGCGAATAGCATGGCGCCGCCCAGGCACAACGCGTCGCCAGCCAGTTGCTGCGGCATCTCTTCTCCTCAGGTATCGCGCGTCAGGCTGCCCGGTGAACAGCGCTTAAACCACTCGCTCGTCTTCGCTCTGCGTTTGCCGCTCCGCGACCGGCGCGTTCAGTGCGTTCGCCAGCGTGCCGATGCCCTCGATCGTGACTTCCACCGTTGCGCCTTCGCCGATCGAACCCACGCCAAGCGAGGTCCCGCACGCGATCACATCGCCGGGCTCCAGCGTGAGATCCTGCGAAATCAGGCTGACCTGCTGCGCGGGCGTAAACACCATATCGTCGAGCGGATAATTCTGTCGCTCCACACCATCGAGCAAGGTCACGACACGCGCACTGCGCCAGTCGAAGCCCGAAACGATCGCCGGTCCCAGACAGCAGAACGTATCGAATCCCTTCGCGCGGCACCATTGCGGGAAGTGCGGATTCTCCGCCAGCAAGCCCGCCGCCGTCACATCGTTCACGACCGTGTAGCCGAAGATCGCGGCCTGCGCTTCTTCGAGACTTGCATTGCGGCAACGCTTGCCGATCACAATGGCCAACTCGCCTTCGAAAACGATTTTTCCCGCATAGTGGGCAGGCCTGCGAATCGCCGCGCCCGAACCGATCACCGATTCCGCGGGCTTGATCAGAAAAAGCGGATGCTCGGGCACCGGCTTTTCGAGCTTGAGTGCAAGCGCGTGAAAGTTATTCCAGAGCGCGACGACCTTGCCCGGCGCGCAAGGCGCAAGCGGCGTGAGCGCACGCATCGACAGCACGGCGCCCGTGGGCACCGGCTGATCGATGCCTTCGTATTCATGCAGATAACCGTTTTCGACGCGACCGAACACGATACTGCCGTCGTTCGCCATCAAGCGCATCCATGTGTCCATGCTCTGCTCCGTCGGTTCATCGATGTTATGAATTGGTTGCGCGCGCAATCAGATGGCGCCCGCGGCACGCAGCGAGCGAATCTCCGTTTCGCTATAGCCGAACTGCGTCAGCACCTCGTCGGTATGCTCGCCGAGCATCGGCGAACGCGTGACTTCGGTGGGACTGTCCGAGAGCTTGATGGGATTGCCGACGGTGAGATATTTGCCGCGCACCGGATGATCGACTTCGACGATCGTGCCGCTCGCGCGCAGCGATTCGTCATTGGCGATTTCCTTCATCGAAAGAATCGGGCCGCACGGAATGTCGTGCCGATTGAGCACGGCCATCGCTTCGAACTTGGTGCGATGCATGGTCCAGTGCTCGATCTCGGCGAAAATATCCTTCAAGTGCGGCAGGCGCGCGCTGGGCGTCGCGTAACGCGGATCGTCGATCCATTCCTCGCGGCCGATCAGCTTGCAGATGCGGTCCCACACAGGCGCCTGCGCGATGAAATATATATAGGCGTTCGGGTCGCTCTCCCAACCTTTGCACTTGAGAATCCAGCCCGGCTGACCGCCGCCCGAGGCATTGCCTGCACGCGGCACGGCCTCGCCGAAAGCCGCATTCGGGAATTGCGGATACTCCTTCATGACGCCGGTGCGCTCCAGCCGCTGCTGGTCGCGCAGCTTTACGCGGCAAAGATTGAGCACGCCGTCCTGCATGGCCGCCAGCACCTTCTGGCCGCGTCCCGTATGCGTCCGCTGATAAAGCGCGGTGACGATGCCCAGCGCCAGATGCAGACCCGTACCGCTATCGCCGATCTGTGCGCCCGAGACCACCGGCGGACCATCGTCGAAACCCGTGGTGGAGGCCGCGCCGCCCACGCATTGCGCGACGTTCTCGTAGACCTTGCAGTCCTCGTACGGCCCCGGGCCGAAGCCCTTCACCGAAGCCACGATCATGCGCGGATTGAGCGACTGGATATGCTCCCAGCTAAAGCCCATGCGTTCGAGCGCGCCGGGCGCGAAGTTTTCGACCAGCACATCGCAATCGCGAATCAGCCGTTCGAGCACACGCTTGCCCTGCGGATTCTTCGTATCGAGCGTCAGCGAGCGCTTGTTGCCGTTGAGCATCGTGAAGTACAGGCTGTCCGCATCGGGCAGATCGCGCAGTTGCTCGCGCGTGATATCGCCCGCGCCCGCACGTTCTACCTTGATGACGTCAGCGCCAAACCAGGCGAGAAGCTGCGTGCAGGTCGGGCCCGACTGCACATGCGTGAAGTCGAGAATACGCACACCATCCAGTGCCTTGCCCATGTCAGGTCTCCTTGATTTAGTCGTGGCCGGGCGAGATAACGAAAAAACGAAATCGTGGAATCAGGAATCGGTTCTGCGGGAGCGCTGCGTCGCTGCGTCCGTTTTCAATACGGTATGTGATATATCACAACGAAGCAAGAGCGGGTTTATCCGCCCAAAATGCATGCCGATCGGGCTGTGAGCCTTGTCGGATATGGGTTTGTTGCCCCTGAAGGATGATTGCTGCACTGCATGAACGGGAAAACCCCGAGGTCTGAACGGCCTTTCAGTGCGGAGATATTTCGGATTGGGCGTGCGGGATGCTCAAAACGCGGCCACGCCGGCCGCCTTGATGCGCATAAAATTCTGACCTTTTCGCCGCCGCGAATCCGGCGCCCAAACGAAAACGGGAGACCCGAAGGTCTCCCGCTGGCATCAGCTTGTACGGCGAACCGCTACAGGCTCAGTCGAGAAAATCGCAATGCTTCTCGACATAGGCGGCGAGATCGAGCGAATGCTGGCGCGCGAGGCGCTCGGCAAGCTCGGTGTCGCGCTTTTCGAGCGCCTCGATGATGCGCAGATGATCGACGATCGAACGCGATGCGCGGTCGCTTTGCGAGATCGTCATGCGACGAATCGCGCGCACGTGCACGAAGATGTTCTTGATGGTATCGAGAATGATCTGCGACTTCGAGAGTTCGACGATCGCCTGGTGGAAGGCGATGTTGGCATCCGAGTACTCGGCGATATGCTCGGCCGGCGTGCTGTCGCGGAACGCGTCGAACATGTGACGCAGACGGGCGATTTCCTCGTCTGTGGCGTGCAGCGTCGCGAGACGCGCGGCCATGCTTTCCAGCGCGGCCCACATCTGGATCATTTCGACGATTTCACGCTTGTTCTTGCGCACGATATAGATGCCGCGACGCGGCACCATGCGCAGAAAGCCTTCCTGCTCGAGCAAGGTCATGGCCTCGCGCACCGGCGTGCGGCTCACGCCGAGCGTTTCGCTCAGCACGCGCTCGTCCAGACGGATTTCTTCGCGCGACTGATAGATGTCGGCGTCGGCAATGGCCTGACGCAGCATGGCATAAGCCTGATCGCGCAGGCTCAGCGTGGCATTGATGGGTTGCAGCGCCAGCGTGAGCGGCGCGGCTTCCCGGGTGGCGACAACTTCAGTGTGTTCTGACGACATTCATTGCCCTTTAACCGATACGACCCACCTGCGGCCCGACCTTGGGACCGACATGCGAACGGACGTGTTGACGGACCGCCTGCACGCGCGGCGCTTCGCCCAAACCGACGAAACGGCCATGCTGGCCAGCCTGCTCGATGGCCGACTGCGGCAGCCACTTTGCGATCATAACCGTTGCAGCCGCGCCTAAACCCACCACCGCTGCGCCAAAGAGTGCGAGAGAGACGAAATCCATTTGAAGCTCCGCAAGATTGAGTCATTGAATGACTGAATCATATGCTGCGTCGCGACAAAAATCAATATTCTGTATGTGATATATCACTAAGAATTCTTCTAATTGTTGTGTCTCCGATACAGCCCAGCGCGCCGTGCAGGAAACCATGCTGAACGAAATGGACGCGGGCGACAAGTCGATCCCAAGAAGGGATATTCCAGACGAAGCCTGCCACCGCGAAGCCGTCATCCGAAGCATCGGAACGGAACCAGCGGAACAGAACCAGCGGAATCCGACACGAATTTGGTTGACAGCGCATGCGGCGGCCCCGCACACTCGACTCATGCACACCTTTGCCACCCTTCCCCACACGACCGCGACAACTCGCCCGTGGCATATGCCGAAACATGGCATGGCACGGGGGAATGTGTGCGTATAGGCAAAAGGCAGTCTGTTCAGTCTGTCGTTGCGCAAATCACAAGCCCCGCCGAATCGACGGGGCTTTTTGTTTGTGGGTGGCAGAAGTAACGCTCCGTCCGTCGGCTCTAGAAATGGAGAACACGATGGATCAGGCATCACAGCAGGACGCCGCCGGCGCCTGTCAGGTCTTCAGTTTCGATCGCCTCTTGCAAGAGCAGGAGGTGCCGCTTCCCGCGCAGTCGATCCATTTCGCTGTCCCCATCGGCAAGACGCTCACCTGGCGCGTCGCCGCCGACAGCACTCTGCGCGTCCACGGCTCGCGCGTGTGGATCACCCGCGCCCGTTCGCCCTACGACCATTGGCTGAACCCCGGCGGTACGCTGCGCGTCCTGCGCGGCGAACGGCTCTGGATCAGCTGCGACGATCCCGCCGATTTCGCCGATCTCGCCGATTTCTCCCCCAACCCGGCGCGCGTCACGATCACCAGCGCCTGGCGGCCGCCGTTGGCCAGCGCGCGGCAGATCGCGGAGCGCGTCGGCGCGTTGCTCGCGCTGCTGACGATGCGCCGCGCACCGCGTTAGGCGATGCATAAAAAACGCCGGGCGCGCTGCAGATTGGCGCGCCCGGCGTCTGTGCCCAGTGAGCACTCGCTTACATCGACATCAGAACTTGTGCCGCAGGCCCAGATTGATCATGGTCTGCGACGCGGTTCCGTTGTAGCCATACGAACCAATCGACGCTTCGGCCGGCATCGAACCGCCCGAGCCGTCGCCCTGATCGCCGCTCGCGTGCTGCCAGGCCGCCGTCATATAGAGATCGGTGCGCTTGGAGAGGCTGTAATCCGCGCCGATCGACACCTGATGGTAATTCGCGTTGGTATCGCCATTCGCGTGCGTGTAGCTGTAGCCGAGCCCCAGCAGCAGCGCCGGGTTCAACTGGTAATTCACGAAGCCCTGGCCGGTGTTGTACTTCTCGGTATCGCGGAATGCGGAACTCGCATCCGCCGCGTACTGCGCATTGCTATACCCCAGCCCGAAGGTAAACAGTCCGGCCGAATACTGCGCCGCCGCACGCGCGATCGAAAGTGAGTGAGCGCTCGCATAACCGCTGTTGATCGGACCGTCGAAGGTGCCGTCCGAGGTGCTGCTCCAGCCGTCGGTGCGAATGCCCAGGCCTGCCTGGCTGTTGGCCGCGTAGAAGTAACCGCCCGCGACCGCAATCGGCCCATTGTTATAGGCGACGGCCGCCGAATACGATTGCTCCGATCCCGTCGAGCCCGCGATGCCGCCGAACGAATACATGGCGGCCGCCTGCAGCCCGTTCCAGACCGGCGTGGTGTACTTGACCGCGTTATTCACGCGGAAGCTGTTGTCGTAATTGTCGACGTCGCCCGCCGTGGCGAATGCCGAGCCGAAGTAGTTATCCGCGGTAATGCCCTGCACGAGATCGATCAGCGGATCGTACTGGCGGCCCAGCGTGAGCGAGCCGTATTGTTCGGCGGTCAGCCCGACGTACGCCTGGCGGCCGAACAGCCGCCCGCCCTGCGCGGACGATCCCGTCGAAGGATTAAAGCCGCTTTCCAGCTGGAAGATCGCCTTGAGGCCGCCGCCCAGATCCTCGGCGCCCTTCATGCCCCAGCGCGAGCCGGACAGGTTGCCGTTGCTGGCGTTGCCGAGGCTCCAGAGATTCTTGCTGCCGTTGGCGTGATTGACGTAGGTGATCGAAGTGTCGATGGTGCCGTAGAGCGTGACACTGTTCTGGGCATGCACCGCGCCGGCAGCCCCGAGCGCGGCGAGCGAAAGCGAAGTCAACGCGAGTCTCTTCACGTCATTCTCCTTGTCGAGCGGAGCCAGCGCCCCGATCCCATGCAAGACCATCTTGTGCGGTTCACATCCTCTCTTGCGTGGATCAATCTAACTCCACGGCGGCGCGAAGTAAAAGAATTAAAAAGCGTGTCTCGATTTGGTAACAGCGGATTCAGAAAGGGTTCGTTTCTGCCGTCAACCATTGAGTCGCGCGATGAAGCAATGCTCGCGTCGGGCCGCGTCAATCTGTCCGAAACACCTCGTTAATTGAGACGTCTGTACTATGGCGGCCGACTTGTGCCTGGCTGACTGCCCAGCGGTTTCGCGGCGTTTATGTCGTGCGTCTGCAAATATGAAGATTCGGATAAGTCGCGCAAAAATCGCCGATTAAGCGAAGCGCCGTGCGTAAAATGCAGCCCCGACGCATCAATCTGACGAATTTTCATCCGATCCTGTTTGATGTTTCTTTAGGTACTTAGTCAACCGTCCAGACGCCCCGCGCGTTTGCAGCTTTACCAGTCATTTACCAAACGTTTACGTTTTCCACCGCGAAGCCGCCCACCAGCCGGGCCGCCGCCGCCGGAACGTGACGTCCAACATGCGATGCCGCCCCCGGGGACGCCAGCACGGCGCCAAGGCGGCATCCGGGAATCCGCCGGACCAATCCATGTCTCAAACGCCTCCTTCGCGCCTCGCGCGCGCCGCCTTCGTGGCGCTGCGCCGCCGCGCCCGGGTTCTGCGCCTGCAGCGCTTCGCCGCGCCGGCGCTGGCGCTCGGCATCTGCGCGCTGCTGCTGATCGTGTTCCAGCATCTGTCGCAATCGGTGGATTACCGTTCGGTGATCCGCCAGCTTTGGCATCTGACCCCGACACAGTGGACCGGCGCGCTCGGCGCCACCGCGCTCAGCTTCGTCGCTCTCGTCGGTCGCGACGCCGTCGGCCTGCGCTACCTCGGCGCTCGCGTTTCGCGCGGCGCGCTGTGGGTCGGCGCGATCGCCGGCTCGGCGCTCGGCAACGTGACGGGCTTCGGCGCGCTCACGGGCGGCGCGGTGCGATGCCGCGTCTATGGCCCCGCCGGCGTCACGCCCGCGCAGATCGGCCGCATGACGGTGTTCACGAGCGCGACGCTCGCCATCGCCCTCGCGCTGATGGCCGCGCTCGGCATGGTCGCTTCCGCCGACACGCTCGCGGGACTTTTGCACCTCACGCCCGCCGCGCTGCGCTGGATCGGCGGCATCGTGCTGGCGCTCGGCGCCGCGATGATCGCCGCCTGCCCTGCCCGCGCACGCGAGATCGAGCCCTTTAAGCGCGCCTGGCTGCGCTTCACGGTACCCGCGCGCCGCGACCTCGTCGCGCAACTGCTGCTCGCCGCACTCGACGTGGTGGGCGCCGGCCTCGCGCTCTGGTCGGTGATGCCGCACGCACAGCTCGATTTCGCCGATTTCCTGACCGTCTACACCGCCGCCATGCTGCTCGGCCTGATCGGCCATACGCCCGGCGGCATCGGCGTATTCGAAGCGGCGATGGTGTTCGCGCTCGGCTCCAGCGTGCCGGGCTCGAAGGTGTTCGCCGCGCTGCTGGCCTATCGCGCGATCTACTTCGGCGCGCCGCTCGCGCTGTCGGCCGCGCTGCTCGCCGCATTCGAAGGCCGCGCGCTCAAGAACCCGCTCAACACGAATTTCGCCAGGCGCGGCGCCGACGGCGTCTCGCAACTCGCGCCGCTGTTCCTCGCCATCGTCACCTTCGTGACGGGCAGCATGCTGGTGATCTCGGGCGCGACGCCCGCCTTCGCCAAGCGCATCGCCCTGCTGCAAACCTTCCTGCCGCTCTGGGTGCTCGAAAGCTCGCAGATGCTCGGCAGCCTGTTCGGCGTGCTCCTGCTGTTCGTCGCGCGCGGTCTGCTGCGCCGGCTCGACGCCGCCTGGTGGCTCGCGCTGATGCTCGCCGTCGCCAACCTCGCGCTCTCGCTCACCAAGGGTCTCGCCTTTGTCGAAGCGGGCGTGCTGTGCGTGCTGATCGCGCTGCTGATCGCCACACGCGGCCGTTTCAATCGCCATTCGTCGCTGTTCGCGGAGCGCTTCACGCCCGCGTGGCTGGCTTCGGTCGGCTGCGTGATCGCGCTGGCCGTCTGGGTGCTGCTGTTCGCCTTTCGCGACGTCGATTATTCGCAGCATCTCTGGTGGCAATTCGCCTTCGACGAACGCGCGCCGCGTGCACTGCGCGCCACGCTCGGCGCGGGCGTGTTCGCTGCGGCGCTGGCCTCGTGGCAGCTGCTGCGCCCGGCCGCCGGCCGCTTCGTGATGCCCGCGAGCGAAGATCTCGTCGAAGCCGCGCGCATCGTGCGCGCGCAGGAACGCAGCGACGCGGGCCTCGCGCTGATGGGCGACAAGAGCTTCCTGTTCTCGCAGTCGCGCAACGCCTTCCTGATGTACGCCAAACGCGGCCGCACGTGGGCCGCGCTGCACGACCCGGTCGGCCCGCGCGAAGAATGGCCCGCGCTGATCCGCGAATTCGTCTCGCTCGCGCACACGCACGGCGGGCGCGCCGCGTTCTATCAGGTGCGCGCCGACGCACTGCCGCTGTATCTCGACGCCGGTCTCACGCTGATGAAACTCGGCGAAGAAGCGCGCGTGATGCTGCAGGAATTCGATCTCAAGGGCCCGCAGCGCGCGCATCTGCGCTATGCGCTCAAACGCGGCGAGCGCGACGGCTTCTCGTTCGAAAACATCGAACCCGCGCAGATGGCCGAAAGCCTGCCGGTGCTGCGCGCGATCTCCGACGCCTGGCTGGAAGACCGCGAAGCGCGCGAAAAGAGCTTCTCGGTGGCCGCGTTCGAGGACGATTACCTCGCCGCCCAGCACGTGCTGATGGTGCGCCAGAACGGCGCGCCGCTCGCCTTCGTCACCTTCATGACGACCGACCTGAACACCGACGCGACGGTCGGCGTCATGCGCCATCTGCCGGGCGCTTCGCCCTACGCAATGGAGTATCTGTTCACGCAGCTTGCGCTGCACCTGAAAGCCGCCGGGTATCAGTCGCTCTCGCTCGGCATGGCGCCGCTTTCCGGCATGGGGCCGACGCCGCTCGCGTCGTCGTGGCACCGCCTGGCCGGACTGATCTGGCGCTTCGGCGGCAAGTTCTACAACTTCCGTGGGTTGCGCGGCTTCAAGAACAAGTTCGCGCCGCGCTGGGAACCGCGCTATCTGGCCGCCTCGGGCTCGATCAGCGTGTTCATCACCCTTGCGGATCTATCGCTGCTGGCAGGAGGCTGGCGTTCATGATTCATCGTATTTTCTCGCTGCCGCGCACGACCCGCGCGGCAGCGGGCGCAGTATTGCTCGCGCTCGGCGCCGTTCAGGCCCACGCAACCGAGGCACCGGCGCATAGCGCCGTGACGCATGTCTCCGGCGGCCGTTATGGCGATGTCGCCGTGACGCGCCCCATCGGCGGGATGCGCGGTTTCACCGTGCTGTTCTCCGCAGGCGATC
The DNA here is from genome assembly GCF_017104965.1 of Paraburkholderia sp. Ac-20340. Classification (GTDB taxonomy): domain Bacteria; phylum Pseudomonadota; class Gammaproteobacteria; order Burkholderiales; family Burkholderiaceae; genus Paraburkholderia. Next base: position 44,471 of record NZ_JAAGPR010000016.1, read on the forward strand.
ACTGGAACGCCGACGACCAGACCCGCGCCGATGCGCTCGCGCATCACGGCGCGCTCGTCGTCGGCGTCGACAAGACGCGCTATATGACGAACCTCGCGGCGGTCAAGAACGAGACCTGCCACAAGCTCTATAGCGACGCCGAAGCGCTCAGCCATCAGCTCGAACGTCAGGAAGAATCGAGCCAGTATTTCGCGCCGATCGCCATCGGCACGGGCGAAGGCGCGTTGATCGCGCAGCGCATGCTCTCGCAGGCGCCGGCCAACACGATGGCAGGCGCGGTATCGCTCGATCCGGCCGCGAAGCTCGACGCGCGCTTCGCGCCCTGCCCGGCCGATCCGACGCTCTCGCGCGGCAAAGGCCTGCCCGGTTTCTTCGAACAAGGCGTGACCTCGACGGTTGCGGGCGCAACGAAAACGCCGGCGGCTTCAACGGCCGGCGCCGCGCCGCACACGTTCGCAGCGAATCTGAGCGACGCCGACAAACTCGTCACGCTCGCCGCGCCGCATTTGCACGTGGCGACGGAAAGCGAGGAAGACGTCTCCGATCTGCCGCTCGTCGAGCTGCCCGCCGCGCATCCGACCGACATGCTCGCCGTAGTGATTTCCGGCGACGGCGGCTGGCGCGATCTCGACAAGACGATCGCGGAACAACTGCAAAAGCAGGGTGTTTCGGTGGTCGGCTGGGATGCGCTGCGCTACTTCTGGAGCGAGAAGTCGCCCGCGCAGACGAGCCACGATCTTGCACGCGTGATCAACACGTACGCGTCGCGCTGGCATGCGAAGCACATCGCGCTGGTGGGCTATTCGTTCGGCGCCGATGTGATGCCGTTCGCCTATAACCGCCTGCCGGATGCGCTGCGCGCGAAGGTCTCGTATATGTCGCTGCTCGGCTTCGCGCCCGACGCGGATTTCCAGATTCGCGTGGTGGGCTGGCTCGGCATGCCGGCGAGCGACAAGGCGCTCAAGGTGCAGCCGGAACTGGCGAAGGTGCCGCCTTCGATCGTGCAATGCGTGTATGGCGCGGACGAGAAAGATACGCTGTGCCCGGCGCTGGCGAACACCGGCATCGATCTCGTGAAGACGCACGGTAGCCACCACTTCGACGGCGACTACAGCGCGCTCGCCGCGAAGATCATCGAAGGCTGGAAGAAGGAGATTGCGGCGCGGGGGTGAAGTGCTGCAGATCAGGCCGCCTCGCGGCCTGATCTGCAGCACTTCACCCCTTCCTCCCCGCCAGATACTGCACGCCCTGCGGCCCATAGTCCTCGACATGCGGCACATGGGCGGGCAGGTGAAACACCTCGCCCGCCCGGTACACCCGCGCCGCGCCGCCCGACCTGATCGTGATCTCTCCAGCGACGATCAGCGCCTTCGCTTCGAACGGATGCGAATGCTCGTCCATATGGCCCGGCTCGCGCGTCACGAGTACCGGCTCTGGAAAGCCCTCGCTCGCAAGCGTGCGGATAAAAGTGTCACGATCCACGGCTGTCTCCTTCCTGAAACACGACGCGGCCTGACGCCGCACGCTCCAGTCTGGCACGCCCGCATCCGCCAGGCGAAAAAAACGCCGGCCACTCAGGGCCGGCGTCCGCATGGGGCATCCCGCGGCAAAAAACTTATGCGATAGCGGCAGCCGCCGTTGCGTCCTCTTCCAGTTCCACCGACGAGCGGATCAGGTAATCGAACGCCGCCAGCGAGGCCTTCGCGCCTTCGCCCACTGCGATCACGATCTGCTTGAACGGCACGGTCGTCACGTCACCCGCGGCGAACAGACCCGGCACCGACGTCTGGCCCTTCGCATCGACTTCGATCTCGCCGTGCTTCGACAGCGCGACCGTGCCCTTCAGGAACTCGGTGTTCGGCACGAGACCGATCTGCACGAACACGCCTTCGAGTTCGACATGACGCTTCTCGCCCGAGGTGCGTTCCAGGAACGCGAGACCCGTGACCTTCTGGCTATCGCCGACGATTTCCGTGGTCTGCGCGTTCACATGCACCGTGACGTTCGGCAGGCTGCGCAGCTTGCGTTGCAGCACTTCGTCCGCACGCAGTTGCGCGCCGAATTCGAGCAGCGTGACGTGGCTCACGATACCGGCGAGATCGATCGCCGCTTCCACGCCCGAGTTGCCGCCGCCGATCACCGCCACGCGCTTGCCCTTGAAGAGCGGGCCGTCGCAGTGCGGGCAGTACGCCACGCCCTTGTTCTTGTACTCCTGCTCGCCCGGCACATCGACATTGCGCCAGCGCGCGCCCGTTGCCAGCACCACGCTCTTCGCGCGCAGCGTTGCGCCGCTTTGCGTGCGCACTTCGAAACCCTTGCCCGTCGGCACCACGGCATCGGCGCGCTGCAGGTTCATGATGTCCACTTCATAGGCGCGAACGTGCTGTTCGAGCGCCGTCGCGAACTTCGGCCCTTCGGTTTCCTTGACCGAGATGAAGTTCTCGATCGCCATCGTGTCGAGCACCTGGCCGCCGAAACGCTCGGCGAGCACGCCCGTCTTGATGCCCTTGCGCGCCGCGTAGATCGCAGCCGCCGCGCCTGCGGGGCCGCCGCCGACGATCAGCATGTCGAACACGTCCTTCTGGTTCAGCTTCTCGGCAGCGCGCGCCGATGCGCCCGTGTCGAGCTTGGCGAGAATTTCTTCCACGCCCATGCGGCCTTGGCCGAACACTTCGCCGTTCAGGTAGATGGTCGGCACAGCCATGATCTGGCGCTTCTCGACTTCATCCTGGAACAGCGCGCCATCGATCGTGACGATCTGCACATTCGGGTTCAGCGCTGCCATCGCGTTGATCGACTGCACGACTTCCGGGCAGTTCTGGCACGACAGCGACATATAGACTTCGAACGAGAACACGCCGTCGAGCGACTTCACCTGGTCGATCGTTTCGTTTTCGAGCTTGACCGGATGGCCGCCCACCTGGAGCAGCGCCAGCACGAGCGACGTGAATTCGTGGCCCATCGGGATACCGGCGAACGTGACCTTCACGTCCGAATTTGCACGCTTGATCTCGAACGAAGGGGTACGCGCGTCGCCAGCAGCGGCGCCGCGGCGTTCTTCGTAGCTGATGCGATCCGACAGCGATGCGATGTCCTGCAGCAATTGCTGCAGTTCCTGCGACTTCTCGCCGTCGTTCAGGTACGCAACGATCTCAATCGACTGCGTGACTTTTTCGAGGTAGCTTTTCAGTTGGGTCTTGAGATTGGCGTCGAGCATGGCGTGTTCCGGCTAAAGAAGAAGCGGGGGAATTCTTGGAATAACTCAGTATTGCCTGGCAATTTCGCCGTCTTGTAGCAGGCGATTCAGGCATCCGGGCCGCTGCCGCGTGGGCGCGGCCCGGAGATACAGCTAGTGAGACTTCAGCGTCATGCAGTCAAACCGACTGCATCGATCAAACAACGCTTAGATCTTGCCGACGAGGTCGAGCGACGGCTTGAGCGTTTCTGCGCCCGGCGTCCACTTGGCGGGGCAGACTTCGCCCGGGTGAGCAGCAACGTACTGAGCTGCCTGAACCTTGCGCAGCAGTTCCTTTGCGTCACGGCCGATGCCGTTGTCGTGGATTTCGCACAGCTTGATCTCGCCTTCCGGGTTGATCACGAACGTGCCGCGCAGTGCCAGACCTTCTTCTTCGATCATGACGTCGAAGTTGCGCGTGATTGCGCCCGTCGGGTCGCCAACCAGCGGGTACTGGATCTTGGCGATCGTTTCCGACGTGTCGTGCCATGCCTTGTGCGTGAAGTGCGTGTCGGTCGACACACCGTAGACTTCAACGCCCAGCTTCTGGAATTCTGCGTACTGGTCGGCCAGATCGCCGAGTTCCGTCGGGCACACGAACGTGAAGTCAGCCGGGTAGAACACGACGACCGACCACTTGCCCTTCAGGTTTTCTTCAGAGACCGGAACGAACTTACCGTTGTGGTATGCGGTTGCCTGGAACGGCTTGACTTGCGTGTTGATGAGAGACATTCGTTGCTTCCTCGCTCTGGGTTGGAAAAGGTATGGACGAAGATTACGGGAACCACGCCCATTTGAAAAATTGGTTGCTTTGATCGCAGGAATAAACCATGCCTATCGGGCCTCATGAAAACCATTACATGGCCTTCCAAGCCCGTCGGCACGGGGGTTTGCGCCTGCGCTCATCCCGCGTGAAGCGGCCCGAGCAACCCTCGGGGCGGTGAGCATACAACGAAACTGCGACACTGAGCCTCACGCCCCCAGCCTTCATAGGCCTCTTTCATGCGCCATTCGGGTGCATGCAGGCCGCGCGTCCAGCCGGGCCGCGCATGCAAGGGCTGTGATCGTGGGCCACCGCGTGAGGTTCCGCGCGACTGACGCTACATTCATCGCGCCCGCATCCTCTTTAGATGCAGGCGCAACCGCCATTCCTCAATAGCATGCGGCCAGACCGCATCAAAGCGCCCCGCCACGCGCCGTTGCCGCACGAGCGACCAGGCGTTCGCGCAGGAATTGCGTCAGCGCGCGGATCGTCACGGAAGCTTCACGATGCTGCGGATAGACCGCATGCAGCGCGTTGGACGGCGGGATGTAGTCCTGCAGCACCTCGACGAGCAGTCCCGCATCGACCGATCCCGCGACGATAAAGTCCGGCAGATAGCAGATGCCCAGCCCCGCAATGGCGGAGTCCCGGATCACCTCGCCGTTGTTCGCGCGCAGCGGCCCATGCACCTCGAACGGCGTTCTCACGCCGTCGATCATGAATTCCCACGGCGCCCGCCCCTGCTGCCCGTAAGGCAGACAGGCGTGACCGGCGAGATCGGCGGGCGTTTCAGGCGCGCGCCGCCGACGCCGGTAGCCGGGGCTGCAGCACGCGATCATGCGCACGTCGATGAGCTTTTGCGCCACCAGCGTGGAATCCGCCAGCCGCCCGATGCGCAGCGCCATGTCGAAACCTTCGCCGATCACATCGACGGTACGGTCGCTCAAATCCATGTCGAAGCGCACATCCGGGTGCTCGCGCAGGAATTCGGCGACGAGCGGCGACAGATGCGCCATGCCGAACGACATCGGCGCGCTCACTTTCAGCAAGCCATGCGGCTCCGAGCGACGGTCGGACATGGCGCGTTCGGCCTCGGCGACATCGGCGAGGATGCGTTTGGCGCGATCGTAAAAGTCCTGTCCGAGGTCCGTCACGGCCAGCTTGCGCGTGTTGCGGATCAGCAGGCGCGCGCCCAGATCGGCTTCCAGCGCCGCCACGCGGCGGCTCACGAACTGCTTGGACAGACGCAGCCGGTTGGCCGCCGCAGTGAAATTGCCGGCGTCCACCGTGTTGATGAAGATGCGCATGTCGTCGAGTTGCATATCTATTGTCCACTCATATGTGACAGTGAGTCGTATTTTACGGCGATCCACATCGCTTCGGTTGACCTAAGATTCACTCCATCGCAACGAACAACGAATCGCAACCGATTCAACCGGAGAGAAAAAATGATCGAACTTCGCAAGGCAGACCAACGCGGCCGCGGTGAACATGGCTGGCTCAGCTCGCGTCACACGTTCTCTTTCGCGAACTACTACGACCCGAAGCAAGTGGGCTTTTCCGATCTGCTCGTGATCAACGACGACCGTGTTGCCCCGGCGCGCGGCTTCGGCAAGCACCCGCACCGCGACATGGAAATCTTCTCGTACGTGCTGGAAGGCGCGCTCGAGCACAAGGATTCGATGGGCACCGGTTCGGTGATCGTGCCGGGCGACGTGCAACTGATGAGCGCCGGTACGGGCGTGGCGCACAGCGAGTTCAACCATTCGGCCGACGAAGGCGTGCACTTCCTGCAGATCTGGATTGCGCCGAATGTGAAGGGCGCGCAACCGCGCTATCAGCAGAAGAACATCGCCGATACGGAAAAGCGCGGCAAGCTGCGCCTGATCCTCTCGCCGGATGGCGCCGACGATTCGCTGCTGCTGCGTCAGGACGCACGCGTCTATGCCGGCCGCTTCGACGGCGCAGAAAGCGCGCAGGTCGAGATTGGCGCAGACCGCTTCGCCTATGTGCATGTGGCGCGCGGCAGCGTGAAGCTTAACGGCGTGGAACTGGGCGAAGGCGACGGCGCACGCATCCGTTCGGAACGCGAACTAAGCTTTACGGACGGACACGATGCCGAAGTCCTGGTGTTCGATCTGCGTAATATCGAAGTGTCGGAACTCTGGTCGTAAAACCAGCTTGAGCTCTGATTGAGCCGGATTGCCGGGCGCTCGCCGCCCGGCAATCAACACTGCCAGCCACACCGCTTGCTACACCGACTTGCTACACCGCTTGCCGCTGTCATCGCTTAAAGCACAGGCAGACCTTCTGCCAACACAATATTTCGGAGAAACACCATGCGCTATAACCTCTTTGGTCAAAACAACGACGTCGTTCTGCTGATCTCGCGTGTCCTGCTGGCCGCCCTGTTCATCCTGTTCGGCTGGTCCAAGATCACGGGCTTTTCGGGCACGGTCGACTACATGGCGCACGTGGGCGCACCCGCGCCGATGATCTCGGCGGTCATTGCGGTGGTCATGGAATTCGTGGTCGGCATCCTGATCGCCGTGGGCTTCTATACGCGTCCGCTCGCCGTACTGCTGGCGCTCTACACGATTGCCACCGCGATCATCGGCCATCACTTCTGGAACATGACCGGCGCCGATCAAATGGCGAACATGATCAACTTCTACAAGAACGTGAGCATCGCAGGCGGCCTGCTGGCGCTTGCAGTGACGGGTCCTGGCAAGTTCTCGATCGACCGGAAGTAAGTGGCATCCCTTTATTACGGATTGATTAGGGCGATACAGCAATGTATCGCCCTATTTTCTTCAAGCACGCGACGGACTTTCCCAGGGGCGAAGATCTAACTCGTCACAGCCGCGCTGAAACACTCACCTACTCACTCTTCGCATCGTCTGCGACAGGCCTGAACACGCCCGTTACTTGACGACCAACAAAGACAATGCCAAACAACAGGCATATTGTTATCCCCACAGCCTCACCTCCGTTGAATATCAATAATTAACAAAGACAGCAAGGATTATTGACACATGGAATACTTAGCATTGCGATGCATTGAGACGAGCAACGATCAACAATTCGAAGCCAATCTAATTTCTGAATTGCAACCCATACGCCAGTTTGTTCTGGCCATTTCGGTCTACCATATTCTACGAACAGGAATATATGAAACGCTGTCTGAGGAAGGCCCAATGACAGCTTCCGCCCTGTCGAGCAAGCTTAGTCTTGATCCTGATAGGCTTGACGGATTTTTGAAGTATCTTCGCAATGAAAATCTCCTTGTCGAAAAGCGAGGTGCGTATGATCTATCCGGCAAATGTCAGACTCTAGCAACATATAAAGCGTGGTATGAAATGCTTATTGGCGGCTACGCCGAAACCTTTCTACAAATTGGCAATCGCCTAAAAATCGGCTCAGAGAGTTGCACCCGTAATGCTGCACTGGTCGGATCTGGAAGTTGTGGGATCAGCCACTTTGACGCCATTCCGCTAACACGTTCGCTGATGAACGAGGTCGAAGGCGGCTGCCATCGGCTACTAGATCTTGGCTGCGGCAACGGAGCCTACCTTGCTGAATTCTGCAAGGCTCTTCCACATATTATGGCGTGCGGCGTAGAGCCTGACGAAGGCGGTTTTCGCGAGGCACAAAATTTGATTGAGAAGGCCGGTTTATCCCATCGGGTACAAATCCGCCATGCCGACGCTGTCAGCTTTCTCGACTCCGATTTTGAATTCGACCCAGATTTCATCGTTTTAGGATTTGTTCTACATGAGATTCTTGGTCAACTCGGTCGTAACGGAGTAGTTAACTTTTTAGAAAAAATTATCAAACGATTCCCGACCATCAACATTATCGTCATAGAAGTGGACGATAAAATAGATGATCCGGCGACCATGAAGCATGGCCTCGCCCTCGCCTACTATAACCCGTACTATCTTCTTCACTATTTTACTCGTCAAAAACTTGCACCCGATATTGTCTGGCATGAGATTTTTCATGATGCTGGACTACGGGTTAAGAAGAAATATACCACTTGCCAAAACGTTGACTCCACCCACCTGGAGATCGGATATCTGCTCGCAATTTCAAATTAGCGTTGCGGATCGAATTGATCCACCAACTCGAAGAAACCGCTGACCGGGCCGCAACGGAGCATCAATGAAGAAAAGATATCGCATCATCGATTCAAGAAATCCTTTGAGTGCACTTCAACAGCGAATCAAATACGCTCGCACGCGTTCAGATTCGATATATTTCGTTGAAAACGTACCTGTCTGGCCGGAGGATTCGTTTTCTGCACCTAGTGCGTCCCCTGTGGACATGCTCGAATACGCAAACAGTAACGGGACTGACTCCCTGATTTCCGCCATCTGCGAGCGCGATAATAGTCTGTACGGCGCCAACATTCAGCCGCAGAATGTACTGGTCACAAATGGCGCGATGTATGCCCTCTCTTTGGTGTTTCGAAGCGTCTATCAACAGGATCAAGTCGAAGCGCTCTGTGTTGCCCCGGTCTTTACTGCCGTTTCATCTCTACTTACAGACGCAGGGTACATAGTTAAGTTCTTCGACGCTAACGCTGTCACTCAATGCACTCCTGAATCTATATTATCTCACCGCTCGCCCGCCACCCGACTAATTTATCTTAACGTTCCGCACAATCCATACGGCGTCGTATATTGTGATGAATTCATTCGAGCGCTTGTTACCGAAGTTAACAGGAATAATATATTCCTCGTGCTCGACTTAGTATACGACTCATATATTTTTAACAAAACTTTACTACTTTCGCCTTTTCGTTGCACCTCGGAATGGTCGAATATCTATACGATCAATTCGGTTTCCAAAAATTTTGGAGCACCAGGTCTGCGCATCGGCTGGATTAGTTCGTCGGCAAACAATATCGAGCGAGCATCGAGCCTCCTCGAGCGGGAATGTGTATCCGTCTGCACGCCATCGCAAACAAAAGCTGCTCAATTGATTCGGCACGGTAACAGCCCACTGATCGATAGTCTGCGCAAAACGCGGGAACTGGCACTTGAGCGACTAGCAGCAGAAGGCTTAGTCGACAGCATTCCCGATGCGGGCACACAGATATTTGTCGAACTCCCGGTCACCGACGTTGAAGATTATGCTGACTTCGCGCTCTATTACTACGGCCTCGTTCTCGCCACTTCGTCCAATTACGCGTGTGCCCGACCTGGAGCCATTCGTGTACCTACAAGCTATCCATACGAACAAACTTCCCGGGCCATTGATACGCTGCTACGTAGCCTCAATGACTATAGACAACAAATTAAACACGCTTAATTATCGGTGTGAAAAAAGCTGCTCGATGATATGTAGCCATGAAAAAAATTTTAATCATTGAACCATCTTCGTCAGGCACAAAACTTATTGACGCTTGCAGGCAACTAGGCCACAGCCCAATCGTTTTAACCGCCAATCGTGATGATCGAAAAATTGACAAAAGTATTCTCGCGAATGCAGATGAAGTTCACTTAGTTGACACCAACAACTACGCGGCCTCTCTCCTGGTGGTCCAAGATCTTAAAAAAAGAATCCAAATCGATGCAATTATTCCCGGATTTGAATACTATATTCCACTTGCGGCAGAGTTGAACGAGGCATTTGGCACGCCTGGCTTGGATCGCGAGACAGCACTCAATGTTCGGCACAAGCATCGAATGCGCACTGTCATTGCCAATGCGGGACTGAGGTCGCCGCGTTTTGCGACGGTGACTACAGTCCAGGAAGGATTGATGGTAGGACGCGAGATAGGCTTCCCCCTCGTGATCAAACCTGTCGCGTGGTCGGGAAGTCTTATGGTGCGCCGAGTTGACGACGAAATCGCACTTGCTTCCGCACTTAAGACGATCTGCGAAGAAAGCTTTAGCGAATACGGTATGCCGCCGCTAAAACAGGCAATACTCGAAGAATATGTAAAAGGGCGAGAGTTCAGCGTTGAAGGTTTCGTGCTGTCTGGAAACGTGAATATTGTCGCCATTACAGACAAATTCTTAGGGGCGGAACCTCACTTCGTCGAGACAGGCCATATTACTCCTGCACTGATTGAGGAAGGCTCCCGTCAAACCATTGAGGACTATGTATCTTCAGTCGTACGCGCACTCCGTATTACCGTAGGGCCATTTCATTGCGAAATCAGGGTCAACGAACAAGGACCAGTTTTTATAGAAATAGGCGCAAGGCTCGGCGGAGACCATATTTGCGATCTGGTCTTCTACGCAAAAAACATAGACCTCTACCGCACATCCGTAGCCTGCTACCTCGGCGACAAAGATGTCGTTGCACGCCAACTTGAAGCTATGCGGGATCATCAGTATTGCGGAATCCGCTATTTTATCCGACCAGGTTTGAGCCGTTACCGAATTGCTGATTATGAGCGCCCTTTGTATCAATGGCCCGAACTTCGTGAATTTTACATTGATATTCCGGCTGGCCAAAATATACCTCCGGCGGAAAGTTCCTTAGGTCGAATCGGGTATGTCATTGCTACGGATCGTGATCATGGAGCCCTCGAACGTCGCCTGAGCGACATAGATCAGAGCATTCGTTTTGTCTGATTTCGACCATCATGCAGACACCAGCACAAGGGAATTTCCGAATGTACTTTGGCTTGGCTTATGTTGCCGCAATCGTATCAGTCCTCATATGGGCCATATTGCCGTATCTAATAAAATCAAGCCTACATACCATACCATTATTTCCATTTTTGATTTTTCGATTTTCAGTATCAACACTGATACTCAGTCATTGCATACGTTCAATTTACCGTAAGGCCCATCGGCTTAATCTAACAATATGGCTGAAAATTGCACTCACAAGTACACTTATTTACGTACTGCAGGCACTTGCGCTGGAGGATATTCCGGCGAGCGTTTATGTTGTCTTTTTTTCTGCCACTCCCGTCCTGACAATTGTATTGCTTCGGCTTCCCATGGCTCGGCGCGCCTGGGCTGCGACAGGAGTTTGCGTCGTAGCATTGTGCGCTTTTATATGGAGTGGACGCGAGTCAACCGGTCAGATTCCCCTTCTAGGCGCAATGTCTATGCTCGGCGGGATGGTGTGCTGGGCGTATTACACTGTGTTTATTCATCGAATACAGAAGGAATTCAGTGATATTGAAGTTGCGCAGATCATGAATCTATTTGGACTCGCATCCTCAGTATTCCTATGGATTATCTTGGATCGGGAGATCACGGCAATACCTCGCACGGCAATTGTTTTCCCGGTGACACTCGGCATAGTCGTCCCTTTCGGCTACGCGCTGTTTTCTTTCGCACTCAGGCACACACCAATCTTCGCTGTGACATCGCAATATTTGGAACCGATCGCATCCATCAGCATTTCATGCTTGCTCTTGGGAGAGGCGCTAAATCCAATACAGATATTCAGCGCTACACTTTGTATAGGCTCAGCGCTCGTCGTTGACAGATATTCAGAGGCTCAGCGAGCGAATGTGACGAGCTGATTTTGTCCAGCCTGCATTTCCGATTTCTAAAGTAGCATCGCATTACTTGTATCCTTTGGTATTCGATCAAATTTACTTCCATACTTGGCCATGCGAAGATTTGATCAAATCGAAAGGAGGTACGCATGCCAGACCGTCAAGGCGTGAACCGGGAACGCGCGCAACGCGTCCTCGCACGCGAGCGCAACGCCTTTATTGCCGCGCGCCCGAAATCGCAGGCGCTCTCCGCGCGGGCTGCGCAGCATCTGCTGTTCGGCGTGCCGCTGCACTGGATGAACGACTGGTCCACGCCGTTCTCGCTCTATGTCGATCGCGCGCGTGGCGCGGCCTTCAGCGACGTGGACGGTCATCGCTACGTCGACTTTTGCCTGGGCGACACGGGCGCGATGTTCGGCCACGCACCGCAGGCCGTCGCGCAGGCACTCGCGCAGCAGGCGCAACGCGGCTTCACCACCATGCTGCCCGGCGAAGACGCCGTGGCCGTGGGTGCCGCGCTCGCGCAACGCTTCGGCCTGCCCTACTGGCAGTTCGCCATGACTGCGAGCGACGCCAATCGGTTCGCGCTGCGCTGGGCGCGCGCGGCCACTGGGCGGCAGAAGATCGTCGTGTTCAACGGCTGCTATCACGGCACGGTGGACGACGTATTCGTCGATCTCGTCGATGGCGTGCCCACGCAGCGCGCGAGCCTGCTCGGCCAGGTGCACGACCTGCTGCCGCACACGCGCGCGGTGGAATTCAACGATCTCGCCGCGCTGGAACAAGCGCTTACCGATGGCGAAGTCGCCTGCGTGCTGGCCGAACCGGCCATGACCAACGTCGGCATGGTGTTGCCGGAAGCGGGCTTCTGGCGCGAGGCCCAGGCGCTCATCAAACGCCACGGTACGCTGCTGCTGATCGACGAAACCCACACCATCAGCAGCGGCCCGCGCGGTTATGCACGTGCGCACGGTATCGAAGCCGATCTCTTCGTGCTCGGCAAGCCGGTGGGCGGCGGTGTGCCTTGCGCCGTTTATGGTTTCTCGGCGGAACTGGCTGCACGCGCGCAGAAAGCGAAGCTCGACGCGCCGCCGGGCCATTCGGGCATCGGCACGACGCTCACGGCCAATGCGCTGTCGATGAGCGCAATGCGCGCGACGCTCGACGAAGTCATGACGGAAGCAGCCTACGCGCACATGTTCGCGCTCTCCGAACGGCTCGCGAGCGGCCTCACATCCACGATCGCGCGCCACGATCTGCCCTGGTGCGTCACACGCGTGGGCGCGCGCAGCGAATTCCAGTTCTGCGCCACACCCCCGCGTAACGGCACCGAAGCGCGCGCCGCGATGGACGACGAACTCGAACACGTTATCCACCTGTATCTGCTTAATCGCGGCGTGCTGATCACGCCGTTCCACAACATGATGCTGGTGTGCCCGGACACAAGCGAAGCCGATGTCGATCGTCTGCTCGGCGCGTTCGATGCCTGTCTTGCGGAGCTTTGCGGCTAGTGCGCGCCAGGCATCGAATGGTAAGGCGCGCTTGATATGCTTGACGGCCTGACGGCGCGCGCGCCGTGCTTTTGAATACGTTTTCCAGGCCGCCTGCAACCGATGCACGATCCGCAAGACAACCTTTACGCTTACCTCACTTCGCTACAGCAGGCGGCGCTGGGTGCGCTCAAGCGCCTGCCGCTCAAAAGCCGCGCCGCGCAGGGCGCCTTGATGGCGCTGCGCGCCGTGTGCGGCGCGGGCCTCGCTTACAGCATCGGCCGCGCCCTGCATACCGAGCAGGCGTTCTGGGCCGCGATCACCGCCATCGCCGTCACGCAGCACGATTACGCCGACACGCTCTCGCAGTCGCGCGACCAGTTCATCGGCGCGATTGCGGGCGGGATTGTCGGCTTCGCGGCGGCGACTCTGGGCGCGGAAAATATCCCGGCGTATCTGGCGGCCGTGGCCGTGGTGATCGTCGCGTGCTGGTGTCTGCGGGTGAGTACGGCCGCGCGGCTGGGTGCGATCACGACCACCATCGTGCTGCTCGTGCCCACGCAAGGCCCGGTATGGGACGTCGCGCTGTTCCGCGTGGCGGAGGTGGCCATCGGCATGGCGTGCGCGCTGCCGGTGTGCTGGGTGTTTTCGTTTGTGGAGCGGCGGTGGTTGCATGGGTAGGATGCCGTTTTCATCCGGCGCTTTTTATCGCTCTCAACCCTCGCGAAATAATCCATCTCCCGCTGCTGCGCAATGATCTGCGCAATAGCGGCGATAATGACGCACGCCATGCGACAGCGCCCGATCCGGGCGTGCGCAATGGTATCGCCGGGTGCGGCTGGTGCGCGCGGGCAGCGTCGAAACGCCCCCCGCCAACGCGAAATCGTGCGACACTCCTCGGCCGCGCCAATCCTGGCGCACGAGATCCAACGACACGCTTTTCGCGACGCCGCACGCCATGAATACGACTCCCCAATCTGTCCCCGCCACGAACGCTGCGCCGCGCAAGACCATTACGCTGCTGCAAATGCTTGCGCTGATCGCCTTCGGTGGCATCGCGGCTTCGCTGGTGCTCCGTCTCTTCGTCTAAGCGACCAGACGACGACACCACGCCGCGCGGGACGCCTGGCCACCTGTTTTTCCGTTTATGTACAAGAAAGGCGTCGCCCTCGAAATCCAGTTCTCCCCCGAGCGTCTGAATGACGGCGCAGGCGATCCCTACTGGATCGACCTCACTGCCGAAGAAGCCGCTGCGCTGCTCGACACCTTGCAGACGAAGCTCGCCGCGCGCGAAAGCACGTCGGCGCCGCTGGTCGTCGCGCTCGACACGCCGCGCGAAACGCCGGCCACGGCTGCACCAGCGACCGAAGCCGAAGCCGCAAAAACCGCAGCCGACGATGCAGCCTTCAAGCAATGGGTCTGCGTGATCTGCGGCTGGGTCTACGACGAAGCGACCGGCGCGCCCGATGACGGCCTCGCACCCGGCACGCGCTGGGCCGACGTGCCCGAAGACTGGCGCTGCCCGCTGTGCGACGTGGGTAAGGAAGACTTCGCGCTCGTCGAGTTCTGATTCAGCGCACCGTCGCAGCAAAACCGCAGGGCGCTCAGCCGCCCTCGCGCCCACGCGGCTCGTAGAACAACGCGAACAGTTCCGACTGCGAACTCACGCCTAACTTCGCGTAAATGTGCTTTTTGTGCGCCCGCACGGTTTCGAACGAGATTTCGAGCCGTTCGGCGATCGCGCGCGTCGAAAAGCCCGACAAACTCTGCCGCACCACCTCGATTTCGCGCGCCGTCAGCGGCGTGCGTCCGCTTTGCTGCGTGACCGCCTCGAAACGGCTCGCACTGTCGATCTCGTGCAGCGCCCCGGCCGCGCTCGCCTCCACCGCCTCGGACTGCGGCACTTCCGTCATCGTATCGCTCGCGATCAACGGCTCGTAAGCGAGCCGCTGGCGCATCAGCGCGATCACCCACGGCGCGAACAATGCGAACTGCGCAATATCGCGCTCCGTGTAATGGTGCTTTGCACCCAGCGAAAAAATCAGCGTGCGCTGCGCGTCGAACGGCACGTTGAACTGCACTTCATCGCCGATGATGTTGCTCTTGAAATAGCGCTGATAGTAGTCCGTCATGCGGAAGTTATCGGGCGCGACTTCGGCCAGCGTCACCAGCCCCGCGCGCGGTCTTTCGCATGCGTTGATATAGAACGGATCGAGCTGGTACATCCCCTCCAGATACGCGCGGAACAAGCGATCCACGGTGCCGTCGGGCATCGGCGACTCGGCGCAGACGAGCGGTGCGCGGTCGCGCACGAAGACCAGCGCGACCCAGTTGTCGAAGGCGGCGAAACGTTCGATGACGCGCGTCGTGCGGGTCCAGAAATCGGGGCCGTCGAGGGCGTCGATCAGCGTCGCGATGTGATGATGGAACGCGCGGTCCTGCCAGTCGTGTTCCATGGTTCCTCCGATCAGGGTACCCCTGCTGGGTAATTCCTGGACAAAAATAACGTGGTGATAATAGCCGCTCCAGACGCTGGCGCGGCCACAAATAAGCAATAGCCAGGCAACACCGCCGCCAGCCTGATAGATTGAGTCGCTTTTTACGATGTATGGGACCGCATCCGGCGCGCAAGAACGCGCCGGCGGCGGTCGACAGGAGACAGACATGCAACTCGAACTCGCGCAGATTCCCCTCGTGGACGGCGCCGTCGCCCCGAACCTGACGCGCACGATCGACGCGATCGGCCAGCGCCGCGCGGGCACCGACCTGATGGTCTTCCCCGAAGCCACCCTCACCGGCTTTCCCACGCGCGAGAACGTGCGCGATATCGCCGAAACGCTGTCCGGCCCGTCGCTCACCGCCGTGCGCGACGCCGCGCGCGCCGCCAGCATGGCTGTCGCCGTGGGCCTCGCCGAACGCGACGGCGATCATTTCTACAACACCACGGTGCTGATCGACGAGCGCGGCGACATCGCCCTGCGCTATCGCAAGACGCACCTGTGGGCCACGGACGTGGGCGTTTTCACGCCCGGCGATCGCTACGAAGTCTGCGAATTCAAGGGCATGACCGTCGGTCTGCTGATCTGCTACGACATCGAGTTCCCCGAGACCGCGCGTGCGGTCGGCTCGCTCGGCGCCGAAATGCTGATCGTCACCAACGGCAACATGGACCCGTTCGGTCCGGTGCATCGCCGCGCGATCGTCGCGCGCGCGCAGGAAAACCAGATGTTCGCGGCGCTCGTGAACCGTATCGGCGATGGCGACGACAACCTCACGTTCCCCGGCGAATCGGCGCTCGTGAGCCCGTTCGGCGACGTGCTGGCCGAACTCAAGGGCGAAGACGCCGTGCTGCCCGTGACCGTGGATCGCGCGCTGCTGGCGCAAAGCCGCGAGCACTACAGCTATCTGCATGACGCGCGCATCGCGCTGAATCTCGCCGATGAAAACGACGCGCAAGGCCGCCGCTCGCTCAATATCCGTGCACGCGCGCGTTAATCGCCGTAATCGCTTTATCCCGGATCGACAGCACGCTATGTGTGCCGGCCGGTCCGGTCCCCCGCAGTATTGAACCGCTGATTGCCGCATCGCCGGCTTTGTCGAAAGACAGGGCTCGCGATGGCAGATCAAGCGAATCTCAGTGATTCGGACCCCGAAACGAATCGCGAAGTCGAATTGAAGGACCGGCGCGCCACGCAGGGAGAATGCGCGCCACACGTTTGCACACGGATTCGCCCGGCCGTGCCTCGAAACAGGCCGCGCGGGTTCGCGCAACCCACACCCGCTGCACTTTGGAGACACCTGCATCATGAAGCCATCTTCACCGCCCGCCGCCAGCGGCGCACGAGAACCGCATCTCAAGCGCACGCTCGGCCTGCCTTCCGTGCTGCTGTTCGGCCTCGCCTACATGGCGCCGCTGATCGTCTACGGCACCTACGGCGTGCTCGCCGGTGCAAGCCAGGACACGGCCGCGCTCGCTTACCTGATCGCGCTCGTCGCCATCGTCTTCACGGCACTGAGCTACGGCAAGCTTGCGCGTCTGTTCCCGGTGGCCGGTTCCGCCTACACCTACACGCGCAAAAGCTTCAACTCGCACATGGGCTTCATGATCGGTTGGGCCACGCTGCTCGACTACTTCTTCCTGCCGATGGTGATCTGGCTGATCGGCGCGGCCTATCTGGGCGCCGCGTTCCCGAGCGTGCCCGCGTGGGTCTGGATCGTTGCGTTCATCGTGCTGACGAGCGGCCTGAACGTGCTCGGCATCGAACTGGCCGCACGCTTCAACATCGTGCTGATGGTCGTGCAACTCGGTATCGCCGCGATGTTCGTCGTGCTGTGCTGCCACTACGCTTCGGCCGCTGCGGGTCCTGGCGGTCTCTTCACCGCGCAGCCGTTCTTCCAGCCGCACGTGCCGCTGTCGGCGACGATGGCGGGCGCCGCGATCGCTGCGTATTCGTACCTCGGCTTCGACGCGGTTTCGACGCTGACCGAAGAAACCATCGAGCCCGAAAAGACCATCCCGCGCGCCATCGTGCTGATCGCGCTGGTGGGCGGCGCGATCTTCGTGATCGCCGCGTACACGCTGCAACTCGCGCATCCCGGCGCCGTGTTCAAGGACCCGGATTCGGCCGCGTTCGAAATCGCCCGCAAGGTGGGCGGCGATATCTTCGTGACGATCTTCCTCGCAGGCCTGATCCTCGCGCAATTCGCTTCGGGCATCTCGGCGCAGGCTAGCGTTGGCCGACTGCTCTACGCGATGGGCCGCGACGAAGTGCTGCCCAAGTCGATCTTCGGCTACATTCACCCGCGCTTTCGCACGCCGGCAATCAACATTGTGATCGCCGGTATCGTCGGCCTGATCGCACTGAAGCTCGATGTCGCCACGTCCACGTCGTTCATCAACTTCGGCGCGTTCCTCGCGTTCACCTCGGTGAACCTGTGCGTGATCCGCCAGTACTTCAACGGCGCGGCCGGTTCGCGCGGCTTCGGCTTCATGGGCGGCGTGGTGTTCCCGCTGATCGGCGCGGTCACCGACATCTGGTTGCTGTGCAGCCTCGAAAAGACGGCGATCGTGCTGGGCGTGATCTGGTTCGTGCTGGGTCTGGCCTACCTCGGCTGGATCACGCGCTGCTTCCGCCGCGCACCGCCGGAAATGGCTGTCTAAGCCGCAGGTTTTCCGCGCGCCAGGCTCGCGCAACACATAAAAAAACGGCGAACGCCCCGCAAGGGGCGTTCGCCGTTTTTCGTTGCACGCGCAACGAAGCCGCGTGCCGCGCTACCTCAATCCGATAAGCCCGCCAGCCGCGCCGCCGCCATCACTTCGCGTTTCGTATCGAGAATATGCTGCTCGATCAACGCGACCACGTCATCCACCGCGCGCCGCTTGCAGGCATCGACGATCTCGTAGTGATCGCGCTGCACGTCGCCCTTTTCCGTATCGAGCGACATGCGCAGATGCGGATAGCGATTCGTCGTGCTCAAACAGTATTCCTCGATCATCTTGCGCAGCCGCGAATTGTTCGCGGGCGCGCACAGCGCGAGGTGAAACTGACGGTTGTATTCGGCCCAGTCGGCGGGCGACGTCGCGGCGTCATACGCGGCGAGGATGCGCTTCATCACGTCGATATCGGCGGCCACCATATTCGGCACCGCCAGCTTCGCCGCGTAAGTTTCCAGCGCCGCGCGGATGTCGAGCAATTCGCAGATCTCGCGCGTGGACATCGCCATCACCACGGCGCCGCGGTTGAGCTGATAGCTCACGAGCCCTTCGGCTTCGAGCTGGCGCAGCGCCTCGCGCACGGGAATGCGGCTCGCGCCGAAGCGCTCCGCCAGGCCCTCCTGGCGCAACTGCGCGCCCGGCGGCAGCACGCCGCGCAGGATCTCATCGCGCAACTGATCGCGGATGGTTTGAGGCAGCGATCGTTGGTCTTCCTTGCCCTGCACTGTCGTCATGTGTTCGTGAGCGTTTTGGCCGGCCGAGCGTAGGCCGACGAAAAATTGTTGTCGTCGTTTTTTTCGTCTGCCAGAATTGGATACAATCCACTCAGTTATGGATATTCAGCTTGATCGGTTGTATCCGTCAATCTGTCCGTTCACTGTTGCTGCATCCTTGTCCGGAGACCCTATGGGATGTTGTAAGCGTCTGAAAAACAAACAAGTTTAGCGTATCCGCCCGGCCATCCCGAGGCCGTTGCGTGCGCAACGGTTTTAGGGTCGCAGCGTCGAGCACGCTGCCCGGCTCCAGTCGATTCACCCCTGCGCTTGAAGGTCCACCGCGTGTCGGCACGCGGTGCGGGCCCGCTCGCGCCATGAAAAACGTAGAACGTGAGGAGAGAACCAAGATGGCACGCAACACCCGCAGCAATACGATGAACACCACCCGCAACCCGAGCCTGCGCGCGCCCGCCCTGCTGGCGGCGCTGGCCGGCCTCTGGAGCGCCGGCGCGTTCGCCCAGGCCACCGATGTGAAGATCGGCTTCGCGGCCCCGCTGACCGGCGGCCAGGCCCACTACGGCGCGGACTTCCGCAGCGGCGTGGAAATGGCGATCGAGGACGAAAACGCCACCAACCCGACCATCGGCGGCAAGCCCGTGCACTTCGTGCTGGACGCCTACGACGATCAGGCCGACCCGCGCACCGGCACGACCGTCGCGCAAAAGCTCGTCGATGACAACGTCGCCGCCGTGATCGGCCACTTCAACTCGGGCACCAGCATCCCGGCCGCGCCGATCTACGCCAAGGCCGGCATCCCCGAAATCGCCACGGCCACGGCGCCCGCCTACACGCGCCAGGGCCTGCCGACGACCTTCCGCCTCGTGACCTCCGACGCGCAGCAGGGCAGCGTGCTCGGCGCCTACGTCGTGAAGGATCTGAAGCTCAAGCGCTTCGCCGTGATCGACGATCGCACGGCTTACGGCCAGGGCGTCGCCGAGGAATTCGCCAAAGCCGTCAAGGCGGCGGGCGGCACGGTGGTCGCGCAGGAGTTCACCAACGACAAGGCCGTCGACTTCCGCTCGATCCTCACGCACATCAAGTCGGCCGACGCCGACGCGATCTTCTACGGGGGCGCCGACACGCAGGCCGCGCCGATGCTCAAGCAGATGAAATCGCTGGCAATCAAATCGACGCTGATCGGCCCGGACATGATGCATTCCGCCGAACTGATCAAGATCGCCGGCCCGGCCGCCGAAGGCGCGCTGGCTTCGTCGGGCGGCAGCCCGCTCGACCAGATGCCGGGCGGCAAGAGCTATGTCGAGCGCTATTCGAAGCGCTTCAACAAGCCGGTCGAGCTGTATTCGCCGTACGCCTATGACGGCACGCGCGCGGTGTTCGCGGCCATGAAGAAGGCCAATTCGACCGATCCGCACATCTATCTGGCCTCGCTCAAGGGCACGGCGATGAAGGGCGTGACCACCAACGAACTCGGCTACGACCAGTACGGCGATCTGAAATACGGCGGCGTGACGGTCTACAAGGTCGTCAACGGCCAATGGCAGCCGCTCACGACGGTCGGCACGAAGTAAAGCCAGCGCGAAGTCAGTGAACGCTCACGCCGCGCGCCTTCGGGGCCGCGCGGCGCACACGGGACAGCCGGCGGTACCCGGCTGCGGCGCGCAAACCGGCGGGTCACACTTCTCCGCTCGCCGGCACGCGCGCCGGGTTGACACGGGCTCTCGCGCGACGCGGGAGTCCGTTTTTTTGATCTATCAAAATTTTTTTGCGCGGTTTCGCTTCCGGCGACGGCAATTCGCCGCCATACGCGATGCTCCGTCAGACGGGGCTTTGAGCCCTTTTAGGGTCGGGGTTAAACGAGCGTTCGGTTGTGCAAGCCCGAACCGCACTACAATGCATGCCGTCCACTGGTTTGCCGGTCGTTCGTTATATGTGTTTGTGTCCCGAACGCCGTCCTGTTTGCACCGAACATGCCCCGTTTTTCCAGACTTACCCCGTTCCTGCTGATTCCGCTCGTTGCTGCTCTTGGCGCGTGCTCATCCGCCAAACCCAACAAGTTTCAGGATGACCAGTTGCTGAGCAGCGCGCCCAGCCCGTTCTCGCGCAGCTTCAGCTACGCCAGCGCCGATGCCTGCGAGGCCTCGCGCCGCGCACTGCTGAGCCAGGGCTACATGACGACGATGACGCACAACGACACCGTCGACGCCACCAAGAACTTCCAGCCGACCAGCGATCAGCACATCGTCGTGGAAGTGCACGTGGTCTGTACCGTGGCGGACGCGACCAACACCAGCATCGTCTACGTGAACGCCGTGCAGAACGGCTATGCGCTGAAGAAGAGCGATACGTCGGCGAGCGTCGGTTTGTCGATTCTGGGGTCGGTGTCGCTGCCGATCCGCTCGAATAGCGACGAAATGGTGAAGGTGTCGAGCGAGACGATCCAGTCGGGCGCGTTCTACACGCGTTTCTTCGAACTGGTCGCGAAGTATCTGAACACGGTCGCGAAGAGCGAACCGGTGCCGGGTAGCGGATCGATCAAGATCACGCCACTGCCGTCGGGTCTGGAGCCGGTCACGGCTTTGGCTAACTCCGGTGCGCCTGGCGTGGCGGCGCCGGGCACCTCGGCCGTCCCTGCCGCGGCCGTGGCGGCTGCGGCAACGGGCGCAGCGGCGCTTCACCCGGACTCGCTCGCGGCCACGCCGGTGTTGAGCGCGATGCAGCCGACGCAACCGACCAGCAACGTGCATGCGGTGATGCCAGTGGCGCCCGCCGCCACGGCGACGCTGCTCGCGCCGGTCGTGCCTGCTGCGGTGGCAGCGACGGCGAGCGGTGCGAATGGTGCAAGCGGTGCGAGTGCGGTGGGTGTGGCCAGCGCCGCCAACCCGGCCAGCGCGCCGGCTACCGCTGCCGTTCAAGGCGCGAGCCAGAGTGTCTCGACTACGGCAGCGGCTACGGCAGCCGCGCCGGCTTCGGCGGCATCGTCGCCCATGAAGGCGGCAGCAGCAGCGCCCGCCAGCGCCGCAGAAACCCTCGCGGCCGCTTCAACGCCCGCAACCGCCAGCGCCACGACTGCGGCGGCGGCGGCGGCTTCGAGCGTCACGACCACCGCCACGACCTCGCCCTGAGGCCGTTCCAGCGGGGACGCGCCTAGCGCAGCCCCGCCATCATCGCGCCCATTCCCACCAGCAGGCTGCCCATCAGCCGGTTCACCGCGCGCAGGCGGCGCGGCCGTTGCAGCACATGGCGCAGCCGGTGCGAAAACAGCGCCATCGACGCCACGCCGCCCGCAAACAGCACCGCAAAGGTCGCCGCCAGCACCAGATACTGGCGATTCGCGCTCCACGCCGCATCGGCGCTCATGAACTGCGGGAAAAACGACGGAAAGAACAGCAGCGTCTTGGGATTGAGCCCCGAGGTCGCGAACCCGCGCCAGAACAGATCGCGATGCGAAGTGAGCGCGGGCTCCGCAGCGCCGCTCTCCTGCGCGCCGCCGAGCGTGCGGCTGCGCCACTGCTTGCAGCCGAGCCACACCAGATAAGCCGCCCCCACCCAGCGCAGCACCGTGAGCGAGTGCTCACTGATCAACAGCAGCGAATTCAGGCAAAGCGCGGTCAGGCCCAGTTGCAACAGCACCGCGAGCGTGCCGCCCCAGACGCAGGGCAGCGCACGGCGCCAGCCGGCCTGCAGCGCCTGGCTCATGGTGAGCACGTTGACGGGGCCGGGGGTGTAGACGAGGATCAGCGCGGCGGCGAGAAACGACAAATACAACTGGAGCGACATGTCCGGGAGTTCTGGCTAAGGGCGTATCGAGGAAATGCGGCCCGGCAACAGGCGCGCAACGGAAATTCGGCAATAAAAAACCGCGCAACAGCGCGGTTTTCAAATGCCATCCGCCCGATCGGACGCTGCTGGACGCGAGATAGTCGCGTGCCGCGCCCGATAGCCGCCGCAGGGTGCAGCGAGGATCGGCTCAGACGGTCCACCGCGGCTTGTGGCTGCGGCGGCGCGCCCCGACGCGGGGAGGTGGCCGCGTGGGTCGTGCCAGGCGAGAAGGCATGTGAAAAATATACCGGGATTGGGGCGGGATAGGCTTCCTGTTTTCCAGTGCAAACCGTCCTAAACCAGAAGCTTGTTCCGATAGAATCCAGTTTTCCTGTACAAGATTCTTTTCACCATGACCACGCGCGAACGGCAGCCCAAAACCCTCGACAACCAGGACCGCAAGATCCTGCGCGCCTTGCAGCAGAACGCACGGCTGTCCAACGCGGAGCTGGCCGAGCAGGTCGGCATGTCCACGACGGCGTGCTGGAACCGCACCCGCCAGCTCGAAGCCGATGGCTATATCGACGGTTATGTGGCGCTGGTGAACCAGCGCAAGCTGGGTTTCGCCGATATCGTGATTCTGGAAGTCACGCTCGATCGCCATGAGGACGACGCGCTCGCGCGCTTCGGCTCCGAACTCG
Organism: Paraburkholderia sp. Ac-20340; assembly: GCF_017104965.1. Lineage (GTDB taxonomy): Bacteria > Pseudomonadota > Gammaproteobacteria > Burkholderiales > Burkholderiaceae > Paraburkholderia. Next base: position 67,845 of record NZ_JAAGPR010000016.1, read on the forward strand.
CGGCGCTGCCCGAAGTGCTGGAGGCGTATCTGGTGTCGGGGGAATACGACTACTGGATCAAGGTGGCGGTCGATGGCACGGCCGGCTACGAGCGTTTCCTGCGCGAGAAGCTTTATCGCATCTCCAGCATCCGCCATAGCCGGTCGATGTTCGCGTTGCGCTGCATGAAGGATGTCGCGTCGATGCAGGTTTGATTCGGCATACGAAATAAATCAGGCATTGGGCGAGCGCGCCCCGCTCGCCCGCAGAATCATCTTCACGACTTCCTCGGTGGTCGCCTCGAAACTGGCCGCCGACAAGGCGCGCTTGCCCGCGAGCGCGCGTATCTGCGCTTCGAAGTCGGCGTAATGCTGCGTGGTCGCCCAGATCATGAAGAGCAGCGTTTTGGGCTCCACCGGCGCGAGCAGACCTTCGGCGATCCAGCGCTCGATCAGCGTCACGCGCGACTCCATCCACGGCTTCACGCGTTTCAACAGAATGTCCTGCATATGCGTCGCGCCGCTGATGATTTCATTGGCCCACACCTTCGAGCCTAGCGGCCGGCGCCGCGACAGTTCCATCTTCGCACGCACATAACCGCCAATCGCCGCGACGGGGTCGCTGCTCGCATCGAAGGTATCGGCGGCCGCATTCCATTCCTCGAACAGATCGTCGAGCACGCGCCAGTAGAGCGCGAGTTTGGTCGGGAAGTAGTAATGCAGATTCGCTTTGGGCAGGCCCGCGCGTTCGGCGATCAGCGCGGTGCTCGCGCCTTCGAAACCGCGTTCGGCGAATACGGCTTCGGCACAGGCGAGCAGATGCGATTCGTTCGACGCGCGAATCGAAGCCTTGCGGCGCGGCTTATCGGCTTTGTCGGCTTTGGTGGCAGCCTGGCCTGCGCTTGGGCGCACAGCAAGGTTCGCGGCTGGCGTGTCGGTGTCGTCGTCGCGCATGGCATCGGTCCGTTCGAAGCGTTCGAAAAGGAAGGCATCGCGAGGCGACGCCGGAATCATTGTAGACACGCGACGCGTACAAGGTGATCGCACTCGTTGCGAATCCACGGGTAAACCTGCGTGCCGCGCGGTGTTTTTCACGCACTGCAACATCGATGGCACGCTTTTCGCTCGTAATACCGCATTGAATTCCCAAAGTTTATGGCCTACAACCTGTCCAATCGGACAGGATTCGGCGAGCGGGAAATCACTGCCCCGAACGAGCGTCGGGTGCATGCACTGGAATCGCGCAACTTATGCACAACACGCCCCAGACGATGGCACCGATGCACGCTTCATGAACACGCTTCATTCAGACAAGGCAGTCGCGGTCCCCACAGCGGTCATTTAAAAAACTCGCCGCGCCGCACTGCACCGCCAGTCGAACATTGACAGGAGAGCACGCATGAACGTAGTAAGCGAAGCCGCGCTGACCACCGCGATTCACGTGAATGGCCAGCGTCTCTGGGACAGCCTGATGGAAATGGCGAAGATCGGCGCGACACCCAAGGGCGGCGTGTGCCGCCTCGCGCTCACGGATCTCGACAAGCAGGGCCGCGATCTCATCGTCAAATGGGCGAAGGAAGCGGGCTGCACGGTAAGCGTCGATCAGATGGGCAATGTGTTCATGCGCCGCGCCGGCCGCAACAACGATCTGCCGCCCGTGATGACGGGTTCGCACGCGGATTCGCAGCCCACGGGCGGCCGCTTCGACGGCATCTATGGCGTGCTGGGCGGTCTCGAAGTGATCCGCTCGCTCAACGATCACGGCATCGAAACCGAGCATCCGGTCGAAACGGTGATCTGGACCAACGAGGAAGGCTCGCGCTTCGCGCCCGCCATGGTGGCCTCGGGCGTATTCGCGGGCGTGTTCACGCTCGATTACGGTCTGTCGCGCAAGGACGTGGACGGCAAGACCATCGGCGAGGAACTCAAACGCATTGGCTACGCGGGCGATCTGCCCTGCGGCGGCCGCAAGATTCACGCGGCGTTCGAACTGCATATCGAACAGGGGCCGATTCTCGAAGCGGAGAACAGGACGATTGGCGTCGTAACCGATGCGCAAGGCCAGCGCTGGTACGAAGTCGTGCTCACGGGCCAGGAGGCGCACGCCGGCCCCACGCCGATGCCGCGCCGCCGCGATGCGCTGCTGGGCGCTTCGCGCGTCGTGCAGCTTGTCAATGAAATCGGCCTGCGCCACGCGCCGCTCGCCTGCGCGACGGTCGGCATGATGCAGGTGCATCCGAACTCGCGCAACGTGATTCCGGGCCGCGTATTTTTCACGATCGACTTCCGCCATCCGCTGGACGAAGTGCTGGCGAAGATGGACGCGGAACTGCGCGAAGGCATCGCGAAGATCGCCGAACAAGGCAAGCTCGAAACCGAGCTCGAACAGATTTTCTATTACGCGCCGGTGCCGTTCGACAAGGCCTGCGTGAAATCGGTGCGCGCCGCCGCCGAGCGCTTTGGGTATTCGAATCGCGACATCGTGTCCGGCGCGGGCCACGACGCCTGCTATCTGGCGACGGTTGCGCCAACCTCGATGGTGTTCGTGCCGTGCATCGACGGTATCAGTCACAACGAGATCGAAGACGCGACCCAGGAGTGGATTGAAGCGGGCGCGAACGTGCTGCTGCATGCCATGCTCGAACGCGCCAGCGAGCCGGGTTGAGCCTGAGCGTTTAGTCGAATAGCGCCATAACAAAGCTGTTCCCCACGTACCGGCTGCCGCGCAACGCGCAGCCGGCGGACCCGTGTTTTGCCTCGCAAGGAGCATCCGGATGTCCCACTCCGCCATCAAAAATACGCGTGCCACGCAAGGCATCGCAGCAGCACGGCTTAGCGCAGAAGAGCTGGGCTGCCAGTTCGCCGATGTCGCGCCGCCGCTTTCCGCGGGCGCTGCCGTCATCGCTTCCGATCGCTGTCACTATTGCTACGACGCGCCTTGCGTCGCGGCCTGCCCGACCGGCATCGACATTCCCAGCTTTATCCGCAAGATCGGCAACGGCAATCTCAAGGGCGCCGCGCGCGATATCCTCAGCGCCAATCCGCTCGGCGGCATGTGTTCGCGCGTGTGCCCGACCGAAATCCTCTGTGAAGGCGCCTGCGTGCGCAATCATCAGGATGGCGAACCAGTTCAGATCGGGGCGCTGCAACGTCATGCCACCGACTTCCAGATGGCGCGCGAGAGCGAAGGCGCCGCGCCGCTGTTTCGCCGCACGAGCGAAACGGGCCGCAGCGTGGCGGTGATCGGCGCGGGACCGGCGGGGCTCGCGTGCGCGCATACGCTCGCGCTCGCCGGACATGACGTGACCGTGTTCGATGCGCGCGAGAAGCCCGGCGGCCTCAATGAATACGGCATCGCCGCTTATAAGACGGTGGACGATTTCGCGCAGCGCGAAGTTGCGTGGCTGCTCTCGATTGGCGGTATCGAACTCGCGCAAGGGCAGCAACTGGGCCGCGATATCACGCTCGACGCGCTGCGTGAAAAATTCGATGCGGTGTTTATCGGCATCGGGCTGGGCGGCACGCATGCGCTGAAGATCGACGGCGAAGCGCTCGAAGGCGTGCGCGATGCGGTGGACTTTATCGCCGGGCTACGCGAAGCGGACGACCTTGCAACGCTGCCCGTGGGCCGCCGCGTGGTGGTGATCGGCGGCGGCAATACCGCTATCGACGCCGCCGTGCAAAGCCGCAAGCTGGGCGCGGAACACGTCACGCTCGCGTATCGCCGGGGCAGCGCGCAGATGAGCGCGACGTGGGCCGAACAGGAATTCGCGCGCCAGCAAGGCGTGACGATTGTGGAGTGGATGAAGCCCGTGCGGATCGTGGGCGATGGCGTGGTGCAGGCGGTGGAGTTCGAGCGCGCCGCGCTCGATGCGAACGGCGTGCTGCAAGGCGGCGGCGAGTTCGAGCGTATCGAGGCGGACATGGTGCTCAAGGCCATCGGCCAGACGTTGCTGCCCGCCGGGCTCGAAGCCTTGCAGTTGAGCGAAGGCGGCGTGCGCATTGCCGTCGATGCCGATGGCGCGACCTCGCTCGCGGGCGTCTGGGCCGGCGGCGATTGTGCGGGCCACGGCGCCACCGATCTCACCGTGCAGGCGGTGCAGGACGGCAAGCTCGCGGCCCGCGCGATCGACCGCTATCTCGCCGCGCAAACCGGCAAGGCCGCTTAAGGCAGAAGCACTAAAGCCAACGCAAAAGCAAACGCCCCACATCGATAAAACAAGGAGTCGCATCATGGCCGATCTGCGCTGCTCGATTGCCGGTATTGAATCGCCCAATCCGTTCTGGCTCGCCTCCGCGCCGCCCACCGACAAGGCCTACAACGTCAACCGCGCCTTCGAGGCGGGCTGGGGCGGCGTGGTCTGGAAAACGCTCGGCCTCGATCCGCACGTGGTCAACGTGAGTTCGCGCTACGGCGCGACCACGTGGCGCGGTCAGCGCATCGCGGGCCTGAACAATATCGAGCTGATTACCGACCGCCCGCTCGACGTCAATCTCAAGGAAATCGCCCAGGTCAAACGCGACTGGCCCGACCGCGCGCTGATCGTCTCGCTGATGGTGCCGTGCACCGAAAGCGACTGGAAATGGATTCTGCCGCTGGTGGAAGACACCGGCGCCGATGCCGTGGAACTGAACTTCGGCTGCCCGCACGGCATGAGCGAGCGCGGCATGGGCGCGGCCGTCGGTCAGGTGCCCGAGTACATCGAAATGGTCACGCGCTGGGTCAAGGAAGGCACGCGCCTGCCCTGCCTCGTCAAGCTCACGCCCAATGTCACGGATATTCGCCACGGCGCGCGCGCGGCGCTCAAGGGCGGCGCGGACGGCGTTTCGCTCATCAACACCATCAACTCGATCGTGGGCGTCGATCTGGACGTCATGGCGCCGCTGCCCACCGTCGACGGCAAGGGCACGCATGGCGGCTACTGCGGCCCGGCCGCCAAGCCCATCGCGCTGCACATGGTCGCTGAAATCGCGCGCGACCCGCAAACGCAAGGCCTGCCGATCTCCGGCATCGGCGGGATTTCCGACTGGCGCGACGCCGCCGAATTCATGGTGCTGGGCGCAGGCAGCGTGCAGGTCTGCACCGCCGCGATGCACTACGGCTTTCGCATCGTCGACGACATGATCGACGGTCTGTCGAACTGGATGGACGACAAGGGCTACGCGAACCTCGACGCGATTCGCGGCCGCGCCGTGCAGAACGTCACCGACTGGCAGTACCTGAATCTGAACTACGACATCAAGGCGCGTATCGATCAGGACCGCTGCATCCAGTGCGGCCTCTGCCATATCGCCTGCGAAGACACCTCGCATCAGGCCATCACCGCGACAAAGGACGGCGAGCGTCATTTCGAAGTGGTCGATGCGAATTGCGTCGGGTGCAATTTATGCATGCATGTTTGCCCGGTCGATGCATGCATCACGATGGAGCGCGTCGACAACGGCCGCTATTCGAACTGGACCACGCATCCGAACAATCCGGCGCGCGTGGCCGATCCCAAAGCGGCCTGATCCTAGCCAGTCATTCAACATAAACCAAACGACAAGACCCGGAGAATCCGCATCATGAGCCAGCCAGCAATGAGCGGTGACGCGAGCGCGCGCCACAGTGCCAGCGAGTTGTACAACGACGACCTCGCGCCCACGGGCGTCGCGCAGCGCACGTGGCGCTGGTATCACTTCGCGGCGCTGTGGGTGGGAATGGTGATGAATATCGCTTCCTATATGCTCGCGGCGGGCCTGACCGAACAGGGCATGTCGCCGTGGCAGGCCGTGATCACCGTCTTGCTCGGCAACGTGATCGTGCTCGTGCCGATGCTCGCCATCGGCCATGCGGGCACGAAATACGGCATTCCGTATGCGGTGCTGGTGCGTTCGTCGTTCGGCACGCAGGGCGCGAAACTGCCGGCCATGCTGCGTGCCATCGTGGCGTGCGGCTGGTACGGCATTCAATCGTGGCTGGGCGGCAGCGCAATCTACACGCTCGCGAATATCCTCTTTCACAACGCGCTCGTAGGCGATGCGCTGCCGTTTCTCGGCATCTCCATCGGCCAGGGCGCGTGCTTCCTGCTGTTCTGGGTGCTGCAGCTTTACTTCATCCTGCACGGCACGGATTCGATCCGCTGGCTCGAAAGCTGGTCCGCGCCGATCAAGGTGGTGATGTGCGTGGCGCTGGTCTGGTGGGCTTGCTCGAAGGCGGGCGGCGTGGGCAGCATGCTTTCGCAGCCTTCGCAGTTCGCGGCGGGCGGCAAGAAAGCCGGCCTCTTCTGGGCCACGTTCTGGCCGAGCCTCACGGCGATGGTGGGCTTCTGGGCCACGCTCGCGCTGAATATCCCGGACTTCACGCGCTTCGCGAAAACGCAGAAAGATCAGCTGGTGGGTCAGGCCATCGGCCTGCCGATTCCGATGGCGCTGCTGTCGATCGTATCGGTGGTGGTGACGTCGGCGACGGTCGTGATCTACGGCAAGGCGATCTGGGACCCGATCGATCTGACGAGCCGCATGGAAGGCATCGGCGTGGGCATCGCGCTGGTGATCCTCACGCTCGATACGATGTGCTGCAATCTGGCTGCGAATCTGGTCGGCCCGGCCTACGACTTTTCGAGCCTCTGGCCCAAGGGCATTTCGTACAAGATGGGCGGCCTCATTACGGCGGGCATCGCCATCGTCATGATGCCGTGGAAGATTCTCGCCACCACGCAGGGCTATATCTTCACGTGGCTCGTGGGTTATTCGGCGCTGCTCGGGCCGGTCGCGGGCATTCTGATGGTCGATTATTTCCTGATTCGCGGCACGCGCCTGAACACCGACCAGCTCTTCGAAGAAAGCGGCGAATATGCCTATTCGAACGGCTGGAACCCCGCCGCCGTGATCGCGCTGCTTGCGGGCGTGCTGCCGAATCTGCCGGGCTTTCTCAACGTGGCCTTTCCGAACGCGTTCCCTTCCGTACCCGACGCGTTCAAGGGACTCTATACCTATGCGTGGTTCGTGGGCCTCGCGATTGCCGCCGTCGTCTATGGCGTGCTGATGAAACTCGGCAAGAGCCGCAGGCCGAGCATCGCGAACGCATGAACGCATAACTACACTGGAAATGCAGGCTCAACCGAAGGAGACATAGCATCATGGCGATCCTGATTCGAGGCGGCACCATCGTCGACGCGGACAAGACCTATCGCGCCGACGTGCTCTGCGACAACGGCACGATCACGGCGATCGGCGAAAACCTCGACGCGCCCGCGAGCGCCACCGTGGTCGATGCGGGTGGCCAGTATGTGATGCCGGGCGGCATCGACCCGCACACGCATATGGAGCTGCCCTTCATGGGCACGAAGGCGCACGACGACTTCTATACGGGCACCGCGGCGGGTCTCGCGGGCGGCACCACGTCGATCATCGACTTCGTGATTCCGAACCCGAAGCAGCCGCTCATGGAAACCTTTCGCGAGTGGCGCGGCTGGGCCGAAAAAGCCGCCGCCGATTACGCCTTTCACGTGGCCGTGACGTGGTGGGACGAAAGCGTGCATCGCGACATGGGCCTGCTCGTGAACGATCACGGCGTATCCAGTTTCAAGCACTTCATGGCGTACAAGAACGCCATCATGGCCGACGACGAAATCCTCGTGAACAGCTTCACGCGCGCGCTCGAACTGGGCGCGCTGCCGACCGTTCACGCGGAAAACGGCGAACTGGTGTTCCAGTTGCAGCGGCAATTGCTGGCGCGCGGTTTTACGGGACCGGAGGCGCATCCGCTTTCGCGTCCGCCCGAAGTCGAAGGCGAAGCGGCCAATCGCGCGATTCGTATTGCGCAGGTGCTGGGCGTACCGGTGTATATCGTGCACGTATCGGCGAAAGAGGCTTTGGAGGCGATCACGCGCGCACGTGCGGAAGGCCAGCGCGTATTCGGCGAGGTGCTCGCCGGGCATCTGGTGATCGACGAAGCGGTGTATCGCGACCCGGACTGGACGCGCGCCGCCGCGCACGTCATGAGCCCGCCGTTCCGCACCAAAGAGCATCGCGATGCACTCTGGCGCGGCCTGCAAGGTGGTCTGCTGCAAACCACGGCCACCGATCATTGCGTGTTCTGCGCCTCGCAGAAAGCCATGGGACGCGACGATTTCACTCGGATTCCTAACGGATGCGGCGGCGTGGAAGACCGCATGGCGATCCTCTGGGATCAAGGCGTGAATACGGGCCGCCTCACGCCGAACGAATTCGTGCGCGTGACGTCCACCAACGCGGCGCAGATCTTCAATCTCTATCCGCGCAAGGGCGCAGTGGCGGTAGGCGCGGATGCCGATCTCGTCGTCTGGGACCCGGAAGCCACGCGCACGATCTCGGTGAAGACGCATCATCAGAACGTGGACTTCAACGTCTTCGAAGGCATGACGGTGCGCGGCGTGCCCACGCATACGGTCTCGCAGGGCGAACTGGTCTGGGCCGACGGCGATCTGCGCGCGCGGCGCGGCGCGGGGCGCTATCTCAAGCGGCCCGCCAATCCTGGCTATCTGCAGGCTTCACGGCTCGCAAAGCAATTGAAGGAAACCGAGCCGGTGCATCGCGAAGGCGATAAGGTCGCCTGATGGCCGGGTTCAGTACTGCACGACGATAGCCACGCGCCGGTTCAAGGCGCGGCTAGCGGGGTCGGTGCCGGCAACGAGCGGGAAGTTGTCGGCCCGGCCGATCGCCGCGAGGCGATGCGGCTCGACGCCGCGCTCCACCAGATAGCGCACCACCGCGCCCGCGCGCGCCGAAGACAGCTCCCAGTTCGACGCATAACGCGCGTTCGCAATCGGCGTGCTGTCCGTATGTCCTTCCACGAGAATATTGCCGTTGGGCACTTGCGCCAGCACGCCCGCCACACGGCTCAATACGTCGAAGGAATCGGGCAGCAACGCGGCATCGCCTGCGTTGAACAGCACCTTGGCATTGATGCCGATCTCCACGCCATGCGCGACCGGCGCGATGGTGATCTCGCCGCGTGCGCGCAGCGGATCGAGCGAGGCCATTAGCGTGCGTTCGACGCCTTGAGGCTGGGCGGCGCTCGCGGGAACCGCCTGCGTCTGAGTTTGCGTTTGCGTCTGTGTCTGAACGCGCAAATCCTGTTCATGACGCTTCGCCAGTTGCATCGCGTAGAGCGCGAGGAACAGCACCATCATCGTCGTGATGAGGTCGGCGTAAGAAAGCAGCCAGCGGCCGGACTGCTCGCCGTTTTCTTCTTCGTCGTGATCGAGAATGTCCAGCGTGAAATCGCGCGCCGCGTGCTTGTCGGGTGACGTTTGCATGCTTGTGAGTCCGCTCGCGCTCAATTGACCGTCGCGCCGGCCTGCGCGTTCTGGCGCGCCCAGGCGTTCGCATCGCCGCGCGCGCCCACTTCGCCGGCAAGACGCGTCGCGATCATATGCGGCGTTTCCTTGCGCGAAATCGCGAGCAGACCATCGAGGTAAAGCTTGCGCAGACGCAGTTCGCTTTCGATATGCGCGCGCATCTTGCCGTAAAGCGGCAGGAACACGAGATTGGCCAGCGCGAGACCATAAAGCGTGGCGACAAACGCCACCGCGATCCCCGTGCCCAGCTGCGAAGGTTCCACCAGATGCGCGGTCACCTGAATCAGACCAAGCACCGAACCCAGAATGCCGAAGGTCGGCGCATAACCGCCCGCCTGCTGCCAGACGCGCGCGGCGGCCATATTCGCGCGGCCATACGCTTCGAGTTCGCGATGCAGCGCGTCTTCGAGCACCGCGGTCGACACGCCGCCCGCCAGCAATTCCAGACCGCGCCGCGCGAACGGATGAATACCGTTCCAGTCCATCGACTCGAAAGCAAGCAGGCCGTTGAGCTTGGCCTGATCGCCCCATTCGAGCACCGCCGCGAGGCTGGCTTCATCGACCTGTTGCGCGCGGATAAATACGGTGCGCAGGCGGCGGATCGCGTCGAAGAAACGCGCCCAAGTATTCTGGATCATGACCGCGCCGAGCGTGCCGCCCAGCACGACCAGCAGCGCTTCGGGCTGAAGCAGCGAAGCGAAGTGACCGCCTTCGAGCATAAAGCCGATCACCACGGCCGCACCACCCAGAAGGACTCCGAACAAAGTAAGCAGATCCATGCGTGTTCCGATATTCAATATGTGTGACGCAGGCGGAACCGGCGCGCCCGACTATCGCGGGCGCGCCAACGGTTCGGCCTGTGGATGAATTACGCGGCGTGCGCCTTGAGTTCGCGCACAGCGGTAATCAGACGCTGCTCGATGCCTTCCAGCTCCATCGGATCGGACTTGATCTCGCGGCGCATCAGCCACGAAATCTCGTTCTTGCGCGCCTCGGACAGCACCGACTGCAAACGCTCCGACACCGCCGGATCTTCGAGCGACGCGAGCAGCTTCGCGAGATCGTAAGTATCGAGTGCGTTGACCGCGTCGAAAAGCGTGCGTTGATCGACGAACAGCAGATCGTCGAGCGACTTCACATCGCCCGAGCCGCGATTCGCGCGCTTGGTGAAGTACGCCACGCCCTTCTGCTCGACGAAGTTCAGCACCTTCGACTTCCTGAACGCGAACAGTTCGTCGGCGATTTCGCCATGCGAGAGCTTGTTGAGCAGCAGCTTGCGCTCCACGCCGATCAGCGCTTCCAGATCGCTCAGTTCGATCAGTTCGAGTTCGCTGTTGATCGACACATCGAGATCGTGATCGGCCACCTGGCCCGCACGGTCGATGATCCGCACCGGATCGAAGGTGACGAACTGGCGGCCCAGCGCGCCTTCGCTTGCGGCACCGGCCAGATGCGTGGGCGTCTGGCCCGATTCCATCGTAATGAGGTTGAGCTTTTCCATGCGACGCAGCATGGCCATCACGTGCGGACGCGAATGGCCCGCCACCGCGCGGCATTTGTGCACGACGTCCGCGAGCGCGACGCTCACTTCGCCCGCGCCCGATCCCGATCCTGCGCCTTGACGCAGCCAGCCGCTCTTCGGCTCGGCGCGTTCGGCACCCGCGAGCAGCGACAGCACGTGCGCATAGGACAGCACGCCCGGCATGAAATCGGCGTGCGTGTAAGTGGCGAGTTGATCGTCCTTCGCTTTCGCGCGGCGGATCATGGTGCGCACGACATGGCGCAGCAGCGGCGACACGCGTTCGAGTTCGTCTTCGATGATGTTCGCGGGCACGACGGTCAACTGGCAGAACGACAGCGCCTTGGCCGTGCTCGGGCGCGGCTCGGTGCCCAGCAGCGCGCTTTCGCCGAAGAACTCGCCGCGGCCCAGCGTGGCCGTCACGACGCGTTTTTCTTCACAGCGGGTGGAGATTTCGACTTTGCCGTCGGCGATGACGAAGAGCAGGCGTTCGCCCGCGAAGCCTTCCGAATAGATGACTTCGCCCGGCGCTGCTGTGCGCGACCATGTTTGACTGCGATTCAAGGTGATTCCCCGTGTGCGGTGTCTTTGCCGGCCGTCTCCGGCGCGCGGTTCAAGCCGGGCTCCGGGACGATCGATCTGATTCTCGTATTACTGCCGTTTACGGCTTCGCTCAGGGGGTTCTTGAATCAATTTGCATGGCGTTTGCGTGTGTGTTGCATCGCCACTCCGCCGGATCAGACACAAGACTGATGTATTGCTTCGGTCATCGATACAAATCGCCAGCGCAAACGATTGCACCAGTTTTATATGCGAGTTTTCCTTGAGTCGCGCGTTTGCATTGAGCGGTTCTAATCAGCCCTCAGGCGACAAAAAATATACAGGGCGAAGTGGCATACGTCTGCGCGCTTCGTCGCTTAAGTTCTTGTAATACGTTACCCAAAGCTCGTGAAGCTTTCGAATATCAATTAGCGTGAGCCTGCGTCGCTCCTGGTTGCGCGCAGTCTCGACGGCATCGCGTGTAAAGCCGCCAAGGGCAACGAACAGGCCAACATCTTCGTCACCGAGAACCGCGAGAAACGAGCGAACACCTTCAACCGTCACCGCCGACGTCTGCCGTTTTACCTGCACCTTGATTCGAGGCGGCTTCGTGCCGAGCGGGTCGGGCCACGCAAGGATATCGAGGCCGCCGTCCCTGCCGGGAGGTGCTTCCCAATCCACGTAATAGCCCATCGCCCGCAGCAGATCGCCGACAAGAGCTTGAAAGTCATACGGATTCATGTGATGTAGATACTGCGCTATTTCATCCCATGCCTGCTCTTCGGCTTCCTCCAGCGTGATGCTTGCAGCCTTGCCGCTCGAATTGTCTTCAGGTTCGTCCGGTGTGCTCGGCGCTGCATCAGGCTGTGTCGCTCGCCATTCCTGGTAGAGCTTGACTGCGAGACGATAGAAGGCTTCGGGGTCTTGAAGCTTTTCGTAAGCTGTGCGCCCCTCTTCCGTGATAACCCAGACTCCCTTGTTTTTAAGGAGCCAACCTGCCTTTACGCAGTCAACCGTTGCGAAGCGCACGATCTTGTCGAACCTGCGACCGCCCGAGTCATATTCTCCCTTCTCGTAGTCGGATAGGGTGACGTTCTTCTCAAGCCGAACAAGCGCTTCGCGGGCGGGCAACCCCTCAGGATGATTTAAAAGAATCGCGAAGAGTCCGCGCAAGAGTTCGCCTGTACGACGGCGTGTAATGTCTGCCATAACTGATCCTATCGAATATGCATTTCCAGCGAAGTTGCGTTGCAGCTCGCACCTCAGCAATAAGAAATCATAACGTCCGCTCCAAAATCCCGAGCGGAATTCGATCAAAGAGGATTCAGTTATAGTTAATCACGCCGCCAGCTTGCCGACTGAACCGACCGTTCCATTCGCGGGCGGCACCACCACACCGGCGCGCGCGAAGCGGATCGCATCCATCAGCGCCTCGTGCTCGCCCACGTGATTCGCCAGCAACAGGATCAGTTGCGCGTTGGCCGATTGACTCTGCGCGTCGTCGAGATCGCGATGCATGTCGATCAGCGCTTCGTAAAAATCGTCGGGGCGCGCGAGATTGGGTTGGGTGTTCAGCATCGTCGTCTCCTGTCCCATCTTCATTGTCTTGATTCGATTCGTAATGATCTGCTTAATTGAATCGAAAGACGCCTGCGCGTCTTCCGATTCATCGCTTCAAGCCGTACCTGCCACGCACAGCGCGCGCTTCAAGGCATGCTCCACGCGCGGCGCACTGACGCGATGCCAGCGCGCGCTCACGTGCTGATCCGGGCGGACCAGATAGAACGCGCCGTCCTGCGCGCCATAACGCTGCGTCGCGAGACCTTGCACATCGCGCAGCACCTTCGTGCCTGCCGGCAAGCCTTCGGGCGCTGCGCCCTCGCCTTCGAGCACCGCCACGACATTCAGCGGCACGGCGCCATTCGCCAGCGCGTCGAGCGCGCCGCGCGTTTCGCCATCGAGCACCGAACCCGCGCGGCAAAACAGCAGCCCCGTGAAGCGTCCGCCTAACTGCTTGAGCAGCCATTGCGCGTTGCCTTGCGCATCGGCGAGCGGTGCATCGGCGCACGAAGCACCGGGCACCATCTGCCCGGAGAAGCGGTCTTCATCGGCGGTATTGAGCGTCGATTCATGCAGCACCGCCGGCACCGAAAGACGGCCGCTATTCACCAGTTGACGCGCAAACGCATGCTCGCGCGCCAGCGTGAGCACCGCATCGCGGAACACGCGGCTCACCGCGCTTTTCGGCGTGATGAAATCGGTCGATCGCGTGGAATTGCGGATGTTTTCATCGGCGGCGTATTCGCGTTCGCTCGCGTAGGTGTCGAGCAGCGCGTCGGGCGCACGGTTCTCCAGCACCATCGCCAGCTTCCACGCGATGTTCTCGCTGTCCTGGAAGCCGCTATTCGCGCCACGCGCGCCGAACGGCGAAACCAGATGTGCCGAATCGCCCGCAAACAGCACGTTGCCGTGCCGGAAGCTATCCATGCGCAGGCACGAAAAGGTGTAGATGCTCACCCATTCCAGCTCGAATTTGACGTCGGGGCCGAGCAGCGCGCGCACGCGCGGAATCACGCGTTCGGGCGTTTTTTCCAGCACCGGATCGGCGTCCCAGCCAAGCTGGAAGTCGATACGCCAGACGTTGTCCGGTTGCCGATGCAGCAGCACCGACTGGTTCGGATGAAACGGCGGATCGAACCAGAACCAGCGTTCGGTGGGGAAATCCGCTTCCATCTTCACATCGGCGATCAGGAAGCGATCCTTGAACGTGCGCCCGTGGCTGTCGAGACCCATGAGCTTGCGCACCGGACTGCGCGAACCGTCCGACGCCACCACGTAACGCGCGAGCAGTTCATAAGGACCGTCGGGCGTGTCGATTTCCAGCGCCACATGCGCATCGTCCGAACCGGGCGTGCCGCGTTGCGCAAGACCGGCCACCTTGTTTTTCCAGCGGATTTCGAGGTTCGGCAATTCCCGCGCGCGTTCGAGCAGGAAGCCCTCCACGTAGTACTGCTGAAGATTCACGAAAGCCGGACGATGATGCCCGCTTTCCGGCAGCAGATTGAAGGTGTAAACCAGTTCGTCCTTGCGGAACACCTTGCCCACGTTCCAGCTCACGCCTTTTTCGACCATGCGCTCGCCGCAACCGAGGCGGTCGAAGATGTCGAGCGAACGCTTCGAAAAGCAGATCGCGCGCGAGCCGGTGGACAGCGTGCAGTCGTCGTCCACGAGCACGACGTTGATGCCTTGCTGCGCGAGGTCGATGGCGGTGGCGAGGCCCACCGGGCCTGCGCCGACCACCACGACGGGACGCACGCTTTTCTCGACACCGTCGCCTTGTTCATGGCAACGTGCGTAGTCGAAGCTCAGCGATTGGTAGTCGATCATTGTCTCTCTCCGTCTCGTCTACGACCGCTCAATCCTGCAACGCGTCCCACATGTCCTTGTCGCGCTGCGCCGTCCAGATGCGCGGATGCGTGATGCCGCTCGCCTCGTCATAAGCGCGCGACACATCGAACGGCAGGCAATGTTCGTAGATGAAGACATGGCCGAACTTCGGGTCCATCGCTTCACGCGTGAGCGCCATCGACTGCTTCAGATCGAGCTTCTGCTCGACCGCCTTGCGCCCTTGCGCCAGCAGCGTGGAAACGAAATCCTTCGTGTAATCGAGGCCCTTGTTCACGTCGGCGGGATTGAGCAGCGCGGGGCCGCGGCCCGGCACCAGCTTTTCCGCGCCCAGCGCGCGCAGCGCTTCGAGCGTGGCGGGCCATTCGGCGAGTTGCGCATCGCCGCAATAACAGGCCGCGTCGTATTCCACCAGGTCGCCCGAGAACAGCACCTTTTGCTGCGGCAGCCACACCACCGTATCGCCCTTCGTATGGCCCGAGCCCAGATGCGCGATCTTCACTTCGAGCTTGCCGAGGTACAGCGTGATTTCCTTCTCGAACACCAGGGTCGGCCACGTGAGGCCCGGCACCGTTTCGACGCCTGCAAAGAGGCGCGGAAAGCGCTCGATTTCCGACTTCATGTCCTGCTCGCCGCGCTCGACGATCATTTCATACGTGCCGCGGCTCGCGATGATCTGCTGCGCGCCTTCCTCGAAATACGCCGATGCGCCCAGCACGCGCACCGCGTGATAGTGCGAGAGCACGACGTACTTGATGGGCTTGTCCGTGACGCTGCGGATCTTCGCGATGAGATCCTGCGCCATGGCGGGCGTGGCCGTGGTATCGACGATCAGCACGCCGTCGTCGCCGATGATGACGCCCGAATTCGGATCGCCTTCCGTCGTGTACGCGTAAGCGTTTTCCGAGAGCTGGGTGAAGGTGACCTGCTTTTCTTCGAGGTCGGCCTGCGATGCGAACGCCTTTGCCATCTGAGTCTCCGTGTATTGGGGAGGGCGACGAGGCGAGGCAGCACGCATGCGCCGCGGGCGCATGTGATGAGACCGGCGCGCACGCGCCAGCCGGTTTTGTCTCGCCCCGTCTGGTTCTGGTTGAGCCGCTGTTCTGCCGGGGTGAGGCCATGATCGCCCCGGCAGATTTATTTGTCAATGGCGAATACACTCGTCATATGCAAATATTCGATCGCACAGGATTCGCCTGCCATTCGGTTAACATGGACCCTTTTTCAGCCCGGAACAACGAGTGAAGACCCCTCGCAACGCGCCGCCGTCCGGCCTCAAGGACCCAGCCGCTGTCGATGCCGCTATCGCTATCGATGTCGATAACGCCGCCGCCGGCAAGTCGCAGCGCGGCGTCCAGAGCGTCGAAGTGGGCGCGCGCCTGCTGCGCGCGCTGGCCGATGCGCGCGTGCCGCTCGCGCCCAGCGACCTCGCCGCCGCCGGCGAAATCGCATCGAGCCAGGCGCACGCGTATCTGGTGAGCCTCACGCGCCTCGGCCTGATCAAGCGCGACGCGCTTTCCGGGCGCTACGAAGCCGGTCCGCTCGCGCTGCGTCTGGGCTTGCTGCACCTCGCGCAGCAACCCGCGCTGCGCGCCGCCGTACCGCACGCGGCGGCGCTGGCACAGGCCTACAACTGCAGCGTCGCGCTCTGCATCGCCGGGCCGCAGGGCCCGACCATCGTCCGTTACGAGCACGCCAGCCTGCCGCTGCATGTGAACCTGCACGTCGGCACCGTGATGTCGCTGCCAGCCACGTCCACGGGCCGCGTGTTCTGCGCGTTCCTCGACGACGCCACGCTGCGCGCGATGTGGGCCAACCAGAGCGCGCAGCCCGTGTGGCGCGGCACAGCCGCAGCGGATGAGTCCGCCAGCCATGCGCAGCACGACGCCACCTTCACCGCCACGCTCGACACGATCCGCACGCGCGGATTCGAAACCGGCGTCGATGTGCCGAGCCCAGGCGTCAGCAGCGTGTGCATGCCGGTGCTCGACGCGCAGAACATCTTGCGCGTGACGCTGACCGCCATCGGCGCGAGCGGTGCGCTCGACGTGCGCCCTGCAGGCACGCTCGTGCGCGCGATGCGCGACGCCGCCCACCAGATCGCGCAAACCGCTTTCCCATCGACCTGACCATGCCCCGAGCCTCTACGCCTGCCGACCTCAACGAAGCGCCCGAAGCCGCCGACAAACCGCAGCGCGGCATCCAGGCGCTCGACGCCACGGGCGATCTGCTGGCCGCGCTGGTCGCCGCGGGCACGCCGCTTTCGCTGCGCGACCTCGCGGCGGCGGCCGGCATGCCCAGCGCGAAAGCCTTTCCCCATCTGGTGAGCCTGCTGAAAACCGGCCTGCTCGCGCGCGACGAAGCGGGCCGCTACGAAGCCGGCCCCTTGAGCCTCGAACTCGGCCTGCTCGGTCTCGCGCGTCTGTCGCCCGTGCGCGAAGCCGATGCCGAACTCGTCGATCTCGCCACCACCACCGGCATGAGCGTCGCGCTCGCGGTGCCGGGGCCGCTCGGGCCGACCGTCGTGCGCCTCGAAGAATCGCCGCGGCCGCTGCATGTGAGCCTGCGGCCCGGCACGGTGATGTCGCTGGTGAACACGGCGATCGGCCGCGTGTTCGCCGCGTGGCTCGACGACGACGTACGCGCGGCGCTGATGGCGCAGGACGCGCTGCGCCTCGCAGGCGTCGAAACATCGCCGAGCGACGATGCACGGCACACCGAACGCCTCGCCACCATCCGCGCGCACGGTCTCGACACCGCGCTCGACAAGCCGATTCCCGGCATCAGCACGGTGGCCGCGCCCGTGTTCGACCACACCGGCAGCGTCTGCCTCGTGCTGGCGCTGATGGGCCCGTCGGGCCACCTCGACGTCACGCGCGAAGGCAGCAGCGCGCAGCGTCTGATGGCCGCCGCCGAGCGCCTGTCGCGCCGCTTCGGCTACGTGCCGGGCGCGGCGATGCCGCCCCTGTAAGCGGCGCGATATCTTCAGCTTTATCCGCCGCTATAATCGCCTTCCAGCGCGGCGCATGGATCGTCGAACCAGCGCGCCGCCGCGTCACCCTGACCACAAGGAAGCGCTCATGAGCACGGCCTCCACCGGTTCCCGCATTGCCCTGCGCCAGGTCGCGGATCTGCCCTGTCCACGCGGCCTGCCGCTCCTCGGCAATCTGCTGCAGCTTTCGCCCACCCGCCTGCACCTGATCCTCGAACGCTGGGCCGAAGAACTCGGCACGCCGTATCGCTTCCAGGTCGGCAGCATTCCCATCACGATCTGGACCGATACCGAGCTGATCCAGCAGATCATGCGCGAGCGTCCGCACCGCTATCGCCGCTATCAGCCGATCGAAGCCGTGCTCGAGGAAATGGGCTGCAACGGCCTTTTTTCCGCCGAAGGCGCGGCGTGGGAAACGCATCGGCGTCTCGTCATGCAGGCGCTGTCGATTCCCAACATCAAGGCGTTCTACGCAACGCTCTCGGACATCACGCAGCGTCTGCGCACGCGCTGGCTGCGCGCGGCCGAGCGCGGCGAGACCGTCGAGATGACCGACGATCTCAAGCGCTACACCGTCGACGTGACCTGCGCGCTGGCCTTCGGCGAAGATCCGCGCACGCTGGAGCGCGATCATGGCGTGATCCAGGAGCATCTGGAGCGCATCCTGCCGAGCGTGATGGGCCGCATCAACGCGCTGTTTCCGTACTGGCGCTACTTCAAGTTGCCTGCGGACCGCAAGCTCGATGAATCACTGGAGGCCGTGCACCGCTACGTCGATGCGATGATGGCGCGCGCCCGCGAACGCATGCGCGACGATCCCTCGGAGATGCCGCGCAATCTGATGGAAGCGATGCTGGTGCAGCAGCAGCAACCCGGCGAGCACGGCGGCGCGCCCATCACCGACGCGCAGATCCGCGCCAACGTGCTGACGATCCTGCTCGCCGGCGAAGACACCACCGCCGATTCGATCGCCTGGACGCTGCCGTATCTGGCCGCCGATCCGGCCCTACAGACGCATCTGGGCGAAGAGGCGCAGCGCGTGATCGGCAATGCGCCGGTTTGCCCCGACTACGCGACGCTCAAGGAACTCGATATTTTCGAGGCGATCTGCATCGAGGCGACGCGTCTGCGCCCGGTCGCGGCGGTGCATTCGTTCGAGCCGCTGGAAGACGTGGTGCTCGACGATGTCGCGCTGCCCAAAGGCACGCGCATGTTCTTCGTCGCGCGCCCAGCGATGGTCGATGCGAAAAATTTCGTCGATCCGCAGCGCTACGATCCGTGGCGCTGGATGCGCAAAGGCGAGCACGCCGAACATGCTGAACACGCGGGCGCGCATGACGTGCGCGCTTATCTGCAGTTTGGCGCGGGGCCGCGTGTGTGTCCGGGCCGCCATCTCGCGACCGTGGAAATGCGACTCGCGCTGTCGATGCTGATGAACGAATTCACGATCGAAATGGCCATCGATCCGGCAAAGATCAACGAGGTGTCGGCGTTTACGATGGTGCCTGACACCATGCCGGTGAAGCTTAAAAAGCGCGTGCGGGCGGCGGTGTAGCCCGGCTTTAAGGCCCGCATCCTTCGCGGGCCGCTGCGCACCATTCGCTCCACATCTGGCGGTACGCCGCTTCCATGTTGCGGGCGAAGCGCGCCCCATCCATCAACGGCGACGCCTGCATGCGCGCGCGCAATCCCGCGCGCAACGCCGCAAGGCGCGGCAGATCGCGGGCGAGCATGACCACTGCGGCGGCGTAATCGGCGTCATTGTCGGCCGCCAGATCGGGCAGTCCCAGATTCGACAGCAGGCAAAGCCCGGCGCGGCTCACCGCCGTGCGCCCATAGCGCGTGGGCACGGGCACGCCCATCCAGAAGGCGTCCAGACTCGTGGTGTGGCCGTTCGCCGGAAAGGTGTCGAGCGCAATATCGATCTGCGCATACGTGCCCAGATAGGCCTCGCGCTGCTGGAAACCCACGTAACGCACACGCGCCGCGTCGATACCCTGCGCACGCAGACGCGCGCCGAGACGCTCGCGCGCCTTGCCCGGCGGCGCCATCAGCACGAGACGCGCAGCGGGCAACGCCGCGAACACGCCCGCCCAGAGCGCGAGGGTTGCATCGGTCAGCTTGCAGGGATTATTCAGGCATCCGAATGTTATATAACCATTCGTCAGCGCGGGCAGCGGCGTGATTTCAGCGCCCGGTGTTAGCGCGTCGTAGCACCAGAAGGTATCGGGCAGGCGCAGCGAACGCTCGGTGTATTGATCGTCGATATGCGGTGTATCGGGTGGGTCGATCCACGGATCGGTCAGCCGCCAGCTAATCGACGGACTGCCCGTCGTGCCCGGATAGGCAAGCCACGCCACCTGAACCGGCGCGGGCCGGCGCGCGAACAGCAGGCGGCGCGCGCCATCCATATGCATCGTCAGGTCGACGAGGATATCGATGCCGTCGTCGCGAATCTGCTGTGCGAGACGCGCGTCGTCCAGTTCGCCTGCGTCGCGCCACAGATCGGCGTGCTGCTTGAGGCGCGCGGTGATGTCGTCGCGCTGGCTGCCCAACGCGTAGCAGACGATCTCGAACGCCGCGTGATCGTGGTGGCGCAGCAGCGGCGTCGTGAACAGCGACTGGCAATGGTTGCGAAAATCCGGCGAAACATAGCCGATACGCAGGCGTCGCGCGGGATCGGGCGCATTGGCGTAACGCGCGCCCGCGCTCTCGGCCAGCAACGGCGCTTCGTGCTGCGCGGCAAAGCGCTCGGCTTCCGCGCGCACTGCATGGCCGTCGTCGTTTGCGAACATCAGCGAAAACAGCAGGTTGCTATGCGCGCCGCTATGCGCAGGGTTGCAGGCCAGCGCGCGCCGATAGCAGTGAATCGCCGCGTCGATATCGCCCATCTTGCTGGTCGCGTTGCCGAGGTTGATATGCGCGGCGGCAAAGTCGGGCTTCAATTCGATGGCGCGCGCGAAGGCGGCGTGCGCGGCATCCACGTCGCCCACGTTCAGCTGCAGATTGCCGAGGTTATTCCACGCGGAAACGCGGCCCGGCTCCAGCGCAAGCGCGCGTTCGAGCGTGGCGCGTGCTTCGTCGATACGCCCCGCGCCCGTGAGGATCGAGCCGAGGTTCGTCAGCACATCGACGGAATCCGGCGCGAGCGTGCGCGCATGTTCGAAAACCTTGAGCGCTTCGGCGTGCTGGCGCAGATTCAGCAGCACCTGCCCCAGATTGTTCCAGGCGTTCACGTGCTCCGGCGCGAGTTCCAGCGTGCGTTGCAATACCGTCTTCGCACGGGCCAGTTCGCCCGCTTGCGACAGCATCGTGCCGTAATTGAAGTGGATGGCCGCGAACGTGGGCGCGAGCGCAATCGCGCGTTCGAAGCACAGCGTTGCTGCGGCGCTGTCGCCCGCCTCGCCGTGCAAATGGCCGAGATTGTTGAGCGCGATCGGCGAATCCGGCTGCAATTCGAGCGCGCGCTGCAAGGCGCGGATGGCGATGGGCCGCTCGCCCGGGCCGAGCGTCATCGCGTAACTCACGAGAAAGCCGGGCGCTTCGTCCACCGCCAGTGCGCGTTCGATCAGCGCGCGCGCCGCGAGCCGGTCGCGGCCGAGTTCGATCACGCCGGCGAGATGCAGCGCGTGCGCGTCGTGCGGATTGGCATCGATTCGCTGCGCGCAGAGCGCGCGCGCCGTAGCGGCGTCGCCGCGTTGCCAGGCGGATTCGGCATCGGCGAAGGTTATGGCGTGAAGTTCGGGAGCTTGGAGAGTCGACATGATTGAAAACCTGTCACGCACCGCGCTCCGTTTATTGAAGCGCGACGTGACGGCATAGACCGCAAAGCGAATAACGCGCAAGTCTATGGACGTCTCAATATGTCCGGCTGCTTTTCTGACGGCGGCGCACGCGCCCTTATTCCTTCACTTCGCCCACGCTATCCGAGCCGCTGCGCACCTGCGCATCGCGCACTTTTTCGAGCGTGCGCGGCGTGAGACCGAGCGCCACGGCCATCGCCAGTGCGTCGATGATCGCGAGATGCGCGATGCGCGCCACGCCCGGCGCATGCGGTTCTTCCGCGGCCGGCACGCGCAGCAGCAGCGGAATATCGACAACCCACGCGAGCCGCGAACCCGCATTGGTCAGCGCGATGGTGGTCGCGCCGCGCTCCTTGGCGATCTGGATGCTCTCGTTGACTTCGACGCTGCGGCCCGACTGCGAGATCGCGAACGCCACGTCGCCGGGTTCGAGCAGACCGGCGTAAAGGCGTTGCAGATGCGCGTCCGCAAACGCGCTCGCCGCAATATCCAGGCGCAGCAAACGCAGCGCCGCGTCCTGCGCCACCAGTCCCGACCCCGCGCCCACGCCGAAAAAATAGACGCGCCGCGCGCTGCCCAGCGCCGTCGCCGCCGCTTCGAAGACCGCCGGATCTAGCGAAGCGCGCGCATGCTTGACGCCTTGCGCCACGGCTTCCGCCACGCTGTCGAGCAGCGTGCCCACCTGCGTGACGTCGCCGCTGGCGATCTCCTGAGCAGCCAGGAACGGCACGCCGCCCGCCGCGCTCTGCGCAAGGCGCATCTTGAAGTCGCGCAGGCCGTGCGCGCCCACCGCGCGGCAAAAGCGCGTGACCGAGGGCTCGGACACATCGGCGCGCAGCGCGAGTTCGGTGATGCTCGCGCGCATCGCAAAGTCGATATCGGCGAGCACCATCTCCGCGACCTTGCGTTCGGCGGGCCGCAGCGACTCCGCGACATTGCGGATGTGATGGATCAGGTTGGAGACCGGCAAGCTGTATTCCGTGGAGTAGGCCGAGGGATAAGCCATGGAAAATGCGAACGCCGCTGCATGCCGGGCACAGGCCCGGCGCTCACCACATCAATCGAGCCGCTTGCCGCTTTCGGTGTCGAACAGATGCAGGTGCGCGAGCGGCAAGCCCAGCGTCATGCGCTGGCCCGGTTCGATACCGGGACGCGCGCGCGTCGTCACACACCATGAATTGCCGCCGATTTTCCCGTACAAGTGCGTTTCCGCGCCGGTCGGCTCGATCACGTCGACGGCGAACGGCACGTCCCCGCTGCCCGTTTCGATGTGCTCCGGGCGAATGCCCAGCGTCACGTGCGCGCCGGGCTGCGCGCGTCCTTCGGGCAGCGCGATACGCACGCCGTCGTCGAGTATCAGCGCCGTGCCGCGCGCGTCGCTCATCACGCTGCCCGCGACGAAGTTCATCGACGGCGAGCCCAGAAAACTCGCCACGAACAGATTGCCGGGCTTGTCGTAGAGATCGAGCGGCCGGCCGATCTGTTCGATACGCCCGGAATTCATCACGACGATGCGATCGGCCATCGTCATCGCTTCGATCTGATCGTGCGTGACGTACACCACCGTATTGCGCAAACGCTGATGCAGCGCCTTGATTTCCGTGCGCATCTGCACTCGCAGCTTGGCATCGAGATTCGAAAGCGGTTCGTCGAACAGGAACAGCGACGGCTCGCGCACCACGGCGCGGCCCATCGCCACGCGCTGGCGCTGGCCGCCCGATAGCGCGCGCGGCAGACGTTCAAGATAGTTCGAGAGATTGAGCATCTTCGCGGCGGCTTCGATGCGCGGCTTGAAGCCGTCCTCGCGTTCCTTGCGGATGCGCGGCCCGAACGCAATGTTGTCGTACACCGAAAGATGCGGATACAGCGCGTAGCTCTGGAACACCATCGAAATATTGCGCTGCTGCGGCGGCAAGGCATTCGCGCGCGTGCCGCCGATGGTGAGATCGCCGCCGCTGATATCTTCGAGACCCGCGATCATGCGCATCAGCGTGGTCTTGCCGCAACCCGAAGGCCCGACCAGCACGACGAATTCGCCGTCCTCGATGTCGAGATCGACGCCATGCACGACCTGGGTATCGCCGTAGCGCTTGTAGATGCCGTTCAGTTGTACCGCTGCCATGCTGTCCTCGTGCGTGTGCGTGCGTGTGTGCTTTCGCGTGTACGTTCTTTCGTCAGATTTCGTCGAGCGTGAGTTCGTTCGCCATCAGGCGATTGCCCGCCATCAGCCCTGCATCCACCGGCAGCACGACGCCCGTAATCACGCGCGCTTGCGGCGAGGCGAGAAACTGCACGGCATCGGCGATATCGTCGGGCGTGGCGACATCGCCTAGCGGATACCACTTCTTTAGTTCTTCGAATATTTGCGGATGTTGCGCCACGCGCGAATGCCACGCGGGCGTCTTGACCGTGCCGGGACAAACGATGTTCGCGCGTATGCCGTGCGGGCCGAGTTCCATCGCGAGCGCTTTCGTGTAGCTCACGAGACCGGCTTTCGCCGCGCTATACGCGGGATGGCCAAGCGCGCTCAAACCGTTCACGGAGCCGATCAGCACGAGCACGCCGCGCCGGCGCTCGATCATCGATGCGCGCACCGCTTCCACGGTGTAGAAGGTGCCGTTGAGGTTCAGGTCGACGTCGCGCCGCCAGCTTGCCGCGTCCGTGTGCGCGAGCGTGGTGCCGAGCGCGCCGCCCGCGTTCGCCACGGCAACATCAACCGGCCCGCGCGCGGCCACGGCGCGCGCCACGGCGTGCGCCAGCGCGCTCGCGTCGCTCACGTCGGCGGCCAGCGCCTCCATGCGATCGGCGCCGAATTCATCGGCCAGTTGCTGCACCGCCGCGGCTTCGCGATCGAGCGCGAGCACCGTGTCGCCCGCATCGACGAATCGTTTGCACAACGCGCGGCCAATCCCGCCGCACGCGCCCGTCACCAGCACCACCCGACTCATGGCCAACTCTCCGCTTGATGATTTCCGGCGCGGCGCAGATGCAAGCCGGGCCTGTAAATTTCCAACAGCGTTACGTTTTCAATCGTTTGACTAGCGCGGCAAATGAATTGACACGCAGGCATCCCAAATATTGGAATACGCGAATTTCCCCATGTTTTACGGCATCTTATGCAAATTCAGGAGCCGAAAACAATATCGCGATTCCCAGGTGACAACGCTTTTTTCATCCTGTAGGATTTTTTCAAACAACGCAAGGCCAGCCAGATAACCACGTTAGGAGAGACAGAATGGCGTTTAAGGCACGTGCATCCACCACGCTCGGCAAGCTCGCCGTCGCACTCGCGTTCGCGGGTATTACCGTCGCGGCGCATGCCGATACCGTTCGCGTGACCGTCGCCCACTACAGCGACGCCACCGCCCCGTACTTCGAGAAAATGGCCAAGCAGTTCGAGGCCGCCAATCCCGGCACCACCATCAAGATCGAAGACGTGAACTGGGATTCGCTGCAACAGAAACTGCAGACGGATATCTCGGGCGGCGCGAATGCCGACCTCGCCATCATCGGTACGCGCTGGCTGCTGGACTTCGTGAAGGATGACATCGCCGAGCCGCTCGATCCCTATATGGACGCCAATTTCAAGGGCCGTTTCATCGGCCCGTTCCTGGCGCCCGGTGAAATCAACGGCAAGATCTATGGCCTGCCGATCGCCGCTTCGGCGCGCGCGCTGTACTACAACAAGGACATGCTCGCTTCGGTGGGCTATCCGAATGGCCCGAAGACCTGGAGCGACGTGATCGACGCGTCGAAGAAGCTCAAGGCCAAGGGCATCGCCGGTTTCGGCCTGCAAGGCAAGGAAATCGAAACCGACGTGTACTTCTACTACGCGCTGTGGACGAACGGCGGCGACGTAGTCGGCAAGGACAACAAGGCCGCCTTCAATTCGGCCGCCGGCGTGAAGGCCGCCACGCTCTACAAGACCATGATCGACGAAGGTCTCACGGAACCGGGCGTGACCGGCTACAGCCGCGAAGACGTGCAGAACCTCTTCAAGCAGGGCCGCGTGGCGATGATGATCTCCGCGCCGTTCCTCGCCAAGCAGTTGAAGAAGGAAGCACCGAACATCAAGTACGGCATCGATCCGATTCCGGTTGCGACCACGCCCGCCACCTACGCGGTCACCGATTCGATCATGATGTTCAAGAACTCGAAGGTGAAGAAGAGCGCCTGGAAGTTCCTCGACTTCCTGTTCACGAAGCAGCCGCGCGTGGAATTCACCAGCACGGAAGGCTTCCTGCCCACCACCAAGGCTGAAGCGACCGACCCGGCCTTCCAGGACCCGGACACCAAGGCCTTCGTCGCGCTGCTGCCGCACGCGAAGTTCGCGCCCACGGTCACCGGCTGGGAAGACACCGCGAAGGCCGTGAGCAACGCCATGCAGTCGATCTACCTCGGCAAGGCCAAACCCGCCGATGCGCTGAACCAGGCCGCGACGGAAGCGAACAAGTCGCTCGGCAAATGACGTAGCCGAACCGGTGCGTGGCATGGCGCGAAGCGCTGCCACGCACCGTTTTTTCCGGATTACCTCACGCCACACCGGACGCATCACGACATGACTACCGGTCCCCTGAAGCAGACGCCGCCCGCCACTCCGGCGCCAGGCGCCGCGACCGACCTCACACGCGCAAGCACCCGCATGAGCCGTCCAAGCCGCCCCACCCGCGCCGAGCGCAATATCGCCGTGCCCCGCGCTCCCTGGCTGCTGATCGTGCCGAGCCTCGTGCTCGCGCTGTTCATCATCAGCTATCCGATCTTCAACATCGTCTGGCAATCGCTGCACGATGTCTCGCGCTTCGGGCAGATCCGCGATTTCAGCGGCTTGCAGAACTTCTATAACGTGTTCGGCGACCCGGTGTTTCTGAGCGCGCTAAAAAACACCCTCATCTGGACGTTTTGCGTGGTGGTGGGCACGGTGGGCGTTTCCGTGCCCGTCGCGCTGGTACTTAATCAGGACTTCTATGGACGCGGCATCGCACGCACGATCGTCATGCTGCCGTGGTCCGTTTCGCTCACCATGACTGCCGTGGTCTGGCGCTGGGCCTTCAACGACGATTACGGCATGGTCAACGTCACGCTGCAGAAGCTCGGCCTGATCGCCGGGCCGATTCACTGGCTCGCCACGCCCGAATACGCGTTTCCCGTTGAAATCGCCGTGGGCATTCTGGTGTCGATTCCCTTCACCACGACGATCTTCCTGGGGGGCCTGTCTTCCGTGCCCGGCGACATCTACGAAGCCGCGCGCATCGACGGCGCCAGCGCCTGGCAACAGTTCCGGCAACTCACGCTGCCGCTGCTCAAACCCTTCATCAACATGGCGATCCTGCTCAACGTGATCTACGTGTTCAACTCGTTCCCGATCATCTGGGTGATGACGCAAGGCGGCCCGGACGACAGCACGCACATCCTCGTGACGTATCTCTACGAACTCGGCTTCCGGCTCGGCCGTCCCGGCGAAGCGGCCGCCGTCTCGCTGATCATGCTGCTGATCCTGTTCGCGTTTTCGGTGGCGTATCTGCGCGTGCAGGCCAAACGCGGCGGCGCCGAAGGAGACCTCGCATGAACCGCAAGCTCAAACGCTCGCTCTGGTGCTGGCTCGCGCTGTCGCCGCTGGTGGTGGCCGTGCTGTTCCCGTTCGCCGTGATGTTCTTCACCTCGTTCAAACCGGCCAACGAAGTGTTCGTCTATCCGGCGCGCTGGCTGCCCGTGCATTGGCGCTGGGAAAATTACGTCGATATGTGGCAGGCCGCGAATTTCGGCGTGGCGCTGCGCAACAGCATCGTGATTTCGTTCCTGTCGACGGCGCTCGCACTGGCCGTCAGCCTGCCCGCCGCGTATGCGCTCGCGCGTTTTCCGTTTCGCGGACGCGGCGTCTACCGGCAATTCCTGCTCGTCACGCAGATGCTCTCGCCGATCCTGCTGGTGGTGGGACTGTTCCGCCTCGCCGCCATGATTCCTTATGGCGACGGCAATCTCGTCGATTCGAAGATTGGCGTGATCGTTTCGTATGCGGCTTTCAATATCGCCTTCGCCGTGTGGATGCTGTCGTCGTATTTCCAGACGGTGCCGCGCGATCTGGAGGAATCGGCGTGGCTCGAAGGATGCAGCCGCTCGGGCGCGGTGTTTCGCGTGTTCCTGCCGCTGGCGATTCCGGCCGTGGTGGTGACGGCCATCTTCACGTTCATCAGCGCGTGGAATGAATTCGCCGTGGTGTACACGCTGATCCGCTCGCCGGAGAACAAGACGCTCACCGTGCAGGTCACCGATATGGTGGCCGGCAAATACACCGTGGAATGGGAACTGGTGATGGCGGCGACACTCGCGGCTACGCTGCCGGTTTCGGTGGTGTTCGCGTGGTTGCAGCGATATATGGTGAAGGGGCTTGCGCTGGGCGCGGTGAAATAAATCTGAACAATGCGGCGTCAATGCGTCACGCAAAACTTCGCCACGAAAAAGCCCGCTGACGCCGCATTGATCCGTAGATTACTTGCTGAGTTCGTGGCCGATCACGCCACCGGCCACCGCGCCGCCCACCGTTCCCACTGCGCTGCCGTTGGTGGCCTTGTTGCCCACGTAGCCGCCCGCCGCCGCACCGCCTAACGTGCAAGCACTCGCGCCCAAAGTCAGCGCGGCGAGCAAGCCAACTCCTATTGCGCGCGCGGCGCTGCTGTTTTTAAGCCATCTCATCGCCTTTCTCCTGATCGATGCATGGCTCACGTACCGCAAACATCGTGCCGCGCGCACTCGTGGCAGTTTTACACCGCGCGTCTAGCCGTGGTGCAGATGCAGCAAAATCAGCGTGAGCGTGACGAGCGAGCCTAGCGTCGAATGCAGGATCGTGCGGCCCGTTACGTGTGCTTCGCGGCGGTAGTACTCCGCGAGCATGAACGGCCCTGTGCCGGTGGGCAACGCGGCGAGCAGCACGGCCGTTTCCACCAGTTGCGGCGAAAGGCCGAACACGCGGTCCGCGAGCCACCACGTCAGCGCGGGCTGCGCCACCAGCTTCGACAGCGTGATCCACCACGACGATTCCGGCGGCGCATCGCTTTTCGCGCGGCGCTCGGCGAGGAATAGACCCAGGCTCACCAGCGCGCAAGGGCTGGCCGCGCCGCCCAGCAGCTTCAGGAAGGTCTCGGCGCTTGCGGGCATCGTCAGATGTGCGCCAGACGCAATCGCGCCCAGGGCGGGCGCCACCAGCAGCGGATTGCGCATCAGCGAACGCGCCACCTTGATCAGCAACCGGTGCGGACGGCGCTCGCTTTGCAGGCCGGTTTCGATCAGCACAATGGCGATGGCGAACAGCACGCACACCACGAGGATCGTGGCGATCGTCACGGGCGTGAGGCTCGACGGTCCGAACGCGATCATGCACAGCGGAAAGCCCACATAGCCCGTGTTCGGATACGCGGCGGCGAGGCCGTCGATACTCGCATCGGCGAGCGGGCGGCGCAGGAACAGGCGCACGGCCACCACGACCGCGAACACCACCAGGCCCGCGATGCCGAACGCCGCCAGAAATGCGGGCTGATACAGCTCGTGCCACGTTGCGTGCGCAAGGATATCGAACAGCAGCGCGGGCAGCGCCAGCCAGACAACGAAGCGATTGAGTTCGGAGGCGGCCGCGGGGCCCAGCACGCCAAAACGGCGGCAGGCGAAACCGGCCAGAATCAGGCCAAAAACGGGAAGCAGGATAGAGACAGCGGAGAGCATCGGCGTAGCGGTAAAAGCGGCGCCGCGCTTCCTTGCGGAAAGGCGCGGCAGCGGTGAAGAAAGCGTGGCGGTCAGTCCATCGCCGCGTGGCTCGTATCGACGGCCGCGCCGCCGCCCGAAGGCCGGATCAGCACGAGCAGCGGAATCACGAGCAGCGTCGCGACAAACATCATCTTGAAGTCGTTGAGGTAGGCGATCATCGTCGCCTGCTGGGTGATCGACTGGTTGAGCACGGCGAGATCGTAGCGCGAACCCGCGGCGAGCATCGGCTGCATCATCGGGTTGAACGGCGTGACGTTGGCGGCGAGATCCGAATGCGCGATCTGCGTGCCGCGCGTCACAAAGGTCTGCACGATCGAAATGCCGATACTGCTGCCGATATTGCGCATCAGGCTGTAGGTGGCGGTGCCGTCGGCGCGCAATTGCGGCGTGAGCGTGGAGAACGTCAGCGCCGAAAGCGGCACGAACACGAAGCCCAGACCAAAGCCCTGCACCACGCCCGGCCACACGATATCCGACTCCGACAGCACGATCGTGTACTGCATCATCTGCCAGAGCGCGTAGGCGGAAACCACAAAGCCGAACAGCAGCATGGCGCGCGCATCGACATGCTTGAGCAGGCGGCCCGCAATCAGCATGGCGATCATCGTGCCCGCGCCCGACGGCGCCGTCACGAGGCCCGTGGTGGCGACCGGATAACCCATCAGGTTCTGCAGCATCGGCGGCAGCAGCGCGCGCGTGGCGTATAGCACGGCGCCGATCACGAAGATGAAGAACGTGCCGGTGGCGAAGTTGCGGTCTTTGAGAAGCTGGTAGCGGAAGAAGGTGGTCGGCCCGGAACTGGCCGTATGCACCACGAAGAACGCGAACGCCAGCACGGAAACCAGCGCCTCGATGCGGATCTCCAGCGAGCCGAACCAGTCGAGTTGCTCGCCGCGATCGAGCAAGGCCTGCAAGGCGCCGATCGCCAGCGCCAGCGTGGCGAAGCCGAATACGTCGAAACGCGTCTGACCGGCGCGTTCGCGCGCGGGCAGGAAGGTCGAGACGCCGAAGAACGCGAACACGCCCACCGGCACGTTGATAAAGAACACCCAGCGCCAGTTGTAGCTGTCGGTGAGCCAGCCGCCCAGCGTGGGCCCCAGCACCGGCCCGACCATCACGCCCATGCCCCAGACCGCCATGGCCTGTCCCTGACGCTCGCGCGGGTTGATGTCCAGCAGGATCGACTGCGAGAGCGGCACCAGCGACGCACCGAACACGCCCTGCAGCAGCCGCGACGCAACGATCTCCCCCAATGTCTCCGACAAACCGCACAAGGCCGAAGCCACCGTGAAGCCCGCGATTGCCGCGCCCAGCAACTGCTTGACGCCGAAGCGGTCCGCGAGCCAGCCCGTGAGCGGCGTGGCAATGGCCGCCGCGACGATATACGAGGTCAGCACCCACGTGATTTCGTCCTGCGACGCCGATAGCGTGCCCTGCATATGCGGCAGCGCCACATTGGCGATCGTGCTGTCGAGCGTCTGCATCAGCGTGGCGAGCATGATCGACAGCGTAATCATGCCGCGGTTCAGGGGCGCGGCCTCACGTTGCGCGGCCGTGCCATGCGGGACTGCGGTCATCGTGGATTCGAATGAGGGGTTCGAAAGCGGGATTCTGAAAAATGATAAGCATGCTTATTATACGAATCGGCCCCTGTTGCGCAATCGGAAAGAATCCGGCCTTTGCGCGGCGGATGCGCGTGCGCTGCAGTGCGTCCACCGGTGAAACGCCCACCCAGCCCGCCACTTATAATCGCGGCATGACTACCGACCTCGAACAACGCTTCGGCTTCTTGATCGTCGACGTGGGCCGCCTGTACGGCAAGCGCTACGACGAGCTGGCGAAGTCATCGCTGGAACTCACGCGCGCGCAGTGCCGCATGATTGCCTACCTCGCCCACTATGGCCCCATCAATCAGGCGAGCCTTGCCGAACGGCTCGAAGTCGCGCCGATTTCGGCCGGACGGCTGCTGGAACGTATGGAAGAAAGCGGCTGGGTGGTGCGCGAAGCGAACCCGGACGACCGCCGCGAGTTGCGGGTGAGCCTCACGCCCAAGGCGGCGGGCGTGCTCACGTCCGCGCGGCGGGTGGGCGACGAAGTGCAGGACGAAGCCCTGGCGGGCTTCACAGCGGAAGAGGCCGAGCAGTTCGGCGAGATGCTTCAGCGCGTGCGCGCCAATCTCGGTCTGCTGGTCGAGCGCTGAATCGCAAGGCGCGCCGCGCTGTGAGCGGCGGCGCGTTTTTTATTTGCCCGCAACCTTGCGCTGGCGCCACAGGCACAGCAGGTCGCTCGCGAGATGCGCGGCGGCCAGCGCCGTGATCTCGCTCTGATCGTAGGCGGGCGCGACTTCCACCACATCGGCGCCGATCAGGTTCACCGCCTCCAGACCACGCACGATCGCCAGCGCCTGCGCCGACGACAAACCGCCCGCCACGGGCGTGCCGGTGCCCGGCGCGAAAGCCGGATCGAGACAGTCGATATCGAAGGTGAGGTACGTTGGGCGCTCGCCCACGATCTCCAGAATGCGCTCGCGCGCGGCACGCGGGCCGTTTTCGTGCACCCACGCCGCGTCGAGAATATTGATGCCGAGGAAGTCGTCGTTCCACGTGCGGATGCCCACCTGCACCGACGTCTTCGGATCGATCAGCCCTTCTTTGACGGCCTTGTAGAACATCGTGCCGTGATTGAGGCTGTCCGCATGATCGTCGGGCCAGGTATCGCAATGCGCGTCGAAGTGGATCAGCGAAAGCGGCTTGCCGTACTTTTCCGCGTGCGCAATCAACAGCGGATAGGTGATGAAATGATCGCCGCCGAACGTGAGCATCTTCGCGTTCGAGCGCAGGATCGTGCGCGCATGCTCGATGATCGCGGGTTTGATCGAGAGCGGATTGTGGGCGTCGAACCAGCAGTCGCCGTAATCGGTCACGGCCAGCGTGTCGAAAGGGTTGAAGCCCCAGGGATAAGGATGCAGTTCCGCTAACTGCACACTGGCCGCGCGGATGGACGACGGCCCAAGTCGTGCGCCCGAGCGGAACGTGGTGGCGAGATCGAGCGGCACGCCGGAAATGGCCACGTCCACGCCGCTCAGATCGCGCGTGTAATTGCGGCGCATGAACGACAGCACGCCTGCGTAGGTGTTCTCGATGGAAGAGCCGTAAAGCGCGCCGCGACGGATCGCGCCGTCGCCGTGGATCGTGTCGTTCATGTGCGGGATAGTGTTATCGGGCCAGGCCCGTGTATTGAAGGGCGAACGTGGCGACGCGCCTGCACGCGCCGCCACGCAGACTGCCTTGGCGCAGACTTAATGCAAACTTAGCGCAAACGCACGAGCGTCGACTTTAGTTCGGTGTACTTCTCAAGTGCATGCAGCGACTTGTCGCGACCGTTGCCCGATTCCTTGAAACCGCCGAACGGGAAATTCATGTCGCCACCTTCGTCGTAGCAGTTGACCCAAACCGTGCCCGCACGCAGACGGCGCGAAATCTCATGCGCGCTCGTGAGGTTCGAGGTCCACACTGCTGCGGCCAGGCCGTAGTCGCTGTCGTTGGCGATACGCACGGCTTCGTCGATCGTGCTGAACGTAATGACCGAGAGCACCGGCCCGAATATCTCCTCGCGAGCAATGCGATCGTCGTGATGCGTTTCGAACACGGTGGGCTCGACATAGAAGCCGCCCGTCGATTCGTTCACTCGCTCGCCGCCCATCAGCAGTTTCGATTCCTTGCGGCCCGCCTCGATATAACCGAGCACGCGCTCCATCTGGATCTTGTCGACGATTGCGCCCATCGACACGTTCGGATCGAGAGGATTGCCAGGCTTATACGCCTTCGCGGCTTCCACGAGCTTTGCTAGGAACACGTCCTTGATGTCGCGATGCACGAGCAGGCGCGACCCAGCCGTACACATTTCGCCCATGTTGTAGAAGATCGCGCCCGCTGCCGCGCTGGCCGCGCGGTCGAGATCCGGGCAGTCCGGCAGCACGATGTTCGGCGACTTGCCGCCCAGTTCGAGCCACACGCGCTTGAGGTTCGACTGACCCGCGTACTGCATGATCTGCTTGCCGACGTTGGTCGAACCCGTGAAGGCGATGCAGTCCACGTCGCGATGCAGGCCCAGCAGCTTGCCCGGTTCACCGCCACCAGGCAGCACGTTGAATACACCGGCAGGAATGCCCGCTTCGTGCGCGAGTTGCGCCACGCGAATGGCCGTGAGCGGCGATTTTTCCGAAGGCTTGAGCACGACGCTATTGCCTGCCGCGAGCGCGGGGCCGAACTTCCACGACGCCATCAGGATCGGGAAATTCCACGGCACCACAGCCGCCACGACGCCGATCGGCTCGCGCGTGACGAGACCCACCAGATGATGATCGGCCGGCGCGACTTCGCCGCCCACCTTGTCGATGGCTTCCGCGAACCATTCCACGCAATAGGCCGCGCCCGGCACGTCCACCGAAGTGGTATCGCCGATAGGCTTGCCGGCGTCGAGCGTTTCGAGCAGCGAAAGTTCGTCGAGGTGCTCGCGCATGAGTGCGGCCCAGCGCTGCAGAATCGCTTTACGCGCGCGCGGATTCAGGCCCGCCCACACGCCTGCGTCGAAGGCACGGCGCGCCGCTGCAACGGCTGCATCGACATCTGCTGCGCCGCAATCGGCCACGTTGGCGAGCACGCGGCCGTCGATCGGGCTCACGCAGTCGAAGGTGCGGCCCGAGTAGGCGTCGCGATACGCGCCGTCGATGAATGCGCGACCTTCGATCGACAGCGTCGCGGCCTTGTCCTGCCAATAAGCGAGAGTTTTCTTTTCCATCAGGATGCCTCAATGATTGACGATCCATCCTGCGCGCCGCGCTTCGCGCCGCTTTGGAGAAGCGGCACACGATAGGCTGAGGCGGCACGACGAACCGGATATGCGCAGAAACGCGGGATGCGAAGCGTCAGAAAGTAGGCGGCGAATTCGCCGACACCACTTCGCAGACCTCGTTTGCGCTGGGATTGCGAAACCGGTGCGGGAAGCGACTTTCGAAGTAATAGCTGTCGCCGGGGTCGAGCAGCCAGGTGGTGCCGTCCACGGTCAGTTCGATCTGGCCCGCCACCACCACGCCGCCTTCGTGCCCCGCGTGCGAGAGCATTTCGGGGCCGGTATCGGCGAGCGGTTGATACACCTCGCGCAGGATGCCCATGTTGCGGTCCTTCACGTTCGCGCCCGCCAGATAGAGCTCGATGGCGTCGTTGCCGAGGTTCGGCATCTCGCCGCGGCGCGAGACCACGCTCGCGCCCTCGTTGAGATCAAATGTGAAGAATTCCGCGAGACTCATCGGGATGCATTCAAGCAACTTCTTGAGTGATCCTACCGAGGGACTGACGCGACTTTGCTCGATAAGCGAAATCGCACCATTCGTGACGCCCGCGCGCTTGGCCAGCTCGCGTTGCGACAAGCCATAACGCTTGCGTACGTAGCGCAGACGCGTGGCAACTTCAGAGGAAACAGAAACGGACTCGGACACGTTTGATGAACCGGTTGGGTCAGGAAATTCAGTGAAAGCGCACGCTGAAAAGACGACGGACAACAACACGGCGGTGCGGTGACGTGTTGAATATTCTAATCAGTTTGCTTTTTTTTGCGTCAGTACTAACCCCTGTAAGTTATTCGAAATATAAATACAGTGCTGCATATTTCGTACTGCGCGACGTTTGCAGGGGTCTTGGGGAAAGTGCTGACATAAAAAACGTAAAAAAATAATTGACGGCCTTTTTGGCTCGTATATGCTGAAACACAGGTCGATCGAACGATGAAAAACGCAATACATTGCGTAGCAGCAAGCAATCAATGCTCAATACATCGAACGACACCTATGTGTGATGCCGGCAAGCGCAGTTTTCATGCCGTGCATCCAAATCAACCGTGATCAACACACCCAGTCGAGTGTAATTGTGAGAGTCCGTGGCCCTCTGGTGAGATGGGATCGAAGTCATGCGAGGTGTCTTCGCAGTGACTGCGCCGCCATCGCCGATGGCAGTAGCGGCAGGCTTGCCTCTCGTCCGCTTCTGTCCGTCTTCACAATCCTTTCCCGTCGGTCCGTCCGTCGCCATAACGCCGTCTCTGCACGCGCCTTCATTGCGGTGCATACCGACGAAGTCGCGTCGCTGCTGCCCTAGCGCCTCTCCTTCCTGCGCCGTTCGTTTCATTCGCCGTCGATCGCCTGCGAGTTGTCTTGCTGCGCGCGAACGATGTGGATGCGCACGCCTGAACACCGTCGCGCCCCACACCGGCAGGAAACGAACCGCGTACATGATCTCCACGCGCAGCGCGATCCGTTAGCGCCGCTGCGCTCCGCATCTCAAGGTTTGCGGCCGTGTGTCCTGCACGGTTGCAAGGTCATGTCACGCCTGAAGCATCGCTGAAAACCGATTCAAATGCGTTGCGACAGGAAGAAGAAATAAGACGTTAGTCATGCGAACCAAACCATTGATTGGAGTTACTGCCGATCGCACCATGATGGGGCCGCACGCGTCGCACGTGGCGGGCGAGAAGTACATCGCCGCCGCCGTGGACGGTTCGGACGGGCTCGCGTTCGTGCTGCCCGCGCTGGGCGAGCGGCAGGCTACGGCGGACATTCTGGACGCCGTGGACGGCCTGCTCTTCACCGGCAGCTACTCGAACGTCGAGCCGCATCGTTACGGCGGCCCGGCAAGCGCTGCGGGCACGCTGCACGATCCCGCACGCGACGCCACCACGCTGCCGCTGCTGCGCGCAGCCATCGACGCCGGCGTGCCGGTGCTCGCCATCTGCCGCGGCTTTCAGGAAATGAACGTGGTCTTCGGCGGCACGCTGCATCAGGAAGTGCACGCGGTGGAAGGCCTGCACGATCACCGTGAAAACAAGGCCGAGCCGCTCGAGACGCAATACGGTCCCGCGCACACCATCGCGCTGCTGGAAGGCGGTCTGCTGCACAAGCTCGCAGGCGGCGCACGCGAAGCGCAGGTGAATTCGCTGCACGGTCAGGGTATCGACACACTCGGTCACGGACTCGTTGCTGACGCAACGGCCGCCGACGGCCTGGTCGAAGCCATTACCGTTGCGGGTGCAAGCACTTTCGCGCTGGGCGTTCAGTGGCATCCCGAATGGCTGCACGCGCAAAACGCCCTTTCCACCGCTATCTTCCGCGCCTTTGGCGAAGCCTGCCGCGCCCGCATGCTGGCCCGAGCGCCGGGCGGGGCCGCACGCCAACCCGCTCGCGCGCACGCCGCGCAGGTCTGACGCCGGCCCACACAGAATAGAGAGAACGAACATGCACGACATCGACGAATTCCTGAAGAAACATCACATCACCGAAATCGAAGCCATCATCCCGGACATGGCCGGCATCGCGCGCGGCAAGATCATTCCGCGCAGCAAGTTCGAATCGGGTGAATCCATGCGCCTGCCGCAGGCCGTGATGATCCAGACCGTGACCGGCGACTACCCGGAAGACGGCAGCCTCACCGGCGTCACCGACCCGGACATGGTCTGCGTGCCGGATGCTTCGACCATCCGCATCATTCCGTGGGCCACCGATCCCACCGCGCAGGTGATCCACGACTGCGTGCACTTCGACGGCTCGCCGGTTGAAATCTCGCCGCGCCGTGTGCTGCGCCGCGTGCTGGAACTCTATGAAGCGAAGGGCTGGAAGCCCATCATCGCGCCGGAACTGGAGTTCTATCTCGTCGATATGAACAAGGACCCGGATATTCCTCTCGCGCCGCCGATCGGCCGCACGGGCCGCCCGGAAACGGGCCGCCAGGCGTATTCGATCGAAGCGGTCAACGAGTTCGACCCGCTGTTCGAAGACATCTACGAGTACTGCGATATTCAGGATCTCGAAGTCGATACGCTGATTCACGAAGTCGGTGCAGCGCAGATGGAGATCAACTTCATGCACGGCGAGCCGCTGGGTCTGGCCGACCGCGTGTTCCTGTTCAAGCGCACGGTGCGCGAAGCGGCGCTGCGTCACCATATGTACGCCACCTTCATGGCGAAGCCGATGGAAAACGAGCCGGGCTCGGCGATGCACATTCACCAGAGCCTCGTTTCGGCGGAAAGCGGCCAGAACCTCTTCACGGGTGCGGACGGCAAGCCCACGGACATGTTCCATGCGTATATCGCCGGTCTGCAGAAGTACACGCCGGCGCTGATGCCGATCTTCGCGCCGTACATCAATTCGTATCGCCGTCTGTCGCGCTTCATGGCCGCGCCGATCAACGTGGCCTGGGGTTACGACAACCGCACGGTGGGCTTCCGCGTGCCGTATTCGTCGCCGGCTGCGCGCCGCGTGGAAAACCGTATTCCGGGCGTGGACACGAACCCGTACCTCGCGATTGCCGCCACGCTGGCCGCCGGTTATCTGGGCATGACGCAGCATCTCAAGCCTACCGAACCGCTCGTGAGCGACGGTTACGCGCTGCCGTACCAACTGCCGCGCAACCTTGAAGAAGGTCTCACGCTGATGAGCGGTTGCGAGCCGCTGAACGACATTCTCGGCGAGAAGTTCGTGCGCGCCTACCTCGCGCTCAAGGAAACCGAATACGAAGCGTATTTCCGCGTGATCAGCTCGTGGGAACGCAAGCACCTGCTGCTGCACGTGTAATAGAAAGGAGACAGAGCAATGAACTATCGGATCGACGCCCCCGCCAGCGCACTCCAGGAAGTGCCGACGACGTTGCGCGCGCAAGCAACGCAAGGCGCCCGCAGCACGGCCGAATATCGCGCGCTCGACGCGGCGCACCACATCCATCCGTTCTCGGACATGGGCTCGCTCAACAAGAGCGGCAGCCGTGTGATCGTGAAGGCCAAGGGCGTGTATCTGTGGGACTCGGAAGGCAATCAGATCATCGACGGCATGGCGGGTCTGTGGTGCGTGAACGTGGGTTATGGCCGCAAGGAACTGGCCGATGCCGCGTACACGCAGATGCAGGAACTGCCGTACTACAACACCTTCTTCAAGACCACGCACCCGCCGGTGATCGAGCTTTCCGCGCTGCTCGCGGAGCTTTCGCCGGAGCCCTTCAATCACTTCTTCTATTGCAACAGCGGCTCGGAAGGCAATGACACGGTGCTGCGCATCGTGCATCAATTCTGGCTCGCGCAAGGCAAGCCTTCGAAGAAGGTCGTCATCTCGCGCAAGAACGGCTATCACGGTTCGACCATTGCGGGCGGCACGCTCGGCGGCATGGGCTATATGCACGAGCAGATGCCCTCGAAGGTCGAGAACATCGTGCACATCGACCAGCCGTACTTCTACGGCGAAGCCGAAGGCAACATGACGCCGGAGGAATTCGGCCTCGCACGTGCGCAGCAGCTCGAAGCGAAGATTCTCGAAGTGGGCGCAGAGAACGTCGCCGCGTTTATCGGCGAGCCGTTCCAGGGCGCGGGCGGCGTGATTTTCCCGGCATCGACGTACTGGCCGGAAATCCAGCGTATCTGCCGCAAGTACGACATTCTGCTGTGCGCCGACGAAGTGATCGGCGGTTTCGGGCGCACCGGCGAATGGTTCGCGCATCAGCACTTCGGTTTCGAGCCCGATCTCATCACGATGGCCAAGGGCCTGACGAGCGGTTATGTGCCGATGGGCGCAGTCGGCCTGCACGATCGCGTGGCGAAGGTGCTGATCGAGAACGGCGACTTCAATCATGGCCTCACGTACTCGGGCCATCCGGTGGCGGCCGCCGTGGCCGTGGCGAACCTCAAGCTGCTGCGCGACGAGAAGATCGTCGAGCGCGTGAAGACGGACACGGGCCCGTATTTCCAGCAGCAGTTGCGCGAGACCTTCGCGAATCATCCGATCATCGGCGACATTTCGGGCGCGGGCCTCGTGGCCGGTCTGCAGCTCGCCGAAGATCCGAAGACGCGCAAGCGCTTCGCGAATGGCGGCGACGTGGGCACGATCTGCCGCGACTTCTGCTTCAACGGCAACCTCATCATGCGCGCCACAGGCGACCGCATGCTGCTCTCGCCGCCGCTGGTGATTACGCGCGGCGAGATTGACGAAATCGTGTCGAAGGCGAAAAAGGCCATCGACGCAACCGCGCAGCAACTGGGACTTTCGTAACGCTGCTTCTGTTAGGGCCGGCGGCGCACAACGGGGTGCGGGCGCCGCCCGCCGACTTTCATCATCTGGGGAAATCAACATGAGTGTCAGACATCTTCGTCATGCCGTCGCACTGGCCGCGCTCGCAGTTTGCGCGGGTCTCACGGCGAGCCAGCCGGCTCGCGCCGCAGACGACTCATTGAACGTCTACAACTGGTCCGACTACATCGCGAAAGACACGATCCCGAACTTCGAAAAGCAGACGGGTATTCACGTCAAGTACGACAACTACGATAGCGACGACACGCTGCAGGCCAAGCTGCTGGCTGGCAGCTCGGGTTACGACATCGTGGTGCCGACCTCGAACTACATGGCCAAGCAGATTCAGGCCGGCGTGTACCAGAAGCTCGACAAGTCGAAGATCCCCAATCTGTCGAATCTCGACCCTGTGTTGATGCACATGATTGCGGACGCCGATCCGGGCAACCAGTACGGCGTGCCCTGGGCGTACGGCACCGACGGTATCGGCTACAACCAGGAAGCCGTCGAAAAAGCCCTTGGCGCCAGTGCTCCGCTCGATAGCTGGTCGCTGATTTTCGATCCGGCCAATCTCTCGAAGCTCAAGGGTTGCGGCGTCTCGTTCCTCGATCAGGCCGCCGACGCCTTTGCCGCCACGCTGCAATACATGGGCAAGAACCCCAACAGCACGAATCCGGCCGACTATCAGGCCGCGTATGAAACGCTGAAGAAAGTCCGTCCGTACATCACGCAGTTCAATTCGTCGGGCTACATCAACGACCTCGTGAACAACGACATCTGCGTCGCGTTCGCCTGGTCGGGCGACGTGGGCATCGCTCACCGCCGTGCCGAAGAAGCGAAGCGTTCGTATCACATCAAGTTCACCAATCCGAAGGAAGGCGGCCTGCTGTGGTTCGACGTGATGGTCGTGCCGAAGGACGCTCCGCACCCCGAAGCCGCGATGAAGTGGATCAACTACATCTCGGACCCGAAGGTCAACGCCGCGATCACCAACGAAGTCTTCTACCCGACCGCCAACAAGGCCGCACGCCAGTTCGTGACGCCGGGCGTGGCACAGGACCCGACCGTTTATCCGGGCGACGAAGTCCTCAAGAAGATGACGCTGATGAAGCCAATGCCGGCCGAAATCCTGCGCCTCGAAAACCGTCTCTGGTCGCAATTGAAGACGGGCCACTGAGCGCCTAACCCCGTCGGGATATCAGATAGACAACCGTCGACGAACGGCTGAATCCCGCAGGAGATGGAAGGAGACAAAGCGCGGATGAGGGATCGCTCGACCCCTCTCCGCCAGAAGTCCGCTGTTCGAAGTCCGGCTGAGCGCGCCGCCCCCGATTAACGACGACGCGCCAGTCTCCAACGAGCTCCGTTCGCAGTACTGACGTCCGCGAGTCGCTTTAGCGCCCCGTGCGGGACGGCTCATGCCTGCGTTTGTACGCGGCACGCAAGAACGGGCAGTACCGCGATCAGAAAGGAACCAGTTACATCATGAATTCGACGTCCCAAGTCAACGCCTCCGAAGCCGCTCGCGCTGCCGCGACGGCCAACTCCCGCGACGCTTTCGTACGCATCGAAAACGTCGTCAAGAAGTTCGGCGACAGCGTCGCCGTCAATAACGTGAGCCTGAACATCGCGAAGAACGAGCTCTTTGCGCTGCTCGGCAGCTCGGGTTGCGGCAAGTCCACGCTGCTGCGCATGCTCGCGGGTCTCGAAACCGCCACCTCCGGCAAGATCTTTGTCGATGGCGAAGACCTCGCGACGCTGCCGCCGTATCGCCGCCCCGTCAACATGATGTTCCAGTCATACGCGCTTTTCCCTCATATGAGCGTGGAATCGAACGTCGCCTTCGGCCTCAAGCAGGAAGGCGTGCCCAAGAACGAAATCAAGGAACGCGTGGCCGATGCGCTCAATCTCGTGCAGATGAGCCGCTACGCGAAGCGCAAGCCGCATCAGCTTTCCGGCGGCCAGCAGCAGCGTGTTGCGCTGGCGCGTTCGCTGGTCAAGCGCCCCAAACTGCTGCTGCTCGACGAGCCGATGTCCGCGCTCGATAAAAAGATCCGCCAGAAGACCCAGCTCGAACTGGTGAACATCATCGAGAAGGTCGATGTCACCTGCGTGATGGTCACGCACGATCAGGAAGAAGCGATGACGATGGCCAACCGCCTCGCCGTCATGAGCGAAGGCCGTATCGTGCAGATCGGTTCGCCCAGCGAAGTCTATGAGTTTCCGAATAGCCGCTTCTCCGCCGAATTTATCGGCTCGACCAATCTGTTCGAAGGCAAGGTCGTCGAGGACGAACCGGATCATATTTTCGTCGAAAGCGAAGACCTCGAAACGCGCATGTATGTGAGCCATGGCGTGACCGGGCCGCTGGGCATGCCGGTGGGCATTTCGGTGCGCCCCGAGCGCGTGCGCGTGACGCGCGAGAAGCCGGGTACGCCGCACAACTGGGCGCGTGGCGTGGTCTCGGACGTGGCCTATATGGGCAGCTATTCGCTCTATCACGTGCGCCTGCCGGGCGGCAAGGTGGTGGTGTCGAATCTCTCCAGCTCGCAACTGATGAACGATGGCGCACCGGCCTGGAACGACGATGTCTTCGTCTCGTGGTCGCCGGCCAGCGGCGTCGTGCTCACGGCATGATGAGGAGGATGACTAAATGAGTTCCGTTCCCTCGACTTCCTCTTCCGGCGCGCCGCAAGGCGTAGCCCGGCGCGGTGCGCTCGCGCGCATCCTCTCGCGCTTCGTGCCGTCGGGCCGCAGCACTGTGATCGGCGTGCCGTTCATCTGGCTCGCGCTGTTCTTTGCGCTGCCTTTCGTGCTGGTGCTCAAGATCAGCTTCGCCGATCAGGTCATGGGCATTCCGCCCTACTCGAACCTGGTCGAGATGAAGGACGGCATGGTGCATCTCGCCCTGCAGCTTTCGCACTATGCGTTCCTGCTGCAGGACAGCCTCTATATCGCCACCTATATCAGCTCGCTGAAGATGGCAGCGGTATCGACGTTCTTCTGTCTGCTGATTGGTTATCCCATCGCCTACTACATTGCGCGCTCGAATCCCGCCACGCGCAATCTGCTGATGATGGGCGTGATGCTGCCTTTCTGGACCTCGTTCCTGATTCGCGTCTATGCGTGGATCGGCATTCTCAAGGACGACGGCCTGCTCAATCACGCGCTGATTGCCATCGGCCTGATTCATTCGCCGCTGCGCCTTTATCACAGCGATGCGGGTGTCTATATCGGCATGGTCTATTCGTATCTGCCGTTCATGGTGATGCCGCTTTACGCGCACCTCTGCAAGATGGATCTCACGCTGCTCGAAGCCGCGTATGACCTGGGTGCGAAGCCGTGGGTGGCGTTCACGCAGATCACGCTGCCGCTGTCCAAGAACGGGATTATCGCGGGCAGCCTGCTCGTGTTCATTCCGGCGGTGGGCGAATACGTGATTCCCGAACTGCTCGGCGGCGCGGACACGCTCATGATCGGCCGCGTCATGTGGGACGAGTTCTTCAACAACATGGACTGGCCGATGGCCTCCGCCGTCACCGTCGCCATGGTGCTGCTGCTGCTCGTGCCGATGGCCGTCTTTCAGTACTACCAGGTCAAGGAACTGGAGGAAAGCAAATGATCAAGCCCAATCGCGCGATTTCCACCAGTGTTCTCACACTCGGCTTTCTGTTTCTGTATATCCCGATCATCAGTCTCGTTGTTTATTCATTCAACGAATCGAAACTGGTCACGGTGTGGTCGGGCTTTTCGCTCAAGTGGTATGCAGCGCTGCTGCAGGATGACGAGCTGCTTTCGGCGGCGTGGCTCTCGCTGAAGATCGGTCTGATGACGGCGTTTGCTTCGGTTGTGATCGGTACGTGGGCGGGTTTTGTGCTTGCCCGCATGGGTCGATTCCGTGGCTTCACGCTCTACACCGGCATGATCAACGCCCCGCTGGTGATTCCTGAAGTGATTCAGGGCATCTCGCTGCTGCTGCTTTTCGTGGCCCTTCAGCAGATGATCGGCTGGCCCGCCGGGCGCGGCATTCTCACGATCTGGATCGGTCACGTGATGCTGTGCGTGTCGTATGTGGCGATCATCGTGCAGTCGCGGGTGAAGGAGATGAACAAGTCGCTCGAAGAGGCCGCGCTCGATCTGGGCGCCACGCCGCTGAAGGTGTTTTTCGTCATCACATTGCCGCTGATCTCGCAAGCGCTGCTGTCGGGCTGGCTGCTCTCGTTCACGCTCTCCATCGACGATCTGGTGCTCTCCGCGTTCCTTTCGGGCCCGGGCTCGACGACGCTGCCGCTCGTGGTGTTCTCGCGTGTGCGTCTCGGTCTGAACCCGGAAATGAATGCGCTCGCCACGCTCTTTATCTCGGCCGTGACGATTGGCGTGATCGCCGTGAATCAGTTGATGAGTGCGCGGGAAAAGAAAC
The DNA here is from genome assembly GCF_017104965.1 of Paraburkholderia sp. Ac-20340. Lineage (GTDB taxonomy): Bacteria > Pseudomonadota > Gammaproteobacteria > Burkholderiales > Burkholderiaceae > Paraburkholderia. Next base: position 111,676 of record NZ_JAAGPR010000016.1, read on the forward strand.
GCATGCGCGATATGCAAATGGCGTTTGCGCTGCCCGACCCGGCCGAAACCGCAACGGCTGGCGCGCCGCCCGGTGCAGTGGGCGCGCCGATCGGCCGCCGCGCTGCGTGATTGCTGAATCGCGAGTCTGACTAGCTAGAAATACGGCACGCGTCGCGATGACGCGTGCCGCAATAAAACGGCCAGCAGTACAGAACAGCACCATTGCAATAGAAGAACTACGTGTCGAAACGCCTGCAATACCGACCCATAAGGAGAATGTCGATGAAGAAGAAGTTAATCTGTCTGCTGGTGGCCGGGGCACTGCCGGGGCTCGCATTCGCGGACTCGACCAGCGATCAGATCAAGGCCCTGCAGCAGCAGTTGAATGCCCTGCAAAAAGAGGTGAAATCGCTCAAGAGCGAACTCGCCGGATCGAAGACCACGGCAAAGGGTTCGTCGAAGCTGGCTATTGCGCCCGCCGCCGCAGCGTCGGGAGCCACGACCACGGCGGCCGCGCCTGAAGTCGACATCTCCTCGCCCGATTACGGCAAGGCGCCTGCGCATCTGACCAACGACGATGTGGACTCGATGAAGCAGCAGATCGCGAGCCAGCAATTGAAGGTCGATTCGCTTTCGGATGCCGCCTCGACCGGCCCGATCGCAGGTCTGTCGATCACCGGTTATATCGACCCGTCGTATATCTATAACCGCGCGGCAGGCTCTTCGTCGTTCCTGTTCGCGAACCACGAAAGCTCGTACAACTACTTCAACAGCACGTTCGGCGATCTCTACCTCGACATCAAGAAGACGTTCGGTGTCGGCCCGATGGCGCCGTCGGCTGAAATCACGCTCATGCCCAACCGCGGCAACGGCATCACGCTGCTGGCCAACGAGCATGGCGACATCGGCAACAACATCCTGAACACGGCGGTCGTCACGGTGCCGATCACCGCGACGCAGACCTTCGTGGCCGGTTTGATGCCGAGCTTCGGCGGTTACGAGGTGCAGCAGTCGAACCAGATGCTGACCCTCACCCACAACCTGCTGTACGACTTCTCGGACCCGGGCAGCTACGTGGGCGTGGGCTGGAATTACACGCCGGACGGCAGCCAGTGGGCCTTCAAGTTCATGCTGGGTAACGAGCAATACCGCACGTATGGCTCGGTCACGCAGACCGGCACGAACGCGCTGGGCGACCCGATCACCACGAGCAACAAGATCCCGACCTTCACGGCGCGCGCGGATTACACGATGTCGAGCGCACTCGATATCGGCGGCTCGATCAATATCGGTCGTCAGACGCTGTCGAGCGCCACCGATTCGACGACGGGTCAGGTGGTCTACGGTCCGGGCGGTCAGGCCACGAGTTCGGGCGGCTACTTCTTCTTTGGCGAAGTCGACGCGAGCTACACCGCAGCCGACATCCAGTACAACGCCGAAGTCGATTACGGCCAGCAGCAGCGCGCGGCGTACAACGGCGGCAACGCGCAGTGGTACGGCTTCTCGCTGCTCGCGCACCGCAAGTTCAATGCGCCGGTGGTGGGCCGTATGGGCGTAACCGCCCGTTACGACCTGCTCGTGGATAGCAAGAACGGCGGCGGCGGTGGTGGCGTGGCGCTCAACGGCAACGGTATGGACCCGTACAACGGCTTCGGCATTGGTGCGGACTGCCTGGCAAATTCGGAAGCCAATGGCGGCCTGGGCTTCCAGTGCAAGGGCGCCGTGCGTCAGGACGTAGCGCTCGACCTGCTGTTCTACCCGACCCAGCAGATCACGGTGAAGGTCGAATATCGCCACGACTGGGCTTCGCAGAACGTGTTCCTGCGTAACGACGGCTCGTACAGCAAGAGCAATGACTTGCTGGGAGCGCAGTTCATCTACTCGTTCTAAGGAGTGGAGAGCGGGCGGCGCGCCTGCGGAACTTCCGCATCGCCGCCCGCTTTATTTCATACGTCTTTTCTATGCTCAAATTCGCCAATCAGTCTCACGCGCCGTCCTGGTACGCAGCCACGGCCAACGACGCCACCCGCCATCCCGCACTGCAAGGCACGCTCGACGCCGATGTCTGCGTGATCGGCGCGGGCCTTACCGGCGTCTCGACCGCCCTCAATCTTGCCGAACGCGGCTATCGCGTGGCGCTGCTCGAAGCGTCGAAGGTCGGATGGGCGGCAAGCGGGCGCAACGGCGGACAGCTGATTGGCGGCTTCGCCTGCGGTATCGACACGTTCAGGCAGTTCATGAACGAAAGCGAAGTGCAACAGATGTGGGCGATGGGGCTCGAAACGCTCGACATCGTGAAGTCGCGCGTGGCGAAGCACAATATCGACTGCGCACTCACCGAAGGCTATTTCACCGCCGCCAACAAGGCGCGCGACGTCGACGATCTCAAGCGTTGGCGCGACGAAGCCGCGCAGCGCTTTGGCTATGACCGCTTTCGTTACGTCGATGGCGATGGCGTGGGCCAGTACGTGCAATCGGCGCGCTATCCCGGCGGTCTTTACGATCTCGATAGCGGCCATCTGCATCCGCTCAATTACACGCTGGGTCTCGCACGCGCGGCACGCGAAGCTGGCGTGCAGATTTTCGAAGACAGCGCCGTTACGCGCATTCGCAACGAACACGACGGCCACACGATCGAAACCGCACAAGGCAAGGTGCGTGCGAAATTCGTTGTGCTCGCATGCAATACCTATCTGGGCGAACTCGCGCCGGAACTCGCGCGCAAGATCATGCCAGTGGGCACCTATGTGATCGCCACCGAACCGCTCGGCAAGGAGCGCATGGCCGCGCTGATGCCCGCGCAGGCGGCTGTCTGCGATAGCCGCTTCGTGCTCGATTACTTCCGCCCCGCGCCCGACACGCGCATGCTCTGGGGCGGCAAGGTCAGCTATTCGACTTTCGAGCCGCGCAATCTGGGCGAAGCGATGCGCAGCGACATGCTCAAGACCTTCCCGCAACTCGCCGATGTGAAGGTCGATTACGCGTGGGGCGGCTTTGTCGATATCACCATGAATCGCGCGCCGCATTTTGGCCGCCTCTCGCCTACGGTATATTTTGCGCAAGGCTTTTCAGGCCACGGCGTCAATACGACCGGGCTCGCAGGGACACTGATTGCCGAAGCGATCCACGGCCAGGCCGCGCGCTTCGACCTGTTCGGCAAGATCCGCCATCGCGACTTCCCCGGCGGCGCGACACTGCGCACCCCCGCCCTCGTGCTGGCGATGGCGTGGTATCGCATGAAAGACCTGCTTTGATGGACCTGCTTTAACGGATAACCCTCGATGAAACTAGACCTCGACGCCCAGGCGGACGTGCTCGCCCGCCACTCCTATTACGAAGCCACTGCCACGCGCCCCGCCGACGACGACCCGGTTTTCGAAGGCGTTGTCGACGCGGATGTCTGCGTGATCGGTGCGGGTTTCGCGGGCTTGTCGGTGGCGCTCGAATGCCGTGCGCGCGGCTTGTCGGTGGTGGTGCTCGACGCGCATCGGCCGGGCTGGGGCGCGTCGGGCCGCAATGGCGGGCAAACGCTGGTGGGCTTCGCGAAAGACGAAGTGCTGGAAAAGCAGCTTGGTCCGCAGGGTATTCGTGCGGCGTGGGCGCTGTCGATCGAAGGCATCGCACTCGTGAAGGAGCGCATCGCCCGTTACGGGATCGAATGCGATTTCACCTCGGGCTTTGCAACGGTCGCTACGAAGCCCAAACGCGTGCCCAGTCTGCGTTCGTGGATGGAGGCGGCGCGCACGCGCTGGGGTTACGACAAGCTCGAATGGCTCGATACCGATGCCACGCGTGCGCGCGTGAATTCGCAAAGCTATCTGGCGGGCGTGTTCGACCCGGTGTCGGGTCATCTGCATCCGCTCAAGTATTGCCTGGGGCTTGCCGCTGCCGCGCGCAAGGAAGGCGCGCAACTGTTCGCGCATTCGCGCGTGCTCGATGTGGTGCGCGGCGCGAAACCGGTGGTGAAAACCGCGCGCGGCGAAGTACGCTGCCGCTTCGTCGTTTCGTGCTGCAACGCCGCGCCTGGCGGCGTGCTGCCCGCGCCCGTGGAAGCGCGCATCGCGCCCATCGCCTCGTACATCATCGCGACCGAACCGCTGGGCCGCGAGCGCGCCGATGCGCTCATGCCGGGCCGCGCCGCGATTTGCGACAACAACTTCTTCCTCGATTATTTCCGTTTGTCGGCAGACAATCGCCTGTTGTTCGGCGGCCGGGCAGATTCCACGGGCGCGGCACCCGCGCGACTGACCGAAGCGATGAAGACGCGCATGACCGGCGTATTCCCGCAACTCGAAGGCGTGAACGTCGAATATGCGTGGGGCGGATTTGTCGACGTCACGCGTAATCGCGCGCCGGATTTTGGCGCAGTGGACCCGAATTACTACTACGTGCAAGGCTTTTCCGGGCACGGCGTCGCGCTCACCGGCATCGCGGGGCGCGTGGTCGCGCAGGCCATCGCGGGCGAGCGCGCCTCGTTCGAGCTGTTTTCACAGCTACGTCACGCGCGTTTTCCAGGCGGACCGGCGTGGCGTCGGCCCGCGCTGGAAATCGGCATGATGTATCACCGCGTACTGGAAATGTTCTGATCGAGCGCGTGCTGCACTTTGTAGAGCGAGAAGGTCTTTCTCGCCTTGAAGCCCAGCCGTTCGTATAGCGCGATGGCCGGTGTGTTGTCATCGCGCACGTGAAGAAATGGGGTTTCGCCGCGCTGTCGAATCTCGTTGCGAAGCAGGTTCATCAAACGCGCGGCGATGCCCCTGCCGCGATAATCGTCGTCCACGCAGACTGCGCTGATTTCGACAAAGCCGTCGAGACGCATGCGCTCTCCCGCCATGGCGATGAGTTTTTCGCCGTCACGAATACCGATGTAGTTTCCTGTTTCGATCGTTCGGATACCGAATGGTCCAGGCTTCGTGCGCTCAACCAGATTGAGCATCGCGGCGACGTCTTTCGTTTCGAGCCGTACTACATCGCTGTGCTCGGGCATTGCAACGCTTTCTTCGTCCGCCATTTGCACCAGCGAAAACATCCGCTCGGTGTGGATGCCAGCGACCTCCGGAAGATCCGTCGTCGATGGCAGCACGGCGAATTCATCCCGCGCAAGCAGTTCGCCGAGTGCGCCAAGCGCCCCTTCCGTCATGGCTTCCAGACCCGCGAACGGCGCAACCGCAGCGTCGTAGCGGCGCGCCGCTCCCGTGCCGCGAGCGAGCTTCGCCTGCGTGGTGGTCAATGCAAACCATGTGGGATTGTCGAGCAAGCTTCGGTCGTGACGGCTCATCGTTGTCTCGCGGTGGGTCGATTGAGTAGGTAGAGATTCTATGGCTGCGCACGAAGGCGGTATAGAAGCGGAAATGACAACATCGGCGTCATTCGCGCCACACGGTCAGAGCGCCTGGTTGGCGGACATCCCCCGCATCACCTTCGCCAGCGTCTCCATCAGGCGATCCGATGCCTCAGGCGTGGCCTCCGCATAGCCTAGCAGGAAGCCGTTATACGGCACGTGATCCGCACTATTCGCACCCGTTGCGGCCTTTGCATCCAGCCAGTAAGCGCTCAAAGGCGAAAGCGCCAGACCATGTTCCCTCGCCGCTTCGCTCACGGCCACATCGGCGAAAGGCGCATCCAGGCGCACGCTCAAATGCATGCCGCCCGCGTCCGCCGACACCGTCATCAGCCCGCCCAGATGCTTTTCGATGGCCGCCACGAGTCCGTCGCGACGCGCCAGATAGAGCTTGCGCATGCGCCTCAAATGCCTGGCGTAGCGTCCGCTCTCGATGAAATCCGCCAACGCAAGCTGCTCCGCCACGCGTCCCTGCCGTACCAGCGTGCGATGCGCCATTTCCATCTGCGGGACGATCTGGCGCGGCACGATCATGAAGCCAATGCGTAGCGCGGGAAACAGCGTCTTGCTGAAGGTGCCGAGGTAGATCACGGGTGTATCGTCGGCGAGACCTTGAATCGAGGGCAAAGGCGGCCCGTCGTGGCGCAGTTCGCTGTCGTAGTCGTCTTCGATGATCCACGCGCCGCACGCGCGCGCATGTTCAATCAGCGCCAGACGCCGTTCGAGACTCAGCACGCAGCCCAGCGGATATTGATGCGAAGGCGTGAGATAAACGAGGCGCGGCGGCGCATCGCGCCAGTCCTCTTCGCGCGCGGCCATCCCCGCAGCGTCTACCGGAATGGGCACAAGCGACAATCCCGCCGCGAGCATTGCCACGCGCGCGCCCAGATAGCCTGGATTCTCGATCCACACGCGCTCGCCTTCGTCGGCGAAAAAACGCGCGCTGATGTCGAGACTCGTCTGCGTGCCGTCGGTGATGAAAACCTGATCGGGCTGGCAGCGCACGCCGCGCGACACGCGCACATATTGCGCAATCGCCTGACGCAAGGCCGGCTGGCCGACGCTATCGCCATAGCCAAGCTCGCTCGCGTCCACTTCGCGCATCGCACGCTCCACCGCCGCGCGCCACTGCACGAGCGGAAACGCATCGAGCGCGGGCACGCCGGGCCGCAACGCCGCGGCGGCGCCGCTGGCCGCACGACGTGGCGGCAACTCCCGCACGCGCCGCGAGAGCGTGCGCGCGGCGCTTGCGGGCGGCTCGATCTGCGCCGACGGTTGCGCCGCCGTGGCCTTCACATCGTTGACCACCGAACCATGCCGCGTGGCCGTGACGAAACCCTCATCCACCAGCCGCTCATACGCATAGAGCACCGAATTACGCGCGATATCGAGTTCTTCCGCGAGCGTGCGGCTGGAAGCGAGACGCGTACCACGGCCAATATCGCCGTCGAGAATCGCACGGCGCAGGCTTTCGTAAAGCAGGTCCTGTTGCGTGAGGCGGCGCGCCGCGCTCGCGCGCGCACGGCGCTCGTAGGCCGACATCATCAGCGCGTAGTCCAATCTCGTGGCTCCATGTTTTGTCGCGTGGGTGGGACTAACAATGGTGCCACAAATCGCCTACGCTGGCGTCTGTTATCGATTGCCGAACATTGCCGCGAGTCGGCTTGAAGACAAGGAGAACCATGATGACTGAAGCGATCCAGGTGCGCGCCGTCACGCCCGCCGACTACGACGCGTGGCGTCCGCTCTGGGACGGCTACAACCGTTTCTATGGCCGCTTTGGACCCACTGCGCTGCCCGAGCCGATTACCGCAACCACGTGGACACGCTTCTTCGACGGCTACGAACCCATGCATGCGCTGATCGCGCTGCACGGCGAACGCGTAGTGGGTCTCGTGCACTTCATCTATCACCGCAACACCACGCTCGACGGCCCGATCTGCTATCTGCAGGATCTTTTCACGGCCGAAGATCTGCGCGGCAAAGGCGTGGGACGCGCGCTGATCGAAGCGGTTTATGCGCACGCAAAGGCCTCGAATTCGAAGCGCGTCTACTGGCACACGCACGAGACGAATCACACGGCCATGCGCCTCTACGACGATGTCGCCGATAAACCCGGCTTCGTCATGTATCGCAAGGACGTTTAACGCACGCTCACGCGAGATCGCTCACGAGCGACGCGCGCACGGCGCCCTCGATCGACTGCGCGGGCAAGCGGTAATGCGGATGATCGCAACCGATCGACAACGCCGCGCCCGCGCGCAGTTTATCGATCATCGCAGGCGTGAATTCGAAGCGCACGAAATGCACGGCCGAGGTCTTTTCGGCGTTATCGCGTTCGAGGTCTTCATCGGCGATGGCGTGCACGGGCGGCTCGCCTGCCACCTGCATGAACACGCGGTCTTCGATGCCGATCAAACGCGCAAGCGCGGCTCGCCGCTCGATCTCGTTGTCGTACTCGATCTGCAGCGTCGCTTTCAGATTGCTGCCATCGGGCACGAGCGGCAGATAGGCGTCGAGTTCGCCCTGGATGCCGTCCTCCTCGAAGATCCGCTCGATGTGCAGCATCTCCTGAATCTGATAGCGGATGGTCGCTTCGTCCTCGAACAGAAAGGTCAGGTGATTGCCTAACGCCACGGCGCGGCGCTTCTTGTGCTCGATAATCTGGCTGCGCATTGCGGTGCGCTGTTTCGCATAGGATTCCAGCGACAGCAGCGAATCTCTGGCGATCGTCATGGGATGTTCCTCTCGCTTGATATTTGCATCGCAGTACGTATCAAATGCCGTAGGCTTTTCGCAACAGCGTAAGCGGGTGCGCAAGCGGCGGTGCGCCGCTCTCCGCATTCGCGAGCTTGTTCTCTTCGATGCCTTGCGCAATATGATGTCCCGCAAGCTGGCAATCCGATGAAATGAAATCGGGATCGCTTAGCGCCATCTGCTTGAAAACCGGCGTGCCGATCTTCATCGACATCGCGTGAAATTCCTTTTTTACACCGAATGTGCCGGCGTGACCCGAACAACGCTCGACCACCGTCACCTTCGTTTCCGGCACGAGCGAAAGCAGGTCCGAAGTTTTTCGGCCGATATTCTGCACGCGCGCGTGACACGGTACGTGATACGACACCTTGCCTAGCGGCGTGGTGAAATCCGTCTTCAGCAGACCATCGCGATTGCGCGCCACGAAGTATTCGAACGGGTCCCAGAAAGCGTCGCTTACGGCGCGCGTATCGGCATCGTCGGGGAACATCAGCGGGAGTTCGTGTTTGTACATCAGCACGCAGCTAGGCACCGCGCCTAACAGCGCATAGCCTTCGCGCGCGTATTGCGCAAGCACAGGCATATTCGCAGCCTGCTTTTTCGCCACGCCTTCCAGATTGCCTTGCTCGAGCAGCGGCATGCCGCAGCACGCTTCGCTTTTCACCAGCACATAGGGAATGGCGTTGTGATCGAGCACCGCCAGCAAGTCGTGGCCAATGCCCGGTTCGTTGAAATTCACGTAGCAGGTTGCGTAGATCGCCACCTTGCCAGGCGTGCGCTCGCCGTCGCGCACCTCGCTCGACGTGGCCTTGCGCGCCGCGCTGCGAAATTTGCGCGTGGCAAACGAAGGCAGCCATGCATGGCGATCCACGCCCAGCGCATCTTCCATGACGGCGCGCATCGGCTTCGTGGCGTTCACCGCGTTGACGGTCTGCGTCACAACGGGAATGCCTGCGAGATGCCCTAACGCATCCGTATTCGACAGCACGCGATCGCGTAGTTGCACCTCGCCGTTGCGATAATGAATCGCCTTCGCGCGCAGCATCAAATGCGGAAAATCCACATTCCACGGATGCGGTGGCACATACGGGCACTTCGTCATATAGCAGAGGTCGCAGAGATAGCATTGATCGACAACCTTTGCATAGGATGCCTTATCGACATCATGCGCTTCGCCCGTATCGGTTTCGTCGACGAGATCGAATAGCGCCGGAAACGCGCCGCATAGCGACACGCAACGCCGGCAGCCCGCGCAGATATCGAACACGCGCGCGAGTTCGTCGTCGAGCTTCGCCTGATCGTAGAACGCGTCGCTTTGCCAGTCGAGCGGATGCCGCGTAGGCGCTTCGAGACTGCCTTCCTTGTGGGGCATGACGTCTCCTTTTTTCTATTTGATGTAAGGCACGCCATGCGCACGCTTGCACGCGCGCGCGGTTGGACCGCGCGCCGCCAGTGCGTCGCGTGCGCCAGTAATGACGTGCCGTGCGCGAACTTATTCGACCAAAGCGTCCAGCGCTTTCGAATAGCGGTTGGCGTGGCTGCGTTCCGCTTTGGCGAGCGTTTCGAACCAGTTGGCGATTTCGTCGAAACCTTCGTCGCGCGCGGCCTTGGCCATGCCGGGATACATGTCGGTGTATTCGTGCGTTTCGCCCGCGATAGCCGCCTGCAGATTCAGACGCGACGTGCCGAACGGCAAGCCCGTCGCCGGATCGCCGACCGTTTCCAGATATTCGAGGTGGCCATGCGCGTGGCCGGTTTCGCCTTCGGCAGTCGAACGGAACAGCGCGGCGACATCGTTCTGCCCTTCGACATCGGCCTTGGCAGCAAAGTAGAGATAGCGGCGATTCGCCTGGGATTCGCCTGCGAAGGCGTCCTTGAGATTTTGCTCGGTCTTCGAGCCTTTGAGCTGTGTCATCTATGCCTCCATCCTGTATTTGGGGACGCGGCGCGACGCATCTTCGTGCGGTGCAGCAAGACGCTATGCGGACTCCGCCGCTCTATCAATCTAGGAAATGCCGTTTGCGTTCCCAATTGCCATTTTCAATCTCGCCGATAGTGCGTTGAACGAAATGCCTGCAAACGGCCTCGAAGCCTTGAGCGACGCCGTGTCACAGCGGCCCGCCCGCCTTCATCGCCTAATCTGAAGATTGACCTGTCCCAATATGTGAATAAACGACTTGCGGATGGAAACATACGTCCTAGACTGAGAATTTCCCCTGGCCCAGACTGTCGCGCGTCCGCCCACGCGCTCTTTTCGGAGTTCACATGCGACTGACGATTTTGATCAACGGTCCCGATCCGACCGTGAATCATGATTACGCCGTGCTCTGGCTCGATACCGACCAGCAACGCTGGTCGCGCGAGTCGCACGCGGGCATCGATCTTCCCGAATGGGGCGAGATGCACGATGCCAACGGTGTGACGGCGCTGTGCGCGCCGCTCGCCGACCAACCGCTTTGCACCCTGCGCGGCCTGCACGTGAACCGCCGCCAGGAAATCAGTTCCGCGCACGGCGACGCCACGTGGTCGTGCGAAACCTCGCATTCGCCAATGGAAGGCCAGTGGCGCCTGCAAGCCGTGGATCGGCAGAAGGTCCACGCTGAAAACGCGCTCTTTGCTGGCTGAGTTCGGGCTCCTCGGGCTCCGAGGGTTCACTCCCAGCCGGGTTCCAGCCGCTCTCCTGCTTGACCGCGTGACGTTCCGGCACGCCGCGCGCAGCAACACCTAGGCAACACCCTACCGCCTGTTCACGTCCGCACCGCCGCCTCGCGGCGGTGCCATCCCTCTTTGCGCCGATCCGCATCGCATGACGCGCGCATGACGTGATATGGCCGCGCACGAGCCTGCCCGCTATACTTTCAGGCCCTTTACTGACCTGACGCGACGCCGCGCGCAAGCCTGCGCCACGCCCGCGCGCTTTCTGCCTTTCCGATTCGCCGATGAAGAAGCTGTTTGCCTGTCTCGCCATGGCTTTCGCAGGCCATGCGTTCGCCGCACCCGCCTGTTCCGCATTTGTCCCCGACGGCCAGTTCCCCGCGCTCACGAACGCGCGCATGGCGCCGAAGACGCACATGCTCTGCTATTCGGATTTCGTCGTGCTGCACTCGGGCATCACGCACGGGCCGCTCTGGTCGGCGGAACACCTGACGCGCGATCACCTCGACGCCGCGAAGGACATGACCCGCACCAACCGCTTCTTCGAAGACGACCGCCTGCCGGCCGGCGAAGGCGCGACGCTCGCCGATTACAAGCGCAGCGGTTTCGATCGCGGTCACATGAGCCCGGCGGGCAATCGCTGGAATCCGCAAGCGATGGCCGAGTCGTTTTCTCTGGCCAACATCGTTCCCCAGAACCGCGACAACAACCAGCGTCTGTGGGCGCATATCGAAGCGGCCGTGCGCAAGCTCGCCGATAAATACGGCGAAGCCTATGTCGTGACCGGCCCGCTGTTCACCGGCGCGCAATTGCAGACGATCGGCGCGACGCGCGTGCTGGTGCCCACGCAAATCTTCAAGGTGGTGTACGTGCCGTCGCAGAAACTCGCGTTCGCGATCGTCGCCGATAACGCCAGCGCCGACCGTTACGACATCCGCCCGGTGCGCGATCTGGGCGCGCAGGCAGGCATCGCATTCCCCGGCATTCCCGCCGATGTCGCCGCCAGGACGAACGTGGCCTTCAACGGCCACGCCTTTACCGTGCGCAAATGGGGCTGGTGAGCGCGTGAAATAAAAAGCGCGGCGACAGTCTGCTGCGCCGCGCTTTTTCAGTCGTTACCGCGGCTACGCGCTTAAAGGTCGAGCCGCGAAACCTTCGAGCCTTCGAGCGAAACGCCCGCCATCAGGCCCGCGTTGGTGAGCACGATGGCCTCGATCGGATTGACGGCCGTCGACGTGTCGATCGTGCCGTTCGCGCCCATCTTCACGAGCGCGACGGTGCCGTCCGCGCCCGCCGCCCAGCCGCTGCTGCGGCGAAAGCGATCGTAAGCGCCCTGCGTCATGAAGGCGTAGAAGATCGCGCGCGATTGCGCCCCCACCTGGAAGCCCAGCGAACCCGAGGTCGTGCTGAAATAGCCCACCGTGCGGCCGCTCGCGCGCAGCGCGCCTTTGCCGTACTGACCGCCCACGCCAAAACCCGCGCCGATCACTTCAGGAAACACCAGCACCGCGCGCGCCTTCGAAAACAGTTCGCGCGAGCCCTTCACCGTGCTGTAGAGACGCGCGAGCGCCGCTTCCACGTTCGCATCGATTTCGCGACGCGCGTGCAGGTTCGCATCGGCCGAAGCGGAACTGGCGGGCGTGGCGGTGCAGGCGCTCAAGCCGGTCAGGCCTGCGAAGCCCACGAGGCTCGTGCAGGCGGTTGCGAGGAATTGTCGTCGGTTGATGGCTTTCATTTCGATACGGACTCCACAACGATCTTCACGATTGCGCGCGCGGCAGTTTGCCCAGCGGATCGACGGGCCTGCCTTTCTCGCGCACTTCGAAGAGCAGCGTGCCGACGCCCGCGGCATCGGCGCCGCTGGTGGCAATCGTCTGGCCCTGCTTGACGGATTCGCCCTGTTTGACGAGCAAGCGGCCATTGCGGCCATAGGCGGTCACGAGACGTGCGTCGTGCTTGACGATGATGAGCTTGCCGTAGCCCTGGATGCCCGTGCCCGCGTAGACGACGCGTCCCGCAGCGGCCGCTTTGACCGGCTCGCCGGGCGCGCCCGCGATCACGATGCCGCGCGACTTGCCCGGCGCGAACGACGTGGCCACGCTGCCGTTCATCGGCCAGACGAAGCGGGAGGCCGGGGCGGGCGCGGTGGTCGCGCGAGGTTTGGCCGCAGGCTCGGGCGCTGCAGGCGCGACGGGCGCGGCAGGCGTCGCTGACGCTTGCTTGACCGGCACAGGCGCCGGAGCGGGCGCCGCCGCGCTCTTCACCGGCGGCGCAACCCGCAGCAGTTGCCCCACTTTCACCTGGCCCGAAGCCGGCAGCTTGTTCCACGCGACGATATCGGCGGGACGCTGGCCGTGCGCGGCGGCGATGTGATAAAGCGTGTCGCCGGTCTTCACGCGATAGAAGTCCTTCGCGGCGGCGGCTTTGCTCGCGGTGGCAGGCACCTCGGCCACCACTCTGGACGTGGGCACGATCACCGGCGTGGCCGAAGCCGGCCCGGGCGCGCTGGCCTCGGTGGCGGCAGAAGCGTCGTCGGCGTTGCTATCGTCGCTGGAACGGCTGAGCGGCTGCCACGGCGTCAACGTGCAAGCCGCGAGCAGCGACACGCACGCACTCATCACCACTGCGAGGCACGCGCCCCGCCTTTGCGCAATACGCGAAACCCGCATCGTCAGGCCCGTGTATCGATGATTGCCGATGCGTCGCCGCACGCACTCACTTCAGTCAGTTTCACCGCCACGACGGCGATTTCGGCCACCTTGTCTAGAATTCCCATGACGCACTCCTTGTTCAGGCAACAGGTGCGTCATCATCATCGGTTTGCCGTGAAGTGCAGCGGATTCGCGATTCGGTGTTGATCTGCGTCAGCGCGGCGTTGTCAGCCTGACAATGGCTTCACATTCGCGCACAGCGCTCTACCGTTTTGGCTGTCAGATTCGACGATACAGACTGGGCGGCGGGCATCGGCAGACAGTTTGATGGCCGTGCGCTGCGTTTTTTATAATGCGAGCCCAACGTGCATCGCGCTCAAGGAGGAATACAAGGTGTTCGACGCATACGCAAACGACGACGATGTCCTGAACGTGCAGGGCGACGCGCTCACGCTCACCAACGGCAGCACGCGCGTGACGCTGGCCGGCACGCTCGACATCACGCGCGACCGGCGCGGACTGGCCGCCGCGCTCGCGCTGAAGGCGGCGCTCGATAACGTGGTGGCGAAGCTGCAGGCCGACCCGCATCTGCCCGCGCAGGTGAAGGAGGAGCCGGACGCGAAGCCCGGCGTGATCGACAATCCGTTTCAGTAAGCAGCGCGATCCATCACGTGGAAGGCCGGCTTAGAACGGCTTGCCTTCGCTGCTTTTCCACGCCGGCATGAGCGTGTTCGACGGCAGGGTTTCGTCGAGCAGTTTCTTCGCGCTTTCGATGCCGGCAATCGGCAGGCCGGTGGGATCGATCGCGCCGATCTGCGCCAGCACCGAAGCCTGATCCCAATAGATGTGCTCGTTGTAGAGCTTGCTGCCGCGAAAGCAGATCACGGCCAGCATCGGCACTTCGAAATACTTGCCGGTGGGCGCGAGTCCCGGCAGCAGCCAGTCGATCTCGCGGTCATGCGTGCAGCAGAAAATGAATTCGTCGACCACGCGATCGGAGCCGATGGTGCGCGAGATCGGGATCAGGCGCGTGTCCTCGGGATTCGAGTGCACGAAATGGTGCGTGTAGAAGCGCTTGAGTTCGTCGTGGCCGACGCCGCCCGTCATCGTCGGGATGTGGTTGACGTAGGGCTGCGCGACCATCGTCGGCATCACGTCGTTGGGGTTGCGCGCGACGAATTCGTGGTAGCAGTGTTCTTCCCACAGCGCGTTGAAGTCGTAGATCGGGCCCATCACGCGGCGCAGCATCGCGAGCGAGCGCGAGTACGCCATCATCGCCGCGGCCTTGTCGAATTGCGGGCGTGCGGGCGAGGCGAAGGCGTGATCGCAGCCCGGATACGTGTAGAGCTCGACGCCCGCCGTGTCCGCCAGCGCGGCTTCGATGCGCGCGCGCGAAGCCGCGTCGCACCATTTGTCCTCGCCGCCGAAGTGCAGCATCAGCGGGCAGCGGATCGTTTCGGCTTCGTTCAGATACGCTTCGAGACCCACGGCGTAATAGCCGATCGCGCAGTCGATGTCGGTGCGCGCCGCCGCCAGATACGCGAGCTTGCCGCCCAGGCAAAAGCCCAGCGTGCCCACTTTGCCGCGCTGCGAAGGATGCGCGCGCAACGCGCCGAGCGTCTGCGCGATATCGTCGAGCGCGAGATCGACATCGAAACGATCGTGCAGCGCAAGCGCGCGCGCCATGTCCGCGCCTTCGTAGCCCAGATCGACATCCGGCTCCAGACGCCAGAACAGGTCGGGCACCATGACCACGTAACCTTCTTCGGCGTAGCGCTCGGCGGTCGCGCGCATGTTCGCGTTCACGCCGAAGATCTCCTGCAGCAGCACGAGACCGGGGCCGCTGCCTTCGGGCGGCAGCGCCGTGTAGGCGCGGAATTCGCCGCCGTCGCGCGACTTCACCGTGGTCCATTGTCCGTTCATGGGGTCGTCTCCTTCAGTTGTTTTCCGATGTCTCGTGTCCGCTCGCCCGTCAGTCGCTCACAGGGTCACCGGCTCACGCCGGCGCGCCGAAGCCGCCAGCCGGCGCGAGCGACGGGAACGGCGCTTCGCCGCGTATCCATGCGTGGTTGGCGAGTTGCGACATTTCCAGATCGCCGCGACTGTCGCCATAGGCGTAGAGCGTGGCGGGCGCGTTATCGCCCCACCAGGCGCGCAGCCGCGCAACCTTCTCCGGCCCCCAGCAGTTGCGGCCCGCGAGCCGCCCAGTGTAGACGCCATCGCGCCATTCCAGCTCGCTCGCCAGCACGGTGTCGATGCCCACCGTCGGCGCCCATTTGCGCAGATAGATCGACGGCGATGCGCTTACCAGCACCACTTCGTGGCCCAGCGCCTGATGTTCGCGAATGCGCTCGAGCATTTCGGGGCGCAGCATCTCGCGCAGGCCGTTAGCGGCAAAACGCTGTGCGGCGGCGTCCAGCGCCTCGCGGCGCACCGGGCCGAGCGCGGCTTTCAGGAAGCGCGCCTTGGTGCGGCCGCGATCCGACCAGCCGGGCGCGATGCCCGCGAGCCACGGCAGGCAGCGCAGCGCGGCGAGCACGAAACGCGTGCTGCCTGCCGTGTCGAGCATGAAAGCGCGGAAACTGTCGGACGTGGTGATGGTGCCGTCGAAATCGAAGGCGGCAATGACGCGGTCGGTCATGAAGCGGTATCGGAAAGCGCCGCGCGCAGGCGGCCGGTTGAAAGACGGGTTCGGCAGCGCGGGCAGGCGCGCTGTAAGCCGCGTCATTGTCGGGGCAAAAGGCGCGCGGCTGCAATGCCGATCGCCGCGTCAGCGCGCCTGCTGCTCCAGACGCACGGCATCGACGATCTCGATTTCGCCGTAGCGCAGCACCAGCAGGCCGTCGCGCTCGAACTGGCGCAGGATCTGGTTCACGGTCTGGCGCGACAGCGCGAGCATCAGCGCGAGGTCTTCCTGCGGGACGTGGATCACGTGGCGGGCCGCATCGGTGTCGGGCGCGTCGCTGGCCGCGTCGAGACCCGCTTCGCCGTAACCGGCCGCCAGCAGCAGCAGGCGGCGCGCCACACGCGGCGCGGCGGGCAGGAGCGCGCTTTCCTCGATGGCCTCGAAGGCGAGGCGCAGCTTCTGCGCCAGCAGCAAGCCGAATTCATGCCAATACGCGGGCGTTTCGTCGAGCAGCGCCGCCAGCGCCGCGCGCGGCACGTGAAAGAGCGTGGTGTCGCGCTCGGCATAGGCATCGTGCGTGCGCACGCCGGAATCGAATAGCGCGATCTCGCCAAGCCAGCTCACCGGGCCCATCAACGCGAGCAGCGCCTCGCGTCCGCACGCGCTCGCCGCGCCGATGCGCACCGCGCCTTCGAGCACGCAATAGACGCCGTCGGCGGCGTCGCCTCGCAGAAACAGCCGCTCGCCCGCGCGCATCGTGCGCACGCGGCCACCGGCGATCAAACCGGCGCGCAACGGCTCGGGCAGACCGGCGAACCACGTGCTGCGCGCCAGCGCCGCCGCGAGGCACGGCGAGACAGAGTCGAGCGGCAGTCCAGGTGGAGCGGCGTTCGTGATGGCGGAATCGTCGGGGCGTGAAGTCATCGAGTCGAGATTGTCGGCTAGCCGAAGGTCTGCGGCGGTGCGCCCGACGATCATAATGACTTTAGAGACAAGGGGACATCCATGAGAAACCTGACCGATCAGCTCACGCAATACGCCGAATATCATCGCGACTCGCGCAATATCGCCACGCATTTCGTCGGTATTCCGATGATCGTGCTGGCGCTCGCGGTGCTGCTTTCGCGGCCGGTGTTCGCGGGCGTTGCGTGGCCGCTCGCGGCCGTGCCGCTCTCGCCCGCGTGGCTGCTGTTCGGCGCGACGACGCTCTATTACCTCGTGCTCGACGTGCCGCTCGGCCTGATGATGGCGGCGGTCGCGGCGGTGTGCCTGAGCATCGGCGCGTGGTTCGCGCAGCAGGGCACGGCGATGTGGCTCGCGGGCGGCATCGGGCTTTTCGTGGTGGGCTGGGCGTTCCAGTTCATCGGCCACGTGGCCTACGAACATCGCAAGCCGGCTTTCGTCGACGATCTGGCGGGCCTGATCATCGGGCCGCTTTTCGTGCTCGCCGAGGCGCTGTTCGGTCTGGGCTGGCGCCCCGCGCTGCGCGAGGCCATCGAAGCCAAGGCCGGCCCTACGCGCATCAATCCGCCGCGCGGGCACGCGGCGCGATAAAAACCGTCTACGCGCTCAGCGCGAATGGCGCACGAGGCGCGCGCCGTGCAGCGCCGTCAAGGCCACGGCGATCCAGATCGGCACATAGGTCGCGAGCTGGCGCAGCCCGAGATGCTCGCCCAGCAGCGTGACGGAGATGACCACGAGCAACACCGGCTCGACATAACCGAGGATGCCGAACAGCGCCATCGGCAGCAGCCGGCTGGACTTCAGATAGGTCGCGAGCGCGATCGTGCTGATCAGGCCGAGCCCCGGCAGCAGCACCCAGGCCAGCCACGCGTGGCTGTTCACCAGCGCCAGCGAGCCGCCCGTATGGACTTCGATGAAGGCCACGGGCAGCAGCAGGATCATTTCGATGGCGAAGGTCACGAGCGAATCCGCGTGGATCTTGCGGCGCAGCACGAAGTACGGCGGATAGCCGAGCGCCGTCAGCAGCGTCGGCCATGAAAACGCGTGCGTGGCCCACAGTTCGTGCGCGACGCCCACGGCCGCGCAGGCCACCGCGATCCATTGCAGCGGCTCCAGGCGCTCGTGATAGTAATAGCGCCCGACCAGCACCATCACCAGCGGCAGCATGAAGTAGCCGAGCGACACTTCGAGCATGCGCCCGTGCAGCGGCGCCCACAGGAACACCCAGATCTGCAGGCCGAGCAGCGCGGCGCTGGTGGCCAGCATCAGCGCGATGCGCGGCTGGCGGATCGCGCGCATGACCAGTTCGAGCAACTGCGGCAGGCGCTTGCGCACCACCAGCAGTGCGAGCGCGCCGGGCACGGTCCAGATCACGCGCCAGGCGAAGATATCGAGGCCGCCAAGCGGCGCGAGCAACAAGGTGTACGCCGACATCAGCGCAAATAGCGCCGATGCGGTCACGGAAAGCGCGATGCCGCGCCCGGGGTCGTTGGTGTTCATCGGCGGAGCGCGGCGCGGGCTGCGCGCAAGGTCGTCGTAATGCGAATGGCGAAGGTGTCGGGGATTTCGGGCATGCCGCGGGTGCAGGCAAGCCGGATCGCGGCCATGCAAAAAACAGGCGGCGCCGGAAAAGACGTTGTCATTTGAATCGGTTATTGAATTTGGAGCGCTGTCTGTCACTGCGCGCCAGCCGGCATTCTAATGCGCTGCAGGCCGCGCCGGAACGCGGGCACGGCCGATGCGCCCTCCGCTGCCGCAGCGAAAATCGCAATTTAGTCCGTGTATTGCCCGGCGCGATGGACTAGAACGGAAGTCTTCGCTGGAGAACCGCCCTTCGTTCGGGGCGCGAACCGTCGTCGCTCCCATCGTGTGGACGACGGTTGCGCGCACCGCACGCCTGCCGTCCCACGATCCAGGAGCCCGCATGACCCTGCCCGCCTCCCGCCCCGATCCCCAATCTCCCGCGCTTGCCAGCTTCGCCGCCGATGTCCGCAGCGGCCTCATGCACGCGCCGCAGAAGGAATTGCCGTCGATGTATCTGTATGACGAAGTCGGCTCGGCGCTGTTCGAAGTCATCACGGTGTTGCCCGAATACGGCGTCACGCGCTCGGAAGAACGCCTGCTCACGCGCTACGCCAATGAAATCGTCGAAGCCTTGCCCGCCGATGTGACGGTCGCCGAACTCGGCAGCGGCAGCGGGCGCAAGACGCGCCGCATTCTGGAAGCGCTGTGCCGCAAACGCCCGACTTCGTATTGTCCGATCGAGATTTCGCGCACCGCCTTGCAGTTGTGCCGCCGCGAACTGGCCGATATCGAGCGCATTTCCATCGTCGGTTACGAGCGCGACTATCTGGCCGGTCTCGCCGAAGTCAGCCGCCAGCGCAAGAACGGCGAGCGCCTGCTGGTGCTGTTTCTCGGCAGCACGATCGGCAACTTCGCGCGGCTTGCGGCCACGCGTTTTCTGCGCGAGATCCGCGCGATGCTGCGCCCCGGCGACACGCTGCTGCTGGGCACCGATCTCGTGAAGCCCGTCGATACGCTGATCGCCGCTTACGACGACAGCATCGGCGCGACCGCCGCGTTCAACCTCAACCTGCTCTCGCGCATCAACCGCGAGCTGGACGCCGATTTCGACCTGCACGACTTCGAGCACGTCGCGCGCTTCAATCCCGACGCGCGCAGCGTCGAGATGCATCTGCGCGCGAAGCGTCACGTGCACGCGCATGTCGGCGCGGCGCGGATCGACATCGACATGGAAGCCGGCGAGACCATCTGGACCGAAAGCAGCCACAAGTATCACGCCGATGAAATCCCCGCGATTGCCGCCGATGCGGGCTTCAGCTGCGCGCGGCAGTGGATCGAGAAGGATTGGGGCTTCGCGGAAAGTCTGCTGGCCGTGGCCTGATGCGATGAAAATGCCGTAAAAGCGCTGCAAAAAACGCAAAAGCGGTGCGCTGATGAAGGCGCACCGCTTTTTTAGCCGTTTCGAAGCGGTTCAGTGCTGCTCGAAACGCTCGTAACGCTTTTCGGAGGAGCGCTCCTCGCTCTCCACCGAACTCACGCGCGCGGCGGGCGGGCCGTGGCGCAGCCACGAAAGCATGCGGTCCACCTGGTTCGCCGTGCCCTGGATCACGGCTTCGACCGTGCCGTCTTCCATATTGGCGACATAGCCGCGAATGCGCAGCGCGTGCGCCTGGCGCACCGTCGCGTGACGAAAACCCACGCCCTGCACCGTTCCGTGCACGCGCACGTAGTACGTTTCCAGGCGTGCGTCCAGATCCGGTTCGCTCATCGTTCGATCTCCTGTTTCCCTTGCATGCGACCTGCGTGCAACACACGGTCGGCATTGTAGACGCGATTCCCAGGCCTTTGCGCCTGCCGGTCGCCGCAGCGCAGCACGCGCGCGCCACGTACAATCCGTGCCACTGCGGCTGCCGGCCGCGACTTTCCGCAGCCCGGCGCCCATCATCGAACCCGAATGCGAAACCAGAATGACCGACACTTCCCGCGCTAACAAGGACCTCGTGCTGATCACCGGCGCGTCCGGCTTCGTCGGCTCGGCCGTCGCCCGCATCGCGCTGGAAAAAGGCTTTGCCGTGCGCCTGCTGGTGCGCGCGACGAGCCCGCGCAAGAACCTCGAATCGCTCGACGTCGAAATCGTCACCGGCGATATGCGCGACGAAGCCTCGATGCGCAAGGCGCTCGACGGCGTGCGCTACCTGTTCCACGTGGCCGCCGACTATCGCCTGTGGGCGCCCGATCCGCTCGAAATCGAGCGCGCCAACCTCGAAGGCGCGGAAGCCACCATGCGCGCCGCGCTCGCGGCGGGCGTGGAGCGCATCGTCTACACCAGCAGCGTGGCGACGCTGAAGGTCACGAACTCCGGCAATTCCGCCGACGAAACCTCGCCGCTCAAGGCCGATCAGGCGATTGGCGTCTACAAGCGCAGCAAGGTGATCGCCGAGCGCGCCGTCGAGCGGATGATCGAGCAGGACGGCCTGCCCGCCGTGATCGTCAATCCGTCCACGCCGATCGGCCCGCGCGACGTCAAGCCCACGCCCACGGGCCGCATCATCGTCGAAGCCGCGACCGGCAAGATGCCCGCTTTCGTCGATACGGGCCTGAACCTCGTGCACGTGGACGACGTGGCCAATGGCCATTTCCTCGCGCTGGAGCACGGGCGCATCGGCGAGCGTTACATCCTGGGCGGCGAGAATCTGCCGCTGCAACAGATGCTCGCCGATATCGCCGGCATGGTCGGGCGCAAGCCGCCGACCATCGCGCTGCCGCGCTGGCCGCTGTATCCGCTGGCGATGGGCGCGGAAGCCGTGGCGCGCATCACGAAGCGAGAGCCGTTCGTGACCGTCGATGCGCTCAAGATGTCGAAGAACAAGATGTACTTCACCTCGGCGAAGGCGGAACGCGAGCTCGGATATCGCGCACGGCCTTACCGCGAAGGGCTCAAGGACGCACTCGCGTGGTTCCGCGAGGCGGGCTATCTGAGCGGGAAATAAGGTGTTTTGGGTGCCTTGAAGCAGGCCGCACGACCAATTGTTACAACGTTGTTGCGTCCTGCTTACAACGACCGCCGACCCGTTGGCGCGCTCTGTGGGTAAAATCGCGGGTCTTACCAGAGAAGCTCGCATGAATCTTCAAGACCAGATCGGCGCGATCGACGCAGGCGTCGATCAACTCATTCAGGCCGCCAGCGCGGCCCACGCGCCCGCCGCGGCCGTTGCAGCGACCCCGGAAACGACCGCATCGACCGCTGCCGCCGCTATCGCGCCGGCCGAACCCGAGGCGCGCGCCGAGGTGCCTGCGGAGGTGCCCGCCGAAGCGCCCGTCGCTGTGCCCGCTGCTGCGGAGCTCGTGCCGCCGCCGGAATTGCCGGAATTGTTCGAGCTGCCCGAATTGCCCGAAGCGCCGGCGCTGCCCGCGTCGAGCGCGACGCGCCCCACGCTGGAAGTCGGCCGTCCCGCGCAGAACGAGATCACGATGACGATCGGCGGGCAGACGGTGTCGCTGCATCCGATGCAGGTGAGCCAGCTGATCGAGGAACTCGCGAACGTGCGCGCTTCGATGCAGCCCGAACCGCCGCCCGAGATTCCGCCAGGCTGGCGCTTCGCGTCGACGAAGAACCCGATGATGGCCGTGCAGAAGCAATCGAACGGCGACCGTCTGCTGGTCATGCGCCACACCGGCCACGGCTGGGTGCCGTTCACGTTCTCGCCCGACATGGTCGTGCAGATGTACATGATGTTGACGCAGCGCTGAGCGCGCCGTCGGCACAAACCAACGTCGGTTTGTGCTCATTCTTTGCTCATCGATACCAGGACCCGCAATCCCATCAGGGATTGCGGGTCTTTTTCTTGATGTCGCACAAAGCGGATTGCCTCGCATCTGCTAGCCTGAAAGGCAGCAAATCGCCCATCTTTGCTTCATCATAGAGACGCAAAATCTTGGTATCTGCTTCACTATAGGCTATTATTTTTTTGTTATTTGATAGCCCATAGTGAAGCAAATGGACTCCAGAATGAGACAGCTCCGGCTTGAGCAGATTCAGGCATCGCTTGAGGTCTACAAGGATTTGATCAGCCGACGGCCCCCGCCGCGCGGATGGCTAAAAGCCATCCGGGAATCGTTAGGGCTCACCGAGCGCCAGCAAGCCAGCAAGTTGGGCATGACCGGTCCGAGTCTGCACAAGTCGGAATTGGCGGAAGCCGAAGAGCGCATCACGCTCGGGCAACTCCGCAAGCTGGCAGACGGGCTGGATTGCGAACTGGTCTACGCTTTGGTCCCGAGAAAGCCGCTCACTCAGGTGGTCGAAGATCGCGCGCGCTCGATCGCCCTTGAGGAAGTCAGCGGCGTCGCGCACACCATGAGTCTCGAAGACCAGCGTCCGGCAACGGAGCGCCTTCGCAAACAGGTGGAGCAGAGAACTGCCGAATTACTCCGGGGCCGCTGGTCCGACCTATGGCGATAAATCTGGATGAACAGGACGGCCAGACACCGCTCGACCCCGACGAGCGTGCGGGGCTGTTACCTGTTCATCTGATGACCCAAGGCGACCTGAATGACTGGGAGCAGGAGAACATCCTGCGGGCGGTGCAATGGGCGCGTCGCCAACGCAAGGCCGATGTTCTCAGCGAAGCGTTCTGCCGCAACCTGCACAAGAAGATGTTCGACGCGACCTGGTCGTGGGCGGGCACATTTCGCAAGTCCGACAAGAACATCGGATGCGACTGGACGCAGATCAGCGTCAAGCTGAGAAATCTTTTCGACAACACGCAGTGGTGGGTCGAGAACGATACTTTCCTGCCCGATGAGATTGCCGCACGATTTCATCGCGATCTGGTCTGGATTCATCCTTTCCCAAACGGCAATGGCCGGCACGCGCGCATGATGGCCGATGCGCTTTTGCGCAGCCTGAAGCAGGCGCCATTTTCGTGGGGCAGCGGCGGGACGCTGGTTAAAGCCAACAACGCCCGCGCGGCGTATTTGACTGCCTTGCGGGCAGCGGACAAAGGCGATTACGGTCTGCTGGTGGCGTTCGCGCGAAGCTCCGCCTGACACGCGCTGCCGTAGAAACGACAGCGCACACCAATCAGTTCCCCTGCGCAGGCGCCTGCACGCGCGACTTCCACTGGCCGCCCTTGCCGCGCCAGAAACGCCAGGCCGAGGCGAACGTCGCGCCCACGTAGAACAGCGCGACGAGCGGCAGGAACGGCGCCCACAACGGCGAGCGGCGATAGTAAGCGAGCATCGGCGAATACGAGCAGCACATGATTGCCCACGCGAGCCATGCGGGCCAGCCCTTCGCGCCCAGCACCAGCGCCACGACGGGCGGCGCCAGATAGATGACCGTCATGCCGAGAATCGTGCCCGCCAGCTGCCACGCCGAGTAATGCAACTGCGTGAACGCGGTGCGCGCGATCATGTTCCAGATGTCCTTCCACGAATCGTACGGGCGCAGCGACACGCTCTTCGCCGCGACATCGAGACGGATCGGATGATGGCCCTCGCCGCGATGCTTGATACGCGCGGCCAGGCTGCAATCGTCGATGAGTTCCGCGCGGATCGACTCGATACCGCCCGCTTCCTCCAGCGCCTTGCGGCGCACCAGCATGCAGCCGCCCGCCGCTGCCGCCGTCTTGTTGCGCGCGTCGTTGACCCACGCGAACGGGTACAGCTTGGCGAAGAAGAACACGAAGGCCGGGATCAGCGCCTTTTCCCAGACCGAGTCGCAGCGCAGACGCACCATCAGCGAAACCAGGTCGCGCTTTTCGGCCTGCGCGCGCACCACGAGTTGCGCGAGCGCATCGGCGGGATGGCCGATGTCGGCGTCGGTGAGCAGCAGGTAATCGGCGTCCAGACCCAGCGTGCGCACGGCTTCGATGCCCTGCGACTGCGCCCAGACCTTGCCCGACCAGCCCGCCGGCAGCGGCTTCGCGGTGATGACGGTGAGCTTTTCCGGGCACTGCAGCGCGAGCGCGGCGGCGCGTGCGGCTTCGGCGGTGCCGTCGGTGCTGTGGTCGTCGATCACGATCACGTGGAAATCGCCGCCGTATTCCTGACGCAGCAGCGAGGTGACGGCTTCGCCGATCGCATCGGCTTCATTGCGCGCCGGCACCACGGCGCAGGCCGACGGCCAGCCCGCCGCGGGCTCGATCACGGGCAGCGGATCGGCGGGACGCGAGCGCCAGAAGCCGCCGCGGCCGAGCAGCAGCACCAGCCAGATCAGCAGCGAAAGACAGGACACGGCAAAGAGAATCGTGGTCATCATGCGTTATTACTCTTGATCGAAGGCGCGCGCACGCCGACACGGCGCGACAGCCACATGGCCGCCGTGCGCATCAGCACCACGGCCCAGTCGGATGCGCGCAGCGCGGGCCGCGCGCGAAATACGTCGTAGTCGGCACGCTCGATGACGTCGAGCATGCGCAGCCCGCCGTGCACGACGCTGCACAGTTCAAGCCCGAAGCGTCCCGGCACGCGCAGCGCCAGCGGCGCGCCGCTGAGCATCAGCGCGCGCACCTGGGCAATTTCGTGCCGCATCAGCGCGCGCCAGGCATCGTCCACCACGCCCGCCGCGATCTGCGCTTCGGTCACGTTCAGACGCGTGCGGTCGGCCTGCGGCAGATAGACGCGCCCCCGCCGCCAGTCGGCCGGCACGTCCTGGAGAAACGTAATCAGTTGCAAGGCGGTGCAGATGGCGTCGGAATCGGCCAGATTGTCGGGCGTGGCTTCATCGATGAGATGCAGCATCAGGTGCCCGACCGGGTTCGCCGAGCGGCGGCAGAAGTCCAGCAGATCGTGACGGTCGGCGTAGCGCGTGGTGTCGATGTCCTGATCGAACGCCGACACCAGGTCGTAGAACGGCTGCAGCGGCAGGCGGCAGCGGCGCACCACGTCCGCGAGCCTGGCGAACAGCGTCGGATGCACGGGCGCCGGGCGCCCTTCGGCCACGGCGTCGAGCCCGTCGCGGAAATCCGCCAGGCGCGTGTGGCGCTCCTCGCGGCTCCAGTCTCCTTCGTCGGCGATGTCGTCGAGCGTGCGCGCGACGTGGTAGATCACGCCGACAGGCGCTCGCAGCGCCTTCGGCAGCAGAATGCTCGCTACCGGAAATTCGTCGTAGTGGTCGGGTTCCATCGGGGTATCCGGATTGGGGTCGGGCCCGCCTCGCGCCAGGCGCGCCGACAGCGGGGACGCTAGTTTAAGGGTTCCCGCGTCATGTTGCACCGCGCCAGGCCCCGCGTCCCGGATGGTCGGGCAGGGTTTCGGAATATTGCCCGATGTTGCCCGCCCATTACTTTCAGCAATCTTTCGATTCAGAACGCATAATGGCGCGGTTTTCACCCCGCCGTCCCGCCACACGGGCCTGAGCGTGGGGCCGATACAACGTCGGCATGACCGCCGGAACGCGTAAAAATCGGGGTCAAAATCCCGTCGATGCCGATTATCGTCGCGTGCGCGCCGCACCTTCTCGCGCGCTACGCAGCAAAGGTGCGGCGATGGGGTTAAAATGCGCGTCTGGTTTTTCCGCCCCCCCCAGGCGGATGCATGCATTTATTAGCACCTTATTAATATGATCGCCGCGGCGAGCGAGTCTGACACGGCTTCCTCGTAACCGCGGCAGTCGGAGTTCGCCACCCTATGCGAGTGATCCTTGCCCAACCCCGCGGCTTTTGTGCGGGGGTTGTCCGCGCTATCGAAATCGTCGATCGCGCATTGCAGAAGCACGGCGCGCCGGTCTACGTGCGCCATGAAATCGTCCACAACCGTCACGTGGTCGAGAACCTGCGTAACAAGGGCGCCCGTTTCGTTGAAGAGCTCGACGAAGTGCCCGAAGGCGCCGTCGCGATTTTCAGCGCGCATGGCGTGGCGAAGACGGTCGAGCGCGCAGCCGAAGAGCGTGAGCTCGACGTGCTGGACGCCACCTGCCCGCTCGTCACCAAGGTTCACGTTCAAGGCCGTCAATACGTGGCGGCTGGCCGTACGCTGATCCTGATCGGCCACGCCGGTCACCCCGAAGTCGAAGGCACGATCGGCCAGATTCCCGGCACCGTGCTGCTGGTGCAAAGCGAAGCCGATGTGCAAAAGCTGGACCTGCCGCTCGACGCGCCGCTCGCGTACGTGACGCAGACCACGTTGTCGGTCGACGATACGCGCGGCATCATCGACGCGCTCGTCAAGCGTTTCTCCGACATCGTCGGCCCGGATACGCGCGACATCTGCTACGCCACGCAAAACCGTCAGGCCGCCGTGCGCGATCTGTCGTCGCAAGTGGATGTGCTGCTGGTGGTCGGTGCAACGAATAGCTCGAACTCGAATCGTCTGCGTGAAATCGGCAGCGAATCGGGTCTGCCGAGCTACCTCGTCGCCGACGGCTCGGAAGTCAAGGCCGAGTGGTTCGCAGGCGCACAGACGGTCGGTATTACGGCCGGCGCCTCGGCTCCCGAGGAAATGGTAGAAAACGTGATCGACGCGCTGCGCGCGTTGGGGCCTGTCGAGGTGTCGACGATGGCGGGCCGTGAAGAAAAAGTCGAATTCAAGCTGCCGTCGAAGCTGTTGCAACCGCTCGTCGCGCGCGAAGTTTAAGGAGGACACCTCTTGTCTATTCCGCTGCTCCAGAAAGTCCGCGTTGGCACGTACATCTTCCGCCAGCATTTCAGCGGCAATAAGCGTTATCCGCTCGCGCTCATGCTCGAGCCGTTGTTCCGTTGCAACCTCGCATGTAACGGTTGCGGCAAGATCGACTATCCGGATCCCATCCTGAACCAGCGACTGTCGCTCGAGGAATGTCTCGGTGCGGTGGACGAATGCGGTGCGCCGGTCGTCTCGATCGCCGGTGGCGAGCCGCTGCTGCACAAGGAAATGCCCCAGATCGTCAAGGGCATCATGGCGCGCAAGAAGTTCGTGTATCTCTGCACGAACGCGCTGCTCATGGAAAAGAAGATGGACGACTACGAGCCGAGCCCGTACTTCGTCTGGTCGGTCCACCTGGACGGCGACCGCGAAGCGCACGATCACTCGGTGTCGCAGGAAGGCGTGTACGACAAGTGCGTCTCGGCCATCAAGGAAGCCAAGCGCCGCGGCTTCCGCGTGAACATCAACTGCACGCTGTTTAACGACGCGCAGCCGGAACGCGTGGCGAAGTTCTTCGACACGGCGCACGCCATCGGCGTGGACGGCATCACGGTGTCGCCGGGCTATGCGTATGAGCGCGCCCCGGACCAGCAGCACTTCCTGAACCGCGACAAGACCAAGAACCTGTTCCGCGAGATCTTCAAGCGCGGCAACAACGGCAAGAAGTGGTCGTTCAGCCAGTCGAGCCTGTTCCTCGACTTCCTGGCCGGCAACCAGACCTACGAATGCACGCCTTGGGGCAACCCGGCGCGCACGGTGTTCGGCTGGCAAAAGCCGTGCTATCTGGTCGGCGAAGGTTATGTGAAGACCTTCAAGGAACTGATGGAAACGACCGAGTGGGACAAGTACGGTACGGGCAAGTACGAGAAGTGCGCGGACTGCATGGTCCACTGCGGCTTCGAGGCGACCGCCGTGATGGACACGGTCGCGCATCCGCTGAAGGCACTGAAGGTTGCGTTGAGCGGCCCGAAGACCGAAGGCGCATTCGTCAAGGACATCCCGCTGGATACGCAACGTCCGGCTGAATACGTGTTCTCGCGTCACGTTGAGATCAAGCTCGACGAGATCAAGAACTCGGCCAAGACGAAGAAGCCGGTGACGGTCGCAGCAAGCTAAGGTTTTTCGCGCTCAGGTAGCGCGAGGAACGGAAAAGGGCGCAACGGCGTGAGCCGTTGCGCCCTTTTTGTTTGTATCAAGGCGATATCCGTCGATGCCGAAGGTGAGGGTTTGCGGGAGCTATTCTCCGCTCGCGCTCATCCGCTCATCCGCACATCGAAAAAAGCGCGAGAGCTTTCGCCATCGCGCTTTTTTGTTTTGGAGCGCCAGAAACGCGCGCCGAAATTAGTTCGGACTCAGCAACACTTCCCCGCGCCCGATCCATACCGCGCGTTCTGCCGCTCGCGGAAGAACTCTTCGTAAGTCATCACCGGACGATCCGGATGCGTCGCGCGCATGTGCGCAACGTAGCCGTCATAGTCGGGCAGACCAACCATCAGCCGCATGGCCTGGCCGAGATAGCGCCCGGCCGTCTGCACGTTGTCGCGTAGTTCCGAGAACATGGTGCGCTCCGTTAAAGCGTGCGTTCAATGCGCGCCGTGGCGTGCCGCAACCGTCGCGCCCGCAGGCAGCGCTTCGTACGGCGTTTCCTGCACGGTCGGACGATCCACGCGACGCGCGCGCGCAATCGCGATCAGGCCGTACACCACGATGCTCACCACCACGAAGATGAACAGGCCCGAGAGCGCCGCATCCACGTAGTCGTTGAAGATCATGCGCTGCATCTGCTCGGCCGACTTCGCCGGCGCGAGAATCTTGCCCGCATCGAGCGCCGCCGACAGCTTCTGCGCGTGCGCCACGAAGCTCACCTTCGGATTGCTATCGAAGATCTTCTGCAGGCCAGCCGTGAGCGTGCAGATCAGCAGCCAGAGCGTCGGCAGCGCCGTGACCCAGGCGAACTTCTCGCGCTTCATCTTGAAGAGCACGACGGTGGCGAGCATCAGCGCGATACCGGCGAGCATCTGGTTCGAGATGCCGAACAGCGGCCAAAGCGTGTTGATGCCGCCGAGCGGATCGACCACGCCCTGATACAGGAAGTAGCCCCACGCGGCCACGCACAGCGCCGTGGCGATCAGGTTCGCCGGCAGCGATTCCGTGCGCTTGAGCGCCGGGTGGAAGGTGCCGAGCAGGTCTTGCAGCATGAAACGGCCAGCGCGCGTGCCCGCATCCACAGCCGTCAGGATGAACAGCGCTTCGAACAGGATCGCGAAGTGATACCAGAAGGCCATCATCGCTTCGCCGCCGATCACCTGATGCAGGATCTGCGCCATGCCCACGGCGAGCGTCGGTGCGCCGCCAGCGCGCGCGACGATGGTGGTTTCGCCCACGGCATGCGCGGTTTGCGTGAGCATGTCCGGCGTGAGCACGAAGCCCCAATGACCAACGGTCTGCGCGACCGCATCCGGCGAGGTGCCGAGCACCGCGAGCGGCGCATTCATCGCGAAGTACACGCCCGGCTCGATCACCGAAGCGGCCACCAGCGCCATGATCGCCACGAACGATTCCATCAGCATCGCGCCGTAACCGATGAAGCGCGCGTTGGTTTCGTTATCGAGCAGCTTGGGCGTCGTACCCGACGAGATCAGCGCGTGGAAGCCCGACACCGAACCGCACGCGATCGTGATGAAGAGGAACGGGAACAGGTTGCCCGACCACACCGGACCGGTGCCGTCGATGAACTTCGTGAACGCGGGCATCTTCAGTTCCGGCGCGACGATCAGAATGCCGATCGCGAGCGCGAGAATCGTGCCGATCTTCAGGAAGGTCGAGAGGTAATCGCGCGGCGCGAGCAGCAGCCACACCGGCAGCACCGATGCCACGAAGCCATAACCGATCAGAATCCACGTGAGCTGCGTGCCCGTGAACGTGAACCAGGCGGCGAGCGTGGGCGAATCGTGCACGTGCTGGCCGAACGCAATCGACGCCATCAGCAGGATGAAGCCGATGATCGAAATCTCGCCGATCTTGCCCGGGCGGATGTAGCGCACGTAAAGACCCATGAAGATCGCGATAGGAATCGTCGCGGCCACGGTGAACGTGCCCCACGGCGAGTTCGTCAGCGCCTTCACCACGATCAGCGCGAGCACCGCGAGAATGATGATCATGATGAGGAAGGTGCCGAACAGGGCGATCACGCCCGGGATCGGCCCGAGTTCCATCTTCACGAGGTCGCCCAGCGAGCGGCCGTCACGACGCGTGGAGAGGAACAGAACCACGAAGTCCTGCACCGCGCCCGCGAACACCACGCCCGCGAGAATCCACAGCATGCCGGGCATATAGCCCATCTGCGCGGCCAGCACCGGGCCGACCAGCGGACCCGCGCCCGCAATCGCCGCGAAGTGGTGGCCGAACAGCACGTACTTGTTGGTGGGCACGTAGTCGAGCCCGTCGTTGTGACGCACGGCCGGCGTCATGCGCAGACCGTCGAGTTGCAGCACCGTCGACGCAATGAAGCGCGAGTAGAAGCGGTAAGCGATGAGATAAACGCAGACCGCGCAAATCACGATCCACAGTGCGGAAATGCGTTCGCCGTGCGCGAGCGCGATGGTGCCGAACGCGAACGCGCCAAGCAGCGCGACAAGCGTCCAGACGACAAAACTGGATGTCCGACTCATGACGTCTCCTGTTTTATGTTTTTAGTCTGATGGGTGGTCTTTTGCACGCGTTCTTCATACTAGACAAAGAACGCATGGAGCGTGGCGCATCGTGGCGCACGCTATGGGCGCCTAGTATTCGCTTTCAATGCGCGGCCCACAACCGGACAACTACGTAAGGTTGCTACGTAGTATCACGTAGGGTGTCAGCGGATCACGGGCAGCGATAGCCCTTCTTCAAGGCGTCGCGCACCGCGGTCATCTCGCGTGGAGAATCCGCCAGTACGGCATCCACGCCTGCACAGGCGGCCGCCTTGTAGTCCGCCGCGCTGTTCACGGCAATCGCAACGATATGCACGCGCGGATGCGTTCGAAAACATTGCACCGCTTGCGGCGTCCACAATTGCGCGTCGTTGACCGTCGAATGCGCTTCGCCGAGCGTGAAGCGCTCCGTCAGATCGACCTTGCGACGCCATTCGAATGCCGTCCACGCGCCGGCTGCAGGCGGCGCTTCACACGCATGTGCAAGCGCAACTGTCGCCAGACGCCCGCGCGTGGCATCGCGCGATTCGAATACGCGTGCGCGCGGCCACGCCGCAAAGGCCTGCTGATACGCGGCTTCGGTGGAATAGAGCAGCACGCGATGCCACGCATCGGCTTCGTCCAGGACCTGCGCCACGGCGGCGGCCTGCGGCGCGGCGGGCAGCGCTTTCATGTCGAGAACGACGAGGGTATCGGCGGGAATGACGGACAGCGCCTGCGCCAGCGTAGGAATGCCGACAGGCGATCGCCGATAAGGCCAGGCATCCTGCGCCTTGAACTGCCAGCCCGCGTTGACCTGCGCGAGTTCTGCGGCCGTTTTCGAGGCGATAGGGCCGTGCGCGTCGGTGAGCGCGGCGAGATCGGCGGGGCGATAGAGCACCGGCACGCCGTCGCGGCTCAGTTGCACCGTGAGCCAGATCGCGTCGGCGTGATTGGCGAGCGCCGTGCGGATCGCCGCGAGCGTGTTCTCGGGCGCGTCGGCCGTGCCGCCGCGATGCGCGATAACGAGCGGCACGTTCTGCGCCATCTGCGCTGCGCCAGGCGATGTCGGTCCGCCAGCGCAAGCGCCAAGCAACAGCGCAGTCGATACGACAGCCAACGCGCGCACAGTCATCGCTTGAATCATCGGATCGGCTCTCGAAAGAAAAAAGTTGCGCGCGCAATCATCGTGCGGCGCGCGCGGCATTCGCCAACCCGCGAACGCGCGCCCGGGTATGCTTGCACACTCTGCTCCCGAACGCCGCCATGCCCGCCCCATTTTTCTTCAACGACCGCCTGAAGACCAAAATCTTCCTGCTCGCAGTCGTGCCGTTTCTCGCGGCGATCGCCAGCATCGGCATCGGCGTGAGGCAGCAGGCGACGTCGCTTGCGCGCACGCAACACGCCACCATGCAGGCCGCGTATCTGTCGAGCAAGGAAATCGAGCTGCGTCATTACGTCGAGCTCGCCACCAGCGCGATCGAGCCGCTCTACGCGCCCGACGCCGGTGCGGCCAATACCCCAACACCCGCCGACGATGCCGCGCGCCAGCGCGCCGCGCTCGCCGTGCTGCAAAAGATGGACTTCGGCCCCGACGGCTATTTCTTCGTCTACGACATGCACGGCCGCTCGCTGATGCATCCGCGCGAGCCGGGTCTGGTCGGCCAGGATCTGTGGAATCTGCGCGATCCGCAAGGCTCGCTCACGATCCAGCAACTCGTGGCCGCAGCGCAGCACGGCGGCGGTTACGTGCGCTACATGTGGCATCGGCCGTCGACGGGCAAGCTCGCGCCCAAGCTCGGCTATGTGGTCGCGTTGCCGCGCTGGGGCTGGATGGTCGGCACCGGCATTTATCTCGACGATGTCGATACCGCGCTCGCGCATATCGACGAACGGGCATCGGCCAATATCGAACGCACGCTGCAATGGCTCGGCGTGATTGCGCTCGCGGGCGTGGGCGTGTTCGCGCTCGGCGCGCTGGTGCTCAACGTGAGCGAATATCGCAGCACCGACGCCAAGCTCAAGCGGCTCGCGCAGCAGGTCGTGGAATCGCAGGAACAGGAACGCGCGCGGCTCTCGCGGGAATTGCACGACGGCATCAGCCAGATGCTCGTATCGGCGAAACTGCTGCTCGAATCGGCGCTTGCGCGTTTCGAGCGCGGCGAAACGCGGGTGGTCGCCGCGGAAACCTCGCTTTCGACCGGACTCACGCGGCTGTCCGACACGCTGCGCGAAGTGCGCCGCATTTCGCACGCGCTGCGCCCGGCAATGCTCGACGATCTGGGCCTGGCCGCCGCGCTCGAACAACTGACGCGCGAACTGGCCGATGAAGCGCACGAAGCCGACGAAGCCGATCCAACCAGCCAGGCCAGCATCGAAATCGGCTTCACGCAGACGGGCGAGGGCGGCGCGTACCGCAACCCGCGCAGCGCGCCGCTGCCCGATGCCGTCAACACCGCGCTGTTTCGCATCGCCCAGGAAGCGCTCACCAACATCGTCAAACACGCTCACGCGCGCCGCGCGATGCTCACGCTCGATATCGCGCAGGACGGCGTCACGCTCGCCATCGCCGATAACGGCCGCGGGTTCGACGTCGCGCTCGCGCAAGCCGACCCGCGCGCCGGCATGGGATTGCGTAACATGCGCGAACGGCTGGAACCGCTGGGCGGCGAACTCGACATCAGCTCGAAACCGGGACACACGATCCTGACCGCGTGGGTGCCGATTCCGGCAAAACACATCAGCGCAGCACCGAAACACACAGAGACACCATGAACGAAGCAGCGAAGGCCGCGCGCCTTATTCTCGTCGACGATCACCCGCTCGTGCGCGACGGTCTGCGCGCGCGGCTCGAAGCCGTGCCGGGCCTCGAAGTCGCGGGCGAAGCCGGTAACGCCGACGAAGCCATCACACTCGCCGCCGCGCTCGAGCCCGATCTCGCACTGATGGACGTGGGCATGGCCGGCATGAACGGCATCGCGCTCGCCGGCATTTTTCACGAACGCTTTCCGGCGATCCGCGTGCTGATGTTGTCGATGCACGATAACGTCGAGTACGTGACGCAGGCGCTGCGCGCGGGCGCGAGCGGCTATGTGCTGAAGGATTCGCCGGGCGCGGAGATCGTGCGCGCGATCGGGGCCGTGCTGGCGGGGCAGACGTTTTTCAGCGCGGGACTGGGCGCGCGCATGATTCAGGCGTCGCTCAAGGAAACGCCCATCGAGCGCCTCACGCCGCGCGAGCGCGACATTCTCGATGCGCTCGCCGAAGGGCTGTCGAGCAAGCAGATTGCGCAGCGCGCGGGGCTCTCGGTGCGCACGGTGGAAACGCACCGGCTCAATCTCAAGCGCAAACTCGATATCGACGGGCAGGCGGAACTGATCAAGTTCGCGGTGGAAAATCGCAGGAAGTAAGCGCCTCAAAAAAAGTTGCTGGAGCAACGGCAAAGGCAACGAGAGAACGAAACAACGGGAGGCGCAGTAACGCGCGCCAAAACACACACGGCGCGTCTCTTTCGAGCACGCGCCGTGCGAAAACTTCCTGAACGTCTAAGCTGGTTTAGCTACGCTGAATTAACTGCGCGCGTTGTGATCGACGAGGAACTTGATGAGACCGTCGATGCCGCCCTTGGCGATCTGGTCGGCGAACTGGGTCTGATACACCTGGATCAGCCACGCGCCCATCATGTTGATGTCATAGATCTTCCAGCCGTTGCCCGAACGCTCGAGACGGTAGTCGATCGCGTCGTCACCGCCGTTGCTGAGCACGTGCGACTGCACGACGGTGTCCTTCGCGGCAGCCCCCGTGTTCGACGGTGCGAACTTGAAGTTGACCTGGGTGTCACGCAGTTGCGCGAGCGACGATGCGTAGGTCTTCACAAGCAGGAGTTGAAATTGCTCATACAACTTTTGCTGTTGCTCGGGCGTAGCCGTGGTCCAGGCCTTGCCGATCGCGATACGCGTGGTGCGCTGGAAATCGGTAGCGGGCACGAAATGGGTCTCGACCACTTTCGTGATCTGGGCCATGTCGCCGCCGCGGGCTTGCGGGTCGGCCTGCATCGCCTTGACGGTGCCTTCGACGGCGGCCTTCACGACAGCGTCCGGCGACGACTGGGCGAAGGCGGCGCCCGAAACGCCCGACAGGAAGGCGGCGGCGAGAAATGCGGTCAGATAACGTTTCATACGCGTTTTTGGAACAGTGAATATCGGGTGCCGGCGGGAAGGGCAGGTTGCGGCGCAACGAGCGAGACGATCCCGCCCCGGCCGAACCAGTATAACGGCTTTGCCGGTTGCGCTCGTGTGCGCGAGGCGCGCCTCACTGGGCGGGGCCGGTATACTTGAGCGCTTCATTCAAGAACAGTTAAACGACAAGGCCCCCTCGCCTTTATGCTGAAGCCATTCATCATCCACCTCGTCGCCTGGTCTGTGCGCCGCGCGGCGTGGGTCATCACACTCGCGCTCGTACTTGCCGTGCTCAGCGGCGCGTACGTCGCGAAGCATTTCAAGATCAACACGGACATCAGCGGCCTCGTCGAAAACAACGCCGAATGGGCCGCGCTCGGCGACGCCAAGGATCGCGCGTTCCCGCAGCGCAGCGGCTCGCTGCTCGTGGTGGTCGAAGCGCAGGCGCCCGAACTCGCGGATGCCGCCGCCGACAAGCTCGCCGGCGCCCTGGGACAGGACACGCGCGAATTCAGCGCCGTTTCGCAGCCTGCGGGCGGCCCGTTCTTCGAACACAACGGCCTGCTGTTCCCGTCGACGCCCACCGTGCTGTCCACCACGGGCCAGCTCGTGCAGGCGCGCCCGCTGATCAATCAACTGGCGAAAGACCCGAGTCTCGCGGGCCTCGCCGGCACGCTCACGACCACGCTGCAACTGCCGCTGACCATCGGCCAGGTGAAGCTGCCGCAGATGGCCGCCTTGCTCGGCAGCGCCGCCGATACCGTCGATCAGGTGCTCGCGGGCAAACCCGCCGCGTTCTCGTGGCGCGCGCTGGTGGACAAGGACGCGGCGACGAAGCCCGCGTTCTCCTTCGTCACCGTGCAACCAGTGCTGAACTTCGGCGCGCTCAAGGCGGGCGCGAACGCCACGCAGGCGATTCGCGACACTGCCGCCTCGCTGCATCTGGACACCGAATACGGCGCACGCGTGCGCCTGACCGGCGAACAGCCGCTCGCCGACGACGAATTCGCCTCGGTGCAGGACGGCGCCGCGCTCAACGGCGCAATCACCGCCATCGTCGTGCTGCTGATTCTTTGGCTCGCGCTGCGCTCGGGCCGTCTGATCGGCGCGGTGCTGATCACGCTGGTCGTGGGCCTCGCCGTCACGGCGGCGCTGGGTCTGCTGATGATCGGCTCGCTCAACATGCTGTCGGTCGCCTTCATGGTGCTGTTCGTGGGGCTGGGCGTGGACTTCGGCGTGCAGTTCGGCGTGAAGTATCGCGAGGAGCGTTATCAGGACGATCGCCTCGATGTTGCGCTGCTCAAGACCGCGCGCCTGATCGGCGTGCCGCTCACGCTCGCGGCGATCGCCGTGGCGGAAAGTTTCTTTTCGTTCCTGCCGACCGCGTACAAGGGTCTGTCGGAACTCGGCCAGATCGCCGGGGTGGGCATGTTCGTCGCGTATATCGCCAACATGACGCTGCTACCCGCGCTCATCAGCGTGTTCAAGCCCAAGGGCGAACGGGCTTCGCCGGGCTTCGCGTTTCTCGCGCCCGTGGATAAATGGCTCGCCGAGCATCGCAAGCCGGTGCTGATCGGCACGCTGATCGTCGTGCTGGGCGCGTCGCCGCTGCTGTATTTCCTGCGCTTCGACTTCAATCCGCTGCATCTGAAGGACCCGCACACGGAATCGATGGCGACGCTCATCGCGCTGAAGAATTCGCCGGTGATTTCGATCAACGATGTCAGCGTGCTCGCGCCTACGCTGGCCGATGCCGACAAGATCGCCGCGAAGCTCGGCAAGCTGCCGGAAGTCGGCCGCGCGACCACGCTCAGCTCGCTGATCCCCGCCGATCAGCAGCAAAAGCTCATGCTGATCGCCAGCGCCTCGCAGCAACTGATGCCGGCGCTCACGCAGCAGCCGTCGTCGCCGGTGACCGACGCCGTGCGCGTCGATACGCTCAAGCGCGCGGCGAATCAGCTTGCGCTCGCGGCCGGCGATCATCCGGGTCCGGGCGCGGCGCAAGCCCAACATCTGTCGGATGGTCTGATGAAACTCGCGGCCGCCAGCCCCGCCGTGCGCGACAAGGCCGAAACCGCCTTCAGCCAGCCGCTCAAGCTAGCCTTCGCGCAGCTCGAACGCCTGCTGCAGCCGTCCGAAATCACGCGCGAAAACCTGCCGCCCGAGATGGTTCACGACTGGGTATCGTCGGTGACGGGCCAGGCGATCGTCGATGTCGCGCCGCGCGTGCCCGCAGGCGTCGATCCGAACGACGACGTCATGCTCGCGCGCTTCTCGCACGCCGTGAAGGCCGCCGAGCCGAACGCCATCGGCGGGCCGATCTCGATCCTGCATTCGGCCAACGTCATCATTCTTGCGTTCCTGCAGGCGGCCGGCTGGTCGGTACTGCTGATCACGGCGCTGCTGTGGATCACGCTGCGCCATTTCGGCGACGTGCTGCGCACGCTGATTCCTCTGCTGGTATCGGCGCTGGTGACGCTCGAGTTGTGCGTTGTGTTCGGTATCCAACTCAATTTCGCCAACATCATCGCGCTTCCCCTGATGCTGGGTGTCGGCGTCGCGTTCAAAATCTATTTCGTGATGGCATGGCGCGCGGGGCAAACCGGCCTCCTGCACTCGAGCCTCACACATGCGGTGCTGTTCTCGGCCGCAACCACGGCCACGGCGTTCGGCAGCCTGTGGCTTTCGCACCATCCGGGCACGTCGAGCATGGGCAAACTGCTCGCGCTGTCCTTGTTATGTACGCTGATCGGCGCCGTGGTGTTCCAACCGGTGCTGATGGGCAAGCCGCGCGTCAAGCGCGCACGATCGCAAATGCAGGGGATCGATCAATGATGAAGAAAAAAGCCGCGCTCACCATGGCGGCAGCGAGCCTGACGCTCCTCGTGACGTCGGGCTGCGCAACCGGTCCTGACCGCAAGCCGGGTGACCCGTTCGAACCTGCGAACCGGGCGATCTTTACGTTTAACGACGCGCTCGACACCCATATCGCGCAGCCGATCGCGAAGGGTTACCAGAAAGTCACGCCGCAGCCGATGCGCCAGGCGATCTCGAACTTCTTCTCGAATCTCGGGGATATCAGCAACTTCGCCAACGACCTGCTGCAACTGAAGATCACCGACGCCACCGAAGACCTCATGCGTCTCGCGATGAACTCGACCTTCGGTCTGGGCGGCCTGATCGACTTCGCCACGCCTGCGGGCCTGCCGAAGCACCATCAGGACTTCGGTCTGACGATGGGCCACTACGGCGTGCCGGCCGGTCCGTATCTGGTGCTGCCGGTGTTCGGGCCGAGCTCGATTCGCGACGGCATCGGCATGGGTGTGGACGTGAAGTTCAACCTGCTCAACTACATCGAGCCTGCCGTGCGCAACCCGATGTATATCGCGCAATTCGTCAGCACGCGCGCGGATCTGCTGGGCGCAACCGACCTGCTGCAGCAGGCGGCGCTCGACAAGTATTCGTTCGTGCGCGACGCGTACCGGCAGCAACGCCAGTCGATGATCAACGGTTCGCAAAGCGCCAACGCGCCGTTGCCGGATTACGGCGATCCGGGCGCCACCGACGATAACGGCGGCGGCACGGGCAAGTCGAATAACGGTCTGCCGAATTACGACGATCCGGGCGAGTCGAAGGGCGATGCTGCGGGCTCGGGAGCGTCGAACAAGAACGGCCTGCCGAACTACGATGATCCGGGCGAGGGCAGTGCGGCTGCACCGGCTGCCGGGGCGAATGCTGCCGCGTCGGCTCCGCTTGCGGCTTCCGCGCCCAAGGCGGCGTCCGGCGCAGTGCCGGCCAAGGCGGCGTCGGCGCCTGCCGCGGCAACGCCCGCGCAACCGGCATCGGCGCCTTGAATTTGATGTGATGCGGCCCGCTTGAATGGCGGGTCGTGCAGATGTGAAAAACCCGGCAAGGTCATCGACCTTGCCGGGTTTTTTATTCAACGCGAAGCCAGTAAAACGAAGCCGCTCAATGCACCGCTTCGTCTTCGTGCTGCTCCATGCTTTCAGCCTCTTTAGCGGCTGCCAGCATCGTGGCGTCCGCCGACGTATGCACGGTCTCGCGATAACGCTCGTACGCCTCTTCGGCGTAACGAATGCGATCGCGGCCGTGCGGCGCGGGCTTGCCGTCGGCACCCATGTTCACGAACACCATCTTTTCGATCGTCAGAATGCTCTTGCGCGTGACCTTGTTGCGCACTTCGCAACGCATCGTGATCGAGGTGCGGCCAAAGTCAGTCGCGGTGATGCCCAGTTCGATGATGTCGCCCTGACGCGCCGAACTCACGAAATTGACTTCGGAGATGAGCTTGGTCACCACGCGCTGGTTGTCCAGCTGGCAGATCGCGTAAATGGCCGCTTCTTCGTCGATCCAGCGCAGCAGGCTGCCGCCGAACAAGGTGCCGTTAGGATTCAGGTCTTCAGGCTTGACCCACTTGCGGGTATGAAAATTCATTCTCTGGTACTCCCATGCTTGATCCGTCCCCAGACCTCGAAGGTTCGGACCTAGGGTTAACACTAAGATATTACCAGAGATAGGGGTTTTCCCTAGGATTTCAATATTCCCGCTGCATGGTTTCGCCGATCAGCGCGGAAAAAACGCGCCAGATTCAATCAACACACACCGGGCAGCCGTCAGCGCCTTGCGCGCCGCGCCGGCATCGGCGGCAATGCGCAGCAAGCCGCCCAATTGCAGCGGATCGCGCGCCAGTTCGCGCAGAACCGGCAGCACGGCGGTCGTGCCGTCGTCGCGCAGGCCCGCCATTGCGGCCTTCGGCAGGCTGCGCCAGGCCGGGTCCACCACGGCACGGCACACCACAAACGGCAGACCGCGAGCGGCCGCCGCAGCCGCCGCCAGATGCGACTCCATATCGACGGCCAGCGCGCCGTTCGCCTGATGCAGCGCCGCCTTGTCGGCCGCGCCCGTGAGCGCGGCGGCCACGGACGCTTCCACGCCGCGACGCGTCTGCGCCGCCAGCGGCGAGGCCAGCAAAGCCGCCGCCATGCGCTCGCTCCACGCCTTGTCACAATCGACGCGGCCAAACGGGCCTTCGATCGCATCCGCGATCACCAGCGTGCCCGGCTCCAGATCCGGCCCGAGGCCGCCCGCCGTGCCAAAGCTGATCACGCCCGCCGCGCCACGATCGAGCGCCGCCGTCAGCGCGCGTTCGAGCAGATCGGCGCGCGCGGCATAGACCGCCTCGATGCCGTCCTGGCCTTTGCCCGCCGCGATACCCGCTTCGAACGCCATGCCGGTCACGGCGATCACGGGCAGCGCGCCGCCCGTCTTCAAACTTGCCACCGCCGCCATCACAGACCGACCTTCACGAGCGTCGCGCCTTCGCGCTTGAGGTTGCGATAACGCGCGAGCGCCCACAGTGGGAAGAATTTGCGATAGCCGTGATAACGCAGATAGAACACGCGCGGGAAGCCCGTCGCCGTGAAGCGCGTTTCGTCCCACAGGCCGTGCTCGCGCTGCGTCGCCTGCAGCCATTCGATGCCGCGCGCCACCGCCGGGTGATTCACTTCGCCCGCCGCCATCAGGCCGAGCAGCGCCCACGCCGTCTGCGACGCCGTGCTGTCCGCGCGCTCGTAGCCGCGATATTCGAGCTTGTAGCTGGTGCCGTCTTCGCCCCAGCCGCCGTCGTCGTTCTGGATCGCGATCAGCCACTGCGCCGCGCGTTTCATGCGCGCGTCGTGATGCTCGAGGCCCGCCGCGTTCAGCGCGCACAGCGCCGTCCACGTGCCGTAGATGTAGTTCATGCCCCAGCGGCCGTACCAGCTGCCGTCGGACTCCTGCTCGGCGAGGATGTAGTTGAACGCGCGCCGCGCCGGATCACTGGTGGTCAGCGTTTCGCCGAGCTGCGCGAGCATCGACAAACAACGGCCCGACACATCGGCGGTCGGCGGATCGAGCAGGGCGCCGTGATCCGAGAACGGGA
The DNA here is from genome assembly GCF_017104965.1 of Paraburkholderia sp. Ac-20340. Classification (GTDB taxonomy): domain Bacteria; phylum Pseudomonadota; class Gammaproteobacteria; order Burkholderiales; family Burkholderiaceae; genus Paraburkholderia. The sequence continues at coordinate 152,586 of NZ_JAAGPR010000016.1, forward strand.
TGTTGTTCAGGTATTCGTGGGTGTTTTCCGGCTCGAACGCACCCCAGCCGCCGTTGCTGCTCTGCATGCCGACCACCCATTCGCGCGCCCGCGCGATCGGTTCGTCGAAATTGCGGGTCTTGTCGAGTTTGTCGACGCGCTCCATCGCGGCCACCACCACGGCCGTATCGTCGACGTCGGGGTAGTGCGGGTTGGCGTACTGGAACGCCCAGCCGCCGGGACGCACATCCGGGCGGCGCGAGATCCAGTCGCCGCGCACGTCGAGAATCTGCAGCGGCAGCAGCCATTCGAGGCCGCGCCGCGCGGCTTCGTGCGCACGCGCGTCGCCGGTTTCGATCAGCGCATGGGCGGCCAGCGAGGTGTCCCAGATCGGCGAGAGACACGGTTGCACGTAGGCTTCGTCGGCGTGAATCGTGACGAGCTTTTCGACCGACTGGCGCGCAATCGCGCGATGCGGATGATCGGCCGGATAGCCAAGCACGTCGTACATCATCACGGCGTTCGCCATGGCCGGGAAAATCGCGCCCAGGCCGTCTTCGCCGTTCAGGCGTTCGTCGACGAAGGCCACGGCGGCGTCGATGGCGCGCTGGCGCAGGTAGTTGGGGAACAGCGGATCGGTCACGCGCAGCACGCCGTCCACGGCGCGGAAGAAGCCGAACCAGCCCGGGCTTTGATGCGGCGCGCGCTCGTTCAGACCGGTGCTGACAGGCGCACTGTGGAACAGTTCGTCGATCCGCACGCCGCGCGGGTTCTTCGCAACCGGACGCTTCGCGCCCAGCACCAGCAGCGGCACGATCACCGTGCGCGCCCAGTACGACACCTTCGACAGATGGAACGGGAACCACTTCGGCAGCAGCATGATCTCGACCGGCATCATCGGCACTGCGTACCAGGTGACCACGCCGAACAGCGCCAGCAGGATGCGCGTGAAGACGTTGGCCTTCTCCGCGCCGCCCGCCGCCAGGATCGCTTCGCGCGCGCGCACCATGTGCTCCGCGTCTTCGGCGTCGCCGATCATCTTCAGCGCGAAGTACGCCTTGATGCTGGCGCTCACGTCCATGTCGCCGTCGGTGAAGAGCGGCCAACCGCCGCCCGGCAGCTGGATGCGGCGCAGGTAGCGCGCGATCTTGCCTTCGAGCTCCAGGTTCGCTTCTTCGCCGAGGTAGTGGACCAGCAGCACGTATTCGGCGGGAATCGTGGCGTCGGCTTCGAGTTCGTAGACCCAGTGGCCGTCGGCGCGCTGGTCGGCGAGGATCGCGTCGGTCGCGCGCGCCACGGCGGCGTCGAGGCCGGCCGCGAGGCCTTCGTCGTGGGCCAGCACGGCGGCGGGCACGGGCGTGCCGGCGGTGGTGCCAACACTGGCGCCAATCGGAGCGCCGGTGGCGTCGGGCGCGGGTGCGAAGTCGTCGGCCGGGGCCTGGGAGAGATCGTTCATCGGTACATCCTGGTGTCAAGACAGGAGCAGATCCGCAGCCTTGCGGCCCGAGCGGATTGCGCCTTCGATCGTCGCGGGCAGACCGGTTGCGGTCCAGTCGCCTGCGAGCGTCAAATTGTTCCAGCGGGTGCGCGCCGACGGGCGGCGCAATTCTTCCTGCGGCGTGGCGGCGAACACGGCCTGGGCATCGCTGGCGATCTGCCACGCGGGCACGGGATCGGCAGGCAGCGAGGCGGCGGCCGCCACGTCGGTCCAGACGCGCCGCGCGAGTTCTTCGGGCGCGAGCAGCAGCAGTTCGCCCGCGTCGTGGATCGTGGCGGCAAGGCGCCCCGTCGAGGCGTTGAGCCAGCCCGCCGTGCCGTTGACCAGCACCATCGGCGTAGCAAGGCCGGTCGGCGGCTCGATCGCGAAATGCAGCGTGACGATGGCGGTATGGCGTTGCGGCGTCGGCAAGCCCGGCACGAGCGCGGCGGCCGCCGCGGACGGCACCGCCAGCAGCACGGCTTCATCGGCGCCCAGCAGCACGCGGCCACTGTCGAAATCGAGTGCGGCGACGCGCTGCGACGCGTCGTCGTACACGATCTCCTGAAGCGGCGAATCGAGCCGGATGGCCGCGCCGCCGTGCTGCAACATGCGCAGCGCCGGATCGATGAAAGCGCTCGACAGGCCGTGGCGCGCGGTCAGCGGCCGGAACGCCTCGCCGCCGATCGACAGCGCCTCGCGCAACATCGCGCCCGCCAGTTCCGCGCTCGCTTCGCGCGGCTCGATATTGAGCACGGCGAGATAGAGCGGGCGCAGCAGCCGCTCCCACAACGGTCCGGCGCACTGCATGGTCTGCGCGACACTGCGTCCGGGTTTGGCGAACAGCAGCGGCAGCACCGCGAGGTAATCGATTGTGCGCGTGTCGGGCACGCGCGCGTTGGCGTCGGCGATCCACAGCGGCAGGCGCGAACGCGAGAAACGCACGTTCCAGCGCGAGCGCGCCGCCAGATCCATGAAGGCGAAACCGGGTTCGTCGGGGCCCGCCAGCGCATCGACTGCGCCGATTTCGCGCACGTAGTCGAGCGTTTCGGCGTGACCCGCCAGCACCACGTGATTGCCGCTGTCGAGCGTGGCCGCGAGCGCGCGGTCATAGTACGAACGGCATCGTCCACCTGCCTGGCCCGCCGCTTCGTGCAGCGCGATCTGCACGCCACGCCGCTGCAACCGGACCGCCGCCGCGAGGCCTGCAAGCCCCGCGCCGATCACGTGGACGAGCCGGGGCATCAGAAGAGCGCGTAGCGCGCCACGATCCACATCAGCCGTGCGCGCGGCTTGGCGAGCTTCGGACGCGGCAGGTCGAAGCCGCGATCGACGGTGCGTTCGAGCAGCACGCGATAGACGCCCGACATGATGCGCGGCGCCTTGACCTGCACGCGCGGCGTGCGGTCCATGATCGCGTCGGCTTCGGCGAAATGCTTGAGCGCGCGCTCCACCAGCGTCGCGCACACGCGCGGCAGCGACGGATCGGCGGCAATCTGGTGCGGGCTCGTGGCCGCGATGCCTTCGCGCGCGAGCAGTTCGCGCGGCAGATAGCAGCGGCGGATATCGGCGTCTTCGTCGATATCGCGCAGGATGTTGGTGAGCTGCAGCGCGCGCCCGAGGTGATGCGAGAGCAGGCGGCCAGGCTCGTCTGCCATCCCGAAAATTCTCACCGACAAACGGCCCGCCGCACTCGCGACGCGGTCGCAGTACAGGTCGAGCGTGTCTTCATCGGGTGCGCAGATGTCTTCGGCGGCGTCCATGGCCATGCCGTCGATCATCGCGTGGAAATCCTCGCGCTGCAGACCGAAGGTATGGATGTGGCGCGTGAGCGCCGCCAGCGACGCGCGCGGCGTGCCGGCATAGCACGCGTCGATATCGGCGCGCCATTGGTCGAGCCCCGCCGCACGCTCGGCGCGCGGCAGGTCGCTATCCGCGATGTCGTCGACAGCGCGGCAAAAAGCGTAGACCTGATACATGGCGTCGCGCTGCGCCGGCGGCAAAATGCGCATCGCGAGATAAAACGAACTGCCCGACGAAGCGGCGGCAGCATCGGTCTGCTGTGTATCGTCCACGACGAGGTTGGAAACGGCCAAGACGAACTCCGCTGGGGGGCGCCCTCGACGGGGCGTTTCAGATATTCGGGCCCGCGAGTCGCGGGTCGCCCGCGCGCGCGGACACGCGCGAGGCACCGGCCTTGTCGGAACACCGTTCAAGGTGCGAGGCCGGTAGGGTAGCCCCATTCCTTTACAGGAACGGGGCCCCCTAAGAACTGTACGTGCGAGTTTCCCCGCATACAGCTCAAGCCTACAAAAACAAAACCCTATCTACAGTAGGGCCGGCTTCGTTACTGCAATTTTACCAGCGTGCACCTGCTGATGGCAGTGCGGATGCAATAACACTCGATTGGAAAGGGCATTCGACCCTCCCGTCATCCGATATTCCAGATGATGGTCGTGCCACCCTGTCTCATCCGTTAGAGCGCAGTCGCAGTGAGCGCATAGCCCTCGCTGCGACATAAACAACGACGCCCACTGCTTTCGATAGCGCATCGAATCCCACATGCGCTCCTGCCGCAACTGCTCGCCATATTGCTCCCACATCGGATCGAAGGGGTTGAATTCCCCCTTGATCTTCTTATGGCGCCTGATTTCCGTACCGCTGAGTTGGTACAAATCGAAGAGCCCTTTGCTGCCGTCCTCTCGAACCACTGGCGCGGCAAACACCCAAGAGCGAGAACCGACCGCGTGAAAGTACCTCCTCTTCACCCAATCCGTGCTCTTCTGGGGATGTCGCCGCCTGGACCACCGCCAGAGCCGCTTAAACAACAGATGCTCCATGCGTGTGTACGCCTGCTTAGCCACAACTGGACTGTGATACTGAGCCCAGCCGCGCAACATCGGGTTAAGCAGTCGGATCAGTCCTTCCTGCTTCACCGTCTTGTTGGTACTGATGACGTCCACAGCTTTGCGATAGAACGCTTGCGCGTTTTTCTTGCTCGGCTTGATGAGCAGCTTTCCGGAGTACTTCCGGAAATTCCACCCAAGGAAGTCGAAGCCATCGTCAATGTGGACCACACGCGTCTTTTCCTCAGAGAGTTGAAGGCCTCGTTGTGCAAGGAATTCTTCGATCCAAGGTTTGACTTCGTTTTCCAGTATCTCTTTCGAGGCACCAGTAATGACGAAATCGTCGGCGTATCGCACCAAGTTAACTTTCAGCTTCCCGGCCTTCTTGATCCCGTGACGCGCGATGAGATGCGCTGTCAGTTCACTTTCCAGACCGTTCAGAGTCACGTTGGCCAACGTCGGGGAGATGATGCCCCCTTGTGGCGTACCTGCCTCAGTCGCCTGTAGCTGCCCCTTGTAAATCAGGCCAGCCCTCAGCCACTTCCGGAGAATGCCCTTGTCCATTTGAACGCGGTCAATCAGCCAGTCGTGGTTGATGTAATCAAAGCAGCCCTTGATATCTGCTTCCAGAATCCATTGGGCCGAAATGCGCCTGGATATGGTCACAAAGATCTGAGCCATGGCATCGGCCGTAGAGCGGTTGGTCCTAAACCCATATGAGTTCGGGTCACTCGTCGACTCTGCCACGGGCTCCAAGGCCAATAGATACAGGGCCTGCATCGCCCTGTCTCGCATGGTCGGAATGCCCAGCGGGCGTTCTTTCCCGTTGGCCTTGGGGATGAAGACTCGCCGTAATGGCAAAGCCTTATATCCACGCCGCTTTAATCTGCCGATGGCTTCCCATCGGCTGTCAGGCGAATCCCATAGTTCGCGATCGACTCCAGCCGTTCGCGCGCCTTGGTTCTGCGTAACACGTCGCACCGCATACAACTTCGCGGACAACGTGCGGGTCAACATTCGTTGCAGGGCTTTCACCCTGCGCCAGTCGCCTTCCCGCGTCGCCTTCGCAATTCGAATCTGCATCCCTCCCACGTTCCGTTCGACTCGTCGCCAATCTACGGCGTACCAGTTATCCGGCGCGTGTGAGAGCGCAGATCGATCCTTTCGGACAGATACTCTCATGCTGCTCTCCCGCTTGAAGAAGTGAATCCCGCACGAGGAGCAACACGCCCCTTGCGGGAGCGTTTTGCTCCCGCAACGGGGTAATAACAGCGCTGACGACCAAGATCGCCAGCGATCACAATTTCCGCTAGAGGTTCGTCAGCCGTCTTGCGACGGTAGACCAAACGGAAGTCTGCCCGCTTTCGCGTGGGGTAATGTCTCAACCCCTATGCATCCCATTACAGGATACCTTTCGCTTTCTCCGTCCTCCCATACCCGCACAGTCAACGGCGTTCCTTGCGGTTCGCTTGCCTGCAATGCTCCGCAGGCGACCCTACGGGCTTACCACGTTCCCGATCCATCACACGACTGGTTTAGGCTCCACCTCTTCCCCGGCGGTCGATTGGCGACGTAGCCCGACGTTTCAACGAGCTAGCCGACCGCACACCATTTTGGTTGATGCCTGTCAGCAGTTTTGGCACCGCTTTTGTCACGGGGTTTATCAGTGATTCACATACGTTAGCCATGTCAGTCAGCCTAGCGTCTCGACCCCCTTCCTGCTGGGAGTGTCTCGGAGACCGCCTCACGGCGATTTCCGACCCGTGAAATACCGGGGACTGCATTGTCAGGAAAGCTTCACACCTCACCGTTACCAGTGACGCATGTCTCCGTAGGCTACTGCTAGTCGCATAGCAGGTTCGCTGCACTCGTCGGCCGAAGACTTCCGAGTGTGAACAATGATGGATCGAGCTAAGTACGCTCGTCGTCACAGTGAGCCTTGGGCCGATTGGCCAAGGTGATGTAAACGGTACTTTCGCCTTGTCGGCGGAGGTACTGCCGCTGACAGGGCGGACTCTGGTGGTAACCAGAGCAATACATTAAGTGGACTTCGCGATCAGGCTAAGTTCAACATCTCACAGAAGTTTGGGCAAAAGCCCCCCAAACCCCCAATAGGGGGATGGTTTGTCGATGCTCGTGACGTGAGCGGACGGTGCGTGTCGCACGAAACGGCCAAAAGTATATCAACCTTTGCCTGCTGCCGCAGTCAGGGGGCGGTTGGGGCAAGCAAAGGGAAACGGGGCGCGGTGGGTTCGCGCCGCCTTCGGAGGATTTGCCCAGCCGGTTAATCGCACATTGCACGCGATTTTTAACCTAACTTCGCTCAATTTCCCCGATAATTTCGCCGACGCCGCTGATACTCGGGGAACGCGCGCCGGAACCCCTCGTCCTGCTCGAGGAGCTAATTGAGCTCGTGCAGCAGCACCACCGAGCGGTTGCGGCCCTGGCGCTTGGCGCTGTAAAGCGCGGCGTCCGCCTCGTTGATCATGACCTCGTAGTCGTTCGAGCCGGGTCGCGCCGACGCCGCGCCCACGCTGGCCGTCACCGCCACGACGTCGCCCTGCACGTCCACAGGCGTATCGCCGATCGTATGACGGATCTTTTCGGCCACGTGCATTGCGTCGTCGAGCGGCGTGCACGGCAGCAGCAGCGCGAATTCCTCGCCGCCGAAGCGCCCGAAAATGTCTTCCTTGCGCACCACGCCGGCCACGCGCTGCGCCATCGTGCGCAGCACCGTGTCGCCGGCGACGTGGCCGAATTCGTCGTTGATCTTCTTGAAGTGGTCCAGATCGAACAGCAGCACGGACATCTCGCCGCCATAACGCTGCCAGCGCGAGAACTCCTCGGCCAGACGCGTTTCGAAATAGCGCCGGTTGCCGATGCCCGTGAGGCCGTCGCGATCGGCGTATTCGCGCAGTTTGGTGACCGCTTCCTCGCGCTCGCGCTGCATCACGCTCACGTGCGTGACATCGGTGATCGTCACGCACACGGCGATCACTTCGCGATCGCGCATCAGCGGCATGAAGGTGCAGTCCTGCTGCATGTAGTCGACGCCGCCCGTGATGGGGCGATCGTGATCGAAGCGGAACAGGTAAGGGCGTTGTTCCCACGAGCTGAAGGCGAAGCTACCCAGCTGGAACACGCTTTCGACCTTGCGCGCGAGCCAGGCGCGCGGCAGTTCGGGAAAACGTTCGAAGACCGGACGGCCGATCACGTCTTCGGCGGCCACGCCGCTGTGGTCCTGCATGAAGCGATTCCACATCAGCACGTTCATCTCGCGGTCGAGGACGAAGATGCCGAAACCAACACGCTCCGCGACGAGGTCGGAGAGCGAGGGCGATGAAACAGGGGTAGTCATAGGCTATGGAGCATGGCGTCGATGGCGCGGCTCACATGATAAATCGACTCCTCGGCCATCAGCATGACGAGATGCGCGCGGAAGCGCTGGTCTTCCAGCGCGAAATTGACTTCGACGAGCAGCGCCAGATCCCAGGCCAGCAGGCCGGGCTGGAACACCTCGTCGAGCGTGACGGCCTCGCCCAGCAGGCCAGGCTGCGAGAACACCGGCAAGCGCCCGAGCTGGTCGAGCATCGACGATACGCACGCGCCCGTCAGCACGTTCGCCACGTCGAAAATCAGTTCCTGTTCCGTGAGCGCATCCCACGCCGATTCCGCGAATGGGCCGCCGACCAGCGCACCCAGTTCGCCGATTTCGCCGCTGCGGCAGATCACCAGCGCCTCGCCCTTGATCTCGGAGCGAAAGCCCTGTCGCACTGCGGTGACCGGGCCATCGATGCCGGTCATTTCGCGCAGCGCCTGCGCCGCCTCGCGCACCGCCACCACGCGCACACGCGGCACCGACAGTTCGATGAACGCATTGAGCAGGCCCGACAGGCGCGTAGCCGCCTGACCCATGCCGAGATTGGCGATTTCCTGCAGGGCGTCGCGCTGCAGTTCCGTGAACACTCGATCAGGCATACAACCCGTACTCCTTCAGGATGGGTAGCAGCGCTTCCTGGGTGACCGGCTTCGGCACGAACGCCATCGCACCGAGCGCCAGTGCGCGCTCCTGGGCGCGCGGCTGGACATCGGCGGAAACGACGATCACGAAGGTATTCAGGTCCTCATGCTGGAGCGCTTCGAGAACCTGGAAGCCCGTCATATCGGGCATCGTGAGGTCGAGAAACATGACCGGTGCACGCCCGGCGCGATAATGCGCCAGCGCTTCTCGTCCGTTCGACGCGTAGGAAATCTCGACGTCCCAGTCCTCGGGAAGCGCCTTCGTGAGCACCTTGCGGGCTAGCAGCGAATCGTCGGCGATCACGATGGGCAAGGACATGGATAGGCAGGCTGAGAGTGCGTTGGACGGAATGCGTTAAGACGTATTGACGGCGGCGCGCGCAAAAACTTTAGCGGTGCGCGCATTTTATGCGTAAAGCATGGAATTGCCGGCTTACGCCAACTTACTTTCGGCCGCCATGCGGCAGCGTTCTGGGCGATTCGGCCGGGCGTCGGGACAAGTCGAAGAAGCAGCAGAGGCCTGCGTGCGCGTATCGGTGTAACGCGGCACGGATGGCAGCAGCGGCGAACCTCGCCAGCCTGACAGTAGCAACCCCGTTTCTCACCGCGTCCTTTCGGCTTACGCATCGAAAACACCAAAACGGCGCGGTAAACAATTCACCCATTTTCGGGTGTCTTATTCATCGTGTCCGCGATTCTCGAAGCAAACGGAAACAAATGCAACTCGCCGATAAATGATCGACGAATGAAAATGACTTATTTTTCGCGATTTAGGGAAAATAATTGATCGATCCCTTAAATAAAGTCCGATGATTATCCTTTTGTGTACGTTTGCGCTCGATGGATTTTCGCGCAATCGCCTGTTCTGACAGAAAAATCGCCTTACTTTGCGAGCAAGGTGCAACCTGGGCGCAACGCGATTCGATTCGCATGGCTCATTGCTCAAATTACGCATGAATCGGGTGAATTTTTCTTCCAGCGGGCATTTATCGATGAGGCCCCGAACGCGGCGGCGCGAGCCGGGTCGTTTATCATGTCATCTGCGATCTCAAAAAGCTCCGCCGCCGCTCCCAGCCCTTTCCGTACGATGATTTCCGACCGGCCACCCGGGCCAGACGACCGTTCGCTGCTGCCGTCGCGCACCGACGAAGCGCCGTTTCCGGCGGCGCCCAGCCACGACTTCACGGTCCGCCGCCGCACCTTGATCGCGCTCCTGCTCGCCGCGATCGTGCTGCCCTGCGTCTACGTGGCCGCGATGGCCTACAGCGACCTGCGCACCCGCGAAGCCGACGCCACCGACACCACGCTGCGCACCGTGCGCGTGGCCGAGGAGCACGCGCTGAAAGTCTTTGACATGAACGACGCGCTCGACGCGCGCATCGTCGATGGCGTGGAGGAACTGGACGACGAGGGCATTCGCGCGAACGAAGCGCAGATCCACGAAAAACTCGACGCGATCGGCGGCGGTTATCCGCAGGTGGCCGCCGTGTCGATCTTTGGGCGCAACGGCAATCTGCTCGCGAGCAGCCGTTACTCGCCGCCGCCGCCCGTCTCGATCGCCACGCGCGACGATTTCGTCGGCATTCGCGCCGGACGCGTGGTCGATCACGTTTCGCGCGTGATGGTGGGGCAGGTGAGCGGCGAGACCGTATTCAACACCGGCATCGCGCGACGCGACGCGGCGGGGCAATTCGCCGGCCTCGTGTCGGTGGCGCTGCGTCCGCGCTACTTCAACAAGTTCTACAGCGAACTGCTCGGCGACGATTCGCCGATGGCGCTCGGGCTCGTGCGCAGCGATGGCGCGATTCTCGCGTTCGAGCCGCCGCCGCGCGCGACGCTGAGTTCACCGGCAGCGGCTTCGGCGATATCCGCATCGGCGCCGAAAGCGGCATCCGGCGCGCGCCCGACGATTCCCGATACGGTCACGCCCGGCACGCCGTTCGCCGCCGCGCTCGCGCTCGGCAAGGACTCGGGCGTCGTGCGCATGCATTCGCAACTGCTCGGCGGCAATGCCATCGTGGCGTTCCGGCGCGTGGGCGCGTATCCCGTCTATGTGACCTGCGCGTATCGCTCGGCGGCGGTCTGGGCCGGGTGGTATCGGCATCTGAGCGTGTTGCTGATTTCGATGTTCACGCCGTCGATCGCGCTGTGGTGCGTAATCTGGCTGTCGCTGCGCCGCCTCGCCGCCGAAGAGGAAGCCTGGGAGCGCTGGCAGGCCGAAGCGTCGATGCGTCGCTCGATCGAATCGGCTTACCGGCAGTCGCGCAAGATGGAAGCGCTCGGCAACCTGGTCGGCAGCGTCGCGCACGATTTCAACAATCTGCTGATGATCGTTTCGGCCAATGTGCAGATCGCGCGCCGGCGCGGCGCGGCGGCTCTGGAGCGCGAATTGTCGGCGGTCGAGCGCGCGCTCAAAAGTGGGCAATCACTGACGCGCCAGTTGCTGGGCGTCGCGCGCAAGCAGCCGCTGCGCAACGAGACGATTCACGTGGGCCGCTGGCTGCCCGCCAGCCGCGAATTGCTGCGTGCGTCGCTGGGCGCGAAAGTTTCGCTCGTCGTCGATGTCGATGAGGACGTGTGGCCGGTGCTGGTCGACGTCGCCGAATTCGAACTCGCGCTGATCAATCTCGCCGTCAACGCGCGCGACGCGATGCCCAACGGCGGGCGCTTCACCGTGCACGCGCGCAACATGGCGTTCCGGCCGGGCGAGGGCTTTCCGCTCGACGGCGACTTCGTGCATGTGTCGCTCGAAGATACCGGCGTGGGCATGTCGCATGATGTGCTCGCGCGCGCCTTCGAACCGCTTTACACGACCAAGCCGAAGGGCATGGGCACGGGTCTCGGTCTGCCGCAGGTGTTCGCGTTCTGCGAGCGTTCGGGCGGCCTTGCCGCCATCGACAGTGCGATTGGCGCGGGCACTTCGGTGCATCTGTATCTGCCGCGCGCCGCAGCCGCGCCCGCGGTCAAGCGCGAGCCCGAAGTGCGCGAGGACAGCGCGAATCCGCCACAAGGCCTGCGCGTGCTGCTCGTCGAAGACAACGACGAAGTCGCAGCAGGCACCGAGGCGCTTTTGCAGATGATGGGCCATCACGTCACCTGCGCGGTCGACGCGGCCAGCGCGCTCACGCTCGTCGATGCGGCGCGCGCTGCCCGCGCGTCCCATGCGGACAATCTCGAAGAAAACGACGCGCCGCGTTTCGATCTGGTGTTATCGGATATTCACATGCCGGGCGAAATGAACGGCATCGATCTCGCCGAAGCCTTGCAGTCGCGCGAGCCGACGCTGCCCGTGATTCTCGTGACCGGCTACGCGGAAGAGCTCGAACGCGCGCGTCACGTGGATGTGCGCGTGCTGTCCAAGCCATTCGATATCGCATTGCTCGAGAAGATGCTCGAAGCGATCCAGCGCGAGCGCCAGACGCGCGCGCGGCGGGAGCGGGATGCGACGCTGTGAATCGACACGCTGAATCGACGCTGTGAATCGAAATAGCGCGCGGATCGTGCGGCTGGCTTCTATAGTCTGAATTGCGGATCATCCGAGGCATGCGGCTTGCGACATCGCCCGGATGTGCAAACGATCCCGCCGGCGCGCCTGCCTGCACGTGCTGCACGCAACGCGCGCGCGAGCCGGACTTGCCACCATCGCCCAGTGACGACGAGGAGTGAGCCATGAGACAAACCGTGACCGGTCTGTTCAAGACCTACGATGCCGCGCAGCATGCGCAGGAAGCGCTGCTCCAGCGCGGATTTCCGGCAAGCGATATCGAGTTGCCCGTGCATGAGGCCGGCGTGCTGGCTGGCATCGAGCGGCTGGTGTCGAGCTTCTTCTCCACGACCGGCGACGTGCGCGCCAACGCCAACGCCGGCGCCGTGCCCGAACCCGCGCCGCACGCGCCAGCGGCAACGGCCGCGCCGGACGGCAACGTGCTGCTCGGCGTGCGCGTGAGCGACGAAGCGCACGCCGATCTCGCACGCGAAACACTGCGCGACGAACAGGCGCTCGAAGTGGCGATTCGCGGCGGCAACTGGACGTGGGCATCGGCAGATACCGATCCGGTCATGCGCGAGCATTCGGCGCTCGATGAACTCGGGCTCGCCGGTATCGCCGATGCCATGCGTCGACGCGCAACGCCCGCTGACGCCATCGAGCCGATTCCGCCCACCGCAGCGAGCCCCGAGCACATGGCCGCAGACGCGCGCACGGTGAACGATGCCGAAGCCACGGTTCTCACCGCAGCGAGCGCACCCGGCGCGGGCGCGGTGATGGGCACGCCGGCGGCCGCGCACAATCCGCATGAAACGCGCGCGCGCGTCGATGTGCCTGGCACGCCGCAGGCCACCCAGACATCGGCCGCCGCCGCGCCGCGTATCCCCGACGAATTCATCGAATACGAAGAGGATTCGCACGATCACCGCGCGTCAGATGCGCCCGATCAGCCGGTGAAGGGTATCGGTCCTACGCTGCATTAAGCGGGCGACTGGGACGGCGATGGCGCAGGCTCGTGCGCCATCGCGCTCTTCGACTCTGGAAAAAACGCTCAGCGTCCAAGCTGACGCTTCACCCACTCCACGTAGCGATCGACGAAGGTCTGCAGAAACTTGCGCGTATCGTCGTTCACGATCTCGCCTTTCTCGTTGATGCGGCTGACGTCGTGTTTGACGAACATCTCGGGCTGACCGAGCGTCGCGACATCGAGATACGCCAGCACGTTGCGCAGGTGCGCCTGCGAGAGGGCAGTGCCGATCGCGCCCGGCGAGGTGCCGAGCACCGCACCCGGTTTGCCGCTCCACGAATTTTTGCCCCACGGCCGCGATCCCCAGTCGATCGCGTTCTTCAACACGCCCGGAATCGAGCGGTTGTATTCGGGCGTCACGAAGAGCAGCGCATCGGCGGCTTCGATTTTCTGCTTGAACTGACGCGCGACTTCGGGGAAATCGGCGTCGTAATCCTGGCTGTAAAGCGGCAATCCACCGATGTCGAGAAACTCGAATGAAAAGTCGGCGGGTGCCAGCGTCGTCACGGCATGCGCGAGCTGACGGTTGAACGATTCCTTGCGCAGACTGCCGACCACGACCGCGATTTGATAGGCCATCTCAGTGTCCTCCTCGGAGTTCTCGAGAGCGCGCGCGAAGCGCATTGCAGAGAACCCACATCATAGGCGCGTGCGGCGTGGCGGGTATGTCAGGGTGTCCGGCGCTGGGATGAGGGGACGAGGGAATGTGGACAAGTGCGAAGGCGGCGGTTTATCCACAGATTTTGTCGATAACCTTGTGCACAACTTTGCGCAAAGGCCGGTGCCATCGGCAATGTGTCGGGTTCCGGTCGGCGGAGTAGGGCGCCTGAGTTTTGAGCACATCTGTCGCAGCGCGCCGGAATGCGCTGCGACAGACGCGGTAGGGCGGGGCGCTAGCTGAGCAGGCTCCAGAGCAGCAGCGTGAGCACGAGACCGACGACCGAAACGATGGTCTGCAAAATCGACCAGACGAAGACTGTCTGTTTCAGCTTCAGGCCGAAGTACTCGCGCACCATCCAGAAGCCCGCATCGTTGACGTGGCAGAAGAACACCGAGCCCGCGCCGATGGCGAGCGCCATCAGCGAATTGTGGGTGGCGCTCAGACCGGTGACGACCGGCGCGACGATGCCAGCAGTGGCGGTGGTGGCGACCGTGGCGGAACCCGTCGCTTGACGCAGCGCGACGGCAATCAGCCACGCGAGCAGCAGCAGCGGCAGATGCGCACCGACGGCGATCTTGCTGATCGTCGTGCTGATGCCGGCGAGCACGAGCGTCTGTTTGAGACCGCCGCCCGCGCCGATGGTCAGCAGCAGACCCGCGATCGGCGGCAGGCTCTTGCGCAGGATATTGCCGACACGTTCACGCGCCATGCCGCGCGACCAACCAAGCGCAACGATCGCAAACAGAACGGTGAGCCCGAGCGCGATCAAAGGCTCACCTAAGAAGTTGAGCACGGTGAAGCTGAGCGTATCGGGCTGCAGCGCGAGTTTCGCGACCGTGCGGCAAAGCATCAGTACGGCGGGCAGAAGAATGGTCAGCAGCGAAACGCCGAAGCTCGGCGCCGCCAGTTGCGGATCATGACTCGTAAACAATTTGCCGAGATCTTCGGGTTCCGCCACCTGCATGCGGCGCGAGAGCCACGAACCATAGAGCGGGCCCGCGAGGATCACCGCTGGAATCGCCACGATGATGCCGAAGCCAAGCGTAATGCCCAGATCCGCATGCAAGGCGCTGACGGCAATCAGCGGGCCCGGGTGCGGCGGCAGCAGCGCATGCAGCGTGGTCATGCCCGCGAGCGCCGGAATGGCGATGCGCAGGATCGGCTGTTGGGAACGGCGCGCCATGACGAAAATGATCGGCACCATCATCACGAGGCCGACTTCGAAAAAGAGCGGCAAGCCGATGATGACCGCGACGAGCGACATCATCCACGGCAGCGTGCGCGGCGTCGAATGATCGAGCAAGGTGGACACGAGGCGGTCGGCCGCGCCCGATTCCGCCATCAGCGCACCTAGCATGGCGCCGAGCGCGATGATGATGCCGACATCGCCGAGCAGCGCACCGGCGCCTTTGCTGAATGCACTCGCGACGCCTTCGAGCGGCACGCCGGCGGCGAAGCCCGCCGCGAACGTCCCAACGAGGATCGAGAGGAACGGCGCGAGCTTGAGCGCGCTAATCAGGATAACGATCAGCACAAGGCCGAGCGCACAGGAGAGGATCAGGCGTGTGTCGTGGAACGACCACGCGGGTAAGTTAGCAAGGGACTCCACGGGATTCTCGATGATCGGTGTCACTGCGGTTGGGAAGAGGCCGTGTCGGGTGTGAAGCGGCCGTTGGGATGTTCGTGAGGTTTGGCGACTGCGCGCCCAGGTCAGGCAAACAAGGCGGCGACGTTTTCCGGCGGACGGCCAATCGCGGCGCGGCCATTACGCACGACGATCGGACGTTGCAGCAGGATCGGGTGCTGGGCGATGGCTGCGTAGCGCTGGTCGTCGCTGACGCTGTCCGCGCCCAGGCCGAGTTCTTCATATTCCGTTTCGTTCGTGCGCATCATGTCGCGCAGATCGCCACCGAGGAGCGCGTGGAGCGCCTTCAGTTGATCGACTGTGAGCGGCGTCTTCAGATACTCGATGATTTCGACGGGCTCGCCAGCGGCGTGGGTGCCGGCGACCAGTTCGCAGGTCGCGCGCGATTTCGAGCAACGGGGGTTGTGGTAGATCGTGATCATGGTTGGGTAGCAGGAAAGCGCAGGAGGGTGAGGTGGGGCGACACGTATTGCGGACTGGCCCGCGTTTGACTTTGGCTCACGGCCTGTCTCCATGTGTGGTCGTTTGAGTCGGCACTGATTTTACCGGCGGGTCGAGATGAGAGCACGCCATGCCGCGAAGACCACGCGGGTAGGGCGCTTTATGCGCATAAAGAATCGCACTGGCGACATCGGCAAGAGGGGAGGGAAGTGCGGGCGATTCGTCGAACGCATCAGATCGCCGGACGGCTTTATGCGCATAAAGCCGTGCCCGTCCATCGCCACAGAGTGCATGCGCGGTTGATGCCATCAAAGACATGCCGGAATCTGGGCAATGAGTGCGCGGACTTTATGCGCATAAACCTTTGGAGTCGCACGAGTGGAAAGCATCGGCGGCGGTCGACATCGGTCATGAAAACCGTGACTACGCTCGGCAACCTCCAGGAGCATCGCTGTCATCTGCTTTATGCGCATAAAGCCTGACGGCGCGACGCAATTCGGCGTGGGGCGCCATCGTTCCATTGGTGCCGTGCGACGGCACGCGCTCGCCGCGGCCTTCGACCTTTATGCGCATAAACCTCAGCCGAACGGCCAACGTTGCAGCTTCATACGACGAAAAACAAGCTCTTGCCGTTGAATCACAACTTAATCCAGGTAAAATCCAAAACAATTAGCAAAAGGAGAAAATCAATTGGCAGCAGAGATAATCGCAGTCACGCAGCAGAAGGGCGGGGTCGGCAAGAGCACGATCGCGATGCATCTCGGCGCAGCATTTCATGAACGGGGAAAGCGTGTACTCGTGGTCGATGCCGACGGCCAGAACACGTTGGTTCACTGGGCAAGCGCTTCCGCTGACGGCGACGTCGGCATTCCTTTCCCGGTGGTCAATCTCTCCGAAGCCGGTGGCCAGATCCACCGCGAGATCAAGAAGTTCATTGGCGACTACGACATCATCGTTGTCGATTGCCCGCCGTCGATCACCGAGAAAGTGTCGGGCGTGGTGCTGCTCGCGGCATCGATTGCCGTCATCCCCACGTCGTCATCGCCAGCTGATTACTGGTCGAGCGTCGGCCTCGTGAAGCTGGTGCAGCAAGCGCAGGTCATGAACGAAGATCTCAAGGCCGTGTTCCTGCTGAACAAGACCGAAGAGAAACGCATGCTCACGCGTGAACTCAAGCGTGCGCTGGAAGAACTCGGTTTTCCTTTGCTCAAGACGCAGATCCCCACCCGCGAAGCGTACAAGCAGGCCATGGCCCTCGGCCAGACAGTCCTGCAGATGAACGATCGCGGTGCGCGGCTCGCCGCGGTCGAAGTTCGCGCCTGCGCGGACGAGATCGCGGAGATGCTCTCCTGACTTTATGCGCATAAAGGAACCTGAATGAAGTCCTCACAATTTGCCAAGGGTTTCCAGGCCCGGCCTGATACGACGAGCAGCGAGAAGCGCACCGCGCTTGACCGGCTCAACGCCATCGACGGCCTCGTCCAGGACAAGCCCAAGACGCGCGAAGTCGTCGGTCGTGCCAGCCAGCCGGAACCGGCCGTGGAAGCCCAGGAAGAAGTGCTCGCCACCGGCGAACACGAATCGGCCGAATACCGCGCGTGGCGCGTCGACCAGGGTTACCGCCCCGGCCAGATCATCGAACTGCCGCTGAAGGCAATCAAGCCGAGCCCGTTCAATCCGCGCCACTTCTATCTGAAGACGTCGATTGCCGAACTGGCGGTCAATCTTGCGAAGCAGGGGCAGCAGCAGGCGATCCACGTGATCCCCGATTACGCCGCTCCGGGCAGCTACTTCGTGAGCGACGGCGGACGACGCGTGCGGGCGCTCAAGGAAGCCAACAAGGAAGTCGTCAAGGCGATCGTCGTCGATCTGCCGATCGGGCTGGAGAGCTACAAACTCGGCTACGACCTCAACGTGCAGCGCGATTCGCAGACGGTGTTCGACAACGCCGTCGTCTGGAAGCGTTTTATCGACGACAAGCATTTCCAGAGCCAGCGCGAACTGGCCGATCATCTCGGCCTCGACGAATCGACCGTGGCGGTTGCGCTGTCGATCGGCAAACTGCCTGAAGCGGTGATGCACGAAATGGTCGCGCGCCCGGACCGCTTCGGTTCGAACATGGCGTACCAGGTTGGCCGCTATCACGGCGCGCGCGGCACGGACGCCACGCTGCGGCTGATCAACCGGATTCTCGCCGACGATCTCAGCACGCGTCAGGTCGCCGATATCGTCAAGGGTCGTGCGACGCCTCAGGAGAGCCCCAAGCCGGCCGGTCGCCAGCGTTACGCGCAGCGTATGGAGATCAAGCTCGACGGCGTGGCCGTGGGCGATCTGAAGTCGTATGGCGATGACAGGCTGGAACTGCGTCTGAAGGGTCTGACGAAGGACCGGCGCGATGCCATCCTTCACCAGATCGAAGAGATGCTCAAGACGAAGTAAGTCGGGGCGGCAAAGAAAAAGCGGTCTTCACGTGGATGCGTGAAGACCGCTTTTTTATTGATTCGAAGAGCGAATGCGCGGCGGCAGGGCAGGCCGCGACGGCCACACCGTCAGGCTGCGCGCGACTGGCTCAGCGTGAAAGCGAGCAGATCGCCGTCGGTCGGTTCGCCCCAGGTCTTGCGGGCCAGCCAGTCGAAGAAAGCCGTCTCGCCGAGTTTCGAGTCGAGACCTCGACGGCGCCAGTCGTCACGCAGATGCGAACCGAGGCCCGGCAGTTCGTCGTTCTCGAACGACGTGCGCGCGATCTCGCGCTCGAGATCGCCCTGTTCGTCGTAGAGCGAACGCGCTTCCTTGCGGCGGTACGCGGCGTACTCGTCCATCAGACGCGCCTTGGGATCGTCCGCGGTCACGGCGCCGGCGATCGCACGGCCCGCCGCGGCCACACCCGCCGCATCTTCGACCGGCGGCGCGTAGCCCTTCTTCAAGGCGTCCTTGAACAGCGCCGCGGCGCTGCGCACCGGTGGCAGGCTGGTGCTGCGCATACGCTGCTCGGTGAGTTGCAGCGCGGCGCGGATGCGATTCTCTTCGCTATCGGCGTAGAGCGACTGCGCTTCCTTGAGCGGAATGCCGATCTTCACCATCCGGTCGACCAGCGTGCTGTCGAACACATTCGGGTGTTCGTCGAGCGCCAGCATCGGCTGTTTGCGCTCGGTGACGCGGAACTGGATCTCGGCCACGCGGCGACCTTCGCGATGCTCGATGAGCTCGACGAAAATGTTGGTGACCGCGTTCACTTCAGCGATGGCCGGGCGCAGATAGTCGCGCTTGAAATACTTGTATTCGCGCTTGGCTTCGTCGCCGGCTTCGGTGTCCGGCGTGCCGGAGAGAATCGGCCGCCACCATTCCCACGTCTCGCGCATCGTCAGATGACTCGGGTTCGTGAGATAGCGGACACAGATTTCGTAGAGCGCGAGGCCCGCGCTGCTGCGCAGCTGGCTCTGGAACTGCAGGCTCAGACGGGCATACTGGACCGGGTCCAGCAGCTTCTTTTTGATCTTGGGTGCAAACGAGAATTCGACCCAGACGCGGCGCGTGGTGGGGTCTTCGAGAATTTCGGCATCCGCGATCAGCGTGGAGATGCCCCACTTGCGGCCCGGCTTCTGGCTCGAGGTGCCCTGGCTCCACTCGACCTGCACCGACACCATGCGGCGCAGGTGCTCCTTCACGAGCGCGGTGTCGTTCGAATCGAAGGCGGAGTTCGCCACGATGTCGGAGAGCAGCGCACGATAGGTGTCGCCAGCCTCGTCGGCCTGCTGCGCGACGGCGAGCAGGACGTTGAAGAGCTTGCGGGTGAGCAGCGTGATCTTGCCGCTTTTCGGCTGAATGGCGATCGCCTCGACGGCCTTACGCAGTTCAGCCGAGCTGGGGCTCACCACATCGGTTTTTTTTACGCGCTTCGTGGCCATGCGTCGGGTCAAGGTGAGATTTCGCGAAAGGATACCGTCTGTGGTGAAACGCGTCTATAGGGTGAGTCTCACCATTGCCGGTGATGCGGCTCCGCGCACGACGACTCACCACGAAGCCATCCCGGAAAGGCTCACCTTTGCGAAATCCGCCTGGCAGCGGGCCTTCCGGCCAGTATTGGGTTGCGGCACATGACGTTGAAGTGGCTTGATTCCAGATGGTGTCCTTCGCCTCCCGATAAAGCTCACCTTAAATTTTCCTGGCGTCGATGCAACGGTCGAGCGTGGTGCGAATGGTCAACGGCAAGGCACCTGATGGCGGAATTAACCTCATCCTGGGCGTCCTGGCGCGTCGAGAAGCGCGCGAATTGGCTCGATCGGCCCGCCTGGGGCGCAATGGGAGCACGTTGAGCCGCGTTTCGCCTCCCAGCACTCCCGAAAATGCTCACCTTTTAGGTTCTCCCGATCTCATCGGCAAGGGCTTCCAGGTCCCGTCAGGTGGTTTAATGGAGAGAAAATGGTCCCCGGAAAAGCTCACCTTTCAGCATTTGCGGCACGTATTCGAAAGTCCTGCTTCTGCTCCTGAAAATGCTCACCTTTTGGATGCGCCCAGGAAAAAGCTAATGAATTCTGAGGGTTATCCACAAGCCCAGTCAGCGCATCTGCAGCTCACGATCTCCCGTGAAAGCTCACTTTGAAGCCTCCTATCCGCGTAAACGCGCCCAGAAAAGCCAGCGAATCGGGTCCCGAAAATACTCACCATTTGCGATCTGGCCGGCAGGAGAGAAAAAACGACAGCCGTTATTTTTCAAGCTTTTGCCGTTAGTGAACACCAACTAGCCCCTGAAAAGCCTCACCTTTGGGCAAAAAACGGCGGTGATCGGCTCCCGAAAAGCCTCACTTTGCGCTTTTCTTCACCCGGGAAACGATCAATTCAGTGCCGCTGCCCCGATCTCCCGTAATGCCTCACCTCAAGGCCCGAATCGCAAAACCGGGCGTTGGCAAAGTCATCGCACAACGGCTTGAGCTGCCACTCTTGCGCTCCCGTAAAAGCTCACTTGACGTGCCCAAACCGCTGAATTCGGTCAAAATCGGCCTCTGGCTCCCGAAAAGCATCACCTTCGAACGGCGTTTTTTCCCGATCTCTCTCACCGAAGCGTTTTTAGCGTCCCGATTGGCGTCAAAAAGCGTGCGGATCCGGGGCCCTGAATCCGCTCACCGTTGCATTTCGCGTAACAGCGCACTGGCTACCGGCGTATACGGGGTTCAAGCCGTTCGGCCTCCCGTAATCGCTCACCCTTGCATTACAGTCAAGAATAGGGCTGTCCCCGAACCCGCTCACTTTCCTTCCCGCAGGCTCTCACCGCCTTCCCCGAAGCCCATCACCCGTGCATCCTGCATCGCCTCACCAAGTATCCCGTAAAGCTTCACCCAATCCCGCTGTAAACGCCACCAGGTAAGGCTTTGCCGTGGCGTTAACGTTTTTAACGGGTATCAATGGTGTTTACTTTTATTACTCTCTAGCCTTTCTACCCCGCGAGCCTCCTGAGATATCCACATCCTCTTCCCTTGGAACCGCTCGTGACAACGCCAATACTTCCGTGGAACATTGTCTATAAAGTGATCGCCAGTAGAAAGCCATACGTTTACAATGGCTTATGAAACAAACCTCACTTTGTTTCACGAAACATCGGCATCAGACGTGACGAAAGACGCGATTCACAGCGGTAAACACACTGGAATCGAAGACGTCACGACACTCGCTCGGGAAATCGTATCGAACAATACGTAATTTGTTATTATTCGATCCACACCCTCTTGCCGAGATGACCATGATCCGAGACGAAGAACGTCTGGCCCTTCGCGAAGAACTCGAAACCTTGCGCAAAGACGGCGCACGACGGCAGGAGCTATCGCTTCATGCCTGCAAACGGTTGTTCTTCGACTTCGGCATTCGACCCTCAATGGCTACGGTCCGGGATCTGACCCAGACCGGCAGCGCCAGCGACATTCCTAAAGACATCGACCTGTTCTGGCAGCGCATCCGCGCCGCCTCGAAAGTGCGCGTCGGTAGTGGCGCAATTCCGCCTGCACTGGAAGAACGCGCCGGCGAACTGCTGGGCGCACTGTTCGAGGAAGCCCGCGTGCTGGCGCTGCAAACGCTCGAATCCGAGCGGGAAGCGATCGAAACCGACCGCCAGGGTGCCGAACAGGCGATGCGCGACGCTGAAGCACGACGGCTCGCCGCCGATGAAATGCTCCAGCGCAGCGAGACCCGCACGGAAGCCGCCTGGGCGCGCGTGCGTGAACTCGAGAATCAGCTGGCCGCGTCGTCGGCGCATGGCGCATCGCATCAGGACAGTCTTCTGGCCACCGTGCGGCGGCTGGAAGCCGAAAACGAAGCGCTGCAAAAACGCATCGACACCGAACAGAGCACCAACGCGGGCTTGCGCGATCGTATCGATGGTCTGCATGAAGAAATGCGCCGCAGCACCGAGCACTACGCCCAGCAGATCAAGGATGCGCTGGCCGAAGCCGAGCGGCGCGTGAAGCCGATGCTGGTGGAGCTCGATTCGCTGCGCACGATGTCGTCGACGTGGCAGGCCGCGCAGCGCGACGCGAGCCGGAAGGAATTCGATTTCATCCAGCAACTGGCGAGCGCCAAGGCGCGTGCCGATCGGCTCGACGCGGTGTTGCGCGAGCGTTCCGACGAAGTGGACAGCCTGACGAGTCAGGTAACGGCGCTGCGTTCGCAGCAGGGAATCGACGGTTCGGTGGCCGGCGTGTTATGTACGCTCGCGCAGTCAGGCCGGCTCACGGAGCCGGAACTGGCGCAACTGGGCACGCTGGTCGATGGTCATGTGGGCTTGCCTCAGCAATGCCCGAATTGCGAGGAAGGCGAGCCGGAACTGTCGCAGGTCGATGGCCGCTTCGAGCTGTCGTGTCCCGAGTGCGAGTACACGTCGGGAACGGGGACATCGCGATTGGAGGCCGTCGCGCGATTTGCCGCAGGCAGAAAGACGTCCGCCGTGCGTTGAGGTGAGTGTTTACGGGAATAAAAAAGCCTCATCGACGTGAGGCTTTGCGGGAGCGGATAGGTGTCGGATGCCCACTGGGCTTCGACGCTTACGGCGTGTCTTCGGCATCGGCGACACGAAGCAAGGCTTCGCGATCAGCCCACACGCGCCAGGAGCGGTGCAGCCGGCCTGCCGAAATCGGTTGCAGAAAGCCGAGCCATTGGCCGACCTGATCGGCGTCCACGCCCCGCTCGAACAGATCAGCCGCGAAACTGTTGCGCAGCGTTTGCGGACTCGCGCGTTCTGCGCGTGTCTGCGCGACGCCAGCGGCTTCCATCAATCCATCGATTGCACGCAGCACGGTGGCCTTGTGCATCGGCCGGCCGTTGGGCGAGCCCGGAAACACGAGTTGCCCGGGCAGACCCGCCAGACGCCGCGCTTCGAGCCAGGCGCCCATGACGTCGACGGCGAACGGCGCGAGCTTCGTGCTGTGCGTGAAGGCCGGGTTATCGGCCTCGATCGTGATCCATTCCGAAGCGATCGCGGTGGCGTCGAGCTGCAACGCGATGGCATCCCCCGTTTTTAGCCCGCCGCCCAGGAATACCGCGACGAGCGCGCGATCGCGCCGCTCGCGCCAGCGTTTGGCCGCCGATTGCTCGGTGAGCGGCGCAAACAGTTGCGCGATGACGGCCGCGCGTTCCGCGGCCGTAAGAAAGCCGGTGGGTTCGTTTTCACGCGCATTGCGCCACGCGGCCTCGCCGTCCTGGGCGATAAAGCGCGCAGGATTCGTGGACGCAAGCTCGATCTGCCGCACGTGATCGAGCACACGTTCGATCAGGCGCAGATAACGCAGCCGCTGCGGCTTCTTCACATCGAGCCCGGCGACGAATTCAGAGATCGTGCCCGTATCCACGGAAACAATGGTCTTGCGCTTGAGCGCGAGCCATTCGAGAAAGCGCCCCCACTGCACGCGATAGATATCCGCCGACGAACGGCGCAGATCCTGCGCGGCCAGCCAGGCGTCAAAGGCAGCGGATGGATCTTGTTGCCAGTCCTTGCGTTGCTGGTCAAAGAGATCGCGGGAAGCTTGGGACGAGTGGGACAAATCGGAGGCGGTCATCACTGTCCTTCCGTTAGTTGCGTTGCAGACAGGGATTTTAGCGAAGGGCACTGGGCATCGTGGATCAGAATGGCCGCGAACATCAACCGCCCCACGCGCGCGAGCGTTTGGCGGCCGCAAGTCTGCGGGCCTGACGTTGCGCCTCTTCGGCGCTGCGCGCGGCGAGTTCGTACGCGCTCACGGCGAAGGCGAAGACGGCGGGCAGTGCATTGGACTGGCCGAAATCGACGGTTTCGTCGGTTTCAGGATAGGCGAGATCGCCCGGACGCTGGAACAGGCCGAGCATGAGCGCGTCGTGCCGGCTGGCGAAACCGAGGTCGGCGAGCGCTTCGGCTTCGATTGCGTGCAGCAGACGCCAGGTCAGCGGAACCTGCTGGGCGATATAGCGATGTGCGATGTTGCGCACGATCTGCTCGAGATCGCGCGCGGCCGCCTGGAAGCGCAAGGCGGCCAGATCCTGCTCGTTCGGGATGCGCGAAGTGTGCATGGGCGGCTCCGTTCGTTCTTTTTACTGTATGAATATACAGTAGTCGGAGCGATTGTGCAGCCTCGATGCGGAAGCTGGCCTTTCGGCCAGGCGAAATCAGCCGTGGATCACCACCAGCAGGGCGCGCGCTTCGCCTTTGCCCAGATTGCGGATGGCGTGCGGCTGGTCGGCGATATAGCGCGCGGTGTCGGCGGCTTTCAGGCGCTCGACGGTTCCAGCGGCTTCCACTTCGATGGCGCCCTGCAGCACCGTGAGGTGCTCGCGCGTGCCGGGTTCGTGTGCATTCGACATCAGCGCGCCGCCGGGCTTGAGCGTCAGTTCGTACCACTCGAAATGGCCGGCCAGCTCGATCGGCCCCCACACGCGCAACTGATAACCGGCGTCATGGCCGAGCAAGGTGGGAATGTCGTGCGGTCCGGCCACGGCGATCGCATCGGGCGCCCTGGGCGCGGCGAACAGCGAATCGAGCTTCACGCCCAGCGCGTTGGTGAGCCGCCAGGCCACGGCGATGGTCGGATTGGCCTTGTCGCGCTCGATTTCCGAGAGCATCGATTTCGATACGCCGGCCGCACGTGACAGCTCGTCGAGCGTCATCCTGCGTTCGCTGCGCAGGCGCTGGATCTGCTCGCCTACGCGCGGTGGCGCAGCAGGTGTAGGCTTGGCCGGGAGATCGGGCGGATCGGCCTTCGGACTGGTCGCAGGTCTGGCTGCGGCGGCGCGGGATTTGCGCGCGACAGCAGGCTTCGCCGCGGCAGGCGTGATTGACGTGATGGGCGTGGCCGGGGCGTCAGCCTGATCGTCCGCCGTCTTTTTTGCCTGTGCAGGCGCGCGCGTGCCTGAGCCGGTGCTTGCCATTGCGTGCCTCATCGATTAGAGTTTGTTCGATATACCGAACATGAGTTCGAAAAAACGAATAAATTCGCTCAAAGCTGACGGCGACTATAACAGCCGCGGCTTGCCCTGTCAGGAGCACGACGTCATGAGCCTTTCCTACCTCGACCACCTGCGCGCCACGCTCGACCAGATTCGCGCCGATGGCTTCTATAAAAGCGAGCGCGTGATCGCCACGCCGCAGTCCTCGGCCATCGGTCTCGCCGACGGCAGCGACGTGCTGAACTTCTGCGCCAACAACTATCTGGGTCTCGCGAACGACGCGCGCCTCGTGGCCGCCGCGAAGGACGGGCTCGAGCGCGATGGCTTCGGCATGGCGTCGGTGCGCTTCATCTGCGGCACGCAGACGGTGCACAAGCAGCTCGAAAGCGCGCTCGCCGCGTTCCTCGGCACCGAAGACAGCATCCTCTATTCGAGCTGCTTCGACGCCAACGGCGGCCTGTTCGAAACGCTGCTCGGCGACGAAGACGCGATCATCAGCGACGAACTCAATCACGCGAGCATCATCGACGGCGTGCGTCTTTCGAAGGCGCGGCGCTATCGCTACAAGAACAACGATCTCGCCGATCTCGAGGCGAAACTGCGCGAGGCCGATGCGGGCGGTGCGCGCTTCAAGCTGATCGCGACCGACGGCGTGTTCTCGATGGACGGCATCATCGCGGACCTCAAGGGCATCTGCGATCTGGCCGACCGCTACAACGCGCTCGTGATGGTGGACGACTCGCACGCGGTGGGCTTTATCGGCGCGAATGGGCGCGGCACGCCCGAGCATTGCGGCGTTGCGCAGCGCGTGGACATCATCACCGGCACGCTCGGCAAGGCGCTGGGCGGCGCGTCGGGCGGCTATGTCGCGGCGAAGAAGGAAGTGATCGAATTGCTGCGCCAGCGCTCGCGCCCCTACCTGTTCTCGAACACGCTCGCGCCCAGCATCGCGGCCGCGTCGCTGGCGGTGCTGGAACTGATCGCAAGCAGCGAAGGTGCGAGCCTGCGCGAACGCGTGCAGGCCAACGGCGCGCATTTCCGCCGCGAAATGAATGCGCTCGGCTTCACGCTCGTACCGGGCGAACACCCGATCATTCCGGTGATGCTCGGCGACGCGCAGGTCGCCTCGAAGATGGCCGATGCGCTGCTGCACGAAGGCGTCTATGTGATCGGCTTCTCGTATCCCGTGGTGCCGAAGGGCCGCGCGCGTATCCGCACGCAGATGAGCGCGGCGCACACGCCCGGGCAGATCGATCGCGCGGTGGCGGCATTCGCACGCGTCGGCAAGCAGCTCGGCGTGATCTGAGTGGCGATTTAGACAGGATAGCGAACTAATATGAAAGCACTCGCCAAACTCGAACGCGGTCCCGGCCTCACGCTGACCGACGTGCCGAAGCCCGAAGTCGGCCATAACGATGTGATGATCAAGATCCACCGCACGGCCATTTGCGGCACGGACATCCACATCTGGAAATGGGACGACTGGGCCCAGAAGACCATTCCCGTGCCGATGCACGTGGGTCATGAATACGTGGGCGAAATCGTCGAAATGGGCCAGGAAGTCCGTGGCTTTGCGATTGGCGACCGCGTGTCGGGCGAAGGCCATATCACCTGCGGCTTCTGTCGTAATTGTCGTGCGGGGCGCCGTCATCTGTGCCGCAACACCACGGGTGTGGGCGTGAACCGCGAAGGCGCGTTTGCCGAATACCTCGTGATTCCGGCCTTTAACGCGTTCAAGATTCCGCCTGAAATCTCCGACGATCTCGCAGCGATCTTCGATCCGTTCGGCAACGCCACGCATACGGCGCTGTCGTTCAACCTCGTTGGCGAAGACGTGCTGATTACGGGCGCGGGGCCGATCGGCATCATGGCCGTGGCGATCGCGAAGCATGTGGGCGCGCGCAACGTGGTCATCACCGACGTCAACGACTACCGGCTCGAACTCGCGCGCAAGATGGGCGCGACGCGTGCCGTGAATGTCGCCCGCGAGTCGCTGCGTGACGTCATGAGCGAGTTGCACATGACCGAAGGCTTCGACGTGGGCCTTGAAATGTCGGGCGTGCCGAGCGCGTTCACGGCCATGCTCGAAGCGATGAACCACGGCGGCAAGGTCGCGCTGCTGGGCATTCCGCCGGCGCAGACCGCCATCGACTGGAATCAGGTGATCTTCAAAGGCCTTGAAATCAAGGGCATTTACGGCCGCGAGATGTTCGAGACCTGGTACAAGATGGTCGCGATGCTGCAAAGCGGGCTCGATCTCTCGCCGATCATCACGCACCGTTTTAGCGTCGACGATTACGAAAAAGGCTTCGCTGCGATGCTTTCGGGCGAGAGCGGCAAGGTGATTCTCGACTGGACCGGCGCCTGAGGCCGGCTGCGTTTTATTCGGCCGCCGCCGCACCTGCTGGCGGCGGCTGCTCGAATTCCGCCTCGATGCGCACATCGATCGCATC
Source organism: Paraburkholderia sp. Ac-20340 (assembly GCF_017104965.1). Classification (GTDB taxonomy): domain Bacteria; phylum Pseudomonadota; class Gammaproteobacteria; order Burkholderiales; family Burkholderiaceae; genus Paraburkholderia. Next base: position 180,021 of record NZ_JAAGPR010000016.1, read on the forward strand.
GCCCACGGCCGGATACCAACTCGTCAAGCCGAACGCCGAACGGTTGAACGTGCCATGCGCCGAAAAGCCCAGCGTCGGCTGCTTCGTGAGCGGATTGGGCGCATAGCCGTTGAAGGTCACGTCCAGCGTGACCGGCTGCGTCGCGCCGCGTATCGTCAGATTGCCCGTCAATTTCCCCGTCAGCTTGCCGTTCACTTCGCCCGTGCGTTCGAAGCGCGTGCTGACGAAGCGAATCTGCGCGTTACGCTCCGTATCGAGCATCTTCGGGCCTTTTACCATGCTGTCCAGCGCGCTCACGTTGGTGTTGAGGCTGGCGGCATCGATATCGACCTGCACGGTTGCGTCTTCGAGCGCGTGCGTGCGCCAGTCGAGTTGCGCGGTCGCGCGGTCAAAGCGCATCACGAAACGCATGTAATGCAGATGATCGACATCGAACACGACGCTCCAGTGATGGGGATCGAGCGTGTAGTGGCCGGCGGGCACGGCCGCTTCGGTGGGGTTGACGCTGTGCGTCACCACGCGCAGCGGCGTGCAACCGGATAGTCCCGTGAAGCCTGCGCAAAGCAAGGCAATGAAGGCGCGGCGTCGATTCATGGTGTCTCCCTGGTGAAGGCGCAAGGCTGCACAAATCCAGAACGATCCAGGCTGCGCCTTTCTTCCATTTTCTGCTGTATCCGCAACATTGCAGCAAAAAACGTGCGCCGTGTTTGAGGAAAGCGTGCGGAAATTCCGGCTTGACGCGGGAGAATGATCGTTCTACATTGCGATTCACGGAGAACGATCGTTCCACCTTTCGAGTCGATGAAGTCATGAGCAAGCCACCCCATTCCGCAGACCTGTCCGATGAAACCGCTGTGCCCGACGCGCGCGAGCGCCTGCTCGAAGCCGCCGAGGCGTTGATCTACGCGGGCGGCATTCATGCGACGGGCGTCGATGCCATCGTCCGCGCGGCAGGGGCGGCGCGCAAAAGCTTCTATACGTATTTCGAATCGAAGGATGCGCTGGTGGCCGCGGCGCTCACGCGGCGCGACGAGCGCTGGATGCGCTGGTTTATCGACGGCACGCTCAAACGCGGGCGCACGCCGCGCACGCGGCTGCTGGCGATGTTCGATGTGTTGCGCGAATGGTTCGCCTCGGAGCGCTTTCACGGCTGCGCGTTTCTGAACGCTGCGGGTGAAACCGCTTCGCCGGATGACCCGGTGCGCGAAGTCGCGCGCATGCATAAGGCGCGCCTGTTGGCCTTCGTGACGGAGCAATGCGATGCGTGGGCCAACGTCAGCGGCGTGGAGCGTCGGGTGGCGACACGGCTCGCACGCCAATGGCTGATTCTGATCGATGGCGCTATCGGCGTGGCGCTCGTGAGCGGCGACGCCGACGCGGCGCTGGACGCGCGCGCGGCCGCTCAATTGTTGCTCGATGCGCTGAAGCCTGACGCGCGCTGACGTATCGCGCGCAAACCGTTGCTATCTGCATCGTCCCGTTTTGTTTTGTCCAACTCAGGCGCGCCGTGCTGGCGGGCCTGGCTGCCGCTAGAGAAAGGAGCCCGACCATGACCGATTCGAATCCGACTACCGCCGAAGTCCGTCCGCCGCTGCCGCCCTTTACGCGCGAAACCGCGATCCAGAAAGTGCGCGGCGCCGAGGATGGCTGGAATTCCCGTGATCCGCAGCGCGTATCGCTCGCCTACACGCCGCAAAGCGTCTGGCGCAACCGCGCGGAGTTCGTGACGGGCCGCGAAGCCATCGTCGGCTTTCTCACGCGCAAGTGGGCGCGCGAACTCGATTACCGGCTCATCAAGGAGCTGTGGGCCTATACGGACAATCGCATCGCGGTGCGCTTCGCCTACGAGTGGCACGACGATTCAGGCAACTGGTTCCGCTCGTACGGTAACGAGAACTGGGAGTTCGACGAGAACGGACTGATGGCGCATCGCCACGCCTGCATCAACGATCTGCCGATTCGCGAGACCGATCGTCTTTATCACTGGCCGCTCGGCCGCCGTCCCGACGATCATCCGGGCCTGAGTGCGCTCGGGCTGTAGTCGTCGCGTTCATCGTTCCCTCCATCTCCCAATCGCCGCGGCATTCATCGTCGCGACGCACTGCGCTGGCATGATGGGTCGCGCCTGAAGTGACGGTGGCTATTTAATCGACGACAGCAGGCGCACCCGCCGATATCCGAGCAAAGCCTCGGTACGCGCGCGCTCGCGCTTGCTGTACAGTCTGCAGTCACCGGAAGGCCGAACAACAGCAAACCATAATCAGACCCAGCAGACGCCCCGAAACGATTCGGCGAGCGCGAGGACGGAGAGCCCATGCGGTTTTGGCAAGTGCGCGGTGGCAGGACAGGGAGAAAGACGATCACGAGGGCAGCGTTCCTGCTGCTGATGCTCGGCGCGGCAAGCGGCGCACGTGCGGCCAACTGGTGCGGCGCGGGCCTGTGGGTCGACGCGATGGTCGGCTCGTATCACATTCATCCCGACAAGGACTTCGAGCAATTCAATCCCGGCCTCGGCATCGAATGCTGGCCGAGCGACCAATGGGGCGTCACGATAGGCGGCTTCCGCAACTCGCTGCGCCGGCCCTCCTATTACGGCGGCGGCGTGTGGGCGCCGGAATTCCTCCATTGGGGCTACGTGCGCCTCGCCGCCATGGGCGGCATCATCTCCGGCTACAACTACGGCAACTGGGGCCTTGGTCGCAATCACACGATTGGACCGGTGGCCGCGCCGATTGTGATGGTCGCGTATAAGCGCGTGGGCGTGAACTTCATCATCATCCCGCCGATTCCTTCTGACGATTTGCCATTCACGGTTGGCTTTCAATTGCGCGTGAAGTTCTGAGCGTTTTTAGAAAAAAACGGGGCGCTGAAATAATTTATTCAAATTCGCTTGACGAGTGGTTCTGCGCCCTGCATAATTCGCCTCCTCCTGCTGATGCAGCGACGCAGAAAACACCGGATAGCTTGATTTTCCAGTAGTTTTCAGCGAATTGATCTTTAAAAATTTACAGCCGATAAGTGTGGGCGCTTGATTCGATTGAGCTCCTCGCCGTGATCGTTTTCGATCTGGCGGGATAGCAAAAGTATCAAGAGTCTCACACAAAAGTAAGTCAGGTTTTTGAAGTAATTCAAATTCCTGTCAGCTTTGAGTGAGCGACCGGTTCGAGAGAACCGAAAACAGTAACAGGTTTAAACTGAAGAGTT
>NZ_JAAGPR010000017.1 GCF_017104965.1 Paraburkholderia sp. Ac-20340
GTTTAAACCTGTTACTGTTTTCGGTTCTCTCGAACCGGTCGCTCACTCAAAGCTGACAGGAATTTGAATTACTTCAAAAACCTGACTTACTTTTGTGTGAGACTCTTGATACTTTTGCCACTCCCGGCGAATTCCGGAGAACTCATCGGGCCGCATTATCATCAAGCGCCCACACTTATCGGCTGTAAATTTTTAAAGATCAATTCGCGAACACCGGCCAAACATCCAAACCTTCCGGCAGGTTCTGCGTCGCTGCGTCAGCAGCAGAGAGACGAGATTATGAAGGCTCTTCTTCGTTTCGTCAACATCTTTTTTTATGCTACTGCTTAAAAGACGCTGCCGGATCGAACCGCCGTGTTTCGTCGGCGGCTTCGCTGCGGTTCGGCGTGCAGCGAAGGGGGCGAATCTTAGCTCGCCGGCCGCCGCTTGCGCAAGACCCAATTTCCAGCCCGACAAAATAAAAGAGGCGCGACACCCGTCGCGCCTCAGTCCTGCACCACCCTCTATCGATATCAGCTCTTCGACGGCTTCTTGAACATCGCCTTGCAAGGCGGCGATAGCTCGTCGTAGTGCTGCTTCATGCAAGCCTTGATCTTCTCCTTATTAGGAATCTCGCTCGCGCAGAAGTGAAATGCATCGCCGCGACAGGCGTGATCCTGTTCGTCCTGCGTAGCGGCATATCCCGGCAACGCCGCCGCGAGCATGAACGTCGCCGCCAGCATTGCCCGCACGCGCATCGGGCGCCTCATTGTTCCGATCATGTCGCGATCCTCGTGGTGATTGTTCTGATCGCCCATCTGCAAACGCCATTCCCGGCATGAGGTTTGCACACGCCAAAGCAGAATCCACCACACGGAGGCGCTGCCGCAACGGCAACGATCCCAACATGCAAACGCAAACTTTCGCCCGCACCGTGGCCACGACGCTTCTCGCCATCGCACCGCTCGCCGCCCATGCGGACGATAGCGCCAGCCCCTGCGCCGCACTCAAGCGCATCGTGGCAGCGGCGCCGCAACACTTCGCCTCGCTGACTCCCGACGATGGCCGCGCCGTCGCCCAACCCTATAGCGACGACGCCCAATGCGCCGCCACTCACGGCACGTATCAATGCAGCTGGAGCACGCGCAACGCCGACACCGGCTCAGGCACCGATGCACTGGAAGGCGTCGGCGCCGATATCGCGTCCTGCCTGCCAAACGCCACCCACGACGGCAACGCGCCCGGCCGCCAGCACTTCTATCTAGGCGAGCGCGGCAGCCGCACCGAGATCACCGCACAAACCGCCGGGGCGAACCGGGTCAAACTCACCGTCTCGAAGCAGTAAGCAGCAATCGCACGCGGCACTCAGGTTCGCGCCGCGCCCTGCGGTGGCGTCACACCCTTGCGCCGACCACCCGCCGCGCGCGCAGCACCCTGTCGGCGCCCCGTCAGCACCGTCTGCACGATCACGGCGGCGAGCAGAAACGCGCCGCTCGCGAGATTCTGATAGTACGGACTGAGCGTCCCGACCTGATTAATGACATTGTCGATAACGCCCAGCAGCAGCACGCCCGCCAGCGGCCCGGCCATCGTGCCGACGCCGCCCGTCAGCAACACGCCGCCGATCACCGCCGCCGCAATCGACTGCAACTCGTAACCGGTGCCCGCCGCCGCCAGCCCCGAATCCAGATGCGAGGCAAGCAACGCGCCGGACAACCCTGCCAGCGCGCCCGACAAACCATAAGCCAGCACCTTCACGCGCTCCACGCGCACGCCAAGCATGCGCGCCGCCTCCTCGTTACCGCCGATCGCGAAAATCGCCGCGCCAAATCGCGTGTGATTGAGCAGCAACGCGCCAAGCCCATAGACCACCGCCAGCACCCAGATCAGATTGCTGATCCCAAACAGCGAGCCATTGGCGATATGCGCGAAGAAGCCGGGATTGGCGATCAACAGGTCCTGGCTCGCGAGCACCAGCGCGAAGCCCTTGAGCCCAAGCAGCGCCGCCAGCGTCACGATGAACGGCGCCATGCGTGCCCGCGCGATCAGCAGACCATTGACCGTGCCGATCAGGAAACCCGCCGCGACCGGCGCCAGCATCGCCGCGCCCCAACCATACGGCGCGGCATATGCGGAGAGCACCGTGCCCAGTCCGACCATCGAGCCGACCGACAGATCGAAACCGCCCAGAATGATCACCAGACTTTGCCCGACGGCGACCAGCCCAAGAAACGCACTGTTCGACGCGATATCGGCGAGATTGGCCGGACGCAGGAAGTCGGGAAACACGGAGCCCGCGATCAGCGCGACGACCACCAGCATGCCGATCGCCCCGCGCGACTGCACGAGCGCGATGATCTGTGCGCGGCGGCTCGCACGCGGAGCGGCGGAAGAAGCCGGGGAAGAGGAGGAGCGCATTGCGTCGTTCGCCATCGCATCACGCTCCCGAACGTTGCAGATACAGCGCGACGACGATAAACACCGCCTTCAGGATCTGCGCATAGGTAAAGCTGATGTTGTTCATGATGAAGCTCGCGTCGAGCACCTGCAGCAGCAGCACGCCAAACACCGCGCCGACGATCGAAATCCGCCCGCCCGACAGCGGCGTGCCGCCAATCACCGAAGCCGCGATCGCATCGAGTTCGAAATTCACGCCGACGTAGTTCGGATCGGCGGCACCCAGCCGCGACGAGGCGAACAATCCCGCCAGTCCGGCCAGCGTGCCGCTCACCGCATAAACGAGGAACAGCGTGCGGCGCACCGGAATACCGGCCAGAAACGCGGCGCTACGGCTCGCGCCCACGAGAATCGTGTAGCGCCCGAAGGTCGTGCGTCGGACGACGAACGCCACCACGGCGGCGAGCGCCAGCGCGATCAGCATGACCATCGGCACCGGCCCGAGCGCGAAGGCGCCGAGTACATCGAAGGCCGGCGCTTCGGGCAGATTCACGCGCGAACCGCCGAGCAGCGCCTGGGCGAGACCGCGCGCGGCGACCAGCAAGGCCAGCCCTGAAATCAGCGGATCGATGGCGAGCAGCGCGACCAGTGCGCCGTTGCACAGCCCCGCCACCGTCCCGACCGCGACCGCGCCCACCAGCGCCGTGCCGACACCATACGGCAGGAACACCGCAATCGACGCACTCGCCAGCGCCATCACCGAGCCCACCGAAAGATCGATGCCGCGCGTGGCAATCGCCAGGTTCTGGCCGAGCGCGATCAACACGATCGGCGCGGCTTCGAACAGCAGGCTGCGCGCGGCGAACGGGTTCGAGAAGCCCGGCGTCACCGCGAGATTGAACAGCACGAGCGCAGCCAGCGCGAAATAGACGCTGTGCTCGCGCAGCAGCGTCAGCCACGCTACGCGGCCTCGCGGCACGGAGAAGTTCGAGGGACTCAAGCGTTCCTCGTTCGATTCAAGCTTGCTCGCCATTGCCATCTGGTCCTTGAAGTCCCTGGAGTTCATGCGGTCCTTGCCCTGCCAGCACGGCGAGCACGTCATCGGGATGCGCGCCCGCCGTGGGCATGCCGCCCTGCGTCGCGCCTTCGTTGAGCATCACGAGCCGGTCGGTCAGCGCGAGCAGTTCCTCCATTTCCGAGGACGTCACCACCACCGCCAGCCCTTCCTGCGCGAGTTGCTGCACGACGCGATGCACCTCCTCTTTCGCACCGACATCGATACCGCGGGTCGGATCGTCGAGCAGCAGCACGTCCGGGCGCGTGGACAGACATCGCGCGATCAGCGCCTTCTGCTGGTTGCCGCCGGACAGCGTTGTGATCAATGCCGCCGGGCCGGCCGTCTTGATGCCAAGCCGCGCAATCGATTCGCGCACCAACTGCGCTTCTTTCGCGCGCGAAATAAAGCCGAAGCGCGATATACGCGGCAACAAACTCGCGACGATGTTTTCGCGCACCGAAAGCCGCGGGAAAATCCCCTCGGCGCGACGGTCTTCGGAGAGAAAAGCGAGACCGCGGCTGATCGAACGCGCGGGCGTCGCGTGTGCCAGCGTGCGGCCCGCGAGCTTGACGTCGCCGGCATCGGCCTTCTGCGCGCCGAAGATCGTCTTGAAGGTTTCCGTGCGCCCCGATCCGAGCAGCCCGGCCAGCCCGACGATCTCACGCGGCGCCACGCGCAGCGACACATCGCGCACGCGGTTGCCCCATTGCAGCGCGTCGACCTGCAGCGCGGGCGTGGTATCGGCGTTCGTTTCGGCGCGACCGGTGCGATCGGTCCAGGCGTGCTCGCCGGCGCTTTCGCGGCCGAGCATCGCAGCGATCAACGCCGCGCGCGGCAACTCCTCGGGCGTGCCCGTGCGCACCACCGCGCCGTCGCGCATCACCGTGAAGCGATCGCACAGGCGATAACACTCGGAAAGCCGGTGGCTCACGAACAGCAGCGCGATGCCTTCCGCGCGCAACCGGTCGACCACCTCGAACAACACGTCGACTTCCGCACCGCTGAGCGCCGAAGTCGGTTCGTCGAGAATCAGCACGCGCGCGCCCAGCGAAACACCGCGCGCGATGGCCACCATCTGCTGCGCGCCCAGACCGAGCGTGCCCAGCTTCGCCGCCGGATCGACGGCCAGCCGGTAGCGCTGCACGATGTCGGCAGCGCCATCCAGCATGCGCTTTCGATCCGTCAGGATGCCGAATCGTTTTGGCTCGTGGCAAAGATAGATATTGTCGGCGACGCTGCGCTCGGGAATCAGGTTGATCTCCTGATACACCGCGCACACGCCCGCGCTCTGCGCGGCGCGCGGGCTGTCGAAGGACACGTTCGCGCCATCGAGCGTCAGCGCACCGACATCGGGCTGATGAAATCCCGTCAGCACCTTGATGAGCGTCGATTTGCCCGCGCCGTTTTCGCCGACCAGACCATGCACTTCGCCCGCACGCAAGGTGAGCGAGACGTCGCGCAGCGCACGCACCACGCCGAAGGTTTTCGACACGCCGCGCGTTTCCAGCACGGTGCGCGGCCCGGCTTGTGAATCTGATGCTGATGCGTCGTCCACTGCGCTCATCGTCTCTTCACCTCGTTGCCGACTCAGTACCGCTTGCCCGACTTAGTAGACCTTGCCCGCCGCCAGCGACGACTTCGCATTCGTCTTGTCGAACAGCGCATCGTCCATGATCTGCTTTTGCGGCACCGGCTTGCCCGCGATCCAGTCCTCGAGCGACTTGAAGGCCAGCGGGCCGAAACGCGGATTCGTTTCGACATCGGCGGCCACGATGCCTTGATCGATATCGGTGACGATTTCCTTGGTGCCGTCGATCGACACGATCTTCACGCCCTTGAGCTTGCCCGCCTGGCGCAGCGCCGTGATCGCGCCGACCGTCATGGTGTCGGCGTGCGTGTAGACGGCGTCGACATCAGGATGCGCGAGCAGGATCTGCTCCATCACCTTCTGCGCTTCGGTAGTCGACCAGTTGGCCGTCTGCGCCGCCGCGATCTTCATATTCGGATAGGCCTTGAGGCCAGCCGCGAAGCCATCCGTGCGCTGGCTTTCGACCGTGTTGCCGTAGCCGCCCTGAATTTCGGCGATCACGGCCTTGCCGCCGGTCGCGTCCGCGAGCGCCTTGGCCGCTCGCTCGCCCTGCTTGTAGAAGTCAGAGCCGAGGAAGGTGATGTAGTCCTGGCAGAACGTGCCCGCCGTCAGACGGTCGATCGTCACGACCGGAATGCCCTTGGCGCGCGCCTGCGCGAACGCGGGTTGCAGGCCGGTGGAATCGTTCGGCGCGATGATCAGCGCTTCGGCGCCCTGGTTGATCATGCTTTCGATATCGGCGACCTGCTTGGCCTGGTTGGCGTTCGCATTCGTATACAGGAGGCGCTTGACGCCGGCCGCCTTGGCCGCCGCGCGCACGGACGCGGTTTCGGTCGCGCGGAACGGATTCTGTTCGTTCTCGGATTGCGAGAAACCGACCACCATATCGCTCAGCTTCTTGCCGCCGGGCTTGGGATTGGTACAGCTTTCGCTGGAATTCGACTGGACTTTCTGCGCCCCGGAATCGGACTGGGCGTAAGCGCTGCCCGAAGTGGCGGCAGCAAGGGCCGCGCACAAACCGGCGGCAATCAGGGCGGACTGGATTCGTTGACGACGCATGGCTGTCTCCTGTCGGCCGCGTCCGACGCTCAGGCGTTCGGCACGGCCCCATGCAAAGCGTTGAATGACGTTGGCGGCGGGCTTTGCCCTGCCGCGGCGTTGTTGTCTTCCTTTCTTGTCTTTCTTACCGGGCGACGCAATGACCAGGCCGCCTTATTACGTGTGTTGCTTCAACTAATATTACCAGCCATATTTATGAGATATTAATGAGGGTATTCACGGGTACGACCGGGTTCGGCGCGCACACGGAAGCGCGCTCGATCAGCGGCCCGTCGAGTTTCACGGTGCGGTGACGCACCGGCGCGCCGGCGCTGCGGTTCTGTTCTTCCTGCAGCAGCGTATCGACGGCCCAGCGGCCCAGTTCGTAATTCGGCAGCACCACGGTCGTCAGCGCCGGATGCGTATGACGGGCGATTTCCTGGTCGTCGTAACCCATCACCGAAACATCTTCCGGCACGCGCATTCCGAGTTGCTTGAGCGCTTCGATCGCGCCAATCGCCATCAGATCGTTGGCGCAGAAGATCGCCGTGGGCGGATTCGGTTCGCGCATCAGCGAAAGCGTGAGTTCGAAACCCTTGTCCGGGCTCCAGTCGCCGTCACGCACGAGACACGGATCGAACAGCAGATCGGACGTCGCGAGCGCCTGACGGTAGCCCTTGAGGCGATCTTTCGCCGCGTCCTGCCAGGTTTCGCCGTTGATAAAGCCGATGCGCCGATGCCCCGTTTCGATCAGAAACTCCGTCGCCGTGTGACCGCCCGCCACTTCGGCCGGCACGACCGACGACAGCGCGTGATCCGCCGCATAGCAGTTGAGCAGCACGGCCGGCACCTTGAGCAGCGCGGGCGGCACGGCGACCTTGCGGGTATAGACGGTCGCGTAGATCACGCCGAGCACGTTCGGCATGGCGAGCGTCTGCAGCACGCGCTGCTCCATCTGCGCGTTGCCGTGAGTCGAGAACACCGCGAGCACGCAGCCCGCGTTCCAGGCGGCGTCGCGCGCGCCGTCGATGCTCACGACCGGATGCGGGCTGGTGGAGATTTCGTCGGCGATATAGACGATCAGGTTGCGATCGCCCGCGGGCGCGGGCGGCTGCGCGGCGCGCACGGGCAACTGGTAGCCGAGCGATTGCGCAACCTCATGCACCTTGTTGCGCGTGGCGTCCGAGAGTTTGGCGCCTACCGCGCCGTTGAGGACGAGCGAGACCGTCGATTGCGAGACGCCGGCCGCCTTCGCAATATCGGTCATGGTCGGGCGGCGCTGGGTCGATTTTTTCATCGTATCGAGAGTGGCTTGCGCGGCCCGGCGGCAGAGGGACGGCCAGGTCCCGGGCGGGCGCTGGTGGGCCACAGCGTAGCACTAATATTTTTACCGGACAATTGGCGTAAATCGCCATGACCTTAGCGGAGCACCGCGCACTTTCCGGTCTATATTATCTTTTATTAGTAATATTCTTGAGCCACCGGAGATTGCGCCTTTGACCGCCGCCCCGACGCCCCGCTCTTTCCCGCTTGCCGGTTCCTTCGATGCTGCCGCGCTCGACGACGGGCAACTCGTCGCCTTGACCCACGGCAATTCGCATGTCTTGATCGCGCCTCATGTGGGCGGATCGATCGCCGCCTGGTACGACACGGACCGCGCGACAGGCGCGACGGAACACTGGCTGCGCCCCGCCACCCGCATAGCAATCGACGAACGCGACCCGCTCGGCATGGCCAGCTTCCCGTTGATGCCGTACTGCAACCGCATCCGCGACGGCCGTTTTCGCTTCGACGGCGAGATGATCGATCTGCCGAGCGGCACCGGCGCCCTGCGGCACGCACTGCATGGTCACGCCTGGCGGCGGCCTTGGCGGGTCGAATCGGCGGAAAAGAATGCGCTCACGCTGCACTTCGAACATGAAGCGCCCGCGCGCGGCGGCGAGGCCTGGCCGTTCAGCTATGAGGCGCGCCAGTACATCACGCTCGACGAAAGCGGGCTTTCGATCCGGCTCTGGGCGCGCAATCTCGGATCGCGCACCATGCCGTTCGGCTTCGGCCATCATCCGTATTATCCGAAGCCGCCCGGCACGCGCCTGAGTGCCCGCGTGCGCGCGATGTGGGAAATCGACGCCGAGGTGCTGCCGGTGACGCTCAGCGCGCACCCGGCCGTCGACGCGCTGGAAAACGGTCTGATCGTCGATGAATTCGATCTCGACAACAATTTCTCCGGCTGGCGGCGCGAAGCGCTGATCGAATGGCCACACGAGGGCCGCCGGCTGACGTTGCGGGCCGGCGCACCGCTCGATTACTTCGTGCTTTATAGCGCGCAAGGTCTGCCGTGGTTTTGCGCCGAGCCGGTGAGCAACACGACGGACTGGCTCAATCTGCAGCTAGACGGCCTGGCCGGACGGCTCGACGTGGGCGGCACCGCGCTCGCGCCCGGCGAAATCGTGGAAGCCCAACTGGGCTGGACGCCCAGCCGCGTCTAGACCTTAGCCCAGCGCGTTTCACATCCCCGGCGTCGAATGGATGCCGGCCTGCGGCGCGCCATAGCCGCCCGACTGAGCGTTATTCGGCAAGCCGTTGGCCAACTGGCCGCGAGGATCGGTCGGCCCGACCGGCAATTCGCCGGCCTGGCGGTTGCCGTGCGTCGGATATTCGCTACCCAGCGGTGCATTGGACATCAGCGCGAGATTGTTTTGCGGCGAGCGCAGATCGTCGTTCGGCGAAAGCTGCGCCACGGCGCTGCGGGCAGGCAGTCCCGTCGCGAAGGCTACTGTCAGGGCAAGCGCGCCCGCGCGTGCCACGGAAAATCGCATCGGATTTTTCACGTCGATCTCCTTCTTCAGACCCGCATCCGGTTCGACACACCGCCACGCGGCATGTTCATTACAAGATACGCACGGCGTCCGTAGGCGGATGCATCTCAATAATGTCCCCGATATCGCTCGAGGCCGGAGACGAGTAGGATGTTCGTCCGAAGTTCGCATAGCGAATTTGTGTGCGCTTCGTAGACAGAGGAGACACTTTTCATGAACCGCAGCGCCGTCAATGTTCAGACGTTCATCAACGAGCATCCGTTCTCGCCATTCCAGTGGTTCATCTTCCTGATGTGCTTCGCCATCGTGCTGCTCGACGGTTTCGATACGGCGGCGATCGGCTTTATCGCCCCGTCGCTGCTCGGCGAGTGGGGACTCGCCAAGCCGGCGCTCGCACCGGTGCTCAGTGCCGCGCTGTTTGGTCTCGCGCTCGGCGCACTGGCATCGGGGCCGCTTTCCGACCGCCTCGGGCGCCGCGCCATGCTGCTCGGCTCCGTGCTGATCTTCGGCGTGGCGTGTTTCGCCTCGTCGTTCGCCGACAGCATCGACCATCTGGTCTGGCTGCGCTTCGCCACTGGCGTGGGTTTGGGCGCGGCCATGCCGAACGCCGTCACGATGATGGGCGAGTACTGTCCCGACGCGCGCCGCGCGACCATCATTAATCTGATGTTTTGCGGCTTTCCGCTGGGCGCGGCCTTCGGTGGCTTCCTCGCCGCGTGGATGATTCCGCATTTCGGTTGGCGCAGCGTGCTGCTGCTTGGCGGTGTCACACCGCTCGTGCTGGCGATTCCGCTCGCGCTGCGCATGCCGGAATCGGTGCGCTATATGGTGGCAAACGCCAAGCCGGCCGAGCGCATCCGCGCCGCGCTCGCACGCATTTCCGCCGATGCCGCCTCCGCCCAGGCGTTCACCATGACCGAAACCGCGCCGCACACCGAGGGCAAGGGCATCGGCGTGGTGCTTTCGGGCCGCTATCTGGTGGGCTCGGTGATGCTGTGGATCGCCTACTTCATGGGGCTCGTGATCTTCTACGCGTCGATCAACTGGATGCCGCTGCTGCTCAAGGACGCCGGCCTGCCGCCCGCGCGCGCCACGCTGATCGCCGCGCTGTTCCCGCTCGGCGGTATCGGCGCGGTGCTGTGCGGCGTGCTGATGGACCGCTTCAACGCCAATCGCATCATCGCCGCGTGCTATGCGTTGACTGCGCTGTCCGTCTGGCTGATCGGCCAGGCCGTGGGCAATGTGGGCGCGCTGGTGCTCGTCGTGTTTGCGGCGGGCGTGCTGATGAACACCGCGCAATCGTCGATGCCCGCGCTCGCCGCCGCGTTCTATCCGACGCAAGGCCGCGGCACCGGCGTTGCGTGGATGCTGGGGATCGGGCGCTTTGGCGGTATCGCCGGCTCGTTTCTGGTCGCCGAACTGGCGCGCCGGCATTTTTCGTTCGCGGGCATTTTCTCGACGATCGCCGTGGCCGGTCTCGTCGCCTGCGCGGCGCTGCTCGTGAAACAGGCCGCCCGGCCGCTCGCCGTGGATGCCACGTCCGATGCACGCAAGGAGTCGTTCGGGCATTGAGTGCGACGTCAGGTCGCGTTTTTTGACAGAGAGACGCGCGAAAAAAGCAAAAGGGGCCGCAGATTCAACTGCGGCCCCTTTGCATTTCAGCGAGCGCCCAGGGTATCGATAAGCCGGGCCGTGCGTTAGAACTTCGGCAGCGGACGGCTCGTCAGGCCCTGCGTCGCGTTGTGCGATACGCCGGATGCGGCGGTGGTGAACGTCCACAACACGTCGATCGGATGCGTCTGGCTCGACGAATCGGTGAGCGTGCCGGTCACGTGCACGGTGTAGGTCGTGCTGGCCGCGAGCGGCGAGTACGGCGCGCACAGTGCGGCGTTCGACAGTTCGTTCGGCGTGGTCTGCGGCGTCTGCGCGAGACACGGAATGTTGGTGCCGTTGGTCGCCGTGATCGTGAAGCTCATCGAGCTCAGCGTCGAACCGAACGCGCTCTGGATCGTCACCGGATAGCCGACCGTGGTCATTTCGTACTGCGTGGCGCTGGCGAACGGATTCGGGTCTTCGTTGGCGAACCAGCTCGTCGGCACGCCCTGCTCGCCGGGGAACGGGTACGCGACGAGCGACTTCGACGAGAGCGTCGTGTCGGTCGTGGTCGAACCGAAGTCGATATTGAACGCCTCCCAGTTCGCGTTGGCCATGTAGCCGACGCCCATCGACGTGAAGTCGTCGAGCATGACGATGCGGTGGAACGGCGCGTCGAACAGCGTTTCGACCGGCGACACGCTGTCGCTGAAGGCCGCCGGCTGACCGGCCACGACGACTTCGCCCATCATCGTGAAGCTGCCTTCGGCTTCGATACGCGTTTGCGGATCGGCGCCCGTGAAGCCGGGATTGCCGGCGGTTTCCGTGTGACCGTACGCCTGGTTATCGACCAGGTAGGTCGCGTGATCGCTCGACGCCGTGGCGAGACCCGCGTTGCTCGGCAGGGCCGACAGACCGACGTTCTTGCGCATCGCGTTGATGTAGGCCGTGCCGTCGGCGCTGGCGTTGCCGCTGGCGGTAGGCATCGACGTGAGTTGCGAGGCCGGCGTGATCAGGATCGCGCTGTTGGTCGACGTCGTGGTCGTGGTGTTCGTCGTGGTCGTCGTCGCCGTGGTGGCGTTGCTGCCGCTCGACGAGTTACTGGACGCCGAGCTCGAACCGTCGGAGCCGCCGCCACCGCCGCCGCAGGCGGCAAGCAAGGCCGTTGCGAATAACGCAACTGCTTCGAATCTGAATTTGGAAAACCGCATTGTGGTGCCTTGTAAAGGTTCTACGTGAAGCAGCGTCGGCCAAACTGCCGCCGCCAGATGCAGGCGCGCCCACCCATCCTTGCTGCTTCGGGTTTTATTACCTCCCCTAAATCCGTTTAATGGCTTTCTATTCGTCTGGAGAAAGACATCGCACGAATTTGATTGCGCGTCCTGACTAACGGCAGGTCACGAATGAACTTGAGAGAAAACAGCAGAGGATAAAAACAGGCACGTTTTACCGGTCTTTCCGGCAAAACGCGCGATTATGAAGGAATGCAAAGAGGGCTGGAACGCTTGATTGCAGCGGGATTCAATCAGCGTTTAAAGAGCGATTCGACACAAATTTGAAATATCGAATGCGATGAGTTTTGTCTGATTTTTTATTTTGAAGTGCTTGCTAATTTTCGTTTGTGCGGGTTCCGCTCGCTGATACTCAGCCGCCGAGCGCAGCGAGATTGAGCGGGTAGGAATGACCGATCCACGCGGCCGCATCGCGGTGATCGCGCAGCGCATCGCCGGTGTTCGGGTGCACGAAAACATCGAGCTTTCCGTGATTGACCACGAGCCACGCGAACACATGCGCAAAGTGTTCGTTCGTGATGGCGAGCTGGTACGACCACATCGGATGCGGGCCGACGGGGCGTTCGTGAAAGCGACCCATTTCGATGGAATCGCCCAGTTCCGCCGTGATGGTTTCGCGCAAGGACCATGCGGTGTCGCGCGTGTCGGCGTCGAAATAAATGTGGGCATGCCACGTGGCAATGTTGGCGGGATCGGCGAGTTTCATGATAGGCGCTTGACGGGCTGGAAATGGATTTAAACCGCTATTTTGCCGCGATTTCGACTTTTACCTGTGGCTCGACGGCAGGGTTCAATACGCTAATTCCCAACCTGATTGAATAGGTATCCTTTTTAATTTATTCTTCTTCGAAAGGATCTTGAGAGACGTCCTTCGTGGTGGAGAACGTCTCTCGTGGTTCATGCCGTGTTGCCCGGTTCGCTTACTTCAGGAACAAACGATAAGCCGGGTTCTGCGTCTCTTCCCAGTGCGGATAACCGAGCGTCGCGAGGAAGCGGCGGAACTCCGCGTCTTCCGCTGCGGGCACCTGAATGCCGACCAGAATCGAGCTGTAATCCGCGCCCTGGTTGCGGTAGTGGAACAGGCTGATATTCCAGTTCGGCGCCATCGACGAAAGGAAGCGCATCAGCGCGCCCGGACGCTCCGGGAATTCGAAGCGGAACAGGCGTTCGTCATGCGCGAGCGGCGAACGCCCGCCCACCATGTAGCGGATGTGCTGCTTCGAGAGTTCGTCGCCGGTGAGATCGACGCTCGGGAAACCGTGCTCGACGAAACTCTGCGCGATCTGCGCTGATTCGCCGCGGTTGCGAATCTGCACGCCGACAAAGATATGCGCGTGCTCGGCATCGTCGATGCGGTAATTGAACTCGGTGACGCTGCGCGTGCCGACCAGTTCGCAGAAGCGCTTGAAGCTGCCGCGTTCTTCGGGGATCGTCACCGCGAACACGGCTTCGCGCGCTTCGCCGACTTCGGCGCGCTCGGCCACGAAGCGCATGCGGTCGAAGTTCATGTTCGCGGCCGAGGTGATGGCGATCAGCGTTTTGCCGTCGATGCCTTCGCGTTCAGCGTATTGCTTCGCGCCCGCGACGGCGAGCGCGCCGGCCGGTTCGAGCACGCTGCGCGTGTCCTGGAAGACGTCCTTGATCGCGGCGCAGAGGGCGTCCGTGTCGACGGTCAGCACATCATCGAGATATTCCTGGCACAGGCGGAAGGTTTCCTCGCCCACGAGTTTCACCGCCGTGCCGTCGGAGAAGAGCCCGACTTCGCTGAGTTCGACGCGCTTGCCCGCCTTCAGCGATTGCGCCATCGCGCAGGAATCGTCCGTCTGCACGCCGATCACGCGGATTTCCGGGCGCACGGCCTTCACGTAAGCGGCCACGCCTGCGGCCAGACCGCCGCCGCCGATCGGCACGAAGATCGCGTGAATCGGGGCCTGATGCTTGCTGAGGATTTCCATCGCCACCGTGCCCTGACCGGCGATCACGTAGGGATCGTCGAAGGGATGCACGAAGGTCAGGCCGCGTTCTTCCTGAAGACTGACGGCGTGCGCGTAGGCGTCGCTGTAGGATTCGCCCGCCTGCACGACTTCGACCATCGAGCCGCCGTGGGCGCGCACGGCATCGACTTTCACCTGCGGCGTGGTGACCGGCACGCAGATCACCGCTTTCACGCCGAGTCGCGCCGCCGAAAGCGCCACGCCCTGCGCGTGATTGCCCGCCGAAGCCGTAATCACGCCGCGCTGCAATTGCTCCGCCGACAGATGCGCCATCTTGTTGTACGCGCCGCGCAGCTTGAACGAGAAAACCGGCTGGTTGTCCTCGCGCTTGAGCAGAACCGTGTTGCGTAGACGTGCCGAGAGGTTCGGCGTGGGTTCGAGCTCGGTTTCGCGCGCGGCGTCGTAGACGCGGGCGGTCAGAATCAGACGGAGGTAATCGTGCTGCTGCGGCTTTTGCGTTGCTGTGCGCGTTTCGGCTTCGACTGCGGTGTGGCTCGATTGGACCTGCATGACGGCTCCTGTGCTGTCTCGTATTGAGCCCAGGAGGCGGAAACAAAAAACCCGCCTCGTGGGGCGGGTTGTTGTCGCTTATGTCAGACGCACGCTAACCCACCATTCGATGAATGGTGATAATAATCAGCGTAATTGGACGGAGGCGCGTGTTCATTCCTACAAGCATGGCGTAGCTGATCGAAATTGTCAATCGATGCGGCTTCGACATCAATCGTTTCAAAAACTACGAATTACATTTCAAATCATACGTTTTTGAACGTACTTGCAGGGCGCGATGCCAGAGGTGGCGTGGAGCATCACATGCCGGCCTGGAAAACGCGTCTAGCCGTGAAACATTCGAGAAGGCAGACATCAACCCTATGATTATAAAGGATTTTCTTTATCCCACCTCTTTAGCGATGATGTTTCACAGGTTCGACCCTAGCCCTCCCCTGCTCCGATCTACATCGTTCCACCAGCCAAAAAAGTAAGGGCAAGGCACGATCTCGTGCCCTGCCCTTTTCATGCGCCCATTCGACCCAGCTGATCAGTTCTCAGCCGTCGTTTCCATTTCAGCCGCCCATTCGTCGATGACAGCTTTCATGCGCTCGGCAAGCCGCTGCTGATCGGCGGCGGCGATGCCCTTGAGATTCAGTTCTGCCCGGCCATCGCCGAAAAGCTTGAGTTCACCCAGTGCTACACCATCCGGACGATTGAACTGGACGCGCGACTGATAATGCGTCCTGCGCGGACCAATGCGACGCGCACCCGCTTCAGCCGACGCCGCTGCTTCGAGCTTGCGTACGCTGGCCTTGCCTTCGATCACCTGTTCGAGCCAATGCTCCGCAACCGATGCGCCGGCGCGATCGAAAATCAGCTTGATGTTGTACGCGTGGCCCAGACCGACATCCGCGCGATTCTGCGCCATGCGCTGCAACAGATACGGCGGCAGCGACGTCAGCGAAATGACCTTGCTGATGTGCTTCGGATCTTCGCTGACGGCCACGCCCAGTTCGACCTGATCGACATAGACGCCTTCGTCGAGCAGTTTCTTCCACGCGAGCGCATCGTCGAAAACCGTCTGCTCTTCGCGCTCCTTGTTCGCGTGATAGGCACGCAGATAGAGATTCTGGTTATCGAGACCGTCGCGGACGTCGGCGTCGATATGCTTGTCGCCGCGCGAACGCGCAGCACGAATACGCCGCTCGCCGTCGACGATAACGTACTTGCCCGGAAACTCTGCAAGGCGCGTCACCAGGATCGGCGTGATCTGGCCTTGCTTGTCGAAGCTTTCGGCAAGTTCGTCGATCGTTTCCGCGCTGTAGAACGAACGCGGATTGTAGGGATTCGAGACGACGTCTTCGACCGGAATGCGCACTACCGCATGCGTGGTCGTGTTTGCATCGCTAACCGCAGGCGTGTCGGTTGTGGGTGAGGTGACAACCGCGTCCGCCGCCGGCGCCTCTTGGGGCGCAGCGGCTGCGACTTCCGCGAGCGAGACAACCGCTGCGTCGCGCTGGGCGATACCGACTACATCGCCGTCGGCAAGACGCTCCCCTGCCGACGCGCGCTCGACTGCCATTCCCGCGCGAACCTTGCTGGTGAAATTCAGCTTAGTTGCCATCAACGACCTCCTCTTCTTGGACGAGCGCAATGATCTCGTTGTAGACAGCGGAGATTTCGTCCTTGGCGATCTTGACGCCTCGCACGCCTTTCACGTCGAAGACAGTCCGGCCAAGCGCCGCTGCCTGACGATAAAGCTCGCGTTGCTTGACCGTGGAAGCCAGCACACGAACGTTGCTTTCTGCGAGGATCGCGCTCATCTGGGTATGAAGCAGCGTCTTCGAATTCGATTTATTCAGCAAAATTGCGAATTTACCGGCTGGATTGGCGACGCGCGTGCGCTCCACCAGTTCCATCATCCCTTCGCTACTCCAGATGTCGATGGGCGATGCATCGGTTGGGATGACGGTTGCATCGGCAACAGCCAATACACGCGCCGTCGTCAGATCGTTGATGTTTGGCGGGCAATCGACGATCACGACGTCGTAGTCATTAGCCAAAGCGGCAATTTCCGGCCCGATCATCTTTTCCAGCTTATTGATGCTGCCGACCCGGAATGGCAACGGCGTTTCCGGCCCGGCTGCCGCACACCAGCTCATGCATGATTGCTGGCCATCAGCATCGGCGACATAGACTTTGTAGCCTTCCGACTGGAAAGCGCCTGCGAGATTCATGCTGGTGGTGGTCTTGCCCACCCCGCCCTTTTGGTTCGCTACAGCGATGACCAGTCCCATTCAATTCTCCATGCAGTGTTCAACGGTAGAGGGTTCTGCACGCGAAATCTCCACGTGGAGACTCTCCAGCGAGTCAACTGGCAGTCTAGCGGCAAGTTAAAGTAAATTCTAGCTTTAGCGCTGAAATCGTTGCTGATTGCCTACCAAACTGGCCATTTGGCTAGTGGGTGAAGGGGAAATGAGGAGATTGATCGCCACAGAGCTACGCCGCACTCTCCACGTGGAGAGTGGGTTCTTCACAGCCTGGCGAATTGATCATGAATTGATGGCCGAAACTTCACTGTGAAATCACACATCTCCACGTGGAGAATCGCGGACCTAGCGGGCGAGAGATGATTTACGGCAATTGTGCCGTAGCTCACTTTTGCGTGAGATCTTGAGAAGATGTCGCTGAAATTGCACGTCCTGAGTTACGTCCTCCGCATCACGAACTCTCCACGTGGAGAGTTCGCTAGGCACATAACGATCAGGGCTTCCAGAGTGAATCAAAAATAGCCGCGCAACGTAGAATTTGTAGCTGCGAGAATCTCCACGTGGAGACTCTTCGCACACGGAGGAGAGCTAGCGCCATAAGCTCGCACGCCGCCATCTAGATGATCTGCGCACTTCTAAACGATGCATCGACTCAATGGATGCATTTGCAGATACAACCGCACGTAAGCGTGCAACTTGCGGCCTCCACGTAGAAGCGCCCCCGTTTCGAGTACGCAGACTCCCACCGCCCGAATATTGATTGTTCGCGAGAGCATCAAGGCCTAGCGCCACATCGCCAACCCCATCCAATCACAACCGCTGCTTGCCAATACAAAGCAGCACGCGAAAAACGGCGCAAGCGTCCACTCGAATCTCCACGTGGAGATTCCCAGCATCGATACGCAAGTGGGAAAGCAGAAAAAGAAAGACTCGCAACCAAGCGAGTCAGCGGGAGGCAACATCAGGCAGGCGACCGAACCTATTCAATCCGGCGCTACGCTGAAATATGCAGAAAATGTTGAAAGTGAAATTTACCTATGTTTTTATAATTGGCAAATTTCACCACGAAACATCAGCGTTGCACGCTCACTCTTCGCGCGACTTGAATGCGAATTCGACGTCGGCCAGTGCACCAAGGCCATCCCCTGCCGGCGCTTGCTGTCCGCTCAACAGGAATTCGAGCAGATCGGCGGCCGTCGGTTGACCCCAGGTATCCAGCACGACCCAACGGAAGAAGTTCGTCGACGCCATTTTGCTCGGCACCTTCGACGTCGAGACCTTCAGCTTGTCCATGCCGACCGTCTCGTTGTAGCGCTTGATGAGCGCCGTCTGGTCGTCGTACTCGAGCTCGTTGAAGTAGGAACGCGCCTCGGCAATCTTCGCCGCGATGTAGCGATCCTGGACCTGATCCTGACTTTCGCGTGCCTTGCCCGCATCGGCATTCGCTCCGGCTGCCGCATTTGCGCCGGGCAACTGATAACCCTGCATGAGCGCCTTGCGGAAATACGCGGCCACATTGGCCAGCGGCGCAGCATTTTTCTGCGCGACGCGTGCCGCCGTGTAGGCGACCGCGGAGCGAATCTTTTCATCGCCGTACTGCTTGAGCAGGCGACGCGCTTCCGAAACCGGAATGCTGAACTTCGCCATCTCGCCAATCAGCAGGGTGTCATTGGCGCGAAGCTCCTGCGACGGGTCCGTTTCCGGCTTGCGCGTCACGCGGAACTGCAGGGCCACGACCGATCTGCCGACCTTGTGCTCGATCAGCTCGAAGTTGTGATCCGAGATCTCGTTGACTTCCTTGATGCAGGGCACCAGCACGCGGCTCTTGAACTGCTTGTACAGCTTGTACGACTGCGCCGACGTGTCCTGGCCAAGAATCAGATCGCGCAATGTCGCCAGCGGGAAACGCGCGGTCATGCCCACGGCTTCGTAACGCACGACGTTTTCCCACAGCGCGAGCGAATGCGCTTTCCTGAACTGACGCGTGATCCGCATATCGATCATCGCGTAGATTTCGGGATTCAGGAGCTCACCGCGAATCTGCTCGGAAAAGGTGTAGCGCAGCACCGATCGTTCGAGTTCGGCGCCTGCCAGCAGACCCGAAGCCTTCCAGATGCTGCGTTTATCCTGAGTCAGGTAGTCCCAGTTGACGACCGTGCTGATGAGCGAGTTGATCGTTTCCTTGACGTACTCTGTGTTGTTGCTGTTCAGATCGACGTCCTGCGAGAGGGCGGAGATCGTGATCTCGAACGACGAGCGGCCTTGCTCGAGGGAATCCTGGCGGATCGCATTCTTGATCAGCGAGCTGAACATCTTGCGCTGCTGCAGACTGATCGATCCGGATTTCGGCGCGATGTGAATCGCGGGTACCGCCTTGCGGAAAAGATCAGGCGGCTGGCCTTGCTGGAATACGAGTGCACCTTGCTTGTCGGCGTCGCCGGCGTCGGCCTTTTTTCTTGCCATATGACCCACGTGATAGGGAACCTGGTCGGTTGGTAACTGTATACCAACCGACCAGGTGACTCAAGCGCGCCGATATGTCAGTGTAGGTGGACCGCACTCGCGGAAGGAAAACTTGACAGCCGCTCCGCGATTCCTGGTCGCGCCAGCACGCCGATGCCCGTGCCGACGACTTGAACGAACCGGGAGGAGAGCCCATAACACGTAACCTAAGCATCTGGGCGCTCCAGAAATACCACCCATAACCGGATACCTTTAGTGAAAATGTGAGCACTCACTCTCGATAAAGTTACCCACAGGTGCCCAGTTATGGGAGTTTTTGCCGATCTGGGCCTACGGCAGCCTACGCCGCGCCGGCACGTGGAAAAGCTCCCATCCAAGGTGACCTTGGGTTGATCCCATAAATGGATACCTCAAATTGCGGTGCTTTCTGCCTTTCCTACCCGGCGGATCCCAGAAACCACCCATATCGCGTTACCTTTGTCTGATCCCATAAGCGGTGACCTCATGAATCGACGATCACCTGCCATCAAGTCTCTCGCGCAGGTCTCTGAAAATAGAGGCAAGGGTGACCTCCAGACGCGCGCAGGAAAGCGACCATAAGCGGTTACCTTCAAAAATCCCCATAACTGGATACCCCAAACGTAGCAAACAGCACTCCAAAGCCTTCTCCGTGCACGTTTGCTGCCCATAACCCGCTACCTACGTACGCTCCCATAACCTGCAACCTGAGGGCATTTCGGCAAGAATTCCCATACGGCGAGACCTTTTTCCCATATCCACAGTCCCGAATCCCCATCCCTGGATACCGAAATCCCATATCCACAGCCTCCAACTCCCATACACGGTACCTCAGGCCCCATAACATGCCACCAAATCGGCCGCAAACCCTTGCCCAGTAAGGATTCCAGCCGGCTAAAGGTTTACTAAAGGTTCTAAAGCGTATTTGGTAAACACTGAAACAGGCGTTCGGGAAGAAAGAGGTCTCCCAAAACCGGGACCCTAACTAGATGTAAGTGGTCACCAACTTCCCGAAAACCATATCTGGTGACCTAAGCGCATCCGCGCTCAGCAAACCATCCCACTGGATGGCACCTTTGCCGGAGACCTTCACTCAAAACTTTCAGTCTGACCGCTAAACCCATGATTTTTATAGAGTCGATTCTGAAGGTATCGAAATATGGGAAGCGAGCGTGCCGTATAGGTCACGCGCTATGGGAAGAATCCACGCTCCGCAGCCTGCCGCGTTGCAATCAGACACCTGGCGACAGGTAACACCGAATCCGTCTGACACGAACCGTTGAACGCCTGAAAAACGGCGATCTGGGGTAAACCCGCTAAAGGTCACCGGTTCCCATAACGCGTTACCTTAGAAAGGTCTCCGTTAATGGGAATCCGGTGGGTGTCCGGCAACGCTTGCTGAGCAAGGTCCACCGTGACTCGCGCAAACGGTGACCTTGCGAAGCGTCGAACCGAAGCCTCAGTTCGCCTGAGCGCGAGCCTGGATCTGGGCCGGCGGAGCATCCTGCGGCTGCATCGCCGTCTGCCCGGCAAGACAATCATGTCGATACAGCTTGCCCAGACGCTCCTGGGCGGCTTCCAGGTCCGACGGATACTCGTTGTCTACCGCGTGCTCCTCGTAGCCCACCAGCGAGAGATCCTTAATCTCCTGCATGAGCTCGCTGTGTGTGACCTCATGCGCCGGTTTCACGAACGGGTAGCTATGACAGGCGCGCGGCGAAAGATGGGGCGCGGCGAACGCGCTCACGCTTGCGGCGCCCAGCAGGGGAATCAATGCGAACCTGAACCAACGCTTCATGGTGACCTCCGATTTATTCTCGATTTGTGGACCGATGCCTGACCAGCCCGTGGATGAATCGCCGGCGTGCCTGCCGGCGAAAATCGAGAATAAGAAGTCAGCCGATGCGGGAAACGCTCACCAGCATGAAAGAACGTTTATCGACGAGCACCGCCGATCGATGCACGCGCATCCATGCCCGCCCACGCCTCGCGTAGATCCGAATTGACAAATTGACAGCTTCACGTCAACCGACGGTAAGGACATGACCCTCTCTTCATCGTCGCGATGCGGTTTGGGCAAGTCGTGCCCACTAAGATGGCCGGGCACGCGCGCAAAGATGGCGCTCGTGCGCTCAACGAGGACCGTCATCGAGGGAAGTCATGTCAGCCAGCGAATTCACGATGCCACCACGCCCGACGCTCCGGCAGCCGCATCCGGCACGGGGCACACGATGAACCTGCCCGGTTGGGTCGCCGGCCGCATGGGCGCCTTCGTGCCGGAGGTGTCGCAGGGACGCGACACGCGCGCACCGCTGGACGCCGAACCGGCGCACGCCACGGCAGCCGGGCTCGGCCACGAGCGCTGGAAGACCACGACCTTTCGCTGGTTCGCCGCCTACGCCGCCGTGTTTTCGGTGTCCTTTATGGTGTTGCTCGGTTTTATCGAGTATTCGGTGACCCACGCGATGCTGCGCGAGACCGACAGCGGCCTGCGCTGGCAACTGCGTTATTTCGATTCGCGCGGCGACGCGACGCTCGGCGCCACCCTCAATGCGCGCCTGCATCGCGAAAACCGGCAACAGAACTACTACGGCCTGTTCAGCGCGGACGGCCGCTGGCTCGCCGGCGACATCCGCAGCTTGCCGCCGAAACTCGCTCTTGACCCGTGGGGCCGCTCGCACGAGCACGCCAGCGGCCAGAGCTTGCTGGTCGATACCACCGCCGCTCCGCAAGACCCGACGGCGCTGCGCGCGATGGGCGAAGTCCGCGCGGACGGCTCGCGCCTGGTCGTGGCGCGCACGCTGTCGGATGTGCGCCACGTCCACGGCGAACTGCTCAAGGCGCTGTTCGGCGGTGGCCTGCTTTGCCTGTGCGGCAGTCTGTGCGCCGGGCTGCTGCTGAGCATGCGGCAGATCCGGCGCGTCGCGCAGATCCGCCGTGCGACCGCGCGCATCGCCGCTGGCGAACTGGGCGAACGGCTGCCCGTGGTCGGCCGCGACGAACTCGACATGCTGGCCGATCTGGTCAACCGCATGCTCGACGAGGTCGAACGGCTGATCGGCGAAGTCAAAAGCGCCTGCGACGGCATCGCCCACGACCTGCGCACGCCGCTCACGCGGCTGCGCCTGCGTCTCTCGCACGCCGCCGAGACCCTTCACAGCCGTGGCGAGCCCGCGGTGGCCGAGGTGATCGAAAGCGCCCGCGACGAGGCCGACACGGTCCTCGAGCGCTTCGCCGCGCTGCTGCGCATTTCGGAGATCGGCGCGATCAAGCGGCGCAGCGCGTTCGCCGAGGTGGCGTTGCCCGACCTCGTGACCGAGCTATGCGAGCTTTACGCCCCGCTCGCCGAAGACAAAACGATCGACCTGCGTATTACGCTGGCCGACGTCGCCCCCCTTCACGCCGATCGCGCGCTGCTCTTCGAAGCCTTCAGCAATCTGCTCGACAACGCCATCAAGTTCGCGCCGCAAGGCGGCCAGGTCTGCGTCGCGCTGCATGCCACTGCCGCAGGCGCGCAGTTCAGCGTCACCGATAACGGCCCCGGCATCGCCCCCGCCGAACGCAGCGCGGTGCTCGGCCGCTACTACCGCAGCGATGCGGCGCGCCATGTGCCGGGCACGGGTCTGGGCCTCGGCATCGTCGCGGCGGTGCTGCGCTTGCACGACTACCGCCTGTCGATCGGCGACGCAAGCGAAGCGATCGCTCACTTGAACCTGGGCACCGCCTCCCCCACCACCACGGGCACGACCGTCACCATCGACTGCTGGTCTCATCACTCCCGGTCTACCACGCGCCAACAATGAGAGTTCTGTTGTGCTCCTCCTCCGACGCGGAGCGGAGCTATCTATACAAGGCGCTGAGCGAGAGCCTCAACAGCGTCGAGGTTGCCGACAACCTCTACTACGCGGTCTATCTCGCCTCCCACGAACCCTTCGACACGGTGATCCTGTGCGCGAGCGGCGCACACGCGCACGATGGCCTCACCGACGCGCTCACCTCGTTCACGCGCCTGCCCGACGCGCCCGCCGTCGTGATCGCGCTCACGCGTGCGACGCCGGCCGATTGCGCCCGTCTGCTGCGTGCGGGCGCCGATGCCTGCTTCGTGCAGCCCTGGTCGGTGCTCGAAATCCAGGAGCGCATGCTGGCGCTGCGCCGCACGGCGCTCACCCAGGCGGGGCCGAGCCTCGCGCGGCTTGACCCGCTCACGCGCGATCTGGTCGAAGAAGACCGGCGCATCTCGCTCACCACGCGCGAATATCTGCTGGTGGAATGCCTGCTGCGCCACGCCAACGCGCCGGTCGCGCGCGAACAGTTGATCCGCTATGCCTGGCCCGAGAAAGGCGATGTCGAGCCGTCGAGCGTCAATCTCGTGGTCTCGCGCCTGCGCCGCAAGTTCATCACGCACGGCGCGCGCACGCAGATCGAGACGATCAACCGCTACGGTTATCAGCTCGACCTGCGCGCCACCCCACTGGGAAGCAACCCGTAAGCGGTTTGCAAGCATCGGCAAAACATCGCCGGGTATTTGCAAACCTAAATTTAATTTCATGAAAGCTGGCGCGGCACGGCGGCCCGACGACGGTAAACTCGCACTTCGAGAGAGGCCGCGCTGGTGACGCGCGGCGGAGTGCGAGGAAATGAGTCAGGTGCGTGTATTGACGGTGGAAGACGATGCCGTCACAGCTAACGAAATAGTCAGTGAATTAACCCAGCGCGGCTTCGTGGTCGACTGGGTCGACAACGGCCGCGACGGCATGGCGCGCGCGATGAGCGACGAGTACGACGCGATCACGCTCGACCGCATGCTGCCGGGCGTCGACGGCCTGTCGATCCTCACCGCGATGCGCACGGTCGGCATCCAGACGCCGGTGCTGATGTTGAGCGCTTTGGGCGACGTCGACGAACGCGTGCGCGGTCTGCGCGCGGGCGGCGACGATTACCTCACCAAACCCTTCGATCCCGAAGAACTGACCGCGCGCCTCGAAGTGCTGCTGCGCCGCCGTCAGGCCGCCACGGTCACGCGCGAAACGGCGCTGAACGTGGGCCCGCTCGAACTCGACCTGATCTCGCGCAAGGTGCGCCGCGACGGCGAAGAAGTCGCGCTGTTGCCCACCGAATACCGCGTGCTCGAATTCATGATGCGCCATGCAGGCAAGACCATCACGCGCACGATGCTGTTCGAAGCCGTGTGGGGTTACCACTTCGATCCGGGCACCAACCTGATCGACGTGCATATGGGCCGCCTGCGCAAGAAAATCGATCCGCCGGGCGTGCCGCCGCTGATCCAGACGGTGCGCGGCTCCGGCTACATTCTCGGATAAACCTGCGTGTCGAGCCGTCCCTCCTTACCTTCTGCGTCCACGGCGCCCGCGATGCCGCGCCGCCGCTGGCACACCACCACGTTCCGCTGGCTGTGCGCCTACACCGTGCTGTTCGGTGTGATCCTCACGCTGCTCGTGGGCTTTATCGCCTGGAGCGCCACCCGTTCGATCGAGCGCGATACCGACACGATCATGGGCTGGCAGCTCATCTACTTCGATTCGATTCCCGATGCGCAGCTGCCCGACGCGATCTATCAGCGTCTCGAGCACGAACGCATGCACGTGAACTACTACGGCCTGTTTACCGCCGATGGCCGTTACGTCGCGGGCGATCTGCTCGAAGCGCCGGCCAGCATCACCTATGACCGCGTGGGCTGCACGCTGCGCCACACGCTCAATCTGCGCGACCGCGTGCAGTCGCCGATCGTGCGCGCGCTCGCCGAAGTGCGGCCCAACGGCATGCACCTCGTGGTCGCGCGCGACATGACGAACGTGCTGGAAATCCGCGAATTCATGGTGCGTACGCTGGTGGTCGGCGCGGTGCTCGCGCTGCTGGCGGCAGCGGCGGGCGGTTTCGCGCTCGGCTTGCGGCAGATTCGCCGCGTGCGCGAATTCCGCCGCGTGACCCAATGCATCGCGCGCGGCGACCTCGATCAACGCCTGCCCGTGGGCGGCGACGACGAACTCGACATGCTCGCGCATCTCGTGAACCACATGCTCGACGAAGTCGAACGGCTGATGGGCGAAGTGAAGGGCGCCTGCGATGGGATCGCGCACGATCTGCGCACGCCGCTCGTGCATCTGCACACGCTGCTCGCGCGCATTGCCGAACGCGAAAGCCTGCGCGCCGATACCGAAGGCGCCGACATGATGGATCGCGCGCGCACCGAAACCGGCCAGCTGCTCGAACGCTTCCGTGCGATGCTGCGCATTTCGGAGATCGGCACGCTGCATCGGCGCGGCGGTTTTGCGACCGTCGATCTGCGCGAACTCGTCGATGAACTCGCCGAGCTTTACGAGCCGCTCGCAGAAAGCCGCGAGATCGACTGGCGCGTGCATACCGAAGCCGTCACGGAAATTCACGGCGACCGCGCGCTGCTGTTCGAAGCCTTCAGCAACCTCATCGACAACGCGATCAAGTTCGCGCCGCATGGCGGCATCGTCAGCGTGCGGCTGCGCTCGACCGCGTCCGGTCCGATGCTCGATGTCGCCGATAACGGCCTGGGCATCGCGCCCGCCGAACGCGCCGCCGTGCTCCAGCGCTTCTATCGCGGCGACGCGGTGCGCCATATCGCCGGTTCCGGTCTGGGGCTGAGCGTGGTGGCTGCGGTGTTGCGCGTGCACGACTTCACGCTGCATATCGCCGATGCAGGCGATCTCGCCATCGGCGATGCCGCTGGAACATCGCACGGCCCAGGCGCGCGCATGAGCGTGGAATGCTGGCCGCGCGCGCTGACCTGAACGACGCAGACAAGCCCTTAAAAGACGTTACGAAGCAATGCGCATTCTCCTCATCTCGCCCAGCCACGCCGAAGGCGCCTGGCTGCAAAAGGCCCTGCAGGAAAGCGCCCACAGCCTGCAACGCGCGGAAGAGCTGCGCGACGGTCTCTATGTCGCGGGCGAAGAGCCGTTCGACGCGGTGATCGCCGTCGCGCTCGACGGCGCCATGCTGCCCGAACTGCTCGCGCTCCTGCCCCGCTTCGCCGAAGCGACCAAAGGCGCGACCATCATCGCCGTGCTCGGCATCGAAGCGACCGCCGCCGCGCGCTCGCAACTGCTGCGTGCGGGCGCCGATGCGTGCTTCCGCTATCCGTTCTCGTTTATCGAAATGCACGAGCGCATGCTCGCGCTGCTGCGCACGGGCCCCGCGCCCGCTGCGCTCACGGCGTTGAGCGCGCAAGCGGGTGCAAAAGCGGGCACAAAAACGGGCACAAAATCCGGCGCACCCTTGAGCACCGACGGCGAGACGCCCCTGCCGCTGCTCGATGCGAGCACGCGCGAGATCGTCGAAGGCGCACGCCGCGCCGAACTCACGCGCCGCGAATACCTGCTGGTCGAATGTCTGCTGCGTCAGGCCGATATGCCGGTGCCGCGCGATCAGATGATTCGCTACGCGTGGCCCGAAAAAGACGATATCGATCCTTCCACCGTGAACCTCGTGGTCTCGCGCCTGCGCCGCAAACTCGAACGCGAAGCCATCGAAGTGCGCATCGAAACCATCAGCCGATACGGCTATCAACTCACGCTGCCGAAGCACGCGTAAACCCAAAACACGCGACCTGAACCCAAGGTAACCGCTTATGGGATTTCAGGTCACATGCGTGTCATGGGTCGTGTACCTGTCGCGCAAAAAACAAAGCGGCACGCATCGAGCGTGCCGCTTTCGCATGAACCTCCAGACACCGCGCAAGCGCCGCCCTGACGGCGCTTTGAGCCTGTAAAACAAGGCCTCAATGCGCGTAGAGCGTCGAGTTCAGGTAGGCGAGTTGACCATCCTGCTCGGCTTGCACGAGTTCGTGATAGACCTCGGCGCGCGTCTTCTGATGCACCGGCTGACCATAAGGTGCTACCCAACCGCCGTTGTTGAACGCGGTGGCCGTGTTGTTCATGGCGACCTGGGTCGACGTGGCCGGCTGGGCGTTCTGCGCGGGGGCCGTATCGGCGGTTTGGGCGAAAGCGGACGTGGTGACAACAGCACCTGCGAAAGCAGCGATGAGCATGAGCGACTTCATGGAAACTATCCTCCAGAGAACGTATTTGTTGGCCGCGTTGGCCGGCTGGCGAATGCGATCAGGCGCATTCCGGTATGGAGAGAATAGTTAGGTCAGCCTATCGAACCCGATGCATCACCATGAAAGAATGTTTAGACAAACGCCAGGAAACGTTGAGAAAGGCGTGGCGCGGGAAATAGCGCGCCTCGATGCCGCTGCCGCAATGCCGCTGCCTCAATGCCGCTTAGTCCTTGCGCTGCTTTGCATCGGAAAACTTCATCGTTCTGCGTGGGCGATGCGCTTCGTAGAATCGGTCGAACCTTACGCACCGGTTAAAGAATCGATCCCATGAGCACACGCCGCGACTTCCTCAAATTCACCCTGGGCGCCGCCGCTGCCGCGCTGCCCGCGCTCGACGTTTCACGCGTGCTGGCGGCGCCCGCGCCGCGCACGCTGCGCATCGGTAACCAGAAGGGCGCGCTGAGCATCCTGAAGGGCCGTGGCGCGCTCGAACAACGGCTCGCGCCGCTGGGCGTCAACGTCACCTGGACCGAATTCAACGCGGGGCCGGTGCAGCTCGAAGCGCTCAATGTCGGCTCGATCGATTTCGGCGATGTGGGCGAAGCGCCGCCAATCTTCGCGCAGGCCGCTGGCGCGCCGCTCGCCTATGTGGCGGCCACGCCGCCGCGTCCGCGCTCGGAGGCCGTGCTCGTGCCGCGCAATTCCACCTTGCGCGACGTGGCGGATCTCAAGGGCAAGCGCGTGGCGTTCAATCGGGGCAGCAATGTGCACTACTTCCTCGTGCAACTGCTGCGCAAACACGGTCTCGATTACGCCGATGTGCGCCCCGTGTTCCTCTCGCCGCCCGACGCGCGCGCCGCGTTCGAAAACGGCTCGATCGACGCCTGGGTGATCTGGGACCCGTTCTACGCGGCGGCGCAGACGAACCTGGGCGCACGCGTACTCGCCGATGCAAGCGGCGTAGTCGGCAATCGCGGTTTCTATTTTTCGTCGCAGAAGTTCGCGCAGCAGAACGCCGACGTGATCCGCATCGTCATCGACGAAATCGCGAAAACGGAAGAATGGGGCAAGACCCATCGCAGCGAATATGCCGCCGAACTGGCGAAGCTCTGGGGTCTGCCCGCGCCGGTCGTGCAGCAGGCCGTCGATCGCAATGAATTCGGCGCGGTTCCCATCACGAAGTCGATTCTCGGCGAGCAGCAGAAGATCGCCGATACGTTCCTCGACTTAGGTCTCGTGCCCAGACGGGTGGACGTGCTGCAGGCGGCGGCCTCAGGTCTCGTCTGAGCGCCGCCGTGGTTACCATTGCCTTGAACTGGCCAATCAGCCGCGCGACTTCGTCAACGTGACGGTCTCGAACAGCTCGTAGTTCGAGGTGGGCGTCTGGTCGGCGCCCGGCGCGTGATAGTAGTTCATCGTGATGGTGGTCTTGCCGTCATGCGCGCCGGGGTCCACGTCGAATACCGCAATCCCATAACCGGTACCCGTATCGCGCTGCGCGGACCAGATCGCGTCCTCCAGCGCGTCCGCGCCCGGACGCACATACGAGCCCGCCGCCGCGCCCGCGGCCGTGTTCGGCACCGGCCGGTTGGGCTTCGTGAAGATCTGCGCCTGCGGATTGCCGTTACCCGCATCCACGCCATACACGTCGAGCGGCGCGCTGGTGCCCCCGCCGCCCAGAATCAGGTGGATGGTGCCGTGACTCGTGTCGAAGGTGTTCGCGCCCGCCTGCGCCAGTTGTGCGTGCGCGACCGGCTTCGGCTGCAGCGTATCGACGGGCTCGCCCGTCTTCGCATCCACGCCCGCATGATGATTGCAGCCGCGCACCGGATAGCTGCGCTCGTAATCGTGATCGTGGCCGCACACCACCAGATCCACGCCATAGCGGTCGAACAGCGGCAGCCACGCCTCGCGCAGGCCCTTGTCCGAACCGTTGCCGGTCTTCGACGAACTGAGCGCGTCCTGATGCATCTGCACGACGATCCAGTCGATATCGTCGTCCTGCGCGGCCTGATGCAGCGTCTTTTCGAGCCAGCGCGTCTGTTCGCCGTTGCTGTAGCCGCGCACGTAGAACGAGGTGCCGGCCGCAATCGGCGCATTGCCGGTGCTGGCGACCGGCACGAGCGGCGCGGGACCGGCCACGAAGGCGGCGGCGTCCTGATAGACCACATCGTCGGCGTCGAGCGAAATAAACAGCACATTGCTCACACGAAAGCGATACCAGCGCCCCGAAAAGCGTGTGCCGTTATCGGGCAGCGTATAGCGCGTCAGATACGAATCCAGCCCCTGTGCGCCGTTGTAGAACTCGATTTCGTGATTGCCCGGACAAGGCATCCACGGACGGTTCGACGACGACGTCTGGTTGTTGTTGCCGAAGTCGCGCCACACCTCGGTCTGATGCGCGGGATTCAGGTTCGCGTAGCACAGGTCGCCGTTGAGCAGGTGAAACAGCGGCTGGAAGCGCTCGACGGCTTCCACGGCAAAGCGGCTTTGCGGCGACGACAACACCCAGCCCGTGTTGGGCGTGGCCAGGTCGCCGTAGCTCGTGAAACGGAACGGTTTGCGGCCGTGCGGCGCGGTCTTGACGGTCGCGTTGAAGGGATTGCCCGCGTGGCTGTCGTTATCGGCGGTGACCTCGTAGCGATAGGTCGTGTCCGCGTGCAGATCGCGCAGACGCGCGTGATAGGTGAACACGACCACGCCGGTGAGGCCGTCCGTGTAGGTGCGCTGGATCGCGTCGACGGTGTCGCGGCGGCCACGGTCGGTCGTATAGGTCACGCGCGGGCGCGTGGCGGCCGCAAGCGAGGCCCACGAGACCACCACTTCGCTCGTCGGGTCCGCGCCCCAGGTCAGGTGAATCTGCTCGGGCGTGCCGTCGGGCGTGGCCGTATCGGCTTTCGCCGCGCCGGAGAGCGCCGCGGCGGCGCCCGCCGCGCTCGCAAAGCCGGATGCGCCGGCGAGCTTCAGAAAGCCGCGGCGCGACACGCCGCTGGTGGAATCGGTGGACGGTGTATCGGGAATGTTCTTGTTCGTCATGTCGAATCGCCTCGTGACCGGGCAGCGCGAGCACGCGACTGCGCGTTTTGCAGGGAGAGTGTCGGCGAAACGATGGCTTTCTTGCATGACCTCGCGATGACACACACGGGGCGCCAAGCCAGCCGCCGCAAGCGATTTGCAATAAGTCGTCTAGTTAACTCGCGATGATTCAAGGCCTGCGAGCCGCGCCCGAATTGCGTCAATGCGCCGGAATGACACCGTATTCGTCGATGGAATGCGCCGTTCTAGTGCACTTATCGGGGATTGCCAGGGCATTCCCTGGATCGGCCCGTTTTTATTGAAAAGCGCTTGCGTCCTGCATTTTGTTCCCGCAATCTTGTCTAGACAACACGGACGGGCCGCACGCTGCGCCCGCTTCATTACGGTTAGCTCGATGACAAGGAGTAGCGACATGCAGGTGAAGTGCACCCGACTGGTCAAGGCCCTGATCGGAGCCGCGTTCGGCGCGGCGCTGCTGGCAGGCGGCAACGCAGGCGCGAAGGAATGGAAGACCGTGACGATCGCGCTCGACGGCAGCTACGCGCCGTGGAATCTGACCCTGCCGGGCGGCAAGCTCGGCGGCTTCGAACCGGAACTCGTCGCCAATCTCTGCGCCCGCGCGCAACTGCAGTGCAACCTGGTCACGCAGGATTGGGACGGCATGATTCCCGGTCTGCAGGCCGGTAAGTTCGATGTCCTGATGGATGCGATTTCCATCACGCCGGACCGCGAAAAGATCCTCGCGTTCTCGAAGCCGTATGCGGCCACGCCCGCAACCTTCGCCGTGTCGGACACGAAGATCCTGCCGAAGTCCGGTCCCAACGCGAGCCAGGTGAAACTCGACAACGACGCGCGCAGCAACCTGCCCGCCATCGACGGCCTGCGCAAGGCGCTCAAGGGCAAGACCATCGGCCTGCAATCGGGCACGATCTACACGCGCTTCGTGACCGACAACTTCAAGGACGTGGCCTCGATCCGCGTCTACAAGACCTCGCCCGAGCGCGATCTCGACCTGGCCAACGGCCGTATCGACGCGTCGTTCGACGATGTCACCTACTACGCCGCCAACGCCGGCAAGCCCGATTCGAACAGCATCGTCATGGCGGGCCCGCAGATCGCCGGTCCGGTCTGGGGCCCGGGCGAAGGCCTCGCCTTCCGCAAGCAGGACGCCGATCTGAAAGCGAAATTCGACACCGCCATCGCCGCCGCACAGGCCGACGGCACGGTCAAGAAGCTCGCGCTCAAGTGGTTCAAGACCGACGTGACGCCTTGATCGCGTCAAGCCGCATGGGAGGCCCGCGTGGCCTTCCAGGCGGATTTGCCGGATCGTTCGCTTGTTCGTTGCTTCTTCGTTGCTGGTTCGTCGCTTGTTAGTTTGAGGTAGTCATCATGTCAGTGATCGAAATGCTCGGCTTCGGCGCCGAGGGCTGGGGCGGCGTCCTGCTGCTGGGCGCGCTCATGACGGTCGTGCTCACCATCGCCGCGCTGGCGCTGGGCGCCGTGTTCGGCGGCCTCATCGCGGCGGCCAAGCTCTCGCGCTTTCGCGTATTGCGCGTGCTGGGCGACTGCTACACCACGGTGTTTCGCGGCGTGCCCGAACTGCTCGTCATCTATCTGTTCTACTTCGGCGGATCGGCGCTGGTGACGAGTATCGGCCAGCTGTTCGGCGCCGATGGTTTCGTCGGCGTGCCGCCGTTCGCGATCGGCGCGGTGGCCGTGGGCATGATCTCCGGTGCGTATCAGGCCGAGGTGTATCGCGCCGCCGTGCTGGCGGTTTCGCGCGGCGAACTGGAAGCCGCCCGCGCGATCGGCATGCCGACGCTGACGATGGCGCGCCGCATCCTGATTCCGCAGGTATTCCGCTTCGCGTTGCCGGGCATCGGCAATGTGTGGCAGCTCAGTCTCAAGGACTCCGCACTGATTTCCGTGACGGGTCTGGCCGAGTTGCTGCGCGCAAGCCAGGTGGCGGCAGGATCGACGCATCAGTACTTCCTGTTCTTCGTCGCTGGCGGCGCGCTGTATCTGGCCATGACGGGCGTCTCGAACCGCATCTTCGGCCGCGCCGAAGCGTATGTCGGCCGCTCCTTCAAGCGCAATTTCGCGCGCAACTGATTCCACCTCTACGCGAATACGCACATCAAGCGGCGGACCCCGACATGCATATCGATATCGACTTTCTGCTCGACACGCTGCGCCAGTTGATCGCAGCCGTGCCGACCACGCTCGAACTGTTCTTCGCCTCGCTCGTGCTGGGCGGCCTGCTTTCGCTCGTGATCGTGGCCATGCGCGTTTCGCCGCGCTGGCTGCCCAATCGCTTTGCGCGCGCCTACATTCTGGTGTTTCGCGGCTCGCCGCTGCTGATCCAGATGTTTCTCGTCTACTACGGCCTCGGCCAGTTCGGCGTGATCCGCGAAAGCTTTCTCTGGCCCGTGCTGCGCGAACCTTATGTGTGCGCCGTGCTGTCGCTCGCACTTTGTACCGCGGGCTATACGGCGGAAATCATTCGCGGCGGCCTGATGGCCGTGCCGGTGGGCCAGATCGAAGCCGGCTATGCGGTGGGTCTCTCGGGCTTTTCGCTGCTGCGTCGCGTGATCGGCCCGATCGCGCTGCGCCAGTGTCTGCCCGCCTATTCCACCGAAGCCGTGCTGCTCGTGAAATCCACTGCGCTGGCCAGTCTCGTCACGGTCTGGGAAGTCACGGGCGTGGCGCAACAGATCATTCAGCAGACGTATCGGACCACTGAAGTGTTTGCCTGCGCCGCGCTCATCTATCTCGCGCTCAACTTCTTCGTGGTGCGTTTGATCGGCATGCTGGAAAAGCGCCTTTCGCGCCATCTGCGCGGTGCGCCGACTGCACCTGCGCGCAAGCTGACGTCGCTCGAAACGCCGCGCGCCGCATCCTGACCTGATCACCCCGGACATCTACGGAGTCACCCCATGAACGCAGCCGCACCGGTCGCCCTGTCCGTCAAGAACATTCACAAGTCCTTTGGCGAGCATCATGTGCTGAAAGGCATTTCGCTCGACGCCCATAAAGGCGATGTCATTTCGATTCTCGGCGCGAGCGGCTCGGGCAAGAGCACGTTTCTGCGCTGC
Source organism: Paraburkholderia sp. Ac-20340 (assembly GCF_017104965.1). GTDB lineage: Bacteria > Pseudomonadota > Gammaproteobacteria > Burkholderiales > Burkholderiaceae > Paraburkholderia. The sequence continues at coordinate 33,185 of NZ_JAAGPR010000017.1, forward strand.
CTGAATCTGCTGGAAATGCCCGACGACGGCACCGTCGCGCTCGAAGGCGAAGCGCTGAAAATGAAGCGCCGCCGCGACGGCAAACTGCAGCCGGAAGACCGCCGCCAGGTGGATCGCGTGCGCTCGCAACTGGGCATGGTGTTCCAGAACTTCAATCTCTGGTCGCACATGACGGTGATGCAAAACCTGATCGAAGGCCCGATGCGCGTTCTCAAGCGCACGCGCGCCGAAGCCACCGAAGAAGCCGAAGCGCTGCTCGCGAAAGTGGGCCTCGCAGACAAGCAGGGCCATTATCCCGCGCATCTTTCGGGCGGCCAGCAGCAGCGCGTGGCGATTGCCCGCGCGCTGGCCATGCATCCGAAAGTCATGCTGTTCGACGAGCCGACTTCGGCGCTCGATCCCGAACTGGTCGGCGAAGTGCTGCGCGTGATGCGCGCGCTCGCGGAAGAAGGCCGCACGATGCTGGTCGTCACGCACGAAATGGGTTTCGCCAAGCACGTATCGAATCGCGTGATGTTCCTGCATCAAGGTCTAGTCGATGCGGACGGCACGCCGCAGGAAGTGTTCGGCGAACTGAAGTCGGAGCGCTTCCGCCAGTTCGTATCGAGCCATCAGGACCGCAACGCTCACTAAACGTAGTTCAACGCAGTCTGTACGGAAATATTCAGGTATCCCGATCATGGCCGTCATCCGTTCCGAACGTCCGCTTGAATGGCGCGAGATCGCCGCTGTCGCCGCTGGCGAACCGCTGCAACTCGCCGATGAAGCACGTATGCGCATTCGCCAGGCGCGCGCGCTGGTCGATCAGATTGTCGTGCGCGGTATTCGCGCCTATGGCGTGAATACGGGCGTAGGCGCGCTTTGCGACGTGGTGGTGTCGCCGTCCGAGCAGCACGATCTCTCGCACAACATCCTCATGAGCCACGCCGTGGGCGTGGGCGCGCCGCTGGGCGCGCAGGAAACGCGCGCGATCATGGCCGCGGCGATCAACAACTACGCGCACGGCCATTCGGGCGTGCGCGTGGAACTGGTCGAGCAACTCGAGGCGCTCCTGAACGCCGATTGTCTGCCCGAAGTGCCCGCGTTCGGTTCGGTCGGTTATCTGAGCCATATGGCGCATATCGCGCTGGTCTGCGTGGGCGCGGGGCACGTGCGCTGGCATGGCGAGCGTCTGAGCGGCGCGCAGGCGCTCGAACGTCTTGGGCTGCAACCGCTTTCGCTGCAGGCCAAAGAAGGCTTGAGCCTCGTGAACGGCACGCCTTGCGTGACGGGGCTGGCTGCGCTGGCGCTGGAGCGCGCGCAGCGTCTGCTCGACTGGTCCGATGCCGTCGCGGCCATGAGCTTCGAAAATCTCGGCGGCCAGATGGCGGCGTTCGACGCGCAGTCGCTGGCGTATCGCGTCTCGCCGGGGCTGGCGCAAGTGGGCACGCGCATGCGCGCGGCGCTTGCCGAAAGCGGTTTGCTGGCCGCCGCATTGGGCCGCCGTACGCAGGACCCGCTGAGCATGCGCACGATTCCGCACGTGCATGGCGCGGCGCGCGACGTACTCGCCGCGACCGCCGGCATCGTCGACCGCGAACTGGCTTCGGTCACCGATAACCCCATCGTCGATGGCACGCCCGACGCGCCGCAGGTGTTCTCGCAGGCGCACGCCGTGGGCGCATCGATCGCGCTGGCGATGGACAGTCTCGCCGCCGCCGTCGCGCAGGTCGCGGCGATGGCCGAGCGCCGGCTCGACCGCCTCGTCAATCCGCTCGTCAGCGGTTTGCCCGCGTTTCTCGCGCATGCAGGCGGCACGCGTTCGGGCTTCATGATCGCGCAGTACACGGCGGCTTCGCTGGTCGCGCAGAATCGTCGCGACGCCGCGCCCGCGAGCCTCGATGGCGGCGTGACCTCGGGCCTGCAGGAAGACCACCTGTGCCACGCCACGCCCGCCGCGCTCAAGGCGCTGGCCGTGATCGAGAACAGCAGCCGCATTCTGGGCATCGAGTTGCTGGCCGCCGCGCAGGCCTACGATCTGCAACCCGTCGATGCCGTGCGCGCGCCGTACACGGAAACGCTGTACAGCCGCATTCGCAGCGTGCTGGCGACGTATCGCGACGATCGTCCGCTGGCGGGCGATATGTCGGTGGCGTTCCGCATGATCGCCGATGGCAATCCGCCGCCGCTGCCGGACCCGCAGACCGCGCAGCCGCACGCCGATCGTCTCGCCTGCGCGCCGCAGCCGGCGTTGCATGACGTTGCGCCTGGCGCGGCGACTTCCGCGAACGATGCGCTGGCTGATGCGCTGCCTGATGCGCTAGCTGATGCGGTCGGCCACTGAGACACGCCGTTCGCACTGAACCGAACGAAGCCGAAGGAATCGCCACGACGATGAACACCGACGCTTCCCTGCTCGCATCCGCAGCCGCGCCATGCGCCAGCCGCACACGCCGCACCGCGCCGCCTTATGAACAGATCAAGCGCTACGTGCTGGAGCGCGTCGAAAACGGCACCTGGAAGCCGGGCGACGCGATCCCGTCCGAAACGGTGCTCGTGAAGGAATTTGGCGTCGCGCGCATGACCGTGTCGCGCGCGCTGCGCGAATTGACGAACGACGGCGTGCTCACGCGCGTGCAGGGTTCGGGCACCTTTGTCGCGCCGCGCGATTATGAATCGACGGTATTGGAGATCCGCAATATCGCCGATGAAATCGCCGCGCGCGGCCATCGCCACACGGCGCGCGTGCTCGCGCTGCAAACCAGCGACGACGAAGCCGCGCTGCTTTCGCTAGGCGTGGCGCGCGGGCCGGTATTTCATTCGCGCATCGTCCATTACGAAGAAGGCGAGGCGATCCAGTACGAAGACCGTTTCGTGAATCCCGCGCTGTTTCCGCTGTATCTGCAGCAGGATTTCACGCAGGAAACGCCGAATCACTACATGGTGCGGCTCGCGCCGATCCAGCGCGCCGAGTTTCGTATCTACGCGCGCAAGCCCGATGCTTACGTGCGTCATCAACTCGATATGGAAATCGGCGAGCCTTGCCTGATGGTCGAGCGCCGCACGTGGGTGGGCGAGGTGGTGGCGACGTCGGTGCAGCTCTGGCACGCGGCGTCGCGTTTTCATCTGGCGGGGAAGGTGTAAAAAAGCGGGCATGCCTTGGCTGGTCATGCCCGCCTTGTTACGTCAGGACGCTGTTTTTGCGTCGGATTTTGCGTCAGGTTTTGCGTCGGCGTTGGCATCGAGTTGCTGCGTGCTCCAGCCGCCGCCGATCGCCTGAATCAGGCCCACGGTTGCGTTCAGCCGCCGCGTATCCAGTTCCAGCGACGAAATCTGCGTGGACAACGCCGTCGTCTGCGCCGTCACCACATCCAGATAACTCACCACGCCATCGCGGTAACGCGACATCGACAGCGTCAGCGTGCGCTGGGCGGCCGTGAGCGCCTCGTCTTCGCGTTGCGCTTCGTCGCCCAGATGGTGCAGCAGCGCGAGATTGTCCTCGACCTGCTGGAACGCATTGAGCACGGTGGCCTTGTAATCGGCGCCGTTCTCGGCGAGCTTCGCGCGCGCTTCACGCACCTTCGCCTTGCGCAGGCCGCCGTCGAAGATCGTCTGCACGAGCGTCGGGCCGATCGACCACATCTCATTGGGCGCGGCCAGCCACGGGCTGAAGGTGTCGCTCTGGAAACCGCCGTCCAGACCCAGCGACAGATCCGGGAAGAACGCGGCCTTCGCCACGCCGATCTCCGCATTGGCCGAGGCCACGCGGCGTTCGGCCGCCGCGATGTCCGGGCGCCGTTGCAGCAGCGCCGAAGGCAGCCCGGCGGGCAGATTCGGCAGATGTGGGCGCAGCGTGTCGGACGCGACGTTGAAGTCGGACGCCGGCACGCCGATTAGCGTGGCGATCGCGTGTTCGTAGAGGGCGCGGCGCGCGCTCACGTCGTCGGCGGAAGCCTGCGCGGCGGCGAGCTGATTCTGCGCGCGCGACACGTCCAGATCGGAAGCGATGCCGCCGCGATGGCGGCTCTCGGTCAACTCCAGCGCGTGACGGTAGGCGGCGATCGTATCGTCGAGCAGCTTCGACTGCTGGTCGAGACCGAGCAGGTTGAACCAGGTCGTCGCGAGCTTTGCCTGCAGGCTCAGTTGCAGCGAAGCGAGATCGGCCGCGCTGGCCTCGCTCGTGGCCTGGCCGGCCTTCACTTCGTTGCGCACCTTGCCCCACAGATCGAGGTCGTAGCCGATGCCCACATCGAGCGTGTTCGCGTTGTACACGTTCGGCTGACCCGAGCCGCGCAGCGGGCGCAACGCCGACTGCCGGTCGCGCTGCACCTGCGCACCGAGGCCGATGGTCGGCAACAGCGCCGATTTGGCCTGGGCGGTGAGCGAATCGGCTTCGTCGTGACGCGCGAGCGCGGCGGCGATGTTCGGGTTGGCCTTGGCGACCTTCGGCTCGAGCTGGTCGAGCATCGGATCATGGAAGACTTTCCACCAGCCGTCGCGCGGCAATTCGTCGGCGGGCTGCGCCATCTGCCAGCCGCCGGTTTCCTTGAAGTGCGTCGGGATCGCTGCGGCGGGCGCGTGATAGACGGGCGCGAACGAGCACGCGCCCAGCAACGCGGTCGTTGCGAGCGCAACCAGCTTCAAGCGCCCGCGCGCCAGAGAGGGCAGGGGGAACCGCTTAACCATGCGCCTGCTCCGCGTCGTGCGACGCATTGGCCGATGCGGTCTTCGCGGGCGCATTGGTCGCCGCCGTGGCGGCGAGGCGCACCACATCGCCGTTCGTCAGCGAATCGGGCGGGTTGTCGATCACGCGTTCGCCCGCCTTCAACCCTTCGATGATTTCCACGCGCGTGCCCAGATCGGTGCCGATCGTCACGTCGCGCAACTGCACCTTATGGTCGTCGCCCGCGACGGCCACCTGCATGCCGTGCGAGCGGAAGATCAGCGCGCTGGCGGGCACGAACAGGGCGTGCGCGTCGCCGGGCATCGCCAGATGGACTTCCGTGTACTCGCCGGGGAACAGCATGCCCTGCTTGTTGTCGACGGAAAGCTGCACGAGCATCGTACCCGACGTGGGCGAGATCGACTGGTCGGTATCGACGAGCTTCGCATCGAACTGCATGCCCGGGCGCTCCGGCACCGTGAGCGTGGCGTGCATGCCCGGTTTGATCGACGCCGCGTCGCTCTGCGGCACGCTCACGTAGACGCGCAACTGGCTCGCGTCGGACACCGTGAAGAGTTCCGGGCCGCTGCCGCTGCCCGCGCTGATGAGCGCGCCCACGTCGGTCTTGCGCGCCGTCACCACGCCGTCGAACGGCGCGGTCAGACGCTTGAACGATTCGAGCGCTTCGAGGCGGCGCACGTTCGCCTGATTGGCGTCCACGGTGGCCTGCTTGGCGATCAGGTCCGAGGTCTTTTCATCGGCTTCCTGCTGCGAAACCGAATCCTGCTTGAGCATCTCGATCCAGCGCTTCGCGGTGGTGGCCGCGAGCTTTTCGTTGGCGATCGAGTTCTGCAGATCGGCGCGCGCCTGCTGAAGCTGCTGATCGAGATCGGGCGTATCGATCACGCCCAGCAACTGGCCCGCCTTCACATGTGTGCCGATATCGGCGTACCAGGCATGCAGATAGCCGGAGACGCGCGCGTAGATCGGCGCGTTGATATACGCGGCCAGATGGCCGGGCAGCACGAGCGCCTGCGAGGCCGGGCTCGGCTCGGGCAGCACGGTGGCGACCGTGGGCACGGCCTGGGCGTCGGTCCAGGACGTGAGTTCCTGATGCGCGTGCACGCGGCTGAACAGACCGCCGGAGACGATCCCGGCGGCGACCATCAACGCCACGGCGGCGACGGACTTCAGATGGCGCAGCGATTGCGGCGGGGCGATGTCGACTTCAGTGGACATGGGATTCTCCCTCGAGGGCGGGTTGTTCCAGAGTGGGGATGGTGGCGTGCGGTTCGTCGTTATCGGCATCGTCGTGACCATCGCCGCGGTCATTGCGGTGCACGAGGCTGAACACCACGGGCACGAACAGCAGCGTCGCCAGCGTCGCGCACAGCAGGCCGCCGATCACGGCGCGGCCGAGCGGGGCGTTCTGTTCGCCGCCGTCGCCCATGCCGAGCGCCATCGGCGCCATGCCGATAATCATCGCCAGCGCCGTCATCAGCACCGGACGGAAGCGCGTGAAGCCGGCTTCCATGGCGGCGCGCAGCGCGTCGCCGGTGACGGCCAGACGTTCGCGGGCGAACGACACCACCAGAATCGCGTTGGCGGTCGCCACGCCCATGCAGAGAATCGCGCCGGTGAGCGCCGGGACGGACAGCGGCGTGTGCGTGGTGAACAGCATCCAGACGATGCCCGCGAGTGCGGCCGGCAACGCGCAGACGATCACGAACGCATCGGCCCACGAATGGAAGTTCACGACGATCAGCAGATAGATCAGCAGCACCGCGCCCGCGAGACCGAGCAGCAGGCCCGTGAACGCGCTGTTCATGGTCTGCACCTGGCCGCGCATCGTCACGGTCGAGCCCTTCGGCACGTCCTTGGCGGTAGCGTGGATGGCCGCCTGGATTTGCGACGCCACCGCGCCCAGATCGGCACCTTGCGTGGTCGCGTAGATGTCGAACAGCGGCATGATGTTGTAGTGCGAGACCACGGCGTCGGCGGTGCCGCGCGTGATCGTGGCGATGCCGCCGAGAATCTGCGAGCCGCCGGTCTTGCTCGTGACCGGCAGATTCTGCAGATCGGAGAGCGTGGTCATGCGGTATTGCGGCGTCTGCGCGACGATCGGATACGACACGCCGTTCTTCGGGTTGAGCCAGTAGGTAGGCGACACCTGGCTCGTGCCCGACAGGCTGGCCACCACGGAGTTCGTCACGTCCTGCTCGGTGATGCCGAGTTCATCCGCACGCGAACGGTCGACGGCCACGGTCAACTGCGGATAGGTCGAGGCCTGCTGGATACGCGGATCGGCCACGCCCGGCACTTTGGCGACCAGACGCAGCAGCTCGTTGGCGTACTGCTTGTTCGCTTGCATGTTCGGGCCGCTGACCTGCACGTCGATCGGTGCGGGCGCGCCGAAGTTCAGGATCTGGCTGACGATATCTGCAGGCAGGAACGAGAACGTCGTGCCCGGGAACAGACGCGGAAGTTGCGTGCGCAACATTTTCACGTACTGCGCGGTGGGCGCATGATTTTCGCCGAGCGAAATCATGATGTCGCCGTCCTGCGGCCCGATCGTGCCGCTATTGTTGTACGTGAGGTTGATACCGCTGTTCGGCAGGCCGATATTGTCGATGATGCTCGTAAGCTGGTCGGCCGGAATCGCATGGCGCACCGTGTCTTCGATATGGTCGAAGAGGTCGGCGGTGTCTTCCACACGCGTGCCGATCGGCGCGCGCACGTGAATTTCGATTTCGCCCGAATCGATATTCGGGAAGAAGTTGCGGCCAAGGAACGGCACCAGCGCGAACGACAGCATCACGATGGCGAGAAAGCCCACGACGAAGCGCTTGCGATGCGTGAGTGCAAGACCCAGCACGCCGCGATAACCGGCGCGAATGCGCTCGAAGCGACGCTCGAAACCGCGCTGGAAACGCACCAGCGGATTGCGCGAAACTTTGACGTGATCGTGCGCGCCATGCGGTGCCATGATGGCCGCGAGTTCGCCCGATGCGTGACCTTGCGACGCGTGCGGCTTGAGCAGGTAGCGCGCCATCATCGGCACGAAGGTACGCGAAAGAATGAACGACGCGATCATCGCGAAGATCACGGATTCGGCCATCGGCACGAACAGGTAGCGTGCGATACCGTCGAGCAGCAGCATCGGCACGAACACGATACAGATACACAGCAGCGAAACCAGTGCGGGCGCAACGATCTGCGCGGCGCCGTCGAGAATCGCACTGCGCACGTCCTTGCCTTGTTCCAGATGCCAGTTGATGTTCTCGATCGTCACCGTGGCATCGTCGACGAGAATACCCACCGCTAGCGCGAGCCCGCCCAAGGTCATGACGTTGAGCGTTTCGCCGCAGGCCGCGAGACCCGCGATAGCCGCAAGCACGGCCAGCGGAATCGACGCCGCAATGATGAGCGTCGAGCGCCAGCTACCGAGGAACAGCAGGATCATGGCCGAAGTCAGTGCAGCCGCGATAATGCCTTCGCGCGCCACGCCGCTCACGGCGCCCTTCACGAACACCGACTGATCGCCCAGCGGCACGAGCTTGAGGCTAGGCGGCAGCGACTGTTCGATCAGCGGCAGCTTGGCCTTCACGCCCGCGATGATGTCGAGCGTCGATGCCGAGCCGTTCTTGAGAATCGACATCAGCACCGCACGGTGACCGTCCACGCGCACGATATTGCCTTGCGGCGGATAACCGTCGCGCACGTGCGCCACGTCGCGCATATAGATCACGGCGCCATCCACCGTTTTAATCGGCAGATTGTTGAGCGCGTCGATCGACAACGGGCTGTTGTTCAGGCGCACGTTGTATTCGAACTGGCCGATCTTCTGCGTGCCCGCAGGAATGATCTGGTTCTGCTGCGCGAGCGCATTCGCCACGTCCTGCGCGGAGAGCTTGCGCGCCTGCAGCGCCTGCGGATTCAGGTCGATCTGCACTTCGCGCGTCTTGCCGCCATATGGCGTGGGAATCGCAACACCCGAAACGGACAGCAATTGCGGCCGGATAAAGTTGGTTGCGTAGTCACCGAGTTGCTGCTCGTTGAGCTTGTCGCTCGTGAGCGCAAGCTGCAGCACCGGCACCGTGGACGCGTTGTAGTTGAGAATCTGCGGCGGTGTGGTGCCGGGCGGCATCTGCTTCAACACGGTCTGCGAAACCGAGGTCACCTGCGCCGTGGCGGTGCGAATATCCACGGTTGGCTGGAAGAAGATTTTCACGATGCCATAGCCGCGGAACGACTGCGATTCGATGTGGGCCACATCGTTGACAGTCGTGCCGAGCGTGCGCTCGTAATAGGTGACGATACGTCCCGACATGTCGTCGGGTTGCAGACCGGCGTAATTCCACACCACGCTAATCACGGGAATGCGGATATCCGGGAAGATATCGGTTGGCGTGCGTAACGCAGCGAGCGGGCCAGCGATCAGGATCAACAGGGCCAGCACGATGAACGTGTACGGACGGTTCAAGGCCAGCCGGACGATTTTCAGCATCAGAAGGGGCTCCGTTCAGAACATCGGCGCCGGTTCCCGTCGCGTACCGGTGCGCCCAGATGGCGCAAAAAAAGCGTGAAAAGTACGGGAAACTACTGTGGAACCGACGCCGGTATTGTGGCGGGCGGGGTGTAACGTCCTGCAACCAGACAGATGAAAGAAGTTTTATTTATCGACTGGTTTTTTTAACAAAAAGGACTACGAATCGCTGAATAAAAAAGTTTATTCGCAATGGCGTCAATTCGATTAACCGAGCAGATAACCGGAGCCGCGTATCGTGCGAATCAGCGAAGGCTCGCCAGGCGTATCCACGCGATTGCGCAGACGTCCCACATGCACATCCACCAGGTTCGTGCCCGGATCGAAACGGCCGCCCCAGACGCCTTCGAAAATCATCGTGCGCGTGAGCACCTGGCCCGCGTGGCGCATCATGAATTCGAGCACGCGTAATTCGGTGGGACGCAGGCGCAGCAATTTGTCGCGGCAGGTGAGCTTGCGCTTGACCAGATCGAGTTCGATCGGGCCGACGCGCAGCACCGTTTCCGCTGCAACCGGGCGCGTGCGGCGGCGCACGAGCGCTTCCACGCGCGCGGACATTTCGTCGATCGAAAAAGGCCGCGTGAGGTAATCGTCGCAACCGGCGCGCAGCCCCTGGATGCGTTCTTCCACACCGGTGGTGGAACTCATGACGATCACGGGCGTTTCGATGCCCACGCCGCGCATGGTGGTGACGATGGTGAGCCCGTCGAGATCGGGCAGGCGGCGCTCGAGCGCGACCACGTCATAGTCGCCGGCCATCACCATGGCGATGCCTTCGCGGCCGGAGCGCGCGACATCGACGGTGAAGCCTGTGGAGGCGAGCGTGGGGACGACGCTTTGTTCCGTGACAGCGTCGTCTTCGATGGTCAATATTCTGGGCATGGCTTTCCAGGAGTCGAGGCGGGATGATCGCGCGGATCATCCATGAATCAGGCGGCGTATTGCGCAACTGCGCGCAGCGTGTGCGGCATGGCATGGGTGGCGGGAAGGTGATGCGCCGGCGCGGGCTGGCCGCGAAACTGCTCGACGGCGAAGTCGATAAAGCTGCGCACTTTCATCGTCAGATAATTGCGGCCCGAATAGACGATCGACACGTGCTGCATGCCGCCGTTGACATCGTAGGCATTGAGCACCGGCAGCATGACGCCGCGCGCGATATCGTCGGCAACCAGCGGCAGCGGCAGCAGCGCCACGCCCATATCGGCGAGCGCGGCGGCGCGCACCGTGGCATAGCCGCTGGCGGTGAGCGGGCCACTCACGTTCACGCGTTGCACGCCTTCGGCGTTGGCGAATTCCCAGCTACGCGGCGCGTCCGATACGGCGAGCAGATCGTGCTGCGAGAGATCGGCGGGCGTGCGCGGCATGCCTTTGCGCGAGAGATAGGCGGGCGTGGCCACCACCAGTTCCTTCACCGATGTGAGCTTGCGGCTCACGAGCGAAGCGTTGACCTGCTGGCGGTCGGTGGCGAAGCAGACGTCGTAGCCGCCTTCGATCATGTCGATATGGCTGTCGTAAGCGGTCACGTCGAAATCCACCCGCGGATTCACGCCGCGATACGCGCCCAGCAGCGCGCTGAGGGCACCGCTTGCGAATACCGAAGGCGCGGCAATGCGCAGCACGCCGCTCGGGTCGCGCGTGGCGCGCACGAGTTCGGATTCGACTTCGTCGAGCTTGTCGATTACTGCGCGGCAGCCATCCAGATAGAGACGGCCCGCTTCGGTCAGCGAAAGACTGCGCGTCGAGCGGTTCAACAGACGCATATTCAGATGCGCTTCGAGCATGCCGACGCTGCGCGTGACCGCCGCGGCGGACATGCCGAGTTGCTTGCCCGCGAGGCTGAAGCTGCTCAGATCGACAACGCGCGTGAAAACGCGCATGGCTTGTAGCTGGTTCATTTGGCGAGTCCTTGCCGATAATGGCGAGAAGGCTCAGGGCCGCGCGCAGCATGCCCTGAATGGAAGGGACGAACGGGCGCAGCGCACGCGTGGACAATCACGCATGACGGCGCAGGCCCGCTCGCGCTGCGCGCGGGTCCGTATTCACGAGTTGAACGGTTGGCGCGGCGGATTATTCCGCTACGCCGTGTGCGGCCTAATTCGGCAACGCGTGCATGGGGAAGCGCGCCTCGCGCTGCGCGGCGGCTTCGTGCGCGCTCAGGGCGTCCTTGAGGCGCTGCATGCTTTCGGTCGGAATGGCAAAGCCGGCCCAACCCAGGCCGGTATGGCGCAGAAATACCACCGCGCCGTCGAACAGCGGATTGCGTTCGGTGTACCAGCACGGATCGATTTCGAGCACGTATTGATGCGAGCGCAAAGGCTGCTCGGGTACGGCCGGGCGCATTTGTGCGCGCAGCTTGCTCAATTCTTCGATCAGGCCGTCTACGTCGGCGGTATCGAGCAGCGCGGCATGGCCGTCGATATTCACGCTGACCGCGTGCTCGCCATATTCATTGATGAGTTCGACCGACATCGGCTTTTGCATGGTGCATTCCTCGCAGTCCAGAAACTGGAAGGAATTATCGGTTCCGGCCCGGCATCGGTGTTTTAAGTTGCCGCTCACTCAACATGAAAACTAATTTAGAAAACGGCGAGACGTGCGTGATTTTGCGCGTGTGCAGAAGGTGGGATGGCGGGAAAAGGCGAGAAGAATGAAGCCTGCGTTCACGCGTCAAATGACAGCCGTGTCATATAACGCGCGAACGCAAAAATAATCCGCAATGGACTATTTCAGTTACGACAATTACCAGTGGTATTTGAGCCCTGCAAAAACCTGGCGACCATATCCATACGCACAATAATTACCGTAGTAACACGACGCCACATAAGTCTTGTTCAACAGATTCTGCGCGTTGATATAGACCTCCGAACCCTTCAGGCGCGGAATCGCGTAACCGAGGTCGTAGCGCAATGCCGCGTCCAGCAGGAAGAAGCTGCGCACCTGGAAGCTGTTGTCGGTGCTATAGGTTGCGCCCGTATAACGTCCGCCGCCGCCGATCGACAGACCCGCCAGCGGGCCGCCATGAATCGTGTAATACGCCCACAGCGACGCCTGGTTCGACGGAATTGCGGCCAGATGCTTGTCCTGCAGACCGCTGTTGTCCTTCGTGTAGATCGTGTTCAGGTACGTGTAGCTCGCGGAAACGTCGAGCGAACGCGTGAGGCTGACCTTCGCTTCGAGTTCGACGCCGCGCGAACGCGCTTCGCCCGCTTCGGAGTAATAGGAAGGATTGCTCGCATCGGCGGTCAGCAGGTTCTTGCGCGTGAGATCGAAGATCGCCGCCGTGAACAGCGCGTTGTAATGCTTCGGCTGATACTTGATGCCCAGTTCGTATTGACGGCCGCGCTCGGGATCGAAGGCCTTGCCGTTGATGTCCGTGCCCGACTGCGGCGAGAAGGACTCCGAATAACTGAAGTACGGCACGATGCCGTTATCGAACAGATAGCTGATACCGCCGCGCCACGTAAAGGCGTGATCGTTCTGCCACTGGCGCGTGTTGTCGGTGATGTCGTTCGTGACCGTGTTGGCCCAGTCCTGGCGCACGCCCAGCGTCATCAGCACTTTCTTGTAGCGCAACTGGTCCTGCGCGTAGACGCCGTACTGGTTGCTGCTCGCGCGCGTGGTGGTGCGCGCGGGGTCTTCCACCGCTGCGCCATACACGGGATCGAACACGTCGATCGAAGGCGCGCTGCCATAACCGGTCGCGTAGGTCGTGGCCATGTGCTGATAATCGAAACCGGCCAGGACGGTGTGATCGACGGGACCGGTGGAGAAGTTGCCTTCCACCTGATTGTCGATGGCGAACGAATTCATCTGCTCGTTCGATGCGATCGAATTGCGGTCGAGCGTGCGGTAATCGTCTTCGAGACTGCTGCCGTAGACGCTCGCGTAGTCTTCGCTGATGTGGTAGTAGCGGGCGTTCGAACGCACCTTCCACGTATCGTTGAGCGCGTGCTCGAACTGATAACCCACCGCTTCCTGAGTGCGGCTGAAGCGTTCGAAATTGGCCTCGCCGTCATAGAAGCTGCGCCCGATCGTGCCGAGCGGATCGTACAGCACGGTGCCGACCGCCGGCACGCTGCCATACGACGTGCTGGCCGGATCGCGCTGATAGAGCGCGTAGAGCGTGAGCGTGGTTTTCTCGTCGGGGCGCCAGGTGAAGGAGGGCGCCACCGCCACGCGCTCGTTGCGCGTGCTGTTGACCTGACCGTCTTCCTGGCGGCCGATGGCCGTGAAGCGATACAGATAGTGCTGGTCGCCGGCGATCGGGCCGGAGAAGTCCATCGTCGCCTGTTGATGGCGATCGTTGCCGAACTCCACGCCCAGTTCGTGATACGGCTGCACGGTCGGCAGTTTGCTTTCCTGGTTGATCAGGCCGCCGGCGTTCGCCTGGCCGTAGAGCACCGAAACCGGCCCGCGCAGCACGTCGATGCGATCCATCAGATACGGATCGACCTGCGGCACCGAATACATGCCGTTCTGGATCTGCTTGAGGCCGTTCCAGTAAGTGTCCGCGCTGAAGCCGCGAATATTGAGCATGTCGTAGCGCGTGGCGACGCCACCGCGCGTTTCCGTGCTGACGCCCGCTTCGTAGCGCACGGCGGCGTTCAGCGTCTGCGCGTTCTGCTCGTTCATCTGGTCGCGCGTGACGACCGAGATCGACTGCTGCGCTTCGACAATCGGCGTGCCGGTTTTGGTGCCCGTCGAACTCCATTTGGCGACGACGCCTTCGGTCGGGCCATACGGGCTGTCGCTCTGCCCGGCCACCTTGACGGCGGGCAGCGTGGTGTCGTCGGCTGCGGTGCCGGCCGCGGCCGGACGCGCACGCACGAGCCACACGCCGGTGCTGCTCTGCGCGATTTCGAGCTTGGTGCCCGCCAGCAGCGTGCTGAAGCCGTCCGCAACCGAATAGCTGCCGTGCAGCCCTTTGCTCGCAAGACCGTCGACGAGGCTTGCGTCGAGCTGCACGGTCACGCCGGCCTGCATCGCGAAATCGGAGAGCGCGGTGCCCAGCGGCCCGGCGGCGACGTCATAGGTCTTGCTGGCGGCCGCCGTGGCAGCGGCCTGTGCCGCGAACGCGGGCGTGGCGCAGAGTCCGCCCAGCGCGAGGCTGGCCGGAATCGCGCGCAAGGCGAGCGCAACCGTCGCGCTCGACGTGACGCGGCGGGCGGCGAACAGAGGAAAACGCGAGCGGGCGGCGTGGCGCGCAACGGGCTCGGATGCGCGGCGGGGCCGGCGTGCAGACATGGAAACTCCTGATCGGACGATGTGTGTTGAATCGGTTGATACGTGCTTGACACGCGAGATCAGGAAAGGGGACACGGATTCGCAAAATTTTTTTGCGCCTGCCGACAGCCCGGAAAACTCAGGCCGCGCCGCCTGGGGATGCGGGCTGTGGACCCGGCACGACCGTCACCCAGTAGCGCGTGCGCCAGATCACCTGCACCGGCAGCGTTTCGGGCAGCGCGGCGAGGATGTTGTCGGTATCGGCGAGCTGGAACGCGCCGGAGATATGCAGATCGGCCACCGCCGGATCGCAGCGCACGAGGCCCGGCCGGTAGCGGCTCAACTGGTCGAGGAAATCGGCCAGACGCACGCGCTGCGCGAACAGCACGCCGCGCGTCCAGTCCGCGTCGTGCGGATCGGCGCTCGTGAGACCGTCGATGCTGGTCGCCGTGAAGCGCGTCTGCTCCCCGGCGGCGACGATGCGCGCGAGATGCGGCGCGTCGGCTGGCGTGACTTCCACTGCGCCGTGATAGACCGCGACGTGCGTGTCGCCGTCCTGGCGCACGACAAAGCGCGTGCCGAGCGCGCGGATGCGGCCATCGTCGGTTTGCACGATAAAGGGCCGCGCGGGTGTCTGCGGATCGGGCGCGGTTTCCACGAGGATTTCGCCGGCGTCCAGGCGCACGCGCCGCTCGTGTGCGTCGAAGTCGACGTCGAGCGCGGTGGCGGTGTTCAGATCCACGCGCGTGCCGTCGGCGAGCATCAGCGTGCGGCGCTCGCCGGTGGCGGTGCGCGCGTCGGCGCACCAGACGCGCCACGGCGTCGTGCGCCAGGCGAGCCAGGCAGTGGGCCCGGCGACCAGCAGCACGCTCAGCGTCTTGATGGCCGCGCGACGTTGCGCGGGATCGGCACGCGTGCCCCGTGTGCCGCGCTCAGCACGCGTGAGCGTCGGCATGCCCACACTCGCGGGCAGCGCGTCGAACTTCGCGTGAAGCCGTTCGGCGCGCCGCCACGCGCGCGCGTGTTCGGGATGCGCGGCACGCCAGCGCGTGCACGCGTCGATCTCTTCGGGCGTGGGATTGTCGGCCAGACGCACGAGCCATTCGGCCGCCGCGCGCGCGACATGGCGCTCGAGCGGACGTTGATCGTCGTCGGTGCCCGCGTTCGTGTTGTCGATCTGGCCGTTCACGGCGCCGTCCTCATCGCGCCATCCTCACAGCACCATCATCAGGCAGGCTTCGAAGGCATCGGCCATATAGCGCTTGATCGTGCGCTCGCTCACCTGCAGGCGTTCGGCGATCTCGACGTAAGTCAGCCCTTCGAGTTGCGCCAGCAGGAACGCCATGCGCACTTTCGGCGCGAGACTGTCGAGCATCGTATCGACTTCATGCAGCGTTTCGAGGATCACGAGGCGCTCTTCGGTCGACGGCACCTGCGGTTCCGGCAGACTCGCGAGCGCGTCGAGAAACGCCTGTTCGAGCGACAGACGCCGGTAGTGATTGATGAGCACGCGGCGCGCGACCGTCGTGAGATAGGCGCGCGGCTCGCGCAGTTCGTGCGCGCCCAGGCGCTCGTGCGCGCTCAGGATGCGCAGGAAAGTGTCGTGCGCGAGATCGGCGGCTTCGAAGGCATCGCCCAGCTTGCGGCGCAGCCAGCCATGCAGCCAGCCGTGATGATCGCGATAGAGCGCGTGCACCTGTTGTTGCGCATCGATCATGACGGCGGACATCGAGCAAACCCCTTGTTTCCCGCGCCGCTGGCCGGTGCAGTCGGCCGGACTATGCGACCTGAATACGAATGATTTGCATTTATATCGTGAGATTACAGATTGCGCAACAATTTCAGCAATGAAAAAAGGGGCTCGAATAGCCCCTTTGCAGTGAATCGATTGCCAGCGCCCGATGGCGCGAGCGTCAGCGCGTCAGCGCATCGCGCCGTGCACGGCCGGATCGCGCAGGAAGTCGAGCAGCAGCGCGTTGACTTCGTCGGGCCGCTCCTGCTGGACCCAGTGGCCGGCTTCGGGAAGCAGCACTTTCTTCGTCAGGCGCGGCACGTGGTCCTGCAACTGTTCGTAGGCCTTCGCCATCATGTGGATCACGCCGTCCTGCTCGCCCGCGACGAACAGCGCGGGCTGCTGGATGCGCGCGCCGTCGAGAAAGGGCGTGAGCGCCCAGTTGCGATCGAGATTGCGATACCAGTCGATCGAGCCGCGAAAGCCGCTCTTCGCGAACTGCGCGGCGAATGTGTCGAGATCGGCGGCGGGCAGCCAGCCCGGCAGCGTCTCGGGATACGCGAGGCTATCGACGAAACGCTGGTGCTTTTCGAAGCCGATAAAACCCTTGCGCCGATGCTCGGGATGCCGACGGCTCTCGCCGCCCGCCGTGTAGTAGATGCCGAGCAGCGACTGGCGGATATCGGCTTCCAGTTCGCGTTCGACGCGGCCCGGCGCCTGAAAATAGTCCTGATAGAAGTGCTTTTCGAGCGTATGCGTCTGGAAGTAAGCGGCGGGCCGCACGCGCGAGCGCGGCAGATACGGCACGCTCAATAGCGCGAGGGCGCGGAACATGTCGGGGCGCAGCAGCGCTGTCGTAGCCGCGACGATGGAACCCCAGTCGTGGCCCGCGAGGATCGCGCGCGTTTCGCCGAGCGCGTGCACGAGGCCGACCAGATCGCCGGTCAGATTCAGGATGTCGTAGGAGGCGGTGTCGAGCGGGACTTCGGTATCGCCATAACCGCGCTGGTCCGGCGCGACCACGCGATAACCGGCGGCGGCGATCGCTTCCATCTGATGGCGCCACGAGTACCAGGACTCGGGCCAGCCGTGGCAGAGCAGCACGAGCGGACCTTCGCCGTGCTCGACGTAGTGCATGCGGATGCCGTTCGTGTAGGCGTAACGGTGTGCGAATGATGCGCTCATGGAGGCTCCTCGGAGGATCGCTGCGCCTGCACGATAGCAGATTTTGGGTGGAAAAGAACGGTCGGTCTATTTTATTCGGTGGCGAGTGCGGATGGCTCGATGACCTTGGCGATATGGATCGCGGAAACCACCTGGCCCGGCGCATCCCCCGGCAGTTTTTCCGCACGTAACCACTGCACCACGAGCGGCCACAGCGTTTCCTCGAACCGGCTATGAAAAAACGCGAAATGGCCGATTTCATCCACGCCGATCTGCGCCGGCGCAATGCGCAGATGCGTGCGCGGCGCACGCGTGAAATAAGCCAGCAAACGCTCGATGGCAGGCGTCGTGCCGAAGGGATCGTCGCTGAGGCTGATCGCGAGAACCGGCGCGGGGAACGCAGCCAGGCGCTTCACCAGCGCCGAACGTGCGCCTGGCGCACGCGCGTGAGTCTCCTCGAAGCGCGCCCGGCTACGGCTCCACGAAAGCGCGACACCGCGTGGCGTATCCTCCATCCAGCCCAACCGCTTTGCCGGAAAGTAGCCGCACATCCACGTCAGCAGCGGCATGACTGCATGCCACTTGAGCAACATCGGCAAGCGGCTGCGCGGCGCGTAATCACGCCAGTAAGCGTACTGCGCGCCCACCGTCACTACCCGGCGAATCGACCCGCCAGACGGCGCCAGCCCCGTCACCAATCCGCCGATGCTATGCGCCACCACATCGACCGGCTGGCCTGCAAACGCCTCGCACGCATAACGCAGCGCCGCTTCGAAATCGCGCTCGCCCCAATCGAGCCAGGTCGCGTCGAGATCGGCCAGCCGCGCAGGCCGCGATGCGCCGATGCCGCGATAGTCGTACACGAGCACATCCCAGCCATGCCGATGCAGGCACGCGGCAAAGCGAAAGTAATAGCGGCAACGCACGGACGTGGCCGCATTGACGATCGCAAGCGGGCGCGGCGAGCCATCGGCCAGCGAGCGCGTGCCATGCCGCCAGACGAAGCCGCCGGGCGTGAAGCCATCGGCGGCGTGCAGGCGCACCGGTGTGGGCGGATGTTCGGTCATATGAGCGTAGTCCAGAGGCGACCCCGTCATTGAACTTGACCCAGCCGTCGCGCTCAATCAATCTTCGTGCATCGTTCGCATGAGGCACACGCATGGCAATCCCGCTCGTCAAGCTACCTTCGCTCGATTTCATCCGTGGTTTTGTCGCCGTCGGGCGGCGCATGAGCATCACGCTCGCCGCCGAAGATCTCTGCCTCACGCAGTCCGCCGTGAGCCGTCAGGTCAACGCGCTCGAAACCCAGCTGGGCGTGCGTCTGCTCAATCGCGGTTATCGCTCGATCTCGTTCACGCCCGAAGGCGAGCGTCTCTTTCGCGCTGCCGAAGGCGCGGTCGGCCAGCTTCAGGAGGTGGTCGATGCGCTGATGCAGCCGCGCGTGCGCCAGCCTGTGACGATCACGGCGAGTCTGGGCGTGGCCGGGCTCTGGCTGCTGCCGCGTCTGGGCGCGCTGCAGGATCGTCATCCCGATGTCGATCTGCGCGTGGCCGCCACCGACAAGGTGCTCGACCTGCGCGCCGAAAACATCGATCTCGCGCTGCGCTACGCGCCCGCGAACGCGTCGCCGGGCGCGTCCGCCACGGCGCACCGGCTCTACGAGGAATATGTGCTGCCGGTCGCGCATCCGTCGCTGGGCGTGACGACGCTCGACGCCGCCACGCTCGCCCGCCACGTGCTGCTCGAATTCGAAGGCCCGCGCCGCCCGATGCTGCGCTGGCCCGACCATCTGGGCGTGCTCGGCCTCGAAGGCTTGCCCGCGCGCGGCGTGCTGCGCTTCAACCGTTACGACCAGGTGATCCAGGCGGCGCTGGCGGGGCGCGGCATCGCGCTGGGCCGCCTCGCGCTGGTTGCGCCGATGCTGGCGGATGGACGCCTCGTGGCCGTCGGCGAGGCGGGCGAGCCGACCGGTTACGCCTACTGGCTGCATCAGGCCGACGCCGCGCCGCGCGCGGACGCGGGCGCCGTGATCGAG
Source organism: Paraburkholderia sp. Ac-20340 (assembly GCF_017104965.1). Classification (GTDB taxonomy): domain Bacteria; phylum Pseudomonadota; class Gammaproteobacteria; order Burkholderiales; family Burkholderiaceae; genus Paraburkholderia. Next base: position 52,527 of record NZ_JAAGPR010000017.1, read on the forward strand.
TGGATTCTGGCCGAAGCGCGCGACGACCTTCTTACGGCCCGACGCGACTGAAACGTTGCTCCGTGACCGTCGTGCCCCACTGCGCGCCCGGCGCTTCGTCAGTCAGCGCAAAGCCGAACGACTCGTACAGATGCCGCGCGGCGTCGAGCCCCTTGAAAGTGCAGAGATACGTTTCGCGAAAGCCCAGCTCATCGACGAAACGCATGGCGCGCGTCATCAATTCGCGGCCCATGCCGCAGCCGCGCAAGGCATCGTCGACGATAAACCAGCGCAGATGCGCGATGCCCGTTTGCATATCGCCGTCGATGGCGAGCGATGCCAGCGTGCGGCCGTTCTCGACGCCCAGCCAGAGCGCCTTGCCCACCGCCGGCAGCGCGCCCGCGAACGCCGCGAGTTGCGTCGCGACCCTCTGCTCGAAGAACGCGCCGAAGCCCCAATGCGCGGCGTAAAAACGCGCGTGCAGACTCGCGATATCGCCGATACAGCCGGGCAGGTAGCCTTCGTGGACCTGTGGACCGCTTGCCTCGGCGGCGGTTGAGGCAGCGGCGTTTTTGTCTTTCGCGCCGTTGTCCTGCGCCAGCGCGTCCGCGTAGAGCGCGAGCGAGCGCAGCAGCGCCTGTTGGTCGGCGGGCATCATGCGGCGCAGCGCGCTGGAGACCTGATCGGTCGCGAAACGGTCGATCTTGCGGCGCAGCTTCTGGCCTTCCGCCGTGAGATGCAGCGTGGACGAGCGCGCGTCGTCCGCACAGGCGCGGCGCTCGACGAAGCCATCGGCTTCCAGACGCGCCACCTGGCGGCTGGTGTTCGATTTATCGAGACGCAGCGTCTGCCCCAGATCGCGCGCGTTGATGCCGGGCCGCATGCCGATCTCCAGCACGGCATGGACCGCCGACGGCGCAAGATCGCTTTCGGCCAGCGTCGAGCGCATGAAACCCAGCTCGCGCACCAGTTTTCGCGAGAAGTCGCGCAATTCGAGGATGGTGGTGTCGCGGTTCTGCGCGGGGGTATCGACGAAATCCATGATCGTTCCCGATGAAGAGTGATGGCCAGTCATCGATTCTAGTTGCGATTCGCAACTACTTCAAGGCGCATCGATGAACCTTCGCATGCGTCAGATGCATGCGAAGCGCGCCAAAAATTCACTTGAGCGTCCTGCACTGCGAGCGTTCTACTGCGTGCATGGCGGCATCGAGGAGACCATCGTGAGAGCAGCGGAAGACGCATGGCGGCAGCGCTGGCTGCTGGTCGCGGCGGGCGGCGTGGTAATGGGCGCGGCGCTGGGCGTGCGCAACGTGCAGGGGCTGTTCCTTTTGCCCGTGACGCTCGATCGCGGCTGGCCGCGCGAGACCTTCGGCCTTGCGCTGGCGTTACAGAATCTGCTGTGGGGCGTCGCGCAGCCGTTCACCGGCATGATTGCGGATCGTTACGGCTCGGCGCGCGTGATTTTCGCGGGCGCGTTGCTGTATGCGTTTGGCCTGGCGGTGATGGCGCACGCGCAATCGGTGGGCGTTTACACGTTGGGCGTGGGCGTGCTGATCGGCATCGCGTTGTCGGGCACGGCGTTCGGCGCGGTGTATGGCGCACTCTCGCGCCTCTTTCTCGCCGATCAACGCGGCTGGGCGCTGGGCGTCGCGGGCACGATCGGCGGGCTTGGGCAATTCTGGATGGTGCCGCTCGCGCAAGCGATGATCGGCTCGATCGGCTGGGCATCGGCGATCGGCGTGATGGCGGCGCTGATGCTCGCGACGGCACCGCTCGCGGCGTGGCTGCGCGACCGGCCCGCTGCGAACCCCGCGCGCGATTGCGCTGGCGACACGATGCGCGCAGCCGTGAAGGAAGCGCTCGCGCATCGCGGTTTCTGGCTGCTCAATCTGGGCTTCTTTTCCTGCGGTTTCCAGTTGGCTTTTATCGGCGCGCATCTGCCTGCCTGGCTGCTCGATCGCGGCATGAGCGCGCGCGATGCCAGCATGGCGCTGGCGATCATCGCGCTGGCCAATACGGCGGGGACGTTTTTGTGCGGCTACGCAGGCGGATTCTTGCGCCGTAAATATCTGCTCTGCGGTATTTACTTCACGCGCGCCGCCGCAATGGCACTGTTTATTACAGTGCCGCTGACGCCCGCGAGCCTTTACGTGTTCGCTTTCGTGATGGGATTGACCTGGCTTGGCACGGTGCCGCTGACCAACGGCATCGTCTCGCAGGTGTTCGGCGTGCGTTATATCGCCACGCTATTTGGTTTCGTTTTCTTCGGCCATCAGATCGGCAGCTTCTTTGGCGTGTGGCTTGGCAGCGTGGTTTTCGATGCTACGCATTCCTATGCATGGCTCTGGTATGGATCGATTGTGCTGGGCGTTTTGTCGGGTCTGCTGCATTTGCCGATCGACGACCGGCGCGTCGCGCGCTTCAACGCTGGCGCGGCACTATCGGCTTGAAGCGGCTTAAAGCGGCATAAGAGAAACATGAAACCCACATGGATTGCAGTGTCGATTGCGTTGCTGCTGGCGGCATCGAGCGCTGTGGCATTCGCGTACTGGCTCACGCCATCGATGCTATTGATGCTGCTTTCGGGGCTGACTTTTTGTGGTTGAATGCGCAACGAAATGCGCTGACAACAGAAAGAAAGGGTAAGGAAACGCCCCTCATGCCGGTACAGGCGCTGCTATAAAATTCGCGCATGAAGCCCTGTGTCCTCATAGTTGACGACGATCCCGTCGTGCGCGATCTGCTGAGCCGTTTTTTACGCTCGCATGAATTCGATACAGCAGTCCTGCACGACGGCAAGCATCTGCTGCGCCGCCTCGAACGCGAACGGCCTTCGATCGTCGTGCTGGACATCATGATGCCGCAGACCGATGGTCTCGAAGCCATCGCCGCGCTGCGCGAAGCCGGCGACGATATTCCCGTGATCTTCGTGAGCGCGCGCGGCAGCGTGTCCGACCGCATTCGCGGCCTCACGCTGGGCGCGGACGATTATCTGCCCAAGCCTTTCGATCCGCATGAATTGCTCGTGCGCATCCAGAACATCCTGCGCCGTCGCGGGCCTTCGACGGCCAGCGCGCCCGAGGTGCGTTCGCGCTATCAGTTCGGCCCGTTCGAACTCGACTTCACGATGCGCTCGCTGTCGCGCGGACAAACGCCGATCCCGCTGCGCGAAAGCGAATTCGCGCTGCTGAAGATCTTCGCGACTCACCCGTACAAAGTGCTCACGCGCACGCTGATACACGACATCGTGCATCGCGAGGCGCGCGAATTCCGCGAGCGCAGCCTCGACGTGCCGATCTGGCGTCTGCGCCGCGTGATCGAGGACGATCCGGCCGCGCCGCGCTATATCCACACGGTACGCGGCAAGGGCTACGTGTTCGTGCCCGATCCTTCGCAAACGCCCGACGCGCTGAACGAAAGCGCCACCTGAAGCCGCCGCCATAAAAAGCGCGCCGGCGAGACCGCCCGGCGCGTCAGGTACCACCGAGACCTCATCGCGCCGCTGGCGGCGGCGCGTCTGTGAAGTCAGTCGAAAGTCAGTGGATCGTCAAACCGAAGTGTCGATGAACAGCCCGCTCGAACTGGAGGCGCCTTGCGCCTGCAGATTGCCCGCAAGCGTCGCGAGGAATTGCTGAAGATCCGGCGCGGAATCTTCGAGCGGATCGTCCGACTGCACGCCCAGCGTATCGAGCAGATTCTGGTAATTCGACGCCAGCGCGCTATTCGATGTCGACGACGACTGCGCCAGCCCCGACACCGCCGAAGCCAGATCACACGTATAGCTCACGGAAGCCGTGCCGCTTTGCTGCGCAGCCGCCTGAAACAGCGAGCCGAGAAACTGCTGGAGCGCGGCGATCGTATCGGCCGAGCTGGACGAGCCGTCGCTTGCGGTGTCGTCGCTGACCACGCTGATATCGCCGTCCGTGGTCGTGCCGAGCGAGTTCAGCGCGGCGGCGATGGCCTGCGCGAGCGGATCGGGGCCCGAATCGCTGGAAAGATCGGCGGAATTATCGTCGGATGACGACAGGGCGTTGCTCGACGTCACGCCATCGTCGGCGTTGGGCGTCGAGGTCCAGAGCGCGTAGAACGAAGGGGAATTGCCGGTCGAAGTCGCGGCGATGCTGATTGTCATGGAATGCCCCCGTGGCATGAACGGATCGATGATTATTGGCGCCATCGTATGCCGTTCGTCCGCGCCCGGGGCGGGTTTGTAAGTGGCGGAAAGGCAAGCCGCCATTCAAGGCACGCAAGCCACTCAAGCCGCGCAAGCGTGATTCAGGCTCCCGCCTGCCGTCCCGCGAATTCCACCACCGCCACGGTCCCGCGCCCTTGCGCGCCGTGTTCGAGCTTGACCTCGGCGCCGTGCGCGCGCGCGATCTCGCGCACGATTGCCAGACCCAGACCGCTGCCCGGCAAGGTCGAGGCGCGGAAGAACGGCTCGAACACCTTGTCGCGCAAGGGTTCGGCGATGCCCGCGCCTTCGTCGGCGACCGTCAGCAGGTGCGTGTGCGCGCCCGCCGTGAGCGTCACCGCGACCGTGCCGCCCGCAGGCGAATAGCGGATCGCGTTATCGACGAGATTGAACACCAGCACCGAAAGCAGTTGCTCGTTGCCCATGACTTCGGCGTTGGGCGCAAGCGTCGCCACCAGTTCGACGCGCCGCCGCTGCGCGAGCAGCGCCAGTTGCTCGATCACGCCGGTCGCCACCGCGCGCATATCCACGGGTGCGCCTTCGAACTGGGTGTAATCGGCCGATTCGGCCTGCGCGAGCGTCAGCAACTGGTTGGTCAGGCCAACCAGCGAGCGGTTGCTCTGGTGCATCGCCGTGAGCGTTTCGTGCAGGCGTTCGGGGTCCTGCTGGCGGCGCGCGTATTGCAACTGCGTGCCGAGCAGCGTGAGCGGCGTGCGCAACTGATGCGCGGCATCGGCGATAAAGCGGCGCTGCATGGCGGTCTGCTTTTCGATCAGATCGAGGCAGGCGTTGAATGCGCTCACGATCGGGCGCAGTTCCGTGCGCAGCGGCTCGACGTCGATGCGCACCGAGGCCATGCGCGACGACGTGCGCACGCGCTGCGGCAGCCCGCGCGCAAGGCGCGTGAGCGGGCGCAATTCCAGCGTGAGCCCGACGCACACCAGCACCACCGCCACCGTGACGATGCCCGCGAAATAGAACATCTGCGGCCGCCAGAGCGCGCCCGCCATGGCGTCGCGCTCGCTGAGCGTGCGCCCGACCGAAACGATCACGCGGCGCGTCGTGCCCGCGTCGTACATCGGCCGGATCAGCGAAACGGCGCGGATGGGCGTGCCGTTGACGGCGGCGTCGTACCACTGCGGCGACGTTTCGGGCACGTGCTGCGGAAAATCCGAAGTACCGGCGATGATCGGCCCGCCGATTTCCTGCACGCGGAAGAACACCTGATCGCGGTGCGGCGTGCGCAGGATTTCGATGGCGCTCGGCGAGATCGAGGCGCTCAGCGCATTGCCTTCCCAGCCGATGTCGCCGGCCATCACGCGCGCGGCGGAAAGCAGCGCATCGTCCTGCAGAAGATTGGCCGTGCGCCACGCGTTGCCGCGCGTAATCAGTCCGGCGGCCGCGATGAACACCGTCATCGGCAGCAGGAGCCAGAGCAGAAGGCGCACGCGCAGGCTGTTGGTGGGCCTCATCGGCTAGGGGGCTGCGGGGGTGTTATTCGTCCGCTTCGGCATCTTCGAGCAGATAGCCGAGGCCGCGCAGCGTGATGATCGTCGCCGTGCTTTTTTCGAGTTTCTTGCGCAGGCGCGAGACGTAGATTTCGATCGCGTCCTCGCTGGTGGGCGCGTCGGCGTCGCTCACCGATTCGGCGAGCGTGGCCTTGGAGACGGTCTTTTTCGCGCGCAGGATCAGCGTTTCCAGCACAGTATGTTCGCGCGGCGTGAGCGTGAGCGCTTCGTCGCCCAGATAGAAGCGGCGGCTGTCCATGTCGTACAGCAGATTGCCGCAGCGGATGCGGTTCGAGCGCGACGGCGCCTGGCGGCGCGCCAGTACCTTGACGCGCGCTACCAGCTCGCGCGCGTCGAAGGGCTTGACGATGTAGTCGTCGGCGCCTGCGCCCAGGCACACCACTTTTTCGTCGATCGCGCCTGTGGCCGTGAGGATCAGCACGGGGGTGGCGTCGCCGCGCCCGCGCATGCGGCGCAGCAGCGCCTTGCCCGACATGCGCGGCAGATTCAGATCGAGCAGGACCACGTCGTAGGTCGAGGCGCGCAGGGCATCTTCGGCGGCCTCGCCGTCACCGACGTGATCCAGCATGAAGCCGTCGTCGCTCAGCGTGCGCACGAGCCAGTGCGCGAGTTCTTCGTTGTCTTCGACGAGCAGCAGTCTCATGCGTGTTTGCGTAGGTTTGGAACGGACGGCGCTCAGGCCGTCTTGTACTGCTGGCGCGTGGCCTTCGAGCGGTACAGGAACAGCGTGGCGACCAGACCGCAGACAGCGGCGACGCTCATCCATGCGCCCGGTGCGGCCTTGTCGCCCGTCATGTGGATCAGCCACGTGGAGATGGCCGGCGTGAAACCGCCAACCAGCGTGGCGAGACTATAGGCCATCGAGAAGCCCGTGGTGCGCACATGCACCGGCATCAGCTCGGTCAGGGCGACGACCATCGCACCGTTGTACCACGCATAGAGCGTCGACAGCCACAGCTCGACCACCAGCAGCGTCGCGAACGACGGCGCCGCCACGAGCCACTGCATCGCCGGGTAGGCGGTCAGCACGGTCAGCACGGTGCAGGCGATCAGCACGGGCGCACGGCCGATGCGGTCCGACACGGCGCCGGCGATCGGCAGCCAGATGAAGTTCGACACGCCCACGCACACCGTCACCAGCAGCGCATCGTACGACGAGAGCTTGAGCACGACCTTGCCGAAGGTCGGCGTGTAGGCGGTGATCAGGTAGAACGACGTCGTCGTCATGATGACGAGACCCATGCCGGCCAGCACGATGCCGTAGTTGGCGATAATCGCACGGGTGATTTCGCCCAGGCTCGGATGATGACGGCGAGCCTGGAATTCATCGGTTTCGCGCAGCGTGCGGCGAATGTAGAACAGGAAGGGCACGATCATGCAGCCGATCACGAACGGCACGCGCCAGCCCCAGCTCGTCATTTCCTGAGCGGGCACGAGGCTGTTGAGCACCACGCCCAGCGCCGCTGCGAACACCACGGCCACCTGCTGGCTGCCCGACTGCCAGGAGCAGTAGAAGCCGCGATTGCCCTTGGTGGAGATTTCGGCGAGATACACCGACACGCCGCCCAGTTCCGCGCCTGCCGAGAAACCCTGCAGCAGACGGCCGACCAGCACGAGCGCCGGTGCAAGCAGACCGATGCTCGCGTAGCCCGGCACGAAGGCCACGCACATGGTACCCACCGCCATCAGCGACAGCGACATGATGAGACCCTTGCGGCGGCCGTGGCGGTCCATATAGGCGCCGAGCACGATCGCGCCGAGCGGGCGCATCAGGAAACCCGCGCCGAACACGGAGAACGCCAGCATCAGCGAGACGAACTCGTTGCCGGCCGGAAAGTACGCGGCAGCGATGGCGGCGGCGTAATAGCCGTACACCATGAAGTCGTACATTTCGAGGAAGTTGCCGCTGACCGCGCGGAACACCGTGCGCGCTTTCGATTCGCCCGGTGCGGCGTTGATGGCAGTAGACATGTTGGACATCCTTTGATGAGAGACGAGCAGACCCGCAGCGGTTCGATAAACCGCCGTGACGCTGCCCGTGGGGCTGCATTCGACGCTAATAACTGTGTTGTTGTGCTGGATGCTGGAGGCGCACGCTAGGGCGCGCCCTTGGGCGCGTCGGATTGCGCGCCGGTGACAAAGCGGTTGGTGTACGTTTTCGACAGATCGACGTGACGCGGCGTGAGTCCCGAGCCCGCTGCGATCAGCACGCGCTGGACGGTCTGCGGCGCGCCGGGCGGCATCAGGCCGTCGCGGGAGAACGCAGGCTGCATCGAGGCGAGCGCCTGCACGTAGCCCGCGCGGTCGCTGCCCGTGAGTTCGGCCGGCAGGGTATCGGCGATTTCCTGCGCGGAGTGCGTATCGAGGTAGTGCAGCGCGCGCACGAGCGCGTGCGCCAGTTGTGCGGTTTCATGCGGATGCGTTTCGACCCAGCTTTGACGCATGTAGAGGCAAGCGCCCGCGTAAGGGCCGCCCAGCCAGCGCTGCGTGCCTTCGACGCTGCGCATGTCGGCGACCATCTGCGCTGCGCCGCTTGTCAGCAGGCGCGTGGCGGTGGGTTCCTCGACCATGCCCGCGTCGATGCTGCCCTGTTCGAGCGCTTCGATAAAGCGGGTGTCGGAGGCGAGCGGCACGATGGTGTAGTCGCCCGGCGCGACGCCCGCGCCCGCCGCCAGATAGCGCGTGACCACCCAGGTCGAGGCGCCGAAGCCCGTGACGCCCAGACGTTTGCCCTTCGCATCGCGCATCGAACCCGAGCGCGCCATGGCGAGGCCGCCTTCGGCGCGCGTGGAGGCCAGTTCGGCCAACCCGGCGGCGCGCTGGAACACGACGACCGAAAGCACGTCCTGGCCACGGCTTTGCAGATCGAGCGTGTGGTCGTAGAAGCCCACCGCGCCTTCGATGGCGCCGGCGATCAGTTCCGTGGACGTGTCGATGCCCGCCGGGCCCGAGACCACCTGGACGTCGAGACCTTCGTCGCGGAAATAGCCCAGACGCGCGGCCAGCACGGCCGGGAGGTACACGATCTTGGAGACGCCGCCCATCATCAGCCGGATTGGTGCGGCTGGCCCTGCCTCGGCATAGGCCGGCGCGCCGATGCCCGCTGCCGCCGCGCCAAGCGCGATGCAGAGCAACAGGGCGCGACCGGAATGCTGGGCGCGAAAGGGCATGGGGGCGTGTCTCCTTATGGTTGACGGCGCTACGGCGGGCCTTGGCGGGCTGCCGGTAGTCTGGATTGGTCGCCAGTATAAGAAAGAGAGCCCTTCTGGTTGCTTTCTGTCGTGAAGGGATTTTGTCGGTATTTACCCGGCTGGTGGGAATGTGGCGAAGTGCCACGGGGTGCTGAATCTTTCAATTAAGTTTCAATTGTCTTTCGCGTGTGTTTCAGTCATTTCGATATTAGGGATCGATTAGAATTCTGTTCCTTCGGCAGTTGACGGCGCGAATCGCCGCTGACGAGCGCACATACGCTGCGTGAAAAAGCGCGCTATGCAGAACGTCGTACTGCCGAGATCGTTCGCGAACTGATCAGGACTACTGTGCGTAGAAAACGGAGATTGGCAATCGTCGCGCGGTAGGCAATACATGTTGCTACGCGCGGAAATTACTGGCGCGAGTCAGGCATCAACGCCAACAGATCGACGCATCATTGACCTGCACCAAGCGTTCGTGATTTTCCTCTAGGGTCGACTCAATCGTGGTCAGTTTGGCAATTTCTCGATACAGGAAATCCGCTATTCTGCGGGCCCTTTGTTCGCGTTGTATTCGCTCGAACTTTCCTGTTGCGCCCTCCTCACGCGCGAACCGAATATGGACAGACCGCATGAGTGGTAACGATCCATTCTGGAATTTATCTGGACCTCGATGAAACTGGCCTTTCTGGAACCCATGCCTTGGGCGTACGACACGGTAACGCCTTTGTACCGCCCGTTGGGAGGTTCCCAATCGGCCTTATGCTATCTGGCCGCAGAATTGGTCAGGCAGGGGCACGAAGTTTCGATTCTCAACGAGGTCAGCGAACCCGGGCTGGACGCAAACGGCGTACATATTCTCCCGCGCGCGCAAGCCACGTCGGATAGCGCTCTGATGAAGCGCTTCGATGTCATCGTTGTGTCAAACCTCGCCATCGGGGAAATGCTGCGTAACGCCCTGGGTTTCCGTGTTCCGCTTGTGCTGTGGACGGGACATGCACCCGACCAGGGCGCGGTTGAATCATTGTCCAGACTCGAGGAGCGAGAGGCCTGGCATGGCTATGCGTTTGTCAGCAATTGGCAGGCGAGTGCTTATCAAAGGGCATTTTCAATTCCCTCTGACAAGATTCAGGTGCTTCACAATGGCATTGCGCCAGCCTTTGCCTCCACGCCCCTTTGCGAACCCTGGTTTGTACAGGGACGCGATCCGGTGCTTGCCTATACCAGCACACCCTTCCGGGGGCTTACCTGGCTTCTCGACGCCTTTCCCGCAATCCGCGAAGCATTTCCCAACGCGCGGCTGCGGGTCTTCTCCAGTATGGCGGTCTACAACTTGCCCGCAAGTCAGGACGATTACGGTCGCATCTATGAACGCTGCGACCGTATGGACCAGGTCGAGTACGTTGGTTCGGTTTCTCAATCTCAGTTGCCGATTGAGATGGCGCAATGTGCTGGACTTGCCTATCCGTCCGTTTTTCCGGAAACGTTTTGCATTTCCGCGGCAGAAGCCTTGGCAATCGGGGCGAGTCTGCTCACGACCCGTTGCGGCGCGCTACCTTCCCTATTCGGCGAGTACGGAGAATTTATTGACCTGTCGTCTGACCTGAATGGCTTTGAGTCGAGATATGGCGACCTGGTTATCGAAAGCCTCAGGAAGGATCTTGCCGCCCCCGAACTGCGGCAGAAAAGACGGCAGGCGAATGCCGACGCAGTACGTCAACGCTTTTCGTGGCCGTCTCTTGCCCGATCATGGATTGAATGGCTTCATGGCCTGCTTGAAAACTAAAGTCGATTGCGAGCCAATATTTTCAAAAGTAAATTAAATAGTGATCGAAAACGAACAGGTTGCGCAGGACGCTTCGCAAAAGCAATACGTGCTCGACGTACTGTATTTTCACGGCGTGGAGCTAAGTCAACAGGGTCGCGTTGCTGAGGCGCTTTCCTTCTATAGTCATGCTCTGGAAAGCGCTGCCGACGAGCCAGCCCTCGCTTATCTGTTAGGACGTCAAGCGCAGGCGTTTAACTCTCTCGGCTGCCTGGATGAAGCGCTCGAATGTGCCCAGCGCGCCCTGCGCCTCGATCCTTCCCAGATTACTGCTCAATGCCCCGTGGCATACGTGCTTTTACTTAAAGGGCGCTTCGAAGAGTGCATCGAATTCTGCGATCACGCACTGGCGTATCACCCCGAACGCGCCGAGCTATTGCACAACCGCACGGCCGCGCTTGGTGGACTGCGGCGAATTGAAGAAGCGCTGGCTACCAGTAATCGCATTCTGTGCGTCAACCCCAACGACGTTCGCGCACTCAGAAATAGCGCGGTCATGCTGGATCGACTTGGCCGATATGCGGAGTCGGTCGACTATTATCGGCGTGCTGCATCTCTCGATTCTTCCGAGCCTTGGTTATTGGGCTTGCTGCTCAACGCACAATTGAGATTATTCGACTGGAACGGATTAGATAGCCTGGTTAGCCATATTGAGCATGCGCTGCTCGAAGGCAAGCCAGTCGTTGAACCGTTCCTCTTTCTGCCTGTCTGCCATGACCCTCAACAGCAACTTGATGCTGCCCGGATTTACGCCGCCGAAATCGGTCTAACGGCCCGGGATAGACAGGATTTCCAGCCAACGGGCGAATTGCGTGATCGTATTCGTGTCGGTTATTTTTCGTCGGATTTTCGTACCCATCCGGTGATGGACTTGCTGGCCGAGGTCTTTGAACTGCACGACAGAGCGCGATTTGAAATTCACGCGTTCTCGTCCCTCGACGATCCTCATGATCCCGCTCAGGAGCGGGCCCGCGCGGCTTTCGATCACTTTCATAATGTCGAGAAGATGTTGCCCGGCGATGTAGTCGCATTGGCGCGACGAGTGAACCTGGACATCGCGGTTGATTTGAACGGTCACACGCAAGGTGCGCAACCTGTAGCGCTCGCAACCCGGTTGGCTCCCGTACAGATTGCTTATCTTGGCTATCCGGGCAGTTCGGGCGCGGACTTTATCGACTACATCATTGCCGATCCGGTCGTTATTCCGCCTGAAACCAGACGTTTTTATTCCGAAAAGAGCCTATGTTTGCCAGGCTCCTTTCAACCCAATGATCGAAAGCGCCAGCGAGCCGGTTTGCCAAAGGCTCGCGCAGACTATGGTTTGCCGGAGCATGGGTTTGTATTCTGCTGCTTTAATGCACCGGGAAAGCTGCAACCCGCACTCTTTGATCGATGGATCCGCATTCTTAAAGCCGTCGACGATAGTGTGCTGTGGGTGTATTGCAGCAGCGAGGATAGCGCGCGCGACAACCTTCGCCGGGAAGCGATGATTCGTGGGCTGGACCCCGTGCGAATTATTTTTGCCGAACGCTTGCCCCTGCAGCAGCACCTGGCGCGACATCGATGCGCCGATCTGTTTCTCGATACGTTTCCTTTCAATGCCGGCGCAACGGCCAGTTACGCGCTTTGGTGCGGACTCCCTGTACTCACCGTTTCTGGGCATGCTTTTGCGAGCCGCTATGGTGCCAGCCTGCTAACGGCAGTTGGGTTGCCGGAACTCATTTCGCCGAATCTTGACGCCTACGAGGCTATGGCGATCGAACTCGGCCGATCGCCGCATAACCTTGACGTATTCAAACGCAAGCTGGATGTGGCCAGAGAACAGTCTGTCCTGTTTGATACGCCGCGCTACGTGCGTAACCTTGAAACCGCTTACGAAACGGTGTGGCAACGCTATTGCGACGGCCTTTCGCCAGATCACATCGAGATCGAAGCTGAACAGATTTTCTAGCGGCACCTGCGTGACCACAACCGCCGCAAAACATGCCGTTCACGCAATATCGGGCGAAATCCCGAATGCGAGTGGCGGCATCACCGATGCCTCGTGATACGACCGTCGCGTCGATCGAACGCATTCTGTCGGACCTTAATTTCAAATTGCTGTCATTGAGCTTTCCGAATTCATTCGATGTGTGCGTGGAATATTGACGTTAACTAACAAATATTAAAAGTTCACGACAAGTCAGGTTTTCTGCATATTTCGATATTAGACCTCAATTAGGATTCTGTTCGCTGCTATCAATCCCGCTGATTTTGATTCGATCGGGAACCTGTATCGTCGTATTCAAATTCACCTGTTGAATGACAAGTAATTCGCATACCGAAGTAAAAGTAATCGATGATCCCGGCCTTGCTGCATTGGTAACCATCGCCCGCTTTCACAACATCGCTGCCGACGCGGCGCAACTCAGGCATGCCGCTGCAACAGGAACCGGCCAGTTCACCGACAAGGACCTGGTACTCTCTGCACGCAGCCTGGGGTTAAAAGCACGCATCGTTACCTTGCGAGTAGACACGCTGGCTAGCACGCCCCTGCCCGCACTCGTACTCGATCGCGATAACCGTCACTTCATTCTCGCGAAGACCGATGGCAAGACCGCGCTCGTTCTGGAGCCCGGCGCCGCAGCACCCACGGTCAAGCCGCTCGAAGAAATCGCCGCCCGCAGCACCGGCCAGATGCTGCTGTTCGCCTCGCGCGCATCGCTGGCGGGCGAACTCGCGCGCTTCGACTTCTCGTGGTTCATCCCGGCCATCGTGCGTTATCGCAGACTGCTGCTCGAAGTGCTGGGCGTGTCGCTCGTATTGCAACTCTTCGGCCTGGTCTCGCCGCTGATGTTCCAGGTCGTCATGGACAAGGTGCTGGTGAACCGTACCTATTCGACGCTCAACGTCGTGTGCATGACGCTGCTGGTCGCCTCGCTATTTGAGGTTCTGCTCACCGGCCTGCGCAACTATGTATTTGCGCACACAACCAATCGTATCGATGTCGAACTCGGCGCGCGGCTGTTCCGGCATCTGGTGGCGCTGCCGCTGGGTTACTTCGGCGCGCGTCGTGTGGGCGACACGGTGGCGCGCGTGCGCGAACTGGAAAATATCCGCAATTTCCTCACCGGTCAGGCACTCACCGCGATTATCGACCTCGCGTTTTCATTCGTGTTCCTCGCGGTCATGTTCGTCTACAGCGTGTGGCTGACGCTGCTCGTGGTGGCTTCGCTGCCTGTGTATGTCGCGGTTTCCGCGCTGATGGTGCCTGCGTTCCGCGTGCGTCTGAACGAGAAGTTCGCGCGCGGCGCCGATAACCAGTCGTTTCTCGTCGAGTCGGTTTCCGGCGTCGAAACCGTGAAAGCGATGGCGGTCGAACCGCAGTTTATCCGTCGCTGGGAATCGCAACTTGCGGCTTATGTGAGTGCGGGTTTTCGCGTGAACCAGCTCGGCAATATTGGCCAGCAACTCATTCAGCTTGTCGGCAAGCTGGTGACGTTGGGGACGCTTTTTATCGGCGCGCGGCTCGTGATCGACGGACGACTTTCGGTTGGCGAACTGGTGGCGTTCAACATGATGTCGCAGCGCGTGAGCGCGCCGGTGCTGCGCCTCGCGCAACTCTGGCAGGACTTCCAGCAGACCGGCATTTCGATGCAGCGTCTGGGCGATATCCTCAACACGCGCACCGAAATTCCGCAGACACGCCAGGCGCAGCCACCGATCCGCGGCGATGTCGCATTCGAGAATATCCGCTTTCGCTATCGCCCGGATGGCCCGCTCGTTGTCGATGGTGTGTCGATCGATATTCGCGCGGGGCAGGTGATTGGCATTGTCGGGCGCTCGGGCTCCGGTAAAAGCACGCTCACGAAACTGCTGCAACGTCTCTATGTTCCCGAGCAGGGCACGGTGCGCATCGACGGCCAGGATCTGGCGCTGGCCGATCCCGCGTGGCTGCGCCGGCAGGTCGGCGTGGTGCTGCAGGAGAACCTGCTGTTTAACCGCAGCGTGCGCGAGAACATCGCACTGACCGATCCAGGCGTGCCACTCGAAGCCGTGATTCAGGCCGCCAGACTCGCAGGCGCGCATGAATTCATTTGCGAATTGCCCGAAGCTTACGACACCGTCGTGGGCGAACACGGCAGCAATCTTTCAGGCGGCCAGCGCCAGCGTCTCGCGATTGCGCGCGCGCTGCTGACCAACCCGCGCATTCTTATTTTCGACGAAGCGACAAGCGCGCTCGACTTCGAAACCGAACGCGTTATCCGCGAGAACATGAAGGCAATCTGTGCGGGGCGTACCGTGGTGATCATTGCGCACCGGCTCACTGCCGTGCGTCACGCGGACCAGATTATCGCCATGGATCACGGCAAGGTCGTCGAGCAGGGCAGCCACGATGCGCTGCTCGCCCACGGCGGCTATTACGCGCACCTCGTTTCCCTGCAGGACGGCTGAGCATGCAATCGATGAAATTTCAGGCGTTCTCCGATCTGGTGCGACGCTACTCGACGATATGGCGCGAAGTCTGGCATATCCGCGCGCAACTGGAACGCCCGGCACGCGACGCCGAACAACTCGCGTTTCTACCCGCTGAACTCGAACTCGTTGAAACGCCCGTGCATCCTGCGCCACGCTGGACGATGCGCGTGCTTGTCGCGCTTACGGTGATTGCGCTGCTGATCGGCGTGATCGGGCGGCTCGATATCGTGGTGACGGCGAGCGGCCAGTTCATTCCAGATGCACGTGTGAAAACGATCCAGCCTGCAATGACTGGTGTCGTGCGCGAGATCCGCGTGCGCGACGGCCAGCGCGTGGCAGCAGGCGATCTGCTGATGAAACTCGACACGACCCAGGCCGCCGCCGATGCCGACAAGGCTCATATGTCACGACTCGATGCGGAACTCGCAGCCGCACGCGCGAATGCATTGCTCGCTGCGCAACGCGACAGCAAACCGCCCGTCGTAGCGAAAATCGACGACGCGCCCGACGCACGCATGCAGGACGCGCAACGTCACGCCGAAGGCGCGTGGTTCGAATATCGTGATCAATACGCGGGCGAACAGGCCGAACTTGCGAAACGCCAGGCGCAACTCGACAGCACGCGAGCCGAGATCGCCAAGCTCGTGGCGACCGCGCCGCTCGCGCGCCAGCAGGCCGATGCGTACCGCGCACTCGTCGCCGATAAATACGTCGCCCGTAACGACTATCTCGACAAGGAGCAGCAGGCGCTCGACAAGCAGAACGAACTCGCCGCGCAGCGCAGCCACGCGAACGAACTGGCGGCTGCGATCACCCAGCAGCGCGCCGAAGTCGAGGCCACGGCATCGAAGTTCCGTCGCGACCAGCTCGACGAACTGGAAAAGGCCACGCAGCTCGCCACGCAGAATCGCGACGATGAAACCAAGGCGCAGACGCGTCAGGCCTTGATGAGTCTCACGGCGCCGGTCGCGGGCACCGTGCAGCAGCTTGCGGCGCATACGCTTGGCGGTGTGGTGACGACCGCGCAGTCGCTGATGGAAATCGTGCCCGACGATTCGCTCGAAGTCGAAGCGCGGCTGCAAAACCGCGATATCGGTTTCGTGCAGGCGGGCCAGCGCGCTGCGGTAAAAATCGAGGCGTTTCCGTATACACGTTATGGATTCCTGAACGGTACGATCACGCAGGTTTCGAATGACGCCGTGCAGGATAAAAAGCTCGGGCTGACGTTCCCGGTGCGCATCCGCCTGGAGACGAACCGCATTCATATCGATAACCGCTGGATTACGTTGACACCTGGTATGGCGGTGACGGCCGATATCCGCACCGGCAAACGCAGTGTGATCGGTTACTTCATCGATCCGCTGTTGCAGACGACGCGGGAGAGCATGCGTGAACGTTAAAACCATCTCACTGCTCGCGATCATCGCCACATGGGGCATGAATGCCCACGCGTCCGGCGCGTTTGGCGCGCTTGACGTATTGCGCGCGGAACAGAATATCTCCGCGACTGCCGCTGGCAGCATCGTGCCGGTGTGCGAATTCGATCGTGCACCGAGCCGCCCGTTGCCGCTTGCCGAAGCCGTCGAACGCACGCTATGCAATAACCCGAAGACACGCGCGGCGTGGGCCGCGGTCAAGGCGCAGGCTGC
The DNA here is from genome assembly GCF_017104965.1 of Paraburkholderia sp. Ac-20340. Lineage (GTDB taxonomy): Bacteria > Pseudomonadota > Gammaproteobacteria > Burkholderiales > Burkholderiaceae > Paraburkholderia. The sequence continues at coordinate 69,353 of NZ_JAAGPR010000017.1, forward strand.
CGGCGTGGGCGTTGCGCGCGCCGCGTATCTGCCGACGATCTCCGCGAACCTGCAGGGCGTGCGCGAGAACTCGGTGACGAACGTCGATAACCATCCGATGTTAAGCACCGATATCGCATCGACGGTGCATGCGGAAAGCGTGAGCCTGAACTGGCTGCTGTACGACTTCGGCGGGCGCGAAGCGGCGCTGAAAAACGCGAATGCACTGCTCGAAGCCGCACGTGCAACACAGGATGCCACTTTGCAGAGTTTTTTCGCGCAAACTGCTAAGGATTACTACGCGTCGAAAACGGCAATCGGCAGTCTGCAGGCCGCGCAGGACGTCGAGCTTATGACACGCCAGAGCATGACCGCGGCGCAAGCGCGCGCCGACAAAGGCGTGGCGCCGATCACCGATGCGCTGCAGGCGCAGACACAGCACGAGCAGGCCGTCTTCAGTCTGACGAAAGCGCAAAGCGATGCGCAGACGGCGCTGGGCACGCTCGCAGCCGATATGAACCTCGATCCGTCCATGCCGCTGGAGTTGCCTGCGGTGACGGACAACGTGCAGACGGGGAAGGACTTCAGCGAACCGGTCGCGGCAATGATCCGCGATGTGCAGCTTTCGCATCCGAGCGTGAGAGCCGCGCAGGCGCAGTACGAAGCGGCGATGGCGAAGGTTACGCAGACACGTGCGCAGGGCTTGCCATCGATCAGTCTGGTTGCGAAGTACAGCCGTAATAACGAGCCGCAGAGCATGGGCGTGGGCGAGCCGACGTTTCCGTCGACAGGGCATGACGCGTATATCGGCGTGCAGTTGAGCATTCCGCTGTTCGAGGGCTTCGGGCGGCATTACCAGGTGGATCAGGCAAAGGCGCAGGCCGAGCGGCAGGAGTATGCGCTGGAGGATGCGAAGCGCCAGGTCGGGCTGGATGTATGGAGCAGTTACCAGACGCTGACGGGTGCTACGCAGAACGCGCAGAACAGCGCGAATCTGCTGGCGATTGCGCAGCGTTCGTGGGATGCGGCGAAGCATCGTTATGACGCTGGAGTCGGGAACATTCTTGAGTTGATGAACACGCAGGCCGCGCTGGCGAATGCGAAGCAGCGGCGCGTGCAGGCGCTCGCGGATTGGGATAACGCGAGAGTGGACCTGGCCGCGAAGCTGGGGAGGTTGGGGCGGGGGGATCTGGAGTGAAGCAGAAGTGGCCTAAGTTGATTGACATTGATTTGGAGCCAACTGCTTCAATGCGCGGTTTCGGAGGCCTTTGACGTTGTGATGCGGTCTCCGTTGGGTCGAATCCGGGTAGTTGATTCGGCAAATTTGTCTTCATTTAATATAGGAATTCTAATGAGTACCTCTGTATATGATGTCACGCAACCTAACGTCGCTCTCAGCATCGATAACGCGACATTCGATGTATTCAACGGGGCATCGCTGAGCGTTACCGGTTCGTCGAATATGGTGACGCTGGAAAACGGTTCGCAAGGCGCGTCGGTCAACGGCAATAACAACCAGATCTCCGCGGCTGGAATCAATGGGGTTGGCGTGTCCGAGACTGGCACGGGTAATTCGGAGACCGTTGGAGGCGAGGGAGCATCGGCCACGGAATGGGGCGATGGTAATACGATCACAATAGGTGCGAACGGTTTTGTGTCGTCGAATGGCACGAACGCAAAGATCTACGCGACCCAAGGTGGTGACTACATTAACGTGGCCGAAACTGGCGGAATGCTCTATGCAAATAACGACGAAATCCACCTGTGGAAGGGGACGACGACGCTAAACGGAAACGGGAACACCATCTCGGCTACTTCGGTCGCAAACTGGAATCCGATCCTCGATCTGAACGGATCGAACAACTCGGTGACGATGAATACCGGCGGCACGTTTGAAGTGGTGACGGCAACCGGAACGGTGACGGACAGCAATAGCGGCGGAGTGGTGCTGACGGGAAGCGTGGTGCCGGGCAGTGCGTCGTTGTCGGGCGGAGTGCTGACGATCCAGCTCGGCAACGGCAACGTTGCGCTGGTGTCCGGCGTGAGTTCGGGCTCGCAGATCGAATATATCGATGCAGCAGGCAAGGCGACGTGGACGACGCTGACCGATTCGAACATCAAAGTCGTGGGTGATATGTATGAAGTAACCGCTGGCGTGAGCGCCACGATGAGCAATGCGTCATTCGATGTATTCAGCGGGGCATCGCTGAGCGTTACCGGTTCGTCGAATATGGTGATGCTGGAAAATGGTTCGCAAGGCGCGTCGGTCAACGGCAATAACAACCAGATCTCCGCAGGTGGAACCAATGGGGCTCGCGTGTCCGAGACTGGCACCGGTAATTCGGAGACCGTTGGAGGGGAGGGAGCATCGGCCACGGAATGGGGCGATGGTAATACGATCACGATAGGCGCGAACGGTGCTGTGTCGTCGAATGGCACGAACGCAAAGATCTACGCGACCCAAGGTGGTGACTACATTAACGTGGCCGAAACGGGCGCAAGGCTCTATGCAAATAACGACGAAATCCACCTGTGGAAGGGGACGACGACGCTAAGCGGAAGCGGAAACACTATTTCGGCCACTTCGGTCGCAAACTGGAATCCGATCCTCAATCTGAACGGATCGAACAACTCGGTGACGATGAATACCGACGGCACGTTTGAAGTGGTGACGGCAACCGGAACGGTGACGGACAGCAACAGCGGCGGAGTGGTGCTGACGGGAAGCGTGGTGCCGGGCAGTGCGGCCTTGTCGAGCGGTGTGCTGACGATCCAGCTCGGCAACGGCAACGTTGCGCTGGTGTCCGGCGTGAGTTCGGGCTCGCAGATCGAATATATCGATGCAGCAGGCAAGGCGACGTGGACGACGCTGACCGATTCGAACATCAAAGTCGTGGGTGATATGTATGAAGTAACCGCTGGCGTGAGCGCCACGATGAGCAATGCGTCATTCGATGTATTCAGCGGGGCATCGCTGAGCGTTACCGGTTCGTCGAATATGGTGATGCTGGAAAATGGTTCGCAAGGCGCGTCGGTCAACGGCAATAACAACCAGATCTCCGCAGGTGGAACCAATGGGGCTCGCGTGTCCGAGACTGGCACCGGTAATTCGGAGACCGTTGGAGGGGAGGGAGCATCGGCCACGGAATGGGGCGATGGTAATACGATCACGATAGGCGCGAACGGTGCTGTGTCGTCGAATGGCACGAACGCAAAGATCTACGCGACCCAAGGTGGTGACTACATTAACGTGGCCGAAACGGGCGCAAGGCTCTATGCAAATAACGACGAAATCCACCTGTGGAAGGGGACGACGACGCTAAGCGGAAGCGGAAACACTATTTCGGCCACTTCGGTCGCAAACTGGAATCCGATCCTCAATCTGAACGGATCGAACAACTCGGTGACGATGAATACCGACGGCACGTTTGAAGTGGTGACGGCAACCGGAACGGTGACGGACAGCAACAGCGGCGGAGTGGTGCTGACGGGAAGCGTGGTGCCGGGCAGTGCGGCCTTGTCGAGCGGTGTGCTGACGATCCAGCTCGGCAACGGCAACGTTGCGCTGGTGTCCGGCGTAAGTTCGGGCTCGCAGATCGAATACGATCAGGATGCTGGCTCGCTTACCTGGAATGTGATGGATACCGGCATCACGCCGTATCAAGGCACGTCTGCGTACACGGCTTCCGGCAGCGTAAGCGTGACAATGAGCAATTCGACTTTCAATGTCCTGAGTGGCGCTTCGCTGACGCTTTCTGGCACATCGGACATTATTGATGCCAACAACGCCTCGGTATCGTTGAACGGTGCTTCGTCGCAAGTTAACGGCAATAGCAACAGCATCAAGCTGGGCGCCGGTGGCAATACGCTGAATCTTGCTGGTATCAATAACTCGATTTCGTTCGACGCCAACGCTGGCGCCCAGACCATTCAAAACGCGTCTGGCGTCATGCTCACAGAGTCGGCCAATGGACAGATCTATTGGGATCAACCTGCGAGCTTGAGCGTGAAAAACGGCATGGCCACATTGGGGTTTGCCAATGGCAATACCGTCTCCATCTCCAACGTGCGGTCCAGTGTAGATGGCACGAGTCTTCAGGTTACCCAGCTTGTATCAGCGATGGCGTCATATGCTGGCAGCGACGGTGCCGTCACGTCGTCAGGCGCCACGCAGGTGCGGACGGATATGTCGCCGCTTCTCGCGTCGTCTTATCACTGATTGATTCTGTTGACGGTCCCTTGAATACATAGAAGGGTGCTAGTCCTGACCGAAGGGGAAACCCTTCGGTCATTTGATGTCGTTGTTGTTAGCGCCAGGTTTGTCTGGTGGCGACCGGAAACGGGCCAGCTAGTCAAAAAGTGCCTGCTCGGCGATCGAGCGAATGTCCGAGGTATATTCGTAAGTACCCAGGTGTGAAGTCTTGACCCACGGACAGCCGAAGATTTCCCCTCCAATATCTCGCCATCTTTTGCAGAAGGAAATGTCCTCACCCAGCGTGACGCCATCCGGCAAGGTTATTTCATTGAAGAGCGCAGAGAGACGGGCGATGCCGGGGAAATACGGCGCTTCGAGCGGGCTGACCGGTTCCATAAGTTCAGGATAGGCGTCGATCATCTTTGTGAACACGCCGCGGCGAATCAGCATCAGCCCAGTCCCTCCTGCTGCGATTGGCAGCGGTTCGTCAACCTTAACCGTGTAGTTGCCCGGTAACGGATTAAAGGTTCCAAAAGTGGCCGTAAGCAGTGGCAACGTCCCGGGTGTCAAATCAGGATTATTCTTTACGGCTTTGATAACGAGTTCCCAGTTTATTGTCTTTCTGGAGTAAAGCGCGACCATGATGTCGTGATCGTATTCCAGCATTTTCATTACGTCGGGTGCCTTGAAGACGATATCCGAATCGACGAACAATAAATGTGTGGCGGATTGATCTAGCAGGAAGTGATTGAATAACAGGTTGCGAGCTTTGGCGATGCGGCTGATATTCTTCGACCAGTTGAAGGAAAACTCATGCCCTGCTCGAAGAAGCTTGCCTTGCAAATCCAGCAGCGAGTTAGTGTATGAGCCGTAGCACTGATCGTTATAGACTGGCGACGCGACGTGTACGTGAATTGATTTTTCGGTCATATAGGATTTAACTGTTATTTGCACTCGATTCGCAGATTTATTTGCGCAATATTATTGCGCAACAAAAGAGACCGCAAATTCAAGCTATGTTTTTTTGAGGATAATCAAGTTTTTTACTCGGCGAGGATACGGTTGTCCGCAACCAGGCTTTCTGAAGCCCCGGTCTCGCGATGTACGACCTTTGTTCTCAGGAACTCATCGTGACGCTTCTATACAACCTTGGCGTTGCGCTGCAGGCGGACGATCAGTTGCAGCAAGCGGCTGACGTCTATCGGCTCGCCATATCCGTGGACGCCACACATTCCGAGGCGAGAAACAACCTGAGCGCGTGTCTTAACGCGCTTGGAAATCTAGACGAGGCAATCGCCGTTCTGCGCGAAGCAATCGAGCTTGACCCGCACAATCACGCAGCGCGCAGCAATCTCGGACACTCTTTGCTTGCTGCCGGAAATTTCACTGAAGGATGGCGGTATTGCGAAGACCGCTGGGCGGCTTATCAAATAGCGAACGGCCCGGTCGCGATTAAACCTGCGGATTTGCCGATACCGCGTTGGCTGGGTGAAGCCTTCAAAGGGAAAAAACGTCTGCTGGTACTGAGCGAACAAGGCCTCGGCGACATGCTGCAATTTTGCCGCTACCTTCCGATGACACTCGCGCGTTTCAGTCATGTCAGCTTCGTGTGCCCGCGGCCGTTGCGTCGTCTATTGAACGATTCACTCAGCGCGGATAACCCGAATCTCGAACTTCTCGACGAAACGCCAACTAATCTGCAGCATTGGGACTATTACGCCCCGATGCTGTCATTGCCGCTGGCTTTCAATACGCAACGGGACACGATTCCGGCGACCGTGCCGTACTTGCACGCGCACCCGCAACTCGCGCATCAATGGGCAACACGCATGCGCGCGCAACATTCCAATGGACGGCCGTGTATCGGGCTGGTCTGGGCGGGCGGTCATTCGGGAACCGTCCTCGATCGGCGGCGCAGTCTTGACGCCGCTGCGATAGCGCCTCTATTGAACTGGCCACACGCCCAATGGTTGAGTCTCCAGAAGCCTGAAAGCGCACAAAAGCAGCTCCCGCACGCGCGATTCCCCCAAGTGATCGACTGGATGGACGAAGTGGACGACTTCGCCGATACCGCCGCCCTCATCGCAGGATTGGATCTCGTGATTTCTGTCGATACGTCGGTCGCGCATCTGGCCGCGGCCATGGGCAAGCGTGTCTGGTTGCTGAACCGTTATGCCGGTTGCTGGCGATGGTTGCGCAATCGCGAAGACAGTCCGTGGTATCCCGGCATGCGGATTTTTACGCAGCGTACGCGTGGCGACTGGACGGACGTGCTGGCACGTGTGCTGGAGGCGCTGCAACGCGAATATTTTCATCCGCCAAGCCAGCCTTCCACCTCACGCGCGAAGTCCTGATCCTGTGACATCGCCGCGGCCGGCAAACGCGCCAATTCGTCGAATGCCCGCGCATGCGCCAGCGCGAAACCGCGCAATTCCTGCGTAAACGCGCGTTCATCGGAGCGTCGCCGGGCGAGTGCCGCGGCGACGCTCGACTCGATCAACCGACGCTGCTCGCCGATCACATCGACGCAAGCCTGACGACACGCGCCCGAAACCCGCGCCACAGCCAGCAACGCAGGCACCGGCGCGATAGTCAGACGTGCGCCGGGCGCAAGCGCCAGCAAAGCACCCGGCGAAGCAAGCAGCGCCGCGGCCACAGCGTCACGCCACAATTTGCGCTCGAAAATCAGCGCCGCGCGTTCGCGTTCGATCGCACGAGTGTCGATCACGCGCGCTCCATCGATCAAGGGCGTCGCCTCTACTTGCAACCCTTCGCGAATGCAATCGGCGCCAAGCGCACGCACGCTTTCGCGTCGCGCGCCCAGCGTCACCGCCTGCCATCGGTCGGGGACAAGCGGATCGAGCGGCACCGCTTCGCAGCGCCCGGGCTTGCCCGTTTCATGCAAGGTGCAGCGGCCATCGTGCGCGAGCGCCGGACAGCGCGCGGCAGACGGATAATCGTAGCCTTGCAGCGTGATCGAAATCCAGCCCGCGTCACGCGCGCCCAGGCGATGAAACAGCGCATCGGCGAGCGCATCGTGTTCCGCCACGTCCTGCGCATCGAGCACGCGCGCCACGCCTTGTGCGACCAGACGCTCGCCCACGCGGCGGCGCGCGACGCGCTCGATCGCAAGACTGCCGATAAACACCGAGCGCCGAGCGAACCACTCGCGCAGCGTTAGCGCAGGCGGGCTGTCACAGCATTTGCCGCAGGCGTTGCAGGCGAGCGACCAGGCGCGCGCTACCATGGCCGCCGCACGGAATCGTCGTAGCGCGTGAGGATGAAATGCGCGACATCGTCGGAGTGATACGCGGCGATCAGCGTACTGACCCAGCGCGCCGAACGATCGGCGTCGCGCACGGCGAGCACATCGGCGTAAGGCGAGCGGGCGTCCTCGTAGCTGATGCTGTCGCGCGCCGGAAAGAGGCCCGCGCGCGCCGCATCTTCGCTTGCGATGGCGACGAGATCCGCGGAATCGAGCGCCTTGAAAAGCCGCTCGCGCGGCACGGCGACGATCTTCAGATGCAGCCGGTTTCCGGTGATATCGCGCGTCGTGGCGTGCAGCCCGGCGCTGTCGCGAAACGTCACGAGCGTATCGTTTTGCAGCAGCACGAGCGCGCGCGACGTGCCCGGCGCATCGGCGGGAATCGCAATGGTCGCACCCGGGCGCAACTGCGCGAGGCTGCGCAATCGGCGCGAATACAGCGCCATCGGCAAGTTGACGGTGGGCGCCACGCTGGTGAGCGCGTAGCCGTGCGCGGCGCAGGTCTGCTCGAGGCGCTTGGCGTCCTCGAAACTGGCGACGTCGATGCGGCCAGCCGCAAGCGCCGCGTCGATGCGTGCGGCGTCGTCGAACACCACGACGTCGAGCGGCAGGCCGCGCGCGGCCGCCACGCGTTTGACCTCGTTCATGATTTGCGCGTGCGTGCCCGGCGTCACGCCTACACGAATCGTTGTGGGCGCAACCGAAGTGGCGACATCCGCGTGAGCCAGCGCCGATGTAAAAGAACATATCGCCGCCAACAAGGCGAAAACGCGCCTCATGCCGGGTCCCTCGCCACGGTGCGAAAGCCAATATGCGAAGCCGCAAGATCCGCTTCCTGCTGTTCGCGCGACGAAGCGCGATAGCGCACGCAGTAATCGCGCGAGCACAGGAATGAGCCGCCTTTGATGACCATCGCGGTGTCGTGTCGGCGCGAAGCCGGCGCGACGGCGGCGGTATCGCCGTTCGTGTGCGATTGATGCGGGCCGCTGTAGACGTCCCTGGTCCACTCCCACGCGTTGCCGATCATGTCGTACAGGCGGAAGTCGTTGGCCGCGTAGCAGCCCACGGGCGCGAGTCCGGCGTGGCCGTCTTCGGCGGTGTTCAGCACGGGAAACACGCCTTGCCAGTAGTTCGCGGCGGGCTTGCCGCCCGCGTCCACGGGCGCGGCGTCGAGGCTCGCGTCGTTGTGGCCGGCTTTGCCCGCATATTCCCATTCGGCTTCGGTCGGCAGATCGCGGCCCAGCCAGCGCGCGTAGGCGAGCGCGTCGTGCAGCGTGACGAGCGTGACCGGCAGATTGCCCTTGCCATCGACATTGCTGGCCGGTCCTTGCGGATGCCGCCACGACGCGCCGTCGACCCACGACCACCACGCCAGATCGCGCGCGTTCATTTCCTCGCGCGTGGGTTCGTGAAAGACCGCCGCGCCGTGCTGCTTTTCGGCTTCCGTCACGTAACCTGTGGCGGCGACGAAGGTCGCGAACTGCGCGATCGTGACGTCATGCTGATCGATCCAGAAGCCCGCGACGCGCGTGGTGCCGCCGCCGCTGTCCGGGCGTTCGTCCGGATAACCGCGCGTGCTTCCGAACACGAAGGCGCCGCCGTGCAGATGCACCATGCCCGCTTTCGGATCGTCGCGCCAGCGCGCGGGCAGGCCGCTATAGCGTTCGCATTGCCGCTCGCTGCCGAGCGAGGCGAGCGGGCGGCCCTGGTTGAGCGTGTCGAATGCCGCACCCGGCGCGCTGCGCGCGCTCGCCTGCGATTCGTACGTCATGGCGAAGGCCGCCGCAAAAATCGCGGCGCCGAACGCCGTGCCGGTGAGCCAGAAGCGCATCGCCGGTCCTCAGTAATAGCCGTGCGGCTGCAGCGGTTCGACGCCGCCCACGCTCGTCATGTAGTCGTTCCATTGCTGGATGAGCGACTGGATCACGGACGGGTTTTGCGTCGACACATCGTTGACTTCGCCGCGATCGGACGCGATGTCATAGAGCTGCCAGTGACCGTCGGCGGGCCCGAGCGGCGGTTCGGTCCAGAGCGCTTTCCAGCGGCCGTCGGCGCTGCGCAGATAGGCGCGGCCATAGGATTCGTCGCCGAATGCGGCCGTGTGGACTTCGGCCGTGCTGGTGCCTTCGAGCAGCGGCAGCAGCGATTTGCCCGTCACCGGATACACATAGCGATTGTTGTAGACCACCTTGCCCTTGTTCTGATCGACGCCGGTGAGCGCGTTGATCAGCGCGGGTGCGGGCGTCGAAGGCGGCGTGACGCCCGCGACATCGAGGAAGGTCGCCGTGTCGTCGGTGACGTGCGTGAACACGCGCAGCGTCGCCGCCTGCGTGGTCTGTCCCGGCAGATGCGCGATGGTCGGCACGGACACGCCGCCTTCGGCCGAATAGCCCTTGGTGTAGCGGAACGGCGCGGCGCTCACTTCGGCCCAGCGCAGGCCGTATTGCAGACGTTGTGCGCTCTGTTTGCCGTTGTCGGTGCCGAGCGCGGTGTAGGTCGGGTCCTGCGAATTGGCGGTGTCGGTGGCGGTGGGATCGGCGCCCGAATCGATCGGCCAGCCTTCCGCGCCGTTATCCGACTGGAACATGATGAAGGTGTTGTCGTATTCGCCGATGTCCTTCAGGTGTTGAATCAGGAGTCCGATGTTGTAATCCAGGTTCTCCACCATGCCTGCGTAGATTTCCATGTAGCGCGCCTGAGCCTTGCGTTCGGCAGGCGAGAGGCTGGCCCAGAGCTTGTCGACGTTGCCCTGGCCGTAATCGACGTAGCCGTCCGATGCCGGATGCACCGCGCTGATGTATTTCGCGCTGGCCGTGCCGTTGTTCGCCGTCGCGGCCGATCGCGTGAGCGTTTCGGCAAGACCCGGGTTCGGCTGGAAATCGGCGGGAATCAGACCGAGCGCTTTTTGCCGCGCGATGCGCGCGTTGCGGATCGCGTCGTAGCCGGCATCGTAGACGCCCGTGTATTTGTGCAGCCAAGGGTCCGGCACCTGCAGCGGCCAGTGCGGCGAGGTATAGGCCGCGTAGGCGAAGAAGGGTTTGCCGTCGCCCTTGTGCGAGTCGATATACGCAATCAGCTTCTGCGTATAGAAGTTGGTCGAGTAGAACACCGCGGGATTGCCGCCCGTGCCGCCGGGCTGGCCCGGTTGTCCGGGCTGCACGTACTGGCCGTCTTCGGTGTAGTTCTGCGAGCCCGCGAGTTCGTGCGCGAAGTGATTCGTAGCCGCGCCGCCGAGCAGCGCGTAGCTGTGTTCGAAGCCCCATTGATCCGGCGTCTGGCCGCTGCCCGACGTGCTGCCCACGATGCCCGAGCCCAGATGCCACTTGCCCGCCATGTAGGTGTGATAGCCCGCGTCCTTGAGCAGTTGCGCTACCGAAAGCGCGCGATCGTTCAGATAGCCCTCGTAGCCGGGCAGACCTTTGCGCTCATCGGTGGGCACGCCCATCGTGCCTTCGCCCACGAGATGGTGATCGGTGCCCGAAATCAGCATCGAACGCGTGATCGCGCAGACCGTGCCCGCATGGTGATTCGTCAGAATGCGGCCCGACGCGACCAGCGCGTCGAGATTGGGCGTGTTGATTTCGCCGCCGAACGCATGGATATCCGAGTAGCCGAGATCGTCGGCCATGATGTAGAGGATGTTGGGCTGCTTGTGCGTCGAGGCGGCGGCGCTCGCCTGCGAGGTGACGGAATCGGAGCCGCCGCATGCGCCGAGTGCGAGCGCGCCCGCGACGGCTGCTGCGGCAAGGCGTAAATGTGGAAGCGTGCGTGGGGTGGGGCGAACAGCTTTGGCGAGCTGCTGAAGGGCGGCCGGGTATCTCATCGTCGTTGTTCTAGTGCTTTTGTTTGTTGGAGCGGCGATCTTAGCGGCGCGCGCGTAAGCCCCAAAGTCGGATTCGTCAGTTGCTTTGCGGGGGTTCTGATATAGCGGGCAACGTCGCGCGCGCGAGCCTTTACAATAGGCGGCCACCACCACAAACCATCGACGAGACCATGACCCGAGACCCCCGCCTCACCCTCAACGCGCGCCAGCAGGAGCTGCTCGAATGGGTGCAGCGTGACGGCTTCGTGACCGTCGACGATCTCGCCGCGCACTTCGACGTGACGCCGCAGACCATCCGCCGCGACGTCAACTGGCTCTCCGACATGAATCTGCTGCGCCGCTATCACGGCGGCGCAAGCCTGCCCACCAGCGCCGAAAACGTCTCGTACAGCGCGCGCCAGCAGATGTTCCACGACGAGAAGCGCCGCATCGGCGCGCTCGCGGCTTCGCATATTCCCGATCAGGCATCGCTGTTCATCAACCTCGGCACCACCACCGAGGAAGTTGCGCGCGCGCTCAATCGCCATCGCGGCCTGCGCGTCATCACGAACAATCTGAACGTCGCGAGCATGATGAGCGGCTATCCCGAATGCGAAGTGCTGATCACCGGCGGCATCGTGCGGCCCTGGGACAAAGGCATCGTGGGCGAGTTGACGATCGATTTCATCCGGCAATTCAAGGTGGATTACGCGATCATCGGCACCTCGGCGATTGAAACCGATGGCACGTTGCGCGACTTCGACACGCGCGAAGTGCGCGTGGCCGAGGCGATCATCCAGCATGCGCGCACCGTCTATCTCGTCACCGATCATTCGAAATTCGGCCGGCCCGCGCTGGTTCGCCAGGGGCATCTGAACCAGATCCACGCGCTGTTTACCGACAAACCGCTGCCCGCCGATATGGACGAAACCATCGCCCAGGCCGGCACGGCGGTGTACGTCGCGCAATGAAGCAGAGCGCAACCGGTTGCTCGATCGAAGAGGCCATGCGGCTGCTCGGCGGGCGCTGGCGTCTGCTGCTGGTTTCGTATCTGCTCGACGGTCCGAAGCGCTTTAACGATCTGCGCCGCGACATGCCCGGCATCTCGCAGCGCATGCTCACGCTCGACCTGCGCGCGCTCGAAGACGCCGGGCTGGTGCTGCGCACTGTCTACCCGGAAGTCCCGCCGAAAGTCGAATATCGACTGACCGAAGACGGCACGCGCCTGCTGCCGGTCGTCGAAGTCATGCGCGAATTCGGTCTCTGGCTCAAAGCGCGCCCCAGCTTCCTCACGCCGATGCATGAGTCTGCAATCGAGCCCGCCGATTTCCCCGCCGAGTAAGCGTCCGCGCCCGCCGACGGCGAACGAACATTCAGCGAACGTTCAAGCGAACCTCAAAACGAACATCGTACGAATCGAATTCGAACATTTTTCATGTTCGTTTCCGTTTCTAACAGCGAGCTAACGACGCGCTTCGTTCGCGCGGTAGCGGGTTCGTTTGATGCTATCCCCCGGGAAAACCCCAGTTTTTCTGCGCTATTTCCCCCAATTTTCTGATTTCTTCACACTTTCCCCCGATTCCGCCCGCACGAACTTTACTTTTTCGAATTTGTTCGTTAAATTTCGAATTCGAACATTTCTGGTTCGCATCTGGACTTGCATGGGGCCCGATCAAGGGATTGTCTGCGAGTTCAACCAACAGGAAACGCAGGTGACTCAAGAGAATCGGTACGATCTGCTCGTCGTGGGCGGCGGGATCAACGGCGCGGGTATTGCGCGCGATGCAGCCGGGCGCGGGCTGTCCGTGCTCCTTTGCGAACAGGACGATCTGGCTTCGCATACCTCGTCGGCCAGCACCAAGCTGATTCACGGCGGGCTGCGCTATCTCGAGTACCACGAGTTCGGTCTCGTGCGTAAGGCGCTGCAGGAGCGCGAAACGCTGCTGCGCTCCGCGCCGCACATCATGTGGCCGCTGCGCTTCGTGATGCCGCATATGCCGAACCTGCGTCCGGCGTGGCTCATCCGCATTGGCCTCTTTCTCTACGATCACCTCGCGAAGCGCGAACTGCTGCCCGGCTCGCGCGGTATCGACATGCGCCGTCACGAAGCGGGCAAACCGCTGATCGACTCGATCCGCCGCGGTTTCGTCTATTCCGATGGCTGGGTCAACGATGCGCGCCTCGTCGTGCTCAATGCGCTCGATGCGCAGGAGCGCGGCGCGCGCATTCTCACGCGCACCCAACTGATTGCCGCCCAGCGCGTGAAGAGCGCGAGCGGCGAAAGCGAATGGCAGGCGACGCTGCGCCGCACCGACGGCACGAGCTTCGAAGTGCGCGCCCGCGCGATTGCCAATGCGGCTGGTCCGTGGGTGGGCGACGTGCTGCACGGCGCGCTGGGCAGCGGCGCGCAACATAGCGTGCGCCTCGTGAAAGGCAGCCATATCGTCACGAAGCGTCTGTTCGAGCACGACCACGCCTACATCTTCCAGAATCCCGACAAGCGCATTATTTTCGCGATTCCCTACGAGCACGATTTCACGCTGATCGGCACGACCGACGTGGAATATCGCAACGATCCGGCCAAGGTCGCGATCGACGGCGACGAAACGCGTTATCTCTGCGAGTCGATCAATCGCTATTTCAAGCGTAAGATCTCGCCCTCCGACGTGCACTGGACCTATTCGGGCGTGCGTCCGCTGCTCGAGGAAGAGGGCGCGAAGAACGCTTCGGCGGTGACGCGCGACTATCGTCTCGAACTCGACGACACCGACGGCGCGCCGCTGCTTTCCGTGTTCGGCGGCAAGATCACGACCTTCCGCAAGCTCGCGGAAGAGGCCGGCGACATGCTTGCCCGCGTGCTGGGCAGCAACGCTCCCGCGTGGACCGCAGGCAAGCCGCTGCCGGGCGGCGATATCGCCGATGCGCGTTTCGACACGTTCGCGCAGAGCTTCGCGAAGCGCTTTGCCTGGCTGCCCGCGCCGCTCGCGCAGCGCTATGCACGCGCTTACGGCACGCGGGCCGGGCGTCTGATCGGCACCGCGAAGTCGCTCGATGAACTGGGCACGCAGATCGCACCTGGCATCTACGAGGCCGAATTGCGCTATCTGCGCGATACCGAATGGGCAACCTGCGCCGAGGATGTGCTGTGGCGCCGCTCGAAGCTCGGCCTGCATGTGACGCCGGGCACGCTGGAGGCCGTCACGGCCGCGCTGGAATCGTGGTTCGCCGCGAGTCATGCCCGCACTGCCGTGCCGCATTGAAGGCATTAGAAGCATTAACGGCAGTCGAAGCAGTCGTCAGGCATTGCGCGCCGTGTTTCATGGGTTCGATTCGTTGGAGCGTGGCGCGAATCACAATTACCGAATCACATCTACATTCGGATGGAGATAAGAGACATGCAGGATCAACAATACATTCTCGCGCTCGACCAGGGCACCACCAGTTCGCGCGCGATGCTGTTCGACCGCCAGGGCCGTATCGTTTCGACGGCGCAGAAAGAGTTCGAGCAGATTTATCCGCGTCCGGGCTGGGTCGAGCATGACCCGCAGGAAATCTGGTCGACGCAGGCCGGTGTGGCCGCCGAAGCCGTCACGCGCGCGGGCCTGAACGGCACCAATATCGCCGCAATCGGTATCACGAACCAGCGCGAAACCACCATCGTGTGGGACCGCGAAACCGGTCATCCGATCTATAACGCCATCGTCTGGCAGGACCGCCGCACGGCCGACTTCTGCGATCAACTCAAGGCGCAAGGTCTCGAAGAGAAAGTGCGTGCGAAGACCGGTCTGCCGATCGATTCGTATTTCTCGGGCACCAAGATCCGCTGGATTCTCGACAACGTCGAAGGCGCGCGCGAAAAGGCGCGTCAGGGCAAGCTTGCGTTCGGCACGGTCGATAGCTGGCTGGTGTGGAACTTCACCAAGCACGAACTGCACGTCACCGATGTGACCAACGCGTCGCGCACGATGCTGTTCAATATCCACACGCGCCAGTGGGACAACGAGCTGCTCGAAGCGCTCGATATTCCGCGCAGCATGCTTCCGGAAGTTCGTTCGTCATCCGAAGTGTATGGCCCGACCAAGACCACGGTGTTCGCATCGAAGATTCCGCTCGCCGGTATTGCGGGCGATCAGCAGGCCGCGCTGTTCGGCCAGATGTGCACGGGCACCGGCATGGTGAAGAACACCTACGGCACGGGCTGTTTCCTGATGATGAACACGGGCGACAAGCCCATCGAGTCGAAAAACAACCTCGTGACGACGATCGCCTGGCAGATCGGCGATCAGGTCAATTACGCGCTCGAAGGCAGCATCTTTATCGCAGGCGCGGTGGTGCAGTGGCTGCGCGACGGCATGGGCATCATCAAGAGCGCGTCGGAAATCGAAGCGCTGGCCGCCAGCGTCCCGCACACGGACGGCGTCTATCTCGTGCCCGCCTTCGCGGGTCTGGGCGCGCCGCATTGGAATGCGCGTGCACGCGGTTCGCTGTTTGGGGTGACGCGCGGCACGAGTTCGGCGCACGTGGCCCGCGCGGCGCTCGATTCGATCGCGTATCAGTCGCTGGACGTGCTGGCGGCCATGGAAGCGGACTCCGGCATCAGCGTGGGCGAACTGCGCGTGGACGGCGGCGCGAGCGCGAACAATCTGCTGATGCAGTTCCAGGCCGATCTGCTGGGCGTGGATGCGGTGCGTCCGCAGATCACCGAAACGACCGCGCTGGGCGCGGCGTATCTGGCGGGTCTGGCAATTGGCTACTGGGGCAGCGTCGACGAACTGCAAAGCCAGTGGCATGTGGATCAGCGATTCAAGCCGGCGATGGCGGCTTCGCAGGTCGACGCCTGCCGTGCGGGCTGGCAGCGTGCGGTGCGCGCCGCGAAGGCCTGGGCCGACGATACGAAGTAAGGCTCGCATTAACGCTTTCAGGCAGTAGAAGCACCGCTGTAGAAACAGGGCATCCCAACTCAATCATTCACACACAATAACAGCGGGCGACGGGGCCGGAGGATCGGACCTGTGCGCCCGCTTGACAATAAGTGAGACAACTATCATGTCACCCTATATTGCAGAATTCATCGGCACAGCGATTCTCGTGCTGCTAGGCAACGGCGCGGTCGCCAACGTGCTGCTCGCCAAAACCAAGGGCCGCGGCGCGGACCTGATCGTCATCGTGATGGGCTGGGCGATGGCCGTGTTCGTGGCCGTCTACGTGACCGCTTCGTATAGCGGCGCGCATCTGAACCCGATCGTCACCATCAGCCTTGCGCTGGCGGGCAAATTCGCGTGGTCGAAAGTGGGCGGTTATATCGCCGCGCAGATGCTCGGCGGCATGGCGGGCGCGTTTCTCGTGTGGCTCGCCTATCGTCAGCACTTTGCTAACGAAGAGGATGCGGACCTCAAGCTCGCGGTGTTCTGCACGGGCCCGGCGATTCGTTGCGTGCGCCACAATGTCATTACCGAAGCGATCTGCACCTTTGTGCTGATTCTCGGCGTGCTGTATCTGGCGGCGCCGCAAGTCGGTCTGGGGGCGCTCGATGCGTTGCCGGTCGGCCTGCTGGTGCTCGGTATCGGCATTTCGCTGGGCGGTCCCACGGGCTATGCGATGAGCCCCGCGCGCGATCTGTCGCCGCGCATCATGCATGCGCTGCTGCCGATTCCGGGCAAGCGCGACAGCGACTGGCGCTATGCGTGGATTCCCGTCGTCGGGCCGCTGCTGGGCGGTGTGGCGGCATCGATGCTGTATCTGTACCTGCACTCGATGCATTGAGTCGAGCGCGCATCGCGCGCACCCGGTTTCGATCAAGGCGGCGGACTCGGGTCCGGCCGCCTTTTTTTATTGCGCTTTATTTCGCCGATGCGGCGCGCTGCTGGCGCTTGCGGGCGCGCAACACCAGCGCGGCGGCCACGAAGCCGATCAGCGCGCAGTAGCGGAAATCCGCGCCTACGCTCTGGTGATCGACCACCACGCCGCCTAGCACCGAACCCAGCGCAATCGCCACCTGCGTCGCGAGCGTGAACAGCGCAGCGGCGGCCTCGGTTTCGCCATCCGGCCCACGCCGATGCCAGACGTTCAGGCACAAGGGCAACGCGCCCCACGCGATGCCCCACACCATCACGCCCGCGAGCACGGTCACGCGCGCGTGATCCAGCGCAGGCAGCAGCGCGAGCACCACGGCCAGCAGCACGATATTGCCGAGCATCGCCGGCACGAGCGCGCGCCCGACGTAATTCCCGGCTGCGTAATTCGCGACCAGCGCGCAAAAGCCATAAGCCAGCAGCACCCACGTGCCGGTTTCGCCGGATACACCCGCCTGTATCAGCAGCGGCATCAAATACGTATAAGCGCCGAAGTGCGTCGTGAACACCAGCAAGGTGAGCGCGAGGCTCAACTGCGCTTCGCGCCGCCGCGCGAACGCCGCAAAACCGCTCAGGCGCAAAGCCGTTTGCGCGGGCAGCGAAGGCAGCACGACGATCTGTGCGATCAACGCGGCGCTCGCCAGCACGCCCGCGCCGATAAACGCGCCGCGCCAGCTAAAGAGGCTCGCGAGGAAGGTGCCGAATGGCAGGCCCACGATCATCGCCAGCGCCGCGCCGCCGAAGATCGTGCCGGCCGCGCGATGCACATGCGCCGGAGCGACGAGCCGCCCCACCACGGCCATGCCCAGCGACCAGAAGGCGCCGAGACTCGCGCCCACCATCGCGCGGCTCACCAGCAGCACCGCGAAGTTGCGCGAAAACGCCGCGATCAGGCAGGCCGCCAGCAGGAGCACAGAAAGCGCGATGAGCACGCGGCGGCGGTCGATTCTGCCCGCCGCGATCATCACGCCGGGCGCGGCCACGGCGGCGAACAGCGCGGGCGAGGTCATCATCAGGCCGGCCTGGCCATCCGAAATGCCGAAGCTGCGGGCGACATCGGGCAAGACGCCGACGGGCAGAAATTCCGTGGTGACGCTGGCAAACGAGCCGAGCGCGAGCGACCAGACGGCCGCCCAATGTTCTTTACGATGAGTCGCGCGCACGGGCTGCGCGCATTCGATATCCGGCATTGAAACGTGGCTTGCGAGAAGTCCGCGCGGCGCGAGCAGAAACGCCGACGCGCCTCAAAAGGCGCGTCTGGCGGGAGAATGGGGGGCTGCACGTGTCCGCGAGGGAACGATTGAAGGGAACTTGTAGGCTGGATTGTACAGGGAGTGTCCAACCCAGCCTGCGTCGCGCGCCACCTTCGTGCCTTCAGTTTGCGCCGTTGAGCATCGTCTGCGCTTCGCCGCTCGAAAGCGCGTAGCCATAGAAGCGTCGATAAAACTGCTGCGTCTGCGCGAGCATCGATCCCGCCGGTTCGCCCGCGAACGCTTCCGGGTGCAGCGTGCGCGCGGCCCAGCGTACTTCGAGCGCGGCTTCGGGGCCGTAGCGGTCCCAGGGAAACACGCCCGTCGGGTTGCGATAGACGTGGCCGTTGCGCACGGCGTCGAGCGTTTGCCAGAGCGCGCGTTGCGGTGTCGTTTCGATCGAACCCGCATTGGCCGCGAGAATCACCACATCGGGATGCCACGCAAGCACCTGCTCGATCGACACCGGCTTGAGATTGCCGCGCAGACCATCGGCGGCATTGCGCGCGCCGGCCGCCTGCATCCAGCGATCGACGATCGTGTTCGAGCCGTCCACCTTCAGCGGCGCGAGCGAGGCGACGTGGAGCACGCGCGGCGTCGTGCCAGCGCCGTGCGCGGCGATGGCCTGCGCCGTTTCGCTGAGCGTCGATTGCAGATACGCGCGATAGTCGTGCGCGCGCTCGCGGGCGAGCGGCGTGTCGAGCGTCTGCGCCGTGAGGTCGATGCATTGGAGCATCGAATCGTAGTCGTCGAAGCCAACCGGCACGACGTTCAGCCCCAATCGCCGCATGGCGCCGAGAGTCGGGTCGCCGGCGCTGGCGAACACGACATCAGCGTTCAGGCGCAGCAGATCTTCTGCATTGACGGTTGCGCCCACAACGGCTTGCGCGTGAGCCAGCGCGGGCGCGACGCGAAACATCCACGGCAGCGCCTGCGGCCGCGCGACGGTGGCGACCACGTCGCTGGCCGAACCGAGCATCGTGACCACGGCGTTATGCGCGTACCAGAGATCGGCGATACGGGTTTTCGGCTGCGCCTGCGCGGCGAACGCGCACGCGCTCAGTGCGAGCGCGGCGACAAGGCGCGAATATCGTGCGAGTGTCATAGATCGAATTCCACCGATGCCGTGATCGTGCGCGGCGCGCCCAGCGACGCGGTGGCGTTGCCCGATCCCGTGTAGCCGTTCAGGCCGCCCGGCACGATATTGGTCCAGTAATGGCGGTTCGTGACGTTATCGACGGAAAGGCGGAACGTGACGGCGCGATCGAGAATATCGGCGAGATAGCCCACGCCCAGATCGAGCGTCGTGTACGAGCCGACCGACCAGTTATTGGCGTTATCGGTTGGCCGCGAACCGACGTAGTGCACGTTGAGATTCGTGAAGAGGCCAGGTACCTGCTCGATCCGGTATTGCATCAGCACATTGAGCGCGAACTCGGGCAGGCCGACGATGCGTTTGCCCTCGGTGCTCGCGTTGCCCGTATCGAACAGGCGCGGATCGAGCCACGTAAAGCCGCCGAACACCGTGAGATCGCGTGTGGCGTTGCCGTCCAGCATCACCTCGATGCCGCGATTGACCTGATTGCCCGCCGTGCCATACGTGCCGTCCGCAAGCGTATAGGCGTACGGGCGCGTAATACGGAACGCCGCAACCGAAGCATTCATGCGCGCGAGCGCGAGCTTGTAGCCCACTTCCCATTGCTTGCTGCGATACGGATCGAGAATATTGCCCGCGTTGGTCGAGCCCGCGGGCGCGGTATCGCCTTGCTGGAGGCTATCGGCGTAAGTGACGTAAAGGCTCTGGTTTTCGCGCGGCTTGAAAATCAGGCTCGCCGCGCCGGAAAGGCCTTGATTCGCCGATTCGCTGGTCTGCACGCCCTTGACGTTGTAGTTGTGCGTCGAGAGCCAGCTCTGGCTGCCCGCGAGCAGCACCGACCAATGCGGCGAGAAGCGGATATTGTCGCTGGCGTTGAACGACTGCTGCGTGCTTTGCGCCGATTGATATCGATGCTCGAAATCCGGCGCGCCCGTCACGGCGAACGATTGCGGATTCGCCAGGCTCGCGCTGCCGAGCGTCGTGGTGCCGCCCGCGACCGGGTTGAAGTTGTCCCAGACGAAGCCGCTGGTGCCCAGGCTGATGTCGTGCTGCACGCTGCCCGTTTCGACATGGCCGCGCAGATAGAGCAGGTTGCTCGTGATGGTGAAGCGGCTCGCGGTGGCGGTCGAGATCGTGGTCTTGTAGGTGCCGTCGGTGGCGATCGTGTTGGTGGGCGTGGTCGATTCGCGATCGGCGATCTGGCGCAGCACGGCCGCTTCCAGATGCCAGTTCGGCGAGAAGTCGTGTTTCAGGCGCAGCGAGCCAGTGTCGGTGGTGTCGTCGTTGCCGCCGTTGGACGAACCCCAGACCGAGTTGGTGGGATCGAGCGCGGCCGGAAAATGCGCGCCGCTCGCCAGCGCGAAGGTCGCCGGAAAGCCCTTGGTGACGTAGTGATAGTGGCTGAAGTTCGTTTCCAGCACCGTGTCGCGCGAGAGATGAAAATCGAACGCCACGCTCGCGAGCTGGCGGCGCAGCGAACTATGGTCCGTATAACCGGTGCCGGTTTCGTCGAGCAGCGTCAGGCGATAGCCGATGGCCTTGGACGGTCCCACGCGATCGGACACGTCGAGGCCGCGCGTAAAGCGCGTCTGCGTGCCGTAGCCGAGCGTGAAGTGGAGCTGGCGGTCGTCGGTGGGACGCTTCTGGATGAAGTTGAAGGTGCCCGCCGGATTGGCCGGGCCGTACAGCGCGCCCGCCAGACCGTTCATGACTTCGATGCGATCGAATTCTTCGAGCGGATAGTCGGTGGTGGACACCACGTTGAGCCCGTCGATGCGGCTGTTCTGCACCACGCTGCCCTGAATGCCGCGCGATTGCGGGCGCGCGCCGTCGCCTTGCACCGAAGGCAGCAGGCGCAGCGCATCGGCGATGCTTTTCAGTTGCTGATCCGCGATCACTTCCTGGTTCACCACGTTGACCGTGTAGGGCGTGTCCACGCGCTTGAGCGTGCCGAGCGGACCGAGCGTGGCGGTGTCGCTGCGCGGGGAATCGGCGCTATCCGCGCTCGCGCTGGCGGTGACGGCGACCGTGGGCAGCGTGGTCGTCTTGTCGGTTTTCCGATTTTTATCGGCGGAATTGTTCGTGGAATTGTTCGCGGAATTATTCGTGGCATTGGTCGTGGCAGAAGCGGGCGGCGTGCTCTGCGCGCGGGCGGTCTGCGCCGCTGCAAAAGCGCACGCGGCTGCGAACGCAACAGCGGCGCAGCGCGTCGGATGGCGATGGGTCATCGGGTGTTCGAAGGCGGGAGTGGGGAGGCTGGAATCACGGTAGAAGCGGTGCGCGCGCGGAAAAAGCGCTGACCGTCGATGTCGAGCTGTTCGACCGGCGCGCGATACAGCGCACTCACGGTCTGCGCATCGAGCACCTCGCGCGGCGGGCCATCGGCGACGATGCGGCCGCCGTCGAGCAGCGCCACGCGCGTGGAGAGATTGCAGGCGTCGTCGGGACGGTGATTCGTGTTGACGATCGCGTAGCCGCTCGCCGCGAGCGCGGCCAGGCGCTCCAGCAGACGCAGATGCTGGCCATAGTCGAGGCCCGCGAACGGCTCGTCGAGCAGCAGGATGCGCGCGCCTTGCGCCAGCGCGCGGGCGAGCATCACGCGTTGACGCTCGCCGCCCGAAAGCGCGCCGTAGTCGCGCTGCGCGAGATGCGCGATCTGCATATCGTCGATGGCAGCGGCCACGATCTCGCGATCCTGCGCGCGCGGCGCGCGCATCAGACCGCGATGCGGCAAGCGCCCGAGCATGACGATCTGCTCGACGGTATAGGGAAATTGCGGCGTGTGGTGCTGCGGCACCCACGCGACGTGCTGCGCGATGGTGCGGCGCGCGTGACGCTGCAGCGGCTGGCCATGCAGTTCGACTTCGCCCGCGGCAGGCGCGAGAAGGCCGAGCAGCACACGCAGCAAGGTGCTCTTGCCCGCGCCATTCACGCCGAGCAGCGAAACCAGTTCGCCTGCGCGCACGCCGAAACTCACGCCGTCGAGCACGCAGGCGTGGGCGCGCCGCACTACGATATCGCGGCAGCCGAGCGAGACGGGCGTGCTCATGCGCTCAGTTTCCATCGCGACGCAGCGTGCGCAGCACGGCCACGAAGGCCACCGCGCCGCCCAGTTCGGTGATGATGCCCAGCGGAATTTCGGCGCTCGCCACGCTGCGCGCGCAGGTATCGGCGAGCATCAGCGCGATGGCGCCCACGAGCGCGCTCATCGGCAAGACGAATCGATTCGATGCGCCCACGAGAGGGCGCACGAGATTGGGCACCAGCAAGCCAATCCAGCCGATCATGCCGGCCAGCGCCACCGTCAGCGCGCACACGAAGGTGGCGAGCGCCATGACGCCGAGGCGGATGGCGCTCACGGGTACGCCCAGGCTGCGCGCTTCGTCGTCGCTGAGCGTGAGCGCGTCGATCAGCGGCGCGGCCGCGCACAGCAGCACGGTGCCGATCGCGAGCGGCGCGCCCGCCCACGCGAGATCGTGCCAGCCCACCTGGGCGAGCGAGCCGAGCAGCCAGTAGACGATCGCAGGCAACTGGTTGAGCGGGTCCGCCACGTATTTGAGCAGCGAAACCAGCGCGGAAAAGAGCGCATTGCTCACCAGCCCGCCGAGCAGCAGCGTGAGCACACTGCCGCGTTCGCCGCGCGCCTGCGCAATGCCGCCGATCAACGCCGCCGCGCCCACGCCCACCATCATCGCGACGATGCCGCCCGCGAATGCGCCCGCCTCGATCAAGGCCGCGTGCGTGCTGCCGCTGCCCGCGACGATCGCAAGCGCCGCACCAAATGCGGCGCCGCCCAGCACGCCCAGCAGCCCCGGCGAAACCAGCGGATTGCGAAACACCGCCTGATACGTGGCGCCCGACGTGCAGAGCGCCGCGCCGATCAACGCGGCGGCCACCAGACGCGGCAGACGCGCTTGCATGACGACGGCGTGCAGCAACGCGCCATGCGCGCTATCGGCTGGCGCGGCGTGCAGATGAAGGGCGGCCAGCAGCGTCAGCGCGACCTGCGCGGGCGCGAGCGGCAAGCGCCCGGCGCACAGCCCCAGCCATGCAACCAGCGGCACGCCCGCAAGCGCGACCCACAATGCAATCACCGCACGCGAACGGCCGCGCGGCCTGGCTGATTGAAAAGCGAATTGAACGAAAGATGGAAGCTTCGATATCGGCATTGCGATGCGAGAAACGACGCAGCGCGCGACACTTCTCTCTGGATTCGGCAAAAGCCGTGCATAAAAGGACAATGCGACGACCGCTGCCGCTCGCAATTTCGAAATATCTTACCGGATATATCGATTTTGAAACGACACGAAAAGGCTGCGACAAATCAGCACGCCGATAATCAAAGTTCTTTAAATTGACGGGTTATTGTGTGCAAACCGAGCGCGTGATCGCCGGAAATTCCGATGCACCGGGATGGCTCATGACATAACTGCAGCGCGATGCCGAAACTTCAGCGCGATCGGAAGGCGCGGAAGGATACGAGTCTTTTTCGTCGGCGGCGGTGGTGCCGTTAAGCCATGCCCGATAAAGCTGGGCTTTCACCTGAATGGGCGCGACGCCGTGGCGTCCGGCGACTTCTGCGGCTGCGTGCGCCGATAGCGACGTGAATGCCGGCAATGCGGCGGCTAGCGAAAAGAGGCAAAGGGCGAAAGTGCGTTTCATGGACGTATTCCTGTTCGATGAGCAATCAAGGCGATATGGAGCGGATTTATTTTTGCTTCACGACGATCATTCGTCGATCCGCAAAGAGGATTTTGACGACGCGCCACGACAGCGTCATTGCTGGAGAATTAAACTTTATTTAGCGCCATTTTCTGGATGGACGTGTTGTTTCACGAAACTAAATAAATTTTCATGTTGGGATATAAGTGGTTTGCGATACTGGGCGCGAACGCGGGGAAATACGATGAAAATGAGTCTCTGGCGCAGCACGACATTCCGGCTGCTCATGATCTATGCGCTGGTGTTCTCGGCGTCGATGTCCGCGCTCGTCTATCTGAATTACTGGCAATCCGCCTCCTATACCGCGCGCGAGGCCGACTACAACATCAACTGGCAGTTCGCGTATTTTTCGGCGCTCGCGCCTTCGCAGGTGCCGGCCGCGCTGGAGGCGCATATCCGCAGCCAGATCCAGCGCCCGGTGAACTTCTACGGCCTGTTTTCACCCGATAAACGCTGGCTGGCGGGCGATATCGGCCGCATGCCGCATCATCTTGCGCAGAACGACGTGGGGGTCTGGGACCGGCCGCTTTTGATCGGCGCGACGCTGCATCCGCAGTATCTGCGCACGCGCGTCACGCGCCTGCCGGACGGCAATCTGCTGGTGGTGTCGCGCGACGTCGGCGAAATGGCGCGGCTGCGCGAGACCATGCTGGGCGGACTTGCCGGCAGCGCGGTGCTGGTGATGCTGGGCGGTCTGGGCGTGGGCGTGCTGGTGTCCACGGCGCAATTGCGCCGCGTGAAGGCGGTGCGCCATGTGGCGCAGCAGATCGCGGCGGGCGACCTCGACGCGCGTCTGCCCGAGGGCGGTCGCGATGAAATCAGCTGGCTTTCGCAGATCGTCAATCACATGCTCGACGAAGTCTCGCGCCTGATGCACGAGGTCAAGGGCGCCTGCGACGGCATCGCGCACGATCTGCGCACGCCGCTCGTGCGGGTGCGCGCGCATCTGGCGCGCGTGCCGCTGGAGCGGCTCGAAGGCGAGCACGCGCAACTCGTCGATCAGGCCGCGCATGGCGTGAACGATGTGCTGCGGCGCTTCTCCGCGATGCTGCGGATTTCGGAGATCGAGGCGATGCGGCGGCGCGCGGGTTTCGGCGATGTCGCGCTCGACGTGCTGTGCGCCGAAGTCGCCGATCTTTACCAGCCGCTCGCCGCGGAAAAGCAGATCGATCTCGCGCTGCAACTGGAGCGCGTGCCCATCGTGCGCGCCGACTACGCGCTGCTGTTCGAAGCGCTCGCGAACCTGCTCGACAATGCCATCAAGTTCACGCCGCCGGGCGGGCGCGTCGGTTTGCAGGTGGAGATGGGGCCGCAAGGGCCGAGCGTGCACGTGAGCGACAACGGTCCCGGCATTGCGGAAGCGGAGCGCCTGGCGGTGTTCCAGCGCTTTTATCGCAGCGAGCGCACGCGCGAGGCGCCGGGGTCGGGGCTGGGGTTGTCGCTGGTGCAGGCGGTGATGCGGATGCACGGTTTCGGCCTGGCGCTGGCGCAGGAACGGCCCGGCTTGCGGGTGACGCTCGATTGCTGGGCCTATGCGGCGTCGCGGGCGCGGGAGCCGGACCTGAAAGAGGCAATCTGACGAAGGCGATGAGCGGCGCATCAGAACTGCACATCCGGCCCTCAAGCCCGGCGCGATTATTGCCGTTATCGCAATCATCGCAACGACTATCCGGCGTTCGCCGGTCCCGGCAGCATGCGCAATATTACGGTTCGAGCCAGCCTGCTGGCGCTCCTCGTGGTTTTCTCGACGATGATTCTGCTCGGCGGCCTGGTCGGCGTCATTGCACTTCATAGCGCCAATACCAATACCCAGTCGTTGCGCGAAATGGCGCGCCAGACGATTCTCGTCAACGATGCTTACAAGGACACCGCGCGCACGCGCTCGGCGCTGATGCGTGCGTACACCGCGCTCAAGGAGCGCAACGACACGGCCACGCGCGATTCCGCGCTCAAGAGCGCGCAGCGCACGCTCGATCTTTCGGCGAGCGAGACGCAGGCGTTCCAGAAGGCCGCGCCGTTCGACGGCATGGACACGGCGCTCAAGGCGCAACTGGTCGACTCGGCGGCGCAGCTGGCGGCCAGTCTCGAACACGCGCGCGACGCGCTCGCGAACGGCGATACCTCGGCTTACGCGACGCTCAACGACAGCGCGATCACCACGTCGGGCCAGGGCTATTCGGCGAGCGTCGAGAAATTCCAGCAGCTTGCCAACCAGCTTTCCGAAGCGGCGCTTGCGAGCGGCAATACGCAGTATCAGTGGATTGTCGGCATGGTGGTGCTGGGCGTGGGCATCGCGCTGGTGCTGATCGTGGCCTCGCATTTCGCGCTGCGCCGCGTGGTTTCAGCGCCGCTCGCGCAGGCCGCCGACGTGCTCGACCGCATCGCCTCGAACGATCTGACCGTGCGCGTGCCGCCCGCGAGCCGTAGCGAAATCGGCCTGCTGTTCGCGGCGATGCAGCGCATGCAGTCGGGCCTTACGCAGACGGTTTCGGGCGTGCGCGATAGCTGCGAAGCGATTCACACGGCCGCGCGCGAAATCGCGGCGGGCAACCTGGATCTGTCGAGCCGTACCGAGGAACAATCGGCATCGCTCGAAGAAACTGCTGCGAGCATGGAGCAACTGACTTCGACGGTGCGCCAGAACGCCGAGCATGCGCGCGAAGCGAGTTCGCTGGCGGGCGGCGCGGCCGATCTCGCGCAGCAGGGCGGCGACGTGGTCAATCGGGCCGTGCGCACGATGGCCGATATCAGCGCAAGCTCGAAGAAGATCGCGGAAATCACCGGCATCATCGACAGCATCGCGTTCCAGACCAATATTCTCGCGCTCAACGCGGCCGTTGAAGCAGCGCGTGCTGGCGAAGAAGGTCGTGGTTTTGCCGTGGTGGCGGGCGAAGTGCGCACGCTGGCGCAGCGTAGCGCGGGCGCGGCGCGCGAGATCAAGGATCTGATCGGCCTGTCGATCGAGCATGTGCAGAACGGCAATGCGCTGGTTTCGCAGGCGGGCGACACGATGGGGCAGATCGTCGGCGCGGTGCGCAATGTGGCGACGCTGATGGGCGAAATCACCACGGCCACCACCGAGCAAAGCGATGGCATCGAGCAGGTCGGCCATGCGGTGAGCCAGATGGATCAGGTGACGCAGCAGAACGCGGCGCTGGTGGAAGAAGCGGCTGCGGCGGCGGGCGCGCTCGAGGCGCAGTCGCAGCGCATGCGCGAGGCGGTGTCGGTGTTCCGTCTCGCGCATGCTTGAAAGCTGATGGCGGGTTGACCGGCGTTACTTCGGGATCACGAAAAGCAGCGCCGCGAACACCGCATAGAGCCAGCCCACGTGCGTGAGCTGGCGGCTCCTGACCTGCGGCGCGCGGAACGACCACTGCAGGAACAGGATCGCGATCATCGTCATCACGGCGGCGAGAATCGACGGCGAGGCCAGGTGCCACGGCGTGAAGAACAGGCCGAAGGCGGTGGGAATGGTCGCCTGGATCATCATCGCGCCGCTGATGTTGGCCAGCGCCAGACGCTCCTTGCCCTGACGCACCCAGATGATCGCGTTCATGATTTCGGGCAGTTCGGTGGCGATCGGGCTAAAGAGCAGCGCGGTCAACTGCGGGCTCAGACCGAGCCACGGTCCCACGGCGCTGATCTGCTGCACGAACAGGTGCGAGGCGAAAAAGATCACCACGAGCGCGCCCAGCGTCTGCGCGAGAATCCACACCATCGCCGGATTGGCGTCGCGCGGGCGCAGCTTGAGCGGTTCGAGATCGCCGCCTTCCTCGTCGTGCTCGCCGCCGTCGTCGCTCAATTCCTTCCAGCAATAGACCGCATAGGCCGCGAGAAACGCGATGCCGAGCAGCGGCTTGAACTGGAACAGCACCAGACCCAGACCGATCTTGGCGACGAAAATCGCCAGAAACCAGAGCTGATCGCGGCGCAGGCGGCGCGTGTCGGCGTCTACCAGGCCAGCGCGCGCGCGGCCCGCACGCGCGGCGGTCGCGAGCAGCGCCACGCCCACCACGGCATAGGCCACGGTGCTCAGCGCCAGCGGGCCGCCAATCGCGGCGCCGATGCCGATTTCCTTGTGCGCGGCATCGCCGCCGAAGGCCACGGCCACGAGCGTGACGACGCTTTCAGGCAAGGCGGTGCCGAACGCGGCGAGAATCGTACCGGTGGCGGTCTGCGTGATATTGAGCTTCTGGCCGAGCCATTCGACACCGTTGACGAAGGTTTCGCAGGACAGATAGATGATGCCGGCCGCGGCAATGAGCAGGGCGAACGTCCAGATCATGACGAACGCTCCGTGGCGAGGATGCGGGAATCGAGGGACATTATTGTAGTGATATTCCACGGGCCGGACGGTAGGACCAATGACGCAATCCCCCCGCCCAGCCCGGGTGTGGAGGATGACGTCATAGGTCTCGTCAGGCCGAAGAACGGCTGCCGGCGCCATGGCAAATCTGCCAATTATGTTGACGACGGCGCCCCGCGCGTTGCGCGCAAGGCAGACTACTCCCCTAAGACCCGCGCATTATAGCGCATCAATGTGACGCCGCCGAGTCCTGGCAGCGGCATCCCGCCTTGCGGGCGCGGCCCAAAGCAAAACGCGCAAGGCGCCTTGTGGGCACCCTGCGCGTCATGAGCGGCGCGCCGTCCAGCGCGCGCCGCGATGCGGACCGGCGAGGTATTCGTCCGATCAGAAGTGGTGGCGCACGCCGATCATCGCCATCGCCTGCTTGTTGGTCGATGCGTCGTTGCCGAAGTCGCCGAACGATGCCGTGGCGTTCACGAGCGCGCCCGAATCGGCGTCGATCGTGCGGCCCGAGGCCTTCTGGTAGCCCGCGAGCACGTAGATGTCGGTGCGCTTCGAGAGGAAGTAGTCGCCGCCCAGCGTGACCTGGTTGTAGCTGGCGTTCACGCCATTGCCGCTGCCCTTGGTGTAGTTGTAGCCGAAGCCCAGCAGCGCCATCGGCGTGACCTGGTAGTTCAGGAAGAACTGTCCGGTGTTGAACTTCGTGTCGCTGTTCGCGCCATACGCGCTCTGGTAGTTCGCGTAATCGACATTGCTGTAGCTCACGCCGACCTCGAACGGACCGTAGTTGTAGTTACCCACGGCGCGGATGATCTGCAGCGAATTCGCCGAAACAAAGCCGCCCGAAATTGCTGAGGAATCCACATCGACCGTGCTGTTCGGGCTCAGGCCGTCGAACGACGACGTCGTGCCGCTGTTGCTGTTGGCCTTGAAGTAACCCGCGCCGAAGCCGAACGGACCATGGTTGTACGCCGCCGCCACGGCCCACGTCTGACCCGCGCCCGTGCTGCCCGCCTGACCGCCGAACGCGTACATGGCGCTGATCTGCAGGCCTGCGTAGTTCGGGCTCGTGTACTTGATCGAGTTGTTGGTGCGGTAGCTGTTGTCGTAGTTGTCGATGTCGCCAGGCGTTGCGAATGCGGAGCCGAAGTTGACGTCGTCGGTCATCGGTTGCAGCAGGTCGATCAGCGGATCGTACTGGCGACCGAGCGTGACCGTGCCGCCCGTGGTCGAGTTCAGGCCCACCATCGCGGTACGGCCGAACATGCGGCTGCCCTGGCCCTGCTTGCCGTTATCGATATTGAAACCGCTTTCGAGCTTGAAGATCGCCGACAGACCGCTGCCCAGATCTTCGGTGCCCTTCAAACCCCAAAGGTTCGGCGAGACGTTGCCCGACATCATCTGGAACGTGTTGCCCGACCCGTTCTTGCCGGCCTGGTTGCCGAAGAAGGCCACCGAGGTGTCGAGTGCGCCGTAGAGCGTGACGCTGCTTTGTGCATGAGCGACAGAGGCGATCGATGCCAGTGTGGCCGCGAGAGCGAGTGCGGTTTTTTTCATTGATGGATATTCATTAAAAAGTTGCGTGAGAGAGCATTCGCTTCATGAAACCGAATCGCGGCGGCGGAGGCACGCCAGCCGTGTTCAGGGGGCGATTATGCGTAACGCACTACCGTGGTGAATTCGAAAAGCTGAAAGACTGAGTTTCAGAAAACGCAGTGCGGCGTAGCGACCGTCTGGACGGCGCTGCAAGCGCGCTCAACGCGAAGGTGTTGTTTTTTTGCGGCTATTTGCAGGGGCTCTATGGCGATGCCGCAGCGAAGGAACCTCGCGCGAGGCGCAGCGAAAAGCCAATCGAAAGCCGTAGATCGCGAATCAAATCGATGAACGACGCTCAGGATACTTGAGCGTATCGGCTGCGATCCGGCGTTTATCGAATCGCGCAGTGTGCATGAGCACACGCTTAAACATTTCTTCATTTTCCTGCGGATATTCGCGCAGGTTCACGCCTCTATCCTTGCCGCATGAATTGATCAACGGCGCCGGCCACGTGGCTGGAAAGGAGCTTGAAATGAAGAAGAGTTTGAGTGGCGCGCTTGTCGTCCTGCTGGTTTCGATGTCGACGCTCGCGCATGCACAAGGCACGCCTGGCGATGCGCAGACGATGGGCCAGGCGGCTTCGGCAACGGTATCGACATCGGCGCCCGCAGCGGCAAACACGCAATGGAACAACGACGGCAGCGCGCACATCACGCGTGCCCAGGTGTACCGCGAACTCGTGCAGGCGCAGCAGGACGGCCAGCTCAAGACGCTCAATAGCACGGTCTACGCGCATCACTGACGTATCGCCGATACGTCATCGAACGCAACGTCATGCCGGCCTGGCCGCGCGGCGTGACGGACTCTCGCATCGCGGCCAGATATCCGAGTTTCCGATCCCATGAAATCACGCATTGTCACTTACATCGTGCGCGCGGCGCTATGCGTCGCGGCCACGGCGGCCATGTCCGGCTGCGCCAATCTGCATCCGCAACCGAATGGTCCTGGCGACTGCGTCGGGCCGCCGGACTATTGCGTGCCGTTCTTCGGCTCGTAATTTCAGGCAGGGCCAGGCGCGCGGCGTTGGCACTTCGCGCGCCGCGCGCATAATACGCATCGGCCGACAAGCGATGCGAGCAAGCCCATGCAGAACACCTCTCCCAGCGATCGCGCGATCCTCGATTCGTGGCATCGCAATGCCGCGCCGTGGATCGACGCTGTGCGCGAGCCGGTCGATCCGCGTAGCGCAAAGCCGGCTTCTTTGGTGCTGATCGCGCAGGCCGCTTAGCAGCCCGCTCACTGAGCAAGCGCTGGCGCTACGCCTTCGGTCGCTTCGTGTTTCGCTGCCTGTCGCACGTGAGTCAGGTCGATCAGTTCGCCGGATTTGCCGTCGGTGGACGGCAATTTCGGAATCGTATCGTCCTTCATCAGCCAGTTATCCGACTGATAGCTGTTCGAGCGCGCCTGCATATAACCGTAGCGATCGGACGCAATCGCCTGCAGCATCGCACCGTCCTTCACGATCACGGGCCGCAGGAAAATCAGCAGATCCTTCTTTTCGCGGCTCTTGGTTTCATGCCTGAATAGCGCGCCAATCACGGGGATTTTCGAAATCCACGGCGTGCGCGTATTGCCGTTCGTGTAGTTATCGCTGATCAGCCCGCCGAGCGCGACGATCTGGCCGTCATCCGCGAGAATGGTGGTCTGCAGCGAGCGCTTGTCGATGGTGAAGCCGCCCGATTGCGTCGAGGTATCGCTTTCGACGCTCGAATCTTCCGAATAGACCTGCATCGTGATGGTGCCGCCCTGGTTGATCTGCGGCTTCACATTCAGAATCACGCCCACGTCCGTGCGGCTATAAGTATTGAATGCATTCGCGGCGGAAGAACTCGACGAACTGGTCGAATAGGAACCCGATTCGATCGGCACATTGCTGCCCACCAGAATGCGCGCCTCGTGATTGTCGAGCGTGACGAGGCTGGGCGTGGACAGCACGTTCACATCGGAATTCGTCTGCAGCGCGCGAAACAGGCCCTTGGTGCCGAGAATATTGCCGAAGCCCGCCACCACGCCCACGTCCGTCGTGCTTTCGGCGAGCGATTCGAGGCCCGTCGTCGTCATCCATTCGATGCCGAATTCGCCGTCTTTCTCGGAGGTGACTTCCATGATCAGGCCTTCGATATAGACCTGCACCTTGCGCTGATCGAGGCGCGCGATCACCGTGCTGAGATTCCTGAAAACAGGCTCCGGCGCGGTGATGATCAATGAGTTCGTGGAGGTGTCCGCGACGATTTCGCCCGAGCCCTTGTCGTCCTGATCGTCGCCGGAATGCGATTGGCCCGAGCCGCTGCCCGAAGCACTGCTGGAACTGGCAGACGTCGAGCTTTTCGTCGAACTGTCCGAGCCGCTGGGCAGCGGCGGCAGCGAACCATTGCTGTTGGGCAAGCCCGACGAGCTTTGCGAACTTGCGCCCAGCACGGCGCTCGCGAGCGAATCGCCGCTGCCACTCGACTGGCCCAGAATGCTGCGCAGCGTCTTGGCGAGTTCGGTTGCGTCGGCGTTGCGCAAGGTGACGATGTGGATATTGCCGGGCGCGCGCGTGGGCGTGTCGAGCTTGATGATCAACTGCTGCGCTTCGTCGAGCCGGGCCGCGCTGCTCGAACGCAGAATGATGGCGTTGCTGCGCGTATCCGCGGTGGCGACCACTTTTTGCGTCGGGTCGCTATTGCCGATGCCGCTCAGATCCAGCACCTTGGCGGCCTGCTGCGCGATATCGGTGGCGTCGGCGAAATTGAGTTGCACAACGGCGATATGCGGCGCCGAAGCCGCTTCCATGCCGGCAATGACCGCCGCGATTCTCTGTACGTTGTCGGCGTAGTCGGTGACGACCAGCGTGTTGTTGCTGGCGTTCGCCGTGACCGTATTGTTCGGCGAAATGAGTTGCCGCAACACCGGTTGCAACGTGGCGGCCGATTCGCGATGAAGCTGGAAGACCTGCGTGATGATCTGGTCGCCGCGCGCGACGGGCTGATTGCCTACGTACGTGGGCACGCCCTGGTTCTTTGCATCGGCTTCGGGCACGACCTTGAGTACGCCGTGATCCTGCAGCAGCGAAAAGCCGCGCATGCGCAAGGCGGATTGCAGCGTCTTGAGCGCAACGTCTTCGGGCACGGGATCGGCTGAAATCAGGTCGATCTGGCCTTTGACGCGCGGGTCGACGATGATGGTCTTTCCCGTTGCTTCGCCAATCGCGTGCGCCACCGTGCCGATATCCGCATGTGCGAAGTTCATCACCACGGAGGCCGCAGCCACTTGCGCAGTCGAGGCGAGCAAGGCGCCAACCGCGAGCAGCGTCGCCTTGTTGACCAGACGTGGGATCGAGCGTGGGATCAGGCGCTGGGTCAGACGCGCGGGCGGAACCGGAACCGACGTTCCACGTTGTAATTCGTTCATTATTGCGTTGACTGTGCGGGACGACATGGCTCGCCGGAAAGCGGGTAGCAAGCCGGAATGAATGGATTCAATAGCAGAGCGAAACGATCGGTTCGGCGTCTATGGAGCGCAACGCGCCGTGCTCGAACCTTGAATGGGTAGACCGGAGTGATCGACAGAATCCGCTGGTTTCGCTAAAGCGTCGAAGTCTATTTTTTAATGAAGGCGCGCGAATGACGTGCGCCGGATTCTTCATTATCAATTCTTTCCTTGAGGCGTCTCTTATCGTTATTAATCATGGCTGTAGCGGAAAGCAGGGATAGGAACGGTAATGAAAATCTCAATCGGCAATGACGATTTCGAACGACCAGCATCGCTCGAATGCTGGCCGTCGCGCTTTCAGATTGCTTAATGACAATCGGGCGGCGGACCGTCAGGCGGCGGGCCATCAGGATGATGCGGCGGTGCCGAACCATTGAATTGAGGCGGCGTATCGCCCGGCTGTGCATGAGCAGGCGGCGGACCGGGCGGCGGGCCGCCGCAAGGCGGGCGCGGCGGCTTGCCCGAGGCCGTATCGGGCAAGCCATCGTACTGCTGGGCCAGCGCGAGCGACGACGCGCATCCCAGCACGACGAGTGCAAATAAAGCCTTGAATTTCACGATTGACTCCCTCGGCTGCCGGCCGAAGCGGGCGTTGCGGCCATGTTTTTCCGTGGCGCATACGCTGGAGAAAGAATGCCTCGCAGTATTGCGCAAATACGCCGAAGTGTGAGTTTCAGATTATTAATTCGGCATGCGTAGCATTTAAATAGAGCGCGGAAAGATTTGTTAATAAGGAGGAAAGGAGCGGAAATGTAGCCAACGTTACGACGTCACATTGCAATTGCATGATTCCGTCGCCTGAGAAAAGCAACGTCATGGCAAAAGCAGGAAAAAACACAAAAACATCAACGTCGATAGAAGGGGATTGTGATGCGTCGTACCGTCTGGACAGCCATCGCGCTGGCCGCCGCTGCAAACTGGCTGGCCGCCTGCGGCAGTAACACGACTAGCACCGTCAGCGCACAGGATGCACTGACCACCACCACGCCGATCAAGCATCTCGTGGTGATTTATGGCGAAAACGAATCGTTCGATCATTACTTCGGGACTTATCCGAATGCGGACAATCCGTCCGGCGAACCGGCATTTACGGCAGCATCGGATACGCCGACCGTCAACGGTCTGACGACCACGCTGCTCACGGACAACCCGAATTCCTATAACGCCACCAACCTGACCATTTCCGGTATCACGGCCGCTTATCTGCAGCCGTTCCGTATCGACCGTGCGCAGGCGAACACCGCGTCGCAGAACCATAACTACAGCCCCGAACAGGAAGCTGAAGACAATGGCGCGATGGACGAATTCGCCTACTACACGGGTAAGGCCACCACCACCGGCTCCGGCGTGTTCGACACGAAGGGCATGGTGATGGGCTACTTCGACGGCAACACCGTCACGGCGATGTGGAATTACGCGCAGCACTTCGCGATGAACGACAACGCGTACACGGGCACGTTCGGCCCGTCCACGCCGGGCGCGCTCGAAGTGATCTCCGGTCAGACCAACGGCGTGACGCTCACGACCGGCACCAGCACCAACAGCACGACGATCTCGGGCGGCACGTCGCTGAGCACCCAGGCGATCGCAGACGGCGCAGACGGCTTCTCGCTGATCGGCGACCTCGACCCGACCAACGACCAGTGCACGATCAACAACGACAGCACCACCACGGTCACGGCGGCGATGAGTTCGTCGAACAAGAATATCGGCGATCTGCTGAATTCGGCGGGCATTACGTGGGGCGGCTTCATGGGCGGCTTCAACCTGTCCACGACCAATGCCAACGGCACGACGGGCTGCAGCCGCAGCACGTATTCGTCGGTGCTGAATTCGAGCGTAGTGGACTACGTGCCGCACCACGCGTGGTTCCAGTACTACACGACCACGTCGAACCCGGCCCACACGCGCCCGACTTCGACCGCCTATATCGGCTACACGGAGCCGAAGGACAGCACCTCCACGCCGGTCCATCACCAGTACGACGTCAACGACTTCTATACGGCCGTGAAGGCGGGCAATTTCCCGTCCGTGAGCTTCCTGAAGGCGCCGGCGGTTCAGGATGCCCACCCGGGCAATTCGGACCCGCTCGACGAGCAGTCGTTCGTGACCAACGTGGTCAACTTCCTGGAAGAGCAGCCCGACTGGAAGAACACGGCCGTCATCATTGCCTATGACGATTCGGATGGCTGGTACGACCACCAGTACATCACGCCGACGAGCGCTTCGTATGCGACCAACGACTACCTGAACGGCACGAGCACCTGCGGCACGGGCACGGCGCCGGTCGGCGTGACGGGTTCGCCGGTCAACGGTCGTTGCGGTCCGGGTACGCGTACGCCGTTCATCGTGATTTCGCCGTGGGCGAAGAGCAATTACGTGGATAGCACGGCCATCACCCAGGCGTCGATCACGCGCTTTATCGAAGACAACTGGCTGGGCGGCACGCGTATCGGCAGCGGTTCCTTCGATGCCTCGGCGGGCAGCATCCTGAACATGTTCAATTTCAGCGGCAGCGGCAATAACTCCGTGCTGTATCTGGATTCGAGCCTCGGGACCAAGCTGTCATCGGCACCGGCCATATCGGTGACCAACTAGCGATGCGCGGTTCTTCGCCTGCGCCGCATGGGCAGGCGAAGAACAATCCGATCCGTGGTTTCGCCGACGAGCCAGCGTTTCGCGCTGGCTCGATTTGTCGTTGTGTACTGGGTTAATTTTCTGCTGTCGTCATCATGAACTCTCGTTTGAATGTCGTTGCGCCGTCAACCAATTCGGGCGGCACGCCTGCCGCCGGGCGGCCGCGGTATCGCTTCGTGCTGTGGGGCGCACTTGCTGCGCTGCTCCTGCTGGCCGCGTGTGGCGTCTATGCTTTTCAACATCCCGAGCGCATGCCGCAAGCCGTCGGCGAAATGCTCGAAGATGAGTTTGGGGTGAATCCGCATCCGGTTCATTTGATGAAGCCGCAGAATGCGCCCTTGAGTTTGCTGGCGCAGATCGGCAAGCAGATTTTCTACGATCAATCCTTGTCCGCTTCGGGCAAGCAGTCCTGTGCGTCCTGCCATAGCCCGCAGCATGCTTACGGTCCGCCGAACGCGCTGGCCGTGCAGCCAGGCGGCGAGCATCTGACGCAGCATGGCTACCGGCCGCCGCCTTCGCTCACGTATCTGTATCGCCAGGCCAACTTCAGCATTGGACCGGATGCGCCCGATATGGATGTCGCGCCGGTCGCCCTCACCACGACCGCGCAACAGGCGCAAGGCGTGGCGCGCGCGCAGAAGAATGCGGGCGTGGCACCCGCTGCGCCCGCGATGGTGCCGCAAGGCGGCCTGTTCTGGGACGGCCGTGCCGATACCTTGCAGGCGCAAGCCATGGGTCCGCTGTTCAATCCGGTGGAAATGGCCAATACGAGCGAAGCCGAAGTCGCGCGCAAACTCGAGCGCGCCGGCTATCTGGACGAACTCAAGAAACTGTTTGGCCCGGCCGTGTCGTCGGGGTCCGTCATGCTGGTCGACGAAGCGATGTCCGCCGTCAGCCGCTATCAGATCGAAGACGCCTCGTTTCACGAATTCAACAGCAAGTACGACAACTGGCTCGAAGGCAAGGCGCGTCTGAGCCCGGCGGAATTGCGCGGCCTGCGTCTTTTCAACAATCAGGACAAGGCGAATTGCGCGGGCTGCCATTTGAGCCAGCCGGGCCGCGACGGCCTGCCGCCGCTCTTTACCGACACGCAATACGAGGCGCTGGGCGTGCCGCGCAACCCGGAACTGGCGCAGAACAAGGACCCGAAATTCTTCGACATGGGTCTGTGCGGCCCGTACCGCCAGGATCTCGCGAGCCAGACGCAATACTGCGGCATGTTCCTCACGCCGACCCTGCGTAACGTCTCCACACGCAAGACCTTCTTCCACAACGGCGTGTATCGCGACCTCAAGCACGTGATGGACTTCTACAACCTGCGCGAAACCTCGCCGGAAAAGATCTATCCGCTCGATGCCTCCGGCAAGCCGCAAAAGTACAACGATCTGCCGGCGAAATACGCGGCCAATGTCGATATCGCCGATGCACCGTTCGACCGAAAATATGGCGATAAACCGGCGATGTCCGATCAGGATATCGACGACATCATCGCGTTCCTGAAGACGCTGAATGACGGCTACAAGCAATAAGCGCCGCGCGCGCGGCTTCACCATGATCGAAGTGCTCGTGGCGCTCGCCATCATTGCCGTCGCGCTGGCGGCATCGATGCGGGCGGTGGGCAACCTCGCATCCAGTGAAGCGGAATTGCACCTGCGCCTGCTGGCGGGCTGGAGTGCGGATAACGCGCTGACCGATCTGCGCGTCACGCACGCGTGGCCGCCGCTCGGCGTGAAGCAGTTCGACTGCTCCGAAGGCAACTTCGCACTCGTGTGCACGGAAAACGTGAGCACCACGCCGAACCCGCTGTTCAGGCGCGTGGAGATCTCGGTCACGGCGCCGGGACACAAGGGCCGGCTGGCGCAGCTCATGACGATGTTCGACGATGAAATCAACCGTTCGCTCTAATCGGCGCGCCGTCCGGCATGTGGGTGCACGCGCGGGTGCACGCACAGGCGGCTTTACGCTGCTGGAATTGCTGGTCGCGGTGGCGATTCTCGCGGTGGTCGCGGTGCTCGCGTGGCGCGGTCTCGACGCCATTGCGCGGGGCCGCGATTCGATCACGCGTTCGATGGCCGACGAGCGCGTGTTCGCGCAACTGTTCGACCAGATGCGCATCGACGCGCGGCTCGCCGTCTCCGACGATGAAACCGGCGGCAGCGCGATTGCCGCCGACGCCTCCGGCCTGCAGATCGTGCGCACCTGGCCCGCTGCGGCAGGCGAGGCGCCGCGGCTGGAAGTCGTGCGTTATCACGTTGCCGATGGTCTGGTGATCCGCTATGCGTCGCCGCCCATCGGCAACTTCAGCCAGCTTCGCCACACGATGCGCAAGGGCGAAGACAGCACATGGAGTTCGGTTGCGCTGATGAACGGCGTGAACGCGATCCAGGTGCGCATGTACGTGCCCAAAACCGGCTGGACGACGCAGATGACCGATGTGCGCAGCGCGATCGTGGCCAACGACAACAACCTGACGATCCCGCAACTGGCCGCGATGCCGCTGCCGCGCGCAGTGACCGGATTGCGCGTGAGCATTCGCGCGGCGTCGCTCACGCGGCCCGTCGATCGCGCGTTTCTGGTGGGGGAGTGAGGATGCGCAGCAGTGGATCTCCCCGCACGCCGCGTCGTAAGCAACGCTGCAAGCCGCGCGAACGCGGCGCGGCGATCATTACGGCGCTGCTGGTGATGGCGTTATCGGCGATTCTTGTCTCGGGCATTCTCTGGCGCGAGCAGGTGCAGGTAAGGCGCATCGAAAACCAGCGGCTGATCGGCCAGGCGCAATGGGTGGCGCGCGGCGCGCTCGACCTGACGCGGCTCGTGCTGCACGCGGAAGCCGACACCTTGCCGTCCGTGACCTATCTGGGCGGGCTCTGGAGCACGCCGGTTGCGCGCACGCGCCTGAGTCATTTCATCGGCGAAACGGGCGGCGACGAAGATGCGATGGCCGGATCGACCTGGCTTACCGGTACGGTCGAAGACGCCCAGTCGCGTTTCAATCTGCGCAGTCTGGTGGCGAATCCGTCGCCCGGCGTGCTGGAAGTGAACGTGACGCAATTGCAGGCATTCCAGCGGCTGCTGCAACTGTTGGGTCTCGATGGCAAGCTGGCGAGCAAAACGGCGCTCTATGTGCGCGCCGGGCTGTCGCATTCCGCCACGCGTTTCGAAAACGCCGGAACAACGAGCGCATCCAGCACATCGGCCACATCGAGCCAGCCGCAGGAAGACGGCGCCAATGTCACCGATAACCCCGGCCTCGACGATGACGACGACGCGGACAGCAAGGTCGCATCGCTGCTGATGACCGACACGGACGCCTTGCTCGACATTCCCGGTTTCACGCCAGCGGCCGTCGCACGCTTGCGCCCGTTTATCACGGTGCTGCCGAACGCCACGCCGGTGAACATGAATACCGCGAGCGCCGAAGTGTTGAGCGCCATCGTGCCGGAAATGACGCTGGCAAAAGCGCAGGCGTTCGTCGCGCGTCGTCAGACGGTGTTCTTTCGCAATATGAGCGATGTGTCGCTGGCGCTGGCAGCCGCCGATGTCGAAGGCGTGACACTGGATTCGTCGCTCTACGACGTGAACACCAGCTACTTTCTGGTGCACGGCGGCGTGCAGCACGATCGCGCCGAAGTGGACCGCACGACGCTGGTGTGGCGCGATCCGCTGACTCACGCCACACGCGTGGTGCGCGTGCAGGATCAGCTATGAAAGGGGTCTATTTTGCAAAGCGGCGCGACTGAATTTTTTCGTCGCTATAATGCCGGCGCGGGGCTATACGAACAGGAATACTAATAATATCTGAGAGAGGTGGCCGTGGAAGCTAACATGAATGTCATGTCGAACCATCCCGGTGTAGCCTTTGCCGAACCGTCGCGAGCGCAGGGTGAGAGAGACCTTCTGCGCTCGCTCCATGTGAGCGTCGACCGCATGATGGTTGGCGTGCTGTGGGCCTTGTTCGCCGCCGCCTGCGGACTCGCGAGCCACTACGACACGTGGCAGGCCGTGTTTGTGATCGGCTTGCCGACTGCGGCGCTCGGCACGATCCTGGCCTTCGTGCTGCCTGGCTGGCTGATCACGCGCCTCTATATGGCCGCATCGCTGATGACGTTTGCCGCGCTCCATATCCATCAGGAGCATGGCGTGCTGGAGCTGCATTTCGGCGTCTTCGTCTTTATGTCTTTTCTGCTGGCGTATCGCGACTGGCGGGCGATTCTTTGCGCCGCCGCCGTGATCGCCGTTCATCATGTGGCGTTCAATTATCTCCAGTTGTGGGGATTCGGC
The DNA here is from genome assembly GCF_017104965.1 of Paraburkholderia sp. Ac-20340. GTDB lineage: Bacteria > Pseudomonadota > Gammaproteobacteria > Burkholderiales > Burkholderiaceae > Paraburkholderia. Next base: position 109,808 of record NZ_JAAGPR010000017.1, read on the forward strand.
GTATTCTGCTTTACCTCGCCGTCGCTCGTCACGGTGCTGGAACACGCAGCTTATGTCGTCGTTCAGGCGGTCCTGCTGAGCTATATCGCGCACAGCATGAAACAGGACGCGATTGCCGGGCGCGAACTGGCCATGCTCGGCGATGTGCTGTCGCGTCACGCCGGGCATTTCGATTTGCGCGTCGACTGCATCACGTCGCTCAAGGGCGCGGGCAGCCGGCTGTTTCAGGGCACGCTGGCTGCACTGCATCGCACGATGCGCGATATCGTCGGCACGATCGACACGATGGCGAAAGCGTCGGACAGTATCGCCGAACGCAATCGCGCACTGTCCGGGCAGATTTCGACGCAGGCATCGACGCTCAAGGACAGCGCGGCCGCTATCGGCGTGATCGAGCAGCGCGTGCGCGAAAGCGCCGATCACGCCAGGCAGGCCAATCGCATGGCGCAGGAAGCGGCGGGCATCGCGCAGGATAGCGGCCGCGCGGTGAGCGATCTGGTCGGCAAGATCGGGCAGATCAACCAGGCGGCCGGCAATATGAGCGCGATGATCGAAACCATCGAGGCGATCACGGTGCAGACCAATATCCTCGCGCTCAATGCAGCCGTAGAAGCGGCGCGGGCGGGCGAGAAAGGGCGCAGCTTTGCCGTCGTGGCCGGGGAAGTGCGCGCACTGGCGCAGCGCAGCGCGGCCGCCGCGAAGGAAATCAAGCTGCTGATCGAGGCATCGCAACAGCATGTTGAGGAGGGCGCGGGACTCGCGCAGCGCGCGGGCGATTCGATGGCGAGCGTGCTGGCGCGCATCGAAGCCGTGGCCGGCGTGGTGGAAAACGTCGCGGCTGAAAGCGAGCTACGTTCGCAGGACTTCGAGCAATTTCTACGCGAGATGGCCGCCATCGATGCGATGTTCGCGAGCGATGTGGCGCATGTGTTCGATGTGAGCGCGGCGTCGGCGGGATTGCGGCAACAGGCGAACAATCTGCATCGGGAGGTTTCGATCTTTCTGGTCGATGATGGCGCAGAAGACGATGAAGGCTGAGCCGCGCGACGCCGCTTGCGTCATATCGCTGTGCTAACCTTGCGCAGCTTCGCGCTTTGCCATGCCGCTTCACAACCGCTTTTTGCCATCCCGTATCGACATCCTGCCAGGGAAGAGAGCCCGATGAGACAGCACAAGAAGTTGCGCACGAAACCATCTATTGCACTGCGCCATGCCGCGCGCATGATCGCCGCCGCCGCGGTGTGTGCGGGCGGCGTTCTGGCCGCACCGGCCGCTCACGCCGCGCCGACTGAAATCCAGTTCTGGCATGCAATGGAATCGGAACTGGGCGAGCGCGTGAACGAAATCGCCCAGCAATTCAATGCTTCGCAAAGCGAGTACAAGATCGTGCCGGTTTTCAAGGGCACTTACGATCAGACGCTGGCGGCCGGCATTGCCGCTTATCGCAGCGGCGACGCTCCCGCGATCCTGCAGGTCTACGAAGTCGGCACGGCCACGATGATGCAGGCGAAAAAAGCCGTCGTGCCGGTGTACGACGTGATGAAAAATGCTGGCGTGCCGTTCGACGAAAAGGCGTTCGTGCCGACCGTCGCGAGCTATTACAGCGACGCGAAAACCGGTCATCTGGTTTCGATGCCGTTCAATAGCTCCACGCCGCTGCTTTATTACAATCGCGACGCCTTTAAAAAGGCTGGCCTGAATCCCGATGCGCCGCCCAAAACGTGGCCCGAAGTCGCCGCCGATGCCGCAAAACTCAAGGCCGCTGGCCTGACCTGCGGCTTCACGACCGGTTGGCAAGGCTGGATTCAGATCGAAAACTACAGCGCCTGGCAGGCCGCGCCGATCGCCACGCGCAACAATGGTTTCGACGGCGCAGACGCCGAACTCGAAATCAACAAGCCGCTGCAGGTTGCGCATATCGCCTTCCTGCAGAAGATGGCGAAAGACGGCACCTTCACCTATGTGGGCCGCAAGGACGAAGCTACCGCCAAGTTCTATAGCGGCGACTGCGGCATCATGATGGGATCGTCGGGCGCGCTCGCCAATGTGCAGAAGTACGCGAAATTCCAGTTCGGCACCGGCATGATGCCGTACGACCCGAGCGTGAAAGGCGCGCCGCAGAACGCGATGATCGGCGGGGCGAGTCTGTGGGTGCTGGCGGGCAAGAATCCCGAGGTCTACAAAGGCGTTGCGAAGTTTCTCGCCTATCTGACTTCGCCTGCGGTGGCCGCGAAGTGGCATGAAGATACCGGCTATCTGCCGGTGACGACCGCGGCTTACGATCTCGCGCGCAAGCAAGGCTTCTACACCACGCATCCGGGCGCCGATACGGCCACCAAACAGATGCTCAACAAGCCGCCGCTGCCCTATACGAAGGGCCTGCGTCTGGGCAACATGCCGCAGATTCGCACGGTGGTGGACGAGGAACTCGAACAGGTCTGGACCGGCAGCAAGACGCCGCAACAGGCGCTCGATTCGGCCAATTCGCGCGGCAACGAATTGCTGAGGCGTTTCGAAAAGCAGGGCGGTTAAGCGTAAAACCGCAGGTCACGAATAACGGCGCGCTGCCTTTGAAACAGCGCGCCGTTGTGTTTTAGAACCACGCGTCCTGCATGTCGAGCGTGGTGCGATCGAGCGACGCGAGCAGATCGAATTGCGCCGAGGTCTTCGGCAATTCCCATGCGAAGAAGTACGTGGCCGCCGCGAGCTTGCCGCGATAAAAATCGGCGTCGTCGCCTTGTGTGTGCTTGAGCGCCGCGCGCGCGGCCAGCGCCTGTTCGAGCCAGACCCATGCAACAACCACGTGGCCGAACGCTTCCAGATACACCGAAGCGTTCGCCAGCGTCACATTCGGGTCGCCTGCCGCCCACAGCGCGCGCGTGACCTCGGTCAGTCGCGCCAGCGCCGCGTCGAGCGCGCGGGCATGCGCGGCGTCCTGCGCTTCGCCATTCGAGCGCGCACGATCGAGCGTGGCCTGCACGCGCTGCGCGAACAGCTTGAGCGCGGCGCCGTCCTTGATCGTCACCTTGCGGCCCAGCAGGTCGAGGCCCTGAATGCCGTGCGTGCCTTCGTGAATCGGATTGAGGCGGTTGTCGCGATAGAACTGTTCGACGTTGTACTCGCGCGTATAGCCGTATCCGCCATGCACCTGGATCGCCAGATCGTTGGCGGCGAGACACCATTGCGACGGCCAGCTTTTCGCAATCGGCGTGAGCAGGTCGAGCAGCAGCGTGAGCGGTTCGCGCGCGGCATCGTCGTCGATGGCGCTGGCTTCGTCCACGAGCTTCGCGCACCAGAGGTTCAGCGCGAGCGCGCCTTCCACGTAGCTTTTCTGCGCGAGCAGCATGCGGCGCACGTCCGCGTGTTCGACCAGCTTGATCTGCGGCGAGGCCGGGTCCTTGCCCGCCGCGCCCATGCCGCGTCCCTGCGGACGATTGCGCGCGTAATCGAGCGCGTGCAGATAACCGGTGTAGCCGAGCATCGTCGCGCCCAGACCGACGCCGATGCGCGCCTCGTTCATCATATGGAACATGCAGGCGAGGCCCTTGTGCGGCTCGCCCACCAGATAGCCGATCGCCCCTGCGCGGCCGCCCGGCGCGTACTTCGTGCCCTCGCCGAAATTCAGCAGGCAGTTGGTGGTGCCGCGATAACCCATCTTGTGATTGAGACCCGCGAGCACGACGTCGTTGTGCTCGCCGCGCGAGCCGTCTTCGTTGACGAGGTACTTCGGCACGATGAAGAGCGAAATGCCTTTCACGCCGGGAATGAGCTTGCCGTCCGGGCCGGGAATCTTCGCCAGCACCAGATGCACGATATTCTCGGAAAGCTCGTGCTCGCCGCCCGAAATCCACATCTTGTTGCCGCGCAGACGATATTGCGCACCCAGCGCGGATTCGCCTTCGTAATCGGCACGCGTGGCGACGTCCGAAAGCGAGGAACCGGCCTGCGGCTCCGAAAGACACATCGTCCCGAAGTAGCGGCCTTCGAGTTCGGGCTTCACGAAGGTCTCGATCTGCTGTTCGGTGCCGTGCTTGAGCAACAGGTTCGCATTGCCGATGGTCAGGAACGGATAGGCGCTCGACCCCACGTTGGCCGCCTTGAACCAGGCGAAGCCGGCTTTTTCGACCACCAGCGGCAACTGCATGCCGCCGTAGTCGTAATCCTGGCCCGCCGCCATCAGGCCCGCTTCGCAGAACGCCTTCAGGGCGGTTTTCACCTCGGGGATGATGGTGACGGTCTCGCCGTCGAAATGCGGCTCGTGCTGGTCGTTCTTCTTGTTGTGCGGCGCGAACAGGTCGGTGGCGATCTTCTCGCAGGTGTCGAGCGCGGCGTCGAAGGTTTCGCGCGAGTGATCGGCGTAGCGTTCGATGCGCGTCAGGCGCTCGACATCGAGCCATTCATACAGCAGAAAATTCAGGTCACGGCGGGAGAAGATCAGCGACATGGCAGGCGGTCTCGCGAAATAGGTGACGAGGAAGAGCGCCAGACTACACCGAAATAGAACGATCGTGCTATTGGTGATTGCGCGAAGGGCGCGGCGGGTTTGCGAGGATTCGCATCGCGCAGCTTGCTTTGCCGCTGCGTCCCGGAAACAATGGTGCGCCGCGCGCTCATCGAGCTGTCGTGGTTCAGTCAACGCGCATTTTCTGCCCACTCACGGACACTCACTGAAGAACAGGAGCATTTGCATGAGCCAACCCGCGCTGATCGTCATCGACCTCCAGAACGACTACTTCCCCGGCGGCGCGTTCGAGCTCTGGAACGCCGACGCGACGCTCGCCGTGGTCGAGCGCGCGATCGGCCGCGCGCAGGCGAAGGGTATTCCGGTGATCCACGTCCAGCACGTCGCCGATGCCGCCAAAGGCAACTCGCCGTTCTTCAACGCGGGCACGGTCGGCGTGGAAACGCATGCGCGCATCCAGGCCGCCGCGCCCGACGCGCCCGTGGTCGTCAAGCAGTTCGCCGATGCCTTCGAGCGCACCACGCTGCACGACACCTTGCAGCGCCTGGGCGTGGACGAACTGATCCTGTGCGGAATGATGACGCAGAACTGCGTGACGCATACGGCGCTGTCCCGCCGCGCGGACGACTACCAGAAAGTGACCGTGCTCAGCGACGCCTGCACGACGGTCAGCCAGATGATTCACGCCATCGCGCTCAACGCGTTGGCTACGCGCGTGACGCTGGCGCCTTCCACCGAAGTCTTCTGATTCTTGCCGATCTGAACGGCGCGCTGGCGGTTGAAGAAGATCAGCGTCTTTTTCGCTGCAGGCGCGCCGGGTTGCGCGAAGCCCGCACTGATGTTTTTCTCCGCCATCGCCAGAAAATCCAGCCGAATCGTCTAAGAAAGCTCGTGAAACGTTTGCAAATACTCGAATAAATAAGGGCTTTATAAAGTTATGGCGCATACGTGCCGTAGACTGGCGAACGGGCTGCGTTCGCACCGCGCGAGGCCGGCCTGCTCCGTATTTCCCATTTTTATCGCCGCCCTGTGCCTTCCCGGATTGCCGGGCCGAGGCCGCAGCGCGGCGACATTGTGTCGTGGTATCGTCGCGGCCCTTCGCGCGTAGCTAATAAGCCGCGTAAATCAACCGCGTCACTCAACTATTCAGGCTCAAAGGAGGCCTTCCCGTGATGAACGTGCTGGGCTGCATCGTCTACAAGCACAATCCGTGGCTCGTTCTGGTGGCCGTGCTGATCTGCGGCACGGGTTCGTGGGTGACGGCGCGCCTCGTGCGGCGGGCGTTCGCCACGCGCGGCATGCAGCGCGCGGGCTGGCAATTCCTCGCCGCCACCACGGCGGCCGTGGCGATCTGGTGCACGCATTTCGTGGCGATGCTCGGCTTCGAACCGGGCGTGCCGGTCAGTTTCGATCCCGTGCTCACCATCGTTTCGCTGCTGATCGCGCTGGGCGGCAGTTTCCTCGGCATTTTCGTGGCGTGCAGCGGCATGACGCGCGCCGCGCCGGCGATTGGCGGCGCGCTGGTCGGGCTGTCCATTTCGCTGATGCACTACACCGGCATGACGGCGTACCGCGTCGAGGGCATCGTCACCTGGAACCGTCCGTATCTGGTGGTCTCGATCGTGTTTTCGGTGGTGTTCGGCGCGCTCGCGTTCGACCGCGCCTCGCGCCGGCCCGCCCTCAACTCCGAGGGCGGCGAGGGCAACGCACCCAGCGCGCGCGCTCAGGTGGCTGCGGTCGCGGCGCTGCTCGCGACGGCCATCGCCACGCTGCACTTCATCGGCATGAGCGCGTTCCAGATCGAGCCGCTCGCCATCGACCCGCACGTGGCCAATTCCGCCGCGCTCGAAGCGCTGGCGCTGGCGGTGGCCGGCATGGCCTTCATCATCGCCGGTGCGGGCCTCGTCAGTTATCTGCTCGACGACAGCGTGCGTGCCGAATCGGTCGAACATCTGCGCACCATGGCGCTTTCGGACATGCTCACCGGCCTGCCGAACCGCGCCGGTTTCAACGAACGCCTCGATGCCGAAATCACACGCACGGCCGCGCATGGCGGCAAGCTGGCGCTGGTGGGCATCGACCTGAACCGCTTCAAGGACATCAACGATCTGCGCGGCCACCACGCGGGCGACGAAGTGCTGCGCATCCTCGCGCTGCGTTTCAAGAGCCTCGTGCGCGACGACGAATTCGTCGCACGCGTGGGCGGCGACGAATTCGTGGCGCTGCGCCGCTTCCAGCGCCGCGAAGCGCTCGACGACTTTCTGCATCGGCTGGAGGCGGCGCTGTTCCGCCCGATCCGCTACGACGACTGGGAAGTGATCTCGGGCGCGAGCATGGGCGTGGCGATCTACCCGGACGACGCCACCACGCAGACCGTGCTGATCAATAACGCCGATCTGGCGATGTACCGCGCCAAGGCCGACCTCACGCGCTCGGTGTGTTTCTACGAGCCGAAGATGGACGAAATGGCGCGCGCGCGCCGCTCGCTCGCCGCCGATCTGCGCGACGCGCTCGCGCGCGGGCAGTTGAGCGTGCATTACCAGGTGCAGACCTCGATTGCGAGCGGCGAAATCTGCGGCTACGAAGCGCTGCTGCGCTGGGAACATCCGCGTCAGGGCTTTATTTCGCCGGGCGTGTTCATTCCGCTGGCCGAAGAGAACGGCCTGATCCTGTCGATTGGGGCGTGGGTGCTGCGCGAAGCGTGCTCGCGCGCGGTGACGTGGCAGCCGCCCTGCAAGGTGGCCGTGAACCTCTCGCCGGTGCAGTTCGCGCACGACGATCTGCCTTCGCTGGTGGCCGAAGTGCTGGCCGAAACGGGGCTGCCGCCATCGCGTCTCGAACTCGAACTGACCGAATCGACGATTTTCGCCGACCGCGAACGCTCGCTCGAAACGCTGCAACGCATCAAGGAACTGGGCGTGAACCTGGCGCTCGACGACTTCGGCACCGGCTATTCGTCGCTCGATACGCTGCGCTCGTTCCCATTCGACAAGATCAAGCTCGACCAGTCTTTCGTGAGCGAAGCCGAATCGAGCCGCCAGGCGACGGCGATCATCCGCGCGGTGCTGGCGCTGGGCAAGAGTCTGGGGATTCCCGTGCTGGCCGAAGGCATCGAAACGCAGGATCAGCTCGATCTGCTGGCGGGCGAGGGTTGCGACGAAGTGCAGGGCTTCCTGCTGGGCCGCCCCGTGCCGCTGGCGCAACTGGTGGCGAGCGGCAAGCTGAGCCTCTTGGGCGCGGCGGCGACTGAGCCCGCGCCGCCGGTCGCTGCGGTTGAAGTCGCAGCGGGTTGAAACGCTGCGCTGGCAGGCGGCTGAACAGCCGCCTTGCCGCATACACAGCGCTGAATGTGGTGTGTTGAGCGCCTTAAATCGCGGCCAGGTTCCACGGCCGCGTGTCCAGCTCGTGCGCGGCGCCGCGCATGCTGCCGAGCGACGATTCCACCCGCCGCACCAGCGACATCAGACGCGGCGCGATATCGTCGATCAACTGGTTGTCGCCGAGATTGAACACGGCAATCGAGCAGCTGAACACCCAGTATTCATCGTCGATGGGCGAGACCAGCGGGATCGCGACGGAGTGAATCTCGCGCTGCATGTCGCCGTAGGACACCGTGCAGCCCGATTCGCGCAACTGCTGCTGCGCCTGCGCGAGCCGCTGCGCCAGCAGTTCGCCCTTGACCGGATCGCGCGTGAGCACGTCCTGCAGATACAGTTCGCGCGCCGCGGGCGGCACGGTCCACAGATACGCGCGGCCCGCCGCCGTGCGCGACAGCGACACGCGCGTGCCGGTTTCCGCGCGATACACCGAACTGCCCGCGCCCTGGATCACTTCCGTGTAGGCCAGATTCATCCGATGGCCGACCGCGAGCTTCACCTGGCCCTGACAATAATCGGCCAGTTCCTGCATCATCGGCCGGGCGATCTGGCGGATCGTCATGCGGCCGAGCGCGGGCGCGGCGAGGCTCACCATCTCCGTGCCCAGCACGTATTTCGAAATACGCTCCGAATAGCGCAGCAGGCCGAATTCGCAGAGCGTGTTGATCAGGCGCAGCGCGGTGGGCTTGGGCAGACCGGTGCGCTCGACCAGTTCGCGCGCCGACAGCTCCGACGCCCCCATCGAATAGCACTGCAGAATCCGGATGCCGCGGGCGAGTGCGCTAACGAGCACGGCTTCGCTGGATGATTCGGCCGCCTCGTCGGCGCGGCCGGTACTCTCGCGGTCGCGGCTGAGTGGGTCTTTCATGTCGGATTCCTTCGTCGGGATGAGGGCGGCGCAACCAGGACTAACCCTGTGCGCCGCGCGGCAAACCCGGCATTCTAGCTTCGACATTTGATGCAAAACAAGAATTTAAGACGGCAGTCTCATTTTTTTGAGAATCGCGACGCTTTGTCGCGCCCTGTTTGCCGTGTGATGTGGTGATCGAAGCCGCTTAGGACGGGAATCTGGACTTGCCGGTTCGATCGAACGCAATCGTGGCGCGCTTATGCGCGCCGGATCGACCGTTGACGGGTGATGGGGACGTACCGCATGATTGTCCGCATGAGCCATTTTTCACTCGCCCGCGCGATCAGCGCGATGACTACGACCACCACGACCGCTTCTGGCGGGTCGTGAGGTCGAGACGCGAGCACGGTTCAACGCTATCAAGCGCATCCACCCCAAGGCCCCGCCGGTAACGGACGGGGCCTTGTCGTTTCTCTCGCCCTCGCTTCCGTACCGGCAACAACGAGGAATCGAAGGAGAAACGCCATGCAAGACCCTCTCGCGCCCCGCCGCGCCCTGCTGATCGTCGATATGCAGCTCGGTCTGTTCAACGCCAGCCCGGCGCCGCACGAAGGCGCGCGCGTGCTCGCCAACATCAACACGCTGATCGCGCGGGCGCGCGAGGCGGGTGCGCCGATCTACGCCGCGCGCCACACCGGGCCAGCCGGTTCGCCGCTCGCGCCCGATAGCGCGCTGACGCAACTGCTGCCCGATCTCGATGTGGACCCGGCGCGCGACACGGTGTTTGCGAAAACGCGGCCGAGCTGCTTCGTCGGCACCGGTCTCGCGCAGCAACTGGCCGAAGCGGGCGTGAGCGAGGTGGCGATCGTGGGTATGAAGAGCGAATATTGCGTCGATACGACCTGCCGCGCCGCGCTCGATCTGGGCCTGCGCGCCGTGCTGATCGAAGACGCGCACACCACGATGGATACGCCGTCGCTCAAGGCGCGCGAGATCGTCGAGCATCACAATCGCACGCTCAATGGGCCGTTTGTGCGACTGGCGCGCACGGACGACTTCGAGTTCTGATCGCGACGCCTGAAAAACAAAACGCGCCTGCGAAAGCGAGGCGCGTTTTCCACGGCGGCAAGCGCAACGAGCGCGGATGGACTACCGCAAGCCCGGCCTCAAGGTCGCGACTTCGTCGAGCGCATCGAAAATCCCGACCACGTCGTCGTTCATGCCCGCGCGTTGATCGCGCGCATGCGTGCCGACAACTTCATCCCAGAACGACTCCGAACCGTATTGCAGCCGTTGCGCGTGCAGCCGGCGCGTGAAGAGTTGCAGATCGACCTTCGCCGCATTGCCGACCGAACCCATCAGCCCATAAGCGCCATTGGCCACCAGCGGCGCGGCGCGGCTGGCGCGCGCCTTGGCGATGGCACTGGCGATGCGCTGCTCGCCGCTGCGATGCGCGGCGCAGCCTTGTTCCGCCGCCACGCGCGTGGCGGCCACGTGTCCGGCCATCACGCTCAACTGGCGCTCGAGCGCGAGAAAGGTGCTGCAGGTGCGGCTGGCCGGCGCGCGGCCGTTGACATACGCAGTGCTGATGTCGAGCACGCGCTGCATCGCGCCCGCCATGGTGGCGGCGGTCACGATCGCGCCCAGTTCCGCGATGCCGCGCGCGGGCAGCGGCTGCGCCACGCGCGTGTCGAAGCGCACGGTGGCGTCGAGGGCATCGCCATGTTTTTCCACGCAGGAAGCGTTGAGCGCGACCAGCCAGGTGCCGGTATTGGTTTCCACGACCACGGCATCGGCGACCTGACCGTAGGGCACGAAGGCCGAACGTTGCGTGGCATCGGCGATGGCGAGCGCAATCGGCCCGCGCGGCGCGGCCACATTGGCGGCCGCGAGCAGATGGCGCGCGATCATGGTGTGTGCGGCGGGCAGCGGCAAGGCGTGCTGGCCGAACGCGAACAGCACGCCCGCAGCCTGCGCGAGCGGCAGATCGGCGCCGCCCAGCGTTTCCGGCACGAGCGCGTCGAGCAGGCCGAGCGCTTCGAGTTGCCGCCAGAGTTCGCGTCCGGCGCGGCGGTCCTGCGTCAGCTCCACGCCGCGCACGAATTGCGGCGTGCAGAGATCGCCGAGCACGGTTTGCGCCGATGTCGTCAGCGTATCGTCCATGGTGTGTCTCTCCCTTATTGGCGTCATGCGCCCGCTCGATAAAGCGCGTGCTGCGCGGTCGTCATGGATCGTCCTCCTGATGCTGTCTTCTTTATGGGCGGCTCGCCGCCTCTTTGAGTCGTTCCGATTCTATGAGCGCGTTCCGCACGAGGCAACCCGAAAAAAACCCGACAAAAACCCTGTATTCCGCTTTGCCGCGCGTGCGCCGCGTGAAATCGAAACGGCGGGATTCGCGCAACGCCAGTCTCCTCGGGCGATACGCGGCGGGCGCATGACATCGGCGCGGTTTTGTTCCATCTCACGACGTAATGCATTGCGGATCTGGAAATAACGCCGAGCCTCGCGCGTGAATTCGTTGCGGGCGCAATGAGTTGGCGCAATGCGTTCGCGAAGCGAGGCGCGTTGCCGATGCCGAGATGATGTATCCCCAATATTGAACGCCGATGAAAAACTGAGACGTACGGTCAAGCGCGCCGCGCGAAGGCGGTTATTGTCAGCAGACAAATGGGAGAAAAGCAGGAATACATACGGGCGCCCGCCGATCCTTGCGAGGCAGCCGGTCCATCACGCGTCGCGAACGGGTCCGGGGAAGAGCTGGACGACCCGCGCGGGCGTTTTTCCGGGCAATCCGGACAGCTAGCAAGCCAATAAAAAAGCGAGCAAGACCATGCGTGTCAACCCGAAAGACTCCTCTTGCGGCCCTGCGAACGGCGGCCGCCTGCCAGCCAACCTCGCCGATGCCGAACTCGATCACGTCGAGCGCATGGTGCAGTACATGAGCCGCGCACAAGCCGCGCAGTTGCCGCACTCGCCGCGCGGCATCGACGGCGAATACTGGAAGAAGCGTCTGCACAAGCTGGAATCCACTTACGATCTGGTGGCGACGCAGCGCAGCCGGGTGGCGCGTTTGCTGGAGATCCTCAATGGCGCCGACGTTCAATCGGACGCAGCGGCCACAGCGCGCAACGCCTTTGCGTTCTGACTGGCACGGTATCGCAGACTTCGGCGCAGGCGCATCGGCGCGCCTGCGCATTCGAATGCGCCCGTAGTTCTGAAAAAGACGCGCATTCCGCTCATTTCCCGTTCCAACCCGATCAGGCTTTCGCCGCGATCGTGCCTGGGCTGCCCGTGCCGCGCCGCCCACCGGCCAGCCATCGTGCTTCCAACCGTCCCCATTTTGATCGTTTCAATCACACAAATGATTGAATTGCGCAATCCTGCGCACGCGTTTACACTGCGCCATGATCGTTTCAATCAAAACATTGAGCAAACCGATCAAAACCACCAGAGCGATCACGCTGGCCCAAGGCGTGCGCCGATCGGATCATCATTGAGGAGACTCGCATGGCCCAGATTCCTATCAAGCGTTCGATCGAGCGCGTTCCCGGCGGCATGATGATCGTGCCGTTGCTGGTCGGCTCGCTCGTGGCGACCTTCGTGCCCGGCCTGCCGAAGTTCTTCGGCTCGTTCACCAATGCCCTGTTCACCGGCGCGCTGCCGATCCTCGCGGTGTTCTACGTCTGCATGGGCGCGAGTATCGACGTGAAAGCCACGCCTTATCTGCTCAAGAAGGGCGGCGCGCTGTTCGTCACCAAGGTGGGCGCGGCGATCATCGTCGGCGTGCTGATGGGGCATTTCCTCGGCGAGCAGCCGGTCGCTTCGGGTCTGTTCGCGGGGCTGTCCACGCTGGCCGTGGTCGCGGCCATGAACGACACCAACGGCGGTCTCTACATGGCGCTGATGGGCCAGTACGGCCGCTCGGAAGACGTGGGCGCGTACACCATCATGTCGCTGGAGTCGGGCCCGTTTCTCACGATGGTCACGCTGGGCGTGGCCGGTCTTTCCGCGTTTCCGTGGCAGACGCTGGTGGGCAGCATCCTGCCGCTGTGCGCCGGGATGCTGCTCGGTAATCTCGACCGCGAAATGCGCGCTTTCCTCGCGCGCGCCGTGCCGGTGATGATTCCGTTTTTCGCGCTCGCGCTGGGTGCGGGCCTCGATCTGCACAAGGTCTGGCAGGCTGGTTTGCTCGGCATCGGTATGGGCGTGGCGGTCGTGATCGTGACGGGCATTCCGCTGTATTTCGCCGATCGCGTGACCGGCGGCACGGGCGTGGCCGGTGTGGCGGCCGCCAATACGGCGGGCAATGCCGCCGCCGTGCCGGCGCTGGTCGCGGCGGCCAATCCAGTCTACGAACACGCGGCGCAAAGCGCGACGCTGCTGGTCGCGGCCTGCGTGGTGGTGACGGCGATTGCCTCGCCGGTGCTCACGGCCTGGACCGCGAAACGCGCCCAGGCGCGCGAAGCGAAGCACAATCGCGCGCAGAACAGCATGCAGAACAGCGCACAGGCTTGCGAAGGCAAGAGGCTCGCCCCATGAAGTTGCTGATCATCGCCGACGATCTTTCCGGCGCCGCCGATTGCGCGATCGGCTTCGCGAACGCGGGCCATCGCACGGTGGTGACGCTCGACGAAGCCCAGGCCGCGCACGACGCCGACGTGATCGCCGCCGACACCGACACGCGCCGCCTCGCGCCCGCCGATGCCGCTGCGCGCACCGCGCACGCGTCGGCTGCGTTGGGTCGCGAACGCCGGCTGTACAAGAAGATCGACTCGACGTTGCGCGGCAACTGGGCCGCCGAAGTCGCGGCCTTGCAGAAGCAGGCGGGTCTGGCGATCGTCGCGCCCGCGTTTCCGGCGACGGGCCGCACGGTGCGCGGCGGCGCGCTGCTCGTGCATGGCGTGCCGCTCGACCAGACCGAAACCTGGCAGCTCGAACATGCGGGCCGCAACGCCGATATGGCGGCGATGCTGGCGGCAGCGGGCCTCAAAAGCGAGCGCTTCAACGCCGCGCTGCTGCACGACGATGCGCGCGCCTTGTCGCGCCGCGTGGCGCTGATCGCCGCGGAAGGCACGGACGGCGCGCAGGCGCTGATCGTCGATGCGCAAAGCGCCGCGGATCTGCGCGCGCTCGCAGGCGCAACGCTCGAACTCGACACGCCGTTCTTCTGGGTAGGCTCGGGCGGACTCGCGCGCGAACTGGCGACGCTCGATCCGCCGTGCGCCGCAAGCCATGCCGATGCCGATGCCGTTGCCGATAACGCCCAGCAAGACCGCGGCGGCAGCGCGCCCGGCCCGATTCTCGTGATGGTCGGCAGTCTGTCCGCCGTGGGCGAGCGTCAATGCGCGGTACTGCGCGAGCGCGTGGGTCTCGTCGAACTCGTCGTGCCGCCGGACGTGCTGCGCGCCGGTCGGTCGCACGCGCACTGGTCGCAGTGGCTGGCGCGCATCGGCGCGGCGCTCGATATGGCGCACGGCACGACGCACGACACGACGCACGGCGCGGCGCACGCCGATCTGCTCCTGCGCATCGGCCGCGACGACGCTTTCGATCCCGCCGAAGGCGCGCAGCTTTCGGCGATGCTGGCCGCGCTGGTCGCGCCGCATTTCGCCACGCTCGGCGGTCTGATCGCCACGGGCGGCGAGACGGCGCGCGCGATGCTCGACGCGGCCGGCATTGCGTCCCTGCGCCTGATCGCCGAAATCGAAGCGGGCGTAGCCGTCGCGCGCCCGCATGCGCAGACTGCGCAGACGCCACCCGCGCATCGGCCTGCAGTGGTCACCAAGGCCGGCGCTTTCGGCACCGACGACGCGCTCTACGCCGCCTGGCGGCATCTGCGCGAGCAGGCAAACACCCCAACCGAACACAAGCCGACACAGGCATGAGCGGCGCGCGGCGACTCACAACGAGCCGCGCACCGACGCCACGCAAGCACCATTGAGGAATTTATGAGCACTTACATCCCCGTCATCGGCATCACGATGGGCGACGCCGCCGGCGTTGGCCCCGAGGTGGTCGCGAAGAGTCTCACGCATGCGACGGTCTACGCGCAGTGCCGTCCGGTCGTGATCGGCGATGCGCGCCGCCTCGAACGCGCGATCGCCATCTGCGGGCTGGAACTCGCGGTGCGGCGCGTGAACGATCCGTCCGAGGCGCGCTACGAGCCGGGCATCATCGACGTGATCGACCTGAACCTGATCCCCGACGATCTGCCGTTCGGCCAGCTTTCCCCGCTGGCGGGCGACGCTGCGTACCAGTACATCGCGCGCGCGGTCGAACTCGCGCAGGGCAAGCAGATCGACGCGATCTGCACGGCGCCGCTGAACAAGGAAGCGCTGCACGCGGGCGGTCACAAGTATCCGGGCCACACGGAAATGCTCGCGCACCTCACGGGCGTCGAAGAAGTGTCGATGATGCTGGTCGCGCCGCAACTGCGCGTGATTCACGTGACGACGCATATCGGCATCATCGACGCGATCCGCAAGATCGAGCCGGGCCTCGTGCAGCGTACGATCGAGCGCGGCAACGCCACGCTGGTGAAGGCGGGCATCGAGCGGCCGCGCATCGGCGTGTGCGGGATCAATCCGCATGCGGGCGAAAACGGTCTGTTCGGCTATGGCGAGGAAGAGGAGAAGATCATTCCCGCCGTGAAGCTGCTGCAGGAACGCGGTCTAGACGTGACCGGCCCGCTGCCCGCCGATACGCTGTTCTTCCGCGCGGGCCGCGGCGACTTCGACCTCGTGGTGGCGATGTATCACGATCAGGGCCACGGTCCGGTGAAGGTGCTGGGTCTCGAAGCGGGCGTGAACGTGACGGTGGGTCTGGAAGTGATCCGCACCTCGGTCGATCACGGCACGGCGTTCGATATCGCGGGCAAGGGCGTGGTGGACGAAGGCAGCATGCTCGAAGCGCTGCGTCAGGGCGCGGAACTGGCCACGCGCCGCTAATGGCGTTTCGCCGATAAGGCGAGCGGACGGGCTCGCGCCATCGTGTAAGATCGCCGGGTCCGTTCAGCCACCGCTTATGCAATGAAAGCTTCCGATCGTCACCGCGCCATTCTCGAACTCGTGCAAACGCGCGAGGCCAACGTCGAACAGTTGACGGAGGCGCTGGGCGTGTCGGAGGCCACGATTCGCCGCGATCTGGCGGTGCTGCACAAGCAGCGCCGTCTCGTGCGCACTTACGGCGGCGCGACGGCGCTGGTAGGCGTGCACGAACCGGAAGCGTCGCTCGAAGAGCGCAAGGCCGCGCAGCGCGAGCAGAAAGAACTGATCGCGCTGGCCGCAGCGGCCCATGTGCGCGATGGCGACACCGTCATGCTCGACGGCGGCACCACCTGCGCCGCGCTCGCGCGCCATCTGCTCACGCGCAGCGACCTGCATGTGATCACCAACAATCTGCTGGCCGTGACCACACTGGCGAACGCGCCGGGTATCGAAGTCACGCTGCTCGGCGGCGATCTGCGCAGTTCGAGCATGAGCACGCTCGGGCCGCTGGCGGAACTGCTGCTGTCGCGCGTGAGCGTGGATACCGCATTTCTGGGCGCGGATGGCGTGGTGGCCGGTTTCGGTCTGTGCGAAGCGAGCGCGCAGCAGGCCTCGCTCAAGGACTGCATGATCCGGCGCGCGGCGCAGGTGATCGTGCTGGCGGATTCGGACAAACTCGGCCGCGCGCGCCAGCAGCACTGGACGCCGCTCGAACGCGACTGGCGGCTGATTACCTCGGCAAGCGCGACCGAAGACATGCTCGAACCGTTTCGCGCGCTGCAGCGCGTCGAGGTGGAACTGGCGGGCTAAAGCGGCGGGGCGCGGCGGACGCATTCTGGTTCCCCGTTTGCGCGCGCCGCTGGCTCTACAACCGATCGCGCTTTAGCGCGACAATCATGGCTTCCCCACCCGCGCATCGTGGAGCCGCCATGTACGTCCCCGCCCATTTCGACGAATCCCGTCCCGAAGTCCTGCACGCGCTGATCGCGCAGCACCCGTTCGGCACGCTGGTCACCCACGGCGCGAGCGGGCTGGACGCCAATCACATTCCCTTCGAACTCCTTGCTAATGAGGGCGGCCCGAACACGTTGGGCACGCTGCACGCGCACGTGGCGCGTGCCAATCCGCTCTGGCAGGACGTGAAAGACGGCGACGAAGTGCTGGCGATTTTCCGCGCCGGCGACGCCTATATTTCGCCGACGTGGTATCCCAGCAAGCACGAAACGCATCGCCAGGTGCCCACGTGGAATTACGTGGTCGTGCACGCGCATGGCCGCATCCGCATTCGCGACGATGAAAAATTCGTGCGCGGCGTGGTGGCGCGCCTCACGCGCACGCACGAAGCCAGCGAGCCGAAGCCCTGGAAAATGGGCGACGCGCCCACCGATTATCTCGACACCATGCTCAAGGCTATCGTCGGGCTGGAGATCGAAATCACGCGCCTCGTGGGCAAGCGCAAGCTTGGCCAGAACAAGGAGGCGCGCGACATTCGCGGCGCGGCGCAAGCGCTGGTCGCGCGTGGCGAAGAGGCGATCGGCGGTGTGATGCTCGATCACCTCGCGGGCCTTGAAAACAAGCCCTGAAACGCGGCGCGCGGCGGTTTAGAACACCAGCCGCGAATGGCCGATGCCGCCGCCTTTCTCCACGCGAATCTGCGTGGCGATGCGCTCCTTCAAGCCTTCGACGTGGCTGATTACGCCGATCATCTTGCCGCTCGCGTTGAGCGTATCGAGCGCGTCCAGCGCGATTTCGAGCGTATCGCCATCGAGCGTGCCGAAGCCCTCGTCGAGGAACAGCGAATCGATCGACGTCTTGTGGCTCACGAGATCCGATAGCGCCAGCGCCAGCGCGAGACTCACCAGGAAGCTCTCGCCGCCCGAGAGCGTGCGCGTGTCGCGCGTGGCGTCCGCCTGCCAGCCATCGACGATCTCCAGTTCCAGTTCGCCCGTCGATTTACGGCGCAGCAGATAGCGCGCGTGCAGGCGATCCAGATGGCGATTCGCGAGCGCAAGCAGATGATCGAGCGTGAGACCTTGCGCGAAGCGCCGGAACTTGTCGCCCTTCGCCGAGCCGATCAGCGAATCCAGGCGCTGCCAGAGATCGGCATCGTGTGTTTGGGCTTCGATCTGCTCGAACAGTGCGCGCTGGCTTTCGCGCTGCTGCGCGTCACGCGTCAACAGCCCGCGCTGATGACCCAGACGTTCGTTGAGCGTGGCGCTTTCTTTTTCCAGCGCGTCGAGTTGTTCGGTGAGCGTTTCGAGCGTGGCGTCAGAGCGCACCGGCGGCTCGACGGCTTGCAGGCGCGTGAGCTTTTCGCGCGCGCTGTGCAGCATGGCGCTGGCGGTCTGCTGATCCTGCTCGCGTTGCTGCTTGAGGGTTTGCAGGCGCTTGCGTTCGTCCGCAGGCAGCAGGGCGGCGAGGAATTGCGCCTGATCGGCAAACGGGCTTTGCGCGAGTGCGGTTTGCCACGCCTGGGTGGCTTCGTCGAAGGCCGTGCGCTGTTGCGCGAGCGTGCGTTCGAGATTCGTGAGCTGACCGTCGATCGTGGCCAGTTCGCGTGTCAGTGCATCGGCGCGGGTGGCGCTGGCTTCGAATTGTTCGGGCGATGCTTCGCCGTCCTCTTCCTCGTCATCAAATAAGGATGCCGTAAGATTGTCGCGCGCTGGCGCAGCCTGCACCGTTTCCACGCCGATGCTGGCGCAGCGCTCGCGCCACGTCTGCCATTGCGCGCGTGCGGTATCGCATTGACCGCGCTGGCGGACCTGGTCCTGCGCGAGCGATTGCAGGCGCTGTTGCGTCTGCTGCCATTCGCGCCATTGCGCGTCGCGTGTTTGCAGCCATGCGGCCGCGTCTTCAGGCAGGGCGTCGAGCGTATAGCCGCTGGCGCGCAATACATCGAGCAATGCAGCGGATTCCTGCTCGTGCGCTGCTTGCAGCGCTGCACGTTCCTGTGCGATTTCTTCGCCACGCTTCGAGAGATTCTTGAGCGATTGCGCGAGCAGATCGGCACGCGCGCGCGCAGCCTGAAGCGTATCGGCGCAACGCGTGCTGGCTTCGCGCGCGCGGGCGAGCGCTTCTTCCGCCTGTTCGGCGGCGTCCAGATGCTGCTTGATCTGTTGGGCCGCCTGCGCCGCCGATTCGCGCGCAGCAACGAGGGCATCGGCATCTTGCCACGCATCGGCCGCGATGGATGGCGTCGCGAGCGCGTCCCATTCTTCGCGTTGCTGCGCAATACGCGCCGCGAGCTTTTCATGCTGCGTGGCCTGCTGCGTCAAGGTCGCGCGCAGCGCCGACAACGCCTGCTCGTTTGCGCTCACCCGCTGCGCGCAAGCCTGCAGTTCGGCGCGTGCCGCCTGCAACGCAGCCTGCGTGGCGGATTCATCGAGCGCGCGATACGCGTCGATAGCCGGATGTTCGTGCGACCCGCACAACGGGCACGCATCGCCTGGCTGCAACTGCGCGCGATGTTGCGCGAGGCTGCGAATCATCTGCTCCTGTTCGAGCAGCTTCTGCTTGTCCTCCACGCGCGACTGACTTTGCGCGTGCGCTTGCAAAAGCGCCTGTGCATCCGCCTCTTTAGCGCCGATGTCGCCTTGCGTACGCGCGAGCGATGCAGCCAGCGTTTTCTCTTCATCGGCGAGTGCGCGCCTGCGCCCGGCCACGCTTTCCCGTTGCTGCCAGCACGTCAATGCGGCCTGGCCTGTGTGCCAGCTTTCGCGCAACTGCGCGAGCGTTTGCCCCGCAAGACGCGTTTGCTGCGCGCTTTGCAGCGTCTGGAGGCTGCTATCCGCTTCGGCTTTCGCACGTTCGGCAGACGCGAGCGTCGCGGCGTGCTGCTCGATCTGCGCGCGTTGTTCGTGCTGCTGCTGCTCGCCATCGGCAAGCTGTTTTGCACGCGTGGCGATATCCGTTGCCGTGCGTTTGCGCTGCTCGAATTGCTGACGCCACGCGCCAACGCGCTCGCCAAGCTGCGCGAGATGCGCGTTCTTCGCACACCAGCCGTCCAGTTGACGTTGCTCGGCTTCGAGCCGCGCGAGTTGCGCGTCGATCTCGCGCACGATGCGCCCGGCCAGCGTGGCCGTTGCGCCGTAATGCTGCTTTTGCGCGCTCAAACGCTCTGCGCGCTCGCGGCGTAGCGCAGCGAGATCGGCATCCGATTGACGGCAGGCCGCTTCGCTTTGCTGCACGTGCAGATGCACGGGACGCAGCACTTCGGCGGGCTCGCTCGCCGCGAGCCGCGCCAGTTCCGGCGCGGCTGCTGCGAGCGCCGCCGCGGCCGTGGCTTCGCGCGCGAGTGCGGTCTGGGTATCGGCTTCCGATTGCGCGAGTTCGCGCCGCCACTGTTGTTGCGCGTGCAACGTTTTGGTCTGCGCCGCGCTGGCGCTCAACTGGCCCGTCAAGTTGCCGATTTCCGCTTCGATCGCTGCGCGTTGCTGCGCATCGAGCAGTTCCATGCCCTCGGCTTTCGCGCGCAACTGCTTGAGTGCATCGCGCGCTTCGCCCGCCCGCGCGAACACGCGGCGCGAGATTTCGCCGTAGATTTCCGTGCCGGTCAGTTCTTCGAGCAATTCCGCGCGGTCGTTTTCCGTGGCGTTGAGAAACGCCGCAAAACCGCCCTGCGCCAGCAGCATCGAACGCGTGAAGCGCGGGAAATCCAGACGCGTGATTTCGGTCACACGGCGCAGCTTGTCGTTGATATGCGTGGTGAGGATCGTGCCGTCGCCGGTTGCGAGTTCGACCTTGGGCGACTGCAATGCGCCATCGACCTTATCGCGCGCCCGGCGCTGACTCCAGAATGCGCGATACACCTCGCCCTTGACTTCGAACACCACTTCCGCGAGGCAATCCGCGGTGTGGCGCGTCATGATGTCGTTCGCCGACGCCGAAACCGTCTTCAAACGCGGCGTCTCGTGATAGAGCGCGAGACAGATCGCGTCGAGCAGCGTGGATTTGCCCGCGCCCGTGGGCCCGGTGATGGCGAACAGGCCGTTATCGGCGAAGGGCGGCCTGGTGAAATCGATTTGCCACTCGCCTTTGAGCGAGTTGAGATTCTTCAGGCGCAGGCTGCGGATCTTCATGCCTCGCCCTCCACGGTGGACGCGACCACGGCCTTGTAGCGCGTGGTGAGCGCGTCGCGGATATCGTCGTCGAGCGTTTCGTGCGCAAGACGGCGCGCGAACACGTCGAGGGGATCGAGTTCGTCGAGCGTCACGCCGGTATCGGCGGATAGCTGCGCGCGCGCGTTGCCGCGCTCGCGTCGAATGCGCAGTACCTCCACGGGCAGGCCTTCGATCATGGTCTGGATGCGCGCGGGCAGATCGGCCAGATAGTCGTCTTCGGCCACGGTGACTTCGATCCACGCGGGGCACTCGGCCGTGGCGTGCTGCGCGGCCTGCGCAAATGCTGCGGGCAGCGTCTTGAGATTACCCTTGAGCGCGATGAGCGTCTGGAATACGGGCACCGGCAGTGGCGTGACGGCTTCCAGACCCGCTTCGCCCAGATCGACCAGCAGCATTTCCTTCTGCTGGGTGGCTTCATCGAAACTCAAGGCAATTGGCGAGCCGCTATAGCGGATGTGCGCCAGACCGCCCACTTTCTGCGGACGATGAATATGGCCCAGCGCAATGTAATCGACGGGCGGAAATGCGCTGGTGGGAAACGCTTCGAGCGCGCCCACGTAAATCTCGCGCACCGATTCGCTCGCACTCGCGCCGACGGTGGTGAGGTGGCCGGTTGCGATCAGCGGGACGGCGTGGCCGAGTTCGGCTTCCAGCGTTTTGCGCTGCGCGTCGGCGGCCGAGAAAACCGCTTGATAATAGGCCTGGATCGCCAGTTGCAGGGTTTGCTGCTTCTGTTGCGCGCTCTGGCCGAACTCGCTTTGCATCACGTCGCGCGCGCGAATGAAGGGCACGGCGCACACCACGCAGCCCGGCGTTTTCTGCGCAACGCCATCGGTGCGCGTGCGCAGCGGCAGCACGCGCACTTGCGCCTCGGGCGCATCCGCGTGAGGCACGACGCGCGCGGACAATCTCTCCAGCAAGGCGCTGCTTTCGCGCAGCGTCGCCACCGAATCGTGATTGCCGCCCAGCAGCAGCAACGCCACGCCCGCTGCATGCAGACTCACCACGAGATCGCTATAGAGTTCGCGCGCGTAACTGGGCGGCGTGCCGGTATCGAAGATGTCGCCGGCGATCAGTACGGCATCGACGCTGTGCAGGTCGACCTGAGCCACGAGCCAGTCGATCAGTTGCCGATGTTCGGCCTGACGGCTCTTGCCCATGAAGTTCTGGCCCAGATGCCAGTCCGAGGTGTGAAGAAGACGCATGTGGATTCGTGGTAGTGCGGGGTGCGCGAGTGCTGCGATTGTAGTGCAGGCGGGTGGGGCGCGATGCGCTCAGGGCGTGCGCGCTTCGCGCCGCACCGCTTGCGGCGGCACGCCGAAGCCGCGCATAAAGGCTTCGCGCATATGACGGCGGTCGCGAAAGCCGGTTTCTTTCGCGATCACATCGAGCGGATGGCGGCTCTGCTCGATCATCAGACGCGCCGCTTCCAGCCGCAGACCTTCGATTGCCTTGGCCGGCGATTGCCCGGTTTCGAGCGTAAAAACACGGCTGAACTGACGCGGACTCAAATGCACGCGCTCAGCCAGTTCTTCCACCGTGAGCGCGCCGTGGAGATTTTGCCGCGCGTAGTTGAGCGCGTTCTGGATGCGGTCCGACTTGGGGGCGAGATCGAGCATTTCCGAATGCTGCGACTGGCCGCCCGCGCGGCGCTGATGCATCACCAGTTTGTGCGCCACGGAGCGCGCGATGTCGGTGCCCAGGTCTTTTTCGACCATCGCCAGCGCGAGATCGAGCCCCGCCGTCATGCCCGCCGAGGTCCAGATCGGCCCGTCGACGATATAGATGCGATCTTCTTCCACGCGAATGTCCGGAAAGCGCCGTTGCATTTCGCGGCCGTACGCCCAATGCGTGGTGGCGCGCCGCTGCGCGAGCAGGCCCGCTTCGGCCAGCACGAAGCCGCCCGTGCAGATGCCCGCGATGCGCCGCGCGCGCGGCGCCGTCTTGCGCAGAAATGCGAGGACTTTTGCGGGCGGCGGCTCGATCAGCGGGTCGTTGACGCCCGCGACGATCCACGTATCGACTTCGATACGGCCCCGCAGCGCGCGCGTGCCCACCGGAATATTCAGCGACGAGCGCACCGCGCCGCCCTCGATCGACCAGGTGTCGAGCGTGTAGAAGGTCTCGCCAGCGGTCATGTTCGCGTGCTCGAACACCGACTGCGGGGCGAGCGTCATCATCTGAAAGCCTTCGGTCAGAAGAAAGCCGATTCGGTGCATGTCCGTTCTCCGGTCATCGATGTCCGAAATCATACCTAAATACGTCATTTCCGTCGCAGCGTGAAATCGCCAGAATGCACTCACGGCATCACCACGAAAACCCATGAACGGAGTCACATCATGACGCAGGCTTATGCAGGAACCGCGCTTATTACGGGCGCATCGTCGGGCATCGGTGCGGTTTATGCCGAACGCCTTGCGGCGCGCGGCTACGACCTGATTCTGGTCGCCCGCAACCGCGAGCGCCTGATCGCGCTGGCCGAGCGCATCACTACGCAAACGCGTCGCAGCGTCGAGATCATCGACGCCGATCTGAACAAGCGCACCGATCTCGCGACTATCGAAGCCAAACTCAAAGCCGACGCCAGCATCACGCTGCTGGTGAACAACGCGGGCGTGGGCACGCACACACCGCTGCTGGAAAGCGATGTCGATGCGATGACGCGCCTGATCGACCTCAATGTGAGCGCGCTCACGCGGCTGACTTACGCGGCGGTGCCGGGGTTCGTGGCGCGCGGCAAGGGCGCGGTCATCAATATTTCGTCGATCGTGGCGATTTCGCCGGAGACGCTCAACGGCGTCTACGGCGGCAGCAAGGCGTTCGTGCTGGCATTCAGCCAGTCGCTGCATCACGAACTGGCTGGCAAGGGCGTGCAGGTGCAGGCGGTGCTGCCGGGCGCCACGGCCACGGACTTCTGGCAGACCGCCGGCCTCCCTATCGAACATCTGCCGCCGGAGATCGTCATGTCTGCGCAGGCGTTGGTGGACGCTGCGCTCAAGGGCTTCGAGCGCGGCGAACTCGTGACGATTCCCTCGCTTCACGCAGGCGAAGAGTGGGACGCCTACGAGGCCGCGCGGCGCACGATGGCGCCGCATTTGTCGAGCAATACGGCTGCGCGCCGCTATACGGCGGCGTGATTCAGGAAACAAGGTATTTCACAGCAGTCATTCATTTCATTTGATAAGGATATCGAATCATGAAACTCACTGGAAACACGGTTTTCATTACCGGCGGTACTTCGGGAATCGGACGTGCATTGGCCGAAGCGCTCAGCGCGCGCGGCAACAAGGTCATCGTTGCGGGCCGGCGCAAGGCGCTGCTCGATGAAATCGCCGCGCAGAACCCGTCTATCGATACCGTCGAACTGGATATCGGCAACGCCGCGCAGATTCAGCAAGTCGCGCAGCAACTGATCGCGCGTTATCCGGCGCTGAATGTGGTGATCAATAACGCAGGCATCATGCCTTTCGACGATGCAGGCGGCGCGCTGGACGACGCACAGGCCGTGCGTCTCATCGAGACGAATCTGCTCGGCCCGGTGCGCGTGAGCGCGGCCTTTGTCGAGCATCTGAAGCGCCAGCCCGAGTCGTGGATCATCAACAATAGTTCGGTGCTGGCCTATGTGCCGCTTGCGGGCACGGCGCTCTATTCGGCGACCAAGGCGGCGATCCACTCGTACACGCTTTCGCAACGCTTCGTGCTGCGCAATACCCGCGTGCGCGTACTGGAAATCGCGCCGCCCTGGGTGGATACCGATCTGATCGTCAAGAGCGGCGACCCGCGCGCGATGCCGCTCGACGCCTTTATCGCCGAGACCCTGGAGCGGCTGGCAACCGCTACGACGGAAGTGCTGGTCGAAGCGGCGAAGCCGATGCGCGACAACGCCGGCCCGAACGAACATGCGTTCGTGGAGCAGTTCAACCAGCATGTCGTCGATAACCCGATTCCGGTGGCGTAAGCGGCCGGGGCGGCCGGGCTGGAATTCTGTCTCGTAGGGTGGGGGCGGCGCTTCGCGTTATCATTGCCCCCATCACCGAACGGTCCAACAGATTCAAGCAGGTTCCAGCCGCCAATGGCCACAAAGAATACGACTGGCGCGCGCCGTAGCGCGGCGCCGGGCAAGCGCGAAGCGCTGCCTGCCGAGGAGACGCAAGCCGCCCAGACGGAAACCGAAACCGACGACGAGGGCGGCGGCGCTTCCACCTATCTCGTCCCCGGGCTCGAGCGCGGGCTGCGCATTCTGGCGGAATTTTCAGCGCGCGAGCCGGTGCTGGGCGCACCCGAACTGTCGCGGCGCATCGGCATTCCGCGCACCACCACATTTCGTTTGCTGCAGACGCTCGAAGCGCTCGGCTTTATCGAGCGCGCCAAAGGCGACCGGGAGTATCGGCTGAGCGTGGCGGTGCTGCGTCTGGGCTTCGAATACCTGAGTTCGCTCGAACTGACCGACTTCGGCACGCCGGTGCTGGAGCGTCTGCGCGACGCCACCGGCCTGAGCACGCATCTGCTGATCCGCGATCAGCGCGACGTCGTGTTCGTTGCCAAGGCGCAGACGCGCGAACCGATGTTCAGCTCTGTGAAGGTCCATGTGGGCACGCGCCTGCCTGCGCACGCGACCGTGCACGGCCAGGTGCTGATGGGCGATCTCACGCTTGTCGAACTGCGTGCGCTGTATCCCGAGAAGCAACTCGAACGCTTTACCGAACGCACGCCCGCCACGGTGGCCGATCTCTACTCGCGCGTGCGCGAGTTCGCGGAGCAGGGCTATGCGCTCAGCGAAGCGTCGTTCGAAACGGGGATTTCGGTGGTGAGCGCGCCGGTGCGCGATCAGTCCACCCGCATCGTGGCCGCGCTCACGGCGACGGTGCCGCGCTCGGATATCGGCGATGTCGAACGCGGGCCGCTCGTTTCCGCTGTGTGCGCAGCGGCGATGGAGCTTTCCGCGTGCCTGAATTACCGGCCGCTGCCCGGCGACCCGACAGCGGCGCAGGCCATGCAAGCCACGCCGAAGCGCAGCCTGCACGGCGGCTGACCGGCGGTTGGTTATCCGCCGTATCAGAACGAGTGGTGGATGCCGGTCAGCACGATGGTCTGATTGCGGCCGCTCGACACGCCCGCCGTGAAGAACGCCGCGTTGGCGTTCGAATTGGCGTGCTCGTAGAGCGCGTTCACATAGACCTGCGTGCTCTTCGAGAGCGCGTACACATCGCCCACCATCAGCTGGGTCCAGCGGCGGCCCGAAAGCGTCGAGGTGGCGGCGCCACCGACGATGCTGTTGGCCGTCGTCATCTGGTAGTTCAGGCCTGCGTCGTAGCTCTGGAACGTGTCCGAATAGCCGTTCGACTGCAGCTTGGTGCGCGTGTACAGACCGTGCACCAGCACCTTGCCGAACGAATACGACGCGCCGATCCCCATGTTCTCCACCTTGCTCGCCACGTAGCTCGCGGCGGCCTGACCCTGGAAGGTCGTGAGGCCGGTGGTGGACATCGACACGGTGCGATCGTGCTCGTTCGACCACGTCGCGCCGGCCTTGAACGGGCCGTTCGCATAGCTGAGCGAAAAGCCCATCGTGCGGCCGCTCGAGAAGTTCGTCGTATTGCCGAGGCCGAGCATCGCGCCGGCGGTGAAGCCATAAAACTCAGGAGAACGATACTTCACCGAGTTGTCGTAAGGCACGACGCCGGTATCGGCCAGCTGGTCGATATTGCCCGGATGGAACGCGTACCAGCTCGCCGCGAGATAGGCGGTGCTGAACGGATCGAGCACGTCGAACGCGAACGGCGTCTGATGGCCGAACGTGAGCGTGCCGAACTGATCGGAACTCAAACCCACATACGCCTGGCGATTGAACAGCGTATTGGATTTCGCCATCGCGCCGGTGTTGGTGTAGAAGCCGTTTTCCAGCTGGAAGATCGCCTTCAGGCCGCCGCCCAGGTCCTCACGGCCGCGCAGGCCCCAGCGGTCGGGCTGCATATTGCCCTGTTCTTCCATCCACTTCGAATGGCCACCCACGTTGCTGACGTAGGCCACGCCTGCATCCAGGCTGCCGTATAGCGTGACGCTGCTTTGCGCCCATGCAGACGAGACGGCGCAGATCCCCGTCAATCCCGCGGCAATGAAGTGTTTCAACTTTGGACTCCTGATCGTATGACGAAAGGCCGGACACGCAAATCCGGCTCAGCTAACCCCTCGGCACTACCAACGGCGCGGCGCGCTTCTGGGTGGCGGCTCGCTTCGCAATGCGCAGCGCATCTATTTGTTCCATATATGGATAGATGTGCTGCCTATGGAAAGTATAGTGATTCCCGCGGGACGCCAAAATACTTTTCTGGGACGGTAGTTGCCCCAGGTGCGTCATTGCCCGAAGGCTGCGATTACGCGCGCAACATGCTTTGCCAAAGGGGTTTTGAGCGCGACGGCGAGACTCGCTGCAACTCCGCTCGCACCCTTTCCAGGATTGGCTCGGTGTTTTCCCCAGGGGCGTCGGATTTTTATTTTGTCCATGCGAAACGACTCCTATAATGACCATACATAAACTAATGTTCCGTATGTGGAACACGGTTGATCGGGAAAGGTGAGAAATGGCTGAAGAATGGCGCTGCGCCGGGCATGCCGGCGATCTGTCCGAAGACGGTCCGATCGAGTTCAAGCTCGATGGCACGGAGATCGGCATCTACAAGGTGGGCGACGAGGTTTATGCGCTGGAAAACGTGTGCCCGCACGCGTATGCGCTGCTGACGCAAGGTTTCGTCGACGAAGGCACGGTCGAGTGTCCGCTGCATGAAGCGGTGTTCGATATCAAGACCGGCCAGTGCATCAAGGGTCCCGGTGGCCGTGCGCTGAAGCAATACGCCGTGCGCCTCGCCGGCGAAGAAATCCAGATCAAGGTGGAATGACATGCGAGAAACCCCTGTGAACTTCAATCCGATGCTCAAGCCGTGGCTCGCGCCGCAGCCGAACAACGTCGCTGGCAAGGGCGTGATCGAGCAGCCGGGCCAGCAGGAAAACATGGTCTGGCAGAACCGCAAGGCCGAGCCGACGCAATACGAAAACGACTTCGGCGATGCACTGGAACAAGTGTTCGAAGCGGGCGCCGTCGAACTCGACGACGTGGTCGCTGGCCTGAACCGTATCGGTTTCCGCACGCCGGAAGGCTCGCCCTGGAACGCCGAGCGCCTCGCCGCCGAATTCCGTCTGCTCGCTGACTAAGCGGCGCACGGACACCCCGAACACGGAGACCCCCACATGACCTCCCCCACATCCGAAGCCGCTGCAGTCGGCGCCGATCCGATTCGCGCTTACCTGGATCGCGGCATCAAGAACTACTGGTATCCCGTTGCACCGAGCTGGCAGGTGGGCGACGCGCCCATCGGCATCACGCGTCTGGGCGAACAGATCGTGCTGTGGCGCGACAAGAACGGCCAGGTCAACGCACTCGAAGACCGCTGCCCGCACCGCGGTGCGCGTCTGTCGCTGGGCTGGAACCTGGGCAATCGCGTGGCCTGCTGGTATCACGGCATCGAAGTCGATGGCAGCGGCACCGTGCAAAGCGTGCCGGCCGTTTCGGCGTGCCCGCTCGAAGGCCAGAAGTGCGTGAAGTCGTATCCGGCGCAGGAACATGCCGGCGCGATCTTCCTGTGGTTCGGCGACGAAGCGCACAAGGAACCCGCGCCGCTGCAACTGCCCGAGGAACTGGTCGGCGAGGAATACGCCAGCTTCCTGTGCATGTCGCACTGGAAGTGCAATTACCAGTACGCCATCGACAACGTCATGGACCCGATGCACGGCGCGTATCTGCACGCGACTTCGCACTCCATGGCGGAAGGCGACAAGCAGGCCGATATGCGCGTGCGTAAAACTGACACCGGCCTCATGTTCGAGAAGGTCGGTCAGCGCGACGTGAATTTCGACTGGGTGGAACTGGGCGAAACCGGCACGCTCTGGATGCGTCTGGAAATTCCGTACAAGAAGAAGTTCGGCCCGGGCGGCAACTTCGGCATCATCGGCTTCGCGGTTCCGGTCGACGAAGACAACTGCCAGGTTTACTTCTGGCGCACGCGCAAGGTGCAGGGCTGGCAGCGCGACGCATGGCGCTTCCTGTATCGCAATCGCCTGGAAGGTCTGCACTGGGCCGTGCTCGAACAGGATCGCTACGTTCTGGAAAGCATGGCGCCGAATGCGCGCGATCAGGAATTCCTCTATCAGCATGATGTGGGCATGACGCGCGTGCGCCGTATGCTGCGCCAGCGTGCACAGCAGCATATGGCCGATCTCGACGCGTTCCGCGCGCAACAGCCCGCTGCGGGCGAACAAGCCGGGCATAGCCATGCATAACGCGACTCAGGGCGCACTCGCAGGCCGTCGCGTGATCGTCACGGGCGGTGCGCGCGGTCTCGGCGCGGCGTTCGTGAGCGCGCTGGCACAAAGCGGCGCGCGCGTGGTGTTCGGCGATGTGCTGCGCGACGCGGGCGAAGCGCTGGCGCGCTCGCTTGCCTCGGAAGGCCACGACGCGGCATTCCTGCCGCTCGATCTGGCACAGCCGGACAGCATCAACGCCTTTGTCGAAGCGGCGGCACAGCGCATGGGCGGCGTGGACGCGCTCATCAACAACGCGGCCATCACGAACTCGGGCGGCAAGTTCGCCAGCGAGATCGCGGTGGACACGTGGGACGCCGTGATGGACGTGAACGTGCGCGGCACGTGGCTCATGTGCACGGCGGCGCAGCCCTGGCTGCGCGAGTCGGGTCGCGGCGCCATTGTGAATATCGCTTCGGACACCGCACTATGGGGCGCGCCCAAGCTGCTCGCCTATGTGGCCAGCAAGGGCGCCGTGATTGCGATGACGCATTCGCTCGCCCGCGAATTCGGCGCTGACAACATCACCGTCAACGCCATCGCGCCGGGTCTGACCGAAGTGGAAGCGACGGCCTATGTGCCGGCCGCGCGCCACGCGTATTACCTCGAAGGCCGCGCCTTGCAGCGCGCCCAGGTGCCCGACGATGTGACGGGCCCCGTGTTGTTCCTGCTGGGCGA
This sequence comes from Paraburkholderia sp. Ac-20340, assembly GCF_017104965.1. Classification (GTDB taxonomy): domain Bacteria; phylum Pseudomonadota; class Gammaproteobacteria; order Burkholderiales; family Burkholderiaceae; genus Paraburkholderia. The sequence continues at coordinate 139,636 of NZ_JAAGPR010000017.1, forward strand.
TGCCGCGCGTTTCGTGACCGGCCAGTTGCTGCCGGTAAACGGCGGCTTTGTGATGAATTGATTCGTTCGAATCGAACGTTCGAAAGCTAGAAAGGAGAAAGCGATGGCCGATGCCGATATCGAAAGCAAGTCGTGGGACCGTCCCGCCGAGGCGAGCTTTGACGACTGGATGAACAGCCGCGTGGCGCGCTATGAAACGCGTCGCTACGACTGGGACGCCCTGAAGTTCCAGGCCGATTACGACCCGAAGTACCGCCGCGCGCAGATGCGCTACGTGGGCACGGGCGGCACGGGCGTGGCGAAGGACAGCAACACGGTGCCTTCGGGCGGCTTCACGTTCTCGACGATGGTGATTCCGGCCGGCAACATCGGCCCGAGCCACATCCATATCGACGTGGAAGAAATCTTCTTCGTGCTGCGCGGCAAGATGAAGGTGATCTGCGAGAAAGACGGCGAGACGTGGGAAGCCGTGCTGGGCGAACGCGATCTGATTTCGGTGCCGCCGGGCGTCTATCGCACGGAAATCAACGTTGGCGAAGAAGACGCGCTGATGTGCGTGATGCTCGGTTCGCCGAAGCCGATCACGCCGACGTATCCGCCGGATTCGCCGCTCGCGAAGATCAAGCGCGAGATGCAGAAGTAAGTATTGCTGATTAATCCACCCAGCGAAGTCACCCCGAACCCAAGTCATGAACGAAGCGATCGACCTTCACGCCTCATCAGCCGCCACGCTCGACACGCGTCTCGCGCGCTTTGCGCTGCGCGACGTGCGAGCGGGCGAGGCGTGCGTGAGCTATCGCGAAGCATCGGCGGATACCGCGAGCGGCAATGAGGCGCTGCCGCTCGTGCTGCTGCATGGCATTGGTTCCGGCGCGGCTTCCTGGGTGCAGCAATTCGAAGTGCTGGGCGGCGCGCGCCGCGTGCTGGCCTGGGATGCGCCCGGATACGGCGCTTCCACGCCGGTGGCGAACGCGTCGCCCATCGCCGCCGACTATGCACGCGTGCTGCGCGACTGGCTCGACGCGCTCGAGATCGAGCGCTGTGTGCTGGTTGGGCACTCGCTTGGCGCGATTATCGCGGGCGCCTTCGCTGCGGTGCACGCACCGCGCGTGAGCGGTCTGCTGCTGATTTCGCCCGCAGGCGGTTATGGCGCCGCCGATCCGCAGATTCGCGCCGACAAGCGCGACGCGCGTCTGGCCATGCTCGCCGAACTCGGCCCGCAAGGGCTCGCGCAAAAGCGTAGCGCCAATATGCTTTCGCCGCACGCCAGCGACGCGGCACGCGCCTGGGTGCGCTGGAATATGGCGCGCGTGATTCCGCACGGTTACGCGCAGGCCACGCATCTGCTTGCGAACGCCGACCTGGCCGCCGATCTCGCGCACTGCGCGGGCCGCGTGCCGATGGCGGTGGCCGTGGGCGCAGAAGACACGATCACGCCGCCGGGCGGTTGCGAGCGTCTTGCAGACGTTGCGCGCGCACCGTTCGAGACGATTGCGCGTGCGGGCCATGCAGGCTACATCGAACAACCCGATGCCTATAACACGCTGATCGACACTTTCTGCCGTACCTATCAGCAGAACTCGCAGAACTCGCAGAATCAGCAAACACAGCAAACTCAGGGATCTATTCAGCAATGACCGCCGACCTCGCCAGCGCGTCCCCCGACGCCGACGAAGACCGCAGCGAAACGAGTTATCGCGTGCCGGGTCTGGAACGGGGGCTGCGCATCCTGACCGAATTCTCGCCGCGCGAGCCGGTGCTCGACGCGCCCGAACTGTCGCGCCGCCTGGGCATTCCGCGCACCACGGTGTTCCGTCTGTTGCAGACGCTCGAATCGCTGGGCTTTCTGGAGCGCGCCGACCGCGACCGCAATTACCGTCTGGGCGTGGCCGTGCTGCGTCTGGGCTTCGAATATCTCAGCTCGCTGGAATTGACCGATCTGGGCCTGCCGCTGATCGAGTCGCTGCGCGACTCGACGGGACTGACCTCGCATATCGTGATTCGCGATGGCCGCGACATCGTCTTCGTGGCGAAGGCGCAGAGCCACGCACCGATTTTCAGCTCGGTGAAGGTGAACGTGGGCACGCGTCTGCCGGCGCACGCCACCACGCACGGCCAGGTGCTGATGGGCGATCTGACGCTCGACGATCTGCGCGCGCTGTACCCGGAACCGCAACTCGACCGCTATACGCCGTCCACGCCGGAAACGGTCGAAGAACTCTATATGCGTATTCGCGAAGACGCCGAACGCGGCTATGCCGTGAGCGAATCGTCTTTCGAGCGCGGCATTTCGGTGGTGTCGGCGCCGGTGCGCAACGACACGGGCCGCATCGCAGCCGTTGTGACCACAACGATTCCGCGACCGGGCATCGAATCGTCGCTGCTCGACGGCGGTCTGATCGACAAGGTGCGCCACGCGGCGGACGAACTGTCGAAGCGCCTGAATTACCGGCCCGGCATGCACGCTGCAAATAGCGCGGCTGGCAAGAAAACGTCGTACATGAAGGCATTGGGGATCAAATGATTCAACTCGATTTGACCGGCCAGGTTGCGGTGGTGACGGGCGGTTCGTCCGGCATCGGCCTCGCGACCGCCGAACTCTTTCTGCAGGCAGGCGCAAGCGTCGCGATCTGCGGCCGCGACAGCGACCGCCTCGCGCGCGCCGAGCGCGAACTGCGCGAACGTTATCCGCAGGCGCAGTTGCTGGCCGCGCGCTGCGATGTGCTCGACGCGAACGACGTCGCCGCTTTCGCGGGCGCCGTGGAGCAACGCTTCGGCCGCGCCGACATGCTGGTGAACAACGCCGGCCAGGGTCGCGTGTCCACCTTCGCCGATACCACCGACGAAGCCTGGCGCGAAGAGCTCGACCTCAAGTATTTCAGCATCATCCGCCCGACGCGCGCCTTTTTGCCGATGCTGCGTAGCACTGCAAAACAAGGGCAGAACGCCTCGATCGTCTGCGTGAATTCGCTGCTTGCACTGCAGCCCGAACCGCATATGGTCGCGACTTCGTCGGCGCGTGCCGGCGTGCTCAGCCTCATCAAGTCGCTCGCGGTGGAACTCTCGCCCGAGCAGATCCGCGTGAACTCGATCCTGATCGGCATCGTGGAGTCGGGCCAATGGCGCCGCCGCTACGAGAACGACGCTGCCGCCCAGGCCGCCGGCCAAAGCTGGCAGGAATGGACCGGCGAGCTTGCGCGCAAGAAGCATATTCCCCTGGGCCGTTTCGGCCGTCCCGAAGAGGCCGCCCAGGCACTGTTTTATCTGGCCACGTCCCTGTCGTCCTATACGACGGGCAGTCATATCGATGTATCTGGAGGCGTAGCACGTCATGTCTAAGCAAACCACCGTCGGCGAACTGATCGCCGCCTTCCTCGAACAATGTGGAGTCCAAACCGCTTTCGGCGTGATTTCGATCCACAACATGCCGATTCTCGACGCCATCGGCGTGCGCGGCAAGATCCGCTATGTGGGCGCGCGCGGCGAAGCCGGCGCGCTCAACATGGCCGACGGCCTCGCGCGTGTTTCGGGCGGCCTGGGCGTGGCGTTCACGAGCACGGGCACGGCGGCGGGCAACGCTGCGGGCGCCATGGTCGAAGCCCTCACGGCAGGCACGGCGCTGCTGCACATCACCGGCCAGATCGAAACCGAATATCTCGATCAGGACCTCGCGTACATCCACGAAGCGCCGGATCAGCTGAGCATGCTCTCGTCGATTTCGAAGGCCGCGTACCGCGTGCGTTCGGTCGAAACCGCTTTGTCGACGATCCGCGAAGCCGTGCGCGTCGCGCAAACCGCGCCGAGCGGTCCCGTCAGCGTGGAAATCCCCATCGACATTCAGGCCGCGCTGACCGACTGGCCCGCCGATCTGGGCGCACCGCATCTGACCACGCTCACGCACGATGAAGCGCGCGTCGAACAACTGGCGAACGAACTCGCGAAGGCGAAGCGTCCGCTGCTGTGGCTGGGCGGCGGTACGCGTCACGCGCGTGCAGCGGTCGAGCGTCTGGTCGCGCTGGGCTTTGGCGTGGTGACGAGCGTGCAGGGCCGTGGTGTGCTGCCGGAAGATCATCCGGCCACGCTGGGCGCATTCAACGTGAGCCCGTCGGTCGAGCGCTTCTACAAGACCTGCGACGCGATGCTGGTGGTGGGTTCGCGCCTGCGCGGCAACGAAACGCTCAAGTACAAGCTCGGTCTGCCGCAGCCGCTGTACCGCGTGGACGCCGATGCGCTCGCCGATAACCGCGGCTATCGCAACGCGCTGTTCGTGCATGGCGACGCAGCGCGCGTGCTCGACGCACTCGCTACGCGCCTTGAAAACAAGCTTAAAGTCGATCCGCAATTCGCCGCCGATCTGGCTGCTGCACGCGACACGGCTGTCGAAGAAACGGCCAAGGGTCTCGGCCCGTATCGCCGCCTCGTGGAAGCGCTGCAGCGCAGCGTGGGCCGCGATTACAACTGGGTGCGCGACGTCACGATCTCGAACAGCACGTGGGGCAACCGCCTGCTGAAGATCTTCACGCCGCGCGCGGGCGTGCACGCACTGGGCGGCGGTATCGGCCAGGGCATGCAGATGGCGATTGGCGCGGCTCTCGCGAATGCGGCGGCCAAGACCGTGTGTCTGGTCGGCGACGGCGGCCTGATGGTCAACGTCGGCGAACTCGCCACGGCCGTGCAGGAAAAGGCCAATGTCATGATCGTGCTGATGAACGACCAGTGCTATGGCGTGATCCGCAACATTCAGGACGCCCAGTACGGCGGCCGCCGCATGTTCGTCGATCTGCACCAGCCGGAGTTCTCGCAGTTCTGCGCGAGCCTGGGCCTCAAGCACTATCGCCTGTCCTCGCTCGACAACGCCGATGCGGTGATCAGCGAAGGCATCGCCTACGACGGCCCGGTGCTGCTCGAAGTCGACATGAAGGCCGTGGGCAGCTTCGAAGCCGTGTTCGCCGGCCCGCCGGTGCGTAAAGAGGAGCCGGAACATGCCTAATGCGGTCCTCGCGCAGCACGCGCCCATCGACATCGCCATGATCGGCTTCGGCGCGATCGGCCAGACGGTGTATCGCGCGGTCGCCGCCGACCCGCTCGTGCACGTCTCGCATGTGATCGTGCCCGAGCATCACGCCGACGAGGTGCGCAAGCAGGTCGACGGTTCGGTGGAAGTGGTGTCGTCCGTGAGCCTGCTGTCGTCGAAGCCGCAATTCGCGCTGGAATGCGCGGGTCACGCGGCGCTCGTCGATCACGTCGTCCCGCTGCTGCAAAGCGGCACGGATTGCGCGGTGGCATCGATCGGCGCGCTGTCTGACGTCGATCTGCTCGAACGTCTGTCGCTTGCCGCCGATGAAGGCGACGCCACGCTCACGCTGCTTTCGGGTGCGATCGGCGGTATCGACGCGCTGTCGGCAGCGAAGCTCGGCGGGCTCGACGAAGTGCTGTACACGGGCCGCAAGCCGCCGCTGGGCTGGCTGGATACGCCCGCGGAAAAGGTCTGCGATCTGCGCACGCTCACGAAAGAGCAGGTGATTTTCGAAGGCAGCGCACGCGAAGCGGCGCGTCTGTTTCCGAAGAACGCGAACGTGGCGGCGACGATTGCACTCGCGGGCCTCGGCCTCGATCAGACCACGGTGCGCCTGATTGCCGATCCGGCTGTCGAGCGCAATGTGCACCGGATCGTGGCGCGCGGCGTGTTCGGCGAAATGTCGCTGGAAATGAGCGGCAAACCGCTGCCCGATAACCCGAAGACCTCGGCGCTCACCGCGTATAGCGCGATTCGTGCGCTGCGTAACCGGGCGGCGCGCTGCGTGATCTGACGCTTGATCCGCTGATTCCGCGTGTTCGATGTTTTAAAAGCGGCTTAAAACAGGTGTTTTTTGTCGTGATGAAATGCGATGCGTGTGCTGAAGCACCGCATCGCTGGCACTAGCAACAGAGAGACCTCTGATATGACTCCCTTCGATACGAGCCTCGTCCCGAACGGCGATATTTTGATCGGCGGCGAATGGCGCCAGGGCCGCGCCGCGCCTTTCGCGAGCCTTTATCCGGCTGACCAGTCGCTCAACATGGAGGTCTCGACGGCGAGCGCCGAAGACGCCGCCGAAGCGGTGGAAAAAGCGTACGCGGCATGGAAGCACGGCGAATGGGCCACGATGAAGCCGCATCTGCGCGCGCTCGTGCTGTATCGCATCGCCGATCTCATCATGCAGCGTCACGAAGCGCTCGCGCAATTGCAGCGCCGCGACAACGGCAAGCCGATCAAGGAAACGCGCGTGCTGGTGGCGAGCGCCGCCAATACGTTCCGTTATTTCGCGGCCTGCCTCGAAACGATGGATGAAGAAGTCACGCCTTCGCGCGGCGACTATCTGACGATGAGCGTGTACGAACCGATTGGTGTGATCGCGGCCATTACGCCGTGGAATTCGCCGATCGCATCGGACGCGCAGAAGCTGGCGCCCGCACTCGCAGCCGGCAACGCCGTCGTGCTCAAACCCGCTGAAGTCACGCCGCTGATTTCGCTTGCACTCGCACGCATCTGCGAAGAAGCGGGCGTGCCCAAGGGCATCGTGAGCGTGCTGCCGGGCAAGGGTTCGGTGATCGGCGATGTGCTGGTGCGTCATCCGCTCGTGAAGAAAGTGTCCTTTACGGGCGGCACGGAAGTCGGTCGCGGCATCGCCCGTATTGCAGCGGACAAACTCATGCCGGTGTCGCTCGAACTGGGCGGCAAGTCGCCGACCATGGTGTTCGAAGACGCCGATATCGACCACGCGGTCAACGGCGTGCTCTACGGCATTTTCAGTTCGTCGGGCGAAGCGTGCATCGCCGGTTCGCGCCTTTTCGTGCAGCGCTCGATTTACGACGCGTTCATGAAGCGCCTCGTGGAAGGCGCGCGCAAACTGCGCGTGGGCGATCCTTCGAGCGAAAACACGCAGATGGGTCCGCTCATCACCGCGAAGCATCGCGAATCGGTCGAGCGCTATGTGGCGATCGGTCTCGAGGAAGGCGGCCGCCTGTTGTGCGGCGGCGAGCGTCCGGTGGGCGACAAGCGTGAAGACGGCTTCTTCTATCAGCCGACCATTCTCGAAGGTTTGAAGAACAGCGCGCGTATCTGCCAGGAAGAGATCTTCGGGCCGGTGCTGGTGGCGATGCCTTTCGACGATGAAGCCGCGCTGATCGAAGAAGCCAACGACAGCGTGTTCGGTCTCGCTGCCGGCATCTGGACGCGCGACTACAAGCGCGCCTGGCGCGTGGCGCGCAAACTGGACGCAGGCACGGTCTGGATCAATACGTACAAGCTGTTCTCGATCTCCACGCCGTTCTCCGGCTGGAAGGAAAGCGGGATGGGCCGCGAGAAAGGCCGGCTTGGCATTCGCGAATACATGCAGCAAAAGAGCCTTTACTGGGGCTTGAACGACGCGCCGCTGCCCTGGGCAAACGCCTGAACGCACGCGCACGGAGCAATAGATATGACGATTCTCGGCATCGAACAGATTACTTACGGCGTGACCGACCTTGAAACCTGCCGCCGCTTTTTCGCGGATTGGGGTTTGAAGGAAACCGCGCACGACGAAACGCGCGCACGCTTCGAAACGCTCAACGGCTGCACGGTGCTGGCCGTCGATGCGAACGATGCGTCGCTGCCCGCCGCTTTCGAAGCCGGCCCGACGCTGCGCGAAGTGACGTGGGGCGTGGCGACGCGCGAAGAAGTGGACGCGCTGCGCGAGCGCCTCAAAGGTCAGCCCGGTTATTACAGCGACGACAACGGCGTGGGTTGTTTCGACCCGGCCGGCATGGCGATTCGCATCGAAGTCACGCGCAAGCGCGACGTGGACGTGCAGGGCTCGCCGTCGAACGTGTGGGGCCAGACGCTGCGCGTCGATACGCCTTCGCCGATCTACGATCGCGCCGAGCCGGTGGAAGTGGGCCACGTGGTGTTCTTCACCAACTGCCTCGCCGAACAGGAAGCGTTCTATCACGAACTGCTGGGCTTCGAGACCTCGGACCGTTACCCGAATCGCGGCGCCTTCATGCGCTGCGCGCCGCACGGCGGCCACCACGATCTGTTCCTGCTCGCGCTGCCCGACGGCAAGAAGGGCCTGAATCACGTGGCGTTCACGGTGCGCGACATTCACGAAGTATTCGGCGGCGGCCTGCATATCAGCCGTTGCGGCTGGACCACGCAGCTCGGTCCGGGCCGTCACCCGGTTTCGTCGGCGTACTTCTGGTACTTCAAGAATCCGGCGGGCGGTCTGATCGAGTATTACGCCGACGAAGATATGCTCACGCCCGAATGGCAGCCGCGTGACTTCGAACCGGGTCCGACCGTGTTTGCGGAATGGGCTATCGATGGCGGTCTGGACGGCAATACGCGTCGCCAGAAAAACGCCGAAGCGCCGAAGGGCAAGTTCATGACGGAGCGTAAATCATGAGCGAATCGATTCAAGCCGATGCGGCCGACGCAGTCGATACGCCGCGTACGGTCGTCGTGATCGGTGGCGGCCAGGCTGCAGGATGGGTCGTCAAGACGCTGCGCCAGGAAGGCTTTGCCGGCCGCCTCGTGATGATCGCCGACGAAACGCATCTGCCTTATGAGCGCCCGCCGCTTTCGAAGGCCGTGCTCGCAGGCGAAGCCGATATCGAAACCGTGCGCATTGCGAAGCCCGACGAATTCGCCGCGCTGAATGTCGAAGCCTGGCAGCCCGATAGCGCAACCGCGATCGATCGCGCGAATCGCATCGTCACCACGCGCTCGGGCCGCGAACTGAAGTACGACCGCCTCGTGATCGCCACCGGCGGCGCGGCGCGCAAGCTGCCCGCAAGCGTGGCGAAGAGCGCGCACGTGACCTATCTGCGCACGCTCGACGAAGCGATGGCACTGGGCGAACGCCTGCGCCGCAGCCAGCGCGTGCTGGTGGTGGGCGGCGGCTGGATCGGCCTCGAAGTGGCGGCGACGGCGCGCAAGCTCGGCGTCGAAGCGACGGTGATCGAAGGCGCGCCGCGTCTGTGCGCGCGCTCGCTGCCGGATGAAGTTTCGCAGTTCCTGCTCGACTTGCATCGCGCCAATGGTGTGGATATCCGCCTGAATGCGCAGCTCGTTTCGCTCGACGATCACGGCGATGGCGTGCGCGCGACCTTCGCGGACGGCAGCGCGCTCGACGCGGATTTCGCGGTCGCCGGCATCGGTCTCGCGCCGCATACGGCGATTGCCGAGGCAGCGGGCATCGAGGTGCAGGACGGCATCGTGGTCGACGAATTCGGACAAACTTCGGATTCCGATATTTTTGCGTGCGGCGACGTGGCGAATCATCCGAACGCGTGGCTCAAGCGCCGCGTGCGTCTGGAGTCGTGGGCGAACGCGCAGAACCAGGCGATTGCCGCTGCGAAGGCCGTGCTCGGCGTGAAGACGCCGTACGCGGAGATTCCGTGGTTCTGGTCCGATCAATACGACGTGAACCTGCAGATTCTCGGTGAGATTCCGGCAGGCGCCACGCCCGCATTGCGCGGCAGTCTCGAAGAAAAGCGCGCGACGCTCTTCTTCGTGGAGAACGGGCATCTTCGTGGCGTGATCGCCATTAATTCCGCGCGCGATCTGAAGCTCGCGCGCAAATGGATGAACCAGGGCCGCGCAGTCGATCTCGCGGCACTCGTCGATACCAGCAAAGCGCTTGCTTAGCGCGCATTTACGCGACATTCCGCATTGTGCGGACATGCGGACATACGGGACGGGACCACAGGCATGAGAATCCTCGATACCAACATCGGCCAGAGCGGCGCGAGCGCCGCGCTCGACGAGTCGCCCGTGCGCGAGCCGCTGACGCGCGGCTCGATCATCGCGCGCCTCGAACGGCTGCCGACCAACGCCATGCAGGTGCGCGCGCGCATTCTGATCGGTCTTGCCACGTTCTTCGACGGCTTCGACGTGATCGCCATTGCGGCGACCCTGCCGATCCTGATCCAGAAGTGGCATCTCACGCCGTGGGAAATCGGCTTTCTGATCGCTTCGGGATCGGTGGGCCAGTTGTTCGGCGCTTTCCTGTTTCCGTGGCTCGCGGAACGTCATGGCCGCGTGCGCGCCATTGCGTGGAGCTCGGGCATTATCGGCGTGACGAGTATTGCCTGCGGTTTCGCGCCGAGTTTTGCGGTGTTTGCGGCGCTGCGCGTGATTCAGGGCTTCGGGCTGGGCGGCGAATTACCGGTTGCGGCAACGTATATCAACGAGGTCAGCCGCGCGCATGGTCGTGGACGCTTCGTTCTCCTCTATGAAGTGGTGTTCCCGATCGGGCTGCTGGCGTCCAATGCATTGGGTGCCTGGCTGGTGCCGCGCTTCGGATGGCAGGTGATGTACTTCATCGGCGGCATGCCGCTGGTGCTGTTCTTCGTGCTGCGCAAGCTGGTGCCGGAATCGCCGCGCTGGCTCGCGGAACGCGAACGCCTGGCAGATGCCGACGCCGCTGTGCATGCCTTCGAACGCACGGCCAAAGGACCGCTGCCGCCGGTCACGAATGCCGCGGAATTCGATGCGCTGACCAAGCGTCACCCGCGCCGCAATATGAAGGATCTGTTTGGTCCGGCCTATCTGAAGCGCACGCTTGCGGTTGCGATGCTGTGGATGACCTGCGGCTTCATTCAGTACGGTCTGTCGACCTGGCTGCCGACGATTTACCGCACGGTCTATCACGCGCCGCTGCAACTCGCGCTGAATCTGGCCGTGGCCGCTTCGGTGCTGGGCGTGGTGGGTTCGCTGACCTGCGCGCTGCTGGTGGACAAGGTGGGCCGCAAGCCGATCATCAACGTGTCGTTCGTGCTGTGTGCGGTGTCGCTGGCGCTGGCAGGCGTGTGCCACGATATGTCGGTGTATGTGGTGGCGACGTTCTGTGCGCTGGCGCTGGGTCTGCTGGCGAGCGGCTTTATCACGGCGTACGTGTACACGCCTGAACTGTATCCGACCAGCATCCGCGCATTCGGTTGCGGCGTGGGCGGCGCATGGCTCAAGGTCGCGGCGATCTTCGCACCGACTATCGTTTCGAAGACGATGGTCGGCGGACATCTGGACGTGGCGTTCTATATCCTCGCGGCGGTGCCGTTCCTTGCGGCCATTACGGTGCATTTCCTCGGGATTGAAACCAAGGGCAAGGTGCTGGAGCAACTGGAAGCGTAAAGTACGCTTCAAGCAAGGCGTTGAAACAAAAACGGGGCGGCCAATCAGATGGCTGCCCCGTTTCACGTTTACCGCGACAACTGCGATCAGAAATGCAGTTCTGCCATGACCATCGGCGCGGAGGTTTTGGTGCTGACCGTTTCGCTCGACGGCGTACCGTACATGTTGTGCCAGTACTCGTAGCCCACGCCCAAATACGCCGTGCGCGGATGACCGATAAACGAACCCACATCGGCCAGCAGAGAGAGACGCGTGAGAAATTCGGTGGTGGTTTCGGTATTGAAACCGTCCTTGCCTTTCGGACCCGTTACGCTGGCGAAGCCGCGAAACTCGAGCGGCACCTTTGCCACGCGGAACGGCACGATCCACGAGCTTTCGATATGCCAGGCGGTATGAAAGGTGATATCCACGCCGGCGATGCCGTTGTGATTGCTTTCCGTGCGACCGCCGATCGTCAGGTTCCAGAAACCGTGCGGAATGGCGAATTCCACCGTCGGGCCGAACACGAACATACGCGCGCGTTGTGCGTAGGCGTCGTTCTTCACGCCGAACTCATAGCCCACGGTCGCGCCCAGATCGCGCACGAAGCCGTAGCCGACCGAGCGACCCAGAATCTTGCCCGCGCTCAGCTCGACGCGGCCAACGCTATAGACTTCCTGCGCGCCGCCCGATGAAGGACCGCCGGCTTCCGGGTTGGCCGAATTCGAAACCAGATAATCGACGTTGAACGCATAGCTACCGTAACGGAAGCCGCCGATCGTGGTCAGATAGCCGATGTTTTGCGCGACCTTGTCGGGCACGCCGGGATAGTGGAAATCGCGGCCATAACGATAGCCAACGTAGGTGTCGTTCCAGACCAGCGGCGGTGTGCCGTTATCGGCCTGAACCTGCTTGGCGGTGGGGGCTGCGCCGTTGGGCAGATTGTCGTCGGTTTGAGGGGGAGCGGAACCGTTCGGTGCGCTGTAGACCTCCGCGTGGGCGAATTGAGCTAAAGCGAAAAACATCGCAATGCCAATCAATGACTTTCGGATCGATGGCGTGCATACCGCGTTTCGTGTCGTCTTCATTGTCTCCGGCCTTATACGTATTCTATTGACCACGTTATTGATCCATCTGGCGATGGATAGCCTGGGTGTTCGGCTGCCGGTGATAGTAGGTTAAGGGCGTGCGCGTGCCCTTATACAAAAGGTGGATTCGCTGGGACTTTTTGGCGGAAATTGAAGGTGGTACGGGTAGATGCTTAGGTGGGGATTGGGTTTGGGGCGGGGTGGTTGTCGAAAAGTACTAGTGAAAGTGTGTTTTGTTCAGGGACCTGGCGGGGTTGGGGCGGTAGGCTTGTGGTGTGGGTTGGTTTGAGGTTTTTTTTGGGTTTTATTTTTGGCTGTGGTGTTTTTGGTGTTGTTGGCATTTCCTTGTTGTCGTGTCGGTCTATTAGCGTCGCCCCTGTGCGGGGCGGCACCTACTTTTCTTTGCAGCGGCAAAGAAAAGTAGGCAAAAGAAAGCCGCTACCAACGCCAGAATGACGCAGTCCACAAACCGCCTTTTAGGGGGAATGGTATAGGAGCATCCGGTCCCCCGCGCCATACCACTGAGTGACAAGGCGCCCGCCCACCCAGGGGCGCTACGCGCCCCGAAGGGCATAACGCAAACCGAAGGTTTGCTGGTTTCACCGGCAAACCCGACCGTTGCGCGCGCAGCGAGCAACGGGATGTATGACGGCTTTGTCACTTGGTTGGAAGGCGCGGGATGGCAGACGCTCCTATACCATTCCCCGCGTAAGGCTGGTTGTGGACTGCGTCACACTGGCGGTGTGAGCGGCTTTCTTTGCCTACTTTCTTTGCCGCCGCAAAGAAAGTAGGTGCCGCCCCGCACAGGGGCGACGCTAATAGACCGACACGAAAACAAGGAAATGCCAACCCCACGAGAACACTCACCGCAGCCAGCGATGCAAAAATACAGGAGACACCAGCAGTGCAACTCAAGCAAAAGATCATGACCATAGCCGCAATAGCGGCACTTGCGGGGAACGGAGCGCTTCTCTCGATACCGGCGCACGCGGCAACGGAAAGCAAGGAAGGAACCGAAGGCACCCTGCTGCTCAACCGCCTGGGCCCAGTCACCTCAGACCTCTACATCGCGAACGCAGACGGCTCCGACGAACACAAGCTGTTAGCAACCGACGGTTTCGACTACCACGCCTCGTTCTCCAAAGACGGCCAGTGGATCGTATTCACATCCGAGCGCGCAGGCCTCGGCGAATCCGACCTCTACCGCGTAAAAGCCGACGGCTCGCAACTCCAGAAACTCACCGACCACATTGCCGTCGACGACGCAGCCGTCTTCTCGCCGGTCAATCCGAACATCATCGCCTTCGTTTCATCGCGTCGCGGCAAGCACGATTTCGGCACCACCAACATCTGGACGCTGAACATCGCCACCGGCGCGCTCAAGAACGTCACCGGCAACATCAAATTCGATCCCTCGAAGCCGCACAGCTTCTTCCGCCCTTCGTGGTCGCCTGACGGCAAATGGATTGCGCTCTCATCGGATATCGGCAGCGACTGGCGCGGCCACAATCTGCCGGTAGGTTGGGAGCGCACGCAGGAAGCAAGCATCTATATGATCCACCCGGACGGTTCCGGCTGGCATCAGGTCGCCACGCGCACCGGCTTCGACGAAGGTTCGCCCACGTTCTCGCCCGACGGCAAGCGCGTCGCGTTCTACGAAACGCCGGTTGAGTCGACCTGGGGCGCGCACCGCCCCGAAGGCATCAATAGCGTCAGCTCGCAGATCGTTTCCGTCGATCTGGCCACGCACGCGCGCAACGATCTCACGGCAACGCCCGGTTTCAAGGTCTTTCCGCAATACCTGAGCGACACGACGCTCGCGTATCACGTGAAGGGCGGCGATACGGAAGGTCTCTACACCACCGCAGGCGAAGTGCGCGCCACGCGCGATACGGGCATCCGCTCGCCGCGTTATTCTTACGACGGCAAGAAAATCGTCTACGAAAAGGTGTCGTTCCGTCCGGCGCACCCGAACGGCACGCCGCTGTTCAGTTTCGATCCGCACTGGAAATACACCTATATCGATGTGTTCCCGCAACTCTCCGCCGACCGCAAGCAATTGGTCTATACGGAGAAGGCCATCAATTCGTCGATCGCCATCGTGAATGCGGACCTTTCGGGTTATCACCGTATTTACGATGCGTCGAAGAGCGGTCTCGATCCGAGTCTCGTGCAAAAGGGTCTCGCGGGCGCGTTCCAGCCGACCTGGTCGCCCGATCGTCAATGGGTGGCGTTCGGTGTCGGTAGCTGGTTCTTCACGCGTGCGGGCGGTCCGGGCAAGATCATGCGCATCAAGACCGATGGCAGCATGGATAGCCACGCGGAAGCGCTCACGGATGGGTCGGAAAACGCGGGCTTCCCGAGCTATTCGCCGGACGGCACCAAGCTGGTCTATCGCGTCTGGAGCGAGAAGGACAAGGGCCTGCGCATTCTCGATCTGGAAACGCGCAAGACCACTACGCTCACGACCGCCGAAGACAATCTGCCGGGCTGGTCGCCCGATGGTTCGAAGATCGTCTTTACGCGCAAGCAGGTCAATCCGACCGATCCGAACAAGTTCAATTACGACGTGTTCACGATCAAGCCGGATGGCACCGATCTGCGCCGCCTGACGACCGATGGCTCGAATCAGGGCCATGCCGTGTGGACGTACGATGGCCGCATCGCGTATAGCTCCGGCACGTATGGCTTCCGCGACGAACTCGCGCTCTACGACAACAGCTTCCAGCCCGACGGCCAGAACTGGGTGATGAATGCCGACGGTAGCGACGCGCATGCGATCACCGATACGCTCTGGGAAGAAGCCATGCCGATGTATGTGCCGAATCCCTGATCGGTTTGCCTGATCGTATTCACGCAGATTTCGCAGGTTTCGATTTGAACGCCGTGCTCATGCTCGGCGTTTTTTTATGCGTGTCTGCTTTCGTTTGTCGTGCACGGCGCGCATATCGTGCATAGCTGCTATGCGCAACGCGCACGTTCGCGCGCGCAAGAGAAACCCATAATTTCAGCATTGCGCAGCGCTTGCCATGGTGCCGCGACTGGTCATAAGGAGCCACTTTCATGTCTGAATCCGCATCCCTTCTTTCGCGCAACGGCGGGCGCATTCTTGTCGATGCCCTCGTCGGCAATGGTGTCGATACCGTCTATTGCGTGCCCGGCGAAAGCTATCTGCCGGTGCTCGACGCTTTGCACGATACGCATGGCGTGCGCACCATCACCACGCGCCATGAAGGCGCGGCGTCGAATATGGCCGATGCTTACGGCAAGCTCACGGGCCGTCCCGGCATCTGCTTCGTTACGCGCGGGCCCGGCGCCACGCATGCGAGCAATGGCGTGCATACCGCGAACGAAGACGCCACGCCGATGATTCTTTTCATCGGCCAGGTGGAGCAGGGCTTTATCGGCCGTGGCGCGTTTCAGGAAGTCGATTATCAGCAGATGTTCGGCGGCATCGCCAAATGGGTCACCCAGATCGAAAGCGCGGATCGTATTCCCGAGATCATTGCGAAGGCCTTCAGTGTGGCGCTTTCGGGCCGTCCGGGTCCGGTCGTGATTGCGTTGCCTGAAGACGTGTTGTTCGGCAGCGCGCAAGTCGTCGATGCGGCTGCGGTGCGCATCGCGCAGGCCGCGCCCGAGGCACAGTCGCTCGACGCGCTGCGCTCGCTGCTGGAGGCCGCTTCGCGTCCGCTCGTGATCGTCGGCGGTACGGGTTGGGATGAGCGCGCGTGCGCGTCGCTCAAGCGCTTCGTGCAGGCGAACAATCTGCCGGTGGCGGCGTCGTTCCGTCGTCAGGATCTGTTCGACAATCGCGACGCGCATTATGCGGGTCAGTTGGGCCTGGGCGTTTCGCCGAAGCTCGCGCAACGCGCGCGTGACGCGGATCTGCTGATCGTGATCGGTTCGCGTCTCGCGGAATCGACTTCGTCGGGCTACACGCTGTTCGAAATTCCCACGCCGAAGCAGACGATGATCCACGTGCACCCCGATGCCGAAGAACTGGGCCGCGTTTATCAGGCGCATCTGCCGATCAATGCTTCGCTCGCTGCATTTGCGCGCTCGCTCGACAGCGTGGCCGCTGTGTCCAGCGAAGCGCAATCGCGCTGGCAGGCGTGGACGGAATCGGCGCGTGCCGATTATGTCGCGCATTCGACGCCGCCCGCGCCTTCCGCGGAAATTCGCGGTGTCGATCTCGCGCAGGTGGTCGCGCATCTGAGCGAAGTGCTGCCCGAAGATGCGGTGATTGCAAACGGCGCGGGTAATTACACGGTCTGGGTGCATCGCTTTTATCGCTATCGCCAGATGGCGACCGAACTTGCGCCCACCAACGGTGCAATGGGTTACGGCTTCCCGGCGGCAATTGCGGCAAAACTCAGGAATCCAGAGCAATCGGTCGTGTGCTTCGCGGGCGATGGCTGTTTCATGATGTATCCGCAGGAACTGGCGACGGCGGTGCAATTTGGCGCGCCGCTCATTGTCATCCTCGTGAACAACAATATGCTCGGCACGATTCGTATGCACCAGGAGCGCGAGTATCCGGGCCGGGTGTCGGCGACGCAATTCGTGAACCCGGACTTCGTGGCGATGGCGAAGGCGTTTGGCGCGCACGCCGAGCGAGTCGAGCGTACCGAAGACTTCGCGGCAGCGTTCGAGCGCGCACAACGCGCTGGCGTGGCGGCGCTGATCGAACTGCGTACCGATCCGCTGCAGATTACGCCGGCCAACCGGCTTGCCAGCTAATTGCACACTAAAGGACGATGACGATGCAAACCCACGTCTCAATCGAGCCGCAAGGCGAGATGATCATCGGCGGTGAATCCGTCAAAGGCACAGGCGGCACGTTGCGCGCGATTGCCGCGGCAACGGGCGAAGCGCTCGAACCCGCATTCGGTTGCGCAACGCCTGCGCAGGTCGAGCGCGCCTGCACGCTTGCGGGCGAAGCCTTCGATACCTTCCGGCAATTGTCCGATGCGCGGCGCGCAGCGTTTCTCGACGCTATCGCGCAGGCCTTGCTCGATCTCGGCCCGGTGCTGATCGAGCGTGCGCACCTTGAATCGGCGCTTCCGGTGGCGCGCCTCGAAGGCGAGCGCATGCGGACCGTCAACCAGTTGAAGCTGTTCGCCAACGTCGTGCGCGATGGACGCTGGCACGGCGCGGTAGTCGATTCGGCACAACCGCAACGCGCGCCGCTGCCGCGTCCCGACCTGCGCATGCGACGCATCGCCGTCGGTCCGGTGGCGGTGTTTGGCGCGAGCAATTTCCCGCTGGCGTTTTCAGTGGCGGGCGGCGATACGGCGGCCGCGCTGGCTGCGGGTTGCCCGGTGGTGGCGAAGGCGCATCCGGCGCATCTGGGCACTTCCGAACTAGTTGCGCGCGCAATTACAAAGGCGGCGCGCGAAACGGGCATGCCTGAAGGCGTATTCTCACTGGTGATCGGCGACGGCAACGGGATCGGCGAAACGCTGGTTGCGCACCCGGAGATTCAGGCCGTAGGCTTCACGGGTTCGAAGCAGGGTGGTCTGGCCTTGCTGCGCATCGCTCAGGCGCGTGCGGAACCTATTCCCGTTTATGCGGAGATGAGCAGCATCAATCCGGTCGTGTTGCTTCCGAACGCACTGGCCGCGCGCGGCGAACAGATCGCGCGCGAATACGCAGATTCAATCGTGTTGGGCGTCGGTCAGTTCTGCACGAATCCCGGCATTGTGCTGGCGCTTGCAGGTGAAGCACTCGACGCATTTTGCAGCACGGCAGCGCAGGCGATCACGACCAAGGCCGCCGCCACCATGCTCACGCCGAACATTCACGCGGCGTATTGCCGGGGCGTTGCGCATCTTGCCGAGCGCGATGGCGTGGGCACGCTCGCACGCGGCGGCGACGCACGCGGACCGAACGATGCGGTGCCGATGTTGTTGTGCACGCAAGCAAGTGCGTTCCTGGCCGATCCTGCCCTGCATGAAGAAGTGTTCGGCCCGTGTTCGCTGATCGTGGCGTGCCGCGATATCGACGAACTGCACGCCGTCCTGCGCCGCATGAGCGGTCAATTGACGACCACCGTGCAGCTGGACGAAGCAGATTACGCCCAGGCGCAGGTCTTGATGCCGATCCTCGAACGCAAGGCCGGCCGCGTGCTGTTCAATGCGTTCCCGACTGGCGTGGAAGTCTGTCATGCGATGGTGCATGGCGGCCCGTTCCCGGCGACTTCGGACACGCGCACGACTTCGGTGGGCACGGCGGCGATCGATCGCTTCCTGCGCCCGGTGTGCTATCAGGCGGTGCCGGACGCGCTGTTGCCCGATCCGCTCAAGCACGATAATCCGATGGCGATCTGGCGTCTCAACGATGGCGAATTGAGCCGTAATTAAGGCACTTTTCTGTGATCAGGCTTCGGGCGCGGGCAAGGTCGCGCCCGGCCAGTCGCCTGCTTCGATGAGTTCGGCGGCGAGCTCGCGTATCATCTGCGCGACTCGCCATACGCCATCGGGCAAGACGCGATTGAGCGGCCAGGCGATCGCCACGTCGCGCACCACGGCCGCATTCGCGAGCGGCACGCAACGCAGTCTTCCTTGCGCCACTTCTTCTATGACTGACGCTGCGGGCAATATCGTGCAGCCGCATTGCGCCATCACGAGGCGCTTGGTCAGCGAAATCGAGCCATCGCATTCGAGCGCAATCTGCAGGGTGAATCCGTGTCGTGCGGCAAGCGATTCGGCCAGCACACGCAAACCGTGATGCGTGCTCGGCAGGATGAGCGGCACCTGGCCTAGCGTGCGCACATCGAAAGGGCCGGCGGGCAGGGCAAATTCCGCTGGCGTGACCAGACAGAGTTCCTCCGCAAGCAGCGGATCGAATTGCGTTGCGCCGCGATGCTCGGGCACATACATGATCGCGAGATCGAGTTCGCCGTCGTTCAGGCGGCCGAGAATCTGGCTTGCGAGACCTTCGACAAATCGCACGCGGGTGTGCGGATAGCGCGCACGCAGACGCTGCCCAAGCTGGCCGAACATGATGCGCGCGATGGTGGGTTGGGCCGCGATGGCGAGTTGTACCGGACCGCTTTGCGTGCCGCTGCGCATCGCGCCGCGCGCTTCTTCCAGCGTGCGTTCGAGCGTCTGCGCGTAGCCGAGCAGTTGTTCGCCGTGCGTGGTGAGGCCCACGCCGCGCCCGCTGCGGCGAAAGAGCCGCACGCCCAGCCCCGCTTCGAGCAGCGCAATCCGGCGGCTGACGGTGGACTGATTCGCGCCAAGCTCCATGGCCGTGCGCGATATGCTGCCCGTTTTCGCAACGTGGGCAAAAACGGCGAGGTCGTCTGAATTCATCGGTGAATCGCGTGATAAGCTGCGCTCAGGTCATATGAAGAGCGCCGAAACGCAGCGCCATATGGCGTGCGTTTCTTTATATCACGTGTTCAGCCGCAATCGGCGCACCCGGTATTTTGATTCGCTTGCGTGTCGCTCGCAGGCGTGTTGACGCGCGGCGCCCACTCGCGCCGCATGAGCGTGATCGTGCTGGTCGCGCCAATCAGCAGAAAGATGAAGATCGCTGTCATCGGCAGGGTATAGCTGCCGCCAATATGCAGCAGCCAGCCGGAAAGACTTGCCGATACGCCGCCCGCAAGACTCGTAGCGACTTGCTGGAGCCCGGTATTCAAACCCACGGCGGGTTTAGGAATGAGAGTGAGTTTGCACAACGCGAGATTATTCGCGGTAACGAGGCCGAGCAGCGAAAGCGAGACGACGTTCCAGAACAGCGCCATATCCGAAGAATGCGCATTTGCGCCCAGCAATACCGTCGTACCGCCGATAAAACCCGCGACGATAAAGCATTTGCGTACCGTCGCCGCATCGTTACCGCGCGCGATGATGCGGTCAGCCGCCCAGCCCGCAATGGCCGCAACGATTGCAATACCCGCGAAACTGAAGAATGTATAGAGCCCGGACGATTGCAGTGAAAGCCCGCGTTGCTCGACGAGATACGCCGGCATCCACGTCATGCAATAGAACGCGAAATAGCTATAGCAGAAGTTATTGATCAGGCCGCCCCACACCACTGGGCTCGCCAGCAGATTGCCGAGCGGCACCGAAGCCGCACGTTCTTTGGCGGCCGCCAGTTCGCTGCGCGAAGGGTAATCGTTTTCCACCATCAGCAGCCACGGCAGCAGCCAGATCAATCCAACCAGACCGGTGGCGATAAACATCGCTTTCCATGAGGCCGTGACGATCATCCACGCCGCAATAGGCGCGCCCAGCGCCGGGCCCATTTTGCCGCCAATCGAAAAGATGCCGAGCGCCGTGCCTTTCTGCGTTTCCTCGAAGTGATTCGCAAGATAGCGATAGGTCGCGGGCACCACGACAGCTTCCGCCGCGCCGATCAAAAGCCGCATGACGATCAGCGCGGAGAGCGTCGTGACCAGGCCCGTTGCCGCTGCTGCGAGACACCAGAGCAGAAAGCAGATCGCATAAGGGCGCTTGACGCCATAGCGATCGACCAGCCAGCCCATCGGCATCTGGAATACGCCGTACGACCAGAACACCGCGGAATTGAGCCAGCCGCGTTCGATACTCGTGAGTCCGAAGTGATGAATAAAGGCTTTATCGGCGAGCGCCGAAGACAGGCTGGTGCGATCGACAAAGGAAATCAGCAGGCCGAGCGATAACAGCACAAGCACGCGCCACGGATGCGTGGCGCGCGTGCGGGGCTTGGAAAACACGTTCATGGAATTGCGTACTGCAGTGTGATGCACATGGTCTTACCTGACAAAAGCCACGCTTGTGGGGTCCTGCACGGCGACCGATTCGCCCGTATCCGCAAGCGTGCCGGCGGTGCGATCGATGTGGAACAGGCGCACGTCGCCGCTATGCTGATTCGCAACGAGCATCCATTGCCCCGATGCATCGATACCGAAACCCCACGGTTTCTGGCCGCCCGAAGGCGTGCGCTGAACCAGCGAGACTTCGCCCGTGGCGGCGTCAACGCGATACACCATCAAGGCGTTTTCTGCGCGATTCTCGACATAGAGAAAACGTCCGTCGCGGCCGAATGCCATTTCCGCGCCGCTTTTCACGCCGTTGAACGAGGCGCTGGTGATCGGCGTCGATTGCATCAACGTGAGCGCGCCTTTCGAGGCGTCCCAGCGCAGCGCCATCAATTCGGCGCTCATTTCCGTGAGCACGTAAGCATAGTCGCCGTTCGCGCTAAAGAGAATGCGGCGCGGGCCGCTGCCCGGCGGCGTGTCGAACGCGTGCGGCGCATCGCCTGCGCGTGGCGAAAGCGCGTGCGTATCGCGATCGAATCGATAGATGAATACGCGGTCTGCGCCCAGATCCGGCACGAGGGCATAGCGGCCGGAAGGATCGATCGTGACGCCGTGCGCGTGTGCGCTTTTCTGGCGCGGGCTCGGGCCCGAGCCTTTTTCTGCAATCGTCGATTCGAGTTTGCCGACACTGCCGTCGCCGTCCACCGTCACGCTGGACACCGAGCCGCTGTTGTAATTCGCGCCGAGCAGCGTGGACGAAGGCGCATCGAACTGCAGAAAGGTGGTGCCCATGCCGCCCGTATGCACATCGTTGATGCGTTCGAGCGCACCCGTGCCGCGATTCACGGCGTAGGCGGTGATGCTGCCTTCCTTGTCGCGCTGATCGTCAACGGCATAGAGTATCGGCAAGGCAGGGTGCGAAGCCACCCATGTCGCGCTCGGACCCTGCGCGGCGGTGCCTAGCGCAACGATCTTGCCCGAAGCCGTATCGAGACGCAGTGCGCTGATCTGCTTTTGCTGCGTGCCGATATAGGCGAATTCCGTGGCGGAGTTCTGCGAGTCAGTGCTGGCAGACGAAACCGCCGTACATGCCGAGATCGTTGCGCACGCAACGAGTGAAAGAGTGACCGCTAGCCGCGGAGCATAAAGCTTGAACGAATGCGCCATATTCGATTCACGTGATTGGACTTGAAGAAAAGCATAGGGGGCGCACGAGGCGTGGTCCCTGCACAATTCCCGGTTTCACTGGCACTTTTCCGCTCGACCAGGGAATGTACGGGGACGCCTAGTCGGGGACGCTTAGTTCGGGGCGCGTATCCGCGGACCAACAAAACACGCCCCTACCTGCGCCGCATCACGTGAAACTCACAGCGCAACCATCGAGCGATAAAAGCCTAACGACGCGCGTCGATACGAAACTGACTAGGCGCCTGTCCCACTTCGCGGCGGAAAAAGCGCGTGAAATACGCGGCATCGGCGAAACCGAGCCAGAACGCAACCTGTTCCACCGACATATCGCCGAAGATAAGCTCGCGTTTCGCTTCGGTGATGATGCGCGCGTGGATCATCTTGGTCGGACTCATATCGGCCGCCGATGCGCAGGCGGCACGCAATTGCACCGGCGACACCGCGAGTATCGAGGCATATTCCTGCAGCGGCAGATTGTTGCGGTAATGCTCTTCAATCAGCTTGCGAAAACGCTCGACCAGACGCACGTCATGGCGCGGTGTGCCGTCGTTCGCGGCCTGATCGAGATGCGCTTCACGCACGAGCGTGAGCAGCAGCATCGTCAGCAAGGCTTCGGCGCCGGGCACGTGGCCAACGGCGCTCGATTCGACTTCCTGCTTCAGGCGTTGAATCAGCGTATAGAGGTCGTCCCCCGCTTCTTCGGCATGCGCCAGCGGAATCATGCGCGGCGCAGACCACAGCACGATGAATTCGTGCAGCTTCGCATTGACCTGGGTGAGATAGGAAACGTCGACGGTGACGACCCATCGATCGACATC
This sequence comes from Paraburkholderia sp. Ac-20340, assembly GCF_017104965.1. Classification (GTDB taxonomy): domain Bacteria; phylum Pseudomonadota; class Gammaproteobacteria; order Burkholderiales; family Burkholderiaceae; genus Paraburkholderia. The sequence goes on from NZ_JAAGPR010000017.1 coordinate 162,613, forward strand.
GATTTCGTAATCGAGACCGTGAATGCATTCGGTCGGCAGAAGCAGTGCGCATGGACCTTCGAAAGGCACACTGCTGCCTTCCAGATTCATGACGCCGCGCCCGCTGCGCACGAAAATCACCTGCCCGTAGGTAGGATGCGCGTGCGGCGCAGTGCGCCAGCGGCCACGCTCGGTCACGTGACCGACATGAACGAACCAGTTTTCTTCCTCGGGTCGTTCCACATACAAGCGCACTTTCGGCACAGCGGCGAGCCGGGCTTCGCCGGTCGTTCTGCGCACGGGTTTGCTGCTCATCGCACTCTGGGCCATGAAGTCTCCTCGGCGAGCGGTCTTGCGCCGGACGCCTTTGCGATTGAAGTTTCGCCGGAGCACTGCACCTGCTGGCCGGGCCCACATGCCATTGCTCCGGTTGCGTCCCTTTTTAAAAAGACGCAGAAAACGCCCACCATTCTTTCATACCGACTCTCGGGGCGCGACCTGCTGCTAACCCCAACGCCGCCGCGCAATTCATTACGCGGTATTACGAAAATCATTGCGCGGCGCGCTTAAACAAGCATTAGAACGTGTGCACCATGCCAAGAATCACACCGCGCGTATTCGAGCCCGGCGCCACGGTAACACCGGCATATGACGTGCCGTTGAGCGTAAAGGCCGCGCGATTCCGATTCTGGATAAAGCCCGCCGATGCATAAAGCGTCGTGCGTTTCGACAGATAGTGCTCGTAGGTCATGCCGATCTGTTGCGCGTTATTGCCCTGTCCCGTGCGATCGTGTTCGTAGCCGTACATCAGCATGAGTTGATCGGCGGGGGAGAACAGATACGATCCCGACGCTTCGTACACGTCGCGTTTGACGCTGTTATCGGTCTGGTTTTCCGTGTGATAAGCCAGATAGAAACGCGCCGCGCCCACGCCTACGGAAGCCCCCGCATTGAAGACCCGCAATGCGGACGTGCCGGCCGCATTATCGGCCTGCTCGTAACCTGCTGCCACGCGGAACGGGCCATTTTCATAGCGCACCGCTGCGTTATAGAACTGCAGGCCGTTGCTGGGTTTGGTGGTGGAGTCGCGCATCGCCACCATGAATTGCGCGGTCAGACCGTAGAAAGTCGGCGTGAAATACGAAATCGCATTGTTGACGCGAATGGTCAGCGAATTGAAGTTCAGCATGGGCGAACCCATACTCATCACGGCAACCGGGTCCAGCTCGCGATTCAGGAAGATGTACTGCGGCGTGTTTTGCAGACCAAAGCGGACTTCACCGAAATTGCCGGATACGCCCACCCACGCCTGACGATTGAAGGCCGCGGTGGAGTTCGCCGCTGCGCCTGTCATGGCGGAAAAGCCTTGTTCAAGCTGGAAATTGACGTGAATGCCGCCGCCAATGTCCTCGCTGCCCTTGAAACCGTAGCGGCTTGCGAACAGGCCGCCGGAGGTCGCGCGCACGACCTTGCCGTCGCCTCCGTTCTGGAACTCGACGCCATTGTCGATCACGCCATACAGCGTGACGGACGACTGCGCGTGCGCCGCGCTGAACATGCAGGCCGATGTGACGCCGCATGCCAATACGAGCAATCTTTTCATTCTGTCTCCGTGTTCTTTCTATTTATCGCGGCCTGTCTATCTGGCTCGCTCTGTGCTGCGGTTTGCTTCGTAGTCCTCCGGGAAATAAGTGCAAGAATGCGCAGCGGCGAAAGCCGTTGCGCATCCGGCAAAAAGGGAACCGATTAACCGAGGGTGGCGGTCAGATCGTCGAAGCACTCGTCGACGGACAGACGGTGCGGAATGATTTTCTGGTCGAGCGCCCAGTCGATCGCGAGCTGGATGCCCTTGCGATTCGCTTCCATGCCGATCGGCGGGAACACGGCCGGTACGCCTTCGGCCTGCGCGCGGCTTTCCACCACCATGCGATAGAGTTCGCGCACGACATCCGGGCGCTGCTTCGACAGGTCGCTGTGCACCACGAACATATGGTTGATCGGCACCACGCCTTCGCGCGCGAACCAGTCTTTCGCGGCGTTCTGCGCGTCGGGCACGAGCGTGCGCACGCGCGGGTCCTTCGGCATGTCTTCGCCGAGCAGGGCAGCGTCCAGTTCGCCGTCGAGCATCATCTGCGGAATCGACGAGCCCTTGGGCAGGCGCACGCAATTGGCGGGATCGCTGTATTCGGCGAGATGGCCGTCGCCGAGCGTCATCCACGTGACCTTGTCGAGATCGACGCCGTATTCGTGGCGCAGAATGCCGCGAATCCACAGCGCCGTGGTCTGCGTGTAGGTGCGCACGCCCACCTTCTTGCCTTCGATGTCGCGCGGCGCGAGTTCGCCGAAGTCGACGTTGTAGCCCGCGCAGTGATGCTGGAAGCGGCCCGAGATGGGCGCGGGCAGCAGCACATAAGGCTTGCCGTAGGCTTTCGCCTGCAGGAAGGTGACGATGGCCAGTTCGCCCGCGTCGAATGCGTTTTCGCGCACCATGGCCTTGAAGCCGTTATGGGCGGGCGTGGGGCCGCAGTAGTCGAGCGTGACGATGTCCGAGCTGACGCGGCCGTCTTTCATCGCCTTGGTCACGGCATAGTCGGCAAGATTGACGCGCAAGGTCGGTACTTCGGTTTGCGTGGTCGTCATGATAAGGAATCCTTATTCGTGTTTCGATGAATCGCGCGATGCGCAATGCGGCTCGCTGCTGCTTGCTGCTGATCGTTGCTGCTTGTCGCTTAGTAACCCGCCATTTCGCGCGCTGCGCCCACGACGCCATAGCTGCGTGTCGGTGCCGACATCAGGAAACGGTAGCCTTCCTCGATCAGACGCTGATGGTTCTTCGCGGTCACGTGCGGATTGCCCACTACGACGTTGTGCTTGTGGCAGATCGACACGATACGGCGCATGGCGTCCAGCACTTCGGGGTGCTCGTATTGACGCGCGAAGCCCAGTTCCTGGCTCAGATCGCCTTCGCCGATCAGGATGAAGCCGATGCCCGGCACGTTCGACAGAATGTCGTCGAGGTTTTCGATCGCCTGGGTGCTTTCGCACATCAGGCCAACGAGAATTTCGCCTTCCGGCACGAGCGGCCACACGTCGGCCTTCTTGTAGTAATCGGCCGTGCTCAAGCCCCAGTAGCGCGCAGCCGTAGCGGGACCGTCGCCGCGCACGCCTTTCGGCTCATAAAGCGGGGCGCTCTTGGGGCGCGCATAGCGGCACGATGCCACCGCGTTATAGGCCTGTTCGACCGTTGCCACGTGCGGCCACACCACGCCGTAAGCGCCGCGATCGAGCACCTGCTTGGCAAAGGCCTGATTCATTTCCACGCCGTTGGCGGGAATCCGTGCAATCGGCGTCACACGCGGCGAGACCGAACCCGATTCGGCGATTTCCTTGCGGTTGAGCATGTACTGCATGGCGTCGCCGAGCGCGGCAACATCGTACGGGTTGTGTTCCATTTCGAACACGATGCCGTCGTACGGGGCGTCGCTCATCTCGATCGCGTTCTGCTTGTCGAGCTTGGAAAAGGCGGTGAAAGCGGGCTTGCCCGATTCGAGGGCGCGAATGATGCTATTGAGGCGATGGGTGCTCATACGATTTGTCTCTCTTCGATGAATTGGATTAGTGGCGCAATGTTCTGGCTAGTGCTGGCGATTTATTCCGCCGCTCTCCAGTACATGAAGCCCATGCCTTCGCCGGTACCGGCGGGCGTGCGCCAGCAGGGCACGTAATCGACCAGCGTCATGGCCGCGCCGGTTTCCTGGACCGCTTTCATCACGCTCACATAGAGCTTGATTTCCGAGGTGCCCGATTGATACGAGCGGTCGTCCACGGCGGCGAGGCCGTCGTAGTCGTAGTCGCCGAGCATCTTCATGATGCTGTGATCGAACTCTTCGTCGTTGACGAAGTGCGAGAGGCCGCCCGAAGCGAAAATACCCACCCGCACATCTTCCGGCCAGGCCGTGATCGCATCGCGCAGCACGCGGCCGAACTCGATGCAACGCGACATCGAAGGCTGCGTCGGCGGATAGAAGCAGTTCATGATGATGGGCACGTGCGGCGGCGGGTTGTCGTCCATGATCTGGTGATAGACGAAGCTGTACGCGTGCGGCACGACCGGGTATTCGGGGCGCGGTGTCATCCAGACGTTTTCGGGCCACTGGAACAGATCGGTGAGATCGAAACCCTCTTTCTGGAAGTGCTCGATCAGATACGTCGCCAGTTGCGGATGGCATTCGTGCGTGACGTGGTGATCGGGCGCATAGACCGAACGTTGCGGCGGACCGTTATGCACATCCTTGCCGCTATAGATGGCGATAGAGGGCGAGAAGTCCGTGAAGATTTCCTTCTGGTCCTTGCCCAGAATGATGGCGACGTCGACCTTGGCTTCACGATAGGCGGCGGCCATCTTGTCGAGTGCGGCGCGGCAGCGCGCGGCGCGTGCGGTGCGTTCTTCCAGCGTGAGGAACGGTTCGAAGGCGGCTTTGCGGTGCGCTTCCAGTTCGGGGTAAGTCCACGTGCGGTTGCGGAACCAGAGCGCCGGATTGTTGCGGTCGCGCTCGCCGTTCTTGAGCCAGTCTTCAGGCGCCTGGCCCAGCATACCGCTATGCGGCACTGCCATTCCGAATACGATCTTCGCCATTTAGGTTGTTTCCAGTTTTTTTAATCTGGGCCGCACGAGAAGGGTGGCGGCCCGAAGGGTATCAATTGCGTCAGCCGATATTCGCTGCGCCGCGTTCGTGATGGTTCGGAATCCGATGCAATGGAATCAGGCTTCGCGCAATTCCCCCTGTGGCTCGCTGACTTTCGGTGCCCATTCGGCGCGATACATGATCAGCGTCGCCGCCGCGCCCACCAGCAGGAACACCAGAATCACCAGCATCGGCAGGTCGTAGCTATGGCTGATATGCAGGAGCCAGCCGGAAAGACTTGCCGCGACACCGCCCGCAAGACTCGTCGCCACCTGCTGCACGCCGGTCACGAGGCCGATGGTCTGCTTCGGAATCAGCGTGAGACGCGAGAGCACGAGGTTGTTCGCCGTGGTCATGCCGAGCAGCGAAAGCGACAACACATTCCAGAACAGCGCGGTATTGAGCGATTGTGCGTAGGCGCCGAGCAGCACCGTACAGCCGCCCACGAAGCCTGCCACGATAAAGCCCTTGCGCACGACCACCGGATCATGACCGCGAGCGATGATGCGATCCGCGGCCCAGCCCGCGATGGCCGCAACAATCGCAATGCCAGCGAAACTGAAGAACGTGAAGATGCCGGATTCGCCGATCGACAGGCCGCGCTGCTCGACGAGGTAAGCGGGCATCCACGTCATGCAGTAGAAGGTGAAATAGCCGTAGCAGAAGTTGGTGACCATGCCGCCCCACACCACTGGACTCGCGAGAATGCTGCCGAAACTCACGCTGCGTGCGTGACGGTCGGCTTTGGCGAGTTGGGCGCGCGAGGGCAGGTCGTTGCGCACCAGCGTCAGCCAGGGCACCAGCCAGAGCAGGCCGACCAGACCCGTGGCGACAAACATCGCTTTCCACGAGTAATTGACGATGAACCACGCGCCCACCGGTGCGCCCAGTGCGGGGCCGAATTTATTGCCCATCGCGAGAATGCCCACGGCGAGACCGTTCTGGCTTTCGTCGAAGTTATTGCGAATCCAGCGATAGCTTGCCGGGATCACGATCGCTTCGGCGATGCCGATCAGCAGACGCATCACGACGAGGCCCGCGAGCGTCGTTACGGCGCCCATCAGCGCGGTGGCGAGACACCAGAGCGCGAAGCACACCGCGTAGGGCCATTTCACGCCGTAGCGGTCGGCGACCCAGCCCATCGGCACCTGAAACAGGCCGTAGGACCAGAAGAAGGCGGAATTGATCCAGCCGCGATCGACATTGGAAAGCGCGAAGTGACGGATAAAGGCGCTGTCCGCCAATACGCTGGAAATACTGGTGCGATCGATAAAGGACGTAAGCACGCCGAGCGCCAGCAGGGCGAGAATGCCCCATCGGTTCACGCTGCCTTGCCGCTGAGTTTTGCTCGTCTCCATCTGCTTTTTTCGTAACCTCAATCGGTTTTCTTACTGGCTGGCCGGTGTCTGCGATTGCCACTCATGCAGGTCACCCGCCAGCCGCCGTGTTGCAGGCGCGCCTCGATCAGCGCTTCAGATCGTCAGGCCAGCGCCGGGTACAGCTTTTGTGCCGTCTTGCCGAAGATCCACGCGCGATCCGCCGCATTCAGGCAGGCCAGACCGGCTTGCGCCGTCGCGAGAATCTCTTCGAGCGTGCCAGGCGACGTGGGGAAGTTCGAGCCCCACGCCATGCGGTCCGCGCCGAACGCTTCCACCACCAGCGGGAAAAACGTCTGCGCGCTGGCCTTTTCCTTTTTCACGTCGCCGAAAATGCGCGGCGTGAGCTTGAGGAAAATGTTTTCGTACTGCGCCAGTTCGAACAGGCTTTGCGCGGCCGCATACGGTGCGCCATCGGCAACTTCCGGGCGGCCCAGGTGATCGAGCACGATCGGCACCGTGGGAAAGCGCCTGGCGAGTGCGGTGACTTGCGGCAGACCGACCGGGCCGGTCTGGATGCACATCGGCAGGCCCAGTTCCGCGCACAGTTCCCACGCGGGGAACGAGCGCGGGTCGTCGAGTTCGCTCGGGTCGAACTCTTTCGTGCTGCCGCCCGTGAACAGACGCAAGCCGGCGAGGCCGCGGTCGGTCCATTCGCGAATGCGTTGCGGCGCGTCTTCCTTGAGCACGTCGACCGAACCGACTGCCACGAGGCGGTCCGCGTATTTCGCGCAGCCATCGACCACATAGCTGTTGTCGAAGCCATACGTGGTCGACGAATGCACGACCGCGGCCTTGCCCACGCCGGCCGCATCCATCGCGGCGATCAGCGTTTCAACCGTGGTGGGGCGCTCTTTCGACCATTCCGAACGCTTGCCGAACAACGGCGCCGGCGGATAGCGGCTTTCGTCGTCGGAGATGATGTGCGGATGAATATCAACAATGGATGAAGCCATGTCTCTCTCTCTGTCCCTGTCTGTCGATCTGAATCGCGGGTTGCGCGACCGAATATCATTTGCCCTGTGCCTTCAGGCGTGCATCGAGACGCGGATACACGCGGCGCGCGTTGCCTTCGAAGATCTTGTAGCGGTCTTCGTCGGAGAGAGCGGGGCAGGCGTCGATATAGCGCTTGGTGTCGTCGAAATACTGGCCCGTTGCCGGGTCCTTGCCGCGCACCGCGCCGATCATTTCCGAACCGAACAGCACGTTGTCCGCCGGAACCACCTTCGTCAGCAGTTCGACGCCCGGCTGGTGATAGACACACGAATCGAAGAAGATATTGTTCAGCAGTCCTTCAAGCGGACGCTCGCGCATTTCCAGCGACATGCCGCGATAACGGCCCCAGTGATAAGGCACCGCGCCGCCGCCGTGCGGAATCACCAGACGCAGGGTCGGGAAGTCCTTGAACAGATCCGATTGCAGAATCTGCATGAACACCGAGGTATCCGCGTTCAGATAATGCGCGCCGGTGCCGTGGAAGCAGGGGTTGCACGAAGCGGCCACGTGAATCATGGCGGGCACGTCGAGTTCGACCAGCGCTTCGTAAAGCGGATACCACTCGCGGTCCGTCACCGGCTTGCCGGTCCAGTAGCCGCCGCTCGGATCGGGATTCAGGTTGCAGCCGACAAAACCCATCTGCTCGACGCAGCGGCGCAGTTCCGCGACGCTATTGGCGGGCGCGACGCCCGGCGATTGCGGCAACTGGCAAACCGGCGCGAAGTTCTCCGGGTACAGCTCGGTCACGCGAAAGACGAGATCGTTGGACACTTCGGCCCATTCGAGGCTCGTGCGCTCGTTGCCGAGGTGATGGCTCATCAGGCCGGCGATCGGCGAGAACAGCGTGAGATCGCTGCCGCGTTCGCGTTGCAGTTTGAGCTGACCGTTGCCGATGGCTTCGCGGATCTGGTCGTCGCTCACGAATGCGCCGTCGCGCGAGGGCGCGTTGGCGATATCGTTGGCGAATTCGACCTGTTTGGCGCGCCAGTTACGGAACGATGCGGGAACGGTCGTGAAGTGGCCGTGGCAATCGATAATCATGCTTTCACCTCTTGTGCCAGCGGGTCGACGAACAGCTCTTCAATCGCCATGCGGCGCGGCGTGAGGCCTTGCTTGAATGCGGTGGCTTCGAGTGCTTCGATGGTCTTGAGGTTTTCCGCGAGACCGTAGGGCAGCGGGTCGTTGCCAACGATCTTTCGCAGCGCCAGGTATTTCTTGTCGCTGGCTGCCGTGGCTTCGCCTGCGTCCAGACGTGCGAGCCATTCTTGCTTGGCCTGCGCGAACGCGTTGTAGATCGAGCGCGCGACCCACGGATGCTCGGCCAGCACCGAATCCTTCACGACGATGGTGCCGTGCATCGGGTAGATGCCGGTGCGTGCGTAGTATTCGGTTTCGAGCGCCTCGGCGTTCGGCAGCAGATCGGGGTAATCGGCCTCGACTTCCTTCCAGCCGCCCGTGGGCGCGCCGGTGCGGCCAATGCCTGCCGCTGCCGCGAAACCTGCCGAGAGTTCGCCGCTTGCCATCATGTCGGCCAGCGAGCTGCCTGCGGGCGCATGAATCACGTTGCCCGGCAGTTTGAGTTGCGTGACGTGCTCTTCGTCGTCGACCACCCACGTGACCTTCGAGGAATCCAGACCGAATTCGTCGATCAGCACCTGGCGCGTCCACACGCCGGTCGTGACCGAATAGGCGCGCACGCCCACTTTCTTGCCTTCGAGATCCTTCGGCGAATTGATGCCAGCGTCCGGGCGCACGAGCAGGCCGCCGTGGTGGAAGCGGCGCACGACGAAGATCGGCAGCGCAACGAAGGGCGCGCCATAGGCGCGGGCGATGATATACGTGGTCGGGGCCAGTTCGCAGACATCGAATTCGACATCACGAACCATGCGGCGGAACGCGCCGATCTGGGGCTGAACCGTGACGAATTCCGCGTCCACGCCCTCGATGGGAATGGAGCCGTTGCGGATCGCCGACGTATGCGGATGCTCGGCGATGGCAATTTTGAGCCGCACTTTCTGAGTCAACATCCTCTCCTTGCTTGAATGAGCCGTCACGGGTAGCGGGCCGGATGGCCTGGCCGGACTGGCAATGCGATGGGGAGAGAATAGAAGAGGGCCGCGCGGGCGTCCCTACACAAAAGAGAGATTCAATAGCACTTTTTTTAGCGCCGCTCGCGCCGCGCCCGCGGGTATACGTGGGTGAATGCTGCGGCGCTTGTATTTTTTGCAGTTTATGAGGGGAATAGGAGCGCAAGGAGCGGAGCGTCCTTGATGCGCCATCGCGGTAGACTGCGGGCGTTCGCAATGACTGACTGGAAGGGGCGATGGGCGAAACCGCGCAAAACGAGCAAGCCGTGCAGACCTTGCAGACCGACTGGGAGGCGATCTGGGACGCCGCCACGGCGTCGCTCGATCGTTATGGCAATGCAGTGCTGCCTTCGTTGCTCACGCCGGATCAATGCGAAAAACTGGCCGGACTCTATTCGCGCAACGATTGCTTCCGCTCGCGCGTCGTGATGGCCCGCCACAATTTCGGGCGCGGTGAATATCAGTATTTCTCCTACCCCTTGCCGCCTTTTCTTGAACGGCTGCGTCACGCGCTTTATCGGCGTCTTGCGCCTGTGGCCAATCGCTGGAATGGGCAATTGGGTGTGGATGTGACATATCCCGCAGAACTGGATGCGTTTCTCGCGCGTTGTCGCGAGGCCGGGCAGACCCGGCCGACTCCGTTAATGCTTCGCTATGGTCCGGGCGACTACAACTGCCTGCATCAGGATCTTTATGGCGAGCATGTCTTTCCGCTTCAGGTGGCCGTTCTGCTTTCGGAACCCGGTGTGGATTTCACGGGCGGCGAATTCGTCATGACCGAAACGCGCAGCAGCGGCCAGCATGCGGATGTGGTGCCCTTGAGGCAGGGCGACGCGGTCATTTTTGCCGTGAACGAGCGGCCCGGGCTGGAGGGGCGTGCACGCAAGGTTGCGATGCGCCATGGTGTGAGCGTGGTGCGCAGCGGCCGGCGTTATACGCTGGGCGTGATCTTTCATGACGCGCGCGAGCCGTCGGCATCGGCATGATGGGATGGAATATGCTTGAACGTTTCGATATGCCAACTATTGGCGCGCAACTGGATGCGCAAGGCTATGCGCTGTTGCCGCAATGCTTGGGCGCGCGCGAGATTCACGCCTTGATTGCAGCGCTTGACGACAAAAACTCCACCATTGGCGCCGATGGCGAGGAGCTTTGTTACTTCGGTCAGGAAATGCCGCCAAGCTTGCACGCATGGTACGAAGCGCTCTATCGTTGGCTTGTGCCAGTGGCGAATCGCTGGAATGAGTTGGCTGGAATAGAAAGGCGTTTTCCTGATGAACTCAATACGTTTCTCGAGCTGAATGGCCACGCTTCGCAGAATCGGCCGCAATCGCATTTATACAGGCTGCGCGAAAGCGAGCGCCGCGCACTGCATCGCCACGACGAAGGCGAGTGGATTTTTCCACTGCAAATCGTCGCGCTGATGAGCGAACCGCAGCGCGATTTCACCGGCGGCGAATTCGTCATGACGGAGCAGCGTCCGCGCATGCAGTCGCGCCCGATGGTCGTGCCGCTGGCATTCGGCGACATGGCGATCATCGCGAGCGCGCAGCGGCCCGTACAGGGTACGCATGGCTACTACCGAGCCAGTCTCAAACATGCAGTCAGTCGCGTGCGTAGCGGCGAACGCATAGGGCTGGAATTGATCTTTCATCAGGCGGCGTAAGTGGCCGCCCGCAATCAGGCTGCCTGCGGCAACGGCGACTCATTCGAACTACGCAGAAACCGGTCCAGCCGCTTATAGGCTTCAATCAAGGCCTGGCGCGGTGCAAGAAACAATTGCGTATCCGCCTGCTGCAGAATAGGCTCGACCAGCGCCCGCTCGCCCGGGGAAATGCGGCAGGTTTCATCGTCGCCCGCGCGCAGAATGCACTTCTCCAGTGCGGCTTCGGCATCGGCGAATCTGGCGATTTCCGTATCGCCATAGCCGGCGCACTGCACATAGAAAGTGAGGTAGACCATGCGCACCAGTTCGCTGACAAGCCGTGTGGTGCCCGCCCAGCTCTGGCAGGCGGCGAACGTGAGGTGATGCGCGAGCGCCATGTCGGTGGCCGTTTTTTCGTCCAACGGGCGCTGCATGAAGCGGGAAGAAGCGGTGGGAGGCAGTACGGAGTGGGCTTTTTTGCTACGTGACATTGATACAGAAGTGGTGCAACGAAGGATGGGTGCGAACCGGAAGACAAACAGGGTTCACGGCGATTATGCGCGAATTGGCGCGAACGTGACGGCGAACCCGCACATCGCGCACTTGCAGGTGAGATCGAAACTCGCGTAAAAGCATAAACCACGGCACCTGACATCAAGATGTTGATCGGCTGACAAAGTTGTTATGTACATGCAATAAACCTTGAGGACTTCCGGCAGCATGCGTATCGATCCCTATAGCCTCGAACTCTTTATTGCCGTCGTCGAAGAAGGCTCTATTGCCCGCGCGGCGAGCCGGCATCACATTGCCGCTTCGGCCCTGAGCCGCCGCATTGCCGATCTGGAAACCGCGCTTGGCATGCCGCTGCTGATCCGCTCGCACGGCGGCGTGGCGCTAACCGAGGCGGGCCGCGAAGCATTCGCGCGTGCACAGTCGTTGCACGCGCAACTACAGTCGTTCGCGCGCGAAGTGCAGTCGCACAGCGGCCAGATTGCGGGCGTGGTGCGTCTCTATGCGAATGCATCGGCTATCGTCGGGTTTTTGCCTGAACGGCTCAAGGCGTTTCAGGCTGCCTATCCGCTCGTGCAGATCGAATTGACCGAAGCGGTGAGCGACGAAGTCGTGCGCGCGTGCGTGGAAGATCGCGCGGACGTGGGCGTGTCCGCGAATGCGAGCACGCCTGCCGCGCTCGAATCGTGGCATTTCGCGCACGATCCCTTGATGGTGGTGCTGCCGCCCGATCACGAACTCGTCGCCATGGAGAAGCTCGATTTCGCCGATGTCATGCGTTTTCCGCTCGTGGCATTACAGGCGGGCGGCGCGCTCGACCGGTTGATTCACGAGCGCGCCGACGCCCAGCGCGCACCGCTGAAGCTCGCCGTGACGGTCAACAGTTTCGATGCGCAATGCCGCATGGTGGAGGCGGGACTCGGCATCGGCATCGTGCCGATCAGCGCGGCCTCGGCGTTCGCGGGTTCGCGTGGTTTCGTGCGTCGGCCGCTCGGCGACGCGTGGGCGCTCGGGCGCAGCCTGCAGGTCCACGCGCTGCGCAAGTCGTCGCGGTTGCGCGCGGTGCAGGCGCTGGTCGATCTGCTGACCGAAACGCCGCCGGAACGCCAGAAATAAGGGTTTGTGCGGACATCGCCGTTTGCGATGCCCCACGTGCCGATCCAGCACTTCGCCACGCCTTGCCGCGCCCGCTACATTGCAGGGAGAAGGAGAAATTGGATGGCAACCCTGGATTTGAGCGGCCGGATTCTGTTCCTCACCACGAACCCGGCGCAGATCGAGCAGCAACTCGCGGGCGCGGATTTGCACGACGTGCCCGCCGACACGCTGCGCGACGACGTTTCCACCGACGAAATCACGCCGATGAGCGTGCTCACACGCTTCGACGAGCGTCTGGGCCGCGTGCCCTATGTGGGATTGCGCGTGGGCGAGCGCAATCCCATCGGCATGGACGGTGTGCGCAATGGCGGCTTTTGTGTGACGGTAGCGGGCAATCGCTACGGCAAAGGGTCGTCGCGCGAACATAGTCCGCTCGCGGAATATCGCGCGGGTATTCGGCTCGTGATCGCGAAGAGCTTCGAGCGCATCTATCGACAGAATGCCGATAATCTGGGGCTGTTTACCTCGACGGATTTCGGTCTGATCGAACGCATCCAGCGCGGCGAGCCGATTTTTATCGACGAACTGGTGGCCTCGCGCGATGCGCTGGCAGCCGCCATTCTGCGCAGCGGCGGTCTGCTGCGTTACGGCGCGCGCCATATGCGCGAGATTCGCCCGGCAGCGGCCGCGCAAACGCAGCAGCCGCGCACGCTGGTGCAGAAGATCCTGGAGCGCCACGCGCTGCGCACTGAAGGCACCAGCGACGCCTTTACGCCCGGCGCGGGCGTATTCGTGCGCGCCGATTGGCGCTTTATCCACGAGTACTACACCGGCATGGCCACGCATATGCTGCACGCCGAATTCGGCCGGCCGCTCGCGCTGCACGAACCGCAGACGATGCTCGCGTTCGAGGATCATCTTTCGTACGCGCACAAGAGTGCGCTGCACGTGCGTAATGGCCTGCTGCCCGATGTGCGTGAATTGTCCGCCGCGCATCGCCAGTTCGCGAGCGAATACGGCATTCGCGATCACGGCTATTTGCCGGCATCCGCCGATGCGCCCGCCGAAGGTTCGGAAGGCATTTCGCACGCGATGATGGCGGAACGCTACGCGCTGCCGGGGCAGGTGGTGGTCGGCACGGACTCGCATACGCCGCATAGCGGCGCGCTGGGTTGCGTGGCGTTCGGTGTGGGCACAACCGATATGGCCAACGCGTTCGTCACGGGCGCGGTGCGCATGACGGTGCCGGCGTCGCTGCTGATCCGCTTTGACGGCGCGGTGGCGCCGGGCGTAACCGCGAAAGACCTCGTGTTGCATCTGCTCGCCGACAAGCGTATTCGCGCCGGTCTCGGTGTGGGCAAGGTATTCGAATTCGCGGGCCAAGCCGTCGCGCAACTCACGATCGACGAACGCGCGACGCTGACCAATATGACCGCCGAACTGGGCGGCTTTACCGGCATCGTCGCGCCCGACGAAGTCACGGTGGCTTTCCTGAAGGAGCGGCGCGGCGTCGATTTTCTGATCGAGCCGTGGATGCATAGCGACGAAGGCGCGCCTTACGCCGAAGTCATCGAGATCGACTGCACGCGGATTACGCCGATGCTCGCCGCGCCAGGCGACCCGGGCAACGGCGTGGCGCTGTGCGATCTGGTCGAGCGCCCGCGCGTGGATATCGCGTATGGCGGCTCCTGCACGGCCGGCAAGCGCGAGGACTTCGATCACTATCACGCGGTGCTCGCCTGGGCCGCTGGGCGCGGTCTGCGTGTGCCGGAGCACGTGCGGCTCTATCTGCAGTTCGGCACGTCGGACGTGCGCGATTACTGCGAGCAGCGCGGCTATCTGAAAGCGTTCGAACAGGTCGGCGCGATTTTGCTGCAGCCGTCGTGCGGCGCGTGCGCGAACTGCGGGCCGGGCGCGTCGACGCAGGCCGACGAAGTCACCATCAGCGCGATCAACCGCAATTTCCCGGGGCGCTCGGGGCCCGGACAGGTCTGGCTCGCCAGCCCGCCGACGGTGGTGGCGAGTGCGCTGGCCGGACATATTGCCTCGTTCGCCGAGTTGCAGGCGCTGCACGCTTAAAGCACTAAGGTGCGTCAAAGCACCCGTGCCCGCGGATCGGGAGATCGCGAACGGGTCTCAAACCCGGCGGGCCTGGATACAATCGGCGATCCGCCCCTGTGCGTCGACGCGATTTCACGTCATTTCGCTCGACAGGGACAGGCAGTGGGCGCCGATTCATTCCAACACCGTTTCAGGAGACAGGCATGGCCTCTCTGGAGAGCGCTCCCCAGCCGCGCGCCAACGACCGCGCATCGACGGCGCAGACCATTGCAGGTGCAGACAAAGGCGCGATCTCCGCGCGCCTCGATCGTCTGCCTGCCACGGGTGCGATCTGGAAGCTCGTGTTGCTGCTGAGCCTGGGCTTCTTTTTCGAACTCTACGATCTGCTTTATACGGGTTATGTGGCGCCCGGGCTCGTCAGGAGCGGCATTCTCACGCCGACTACGCCAGGGCTTTTCGGTACTTCGGGGATTGCGGGTTTTATCGCTGCGCTCTTTAGCGGGCTGTTTCTGGGCACGATTGCCTGCGGGTTTCTCGCCGATCGTTTCGGCCGACGTGCGATTTTTACGTGGTCGATGCTCTGGTATGTGGTCGCCAATACGATCATGGCGTTTCAGGACACTTCGTCGGGGCTCAATTTCTGGCGTTTTGTTTCGGGGATGGGGATTGGCGTCGAGCTCGTGACGATCGGCACGTATCTTTCCGAACTCGCGCCCAAGCATTTGCGCGGGCGTGCTTTTGCCGTGTGTCAGACGATTGGTTTTACCGCTGTGCCGGTGGCGGCCTATCTTTCGTATCTGTTCGTGCCGCGTTCGGTTTATGGGCTCGATGGGTGGCGTTGGGTGGTGCTGCTCGGTGGCGTGAGTGCGCTGTTTGTCTGGTATTTCCGGCGCAATCTTCCAGAAAGTCCGCGTTGGCTCGCGGGGCAGGGGCGCGTCGATGAGGCCGATGCCGTGCTGGCGCGGCTCGAAGCGCTTGTCGAGCGGCAGTATGGGCGTGCTTTGCCCGCTCCGGGGCCCGCCGATCCCGTGACGCAGAAGTCTGGTTTCGCCGATATGTGGAAGCCGCCTTATCGCAAACGCACCATCATGCTGGTGCTGTTTCATATCTTTCAGACGATCGGGTTTTTTGGCTTCGCTAACTGGGTGCCGACTTTGCTCGTCAAGCAAGGTGTTACCGTGACTTCCAGTCTGCTTTATACGACTGTTATCGGGTTGGCTGCGCCGCTTGGGCCTTTGCTCGGGTACTTCATCGCCGATCGGTTCGAGCGCAAGCATGTGATTGTTTTTATGGCGGCCGTCAATATTGTGGCCGGGCTGATGTTTAGTCAGGTGCGGGCGGCGGGCGCTATTGTGGCTTTGGGGGTGCTGCTTACGCTGGCTGGGAATATTATTTCTTTTACTTATCACACGTATCAGCAGGAACTCTATCCGACTGCTATTCGGGCTCGGGCTGTCGGTTTTGTCTATTCCTGGAGTCGGCTTTCGGCTGTTTTTAGCTCTTTTGTGATCGCTTTTACGCTGAGAGAGTTTGGGGTCGCAGGGGTGTTTGTTTTTATCGCCGGAGCGATGTCGCTTGTTATCGTCGCTATTGGGTTTATGGGGCCGCGCACGCTTGGGAAGTCTTTGGAGAGTATTTCGCACTGAGGTTTTTTTATTTTCGCTTTTTTGGGTTTTTTCCTGTTTTCGGGTTTTCCTGTTTTCGTGTCGGTCTGTTAGCGTCGCCCCTGTGCGGGGCGGCACCTACTTTTCTTTGCAGCGGTGTACAGACCGCAGACATGGGTAACAGGTGTACGGAGACATGGGTAACACATTATCCGTTCACGTTTGCTGGTTCAGATTGATAGTCCCAAAGCAGTGGTGCGCAAAATACAGGTCATAGCAGTCATCTTCTCCAGCGCGTTCGCGAATGCCTACCGGCAGATTGTGCAGCGCGCTGGATACCTTGAATCGCCGCTGCCTGAAGCGTAGCTCTCCGTTCCATCCGACGCGTTGCACGACATCGTTTTCCCCAT